>JAPLOA010000089.1 GCA_026400835.1 Planctomycetales bacterium | reverse complement strand
TTTCCACATCCAAATCCCTCAACAGTGTGTATACTCATCCGTGGCCTCGCTGTGTTTCCGTAAGTTGTTCGTTGACATCAACTTCTACGCAGCGATGGCCCTTTCATTTGAACCAGTTATGAATAATCCGGGTTTAACGGCGAGCCGCAGGCGTAGGCGAAATCAGCAGCGCCTGCGGCTTGCCGTTAAACGACTAAGTCAACAGACGCGCTAACGCGTTCCGGCTGATTAAGTCAACACTCTGATGCAGCCAAAGGAGATCAGGGGATCTCTTTCGGCAATGGTCGTAGTTCCATTTTGCGAACGAACATCTCTGCTCCCTCGGTCTGCAGCAGAATCTTGCCCTGTCGCGGTTGGACGTTCTCCGCACGATTCACGATGACTCCATTGACGCGATAAGTCAGAGTATCGCCTTTGACGAAGCACTCCAGAGTCGTCCATTCCTGACCGAGGCTTTCCACATCTTTTGCCCCGCGGAAATTGATCTCGTCTTTCCAGTCCGGATCGCGTCCGGACCAATTGATTCGCCCCGCCGTGAAGGTTTCCTTTTTTCCTCCCGGAGTCCACACGGCTTCGCCGTCGCGATCGCGTGAAATCGCACAAGTCGCTTCAGCATGAAGAATATTGCCGGCTTCATCGACACCCTGCAGCACGAGGATATCGCCGACGCCACCTTCGATGATCTGGCATTCGACCGAGTTCATCCATGGGCCCGGAGCTTCTTTGGTTCCGCCGAAGTTTCCATCCGGCCCCTGGCAGTGCAGCAGAATTCCTCCATCGCGAGCCGCCTTGACTCGATTTCGAAAAGTCGCCGTTCCCCAGCGGTATTCCATGTACAGATAATAGTCTGCATATTCTTTATGAGTGATGAGTCCTCCGAAGCCGTCGCCGGAGATCCGCAGCGTCCCATCGGGCTGCATGGCGAAAACTCCGCGCGGATCCTCGTGACGATCATCCGTCAGCCACGTATACCAGTGCTGCTTTAATTCGCCGGAGACGAGTGCAATCGTTTTCATTGGAACGATGGCTTTTGCAGGTTCAATGGGATCAGCCGCAGAACTTAATTGCGAGCCAAAACCAATCGCCGCGATCGCCAGAACTGACAGGCGTAACCAGAATGAACGGACCATTCTTAAGACCCTCCTTTTCAGAGTTCAGGTGGGAAATCAGTCGAGTATCATCGATACAGAGTCCTTTTGGCTGCTAATACACAACTGCTTAGCAGCCTCGGGATCCGACCAGCCACCTTATTCTGAAGATCTCAAGCAATCGCGCCCATTCTCCCAGCGGGATTCTCACCCGGCAAACGATAAGACCATGGAGCTTGAGTGGACAAAAGTCGTGTCACCGATGGCTGGCAACGGCATTCTAAAACCAAACTGGGCGACACAATCAAGCAATCGCCCGCTCCGCTGAAAGGCAACTGGAAGGACTGAGTTCGGAGTTAGGTCGCCTCAACAATTGGTCTGTATTCGTCGGTTTCGTCAGCTATCGCACTTGAGCGTAGATCACGTCGAAAAGTTGGGGTTGCCCTTGAACTGGCACAACGGAGATCACTCTACCATCCGCCTTTAAAGGTATCTCTACCAGCTTTCCACTGACTATTGCCTCTTCATTCCTCCAGTTTACGGCGAGTCGAATTCGTTCCGCGACACCTTCGATAAGGCTGGGAATCAGTAGTTCTGCTCGCCCAGAACGATCCGTTGTTGCGTGTTGAGGAGCACCAAATCGCTGTGTACTCCATTTATGCCAGTTCTTTGCTCCCACGCGAATTTCAGCGACTGCGACCGAGACACCTTCAATCGGCTCGCCGTTGTGGTCGACCACCATGATTTTGCGACTTGCTACTGGCTGATCCTGTTCAAGATAGTTTGCTTCCGGCTCCGCACGTTCAAGGTAGATCGTCGACTCACTGATTTCGCCTGCCAGCAGATCCATGTAGCCCACATCTTTACTGATATAATGTCTCGGACTGAGCGGCTGATACAACGGAGATTCAGGAAGCAGAAATCCTTCGGCTTTTACCATGAAACTTAGTCTGCAATCTGCGGGCAGGTTTCGAATCATTGCTCGCCCATTCGCATCCGAAAGTACCTCATGATACGAACGATTCTCCCATGCCTTCTGCTTGTTACGGAACGTACCCCGTGGTGTTCTGGAAGGTTCACCCTTTAGCGTTGAGAATGGAGAAACATCATAGAGGATGTCCTCCGCAAGATTTGAATTGTTAAAGGAACCGAGTCCCGGAGGGAACGCTCCTGAGAATATCGTCGTGGCATTTAGGTGGAAGCTCACGGCGGCACCGGATACAGGTTTGCCCGAAGGATCAAGGATCCGGAGATTGCAGGAGGCTGTGGGGCGGCATTTCACAAGTACCTCCACGCTCTCTGAATCTACGGGCACCATTTGGGGCCAGATGTTGACGCCGCTGAGATACCTTCGGAGTGCTTCAGACGTCTTTATGTCGCCCCCATTATGGGCCCGTAGCAATTTGCTGAGTTCATCAATCGGAGGATTCGCTGACATGAATCCATCTACAATCGCATGAATCTGAGCGAGTCCTCCAGAGGGGACAGATTCGAAGACAAACGTTCCGTCTGGTTGTACAGCCGCTGAATCTTCCCAGATCCACGAATTCCTCCATGGAGATGCTGGCCGATCAGAGACCTCACTCGTTGGCATTTCAAGCCTGTGATTCGGTCCCTCGCAGACTCGCAATTGGACGTAACCCTCGCCGACTGGCCGTGGTACGGAATCATCCAACTTCCCGGTAATCCTGACTCCAGGCTTCAACAGCACGTCTATAACACCATCCGCTCCCGGTTGAGCTGTTTCCAAATCAATGAGATCACTAAACAGGAGTAGACCGTTCTGCGTAGCGGTAACGACTCGCATCAATCGTCGATTCAGTTCAATTGGCGGAGATTTGACCGTCCCATCTGCCTGAGGAGTAAACTCGCTCCCCCAGTGTCCGTGATTGCCAGCCAGCATGGGCACTGTTTTTCGCAGAAGATCACCAGTCTGATCAAAAGCCCGAATGCGAATTATGCGGCCGCGCTTGAGGCGAATCTTCGATTCACCGATCGCCGGCCGCTGGTCGCGGAACTCGCTGAATCCATCAGCGACTATGGTCATGTAAACCTTATTCGCTTCTAATGGAGCCTCCACTGTAAGAATGCCTTGCTCCTTCGTTTTTGCGGCGATCAGCCAATTCTTCGGGGACGGCACTTGGCCGTCCTGCTGAAACGAAAGTCGAACGTCGGCACCAACGACGGGCTCCTCATTTTCGTCAAGCACCTGAATGGAACGCTGCCGCGCATTTGGCTTGGCGGCGGGAGAATCATTCTGTCCGGCAACCGGTAGCGCATCTCCATCAACGTCCGGTGTGGCATCATCATCTCGACTCGCTGTGGTCGGATTAACGAGTGTGGCCTTTGCCTTTTCGGCAGGATCGGAAGCGAACAAAGATGTCAGCATCAGGACTAACGACATCACCACAACCAACATCCCCATGATCGTGCCTCCGGCAGATGATGGGGTGGTTTGAGGCGTGATTAGCAGACGTCGCACTCGAGCAGTCAGATCGCCTCCGGTCGCGGCCATCGCTGGAACTATCGCTTTCTGTCGAAGTTCTTCCAGCGTGAGCAGCGTCCTTGCGAAGACGGCTTTGTCGACGTCCAGGCCGAGAGCGATATCGTCGCAGCAGAGTTCTCGTTCGTGACGAATTCGTGACGACAGCCACCAAACTGCGGGATGATAAAACAGCAATGTCTCCGCAATCACTTGCAGCGTATTGATCAGCCAGTCAAGGCGGCGAACATGAGCCAGCTCGTGAGCCAGAACGGCTTCCAGTTGTGAAGACGTCAGCCCTGTGATGACGCTCGCCGGCAGCAGAATCATCGGATGGACATAGCCAACAACCAGCGGGACTTTGACCAGAGCGGACTCGGCGATTCGCACGGCACGTGTTAGTCGCAATTTTTCCACCAGCACATTCAACGTTGATTGAATCGACTCAGGTACAGACTGCAAACCTGTATGTCGCAAACGCCACTGAATCCACAGTCCCCAGATCGGACGGATGGAGCAAATCAGTACTCCCAATAACCACACTCCGACCAGAATTGGAAAATGTGGTTTGATCGACCGAGCGATTTTCTCGATGGAGTCGCGGACGAGAGTGACTATCAATGCTGGCTTCCGATCTAGCAGCAAAGCTGAGGCTGACGTTTCACTGGTGGCGTCGATGCTGACTTCGGAAGTCTGTGCAGAGGCCTTCACATGTCCCGCCTCAGCGGCCAAAGGAATCAGCATAGCCTCAACGGGCCGCACATCCCCAAACCCCACCGAGCCTGCCTCGGTGGTCACAGGCTTTTGCACCACTGAAGCCACTTGTCGTTCAGCCCCGGATCGTTCACCAGCCCGCGACGAGGATACTCGCTGAACTGGTTCGACAGAAATAAAGCACCAGGTCGCCACAGGCCCGATCGCCATCAAGGCCAGCATCGCAACCGCTACAGCGTATCGGATTCGTGCCGATCGATTTCGCAGCAATCGAAGCAACACCGCAGCCAGTACGGCCACGATCGCCAATTGCCACAGCGAATGCACCAGCATCCATCCCAGACGTTCAACCCAAACCGGAACGACCATCACCTGAATCGGCATCATGGCTTCTTCCCCTCCAGCTCGTCGACGATTCTGCGAACCTCCGCCAGCTCGTCGGCCGACGCTTTTCCGGATGACAACGCCTGCAGCACGAGACTCATCGCCGAGCCGTTGTAAACCTTCTCGATGAGGTCCCCCAGCATTCTCTTCTGAGTCACCTTCTGGCTCATCGCCGCGCGATAGACCTGCGGCGTGACGGTTTCGTCGCGTTTGACGAGCCCCTTTTCGAGCATCACTGACAACATCTTAACAGTCGTCGAATACGTCGTGCCCTTGATCTCCGTCAGGCCATTATGAACCTCGCGCGCCGTCGAGCCACCGCTTTCCCAGAGAATTCGAAGGATCTGCAGCTCAACTTCTGTCGGCTGACTGGAAACCGCCCGTGCCATGATTCACTCCTGCCGGAAATGTGACGAATGAATTCGCCAGATCGGCAAAGAGTAGCGAATTCGTTCGTCACGTCAAGCGGAGAGTTCGGGCTGAAGCCCGAGGGTGTTGGCTGAGTGAGCGGAATGGTGCTACGGGCGTCGATTTAATCGTGTATTGATCGTTTTCGTTTAACGGCGAGCCGTAGGCGGAGGCGAAATCCAGCAGCAACGCCTGCGGCTTGCCGTTAAACGATTAAATCAACGTGCCGCTCACTAAAGAGAGCAGTCAGACCAATCAACCTCGCACTACTTCGGCAACAACGTCTTCAAGTGCAACTCCACACACTCTGCCAGACGCTGAAGGTTGTAGCCGCCTTCAAGAATGCTGACGAGACGATCGTTGGCGTGTGTCGCTGCGACTTGTTGAACCAGCTTCGTCAGCGTTTCGAAATCCTCGGTTTCAAGCCCCAGCGAACCAATCGGATCGTCCGCGTGTGCATCGAAGCCGGCGCTCAGAATCAGAAGTTCTGGTTTCATATGATCCGCGGCGTCGGTCAACATGGCTTCAAAGGCAGCCAGATAGTCTTTGCGAGAAGTCCCGAACTGCAGCGGCAGATTAAAGGTCGTCCCAAGCCCTGCGCCTCGGCCGGTTTCTATTTTGCGACCAGTGCCCGGATAAAAGGGAAAGCGATGAGCAGAGAAGAATCCGACCTGACCGTCTTCGTAGAACACATCCTGAGTCCCGTTGCCATGATGCACGTCCCAGTCCACGATGAGCACTCGATTGAGTCCCAGACGCTGAATGGCCGTGCGAGCTGCGATCGCCGCGTTGCCCAGCAGGCAGAATCCCATCGCCCCGTCAGGAACAGCATGATGTCCCGGCGGTCTGACCGCACAGAAGGCCGTGGTGTCTTCTCCCGCGATGACTCGTTCAACAGCATCCACAGCCGTGCCGCAGGCCATGCGGGCTACGGTTTCCGACTGAGCACTCATCATGGTGTCAGCCTCGATGCGACCACCACCGGCTGCCGCGAACTGCCGCAGTTTTTCCAGATGAGCCGCCGGGTGAACTCGGAGAATGTCATCATCACAAGCCGTGCGCACCGGCACCTGGCGAACCTTCTCCAGCAATGCCGACTTCGTGATCGCCGCATGAATCGACTTCAACCGCGCCGGACACTCCGGATGCTGCCCTGTTTCGTGCTTCAGAAAACGATCATCCATGTAGAGCAGTGTCATTGCCTGATCCTCCTTGTGATCAGCTCAAAATCTCGTGAATCACATGACCATGCACATCGGTCAGTCGTCGATCAACCCCGTCGTTCCGCACCGTGAGTCGCGTGTGGTCGATACCCAACTGATTCAACAGCGTCGCATGAATGTCGTAAACCTGTGTGGGGTTATTGCGGTCCAGAGGCTTGTAGCCCCATTCATCGGACGAGCCATGACTGATCCCGCCTTTGATGCCACCGCCACACAACCAGTTCGTAAACACATACGGATTGTGATCTCGTCCTTTGCTGCCCTGAGTTGACGGCATGCGACCGAACTCCGTGGTCCACACGATGATCGTGTCCTCCAGCAATCCTCGCTGTTTCAGATCCTGAATCAAGGCCGCCGTTCCAATCGCCATGCCCATCGCCAGAGGCTTATGGTCGCGTTCGATGTCTTCGTGACTATCCCAGTTGCGGCGAGGAAACCCGTTGTCGTTGCCGGACCAGATCTGTACAAACCGGACACCTCGTTCCAGCATTCGACGAGCAATCAAACACTTGCGTCCGAAGTATTCGGCTTCCTCGGGGATGTTAATCTCCGTCGGATAAGTCGCACCGGGATTTGCGAGACCGTACATCTTCAAGGTCGACTCCGTCTCCTTCGACAAGTCAAACACCTCGGGCGCACTGAGCTGCATTTTTGCCGCGAGTTCATAGGATCTCAGACGTGACTCCAGACGCGAATCGCCGGGACGGCTGCGACTGTAATCCTGATTCAGTGATCGCAGCAAAGATTGTCCATCGTTCTCTGCTTTCGCTGACACATAATCGGCTGACGCAAAGAGATCTTCAATCGGCGTTGCCCGCTGGGGGAAGATCATAGTCCCTTGAGTGCTCGCGGCTAAAAATCCCGAACCCCAGTTCTTCGGCCCGTTGCTCGCGAATCCTCGATGATCCGGCAGTACAACAAACGTCGGCAGATTGTCATTCATCGAACCCAGAGCGTAGCTGACCCAGGCGCCAGCGCCGGGAAAACCGGGGCGATCAAATCCTGTCGCCTGCAGATAAGTTGCCTGACTGTGAACTCCGGTCTTGCCAACCATGTTGTGAATGAAGGCAATGTCATCGACAACGGCGCCCATGGGTTCGACAGCATCGCTGAGAAACTTGCCTGACTGGCCATAGGCGGCGAACTTGAACGGAGATTTCATCCATGGACCAAGCCCATCCTGAAACGCTTCGACATGTTCGCCGAAGTTGGAGGCTTCTCCATGATGCTTTTCGAGCGATGGTTTGTAGTCCCAGAGATCCACATGGCTGGCAGCTCCGGCCATGAATAACTGGACGACTCGCTTTGCCCTCGCAGGATGATGCAACGCCTTGAGAACTCCGCCCGACCCAACTTCAGCCGCCGCCGTCCCGGTTGCCCGCGCCTGTACTTCCATCAGCATGACCGACGCCGCCAGCCCAGCAAGACTCTGGCCTGTTTGGTTCAGAAATTGACGGCGGTTATGACTCATGGCAGTGGCTTTCTGGCAGTTCACAAAGAACACCGCTGGGGAGTTCAGGATGATCGCGACGTTCTCGCTCTTCAGATTGTAGCAGCCTGCGTTCGCAACTTCGACTTAAATCTGTTCGCCAGTGTGCACGATCAGGACCTCACAACGATGGCGTTCGACGGCTTACTCCGTGCGATGCTTGAATCAGTGCCCCGCTTGCTGGACAAGCGGCCTGTGTTCCTGACATCCTACGTGGTGTTCTGGACGACAATGGCACCCGCTGCGATACGGCGTATCGCTGGATCGCTGTGTACGGAACACAACTCAGACTCTTCTTGCAGGATGGCATGATGATACTTCGAACCTTCTCAGCGGCGTTGATTCTGCTGAGCACTTCGCTCTTTTTCTCTCAGGAAGCCGCTCAGGCGCAGGATGCTATGACGAAACGTCCGATGAATGTGGAAGATCTGTTTGCCTTTCAGCGCGTTGGCGCGCCCAATGTGAGTCCGGACGGGAAGTGGGCAGTCTTCGCATCGTCGGAGATTACAGACTCGAAGAACAATAAGTCGGTATCTCGGTTGTGGCTGGTTCCGACCGATGGTTCCGCGCCGCCGCGGCAACTGACCAATCCGACCGCGAAAGATAACAGTCCCAAATGGTCTCCGGATGGTCGCTGGATTTTGTTTGAGTCGACTCGATCAGGCAGCAGTCAACTTTGGGTCATCAATCCTTACGGTGGCGAAGCGAAGCAGTTGACGAAGATTAGTACAGATGCTTCGACGGCAACATGGTCCCCGGATGGTCGGCATATCGCATTTGTATCGGCCGTGTATCCGGAGTTCTCCTCGCAGCCTTTTACTGAAAGCGATAAGGCGAACAAAGACAAGGCCGAAGCGATCGCCGCTTCGCCGGTCAAGGTTCGCGTTTTCAAACGCCTGTTCTATCGTCACTGGGACAGCTATGTGGAAGACAAGCGTCAGCATCTGTTTGTGATCGACCTGACGGAGGACGTGCCGGGTGAACTGGTCGCCAGTGAACCTCGCGATGTGACTCCTGGAGATCGCGACTCTTACCCGACCTCGTCAACATTTTCATCGACCCAGGACTTTTCGTTTTCTCCCGACAGCACCCATTTGGTCTTCACCGCTGTTCCTGCGACTGATGAAGCCTGGAGTACCAACTACGATCTTTGCCGAGTCCCCATCGCTGGCGGGACAACGGAATGGCAGACGCTGACGGCCGGTAATCCGGCTGCCGATGGTCATCCGATGTTTTCTTCGGATGGAACGAAACTGGCCTGGCGTGCTCAGCGGAAACCCGGTTACGAGGCGGACAAGTGGGAGATTGTTGTCGCTGAATGTAATCTGGACGGTTCTTTGGCGGGTGAAGCGGCTTCACTGACGCCGGACATTGATCTTTCTTTTGATGAAATCGTCTGGCGTAACAACGATCAAATTATCACATCTGCCGAGTCGAATGGTTCGAAGCCGCTCTATGCGTTGACTGTAAGCCGTCCGAATGTGGCGGAACGAGCACAGTCCGTGGGGACTTCGATGAATCTCAGCATCTCCGCCAACGGAGCGGTGCTGGTCTGTAATAACAGTCGCCTGACTCATCCGGCGGAAGTCTTCGCGGTGCAGCTCAATGAGCAGTTCCTGCGATCCAAAGCCCCCGGCGTGAATCTGTCAAAGATGAACGAGAAGCTCCTGTCGGAGTTGGCTCTTCCAACTGCAAACAGCATCACCGTCAAAGGGGCTGATGAAGATCCGATGCAGATGTGGATTTTGACACCTCCGGGCTTTGACGAATCAAAGAAATGGCCGCTGGCATTTCTGGTTCATGGAGGACCGCAGGGAGCCTGGTCGGATAGTTGGAGCTTCCGCTGGAATCCTCAGATCTGGGCGGCTCAGGGCTATGTTGTCGCCGCACCGAATCCTCGTGGAAGCACTGGCTTCGGGCAGAAGTACACCGACCAGATCAGTGGCGACTGGGGTGGTCGTTGTTATGTGGACCTGATGGCCGGACTGGCCTTTATGGAACAGCAGAAATACATCGACATCGATCGCATGTTCGCGGCCGGTGCGTCGTTTGGCGGCTATATGATGAACTGGTTTGAAGGCAATACGACGAAGTTCAGGACGCTGGTCAATCACTGCGGCGTTTACAATTTTGACAGCATGTATACCACGACAGAAGAGCTGTGGTTCGATGAATACGAACACGGCGGTCCTCCGTGGGGATCGAATCGCGAATCATACGAGAAGCATTCTCCTCATCGACTGGCTGCTAACTTTAAGACACCGATGCTGATCATTCACAATGATCTCGATTTTCGAGTTCCCGTGAGTGAAGGACAGCAGGCGTTTACGGCGTTGCAGCGTCAGGGGATTCCCAGCAAGTTCATCAACTTTCCGGATGAAGGTCACTGGGTCACCAAGCCGGCGAATAGCCGCTATTGGCATAATGAAATCTTCCAGTGGATTAAGGAATACTGTCCTCCGGGACCGACGCCCTGATCGAATGTTGCTGCTTGTCAAACTCTGAGTCGTGGATGATGAGAGTCGTGGATGATGAGAGTCGTGGATCATGAGAGTCGTGGATGATGAGAGTCGCCGGATTCTGACGAATCCGGCACCGAAGAGATATCTCACTATGCTCAGCGAAGTGTAACCCTGCCTGCCGGCCCCTGCCTGTTATTAAGTCCTTTCGGGATCAATCCCATGAATCGCATGTTTGTTGCAGTCCTGTGTCTTGTTGCCACCGTCGCTGGCTTTGCCGGCGCGAAGACATGGAGTGCAGTGGATGACAATAAGAAGAGTGCTGCGGAGCGGGCTCGGCAGGACTTTGAGTTAATGCGACTGTTTGCCGATGCGTACGAGCAGATTGATGGCAATTATGTTCGCGAAGTGGATCGCAGAGAACTGGTGAATGCGGCAATTCAGGGCATGGCCAGTCATCTGGATCAGTACTCCACGTATGTCGCTCCGGAAGATATGACAAAGTTTGAGCAGCATCTGGAACAGGAATTTGTCGGCATCGGAATTCACGTCAATGCGATTGGCGGACGGCTCGAAATTGTCAGCCCATTGCCTGGTTCGCCAGCGTTTCGAGCTGGCCTGCGGTCTGGCGATGCGATTGTGGAAATCGACAGCAAATCCACCAATGGTCTGACACCCGCCGAGATTGGCAGGATGCTGGCCGGGCCTACGGGACGACCGGTTGTTGTTGGGGTTCGCAAACATGGTTCTGAAACGACGGAACAGGTCACAATTATTCGTGAGCTGATTCAGCTTCCAACGGTCGTCGGGATCTCACGCAACGAAGATCAGCAATGGAAATTCATGCTGAAGGACGAGCAGAAGATCGGCTATGTCCGGATTACTCATTTTGCCCGCAACACTGCCAGTGAACTCAAGGCCGCTCTGGAGACGCTGAATACTCAGGAGATGAAAGCTCTGGTGCTCGATCTTCGCTCCAATCCCGGCGGTCTGATGGACGCCTCGATCGAGATGGCCGATATGTTTCTGGACAGCGGATCGATCGTCAGCATGAAGGGACGAGCAGTTCCGGAGAAGAAGTGGAAAGCTCGTCCGGGAAATACAGTGACGAACGTCCCATTAGCGGTACTCGTGAATCGACTGAGTGCCTCAGCCAGTGAAGTTTTGAGTGCGTGTCTGCAGGACAACAAGCGAGCCACAATCATTGGCGAAAGATCGTGGGGAAAGGGCAGCGTGCAGAATGTCGTGCCGATGGAATCCGGTCGCAGTGCGTTGAAGATCACGACCGCCAGTTATTTTCGTCCGAGCGGAGTCAATATTCATCGCTTCCCGGAATCAAAAAAGGAAGACGACTGGGGCGTAAAGCCTGATGAAGGGCATCTGGTTGAGCTTAACAAAGAGCAATGGCAGGAGTGGGTGAAAGCTCGCGAGATGGTCGACATCCACTATGGACAGGCCGCTGATCCCGCGACGTCGCCTTATGTGGACGCGCAACTGGAACATGCAACGAGTCACCTGTTGAGTCAGCTCAACACGGCGGCTGAGACGGTTCCGCCAGCGACGCCGTAATTGAGTTGCAGCCGCCGATCCTCGCGCCACCAGAGCGGCCCGAACTGACCGATGCGAACCGTCCTTCACCACCGGGTGAACCCGGTGGCGTGGACTTAAGCCCGACTTGCCACAATGGAGCTTGTCCTGAGGTGTCAAACATTTGGTACAGCAACGAGATTCAGTGGGACAACTGCCGTTCTCATTTCGCCTCGTAGAGGCGGCAGCAGGTAGCCCCGGGCTTTAGCCTTAGGTTTAGGCACATTTCCGGGTGGCTTCTTGGGTTCTTGCTCCGTCGATCATGGCCTGAAGTTTAGTCCATCCTTTCCAGAGGACCAGCCACCCGGGGTGGCTGTCATGTTTTCGGTTCATGTGGCCGC
>JAPLOA010000095.1 GCA_026400835.1 Planctomycetales bacterium | reverse complement strand
GACTAAGTCTGTCAATTCTAAAGTCCGACACCACCATCAAAGACAACGTCCGAGGCAAACGTCTGCTTGCAGGATGGAATTTGAACAACCTCAAGAAGATTTTGTCAGCTTTTCAAGCCACTTGAACGTGCGATTGCCCTGGTAAACCAGATTCCCGCAATGTTTACGGGATCAAAGGCATGACCGGCTGGGACAGCGATTCGGAAGCGGGAGGAAAAATCGACGAATGGGTTCATGTCAAGATTCTGCAACCGGACTCATCAAGACCGCTGAGTACGAATCTGTCAATGAATGCCCTAATGTCGCTGTGGAACTGTAAATCCGGAGTCTGGTGGGTGCAACGACTTCGGACGACACCAGGTGCTGCAGTCAAAGGAATGGAAGACGTTGATGGGCATCCTTGTGTTCTCGTCGAAATGTCCTGGGCTGAGCAGGGAACCCAATCAACTGAAATGTTCTGGTTTGATGCCTCTGTGAATTATTTGCCACGCAGACGCAGAATTATCGGGTCGATTGGCGAAATGAAATGGGATAAAGTCTGGACCGCTGATCGATTTCGAGAAGTGTCTCCCGGCTTTCATTTTCAGGACCACGGTTTCTATCATCTGGACAAGATTCCGTTGCCCGGCTTTGAATGGCAAATTGAAAGCGTGGAATTCAACCCTGATTTTCCCGTCAATCAATTCGATCCGCGAGTGAGTGCGGGATCAAAGGTCACGGATTATCCCGGTGGCCGTGCTTATCTGGCAGGTGCAAAGGGATTGAAGACGGAACCCGATCCAGTTTCGTCACCGCCGATCGTGAACACTGGTCCGGCTGCTGTCGCGATTCCGCAGTCGAACGACTGGCGATGGCTGACCATCGTCTGCCTTCTGATTTTAGGATGTCTGCTCACTTTTAAGTGGCTCCGAATTGGTCGAAGCCCCCGTTCTGCCTGATGTTGGATAGAAGGAGTAAATAAAAATGAAACATATCAATTGTAAGCCACGTAGCTTAAAGACCGTGGTATTTGCCATGGTCATCTTTCTGGGTGGTTTTGTCGGAAATCATCTGTCCGGCGATGTCTGGCAGAACAGCAAATGCAAGCCTGCAACAACGCCTGTCACGACGTGCGATTGCCCGCTTGGACCAAATCACAATGACCGATGCGAAGGCACGCTTCCCAAAATCGCCAACATGTACGGCGGGGTCACGTGTCAGGGCGAATACAACAGTACATGTGACTACGGTAACGGTTCACAAAACAAGAACGCGTGTGGAAGGGTCGTGATGTGTCCTTGTCTGACGTGCGGGACGCCCCTCGTTATGGGTTGCAGTGACCCGTGCGAAGTATTCCCGAACAAACCACCCTGTAGTAATTCCTGGGGCGAATGTACCTACACTCCTTGAGATTGTGTCCATTGACAACGGATTGCCATTATTCCAGACCGACTTTCGGCCATTCAGAAACTTGAGGACATCACCATGAAACTGGTTCGTAAGTTCTTGCTGGGAATGTTTCTGGCGGCAGTCAGTGCTGCAGCGGTGTTTATCTGGAATGGACTGAAACCTGGCACCGTTCCCGACACACCGCTGGCGAGCCGACGAGTGGCTCCTGTTACAGAGATGATTCCGGCAACATCAATGGAATCCGTCGATGTGACGTGGGAGGTTCGCAATCAAACCATGGAGCCGATGCGAGGACTGAAGGCTCAGACAGACTGCCAATGTCGAATTCGTGAGGCATTCCCTGCGGTACTGCATCCAGGCGAAACAGCACGAGTTTCGATACGACTCACGGCACCAAATGCAGGTGTCGCCCAAAGGAGCCTGCCGGTCTTCTGCGACAATATGCCAGTATCCGTTGGAACGCTGCAAGTGACATTTCGAGTCGATGTCAAAGCACCGTTCTGGCTTCAACCTCCCAAAATGGTGCGATTGCAAGGAGTCACAGGGCAGACGTCTGAGCACGAGATTGTCTGGGAAAGCATTGAATCGCCGATAGCACAGAAGCTCATTGAAGATATTCGGTGTGAAGGCAACGCCCAGAGTATCTCAATGGACCTGCAATCAATCGACCAGCCATGGACCGATGATGGCACTCTTGTGAAACGCAAGTACGCAGTTCACATCCAACTTGAACCGGTGGCTGCTGATACCTCCAGTTTCACACTTCTGTTCGACTCGCAAAATCCAGAAGCTCCCAGGCCAATTACCATTCAGACGCAGATTCAACCAGCATTGTCTGCCTTTCCTCCGCAACTGACGTTTTGCGAATTAGAAACGTTGCAGCATACGGTCACTGTGGTCAACCGCCTGCGCAAGCGTGGCCCCATTGAGTTCTTCGCACCAACAGGCGTGACAATTCGACGGGTGAATCCGTCCACTGAGGCAACGCAGCAGTCTGCAGTGCAATTCGAGGTCAGGCTGAGCCAAGACAGATCGGTGTTTAATAACGCTGTCAGTCCTGCAATTCAGTTTGTCTCGGCAGGCACAGAAGTGCTCGTGCCCTTACTCTGCAAAAAAGAAAATTGATTGTTTCCGGAAAGAATCTGGTTATGCGATTCACTGAACATACCAACAGAAACTGCCGCCGGGCTTTTACGATGCTGGATGTGCTGATCTCGCTAACAATCATTGGTTTGCTTTTTGGGCTGCTTCTGCCATCGATTCAGCAGGCGCGTGAGCGTGCACGCATTCTGCAGTGTGCCAACAATCTCAGGCAGCTCGGATTAAGTGCTGAGCAGCACGTGGCCATACATCGCAGGTTTCCCTACACATCAACCCAATGGTACGACGGTGTAAAACAGCATAAAGCCATTTCGCCACATCGCTATCTGATGGCGGCCCTTGATCCTCAGGTGTTTTCGCAAATCGATTTCGACGACCCGACATCGGCAAGCTGGATGAACATTCCAGTTTTCGCCGCAGCGAATAATCAGAAACTCAGCGCTCAATCATTGGCGGTGCTCAATTGTCCGTCCGATCAAACATATCCAGGTTCGAATAGTTATCGCGTAAGTATGGGAATCAGCGTGGAACTCTTGCCTTCTCGTGGTAACATTGAACCCGATTCACAGCGAGGAGCTTTCGTCAATGGCCGCGCCGTTGCTCCAGCGGAGTTTACTCATGGACTTTCAAACACGGTCATGTTCTCTGAGCGTGTGACAGGAGATTTCGAACCGGCATCGTACGAACCTTTCCGCGATGTTTTCGCTGGTACAAATCTGAATGGTTATCGAACGACGGCAGATATGGAGAGTCGATGTCGCTTATCGGCAACAATTAATCCCGCATCACATTTTTCCTGGCAAGGTGGATCGTGGCTGCTCGGAGGTTACTCCAACACCTGGTTCAATCATGTCCGAGTTCCAAATTCCCGCGATCCTGACTGCGCTGCAGGCAGAAGCTGGACAGACGGTGGCCCGTCAATCATCGCAGCCAGGAGTTTTCATTCAGGCGGCGTCAACTCACTCTTTGGAGACGCCAGTTTGAGATTCATCTCTTTCGACATCGATCAAAGTGTATGGCGAGCGCTGGGGACGCGAACGGGCTCACCAGATTGAATCACAACCGGCCTGAGTGGTTGAATTTCCCGCTTTGGCTATCAATCTGCGTTTTAGGCGAAAACCTAAGGATTGACGCAGAAATAAGTGTCAGGTCTCTCTTGCCGGAACGGCCCTTCGGGTGCTTTGCACAAAAGAGACCTGACACTTATTTCTGCACGATTCCTAAGGCATCAGAATCGTGTATCGCTTTAATGGTGCACGATCTGATGTTTGCCGATAGGCAACGATTCGGACAGTGAGTGCATGTATCGTCGGCCAACCTCGTATGCGAAAGGCCCACACATCAGAAAATGTGGAACAGCTTTTAGAGCGGGGACTGTTTACTCTGGCAGATACAGGGCTGAAGACGTCGTTCGAGCCTTTGCTGAGTCAAACTTACTTGCCTCGGCAATTTTGCTTCCACGCAATCATCCCGCCGACGCATTGACTATTCGTCAATGTCACTCCACTGCTTCAGGCCAACGACAGGCAGTGCGAATGATGCGGCTTCAGGCCATTCTGCTGTATCGGCTTTGCGGAATAGTTCGTAAAGATGTCGTGGGCGATCGGGTTCAGAAATTGTTCCCGGTTTATTCGTCCACAGTCCAAGTCGCAAGCCGCCTTCGTGAGCGTGGTCAACATGCCGATGCCAGATCAGAGCGTCAATGCCGGGCTGGCGAGCGACTTTTTCCCAGACATATGCGAAACCCGCCGCCTGCAGAGTTTCCCCGTCCTCGGTTTGAAGGCAGTGCAATCCCTGTTCGCTGAGAATGATGCGGCGAGGCTTCTCCTGCCAAAGTAATTCCGGGCTTTGCAATGATTTGCAAAGCACTTCAAGATTTTTAAACGTGATGTGCGGCGAGTCAGGAGTACGCTTTGCCTGCTTGTCGAGCCATGTGCGTGGATTGCCCAGATCATCCGGATAGGGATGATGAGCGACGTGCCATTCGAAGTCACCTCGTTGCCGAGCCACACGAGCGAACTCATTCAGGAAGTCTCGCGCAGGATACGACTCCTGTTCAGAAACGCCTGGCATTCGCGCCGTCCAGAAATGATCGAACGACAAATAGCAGCGACCATGGTCGGAATACTCGCGGACCGAATCATGAGTGGCTCGCACCGCTTTTTCATACTCCGACGCAGCTTCAACCATTGGCATCTGGCCAAGGTTGTACCAGATTTTTTGTGAGTTCACTTCGTTTCCAACGATCCAGCCCCAGACGCGTCCTGCTTCCGGATGATGTCCGCTGTAACGTTCTGCAAGAAATGCGATGATCGCTCGATACGCCCGAAGACCTTCTTCGTTGGCCGTGTTGAAGCCTGCAATTGTGAACTCGCCGCTCGCCTTCGGATGCAGCATGATGGAATCGCGGGCTGTATCGCGAGAGGGGTAGGCCAGCAGGATGGCGTAGACAACGATGTTTGCTTTACTCAGAAGCTGAATCTGCCTGTCCAGACTTTTGGCATAGTCGCTGTTAAACAGCCACTCTTTCTCTCCATGTTGAAATCGGATCGTGTTGTTGCTGGGCTCGAACTGGAGTAACGCGGTCAGATTGATGTTGATGCCAGCATGATGGATTCCCAGAGCAATGGCGTCGTCCACCATCTGCACCTGCAGTCCCTTTTTTCCGGGGGCCTGCGGAAAGGGCTGAGATTTCAATTCGTCAGCTATGGCCGTCGCCGGTTGAAGGCTTAGAAGCATCAACACGCTGAGAATGATTAATTGAATGCGATCCGAAATGTGCATGTGATAAACTTCAGGGAAATGGACTGAGTTCGGTGACGTGTTTGATGTGACACCTCCGAGTCAAACCCGAAGTCGTCAATCGTGTTGATTGACTCACATGTTCGATCCGCATCAAATGCTGTAATGGGGTTGGTGAGATCGTTACCTGTTGGACGGCCGTGTATGTCTTTAGCAATTGAATGTCGGCAGCTTACGAAGACGTGGCCCGGGAATCCACCGGTGGAAGCCGTGCGAGGTGTGGATCTGCAGGTCGAACGGGGAACTTGTTTCGGAGTTTTGGGACCGAATGGTGCCGGGAAGACGACCACGATCGAGATTTGTGAAGGGTTGGTCAAGGCAACGAGTGGTGATGCGTTTGTGCTTGGCAAGAACTGGGCGACACAGGCCGACGAAATTCGTCAGGAAATCGGGATTTCTTTGCAGGAAACACGACTCTCCGAGAAGCTGACAGTGCTTGAAACACTCACCCTGTTTCGCAGCTTTTATCGCTCCGGAATGAATCCTGAAGAGGCCATCGCCAAAGTTTCCCTCCAGGAAAAAGCAAACGCTCGCATCAAAGCACTGTCCGGAGGTCAGAGGCAGCGAGTTGCGGTGGCGACTGCTCTGGTGGGGAATCCTCGGCTATTATTCCTCGACGAACCGACAACTGGGCTGGATCCGCAGTCACGCCGCGACCTGTGGCGAATCATCACGGAGTTTCGTGAGGCGGGCGGGACCGTATTGCTGACAACTCATTACATGGATGAAGCAGAAAGACTCTGCGACAAAGTGGCGATTTTTGATCGAGGGCGAATTCTGGCCATCGATACGCCGCAAAAGCTCATCTCTGATCTGGGAGCCGAACACGTTGTTGTGTTTACGGTCAGTGGTGAATCCGCTGTGGTATTGCCGGACGATTTTGGAAGCAGTTTGCCGGGTGTCATTTCGGCTCGCATAGAAAGTGAGCATCGCTGTCTCTCGGTTCGCGAGCCTCATATCGCGATTCCTGCACTGTTGACGTTGATCAACGAGAGATCCCTGAGGCTGACGTCGTTGACGACAAGACAAGCAACTCTGGAGGACGTTTTTGTGCATCATGCTGGTCATCGTCTGACGGACGAAAACTCGGGAGCAGTTCGATGAGTTCATCGTGGAAGATGCATCCTGTCACCCAGTTATTTCTCGCTCGGTTTCGGGAGTTTATCCGACAGCCGGAAGCCGTCTTTTGGTCCTATGTTTTTCCATTGGTCATGATGATCGCGCTGGGACTTGCTTTTCGAAGCGAGCCAATGGAAGCCATTTCGATAATAGTGCAGGATGGTGATGGAACCGAGTTACTGGCAGAGTCACTGCGCGGCAGCAAGTCGCTGATTGTCTCAATTGGGACCGAGTTACAATGCCGACAGCAACTCCGCGCCGGGCAGAGCGAGTTAATTGTTGTGGCGGAAACGAACAACTCTGAAGCGGATTATCGTTTTGTTTTTGATCCCACTCGTCCCGGGAGCGTTCATGCTCGTGACGTTGTTAATGATGTCTTACAGCGTGCCGCGGGCCGAAAAGATCCTGTGAAAACGACGGATGTGGCGATCGCCGAACCCGGAAGTCGCTACATCGACTTCCTTGTGCCGGGCCTGATCGGTATGGGCCTGATGGGCGGTGGCGTCTGGGGCGTTGGCTATGCCATCGTCGACATGCGAATTCGCCAGGTGCTGAAGCGATTCATGGGGACTCCGATGAAGAAACCTCACTTTGTCGCCGCTATGATGTTCAGTCGAATGATCTTTATGATCCCGGAGATTATCGTGGTGCTGCTGGTCTCACGATTTCTTTTCGGAGTAATCAATCACGGCAGTTATCTCAACGTCATGCTACTGATCGTACTCGGAGCGTTCGAGTTTGCCGGGATCGGGCTGCTGATTGCCAGCCGCGCGAAGACGCTGGAAGCCGTATCCGGATTGATGAATCTGGCGATGGTGCCGATGTGGATTGGCTCGGGGATCTTCTTTTCAGCAAAGCGGTTTCCGGAATTTGTGCAGCCCGTGATAGGCCTGCTCCCTCTGACACCAGTGATCTCCGCGCTGCGTCAGGTGATGCAGGAGGGATCTGGCATCGCGATGATTCTTCCAGAGATTGCTGTGATCGCCGCGTGGGGCGTTCTGACATTTGCTGTCGCGATTCGCATCTTCCGTTGGGAATAATGGCCTAGAACTGCGACAGAAACCGCATGTCGTTTTCGTAGAAGCGTCGGATGTCGTCGACACCGTAATGTTTCATACAGAAACGTTCGATCCCCAATCCGAAGGCAAACCCGGTGTATTCTTCAGGATCATATCCAACCGCGGCGAAGACGTTCGGGTCGACCATTCCGGCTCCCCCGATTTCCATCCAACTGTTGCCCCATTTCATATCCACTTCCACAGACGGCTCTGTGAAGGGGAAGAATGATGGCCTGAAACGAATCTCGACATCAGGGCCGAGAAAGCTGCGAGCAAACAGGCTGAGTACTGTCTTAAGCTGTGCCATCGTGACATGTCGGTCAACCATCAAGCCTTCCATCTGGTGGAACATGCACGAGTGAGTCGCATCGATGGTATCTGGTCGGTATACCCGCCCCAGCGATACAATTCGAATCGGAGGCTTTGTGGTCTCCATTGTGCGGATCTGTACGGTCGACGTCTGGCTTCGAAGCAGAACAGGACCACCAGCAGCTGCTGATGCGCAGGCGACATAGAAATTGTCGAGCGGGTCACGGGCCGGATGATCTTCCGGAATGTTCAAAGCTTCGAAGTTGTGGCGTTCGTCTTCAATCTCCGGTCCGTCAACGACAGTAAAGCCAAAGCGCCCCATGAGTTCTCTGAACTCGGTGATTACGCGAGTGATCGGATGGAGTTGGCCGATCTTTGGTCGTTCACCGGGCAGTGTCACATCGAAATCAGAGGCGGCCTTCTGGGCTTGTGATTTCAGTTGCTCCAGCTTGGCATCCAGTTGAGCCGTGACGTTAGTCCGGACCTCATTGAACCGCTTACCAACGGCAGGCTTCTCTGCTGTAGTTGCAGTGCCAACCACTTTCTGCAGATCTTTGACTCGACCATTTTTCTGGCCGAGGAATTCGATACGGACTTTTTCAAGTGATTCAGAATCCGTGGCCGCAGCAATCGCGTTCAGGGCGGATGTTTCAAACTCATTAAATGCGTTGAGAATTTCCATGCTGTGCTGTTCTTTAAACTTTATCCACCGAGAAAAACACACTCGGAGCGCTCACGCCCTGCCGCTCGCCAACGCAGGGTAGGCATCAATTGAGTATAGAAACGCGATGCAAAAAAGAAATCGGGCGAACCCTCAAAGGCAAAGGCTCGCCCGATTCAAAATTCAGTTGAGATTAACTCGGCGATATCAGGCGACTGCGCTGCGAGCCTTCTTTGCGATCTCTACGATTTCGCTGAAGACTTCAGGGTTTGCGATTGCGATTTCGCTGAGCTGCTTTCGGTTCAGTTCAACCTTAGCCAATAAGAGGCCATGCATAAAAGTTGAGTAGTTCATGCCGAGCTGGCTTACGGCAGCGGAAATTCGAGTGATCCAAAGCGCGCGGAATTCTCGCTTGCGAGTGCGTCGGTCCCGTGTGGCAAATGCGCGGGCACGGACCAGTGTTTCCTTGACTGTTCGCAACAGCTTGCTGCGTCCACCCACATTACCACGCGCTTCTTTGAAGAGACGCTTCTTTGAACGGTGACGAGCTTTCCCGAGACGAACACGCATTGGACCGGACCTTCAGAGCAAACAACCGTATGACTTTAAGAATCTGTTCTCAGACTGATCGCCACCCAGACAATCAGCATCCAGCGAGCATTCTCGCACTAAGCACCTGGGCGAAGAGCATCCATGATGATCTTTGCTTCAGCACCACAAACCAACCCACCGGCCCGCAGATTTCGCTTGCGCTTCGCACCTTTGTGGCTGAGCAAGTGACCGCGAGACGACTTACGATGAGTCGCTTTGCCAGACGCCGTAATCTTAAAACGGCGTTTCATTCCCTTATGTGTCTTCTGCTTTGGCATTTTTATCTCCGCGACTTTCACCAGCTCCCATAAGAGACTGGTTCGCGATCTGAACTAATGTATACGTTTTCCTGAGAAAGAGCCGGGGAGTATAACGAACATCAATCCGGCTTGTAAAGGAGCTTGCGGAGCGATCAGGGCAATTTTCAGGCTCAGCAAGACTTCAGATCGATCGATTATCGTCCGCAGTCTATCAATTCACGAGCGAAACTGGCGCGAAGCCGCTTTCCACTCCGGTACCGGACAGGACAGCTCCGCTGAGTCATCTCACTGCATGCTACCGAACTTCAGGCTTTCTGGGGACACAGTTGAGGAAAACTCCCGTTCCTGAATGAGAACTATTGTCGATCGGCTGTTTTTGCCCCTGTCCGACCTGCTTCAGCCTGGGTTCGGCAGGCATTGCCGATCTGCGGACGGTACGGGTCCCCTTTTGCCTGTCATGCAAAAGAATCGGCGTTGCAGTGAAAATCGAACTGCCAGTATCCTTCGTTCCTCTCCAATTTTTCCTCATGAACACAAGCTGGCGATTGAGCCCACTTCTCGGTGGTGATCGTTCCGTCAGGCGAGGCTAAGAAGAAGGCGAAAGGAACTGGCTTGAATAGCCGGGGGTGCTCGGCACTCAAAGTTCCTGACACCTTTTTCATGCCGTCCTCTTCCTCTCTCTGAAAATCTCACCTTTCGCGACTTCCTGAAAGGCGTTCTCATGTCCTCGTTGCGACTGCGGAAATTGTCCCGCGGACTTTTTGCTTTGGCCAGTATTTCTATTGTCGCCGGTTGCGGAACAATGGGCAGCAGCATGGCCAACAGGTCCGGCATGAGTTACTACAAAAAAGGAAACTACGCGGCGGCGGCCGGGGAATTTCAGAATGCGATGAAGTCTGATCCGGCGAACCCGGATTACATCGCTAATCTCGCGAAAGCTCGGATGAAGATTGGGGATGCTCCGAATGCAGAGCGATACTATCGCCAGGCATTGACAATCGATCCGTCCCACCAGCCGTCCTATCACGGTCTTGCCGAGCTAATGATGGATCAAGGACGAAGTCAGGAAGCCACTGCAATGCTTTCCACATGGGCAGGCACACAGCCGTATATTGCTGAGTCGCACGTAGAACTCGCATGGCTTCAACGCGAGCTGGGAAATGATTCCGGGGCCGTTCAGTCGCTGGAACGCGCACTGGACGTGAATCCGAACCACGCGACAGCTTTGGCTCATATGGGACAATATTATGAAGAGTCGGGTCAGCTCGACGAGGCTGTTGCCTACTACCAGGACTCGCTGCACGCAGACTGGAATCAGCCGGAAGTGCATTCTCGGATGGCAGCCGCCTCAACTGGTGCTGACAGCCCGATGGTATCAACAGCGATGGCTCGCGGTGTGCATCCTTACAGCATTCCACGTCAGCGAACAGCCTTTGGGCCACCATCTGCGGGTGCCCAGATGGCACAGATGCAGATGATGCAGACTCAAATGGCAATGGCGGGCAATCCGACGTACGGTAGCTCGATGGCCGGTAGTGCAATGTACGGTCAATCGATGCCCGGCCAGATGGTGATGTCTCAGCCTGGACCTTCGGGGACCATGTCGGCCGGCTCTATGTCGGCCCACCATCCGTCGATGTCATCGGGTTGGCAGCCGTCAAATTCTCCGATGATGACAATGCCCACTCAGACGGCTTCGTTTGACGAACGTTTGCCGATGATGAGTCAGCCTTCCGAAACCATAACCTGGCCGGCGGGCACCACGATGCCATCCGAAATGCCTGCAGTACCTTCATCAAAAACCGCGGTGGCACCGACGCCGGATCCCGCGTTCTCGGTCATATCAACCGGGGCCGATTCGACACCGATCACGACCGCTTCTTTTACTCAGACGGAGACAGCAACACCTGAACTCCAGAATCAAAGCAATGGCGATCCTTTGGTTGATGCGTTCTGATTCCTTGTTGTGGAAGTCGGCAGACCCGAAAGCGTTCCGTCTGATCTCAGTCACGGGACGTTTTTTTGTTGACAGAACGAAGCTGCTACTTGCAGAAACGTTAAAGGAAAGCGGCCCGGGTTGGCGCTCACTATTGCTCACATTAAGTCCATCGCCGCACACTGTTTCTGAGTTTGGACGGGGGATGTGTCAATAACGCACAGCATTTCGAAGTCGTGGGAATTCACTCCAGCAGCCTGAATCTCCGTGAATTCGTCAACGTGCGCTGTGCCCCGGCGAGTCCGGTGACTTGATACGCATGACGGTCGGATCGATTTCGAATGCTCCGGCATCGGGTTTGCCTTTTAATGAATCCAGCGAAGGTCTGGTAAGATCTTTCAGTCTGGATTTACAAGCGGTGGCCCGTTCATACGGTGCTTCCAAAGAAAGGCAGCGAGCAATGGTTCATCATTCCGGCGTTTGGATTGATCATCGGCAGGCCGTGATTGTCAGTCTCTCTGGATCTGAGCCGACCGTGACACGAATCGAGTCCGGGGCAGAGAAGCATGTGCGATCCTCAAGTGGTTCGCGCCAGGCAGGGTCCGGGGAATCGCATCATGGAACTCCTGAGGATGTGATTGATCGAAAATTCGACAACCATCTAAAAAGCTACTATGAACAAGTTGCGGAAAGTCTGAAGGACGCAGAGGCGATCCTGGTCATGGGGCCTGGTGAGGCCAGAACCGAGTTTCAAAAGCAGATCAAAAGTAAGGAACTGCTTGCGAAAGTCGTCGGCAACGAGAAGTGTGATAAGATGACAGACCCGCAGCTCGTGGCGAGAGTGCGCGAGTATTTCGTATCAACGGCAAAGACGGCGTAGCGTACTTTTCGTATCTTCGACCAAGCTGGATACGGAGTCAGAACGCGCAGAGCTGTCAGGCAAGAATCGGGCGCACGATTTCGCCGTGGACATCGGTCAGGCGAAACTCGCGCCCTTGATAGCGGTACGTCAGTCGTTTGTGGTCGAGCCCCAGAAGATGCAGGATGGTGGCGTTGAGATCGTGGACGTGAACTGGTGACTCAACGATGTCCATTCCGAAATCATCGGTTCGGCCGTGTGAGACTCCGCCTTTGATGCCACCGCTGGCAAGCCACATCGTATAAGCATCTTTGTGATGGTCGCGTCCGGGGACGTCCTTGGACTTTCCGTCTCCTCCCTGACTCAGGGGAGTGCGTCCGAATTCGGAGCCCCAGACGATCAGCGTTTCGGACAACAGATCGCGGGCTTTGAGATCTCGAATCAATACGGCTATCGCTTGATCCACATCTTTACACTTGGCCGGTAAGCGAGTCTTCAAGCCGCTGTGGTGGTCCCCGTCGGAATCGCTAAGTTCAATATGGCGGACACCTCGTTAGACCAGCCGACGAGCCAGAAGGCAGTTGTTCGCGAACGAGGCTTCGCCAGGTTTGCCCTCGTACATCTCCAGCGTCTCTTTAGTTAGTCTTGCCAGATATGCTCATCAACTCAGGCACGGACGTTTGCGTACGGAATGCCAGTTCGTATTGACTGATGCGAGTCGCGACTTCGGGGTCACCGGTTGCTTCCAGTTGTTTTTCGTTGAGATCCTTTAGCGCGTCGAGTTCGCGACGACATTCTTCTGGTCTGTATTCTGCGGGATTGGTCAGGAAGAGGACTGGATCGCCTTTCGAGCGATACTGCCCCCCTGATGAACACTTGGTAGAAACCCCGACGTCCACAATCTGGTATCGGCACTGCCATGAGGCCCGCTTAGCACGACAACATAACCCGGAAGGTCTTCGTTCTCTGTTCCAAGTCCATACGTGCCCCACGCGTCATTCGCGAACCGCTGGTCGTCGTGTAACATGACATCGTAAGCCTGCGTTTTGCGCACAACCAATGAGGGGAGATGTCTGGTGTTGCCGATCATTCTTGGAATTGTTGCGGTTATTGTTGTCGTTGTTCTGATTCTCGGTTTTTCTCGCCCGTCAACTTTCCGAGTGGAGCGATCGATCACGGTTAACGTGCCAGCGGAGATGGTCTATGCTCTGCTGACGGATTTTCGACGGTCTGAAGCGTGGTCACCATGGGAGAAGAAGGATCTCAACATGAAGAAGACATTCAGCGGTCCTGCGACTGGTCTGGGTTCCACGTTCGAATGGGAAGGTAATCAAAATGTCGGACATGGTCGGCAGGAAATCGTGGAAGCAGTCCCGTGCTCGAAAGTTACGACACGGCTCAACTTTTATAAGCCGTTCAAAGGCGAGAACATGGCAGAGTTTTTGTTCGAGCCGACGAACGGGGGAACTCTTGTGCATTGGGTCATGTATGGCCCGTTGAATTTTATCGTGCGGGTTCTTTGCTTCAACATGGACAAGATGATTGGAAAGGACTTCGAAGAGGGACTGGCTAGTATTAAAGTCCACCTTGAAAAGTAGATCTGCAGCGTTTCTCTTTGAGCGTTAGCTGGAGTCCTCTACTAGTCTCACGTTGTTTTTGCCTCAACCTCGGTACGTTCGTGTCCCATCCTGACTAAGATATGCGTCAGAGCCTGCAAACTGTAACTTCGAACTACCATATCCTCTGCTGGAAGTTTTCTCATGCCTCGAATCAATTGCCCTGCTCTCTTCAAAACTCTCGGATCTTTGACTGTTGCCACATTTCTTGCTGCCACGGTCTCCAATGCAGATGACAAGAGTCCTGATCTGAAATGGCAGAAGCACACGATCAATGATCAGTCGCCCTATGAGGCCTGCGGAGCTGCCGATTTTAATGGAGATGGAAAGCTCGACATCTTCAGCGGCGACTCGTGGTATGAAGCTCCGACCTGGACGAAACACAAAGTGCGCGATGTTCCGGCCAGTGTGCCGAACCCGCACTACTACGAGGACTTTTCTGACTCGCCGCTGGACGTGAACGGTGATGGGCGACCTGACATCGTGACCTGCAATTATTTCGGTAAGCGAGTTGGCTGGGTGGAGAATCCTGGTGGCGATGCGACTCAACCGTGGAAGGAACACGAAATTGATCTTCCGGGAAACATGGAGACCGGCGAACTGATCGATCTCAATGGCGATGGAAAAGCAGATTTTCTGCCGAATACCGGTAACGTTGTGGTTTGGTATGAGCTGACACAGCAGAGGCCGGAAGTCGTCTGGAAAAAGCATGATCTGGGCAGCGAAGGATCCGGGCACGGTGTCGGTGCTGGTGATGTTAATGCGGACGGACGGATGGACATTATCACTCCAAAAGGATGGCATGAGCAGCCCGCGGATGCGTCAGACAAGTGGCCTTTTCATCCGGAGTTCCAGTTGGGAGCCGCTGGCATCTTTATCCATGGCCGCGATGTTGATGGCGATAAACTGACAGACATCGTTTGGGGAATGGGACATGGTTTCGGACTAAGCTGGTTGAAGCAGTCGACAGCCGCTGATGGCAAACGGGAATGGACAAAACATACGATCGATGATACGTTCTCGCAGGTTCATACTCTGGCGTTTGCCAATCTGGACGGAAAAGGTGAGCCGGAATTGATCACCGGCAAACGCGTCTATGCTCATGAAGTGGAACCGGGCGATACCGATGGTTCTGTCGTCTTCTATTACTCGTTCGACAGAAAATCGAGTGTCTGGAACAAGCGCACGATCTTCCATGGTGATCCTGCGGCGAATGCTCCAAAGGATGCGAAAGACCGATGGGCGCTGAAGGATTTTCCAAAAGGCACTGCAGGCGTTGGATTGCAGGTTGCTGTAATTGATATGGACCAGGACGGCGACCTTGATCTGGTCTGCCCGGGAAAGTCGGGACTGTACCTGTTTGAGAACCTTGGGTATTAATTCAGGGCAATACTTCGTCATTCCTCTCCAACTTACAAAAGCAGCCCGGTACGCTCATAGCGGCCGGGCTGTTTGCATTTGGTAGAGATTATCGGGACGGGAACGGAGACCGCTCGAACAACCACCAGCGAGGTTTCCATTCGCCGCGAGTCAGGCCAAATTGTTTGTGAGCAGCCTCTGCAATTTGCGCAGCGATCTCTTCTGGTGAGTCGCTGACGATAAAGCGGTCGACGTCGAGTATGCTGATGGTTCCTTCAGTGGCCATAGTTTCGCGAAGGTAGTTCACCATGGGGCCCCAGTATTCAGTGCCGGCCAGGACAATCGGGAAGCCCTTCATCTTTCCGGTCTGAACGAGTGTTGCGATTTCGAAGAGTTCGTCCAGTGTCCCGAAACCACCGGGCATCGCGACAAACGCATACGAGTATTTTGCCAGCATCAGTTTGCGAATGAAGAAGTAACGAAAGTCGACGAACGTATCGAGGTAAGGATTCGATTTCTGTTCCATGGGCAACACAATATTGCAGCCCACACTTCGTCCTCCAGCATCTTTGGCTCCGCGATTTGCGGCTTCCATCACGCCGGGGCCACCGCCGGTAATCACGGTGAATCCGGCCAGTGCCAGCTGCTCACCGACGCTTCGGGAGAACTTATAGTAAGGATGATCTTCCTGAAAACGGGCTGACCCAAAGACCGTCACACACGGGCCGACGAAGTGCAGTTTCCGAAAGCCCGAGATCATTTCACGGAAGGCTCGAAACGCCATCATGAGTTCGCGAAAACGCGACTGTGGACCGCGGAGAAATCTAGTCGCTGCTGCCGACTGCTTTTTCTCAACTGAAGTGATGGCTGCGCTTTTGGCCTGGTCCGGAATCTTCATGTCCATTGATCGTACCTGCCGTGAGAATGGTCTTCTCGTGAGGTCTGGGAAAAATTATTGCCGGACGAGGGGGCGTCGTACCGTAAACCTGTCGCTCCGTCGACAGGATTTCTGCCGTACCGAGTGATATCGACCTCACGCGCCCGCCTGGATAACTCACATCGAATGCGAACCATCGTCTTTGACTGCAAACTGAATCGGCAGAATCTGCCGATTCATTGATGCGGATCTGTGTTTTCGTATCTGCGACGACTGACGGGTGAACATGCGGCGTTGAGTGAGTTCAAACAGCGAGTGTACTCTGCCTCTGGTCTGTTGCTATGTCAGCCGAGGTGGGCATTGGTGATTCAGTTCGGTGTCTGCGTTGCTGAGTTTCGTTCGCGCAATCCGGGATTCATCTTCTGAGAACCTCGTCACATCAATCTTTGTTCGCGACAGGTCTGCTGGTCCTGATGATGGCCTTCATCAATGGATGTGCCGGGCTTGGTACGTCTCGATGGGCGATGGATGATGCGGTTTATGAAGAGAAGTACGATGGTCCCTATACCGGGGACGATGTCGACAAAGCTCAACGAATGATGAAGCAGGCGATTGATGCTCGCCATGTAGCCGATCGTGGCGGGATCTATGTCGGTGGTGCGGCATCTGATGAACCATTCGCGCTCGGGGCTGAGCTCGGTGTATTTCATTATTTTGGTTCCTTCCTGGAAACTCGAGGAGGAATCAAGGGCCTGGCTGGGACGGCGGAGAAAGACTGGTTCCTTGGAGGAGATTTTGGGCTGCGACTGCAGGCACCGTCTCGGTTCACTCCATTCGTAGGTGTTGGGACATTCCTTGGCGGAAACAAGCACATTGTGCTCGCGGAAGATGACCACCTCGACAATGATGATGACTTATCTGTTGATGAGCGAGGTGAGCGGGAGGACGTCTATAGTGTTTTGGCCAGCGTCTATCCCGAACTTGGTGTTCACTTCTGGATCAATGGCAAGACGCGACTCACAGCCGGAGCCCAATATCACTTAACAACCCAGGGCCGTTCGCATGACTTCTGGTTCTTTGGCATTTCGCTGTCGTTTCTGGAATTGTGACGGCAGGGCACGGATCCGGCGTAATGGACGATCACGTCGAAACTGGCCGTGGAGACACTCCGATAAACTTCCATCCGACAAGGAACCAGCCTTTGCCATGTTTGTCACACCAGCGCACTTCGCCGCGGAGACAAACCGGATCTGATTGAATGCTGTGAATCTCAAGCACCGCAATGGACTTTGGCTGGAACTCGACGTCCATGATGATTCCAATTCCCTGAGACGAAAGATCTTTTGCAAAAGCTTTCAGCGTAGGTCCATGAGGAAGATGGATTTTGACTGGCCGAGCAAATGGCTGGCGAACTTCCGTCCGGCGTTCGGTAAATTTCGAACGCTGAATTTCCATCATCATTCGGTCAATTTCTTCCTGCATGGTCTTACTCAACCTTGATCTGTGGTCCGGAGCAGGAAGATGCCCTGCTCCGGCGAACACAAATTCAGAATTCGCTTCTAATGACAATCCGGGGACGAGCTTTTGTAACTTGCGTTACTGTAGCGATACGCCTAACTGCTTCTTTAGCTCGGCTGCTCCGGCTGCGATCGCTTCATCCAGTTTTTCGACAAGTTTCGCACCGGCTTCGGCCATGTCCGGGCGACCACCACCGGCACCACCAGCGACTGTTGCCGCTGCTTTGACTACGTTACCAGCATGCAGGCTTTTCTCTTTGACCAGAGGCTTGCTGACGGCCACGATCAACGACACCTTGCCCTCGATTTCGGCTCCCAGAATAAGAGCAATCGGGCTGTGCTTGTCACGCAGTTGGTCAGCGAAATCTCGCAAGGTTTCGCGAGACACTCCCTCCAGCGTCTTCGCGATCACTTTGACTCCACTGATCGTCTCCGCCTGAGCAGCCAGTGCATCAATGGCCTCCGCGACCGAGGCTGAGTTCAGCTCTGACAAGTGTTTGCTCAGAGTCTTCACTTCGTTCTGCAGTGATTCAACTTTTGCAACCAGTTCTGCAGCCTGAGGTGCCTTAAGCATTCGCTGCAGTTGCGAGATCAACTCATCTGTTTCACGTCCTTTTTCGACAGCTTTGGGACCTGTGATCGCTGTGATGCGGCGGACGCCTTTTGCAATTGGTTCTTCTGAAGTGATGCGACAGAGACCCACTTGTCCGGTGTTGGACAAATGCGTACCTCCGCAGAGTTCGACACTGAAATCGCCCATGCTGACGACTCGAACTTCGTCCGGATATTTTTCTCCGAACAGGGCCATTGCACCCTTCTTGCGAGCCGCTTCAATTGGCAGAAGCTCCGTTGTGACCGTGGCTCCCTGAGCGATACATTCGTTGATAATGTCTTCAACCTGACGGACTTCTTCAGCCGTAAGTGCCTGATTGTGAGCAAAATCGAAACGCAACTCATCCTGCTGAACCCGGGAGCCGCGTTGAGTCGCGTCCTTGCCGACTGTGCAGTGCAAAGCGTGATGAAGAATGTGAGTTGCCGAGTGAGCTCGTCGAATGCCGGAGCGGCGAAATTCATCAACCGTTGCTGACAGCGTCTGTCCGACAGAGAGTTTGCCCTTTGTCAGATGGCCGACGTGAATCCAGAGATCTCCATCTTTCTGAGTATCTGCGACGATAAACTCGGCTCCAGCGCCGATCAGAGCCCCAACATCACCGACCTGGCCACCCGACTCCGCGTAGAACGGAGTCTGGTTCAGTGCGACACCAATTGGAGTTTCATGGCCTGCAGAACCGAACTCCGTAACGAGTTCCTTGTTTGAGATGATGCCCACGACTTTGCAATCGGCAGCCATCGATTCGTAGCCAAGAAACTTTGTTCCACCCTGCTTCTTCAACGAATCAATTGGCCCGGCGCTCATGACCGAATCCGCAAATGCCCCTCGACCACTTGTCGCTTCATGGCGTTTGCGAGCTATTGTGTAACCTGAGTGATCGACCTTCAGGCCCTGCTCAGACGCCAGAGTTTCCGTCAGTTCAATCAGGAAACCGTAAGTCTGATGCAGGTCGAAAGCGTCCTGACCGGAAATCACACCAGATGACTTCGCTTTGGCTGCCAACTTTTCAAACCGAGGCATCCCACGGTCAACGACATCAAGGAACTGCTCCTCTTCGAGTTTGATGACGTTAGAAACAGACTGCACCGTTTCAGCGATTTCCGGATAGGCGTATTTCATCCCGGTTACGATTGCTGGCACCAGCGTATGCAGAAACGGAACCTTCTTCCCAAGGAGATAGCCTTCCATCGCCGCGCGACGGAGAAGGAGTCGTACGATATAATTGGCTTTATCCGGCCCCGGGTTTGCACCTTCGTGAATTGCGAACGAGCAGGCTCGCAGATGATCCGCGATGCGTCGGCATGCACGTCCCCATGCTGCGTCGTACGAATATTTGAAGCCCAAAGCATCGCCGGCAGCAATGCACATCGGTTTCAAAATATCAATTTCGAAATTGCTCAGTACGCCCTGCAAGCAGGACGCGCAACGCTCGAGACCCATGCCGGTATCGATATTCTTCTTGGGCAGTGGATGAAGATTGTGCGGTGGATCACCGACACGATTGAACTGAGTGAAAACAAGGTTCCAGATTTCAACCGGCTTGGTTGCGCCCGGCGCCAGGTAATAGATCTCTGAGCATGGGCCGCAGACACCATCAGGTCCCTGGGACGGAGCTGATGCTGGCCAGAAGTTTTCGGACTCATCAAGTCGGCTGATTCGATCGGCTGGAAGTTTGATCTCCTTATTCCAGATGTCGAATGCTTCGTCGTCATCAAGGTAAACAGTGACGGTCAGGCGATCCGGATCCAGTCCCAGCCATTGCTTTGTCGTCAGAAACTCCCAGGCCCAGTGAATGGCTTCCTTCTTGAAGTAGTCTCCGAAGGAGAAGTTGCCGAGCATTTCAAAGAAGGTATGGTGATAAGCCGTGATACCAACGTTGCCAATATCACCAGTGCGCAGACACTTCTGGCTGGTCGTGGCCTTTGTGAAATCGATCGGGCCGATTCCGAGGAACTGATTCTTGAACTGATTCATCCCGGCAGGCGTGAACAGAACCGTCGGGTCGTCTTTGGGAATCAGCACATCGCTGGGACGACGAACACAGCCCTTGGTTTCGAAGAATGCCAGATACTTTTCACGCAATTCATCAGTTTTCATGTTGCTCACAACGCGGGTTTCAGGGCCCGTTCAATACGGTGTTCAGCTTCCATCGTCGCACCCATCCTCGGGCCGCGAATCATTCGGAAGGGGAGCATCTTAGGGTGAAAGGGCCGCGTTTCAAAGGAGAGCGATTTTCGGTGGGAAATCGCGTCTTTTTTGAGCCGAAGTTTGCCTTGAAGGCATGATCTGCCAACCGAGTCGTGATTTACTATTCGTTTACGCCGGTCGCAAGATGCTCCCACCCAGTCAGGATTGCATTTGTATCGTTACTGGAATCCTAATCTTTCGATAACCTAAGGTGGTGGACCAGAACATGCGGCTGTTCACCCCATGCTGTTCGTGAGCTTCAATGGAAGCTTTGGGGAGCTTTCACGATTTCATCGAAACGTGCGGCGAGCTAATTTCATTCAGGCCGTCTTTTTGGCCACGCTGTCCATGTTGGTTGCGGATGCCAAGATATTCCGCCATGTGGGTGGGAACCACAAATGAAATGCCGGGGCTCTTTCTGAGGGCGTTTGGTATCGAGATCATTGGCGAAGCCGTGATAAACGCGTCCCGGAAAATTGCCCCGAGGGGAGTGGAGCGAATTTGGGCCGGGGACTTGAGGAGATGCTGATTTCCTCGCGGCGGTTGTTCGTCGCCAAGAAGTCAAAGTACGGTTCGTTTGTGCACCAAAGCAGAGAATCATCGCAAAACATTGGTGTTGTTTAGGGACGGGGGTTTTCTGGTTGAGAATTGGGCGTTAGACTTTCATGCTTCGATTCGGCCGGGCTCAGAGTCTCTATTTGAGTGAAGTGGATGACTGAGGCGTGCCGATGTGGGTTCGATATAACTCAACAATCCTCCATAATTAGTGTTCAGGATCCGGAAAAATGGCAAAGACGAATCGCAAGCTGAATAAAGCCAATCACGGTGCTCGCCCGGCGAGCTCAAAAGGTCGCCGGCTGAAGCGCAAGCACGTGAAGCTGTCATAATCTACACCTTAAGGCGTCTGACGCCGGTTGCAGTCAGATTTGTGGCCGTATGAAGGTCACAGTTGGAAAAAAGAGAGCCTGTTCCGTAGTTCGGAGCAGGCTTTTTTCATTGGGACTTGAGGCATTCACCAGATTTGCCGACGACCGGCAAGCAACCGGCTGGAGTCGAGTTATCCGGCCGCTGTTTAAGCGGTCCATCATCTAACGTAAGGCAGTCTCGACGCCTGCCGAAGCACTTGTATACTCCCAAACTCCTGTCGCAGAATGATTTGTTTGGGCTGACGATGAAAACGATCAGCTCTTCCTGACCAGATCAGTCGAAGTCGCGAACGTATTCGAAGGAATCGCCATGGCCGAAAAACTGGCCCAGATGTCTATCCACGAGAAGCTCACACGGCTTGCCCGAAATCTCTGGTGGAGTTGGGATCCGGAAGTGACTGATGTGTTTCGGTTGATCGATCCGGAACTCTGGGAGAAGGTGAACCACAATCCGGTCCTGTTGTTGAATGAGTATTCTTCGGACAGGCTTGAGGAGCGAGCTCGCGAGGCCGTTCTGCATACTCGTATTCATTGGTCGTATCGGCGGTTTCAGGAGTATCTGACCGCGCAGACGACTTGGGGTTCGACTCATGCCGGGATTCTGGGCCAGGGGCCTGTCGCTTATTTCTCTGCTGAGTTTGGAATTCATGAGTCACTGCCGATCTACTCGGGGGGATTAGGAGTCCTCGCGGGCGACCATTTGAAGAGTGCTTCGGACCTGGGGCTGCCACTGGTCGGAATCGGTCTCTTTTATCATGAAGGTTATTTTACTCAGGCAATCGATGCTGGTGGATGGCAGCGAGAGACTTATCCTCGACTGGAGGCCGTCGAGCTGCCATTGGCGCCAGCGAAGAATGCTGATGGTCCGATTGTTGTAACGGTGGATACTCGCACCGGCCCAATTCATGCTCGCGTGTTGCATTTGAACGTCGGACGAGTTCACCTGTATCTGCTGGATACCGATATCCCGTTGAACAATGACGCTGATCGAGCGTTGACTGCGCGGTTGTATGGTGGCGATCAGCGGACCCGCATTCGTCAGGAACTGCTGTTGGGTGTTGGCGGAGTCAAAGCTCTCAAGGCATTGGGGATTCTGCCGAATGTGATTCACATGAATGAGGGGCACTCTGCGTTTGCTCCACTGGAAGTCATTCGTCAACGGATGCAGGAAGACGGCCTTCCGTTCGACAAAGCTTTGCGCGATACAGCTTCGCGCTGTGCCTTCACGACTCACACGCCAGTGCCGGCCGGACATGACCGCTTTGATCAGGGCTTGATTGAAGAACATCTGGGACCATTGGGAGATGCGCTGGGTCTGGATACTCATGGCTTGATGGGATTGGGACGCGTCGATCCTCAGAACGGCGGTGAATCATTCTGCATGACCGTCCTTGCTCTAAAGATCTGTCGCGTCGCGAATGGTGTTTCGAATCTGCACGGTGTTGTCAGTCGAGACATGTGGAAAAGTCTTTGGCCGTGGCGGAGTGTGGAAGAGATTCCGATTGGCCATATCACGAACGGTGTGCATGTACCAACGTGGCTCGCGGGGCAAATGCGAGTTCTCTACAACCGAGTTTTGCCGGAAGACTGGTATCAGCGTACTGGTGAACCGGAAGTTTGGAGTAAATTCGAGAGCATTACTCCAGGTGAGCTTTGGGAGGTCCATTCGACACTGAAGAGCCGTCTGATCAACTATGCTCGTAAGCATGCCGTTGATCAGGCAAAGTTTCGTGGGGAGAGTGCTGAAGTCGTTGCCGACATGGAACGCTTGTTTGATCCACAAGCCCTGACAATTGGATTCGCAAGACGTTTTGCGCCGTATAAACGAGCTGACTTGATCCTGAAAGATCTGGATTTCCTGGCCAAGCTGATCACAGATACAGATCGCCCTCTGCAGTTCATTTTTGCAGGGAAAGCTCACCCGGCTGATGATCGAGGCAAGCAGATTCTGCAGCATATTTTCCAGCTGACCAGAAAAGAGCCATTCCGAGGACGGGTGCTTATTCTTGAGAATTACACGATCGAGATGGGACGTGTTCTGGTACAGGGCGTCGATGTGTGGCTCAATAACCCTCGAAGGCCACTGGAAGCTTCGGGCACCAGTGGACAAAAGGTAGTTTTGAATGGTGGTTTGAACTGTTCGATTCTGGATGGTTGGTGGGCTGAGGCCTACGACGGAAAGAATGGATTTGCAATCGGTTCCGGCCGGACACATTGGAATCAGGATATTCAGGATGCACGCGATGGAGAAGATCTGTATCGCGTGTTGACGAAGGAAGTGATTCCGATGTTTTACGATCGTGATCGAGACGACCTGCCTCAGGAATGGATCGCTCGTATGAAGCGAGCGATTCGAACGCTGGGCTGGCGGTTCAATGCCGATCGCATGGTGATGGACTATGCGAACAACTCTTATGTACCTGCCGCAGGCGGGCTGAGTTGTTCGATTGTTTCGATGCCATGATGCTCTGATTCCAGCAAAAGGCAGAGACTGATGACGTATCAAACGACGTTGCTTCAACTGACAGGTCTTGTTTTGTCTTTGGGAACGGGTTTGTTTTTTCCTGATGTCTCTCGCGGCGAAGAACTGACGTTCGAACGTGATATTCGTCCGATTCTTCGCGCGCATTGCCTCGATTGCCATGGAGCAGTTGAAGAACTGAAAGGCGGCCTGGATCTGCGTCAGGTTCGCTTGATGCAAAAGGGTGGTGACTCCGGGACGGCGCTTGTTGTTGGTGATGCGCATACAAGTCTGCTGGTGGAGCGAATTCGTTCAAAAGAAATGCCTCCGGGCGAGATGAAGGTGACCGAGAAAGAGTTGGAGATCCTTACTCGCTGGGTCACCGAAGGTGCTAAAACCGCGCGGCCTGAGCCGGAGACAATTCCGCCTGGGCTTGGTATTACTCCCGAAGAGCGGGCCTTCTGGTCTTTTCAGCCAATCAAGCGAGTGACTGAGCCTCAGGTTCGCCCGGATCAGCAGGCAAGAATTCGAAATTCGATTGATCATTTCCTGTTGGCTCAAATGCCGGAAGGGTTGACGTTTGCCGAGGATGTGGATCGCCCAACGTTGATTCTGCGGGCCTATTTTGACGTGACTGGTCTACCGCCAGCGGCCGAGCAACTTCTTCAGTGGAAGAATGATCCTGCGGACGACTGGTATGCTCGGATGATCGAGTCCTTGCTGGCGTCGCCTCATTATGGTGAACGCTGGGCGAGACATTGGCTGGATGTTGCTGGCTATGCAGACTCCGATGGCTACACGGTAAACGACACGGAACGTGCGTGGGCGTGGAAGTATCGTGACTATGTCATTCGATCATTCAACGCCGACAAGCCTTTTGATCGATTCATCACGGAACAGATTGCGGGTGATGAACTCGCCGGGCCAAAACAGGGTGATCTGACCGCTGAACAGATTGAGCTGCTGACTGCAACTGGCTACCTGAGGATGGCTGCAGATGGGACAGGAAGTGGTGAAGATAATCCGACCGCGCGGAATCAGGTGATTGGCGACACGATCAAGATTGTGAGTACGTCTTTGCTGGGACTCAGCGTTGGCTGTGCTCAGTGTCATGATCATCGATACGATCCCATCCCGCAGACGGATTACTATGCACTGCGAGCAGTCTTTGCTCCGTCTTTAGACTGGCAGACGTGGCAGTTTCCTTCGCAGCGACTGGTCTCGCTATACACCGAGGTTGATCGACAGAAAGCGGCGGCCGCAAGTGCTGAAGCGGCTGCGATTGGTGTCGAGCGAGAAGCGAAGCAGAAAGAGTACATGGCTCAGGCTCTTGAGAAGGAACTCATGAAGTATGAAGATCCGCTCAGAACAACGTTGCGGGTGGCTTATCAGACCGAGGCGGCTCAGCGAACCCCGGAACAGACAGACCTGCTCAACAAGAACCCGAGTGTGAATATTTCGCCGGGCGTTCTCTATCAGTATCTTCCCGAAGCCGCGGAAGATCTGAAGAAGTATGATGCTCGTATGGCCGAAGCGAACGGCAAACGTCCCCCCGAAGAGTTTCTTGCGATTCTGACCGAGCCGGCCGGGCATCTGCCGGAAACGCATTTGTTTTATCGCGGTGATTTTCTTCAGCCCAAGGGAGTGATTCAGCCTGCGGGTTTGACGGCAGCCTGTCCTGAAGATGCTCGCTATGAGATCCCGGTTGATGATGCTTCATTGCCTACATCCGGACGCCGATTAGCGTTCGCGAAATGGCTGACTGGTCGAGAGAATCCGTTGGTCGCGAGAGTCATCGTCAATCGAATCTGGTTGCATCATTTTGGACGCGGACTGGTGCCAACCCCTGCTGACTTTGGCCGACTGGGTGTTGCCCCGACGCATCCAGAATTGCTCGACTGGCTCGCGGATGAATTTTTGCAAAGTGGCTGGAGTATCAAGCATTTGCATCGCCTGATACTGTCGTCAACCGCCTGGAGGCAGTCTTCACGCAAGGTTGCGATGCATGAGACGCTGGACCCGGACAATCGGTTTTATTCTCGTCAGATAATTGCAAGGCTCGATGCGGAGCTGGTTCGCGATCGATTGCTGGCTGCAACTGGTCGGCTGAGTTCTCAACAGTTTGGCGTACCGGCACCGATTGTCGAAGATGATGCTGGCCAGATTGTGATTGATGACAAGGAGACTCGTCGAAGTCTTTACGTCAAGGTTCGGAGATCTCAACCGGTTGCAATGCTGCAGGCCTTTGATGCTCCGGTGATGGAAGTGAATTGTGAACGGCGACCTGTTTCTACGGTCGCAACTCAATCGCTGATGATGATGAACTCGGGAACGATTCTGAGTCACGCGGCGGCATTGGCTGAACGTTGCCGCAAGGAAGCTTCAATGGCGACTGCCGAACAGTTGGCCGCGATGCCAACGTTGCCGTCAGCTCCACCGGATGTGTGGCAGTATGGTTATGGCAACATGAACGAAACCACGAAGAAGACGGAATCATTCACTGCCCTGCCCCATTTTACGGGTTCGCAATATCAGGCCAGTGCAACGCTTCCTGATCCCGCTTTGGGATATGTCCTGTTGCATGCCAACGGAGGACATCCCGATCAGCCAGGGCGTGCTGTGATCAGACGTTGGGTTGCTCCAGCGTCTGGCAGTTTGACGATTGCAGGAACGCTGCATCATGGCAGTGAGAACGGCGATGGAGTGCGTGGGCGTGTAGTGACCAGTCGTGGAGCGGCCGATGGCAGTGGATTATTGGCGGAGTGGAAGAGCCTGAATGCTCCGGTGGAAACTCCGGTTGGATCAGTAGTTGTTGAAGCAGGCGATACGATTGATTTCATCGTGGACTGTCTGGAGCATCACACGTCAGATTCGTTTCAATGGCCGGTTAAATTGACACTCACGACGAGTGATGGTGTTGCCCGTTCGTTCAGTTCCGCCACGGAATTTTATGGGCCGCCGGAGCCCGTCAGTGTGATCGTTGGTCAGGTGACGCATGCCTGGCAATTGGCTTATTGCCGCCAGCCGGAAGCGGATGAACTTGTCGTGGCCATGTCATTTCTGGCGGGGCAATTGGAGTACCTTCAGGCTAATCGGGAGCAAATTCCTGCTGGCTTGACGGGCACTCAGCAGGCGATGGTCGATCTCTGTCAGGTTCTGTTGACATCAAATGAGTTTTTGTACGTCAAGTAGTTTTCAATGCTGGTTTCAGAGATCATGGTCATCAACATAAAAAACTGAGCCCGCCACGTTTGGTTCTTCGATAAGAGTTTACTCGGTTATTCCGCCCTCGAATTTCTCTCCCAGCCTCCCCACTGCCCTGCGTTCCTTCCTCCGAGTCCTGCCCTGAAGTCATTCCTATGAATCCAATAAATCCATTCTCACGCCGTGAGTTTTTGCAGAACAATGCCATGGGAATTGGCTCTGTCGCACTCGCGTGGTTGATGCGACAGGAAGGTGTGCAGGCGGTTCCGCCGGTGATCAAGCAGAAGCCTGTCACGGATCTGCATCTGCGGCAACCTCAGCAACCCGCGAAAGCTCGCGCGATGATTTCCATGTTTCAGCATGGCGGACCATCCCATATGGATCTTACGGATCCAAAGCCGGAGCTGACAAAGTATGACGGCACAGACTACACCGGGGATGTTGCATTCAGCTTTGTGAATCAGGCCAGCAAGAAGCTACTGGGAAGTCCTTTCAAGTTTCGTAAGCATGGGCAATGTGGAACGGAGATTTCTGAACTCCTTCCGCATATTGCTGAGATCGTTGACGATATCTGTCTGATTCGCAGCATGCATACCGGAGCGAACGGTCATGAAGTCTCGATCCGATATTTCCACGGTGGAATTCCGGGAGTTCTCGGGCGTCCTCATTTGGCTTCATGGCTCCTATACGCGTTGGGATCGGAAACTCAGGATCTTCCGGCGTATATGGTCATGACAGATCCGGATGGTCATCCGGTTGATGGAGTCAACAACTGGTCCAATGGATTTATGCCTCCTTTGTTTCAGGGGACCGTACTTCGACCCAGGGAACCACGCATTCTGAATCTGGCGGCTCCCTCGCATCTCAAGGGAACTTTACAACAACAGAATCTGGCTCTGTTGCAGAAGTTAAATCAAAGACATCTCGAGCAAAGCGGTGGTGATCCGGATCTGGATGCTCGTATTGCCAGCTACGAACTTGCTGCCAGGATGCAGACGGCCGCCACCGAAGCACTGGACATCAGCAAGGAGACGCAGGCAACTCAGACGATGTATGGAATTGATCAGGATGCAACTCGCGAATATGGAACTCGCTGCTTGATCGCTCGTCGACTTGTCGAGCGAGGCGTTCGATTTATTCAGTTATTTCTCGGAGGTCAGCCCTGGGACAACCATGGAAGTATTCGGACGGCCCTGCCCGCTGTCTGTAAGCGAGTTGATCAGCCTGCGGCGGCTCTGGTGAAAGACTTAAAGCAACGTGGCATGCTTGATTCCACGATCGTGCATTGGGGAGGAGAAATTGGACGGCTTCCGGTGACTCAGGTCATGGGCGATCCTGCGGCGGCTGGTCGTGATCATAATGGTCAGGGCTTCAGCATCTGGATGGCTGGAGGCGGGCTCAAAGGTGGCTTAGCCTATGGTGCGACTGATGAGTTCGGACACAAAGCTGTTGAGAATGTCGTCACCCCCAACGACTATCAGGCAACGCTCATGTCGCTGTTCGGGCTGGATCATTCTCAGGTGATTTTTCATCACAATGGACAGCCTCAGGTGATCACGGCGAACCGCCCTGCGAGGATTGTCAGCGAGATTCTGAGTTAGTGGCCGGCCCGGGAAGGAACATCAGCACGAAGTAAGTACCAGCAGGCGTCCGTAGAGCAGATGCTCCCCCTTGGACTGCGGCAGCCCGCTGCCGTTTTGGTGCCGGCAGCCTGCTGCAAAACGGCGCGGCGCGAAAGCTTGTTGGATTCCGAGTTGTCGTTCGGAAGCATGCTGCGCAATTAAAATGTTATTCTGGGTTAAATGGATTAAATGCGTCGTGTGCATTGACGTTGCGTTGGCTTGTCTGCGCGGTACGTTTTACCGAGCCGGTAGAATCTTCACGAAAAGATGCGGATTGACATAAAGCTTGTGGGGGTCTAATGTTTATGCGGATTCTTCGCCGATTCTGCGGCAGGCATGGCCGCTCCAAATTGCAATCTCTCCACGGGTTTTCCCGCCAGTTTCCTGATCTGGAAAGTGGTGGTGAAGTCTTCGGGAGGCTTTAGGAATCATTGCTGAAACGCAGTCCGACCTCTTGTCGAATGCGATTGTCATGACATGATGACGCCGGAAATGGGGATTTCCGTGGATGAAGCGAAGGATGGGGGATGGATATCCCAGGCACTTCGGTCTGGAAGCTTTCTTGAGCAGGTGCAGAAAAATGTTGGGGAACATTTGTCGGTCAACTGTTGTTGTCATGGGTTTGATCCTTGTGAGTCCCTCTCTGTTCGCACAGGGTAGCTGGGCTGATGCGGTCGTTGACAAGAAGAAGCTTGAGTTTGGTGTCATTGCGACTGGCGCGGAGGCGGTGCAGGTTGTCAGCATCGAAAATTCAACGTCGGCCACTTTGCACATTTCCAGTTGGTCCACAGCCTGTCGATGTGCTGAGGCAAGCGCTCCGGGTAAAACACTGCTGCAGCCGGGTGAGAAGACCTTTATTGAAGTGCGAATGAATACGCGTTCCTTCAAAGGTCAGCGCGATACTTCGCTGTCGATCTACTTTGACTCACCGCAGTTTGCGGAAGTGCGAGTGCCGATTTCTGCCTACATCCGAACCGATATCGTGTTCGAACCGAGCAGCGTGGATTTTGGTTCGCTTGATTTTCTGAGCGGCGGCAGGAAAACAGTTCGTATAGCTTATGCAGGGCGACCTGATTGGAACATCAGGGATGTCAAGTTCCCGGGAAAAGACCTGAAAGGTAAACTGACTGAGGTCTCTCGTGTTGGTGGAAATGTTGTTTACGATCTTGAGGTGACTCTGGATCCAAAAACAAAACCTGGTCGCTTTCGCGACATCATTACTCTTGTGACCGATGACGCTACTCATCCCAATGTGCCATTGATTACTCTGGCTACTGTGGTTCCTGATATTCGCATCACTACACCTGATATTGCCGTGAGGAACAGCAAGGGTCAATTGGTGCCATTGAAGCCGGGTGAAAACACAATCGTGAAAGTTGTTCTGCAGGGTAACAAGCCTTTCCTGATTCAGGATGTCGACTGTCAGCAGATGCAGGATTGTTTTGAAGTCAAGATGAGCGAAAAAGAAAACAAGCTGCAGATCGTAGAAATGAAGTTCACTGCCCCTGAAAAGGTTGGCAAGTTCAGTGAAGAGATGATCGTGAAGATTCAGGGACGCGAAGATGTCCTGAAGTTTAACGTCAGCGGATCGATTGCCAATTAGTCTTGCGGAAAACCAGTGCTATGTCAGGCCTGGAAACGCAGGTTGGACACTTTCTGGAGTTGGACATTCTTGTCCGACAAACCAGCGACGGACAAGAATGCCCATCCTGCACCAAAATGGAGACTTGACGAAGCACCAGGCTCATCTGACATGGGTCAACAGTCGGTCGGGAAGACAGCTATGTTCGGTTTGGAGTTCGGCGTGACTCCCGAAGGATTCCGCGGAGTGCTTGGTGTGTTGAGTATTGCTCTGCTTTCGTTTGCAGAACTCTCAGCGGACGAAACGAAGTACGTCGTTTCTTTCCCACCGCCGGAACTTAAGATTCCCGAGTACTACTCAAAGTTCGTCAGTGCGAGTGGTTATCCGATTGTTGCTTCCAAGTTGGTCGATGATCGTGCTCTGCTCGAAGCGGCTTATCTGATCGATCTGATGTTGGCGAAGCGTCCTGATGCCAAAGATGCCATGATCAAAAGTGGCTCCCGAATGAGCATCATTGCGTGGAACGAATACACCACGGACTTGCCAGAGTGGAAATGGCTGGGTGATCCAGCGGGTGATGGCCGCGAAGTCGATGGGATTTCAGCAGTCGACTTCTGGGATGCGCGAGCCAGAGGAATGGGGGGCTCAGAAACGGATCCGTATTGTTCCTGTGGGGAAGAGAACCTTCTCGGCTACAAGGGCGATCCCTATCAGGCTGAATGCATTCTGATTCATGAGTTTGCCCACAACATTCATCTTCGTGGAATGCTGAATGTTGATCCAACCTTCGATGTTCGGCTAAAGGCCGCCTGGCAGAAAGCGATATCGGCCGGACTTTGGAAAGGCAAGTATGCCTCGGTGAATCATCACGAGTACTTTGCCGAGGGTGTGCAGTCGTGGTTTAACAATAATCGAGAAGACGATCACGACCACAACCATGTGAATACTCGAGACGAGCTGCTTGATTATGACCCTGAGCTGGCCGCATTGTGCCGCGAGGTTTTTGGAGACACCGAGCTGCGATATACAAAGCCAGTGACTCGGCTGAACGGACACCTGAAAGGATATGATCCATCAAAGTCGCCAGAGTTTGTCTGGCCTGACAGACTCAGGAAGGTTCAGATTGAGATTCGTCATCAGGCTGAGAATCGCCAATGACTGTCTCCGGATGAGTTCGAGGATGCAGAGTATGACTGGTCTCTGCCTTCTGAAACGGCGCGTCGTAAGCAGCGAATGATATGGTTCGCTTCGAAGAGGAATCAGTTGGTCTCAGAGACGACGTTGCTGGCGGGAACGATATGATTGTCTGCTCCGCCGACAAGGATGTTGCCTGTAAAGTCTCTCTCCGGAATGATGCACAGGATATACGTATTGCGTCCGTCAGCGATGTGAATGGGGACCGACGAGAGATGACCGGTTGTCCCGTAGCCTGTGATCTGAAGTTTGGTTGTCCATTGCCCCGCTGGTAATTCGGCACGAGCAATGTCGATGCGTCCGGGCAGCATTCTCCATGATCGAGTGTCGGCCTTTTCCATGGCTTCCCAGGCAATGCCAGCCACGTTGATTCCCAGGTCGACCAGAGAGTTACGATGAATATTCTGCGTCTCTTTGAGAACGTAAACGGCGCCTTTCTTCATGACTCGGCGAGTAATGGCGGCTGCGATCTCCTGATCCCGGTGTTCGTTGTACGAGGCCTGAGCGACTTCGTGCATGTCAACGACTGTTGAAAAGGTCAGTGGTGAAGCCGCAATCTGTTGAGGTGCCGAATTCGATGGCCCAACAACACACCGCAGACTGCCCGCGGGGAGAAGATATCCGGCAGGTTCAGGCTTCGCGATTTTTACAGAGGCAATTGTCGGAGGCAGCGTATGCTTCCCCGTAGCACTGATGATTCGGTCGGCAATCAAAAGGGCTGCTGAGGTTGGTTCAGCCGATTCGGAAATCCAACGCGGTGATTTTCCGACGAAGGCAATAACGTGCAGGGTGCCATTTCCTGGTTCGCAACGCGTCCCGAACTCGCCGCCCGACGAAATTTTGTCATGACGCAGGAATGTGGGATTCCAATATCCGATATCGGTAATCGCGGATTCGGTCTCCTGGTGTCGTGTGGGGGATTCAGACTGCACTGCAGCAGCAAGATAAGAACTCAGTGCCAACGGCTGATCGAGCGACGATGTCGGGACCGCTAACGAACCTTGCGACACATTAGCGACAAAACCTGCTGGCGATATATTGGAAGCCGGAAGAGTCGTATCGTGACTTTCAGCAAGGTGGCTTGAGCTGGTATCTTTGTTCAGTTTTGCCGCGATCGCTTCTCGTCGATTTGCCGCAGCCTCCGTGACCTGCAGCGAATAGGCAAACGAGTCTTGTCCGTCACCAAATACACTCGTCAACAACGCCATGTTAAGGACCATGCGGCGTTCAAAGTCACGGCCGGAATATGCAACGGCCCGGCTGTCCATCAACATGGATGAGGCTTGTTCCGTCACGTCCTTTTGTTCAAGGAACTCCAGTTCATGGCGGAGGTTCCGAAATCGGCCTTCGGCTTGTCGAACATCACCACTCGCCAGTTCAAGTATTGCCTGATCCAGCTCAAGCAGCTTCTTTTCCGCTCTGAGTGATTTTTGTGAATCCGTGAGAGCAGATTTTGAAAGCTCGAGATCACCTGCTCCAAAGTTGGTGATTGCCGATTCGTGAGACTTCTGCCACGATTGACATCCGGAGTTCAGGCAAGAAACGATCCCCAACGCCGCAAGAGACCACGGTCTGAGGCGGCGAAACAACTGCGGAACGGTGCAGTTCGAATCGTCCATAGCTGAAAACTTTGATGGAATCCTGCAGAGAGTCGCCCGTGTTTCTTCCTGATGAAATCAGACCGCGACGATACTGCTGGCCGCGAATCGACTAGTCGTCTTCGCCGTAATGCTTGCGCTTGCCGAAGAATCCCTTGTGGTAACCCTTGCGAAGCATGGCGCTGTCTTTTTGTGATTCGCCGGTGTGAATATCCAACAACTCCAGCGTCAGCAAATAGTCACGTTGGTAGTCACCGTTGCTGTTGGTTGTGCCCGAAGTGATACTGGCAAACAAAAGATAATCAAATGGTTGGTCAACGCGTTCCAGAGCCATCTGGAGTTCGCGTTGGCGGGCCGGAAGCAGAAGCGACTCGGGCCGACATCGGCATTCGCCCATCGCCGCTTCGACGTAACGTCGGCTGATCATCTTGAACTGAGGATCCTGAGAGATGAGTGAATCAATGTGTTCGTAGATCTGCTCTTTGAAGTCGCCGATTTCTTCTGCGCTGCGATTTTCGACGCCGACGAAGCAGACCGTTCGGATCGGAATCCCTTCACCCTCGACGGTGGAGTGGGATGCCTGGTGGACCGTGGAGCAGGACTTTGCCAGCAAGCGACCGACAGATTCATCGATCAGTGGTTTCCATGTCTCGGCACCGGCCACATGGCTGCCAACCATGTCCTTGTCATTTTTTTTTAGTACGTGCGCGTACTGCTTATTGCGACATCCGCTGATGAAGCCTACAGCCGAACCGTTCAACAGCGCGGCGAGAAACATTCTTCGACGTTGCATGGCCCGCAAGACTCCATTCTATGGACACAGCAGCTCACGCCGATCCTGCCTCAGGATGCAGGAATCGATGTTCTGGCGAGACTGCTACGAATGAAGAATACGGAAAAGCCCCGGTCGGAGGATAGACCTTTCGTTCAGATGAGCCATGCGCAGGGATGAGACGAATTCGTGGAGTGCCCGGATACGGCAATCCAGGGCAACTGTGAATGATCCATCGGAAAATCGTGCCGGTGAATGCTAGTGCCAAAAACCCTGATAGAAAGTGTTCAAGTGATCATTATTCTTTCGGTCCGTTTTGGCCGAATAGAAACTATCTTGGAGATCCTTAGGTCATTCGAAGTCCGGGCATTTCTACCTTCGAAGATGTGGGAATGTTTAGCGTCAGGTCCGCGAACGGAAGGCTGATCTTCAGTTGAAATTCGCCGTCTCCGCCGAGCTTCTGAGCCATGTCTGCAAGAGCGTCGCTGCCCACAGCTCGGTAGGCATCCACCAATTCTCGCCATGCGAACCGTCGAATCGGAGATGGCATGATCCGAGCTGCTTTTTCGAGATGGGTGATTGCATCACGATGGTTCTGAGTCTGTTTCAGGGCGATTCCATGCAGAAGTTGCACAGGACCTTCCAGAGGGCCGGCATCTTCGATCCGATCCAGTTCTTCAATTGCTCGCTCGGGCATGCCAAGATCGAGATAGCCATCAGCGGAAAGAATTCTTCGGACAGTCTTTGGGGTCATTTGAATTCGCATCGCACTCACTCCGTTATGCTTTGATACAGTCTATGGCCTGTTTGTTGTCGAACTGATTCAACTTCATTGGCAACTGCCGCGCCAAAACGGGCCGGACTTTCTTGATTTACTGTAAGTCGTTTGATGATATGGATTTATAGGGTTTTGGTTCTGTCCAAGTGTCTGTCGGCACGCTGCCAAATCTACAACAATGGACGGTCTAGCCCGCAAAATCCTCACGCCTAATCGGAAAACAGTCACTTGGAATTGTAGATTCTGCACGGAGACGGCCCGGGAATCTTGTTGTCGGCCTCGAACTGTTGAGGGATTGTCAAATCTTCAAATCTCGAGTGAGGGCTGGCCGCGATTCAGGAAATTGGCGGCACTTGCAAAGAGTCCCGGCCAGATTTAGCGTGAAGCCGAATTGATTATTTCAGGAGGATGTTGTTTCGCGGATTTCTCCTGTGGCAACTCGTTGAATCAACGTACAACACGCAACCGTTTTCCGTTCAGCCCCGAGTTAAGAAGGCTCACCGATGCTGGAGTTTATGGTTGCCGGATTTCTGGCATCCGCGATTCTCACTGTAATTCTGACCCCTGTGGTACGAGCCTTAGCGCCAGCGTTGGGGCTGATTGACCTTCCCGGAGAGCGAAAGGTCCATGTTCAGCCTACACCTCGTGGCGGTGGCATCGCGATATTTCTGGGAGTTTTGATCCCCGCGATGGTGATCATGGCAGTTTGTATCCTTCAGTCCGCAGGGCGATTTGCTGTGATTGATGAGATCCTTCAGGAGCTTGGAGGAGCTTCGCATCGAACGGTCCAACTTGTGGCGATTGCTGCGGGCGCGATCGTGCTCTTTCTGGCCGGACTTGCGGATGACCGCTGGAACCTCTCGTGGAAGTTTCGGCTTGGTCTGCAGATGCTGGTGGCTGTGGGAGTCGTACTGGCCGGGGTCCGAGCGACGGTGTTTGTGAGTCAGCCCTGGTTTGGTTTTGCGGCGACCGTGCTATGGATCATTGTGTTGACCAATGCGATGAACTTTCTGGACAACATGGATGCGTTGTCGGCGGGCATTGGTCTGATCGCCTCATTGATGTTTGCTGCCATTCTCCTGGTTATGCTTCGGTCACCAACGGTGTCTGTCGCGTTTCCGTTGGTGTTGCTGGCCGGTGCCTTGTCTGGATTTTTGGTCTGGAATCGACCTCCGGCCAGCATCTTTATGGGAGACTGTGGCAGTAATTTGATTGGCTTCCTGTTGGCGACTCTTACCGTGACGGGGACATTCTACGAAAGCACAGGTAGTCGTCACGTCATGTTGGCTCCGGTCTGTGTGATGGCTGTCCCACTGTACGATTTTTGCAGTGTGGTCTTTATTCGCCTCAGTCAGGGACGAAGTCCATTTCATGGGGACAAGAGTCATTTCTCGCATCGCTTAGTGGAGCTGGGATTTCGACCAGTCTACGCAGTGCTCACGATTCATTTAACGACCGCGATGACGGGACTTGCGGGGTTGTTGCTGTATAAAGTTGAGGACTGGGCTGGTGCCGCTCTGGTATGTTCTTTGATCTCCTGCGTTCTGGCTGTGATCGCGATTCTGGAAACTGTTGGGCGGCGATCCGTAAATGAGATTCAGGTGACGTTAGCGGAAGTCAGAACTCAGCAGTCTTCTGTCTCCGTTCATTCGCCGGAGTGAAAGTTTGGGGAAGACATACTTTCCGCGGGCGATTCGTTTCGCATTCTGGTCTGTCTGTTTCGCATCTCTGCGGTAGTTCGAGTCACTCTGATAGAAGATCGTTGGTTGTTTCACCGCGATCATTTTTCGTTTCTATTTGCTGTGATGTTTCTGTTTGGTTCACTCTACTTCCTTCAAGACTTGTTCATGCGATCACCACTGATAATTTTTGCGCTGGCCTTGTTGACGTCTGCATTTTTATGGCCGACGGAAGACGCAGTGAATGGAGGCGGGTTGCATCTGGTGATTCTGTGGCTGACGCTGGGAGGAATGATCGGGCTTCGATATTGGACGGCTGCTCGAGGCAATCGGGGCGATAGCCTGCGAAGGGCTGGATTCGGCATTGTGGATTTTGGAGTACTGCTTATTGTCGTTGGACATATCCTTTCAACGGCTTATGTGTTTCACGTTCAAGGAGATCGTCGGTCGGCGTTGAACCTGACATTTGAGTGGATTGGATTATTGGCCGCCTGGAGAGTATTTCGACACTTGAGCCTCGATCGACTTCAGGCGATTCAGGCGTATCAGGTCGTGACGACGATCGTCGTTGGGCTTGCCGTGATGGGTATTTGGCAGCATCAGGTTTTCTACCCTGAGCAGGCGGAATGGTATCGGGGCGAACGTTCAGAACTGGATAAGGCCCTGGCGGAGCCCGGTGGGACGGGATTGTTTCGAATTTCTGAAATTGTATCTCGTTTTCAGTCGAAGGGGATTCCGCTCGAAGGGACCGATCGAATCCTGTGGGAGAATCGACTACTATCAAGCTCTGAGCCATTTGCAACATTTTCGCTGGCGAATACTTTGGCCGGTGTGCTTGCAACATCCTTCGTATTACTGGTTGGGCAAGCCGTTCAAGCCTGGACTTTCCGCGGGCCGCGAAAATTCATGGCACTAATCATTCCCCTGCTTCAGTCGGGGCTGATCCTGTACTGTCTGGTCCTTACCAAAAGCCGTTCTGCCTGGGCTGGTGCTGTTGTGGGTCTGGCTGTTGTTGCAATCAGCAGTTGGCGAACCGCTGCTGCGAGAAAGATTCTGCAGTGGTCGTTTTTTGGGTCGGTCTTCGCAGGTTTCATCATCGGGATTGCTGCATTCTCAGGGGCGTTGGACAAAGAGGTCATACTTGAGTCGTCTCGCTCATTGCAGTTCCGATTGTTCTACTGGACCGGAGCAATTGAGACTTTAAAAGAGTTTCCACTGACGGGGGCGGGGCCGGGCAATTTTCGCCAGGTTTATTTGACGCATAAGGCAGACGAATCGAGTGAAGAGATTCGTGATCCTCACAATTTTCTTCTTGAGTCGTGGTCGGCCGGAGGGGCCATCGGCTTCGCTGGTCTGCTGTTATTCATCTGGGGCAGTTTTCGCAAATCGTTTTCTTCAGATGCGTCTCTGCTTTCGCAAGCAGAGGAGATTGTTATCGCGAAACGCCTTCGCTACCTGGTTCCCAAGTCGATCGTGCTGGGGGCGATTGTTCATCTGTCCTGGCAGTGGATCAATGGTGAGTCGGTTCATCTTGACCTTACGGAGCGACTGCTTCCGCTTTCGGGATTGATCTTTTGCGTGATCGGAAGCAGAGGAAAGATCCAGGGTCTCGACAGGAATGTATGTCTCGCTTCCTGCGTAACCTTGATGGTGCATTTGCTTGCCTCTGGAGGCTTTGAAATGCCAATAGTGATGTTGCTGCTGTTGATTTTCTCCGCGCTTGGACAGATGGAGGAAGGGATTCCAGTGCGGCGTCATGAAGCTCGTTTCTTCAGACGGAATTGGATGTTCCCGGGCGTATCGCTTTCTGCATTAACTGCAGTCATTGTGCTACGGTTTGGGTTGATGGATGTCTCCGGCGTAGAACGGCATATGCTGCTGGGCGATGACCTTCTTCACCGTCAGGGAAACCCGCGGGAAGCTTTGGCGGCCTGTCGTCAGGCTGCGGAGACGGATCTGCTTGCCGTAAGGCCGCGCCAACGAGTTGCGGAGTTGTCCGCGTATGCCCTGAGGGAAGAATCGAAAGGGCTTGAAAGCATCACATCGGCTGTCAAAAATTCTGGTGAAGATGCAGTTTCGTTGGCTGAACAGAAGGCAAAAGTGGAAAAATCGCTCGATAAGGCACTGGATGCCTGTAACCTCTGGATCTCTGTCGACACACGCAATAGTTTTTCTGTTGGTCTGAAGGCAGAATGTCTGGCCATCGGATCACGAATAGAGAGCGAAGACGGGTTGTTGAGTGAGGCGATTGGGTTGCAACAACAAGTGGTCGCCATGTACCCATCTTCCGTTGAAGCGTGGATGCAGCTTGTCAGATTCTGTTACGAGGGTATCAAGCGAGGTGTTTCGGATGCTGAGGTCGAACAGTTGCTTGTGATGGCGGCAGATCGAGTCAGGGAGCTCGATGAGTTAAATCATAAGTGGGGTCATCGGGACAGGTATTTGAGTGATGATGACCGTGCCTTGATTCAGGACGCGATGAAAACGCAGTCTGGGTCTTCAAAGTAATCAGAAGTAATGCAGCGAGCGGAGAGCGATATGTTGAAATTAAATCCTGTATCGAGAATTTGTGTCATGGCATTGGGCCTTTTCATGGCTGGTGTCACCGGGTGCGGGGAAGGACCGAGTGAAGCGTCTGTCGCCGAGAAGATTAAGGCCGCAAAAGATACCACAGCACTTATTGCACATGCTGCACGTGGCGATGACCGCAAAGAAGAGAGCAATCCAGTCCCTTCGGCCGCGGGACCATGGCCGAAAGCCTTCGTGATGGGGCCCGTCTTCAAGTTCGGAACGATGCGAGTCGGTGAGCACAAATCGCACGACTTTGTAATCAAAAACGAAGGTGAAGCCGACCTGATCCTGAAGACAGGGACAACGACTTGTAAGTGTACTCGGTTCGGTTTCGGTGCCGTCGAAGAGACTGCCAAAAAAGACGCTGTCGTGAAGCCAGGCGAATCGATAACGCTGACGATGAACTGGAATGGCGGGAAGGTTGCAGATCGAGGTTTTCGTCACGGGGGTGACCTGTTTACGAACGATCCCAAAAACACCACCCTCAAGCTGGCAGTGGAGGGGGCCGTTGAAATGCCCTACGACGTGCAGCCTGACATCTGGGCTGTTGGGGATGTCTACGAAGCACAGGCGGCGACGCTCCGGGCGACAATTGGTTCGAAGCTTCTTTCAACGCTGGAAATAGAGTCTTTGAAGAGTCCCTCGGGATTAGTGACATTAACTCCCGGGCCTTTTACACCTGAAGACCTTGCAGCCGGCGACTTCGTGGGTGGGGTCTCTGTGAACGTGGAAGTTTCGCCAGGAATTCCTGCGGGTTTTTTTTCTGAGGAAGTGGAAGTCAAACTAGTTCAGGAATCAGAGCCGATAAAAATTCTGGTGACGGCTCGCAAGCAGGGGGTTATCCGGTTACAGCCAATGGCCGGCACAATGTACGACTCCGATAAAATGGAATTGCGGCTGGGATCATTTCCTGCCTCTGAAGGCCGCGAGGCAACCCTGTTGATGGTCGTTGATGAAAAAGACATGACCGAGCCCCTCAAAATTACCGAAGTTAAGGCAGATCCCTCCTTTGTGACTGCCTCAATTTCACCGGTTGGTGAGCCATCAGGCACCGTCCATCGCTACTTGTTGAAGATTATTGTTCCTCCAGGAAGGCCTCACATCCAACGCACAGAATCCAAACCCGGGCAGGTTGCGATATCTACAAATCATTCTTCCGGCGAAAAACTGAATTTCAGTCTACTGATTTACTCAAATTAAAGGTTGGGGGTGGAGTTCTTTTGGGGTTCTCTGGAAAGTTGCAAAAAGCTATTGTTTGCTCCGTTTGACAGCCTGAATCAGGCTGTATGTCGGTCAGACAGGGCTGGCAGCACGTTACTACCGTAATCGGTACCAGGGCTGTTACGAAATGCGCAACTCGACGTTCATTGTTCTCAGTTTCCTGGGGCTGATCTTTCTTGCCGCGTCGTTGATATGGATGCCCCTTCCGGAGAAACCTCCAACGACGGATCCGGGGACGCCAGCCACGGTGCCTCCTCCGATCGCAGCGTCCAGTCAGAAACAGGGCGATCCTCGAAAGCCAACCTCCCTCATCGCTACTCAGAAAAGTGATACAGCAACCGTATCGAGTGACGTCGCTGAACCTGCTCCCCTGGTATCGCCACTCATGTTCCCTGAATGGCCCAAGCCGCTCCTCGCATTTATCGTGACGGGTGAACAGTTCGGCTATTTTGAACCGTGTGGTTGTACGGCAAATCAGTTGGGTGGGATGGCTCGTCGAGCAGGTTTTTTTTCGAAGATTGAATCGCTGGGGTGGACGGTCAGAGGGATGGATGTTGGTGGCCTCTCGAGGCGTTCCGGGCCGCAGGCTCAGATCAAATTTGAAACGATGCTCGAAGCGCTCCGCGAGATGAAGTATGTAGCGCTGGGGATGGGCGTTGCTGAGTTGCGGCTGGATCCAGGTTATCTGTTGGCCCAACATCTGGATACCGGTGATCCAAGGCTGTGTTTTCTGGGAGCCAACCTGACCTTCCTCGGTACCAAAGAGATTGGCACTCCGCTTTCATACACGATTGTTGAAGTGCAAGGATGTAAAGTCGGCATCACCAGCGTTATGAGCGACAGGATTCGCCGCGAGGTTATTCCTGATCGAACCCCCGAGGAGGCTGCTGTTGCTGACTTGCAGTGGGGCGATCCCGCGGAAGCGCTTGCGGAGGTTCTGAAAAAGTTTGATGAAGAGAAAGTGGACTTCAGGGTTCTGCTCTCGCAATCCACCGACGAAGAGATTCGCGAACAAGCTGCCGCATTTCCTCAGTTCGACATTATCGTTGCTGCCGACGGAAAAGATGGTGATCGCGAGCCGGAAATGATTGGTCCTGTGCGACTTCTTCGCGTCGGTGAAAAAGGCAAAACGGCCGGCGTTGTCGGGTTGTATCCGAAGGGCGAAAAAGACTCGATTCGATATGAACTGGTGACGATCTCGGCTGCCCATTTTTCTGAGTCAGAAAAGATGACAGAGCTGATGAAAGTTTATCAGGGACGGTTGAAAGACAGTTCCATTGTTACCGCAGAGAACCCTGTTACTCATCCGTCCGGAGCCTCATTTGTCGGGGCTTCAAAATGTGGAGAGTGTCATACGAAGGCGTTCGAAATCTGGAAAGACACGCCCCACGCTCATGCTTTTGAGAGTCTTGATCCGGTTCATCAGCTGCACGGATACGAGCGTCTGCATGGAATTGCTCGCGACTTTGATCCCGAGTGTTTGTCGTGTCATGTGACGGGCTGGGATCCGGAAGAATATGTCAGATTCCGGAGTGGGTTTGTGAACGAGGAGTTTGCAGCAGATGACTCCGAAAAACTTTTGCAGGCACTCATGGGGGGAAGTCAGTGTGAGAACTGCCATGGTCCTGGAAGTCGCCATGTCGAGCTGATTGAAGCCGGTAACACAGAAGCCGCTGCGAAGGAAGTTCGCGTAACGCTTGAGCACGCGAAGAATGAAACCTGCGGGAAATGTCATGACGCCGACAACAGCCCGGACTTCAATTTTGAGAAGTACTGGGAAAAGGTTAAACACCCCGGCCTGGATTAATTCCCATGCAGAGTCTCCAGACACACAGGTCAGTTTACACAGGGGTGACGGCTCTGGCTTGCTTCGGCCAGAACGGGGGATGAATGAGCCCTGAGATTGTTCAGGATCTGGAACATTTGTGCGATGCACGGCTTCCAGTAGAGTATATACATCTGCTGAAGTCATATCCGTCAATTCTGGCGACCGCCTGCCGAGCTGATTCGGGGGATTATTCGGAAGGATTTGTCTCGGAGGTTGAGCTGTTCTCTTCGCCGACGGATGTCCTGGAAATTAACCGGGAAGTCCGAGCGGTTTCGATTCTCGATCCTGAAGGTCAGGAATTCCGGTGGCCAGATCAGCTTTTGGTCATTGGCGAAACGGGTGATGGAGACTATTACTGCGTAGATCTCGACGGGGAACATGCAGGTGTGCTGCAGTTTCGGCATCACGCCGTTGAGTTTGAGACACTTGCCGACTCACTGGGAGAGTTTGTCGACATGCTGACCGAGTCGTTTGTCACGGGTGACGCATCCGACGACGACTTTGATGATCCTGAATCTGAAGAAACTGAGTAGCCTCTTATGCAGTCTCCGAAAAACATAAAAGTTCACAAAGAACAACGAGTTCTGGAGTTGGTGTGGTCTGATACGGACGTCGCCCGTTTGCCTTTTCGCACCATCAGGCAAAACTGTCGCTGCGCGGTTTGTGTCGACGAACTGTCCGGGAAGCAACTTCTGGATCCGGAAACCGTTCCCGTGGACCTTGGTCTCGACGACATCTCTCTTTGCGGAAACTACGCATTAAGAGTTCGCTGGTCAGATACTCATGATTCAGGTTTGTTCACCTGGAATCATCTGAGATCAATCGGAGACAAAGTGTCATCCTCTGGGAGCAAGTAGTGATTTTCGGAGTACTTGCAGCATGTTTGAAGTGGAAGCCAAGTATCTGGTAACCAATGTGGGTGAATTCGAAAAGGCTGCTCTGCGTTGGGGAGGTGGAAATCCGGCCCTCGAGTATTGTCAATGCGACGAATACTTTAAACATCCCTGTCGTGACTTTGATCAGACGGACGAAGCCATTCGAATCCGGTCGTGTAACGGTCAAATAGAATTGACCTACAAAGGTCCGCGGCTCGACACAATCACGAAGACTCGTGAAGAACTGGAACTGAAGATACCCTCCACTGAATCAGGTCAGTCCAACTCTGTGCTCCGGTCTCTGCTGATAGCATTGGGATTCACCCCTGCAGGTTTTGTGAAGAAGGTCCGCCGATCTTTTGAGGGTGCCGCAGGTGGCTTCCGCGTGACAATTTCTATGGATGCCGTCGAAGGACTGCCTCCTTATGCTGAAATTGAGATCACCTGCGAGTCGGCCCAGCGAGGAGCCGCGACAGAGCTTGTGCTGCAGCTTGCGGAAGTATTTGGGCTCACTCAGTCGGAACGCAGATCATACCTTGAACTTCTGGGGTATTGACGATCTCGTTAGTCCAGCGTTGAAACTGGAGTGATGCTGCTTTACTGTGCGAGTCTCGCGTGTTTCTGATATTCTTTGGGGGCATCAATTGAGGCCGGGTGTTCGCGGGATGTCTTTGTGAGATTATTGCCTTAACCTCGGCCGCGCACGGAATACACCATTCGAAACAGAGATTTGCAATGCGACCACTTGTACCAGCGTTGATTCTCACTCTGATGAGCTTGTTCACAGGAGCGGTATCAGCTGAGAACTGGGCTCGATTTCGCGGTGAGAACGGTACCGGACTAAGTACGCAACAAGGCATTCCTGTGACGTGGGAAGCCGGTGACTATGCCTGGACGATCGATTTGTCAGGTGTTGGGCATTCAGCGCCGGTGATCTGGGAGAAAACGTTATTCGTTACTTCTGCCACGGAAGGTGGTGGCGTTCGATACCTGCATTGCCTCGATGCCGATTCGGGGCAGCTGCGGTGGCAGGCTTCGGTAACACTTGGAGAAAGTAAAAAGCATCTCAAAAACAGCTGGGCCTCAAGTACGCCGGCGACTGATGGGCAGCGTGTGTATGTCATGTACGCTGATAGTGCAAAACTGACGATTGCAGCCTGGGACTTCGAGGGCAAGCAGGTTTGGACCAGAGATCTCGGCAGTTATGAAAGCGAACACAATCTTGGAGTCTCCCCGATCGTTCAGGACGGTCTCCTGATTGTTTCGAATGACCAGGTCGGCCCGAGTTCTCTGTTGGCGCTCAATCCTGAAACCGGGGAGACCGTCTGGGCTGCTGAAAGAAACGCTGGCAAGACCTCGTATTCAACTCCCGTTATTGCTCCGGGTAAAGGTGGGAATCTCCAAATCCTTTGCATCAGCGAATCGAACGGCATTACGAGCACCGATTTGCGAACAGGAAAATTGAATTGGCAGACGCCAAAGCTTCCGATGAGAACCGTCGCATCTCCGATTGTTGCCGATGGGTTGGTTTTTGCGACCTGTGGCGAGGGTGGCAATGGGAAGTACTTTGCGGCTGCGAAGATCGATCCGGACGCGGACAATGCCACTCGGATCGTTTATGAACGGAAGACGATGCTTCCTTACGTGCCATGCCTTGTGGCGAAAGATGGGCTGCTGTTTCTTTGGGGTGACAAGGGGATCATGGTTTGCCTCGAGGCTGCCACTGGCAACGAGGTCTGGTCGGAACGAATCGATGGGCAGTTCAGCGGCTCTCCGGTTTGTATTGAAGATCGGCTGTACTGTGTGACTGAAGACGGAATCGTTGTGGTCCTCAATGCCGGCCGTGAGTTTCATGAGCTGGGGCGCACATCATTGGGTGACGACTGCCACTCGACCCCCTCCGTTGCAAACGGGCATCTCTACTTTCGAACGTTTCACAAAGTGTTGGCTGTCAAAGCAAAGCTTTGAGGAAAATTCCGGAATTCCGCCGGCTCGACACCAAACGTTTTGGTGCCATCCCGAGGGCAGAGATGCTTCTTCTCAACTGGCGTGTTTCAGGCGGTGCGAGTAGAACTTGAGCTGATGGCTTGCTGAATATTCAGATGACGATCAGAATAATTCCTTGTTAGAGTCACCGGGGTGAGGCGTCGAATTGTCGATGCTTGGGAGCACGATTCGAGGGACAGCAGGAGATTAGCGATGACTGGTGCCTGGCCGGGAGGCCCCTGCCCTCAGTGTGGCGACGATATGCCTCCGCGAGTTGTCCATTGCAGAAACTGTCGGGCGTTATTGAATGACGAACTAACAGAAGACAGCGTTGAGATTCCTAAGTTCAATCCTCTTCCGGAGATCGATGTGATCGCGGCTGCCTCGCCAAAAGGCCATTACGTGCTGTGTCCCGGATGTCAGGAAGAGCTTCGAATTCACAGGAAGTACAAAGGGATGAAGGTGCAGTGCAAGCATTGCAATCATCTCTTCAACTACAGCGCTGCCATTGAAATAAAGGCGTTCTACACGCCATGTCCTCACTGCAGCGAAGAGCTTCGAGCTGCCCCAAAATATATGGGTCATAAAGTTGCCTGCAAACACTGTAACGGGCACATTCAGTTAATGCCTGAATAGCCCCTGTTTACATGAGTCCACGTCGCTGAAGTTCCGCAACGACCTGCTGCACAATCGCAGATACATCCGCAGGATTTGCTGGCGATGTCGAATCCCCGATCGGGCATCCGCCAACAGGCTGATCTGTGAAGCCGTGATTGGAAAGCATGCACTGGAGTTCTCTGCTGAGAGTACTCAGGTCGGTTCGTTGTTTATCTGACAGCGGTTGTCGACCGTGGCCCATCTTGAAGCCGCGGAGACCAACGGCTGCTCGGAAACCTTCCGGAAATTCTGCGGAGTAAATCATCGTGTCAAACAGCTTTACGAGGTCGTACTGAACTCTGCGAGCCGCATCAATCTGGTAGGTCGTTGTCAGATCGTAGAGGCGTCGAGTCAACTCGGGGACAACGCCGGAGCTTGCGTTTGTGCCGCCGTCACAGCCTGCCAACAGCATTGGCATCAAGGCTGCATCCCATCCCGTCAGAAATGCAAAGTCCGGACGGTTCGGCTTCACGGCCTGAATCATGCGGATCATGTGCGGGATGTCGCCTGATGAGTCCTTGATCGCCACAATGCGCTCAAACTCCTCAGAAAGACGCTGAATCGTAGGAACATCGATCGGGCTGGCGAACATCGGAATGTTGTACAGCGTCACATCGATTGGAGTGTTTCGGCCAATCTCTGCAAAGTATGCGTAAACGGATGCAGGGCTCAACTTGTAATAGAACGGGGCCACAATCGCGACCGCTCGAATTCCAAGTGAAGCGTAATACTCACAGGCGGAAAGAGTTTCTTTCACGTTGGCTTCGGCCGCACCGGCCAGGATGGGAACTCGGCCGCGAACCTGATCGGCAAGAATCGCGACGATACGCCGACGTTCTTCCGGCGTAAAACGAGTGAACTCGCCCGTGGAGCCGTTCGGATAAAGACCATGGACACCTCGTTCGATGAGCCAATCTGCATAACGCCGCAATTCCTGCTCATTGATTCCTCCGTCCACGGTGTAAGGGATGAGGTTCGGGGTAAAAATGCCTTTGAGCGGGGCCTTGGCCATGATCAGGGGCTTTCAGATCAAGATCGACGAAAAGTGATTTCTGTACTCGGAGATCGGTTTCTCTGCCATCCGGAATGTAGCAGATTGAGGCCCCGATGGTCACGATCCAACAGGACACGGGTCAAGTGTGAAATACGCGTGTTGGGCAGAGGCTCAGGGTTAGGAAGATTGTATGCTTTCGAGAAAGAATGTCGTATGGAGTCGCCGAACGGCAAGTTTGTCGACGGATAACGGGAATTATGAGGGGCTCGTTTGACGCTTCGCGGGAGTTGACCCAATCAATTGTTGAGTCGACACACGTGTTTCTCCATTTCTCAGCCGTTGCGGGCTCCGGCATAAACTGCTTCAGAACACATGGTTCCGGGCGACTGTTCAAAGCTTCGTTCTGAATGCAAGATGAAATGCCGTTCCCCCCTCCTCCGGAGAATCATGAAGCAGTAATCCATCATGAAGGCGAACAATCTGCCACGCCAGACAAAGGCCGAATCCAAGACCTCGCCCCGCTGCTCGTCCTGAATAGAACGGATTGAAGAGATTTCGCCGAATCTCGTCGGAGTCGATCCTGGCGCCATCATCGGTGACTGACAATTCCACACACCCTGCGACGTCATCACGCAGTGTCACTGTGATTGTGCCTTGTGAGCCGCTGGATCGAATGGCCTCGATACTGTTTCTGACAAGATGCCCTGTGAGGGTGCCAAATTGAGAACCGTCGGCCTCCATCATGATCTCGTCAGAAGTACTGGCCAGCTTAATCGTAATGTCGTCTTCCAATGCTGTCTGAGTTAACGGCTGCAATATCTGTTGCAACAAAGTGACGAGGTTGAGACGTTTCTTTTGAAGCAACGGAGGTCTCGCGAACAGCATCGAATTGCCAATCATATCGCGAATTCTCCATGCCTGCGCGCCGATTGTTTCACACGCCTGGCGATGCTCGACAGGTTGAGATTGCTTCAACAGCAATTGAGTCTGGCCGATGATGCTGCCCAACGGATTGTTGATCTCGTGCCCGGCCCCTGCGGCGTACTCTGCCATGGCTTCAAGGAGAACATGATTGGGGACGAGGATGGGACGATCTGTGACACGTGAGAGAACCTGGCGACAGGTTGCAGCGATATCCTCCTGATTGACCGGAATGAAATCATCGGACGATTCTTCCGGCATCTGCAGAATCATTGCCGCGCAGAGGTCCGTCCACAAAAGGAGTCGAACATTGATGCCGCCAATCAATCCGGATTCTGCAATGCAGTCAATCAGTGCGGATTGGTCCAGCAACACTGAGAACGGAGTGTCAATGGTGGATCGGCTCAAATGCGGCGCTGAGTTGGGAACGCTGCGACCGTAGAATATATCAAGCTGCTCCGGCCCCAGCGGGCTGATCAGCAGAGCCGCTGATGCTCCTCCTAACTCCAGCCACATTTCGACGGTCAGAGTGGCTGCAGAGTTCCAGTCAACAGGTTTTGCCAACGCGGTCAGCAATTGATGCACGAACGGCGCTTGGCGATTTCGTTCGTCGGCCGACATGCTGAGACATCATCCTGCTACAGAAGAAAAGCCCGGCTTTTCAGGAAGCCGAGCTTTAGAAGATTCGTTTTATCTGATGCACATTCAGTGCACGCATTCTGAGATGGGGCTTCCAGATAAGACCTGCCACTTCTGCATTTGCCCGAGAATAGCAGGAGATGCAGATGCCGCAATAAAGTGATTTGCTCCCTACCTCATGACTGCAGTTGCTCGATATCAAGCAATCGGCAGATGTTGTCAATCAAACCATCCACTTCAAACGGCTTCTGAATGAAATGATTGGCTCCCGATGCCTTCAGTTCCTGGATCTTATCCTGCTCAACCATACCGCTGATACAGATGATTCTCACATCGTCCAGTGCTGAGTCGCTGCGAACTCGCTGACAAACTTCCTTACCATTAATATCGGGAAGCATGACGTCCAGAACAATAATGTCCGGATGATATTCCTTGACCATCATTCCCGCATCGAAACCGTTATTGGCGATTCGTACTTCAAATCGACCATCGGCTATCAAGGCGTCGGTGATCAGTTCTACCAGTTCGACATCGTCGTCCACGATCAACGCCTTCCGCTTGCCGCTTTCCAGCGCGTCGGTAGGGATGCCGTTCTCTTTCATGAATTTGTAGAGAACATCACGCGGAATACGACGGAACCGAGATCCGGGGACGCGAAATCCCTTCAACTGACCAGAGTCAAAGCAGCGAATGATCGTCTGCTGACTGACCTTGCAGATCTTGGCGGCTTCGCCAGTCGTGAACACAGTTTTCATGAGCCCAATCCGTTCTGTGGAAAAGCGATGAGCTGCAACGTGCAGCATTCCATCGTCCGACAGCTTGCCGGACGCCGTCCCTGACGCTTCACTGCTGAACTCAGACTTCCCTAACGGCGTCGTAAGTTTGTTCTGATTCAACGTGACTCGCCCAAATTTGCGAGCTTCGCATTGAGAAGGCCAAAACCAGCTCACGCAAGTCCCGAAGTCACTTCGAGTTGCAGGAGCTTCCCGGTTCGTGCCAACCCTCAACTCAGCCGATTGTATCCATTCGTGAAAGACCGTCAACGGCAGTTTCGTTGCGCAGTTTGCCTGCTTTCACTTTGTGTTCAGGGTTTGTTCATAAAACGGGCAGATTTGAGGATTTGGGGGTGAGTTCTGGCGGATTACCGACAAAGGAAAACAGCCCATTCTCAGCAATGCCTTACGCATTCATCTTTCTTTGCCCATGATTCCTCATGTGATTGCTGATGTGTCGTGGCCGCTGATCTTTTTACATCTGGCTGCGGTGGAAGCCGGCTCATCGCTGCTTACTTCGCTTTCTTTCGGCCAGCCGCTTCAACAACGGCCCATGGCTTAACTCCGACGCGATTGGCCCATGCCTCCCATAACCCAGACATCTCCTGAACCCTTGCAGAGTGAAGCTTGGAGAGGTCGACCATCTCGGTGCGATCGGCTTCGATGTCATACAACTCCCAGACTCCAGGATACTTGGAGACCAGTTTCCACGAACCCACGCGGATAGCTCGATTGCCTTCATGTTCCCAGCACAAGGGAGTTCGACGATCGATAGCAGTTCCTTCAAAAGTCGGACGCAGGCTGATTCCTTCGAGTGCCTGCATCGGAGTATTGTTGAACTCCTGAGGATACGTCGCATTCGCAATATCAACACAAGTTGCCATGACGTCGATCAGGTGCCCCGTCTCTGCCTCCAGTTTTCCGTTGAACTTTGCAGAAATTCCTGCTGGCCAATGAGCAATCAAAGGGGTGCTGATCCCGCCTTCGTGCTGCCAATGTTTGTATTCACGAAACGGAGTATTGCTGACGTTGGCCCATGAACGGCCATAACCAATATAAGTGTCGGCCGCGCCAGGCATGACACCCTTGCCCTGACGAACCGGATAGCCATCTCGAGTTTGTTTGGGGATCATGTCGGTTTGCAGAAAAGTCGCCGTCAATCCCGGAAGAGTTGCCATGTTGGCACGGGCTTGAAAAGGCTTATTGCGCCCCATGAGCTCCGCGCAGCCGCCGTTGTCCTGCATGTAAAGGATCAGCGTGTTTTCAAACTGTCCATTCGTCTTCAGCGTATCGATGAGTCGTCCGATCCCCTGGTCCATGCAGTCGATCATGGCGGCGTAAACTTCCATGCAGCGTGCTTCCCAGGCATTGTCTTCGACGAGACTCCAATCACCCGATTGTGCGGAGATCTTCCATCGTGAATCCAGAAGCCCCAGCATTTTCATTTTCTCAAGCCGAGCGGCACGAATGGCATCGTATCCCGCATCGTAGCGTCCCGAGTACTTCTTGATATCGCTGTCCTTCGCCTGCATTGGCCAGTGAGCTGCTGTGTGAGCGACATAAAGAAAAAACGGCTGCTCTTTCGTGGTTTGATAATGTTCCGTGATGAATCGTGCCGCGTGATCGTTGATGGCATCAGTGTAATAGAAGAGTTCCGGTTGGTACTCCGGATCCGCAAATGGAGAAACGAAGGCGTTATCTCGAGCCAGCGTGTTCGGATCGAAGAAGCTGCCTGCCCCGTGGATTGTGCCGTAAAACCTGTCGAAACCTCTTTGCAACGGCCAGTTTTTCTTGTCTGACTCGTTTGCCGGGCTGGTCTTCCCGGTGACGTGCCATTTCCCGGTCATGTATGTTTTGTACCCAGCCGTTTTCAGAACTTCCGCGATCGTCACTGCACGATGACTGAGTTCACCGGCATAAGCTTCACCGACAGACTCCGGGCGGCTATCAACCATATGTCCGATCCCAGCCTGATGCGCGTACAGTCCGGTCAGCAAAGACGCTCGCGTCGGACAGCAACGAGCTGTGTTGTAGAACTGAGTAAACCGGAGCCCACCAGCGGCGAGAGCATCCAGATTCGGCGTTTCGATTTCTCCGCCATAACATCCGATGTCAGAATACCCCATGTCGTCCGACATGATCACGATGATATTGGGGCGATCTGCACCAAACACGCCGCAGTTCACGAAGACGCTGAGGAGCAGAACAAGCCCATGGAAGCTTTTGACTGGCAACATTGGCGAGGTCCAATTGGGGCCCGAGAGCGACATCTAATTCACAAACTTCAATTCACTCACAACCATGAAGTGATCAGAGCCTTGTTTTTCGATGATGGCTGATTCGATCGTTTGAAAATGCTTTGAGTGGAAGATGTAGTCGATGCGAAATCGCAAAGGAATCGGACGACTAGGCCAGTTCCACGTGACATGTTGGTCGGGGTTGTTGTGCAAGGAAGCAAAACTGTCGATGAATCCGTTTTCGACGAGGGAGGACGGAGCTTTGAATGTGGAAAGGCTGTTAAAGTCTCCACAGATGACGGTCGGAGTCTCCGGAGCAATTGAATCAAGAATGGCGTCGATCTCAGTTGAGTGCTTCGCTTCTGTCTTGGAGATCGCGGCCAATGCATCAGTAAGTCCGGCACCACGCGGGATTCCAAACGGGGAAAGGTGCACGTTGACGATCCTGACCTTGCGATTGTGCACCGTGTATGTGGCTTCATAAAAACCGAACAGGCCAGCCTTTGGCGGATGGTAGACCAATTCGACTGGCTCAAGGTTTGATGCGAACGCAAATCGCTCTGCGTAGTACTTTCCTTCGTGACCTGCAGACGGGAACTTGGGATGACTGTCGACAAGCTGTTTCCGCAACCAGCCTTCGGATTGCAGCGTTGTTTCCTGCAAACACAGTATGTCCGGACTGGCTTCAGAAATGGCCTCGAGGACCTGATCGCCTCGAGTATTCGCGTAGTTGACGTTGAATGTCGCGATTCGAAAGCTCTGGCCGTAGGCCGGCATCGGTCCACATGCGGTGATCGAGGCGAGTGAGATCACTGATAAGACGAGCTTCCACATCAGATTCTCCGCGTCGTAGCCAACATCCGCATGGGGGAATTCTGCGCACGGGAACAAAGTCTACGCGACACACATTAATCGTGCACTGAGATTCTGACAGCTTTTTGATTGAGTGTTGTTCAAGGAATCTCCCCCGACTTGGCCCACCGTCATCGCGTATGCTTATGGAAGCTTCGGGATGGACCTCGCTCAACTTGCGGGCTTGAGATAGAACATCAAAATCGCGATATCGGCCGGAGTGATGCCACTGACTCGACTGGCCTGGCCGACGGTTGTTGGTTTCAGGCGATTGAGCCGTTCTCGAGCTTCCGTTCGGAGTTGAGGCACGGCGAGATAGTCAAAGGTGTCAGGAATTTTCACGGAGTCGACTTTCTGCAGTCGATGAATCTCGGCCTCCTGACGACGGACGTAGCCTGCGTACTGAGCCTCGATAATCATTTGCCGCTTCGTGTTTTCTGTTAACTGAAGCTCCGCAAGCTGAGGAAACAAGCCATAGACTTCGTCCCACGTAATCGTGTTACGGCGCAGATGCTCCTCTAGTGTCTGACCCTGTGCTCGCAGTTTGGTCATCGCCGTAAACGCGCGGTTTAGTTCTTCCTCATAGCGTTGAAAACGAGCGGCTCGTTCTGCAGTTACGCTGCCCAGTTCAATGCCCAATGGAGTGAGTCGACGATCGGCATTATCCTGACGCAGTAACAGCCGGTACTCGGCGCGGGACGTAAACATGCGATACGGTTCATCGACACCTTTGGTCACCAGATCGTCAATCAAAACTCCCAGATAGGCCTGGCTGCGATCCAGGACAAACGGCCCCCTGCCTTGCAGCTTCATCGCGGCGTTGATGCCCGCCAACAGCCCCTGTCCGGCCGCTTCTTCATAGCCGGTCGTGCCATTGATTTGTCCGGCAAAGTAGAGACCTTCGACAAGTCGTGTTTCCAGCGAGGGATACAACTGCGTCGGCGGCGCGAAGTCGTATTCGACGGCGTAGCCGTAACGCATGATCTGAGCGTTCTCGCAGCCGGGGATGCGGCGGATGATCTCATCCTGTACATCACGTGGCAGGCTGGTTGAGATGCCGTTCACGTAAACTTCCTGAGTGTTGCGGCCTTCTGGCTCCAGAAAAATCTGGTGCGAAGTCTTGTCCGCAAATCGCACGACTTTATCTTCAATCGAAGGACAATAGCGGGGTCCCGTTGACTGAATCTGCCCCGAATACATCGGCGCACGATGCAGGTTGGCACGGATGATTTCGTGAATCTCGTGAGTCGTGTTCGTGAGATAACAATGGATCTGCGGCTGATCGATGCGATCCGTCATGTAGGAAAACGGTTCGGGATTTTCATCGCCGGGTTGAGGTTCGCAGCGAGTGAAATCGATCGTGCGTCCGTTCAACCGTGCGGGTGTTCCAGTTTTGAAACGACGCAGTTCAAAGCCCAGTGACTTCAGAGCTCCGGAGACTCCGTGAGAAGCCTTGTCACCAGCTCGACCACCTTCAGCCTTTGACTCACCCGTATGCATGATGGCTTTGAGAAACGTACCGGTCGTCAGAATCACCGCGCGAGTCCTGTAGAACGCATCACCGGCAACACGGATCCCGGTGATCTTGCCGTCTACGGTTTCGATCGATTCAACAGTCTCCTGGCAGAGCGTCAGGTTTTCCTGCAGCTCAACGCGGTTCTTCATTTCGAACTGGTAAGCCTTCTTGTCTGCTTGAGCTCGCGGACTATGCATCGCGGGACCTTTGCCGCTGTTGAGCATACGAAAATGAATACCCGTCTTGTCGATGACGCGCCCCATCTCGCCACCGAGCGCGTCGATCTCGCGCACGATCTGACCTTTGGCGACGCCACCGATGGCCGGGTTGCAGCTCATCTGGCCGACGGTGTCGCAGTTCATCGTCAGCAGCGCGGTCTTTGCGCCCATGCGTGCGGAGGCCAATGCGGCCTCTGTACCAGCGTGGCCGGCACCGACAACGACAACGTCAAAATCATAAACGCATTTGTGGGACATGATGCTTCTAACCTTGTTCCAGGGCTCCAGCCCTGGAACACACTGCAAGGAGGCTCCTGCCTCCTGCGACGGAAAACACGCAAGGCTGGAGCCTTGTGTGCAGTGCGTTTCGAGGCTGGAGCCTCGGAACGAGTGATGTGTGAGAGGATCGACAGTGTAACGCCATTTTCAGGCAATTTCGGCCGAACAAGGCTGGATCTCGGCAGCGTCCGAAAAATCGAAGTGCCTCGAACCGCAATCGGCCCTTGTTCCCGGTTTGCAGGGCATGTTACACCATCCTCGGACGACTTCGGGTTATTCCCTGGGGTGTGGCGAGTTTCGAGCAATCCGGATCAACTTTATGCTGCGACCGCAGATTATGGGTCTGTTTCTGACACTCGCCGGAAGCGGATGTTCGACGCTCACCCCGTCAACAGCGTTGTATTGGGAGTCAATGCAGGCTCCGGCAGACGACATCGATTCTGACCAGTTTCATCGGAGCAAACTCGATCGGGAGGCAAAACAACTTTCCCAGGAGGGCCTGAAGACTGGTTTGAAGGTTCACGTGTTGTTGGTGGACCGCCAGATCAAGGAAGAGGGAAAGAATCCCGAAGTCCGCCTTCATGTGACACAGTATCTGGGAATGGTGCAATCCGTCGATGGACAGACGGTTGTGCTCAAAGATGCGATCCAGATAATCGAAGGCCGATCGATGCACTCAGTGCCAGTTCTCAGCAAGGTTCCCTATGTGAGCCGCATGTTCAGGAACTCGGGGGTTGCTCGTGAGTCTCGAAAGATGCCAGACGATGTGGTGCTCCCGCGAGAGAGAATTGCCGGAGCATTCGAATTGTCGGCATCCGGCGCAGAGACTCTGATGATGCTCCGGCAATCCGAACGGATTGGCGTTCATTACGAATAAGAACAAGCGTGACATGAATGAGTGACATTGCGCAAGGCTGGAGCCTCGGAACGAGTGGTAGTGTAACGCCATTTTTCGGCAATTTCGGCTGAATCACACCGGATCCCGGCTCGGTCCGCAAAAGCCGGTCGTCTCGAACGCTGATCGGCCATTGTTTCGACGTTGTTGGCTGTGATACACCTCTTTTGGAGCCCGCTAACCGTTGAGCCGCGACTCAGCGGACTCTCAGAAACAGGACGAGCTTCATGCTTCGATTCGTGAGAGAGTGACCGGACAAAACAACCATGAAGAAGAACTCCGTGTGGTTCGGGATACTTGCGATGGCCCTGCAGTGCGGTTGCGCACTGTTTCCCGCTCAATCGTCCGTTCACAAAGTCCCTGAGGCTGTGGATCGCGTTTCCAGCGAAACGATGACATCCTCTGAGCGTGCTGAGGTTACATCATCGCAAAGCCCGGCATTGGATCGAGTGACTGAAATAGAACAGTTCCTGCAGCAAGAAAACTCCGGCTCATCCACGACGGCGCAGGTCGGGCAAAGACCGCTCGGCCTCCCGCCGAGACTTTCGATGGACGACTTGCGAGAGATCGAAGGGCATTTCCAGCAACCAAACTTTTCGCCAGACCTGATTGCTAAACTGAAGCCAGGACAGCACGTTTGCCTGCTGACAGATTCTACTGTTTCCAGAACGCTGACTTCCGTGAACCGTAGTATCGAACAGGTTGCTGGCACGATTGTCTCCGTGGACGAAAACGTTCTTGTGCTGAACAACGCTGTCAAACTCACTGAAGGACGAATGACGGGAGCCCCGATCGTGAGTAACATTCCGTACGTTAGCCGATTCTTCAAGAATAGCGGCGTCGGCCGGGAGGCGATCAGCATTCCCGGTGAAGTGTCGATCGTTCGCTCCGAGATCCAGGGGATTAGCAACCTCACCGCAGATGATCTTGCGGGCCTTCATAAGACGTCGGACTCAATGAAAATGGGTGTTGATTTCGACTATCGGGCGGAATCCCGCTCTCATTGACCTGGTTCCAGGCTCCAGCCCTCGAACACACTGCCAGGAGGATCCAACCTCCTGGGACGAGATTCACGCAAGGCTGGAGCCTTGCGTGCAGTGCGTTTCGAGGATCGAGCCTAGGAACAAGAATCGGGTCTCGCGGTGCCATCGCCTACCAGTACACATGCTGGCGAAATCGCTGCCGGTCGGGTTTGGGCAGTTGATCAATATCCGGGATGACGTAGCGATTGTCTTCCGTGTCGCAGATGAGTTTGCCCTGCTCGCCGAAATCCTGAGCCTGGCTTTGACTCCATCGCATGGTGAACTGTTCCGGACCGCGATTGGTTTGCACGTCAAACTCCAGGAATCCATGAGCCAGATCCATCCGGTGAATGCGTTCGATTCGACGCAACAGGTACCGGCGATTGAGCGACGCCCGCACGATGGACTGAACATCTTCGGGCCAATCTTCCATTGAACGAATCAGTCCGATCTCGGTTTCATCGCCTTTCTCGTCCCATGCGCGAACGCTGAGATACTGTTCCGGGTGAGACGCGGGAAACGTGCACACAACAAACGCACCACGAAGGCGAGGCTGTTCGGTTGAACCAGATTCCGAACCTGCACGAGACGAGTTGCAGGCGCACTGTTTCATCGGCTCCGGCACAATGTCGATCAAGAGCTCGTTGAGTTCTCCAAGTCCGATCTGGCAATTCTCCGGCGTAAGCCAAACCAGTTCGTGCTTCCTCGCATCGACTTGTGACGCAGATGTTTTCGGTTCCGCAGAAACAGACTCAGCCTGTGTCGCCTCGTCAGCGGACACCGATTGTTCTGATTCTTCTACTTTCTGTTGAACGACAAGTTTATCGACACTGGGGTCCTTCGAGATCTGCGTCTGAATCCGAACGAGTCGAGCGTACACACCATCAGCCGTCAGCAGTTCTGCGTGACTGCCCTGCTCCACCAGCCGCCCGCGGTCGAACACCACAATACGGTCGGCATTCCGGAGAGTGGAAAGGCGATGAGCGATCGCGATCGTTGTGCGGCCTTTCACAAGCACTTCCAGCGCCTGCTGAATCGCTCGTTCGGCTTCTGCGTCGATGCTGCTGGTGGCTTCATCGAGCACCAGAATTTTCGGATCGTAGAGCAGCGTGCGAGCTATCGAGAGTCGTTGCTTTTCACCTCCGGACAACCCGGCACCGTGTTCCCCCAGCAGAGTTTCGTAACCCAGTGGAGCTCGACAGATGAAATCATGGGCTCCCGCGGCTTTTGCCGCTGCCAGACCTTCTTCAATTGTTGTTTGAGGACGACCGTACGACAAATTGTCCCAAATGCTGCCTCGGAAAAGGAATGATTCCTGGAAGACGATCCCCAGATTCTTTCGCAGGGATTCCAGCGAGACGTTCTTTAGATCATGTCCATCAATCAGAATACGTCCTTCCTGAACGTCGTAGAATCGGCCGAGCAGATTCACGAGCGTGGTTTTGCCGGATCCGCTGCGTCCGACAATCCCCACCATCTCTCCGGGACGCACGTCGAATGAAACGTTCTGCAGCACTGGTTGATGGCGATCGTAACCGAACGTGACGTTCTCAAATCGGATCTCACCCTTCACGTCATTCCATGCTTCTGGCTTTTCGGGTTCTGCAATCGTCAGAGGCGTGTCCAGCAACTCGAGCACTCGTTTGCTGCCGGTCAGAAAGCTGGTGAGCCAAGTTGTGAAGTTCGACAATGTCGCCAGAGGCGCGTAGAACATCGCAAGGTAAGCGAGAAATGCAATCAGTGAGCCCAGCGTCATCTCGCGACCAATCACATCGCGCCCGCCAACGTACCAAACAATCAATCCGCCCAGACTGAACACCAGCTGCATCGCGGCCGAATAAACGCTCGTGGCATTTTCGACCCACAGACGTGAATCCTTCATGTATGTGCTTGAACGCTGGAAACGTTCGAATTCCCGATTCTCCTGAGCGAACGCTTTCACGACTCGAATACCGGACAGCATGCCGCTCAGAGCAGCGATCTGTTTCGACGACGAATCCCACAGTCGATAGTACCGTGGATAGACATGTTGCCAGAAGTACCACGTTCCCAGAAACACCAGCGGCACCGGGATCAGCGTGTAAAACGCCAGGCGAGGATTCAGCCAGATCAGCATGGCTCCGACACCCACAAGTTGCAGAATCTGCAACAAAAATCCGCCCGTGAGCTGATGGACAAGACCGTGAAGTACTTCGCTGTCGTAGGCTACGCGACTCATCAACGAACCGACCTGATGGCGGTCATAGTAGGCAATCGCAAGCTTTTGCAGCTTCTGAACCATCTCACCGCGCAGGCGATGAGTCAGACTGGAGCCGATGTAAGTGGCCAGCCGTCCCTTGAAAACACCGACGACTGACAACAATACGCGCGATGCGGCCAGAGCCAGTACAACGAGCAACAACGCGGTTAGAAATTGCGACTGCGGCTCGTCGATCGCGTGTTCTCCGAGGACATTGTCGACAAGATACTGCTGGAGCTTGGGCGGCACCAGTTCTGCAGCAACGCCCACAATCGTCAGCACGCACAAGAGGACCGACCACATCACCTGAGGTTTCAGGATATCCCAGACTCGGCTGAGAATCTGACTGCGATGGACACAGCGAGGACATGTTTCAGTCGCCGTCGACAAACGAAGGCCGCATCCGCCGCACCGATGAGGGTCCAATTGCTCGTCCGCATGGACTGTCAGTTCTCCGCCGGTGCAGAAGACATCCAGCTTGCGGGAGACCTTGTGAAATCGCTCAGCCTGTGCGTTTGAATATCGCAGCAGATCCACCCACGCATTTTCCGTACGGACCTGTAGAACCCCCGATCCCAGTCCGGCCCACGTGCGGACGGCTTTGATCTCCTTGACCGGCACAGCTCGCACGAGCGTCGCGTCACCGTCGTCGCGACTTATGTTCACGGGCCGTTGTGGACTTAATCGACTTTCCGGGACTTCAGGAGCTGCCACGACCGACAGGTGGTCTGCGGTGACGACCAACCAGTTGCGGCGGTAGTCTCCGGCGAGGGAAATTTCTGAATCTGTCGACAACAAAATCGGGCGGTGGTTTAACTCATGCCGGTTCAGGCACTCTGTCACATCAGAAGGCAGTTGGGCGTTGGTCATCTCGGGCCGGAAAGCTCCCTGGCGTTAGTCTTTGTTGCGTTGTGCAGATTCTCTTTGGGATTCGCATGCAGAGGACGAATGATAAGTCGTCAGCTTTCGCACAAATTCGCAATGAAGGGGAAAATCTTAGAAGAATCTATTCCGGCCAGGCGCCCCAGGCATCCTCCGGGAGTGGAAGGTTTAATGAACGACGCTGAGTGCTGCTGTGCAGCAGCCATTGACTGGTCCGTGATGCCGTGTCCCGAATTGAATCTGCGTGTGCTATGCTCCCAGTCGACGTTCGGCCGCTGGTGACAATGTCGTGACCTGGGAAACGTCATTCGCGATCTCAAGTGGCTGCGAAAGTCCGAAGGCGGGTATCTCAGAATGATCCACATGGCCTGGAGTTTTGTCTGTGCACTGATTCTGGCGGCAAAGTTCAGCCATCCGGTCTTTGCCGGCTCTGCGCCAGATGGCTGGACTGTTTCTTTGCCTCCCGCGTCTAACGCTCGAACAACCGGGAGTGATCTTGCGAAACGCTGGGACTCATTGAGCCTGACCGATCGCGAAAAGGAGATGCAGAATCAGCTTCTCTCGGGGAACGTTCCGGATTCGTGGCGGGAATTCGTTCCGATTCAAGTGTCTGAAACAATCGACGGCAAGGTTTATGATCTGGTCATTTTTGTAGCGCCAGACTATCTGTGCGTGGGGACGAATACGGATTTTCTTCGGATGCCGCTCTCTCCCGCCGGTGCATTGAGTATCGCAGATCCGCTGGAATGCTTGCTGCCTACAAGGCGAATGGTCAATCAGATCTACGCGATGGCCTCGGTCAAACTGGAACCTCATCCACTGCCACCGATTCCCGACATGACTCGTGTGAGCTATTTCTCAAAGCACAACGACAGTATCGAGCGTCAGTTGGAAGAAAAACACCGACGGCATATGCACGGTCAGTTGATCGCGGGGCATAAGAAAGACGTGATTCTGACGCCGCAGCTCGCAAAGTTCCCGGGCCGAGTTGCGATTTACGGGTGGCATAAAACAATCGATCAACCGATTCAGCCACTGTACGTTGGACATAGGGATTCGTGGGTGGACTACAGCCACGGAATTCGACTGGTTGCCCGAAAGGCGTTCCTGAATGGTTCTGCTTACGATTTGCGAGATCTGCTCGTCGACGAACGGCTGCACGTTTTGGTCAGTGATGAAGGGCCTGTGAAGGCTGCGTCCTCCGATTCGCCGACGTCTGTTGAAGAAGTAAAAGAGACGGATGGCGAAACGACAACCTTTCTTCAGTGGACTCCTGAAGTCCGAGTTTACATCAATGAGTCAACCGCATCAGCGGAAACGTCTCCGGAGAAGACTGAGCTGTTGTTCTACGCTTTGCCCAACGGCAACTCGATTGAGCAGACACTTGGCAAACAACTGCAGGCGAGCAATGACTGGCACTACGATATTCAGCACATCGCTGCTCAAACGCGTTTTCTGAGACGCGAGCAGCCCGGCAAGAACGTGGTAGTCGTCCTGCTTGAAGCCAAAGGGCTGAGCTGGCCTGCATGGCGGAAGAGACACGGAGATGAACAGATACCAAAGCTGATCTCCGAGCTGCGATCGCGGTATTCATCGAAGGAGCCTTCCGTCGTGCTGTGCGGTCATAGCGGCGGAGGCAGTTTGATCTTTGGATTTCTCAACGCCTCTGCCGAGGTTCCTGCGGAGGTGACTCGGATTGCATTTCTTGACGCCACCTACGGCTACGAGACCGAGCGACACAGTTCAAAGATTACGAACTGGCTAAAGCGGCCCGGTACGTCGCTCTGTGTGCTGGCTTACAAGGATGACGAGGTGACCTTAAACGGCAAGCCGATCGTGAGTGCAACAGGTGGAACATGGTATCGAAGCCGTCTGATGCGAGATGATCTGACGGCTTCTTTTCAGTTATCGGAGAAGTCGGAGAACGACATCTTGCGAGTCATCAGTACCGATCGCCGCATTCAATTCCTGCTGCACACGAATCCTGCCAACAAGATTCTTCACACCGTGCAGGTTGAAAAGAACGGCTTGATCCACAGCCTGTTGTCCGGAACACCGGTGGAAGAAAGGACCTACCAGTACTACGGCGAACGAGCTTATTCAGAATTCATTCGTTGATGAAGTGTTCCATTCGTTGGGCATGTCCATTGGTGTGTGCTGCGCTCCCGAGGTCAGCATAACCCACTTCAACGTTGGACACTTTCGAAGTCGCTCACGACCAGCGTCTGATATCTGGATTCGATGGGCAACGACAGTTTCGATTCGAGAACAGGATGCAATCGCTGCCGCGGCATCGTCGGTCAGCAACGTACCATTCAGAATCAGCATGCGGACTTCCGGAAATGCTTCCACGATGCCATCAAGATCGATTCGTGTTTTGCCATCGACGGTGTAAGCCGCGTTACCATCGGGGCTCGAGTAAAGATCGGCGGTATCGAGTTGCCCGTGAGGATCAAAGTGCAGCGTTGTGCCGATCTCACCGCTATTCTTGATGGTGTTGTTCTCTCCTTCGGCAAGAAAGAATTCTCGAGTCCAGTTTGAGGTTGGGCTGTTTCTGAAAACTCGTGAAGGCAAGGCTTTCGCATGGTCAATTGCAACTGGCGGTGCTTCAGCGAGTTGTCGGACAACCTTTTGATCTGTTTTGTGAGACAATGTTGAGACAGACCCATCCGCAAGGCAAATTTTTGTTGAGTCATTCACACTGCCATAGCTTCCCTGCCCATCATTGAACGGGAGTTTCAGGTCCCGCCAATTGAAGGGGTAAGCAAACGGCTGGAATCCGCTGGAGATTTCTCCAGTCAGCCAGTTATGAGCTATGCCCATGGTCATTTCGGAAAAGCTTGTGGTCGTATTCCGATGCAGAACGTTGGGATTGCCGAGATAATGCGTGAGACCAAAACCTTCTGATGTGAACTGATCCAGATGATTGGGGCTGAGTAACGATGGGTACTTGAACTTGAACAGGTGGCTGTTCGCCGGATGATCCCAGGGGAATTTCTGGTTGATCTGCGAATACAAGGGACTGGATTCGAGGTACGGCACAAGTCTGATGATCCAGCCGTGCATGGCTGTTCCATCGGGACGAACATCAGCTCCGATAGGGAACTGCTTGTAGACATCGTAGTAGTTGTGAAAGGCCAGTCCGAGCTGTTTGAGGTTGTTCTTCGACTGAAGCCGCCTTGCATCCAGTCGGGCCTCCAGCACGAACTCGATGATCACTGCGGCCAGCAGCAGGCCGCATCCAGGGAAAATGGCACCGCCGACCAATTGCCGACCGGGGGAGTCGAATCTCTCCCCGGAGATCTCTACATTACGATCTGACGCAGGATTTTGCGAGCGTGGTTCGTCTTACAAGACCGCTGCTCCTGTTCAATGATGCACACTTGGGCCATACCTGAAAACGGTTGTTAACCATCAAGAGGCAGGAGGCCGCAGAATTGTCTGGCAACCCTGAGTTCCTCAGAACAATTCAAGCTGATCTTCCGGCGGAACGGGTCTGGTCTTTGTTGACTTACCTTTTGACCTCTGAGAAACGCCCAGATGCGCGAGAGCTTTAGCCGTCACCATGCGGCCGCGAGGTGTTCGCTGGATGAATCCTTCTCGAAGCAGGAACGGTTCGACTTCGTCTTCCAGCGTGTCCGCCGGAATGTTAAGCGTGTGTCCCACGGCCTGAACACCGGCCGGACCACCGCTGAAAACCGAAATGATCGTTTCCAGATATCGCCGATCCTGTTCTTCAAGACCAGCGTCATCAACACCTTTCATCTTTAACGCAGCACGAGCCACTTCCAGAGTAATTTCTCCGTTGGCGCGAGCGTCGGCAAAGTCGCGGGTCCAGCGAAGCCAGTTATTGGCTTTTCGCGGTGTGCCTCGTGAACGAATTGCGATTTCATGCGCGGCTTCCGGAGCGATCTCTGTGCGCAGTTTATTGGAATTGCGAGTAATGATCGTGGAAAGTTCCGAGGTTGTATAGAAGTCCAGATGCTCACGATTGACGAAGCGATCGCGAAGAGGAGCCGTTAGCATCCCACTGCGCGTTGTCGCGCCGATCAATGTGAATGGCTGCAGCTTCATATTGATCGTGCGGGCATTGAGTCCATCACCGAGGGTAATGTCGATGCGGAAGTCTTCCATGGCGGGATAGAGGAATTCTTCTACCGTCGGCGGAAGTCGATGAATCTCATCGATAAACAATACACTTCCATAGCTGGCATTTGTCAGGTACGGGAGCAAATCCTTGGGCGCACCAAGAGACGGTCCGGCCGTGATTTGTAATTCGGTGCCCAGTTCACGCGGAATCACAGTCGCCAGAGTGGTCTTTCCGAGTCCCGGCGGGCCGTCGAGAAGCAAATGGCCCAATGGCTCCTTGCGTTTCTTTGTGGCTTCCAGAAGAATCTTTAACCGTTCGACAACAGCCATCTGACCAACGACGTCTTCCAGCTTCGATGGTCGCAGTTCATCATCGAATCTCTGCTGATTGGGATCCTCAAAGTTACCGGCACCAGCGTTTTCGCCCCCAAAAGTCGGGCGCTTTGGTTCGTCCGGTTCTTCGTCATCGTTGCGTATCGTGGTCTTCCGTGCCATGGAGAGTGTTCTAACTGCTGAGTCGTCGGTAGAGGAAAGCCACGAAGAAGACGTTGCCACCAGATGAACTACAGTTGAGTTATCCCAGTGGCACGTGAAAGCAGGAAAGCGAAACAAAGACTGAGCGAACCGCGAAGGAGAGTTCGCTACTTCTTTTCCACTTCCGCTTTTTCTTCAGCAGGTGTACCAAGCTTTTCTTTCAAGCGTTTTAGAACGGCATCATCGGGCTTCTTAGCTTTCATCTCAACTTCGACAGCCCGATTCCAAAGAGCTTTGGCTTCTTCTGTTTGCTTTAATGCATGGTGGACATCGCCCTGATGTTCCAGCAGTGTGGCGTCCTGATACTCAGGATTTCCATTGGCTTTCTTAAGGGGTTCAACGGCTTCTTCGTTCTTACCTTGTTTGAACAGAACCCATCCGAGACTGTCGAGGTAGGCTGGATTATCCGGCTGCGCTTCCACAGCAATACGGATCATTTTCTCTGCCTGTTCGAGGTTCTTGCCCTGATCTGCATAAAGGTAACCCAGATCGTTGTTGACTCCGGGATCGGCCGGGTCTTCATTATAGACCTCCTCGAGAACCTGTTGTCCCTTCTCCATGTCGCCGCCCTGCACGTACGCGTTTGAGAGGCCCATTTTCGTAAGTCGGACGGTGTCTTTTTCAACGGAGTCAAGTTCCAGAACCTGCTGGTATTGTTCGACAGCGTTCTTCCACTGATCAAGCTGAGCGTAGATCCCTGCAAGACGCAAATGTGATTCCGTGAGCAATTCTGTGTTGCCCTGAAGTCCTGCAATCGCCTTCTGCAGCAGCCCGACAGCTTCTTCAAGTTTTCCATCGGCAGCTTCGACGAGTGCAAGTCGGCTCAGAAGCTGAGGTTCATCAGGAACAATTTTTAGTGCCTGCTTCAGGGCTTTGCGGGCTCCGTCAATATTCTCGACGGAAGCGTAAGCGGCTGAAATGCGGAAAAGAGTGTTGACTCGAGCACCCGGAGGAAGGCCCGGTGTCTGCAGGAGTTGTTCAAAGAGTTTTGCTGATTTCTCGTACTCACCCAGCTTCAGTTGATTCATCCCGTATTTGTCGAGCGTCTGCATCGTCAGTTCCCGGTCAGGGCTCAACTCCAGCGATGATTTCAGCAGTTCACCTTCTTCTTTGGTCATTTCAAGCTGTTCTGCCACCAGCGAGCAGAAATATGGTACGGCCGGATGTATGTCTCCCGGCTTTTCGGTGACCATGTTTTGGCAAGTTGTCAGGGTCTCTTTGGCAAAACCGTCTACCGTCGCGATGCTACCTACCAATGGGGCCATTTCCGCCACGGTAATACGAGATCGTGCGGCACGATTAATTGTTTCGATCAGGGCGACAGGATTCCTGTTGGCGATTTCGACGCGGACCAGCCCCAGATACGCCTCTGCTTCCCCTGATGTGTCGAGAATTGACTGATAGACTTCAGCGGCCTCTGTTGTCTTGCCCTGATCGAGCAGAATCTGGCCAAGAAACATTTTCACTGCTGCAACGTCGGCCGCGTCTTCTGTTAACTCCCGCAAGCGAGTTGTCAATGAATCAGATCGGCTTGATGCTTCGAACAAATCACGAAGCAGAAGTAGAGATTCTCCTGACCGTCGTCCAGTTTCAAAATAACGGTTAAGGTTTTGTTCGCAGGCGTCCAGTTTGTCCTGCTGGAAATAGGCTCGGGCCAGCAATAGGTTGTGGTCTCCGGGCGAGTCTTTCTCTGTGCGGGATAAGGCCTCGAATGCCTGAATCGCCTTTGGGATTCGACCCGACTCCAGCAAAATGCGTCCCGTGACTTCGTAAGATGTCAGTCGATTCTTCAGAAGTGTTTGGTGTTCACGTTCGTTGAGTTTGAAGTCTTCAGGTCTTTCAAGCGCCTGCAGAATGACTTCATAACTGTTTGCCGCTTCGCCAATCTTGCGCATCTCCAGCAGCACAGCGGCACGAACCTGATGTATATGTACGAAATCGAGCGATTGCTTATCGAGCGTCTTCGAAGCCAACGCCTCCTCGAGAAGCTTTGAAGCATTGTCAAACTGACGAGCACTGCCACGGAGGACGGCCATCTCGAGTCGTGTTTGATAATCATCGGGATCAAGCTGCATCGCCTTTTCGGCAGTGGAGTTTCCTTCTTCAGCTTTGCCCATTCGGAACAAAACCATCGCGAGAGCTCGCACAGGAACGGCCGATTTTGGGTCCGCAGCGGAAGCTTTCTCAAAGGCCTCGGAAGCCGCTTCTAAATCTCCCCGCTTAAGAGATTTCTGGCCGGACATATACCACGCCAGAGCATCCTTATTGGTGGGGTCGATGGAGTCGCTCTCATCTTTGACTTCAAGCGGTTTCTCATCGGGTTCCGCAAGTCCTTCAACAGCCGGCTTTTTTTCATCCGGGATGAGTGGCTCATCCACTCCGGCTTTGGATTCATCGGAAGAGGTTTCGGCTTCATCAGCAGCCAGCAATCCTGCTGACATTCCGCAACAAATCACGGTCATCAGGGCAATGATCGCGTATGCGGACAATCTTGCCGAGGCAATACGAGAAATCACTGACGACGGAAACTGGAATGGCTTCATGATCAGACTCAGCGAAGTAAGGTTTGGCAACTACAACAGTAATCACTGCAATGAGTGCATTATTGGTATGCAGGCAGAGTCTGTCGAGTTCGGTTCTTGCTGAGCCCCGGAAACGCTATTTCCGAGGTTTCTTGGGTGTTGGCTTGCCTGAAACAGCCGCGGGCTTCCGGTTGCTGGTCGATTTACCTGCCGCAGGTTTGGCTGGCGATGCCTTTGCTGACGTTCCTGAGACCGTTTTTCCAGTTTGCTTTGCCACAGTTTTTGATGTGGACAGTTTGGCTGGGGTCGGATTCGTGGCAGGCGTTTTTTTAGGCGGAGCCTTGGCGGGAGGTGCAGAAAGCTTTACCGCAGGTTTCAATGGCTGAGTTTTTGCTGGAACGGATGGAACAGCAGCGGAGGGTTTTGCTGTGCCTGCGGGAGTCACAGACTTTGACGGAGTTGCCTTTTCAATCACGGGCGCTGTGGCAGGTTTCTTCGGCGGAGCAGTCTTCTCGATCTTCGGCGGCTCTGGAGGGGGAACCAGTTTCGCAGGCTTCTTCTTCGGAGGAGACTGCAATTCCACGAACCGATCCATGACATCGTCCATCGACAATTCTGTGTCGGGCGGATCCAGGAACCGTGGCGCGTACTTTGGGTCAGTTGCGAGGCTACGCAACAAATGGCAGAACTCCGAAACCTCGGACTTTTTAATTCCGCCCTTCAGGAACTCTGAAGCGTCATGCAAGTCGGCCTTTGCTGGCACCAGTCCGAGCCAGCGTGCAGCAGTCAGCATGGAGGTGTCGAGGCAAATGATATGACTTCCAAGTATCTCATGCAGAATGAAATCCCGGATGAACGGGGTAATGTCATTCACTTTCTTCAGGGTCTTAACAGCCTGCTCCAGAGTCTGTCGTCGCAACTTTTCATAGTCATATGAATAGGTCGTCTCGAAGACAAACCGAAGAATGGACCGTATTCGGAGTCCTTTCCAGTCTGCATCCTTCAGTGGAGCAAGTGACTGTTCAAGCTCAGATACTGAGCTCACTCGAACTTCGTTTAAATCAAAGTACGAAGTCAAGACCTTTTTCAGCCCAGCCTCGGCAGGCGCCCAGGGATTATCCTCAAGGCATGCAGAGAACAACATGGTTTCAACGACAGACAGCTCAATCTTTGGCACGGACTTGCCGTAGAGCTTCTGCAAAGCTGTCACGAGCTTTCGACAGATCTGAGATTTGTCGGCTGCCTTTGTGGCTTTGGCCGTTCCCATTGTTATTCCCTGCTGATCCTGATTCAACTGATTGCCAATATATGCAACTAGGCATTTAGGGGGACAAAGTATCTTCGTTCCCGGTCAATTTGTTTTCAACGTCAATTAACTACTTGTGATCGGCGTCGGCGGAGTCCATCGCATCTTCCGAATCATCGTCGTCATTCAGGTCGAAACCCGGATGAACGATCTCTGTTTCCTCATCCGAATCCATGTCATCCGATTCGGCCGGGATAAGTTCTCGCAGCAGGGCTGCCGTTTCAACAGATCTCTTGATTCCGTCATCAATGATAAAACGCAGTTCCGGAGTATACCGACTCTTGATGTACTCCGCGACTTTGGACTGCAGAAACCCTTTGGCGGAGGTAAGTCCATGCATCGTCAGCGCTGCCGTTTTTTCATCTCCCATGACTGAGATTCGCACGCTTGCGTGACGCAGATCCGGGCTTACATCAGCCCCCAGAACTGTGACATTCTTGATGCGTGGATCACGTAGTTCAAACAGAATTGCACTGCTGACCACCTCGCGAATCATTGAGGCGACTCGCGCTGTTCGACGGGTTGAAGACATAGACGGAAGCTTTCCAATAGAGGGAGCTGACAGGGACACAACAAGGGCGTCAGCGGTTCGTTGAGTCAAATGCTCAACCTTTTTCCCGCGCCAATTGAGACCAGAGTAGTCTCCTCTGGCACCGACACTAAAGCGTCCGTTTGATCTCGTCGATTCGGTATGCTTCGAGCAGGTCACCTTCCTTCACGTCATTAAACCCTTCAAGCCTGATTCCGCACTCCATGCCCTCGCGAACTTCCTTGGCATCATCTTTTTCGCGTTTGAGTGAACCGAGGCGATAATCATTCATGACCTTTTGGTCGCGAATCAAATGCACCCTGCTATCTCGCGAAATCGTCCCATTAAGAACTCGACACCCAGCAATGGTCCCAAAACGACTGATTGCGAATGTTCGCAGAACAATAGCGCGACCTGTAGAGACCTCCACTCGCTCTGGACGAAGGAGTCCCTGAAGTGCCAATTTTATATGCTCTGTTACTTCATAGATGATATTGTAGCGACGGATCTCAACGCCCTGACGATCGGCTTGAGCCTGAGCACGGTCTTCTGCGATGACGTGGAACGCAACGATGATCGCACCAGCAGCACTGGCCAGAGAAACGTCGCTTTCGTTCACACCACCGACACCGGAGTGAATAATCTGAACCTTGACTTCCGGATGCTCGAACTTTCCGATTTCGCTGCGGAGAGCTTCGATCGATCCCGGAGTATCGGCCTTCAGGATCAATGGAAGCTCCTGAACGCCCTGGCCATCTCTTGGCGAACCCAGAATGTCCTCAAGAGTTCGCGGAGAAACGCGGGATGACAATGATTCTGTACGACCTTCGTGAAGCCGGCTCTCGGCCGTTTCGCGCGCTTCTTCGATATCTTTCATCACGAAGAAATGGTCACCAGCACCCGGGACTTCAGAGAGCCCCGATACCTTGACAGGCATTGAAGGTCCGGCTTCAGTAATCGCCTCATCACGGTCATTGTACATGGCACGAATTCGACCGTAGGTTGACCCGCAGAGCACGACATCTCCAACCCTGAGAGTTCCCTTTTCCACAATCAACCACGCGATCGCTCCGCGACCTTCATCACGGAACGCTTCGAGGCAGACGCCCAATCCCTCTCGCTCCGGATTGGCCTGTATTTCGTGAAGTTCGGCGGTCAACAGCAGTGTCTCGAGCAGTTTGTCGATACCATTGCCCGTCGCACCTGACGTTCTGACAACCTCGTACTCTCCGCCCCACTCGGCCGGGAGAAGTTCGTGCTGAGCCAGTTGCTGCAGGATACGCTGCTCATCAATTCCCGGAAGATCCACTTTGTTCAGGGCAATAACGATTGGCACACCAGCGTTCTTTGCATGGCTGATACATTCTACAGTTTGTGGCATGACACCATCGTCCGCAGCAACGACGAGTACCACAATGTCCGTCACATTGGCACCGCGTGATCGCATTTCACCGAATGCCGCGTGGCCAGGAGTGTCAACGAACGTCAATAGGTGATCCTGATAGTTCACCTGATAGGCCGCGATGTGCTGAGTGATGCCACCCGCTTCTCCTGCAGCCACATTGGCCGACCGAATCCGGTCCACCATCGTTGTCTTACCGTGGTCCACGTGACCAAGAATTGTCACGATTGGTGGACGCTGACGCATCAGCTCAGGCGGATCTTCATGATCGAGTGACGCCAGAAGTTCAGCTTCAATATCTCGACTTCGCTTGAAGGACAGGTCAACGCCCAGCTCCATGGCGACTTCCATCGACTCTTCTTCACCCAGTTCGTCGTTGATGGTAACCATCCGACCCTGTTTGAAGAGAATACCAAGAATTGACTTCGCCGGTCGACCAATGGCTTCAGAGAGAGCACGAACGGTAATTGGAAAAGAAATCTGGGCTGTGGTACGAAGTTCCACACCACCAGTTTTCTTCTTCCGCTTAAGCTTTTTGGCCTGACGCTCGGCTTCTCGCGTCTCTCGCAGTTCCTTCAAAAGCGAGCCACGGTTTGCCTGACCACGAGGTTTTGCGGCTGGTGCTGGACCGCCGCCTTCGTGTTCTTCTCGGGCCTTTCGTAAGGCTTTCAATTGCTCAGAAAGAGGACTGCTGCTGTCGACAATGCCTTTGAACGACATGTCAGGCTTTTGGGCCTTCTCTTCCTTCGGTTTGACCTTCTTGACCTGAGGAGGAGCGATAATTGGAGCCGATGCCACCAGTTGACGAGCCGGCTGTCGATCCTTACCAACCTTTATTGGGCCAGATGGCTTTGCGGGGGCATTCGCAGCAGCATTCTGCTCCCGCTCTTTCACAGAGCCGATCGGCCGCATTTCCCGGACTTGTTGCATCCGAGGACGCCGCATCGCGTCCGAAGCAGAATTGTCCAGCGTTGTGGGCGGAGTCGGGGCAGGAGGGGCAACAGTGGCAGCGATATGAGTGACAGTGACAGTTGGGGTTGGAGCGGATACGGACGGAGGTTCTACTTCAGCTGGTGCTTCAGCATTAACCGTCTCAGCAACCGCAGTAACTTCGATGATTGGAACAACTGTTTCCACTACCTCGGACACCGAAGGAGTCTCGACGATCGCCTCGGACTGTGGAACAGATTCCTCTACCGGTGGTGGGCTTGCTTCTTCAGGCTGCTGTACTTCTTCAAGCTGTTCTTCTTGCTGAGACCTTCCGGACTGAGTTCGAACGCTTCCAGTCCCGATTACCCGTACTCGACCGCCGTGTGCGGTTTGCTCACGAACTGGAGTTACGTCAGGCGCTGGAGCCTGAGGGGTGACGACGGTCCCCTTTTTGCGGACATAAGCGACAACCTGATCTCGTTCCTCTTCGCTGATGGTCGCGAGAGCATTGCGCAACTTGACGCCGGCTTCTTCACAAAGGTCGATCAACACCTTGCTGTCGAGGCCCAGGTCTCTGGCAAGGGCAAAGATTCTAATCTTCAAAACATAACCCCTTAGGCCGACAAGGTATGGTTCCAGAAACACTCCGGCATACCAGCGGCACAGAACCTCAAACAACGACTGGAAGAAAACTGAGAAGACTCGTTTGCAGTCTCTTGGCAGTCACCTACTGACTACCCAGTTTCGACCAGTTTCCGGCGAATGCCGATCACAGCCAAAAAACGAAGACACACGATATTGACGATAAACAAGTTCAGTTACTGAAGACCGTGACTCCTCTGTTTTTTGACATCCGCCCCGGCGTTGCGAAGATCAAGGCAAAAAATGGTCGCTCCGTATGTTGCGACCGCAGTCGTTATTCCATCATTACTCTTCTACCGCGGCCGAAGAATCGACAATTACCTCAGGAGGTACAGTTTCCGGCTCCTGTATGGCAGCCTCCGCAACAGGAGGAGCCACCTTTGGTTTTGGGGCTTCTCCCTGAACTGCTGACTGTTTCTTTAGTTCCGCAGCAATTTTCTCCTCTGCCTCAAGGCGCTGACTCTCCCTGTCGGCGTATTCCACGATCTTGTCGCAGTCTTCGTCGGAAAGTCCACCAATTTCCGCCAATTGATCGGGTTCGATCACTGACAAGTCATCAAAAGTAAAGAACCCTTGAGACACCAGGTTCTCCGCAAGTTCCGCCGTAACTTCCGGGATCACACAAAATGCTTCAATGGACTTATCAAGCTGCTGATCCAAAAGATCCTGAGTCATTACATTGATGTCCCACCCGACCAGTTTGGAGGCAAGCCTCACGTTCTGGCCAAATTTGCCAATGGCCAGTGACAACTGATCCTCTCGAACCAAGACAATCACTTTGCCAAGCATTGGGCAAAGGATCACGTCTTCCACCTCCGCCGGTTGCAAAGCATTCGGAACCAGAATGGAGAGCGAATCGTTCCAGCGAACAATATCAATTCGCTCACCAGCCAATTCCTCAACGATTCCCCGAATTCGAGCACCGCGGACACCAACGCAGGCACCAACACAATCAATAGACGCGTCGCCACAGCTTACAGCCACTTTTGACCGATTGCCTGCTTCACGGGCGATCGAGCGGACTTCAATGACGCGGTCGTTTACTTCTGGTATCTCGACTTCAAAGAGTCGACGGACAAAATCAGCGTGCGTGCGAGACAAAATCACTCTTACGCGAGACCCCGCTTTTCGCACATCGAGAACAATCGCCCGGACTCGATCGCCGGTCCGGTAGTTCTCTTTTCGGATCTGCTCGCTGCGAGGAAGAATCGCTTCGACCTTGCCAAGACTGACGATCACAGTCCCGCGGTCAACGCGAGTTACCTGGCCTGAAATCAGTTGACTACGAAGCTCAAGGTACTCTTCGTAGAGCGTATCTCTTTCCGCCTCGCGGATCTTTTGAATCATCACCTGTTTGGCAGTCTGAGCAGAAATTCGGCCCAGAAGGTCTCCAAGCAACTCAGGATCAAGCATCCGTCCGTCGCAGATCAAAGCTGGCTCACCAGATTCTCGATCGATGCGAACTTCAAGCTGCTCTTCCTCGGAGAAATGCTTCCGAGCTGCCGACAAGATTGCCTGTTCGATCCCTTCAAACACGATTTCAGCGTCAATCGCCTTGTCGCGGTGAATCGCGTCGACAATTCTAAGGATTTCCGTGCCGTTCATGACTGGGTGTCTGGTTGTGCTGTGCGGGGTAAAAAAAAAGCGGGAGCAATGTCCCACTTTTCAAAGTCGACAGAAAATTCTGTCGAACACCTTTCCGCTGCCCATCGACCACCGCTCAGTGAACGAATCACTTAGCAAAGCTCTATGGAAAACGGGGAAATGGAGTAAGATCTACATCTTGTCCATTTCAGGTTCCTTGAAGGCGGTTCAGGATCTTACAAACAGCAAACTTCCCCAAAAAAACGCATGTCAGCCGGAAAAGTGCCCACCGTCACGCTATTTTTCCAAGGTTCTGTCGGGAAATTACTGGCATTTGCAAAGACTGTCAAGCATTGAGGCCCCTTTGAATGGCCGGTTCTCCGACAAGGGTGTTTTCTTTCCCTTTGCTGTTCGTTTCCTGAGTCACGCGGCGGAGACTTTCTATGTCGGGGGCAATTGAGGAATCTGGCCGCTCCTCCCGAGTTCCTCACCGAGTGCTTGGCAGAACCGGGCTGCAGGTTTCCTGTTTGGCGTTCGGTGCTGGTCCTGTGTCGGGGCTGATGACGGGTCACAATCTTGAATCACAGTCTGAGACGCTTAAGACACTTTACGATTCGGGCATAAACTGGATCGATACGGCGGCCAGTTACGGGAATGGTTCATCAGAGAGAAGCATTGGTCGAGTGCTTGCAATGCTGCCGATCGAAGTGTCCCGTGAGTTCCATGTGGCGACCAAGGTCAGAATCGATTTCAACTCTTCCCTATCTTTTGCGGATCAAGTTCGGTTCAGCGTGGAGGCTAGTCTGCAAAGACTTCAGGTTCCCAAAGTCAGCCTGCTGCAATTGCATAATGGCGTAACGGTTCGGCGAAATGACCAGCCGAGTTCTGTCGGGATAGCGGATGTGCTTGATTCCGGTGGAATACTTGATGCCTTGAAATCTGTCCGGGTCGAGGGGAAAGCCGACTTTCTCGGCTTAGCGGGGACAGGGGCGCCGGAGCAGATGCGAGCTGTCGTGAACACCAGCGAGTTTGACACCATCCAACTGCCGTATAATCTGTTTAATCCAAGTGCTGGCCGCCAGGTTGCTAACGATTTCGTGGAGCAAGATTACGGGAATATTTTGGAAGACTGTCGTTCGGCCGGCATGGGCTGTTTTGCAATTCGAGTCTTCGCGGGTGGTGCATTGCTGCGGCAGCCACCCAGCAATCACACTCTGAAAACGCCCTATTTCCCGCTGGATTTGTATCGCAGAGATCTGGACCGTGCGGCGTGTCTGGAAGACGGTGTGAGCGGGGCGGGACTTCTCGGTGGGGCGACCCTTCTGGAACAATCGATTGAGTTCGCGCTGTCCCACCCGGCTATTCATTCAGCAATCATCGGCTTTGGTGCCCCTGGGCATGTCATGGATGCGGTGCGGGCCCTGAATCGCATTTACTCGCACTGACCGATCAGGCGTGCCCTGCTCTTCAGGATTCGGCTTGATCGGTCGTGGGGACGACTTCTCGGATCAAAAGACAGTCTCAGGTTGATTGATAGTCTCGAGGGGCTTCGCAAGCTCTTCCACTGAGATTTTTGGACAACCTTTTCGCTCAAACGCCTTGGATCGAGCGGATAAATCGCAGGCGATTCCCATCGGCTGTCTTGACGACATCCAGAGTTTTTCGGGCGATCTTTTCTGCCGTTTCAGTTCCTACGAGCAGCACTGATTGTCCTCGATGAGCAAACACAACATCGCCCTTTTGCTCTTTGTCCGGACGAAACTCGACATGGCCATTCTCCATCGTAATCCGTACGGCAATTCCTTCCGGCTGCCGACGAAGTTTTCGTTTCAGCCTTGAGAAGGCTGTTGCGGTAACTTTGACCATTAGTATGCTCCTTAAGAGGACTTAACGTGTTGTGAATTCGAGGGCTTCGACTTGAGGGAACGAATTGCTACAGCGAATCGAGCAAAGCCGATCGGCGACCAAGGGCCGGTCTGGCCGGCTCGGAACCACTCCTGGCATGGGCTTCGTTCACGGTAATCGATCGTCCGCAGATTGATTGGCCATTGAGGCGGGCAATCGCTTCTTCCGCATCGTCCATTCCGGGCATCTGCACAAAGGCAAATCCTCGGGGGGAGCCAGTGCCTCGGTCGGTGGCCATCCTGACGGAGGAGACTCGACCATATCGTGCGAACATTCGCTCAATTTCACTTTCAGTCGCCTGAAACGACAAATTGCCAACAAATATTGTTGTCATTCAAATCATCCAGCCCCAGTTTGGAGCGATTGAGTGGCATTGGCCACTGAAGTTAATAGCTGATCTGCTACGCAAACCAATTGCCCTGACTTAAGTTGCTGGGCAGTTGCAGATCGATCAAAAACTCTAAAAAAGACTGCCGTCGGTTCATGGAGGGCTTGGTCGTGCGACAGGAACAGCACTCGGGTCGCGTCACTTGAAGTTGGGAAATTCAGGCAAACAACATGAGTTGTCTGAAACTGAATGGGCTCAAACTACTGTTACGGGACCTTTGAGGTCCAAGGCGTAAAGATTTACCTTTGTTGAACTCGATTGTCTGAAACATGAGTTCAGCAGGAACGCTCTTCTCGAATGAGTGAGTGTTCCGAAGTTCTAAAGCGACCGTGGAGTGGAAGACTCTTCTTCCGATCGCGATCACACTGATCAAATCAGCGGCGTTTCACAAATTGCCTTGTACAAGTCTATACGATATCGACACAAAAATTGCGACGAATCCTGCTTTTATTCCGTCATACTTTTGTCGTCGCCCCTAAGCCCAGTCTCAGGAACGTGTTACAGTCAGGGAAAGTTTCTGGGTCGAGGTGCCAATGTCACTCACTGTGCAGGTCGAGCGCACCAGGAGCAGGCCGCCACGGCTTCTGGGATACTGAGTTCCTGCATCACATTGTGAAGTGTCTGGTCGCGGTACTTCCTGCATCCACCACTTCAGAACCAAATGCTGAGCAGTTTACTCCAACATGGATATTCGCCCCACTGGCTGTGATTGGCCTGAAGTCTTGATGCCCGCTCTTCTTGTGGTTACGCAAAGATCTGATCTACGACCGATCCCTCAACATCTGTCAGTCGAAAATCTCTTCCACCGTATCGATATGTGAGTCGCTCGTGATCCAATCCGAGCAGATGCAGAATAGTGGCGTGGAGATCATGAACATGAACTTTGTCCTTTGTCGAATAAAAGCCGAACTCATCTGATTCACCATGGCTGAATCCGGCTTTGACTCCGCCTCCCGCCATCCAGTATGTGAATGCGTGAGGATTGTGATCGCGGCCATTATCGCCCTGCGCAGTGGGAGTTCGGCCAAACTCAGCACCCCAGATCAAGAGTGTTTCATCCAGCAAACCTCGCTGTTTAAGATCAGTCAGCAGGCCCGCAATCGGACGATCAACTTGCTCCGCCAACGTACCGTGTTGTTCTTTCAAGTCGGAATGTTGATCCCAATAAGCGTGGGACGATTGTACAAAACGCACTCCGGATTCGGACAGTCGGCGTGCAAGCAAACACTGGCGTCCAAAGCTGTCGGTCGGACCTCCGTCGATACCATAGAGCTTCAAAGTCGACTCACTCTCGCTGTCAATTTCCAGGACTTCAGGGGCTTCGGTCTGCATCCGAAACGCCAGCTCAAAGGATTCGATGCGCGCATCCAGATCTGCATCAGCCATTGAATGAGGAGCTGGTCTCTTTAGTTGATCCAGATCTGTGGCAAAGTTGAGTTGAAGGGCCTGGAGTTCCGCCGGAATGTCAGGGTTCGTTAGATTTGGGACGATAGAGTCTTCCTCTGCTTTTCGCTTCTTTGCTGACCCAATCCGCGTGGCCTGATGAATTGGCGGCAGAAATGCCGAGCCAAAATTTCTGACTCCACCGTGACCCAGCGTTGGACTGATCGTTATGAAGCTGGGCAGACTTTCGTTTTCACTGCCAAGGCCATAGCTGATCCATGCGCCCATACTGGGCCGGACAAAAGTGTCGGATCCCGTATGCATCTTGAGCAACGCACCGCCGTGAGCTTCATTGGAGCCATGGATGCTCCTGATGAATGTGATGTCATCAACGCAGCGACCGACGTGAGGGAAAAGATCGCTGACCCATGCTCCGCATTGGCCATACCGGCGAAACTTCCACGGACTGCGCAGAAGATTGCCCGTTTGAGCAAACTGGATGCGCGGTTTTTCGAAGGGCAAAGGTTGCCCGTGATGTTTAATCAGCTCGGGCTTATAGTCAAACGTATCAACGTGTGACGGCCCGCCATGCATAAACAAAAAAATCACACGCTTTGCTCGCGCTGGAAAGTGCGGTGCCCTTGAGGCCAGCGGATTGCTGGCCATTGTTCCTCGCGCATCCGCAGCAGACTCTCCGGCACACAAACCGCTGCGAGCGATCATGTCGGAAAGAGCCAGCGCTCCGAATCCAGCTCCACATCGATGCAAAAGTTGTCGTCTGTTCATTGCTCTTTACCTGCTGACTGGCGTCGATAATTTTTGTCCGGCGATATGTCAAAGCGGACTTTTGCCACTGTCGGTCAATCCACAAACAGGAACTCATTCCCAGCCATCAATGAACGGCAAAGTCCTGCGAAGGCCTGATGCTTTCGAGCGACGGGATCAGCGATGCGCGAAAGTTGTTGATCAGCGTCACTCAGGAATTGCTCTGATCGTACAACTTCTGCATCTGTCGGAAGCCGCGAATAAAGTCGTTCGAATGCCATTTTAATCATTCTTCGCTGCCCTTCCGGTGACTCGGATGAAGTCTCCTCCACGATAATGGCGGCCATATTTGCGGACTGCTGATAGACAAGTGAACTGTTCATGATAAACAGAGCTTGTTGAGGCACCGTGGTGGCAGGTCGCTGTTCGATATGATTGGCCGTCTCCACATAATCAAATGTCGAAAACATTTCGTACAACGCGCTGCGGTCAATCGGAAGGTAAATGGCACGTCGCTTCGCTTCCGTGTTGGGAGCAATATTTCCCTGAGTAAGATCCAGTTCACCCCCTGCAAACAGAAGAGAGTCCCGAACAGGTTCTGCCTCAAGTCTTCGCCTGTTCTGTCGCCGGAGAAGTCGATTGTCGGGATCCCGTTCTTCATCAGTGCCAGAGGCCCGGCTGGACATCTGCCAGGTGTCTGACAACAGGATCAACTTGTGCATTTCCTTTAACGACCATTTTCTGCGAATAAGCTCCCGCGCCAGCCAGTCCAGAAGTTCCGGATGTGATGGTAGTTCGCTTTGCAGTCCAAAATTGGACGGACTTCGCATCAGCGGTTTTCCGAAATGCCACATCCAGACTCGATTGATCAGCACGCGCGTTGTCAGCGGATGATCAGGCGATACGAGCCAGTTCGCCAGCTCGAGGCGACCACTGCGCAGCGTTTCTATTGAGGGCGCAGCGTGGACTTCAGTCAGAATCGAAGGCATCGCTCGAGGAACTGGCTCAGGTCCAGGAGCCAGATGATTACCACGGATATGTACCGGAAGATTCTTTGGCTGCGCGTCCAGCACCGACATCACCATCTCGAACTGTGGCATTTCCTTTTCCAGCTTTTCGAGGGCTTCTTTCTGCTTCCTGACTGGTTCTGCATTCTCATCCTTAAGTTCTGACTTAAGTCGTTCAAACTCAGCGCGCGCCTGATCGATCAAAGGCTGATGCGCCTTCCTGCGCATGTCGATATCCATCGATGGCAGAGGACGCTCCATCCATTTTGAGACGAAGGCACGGTCGGCCATCGACTGAGTGCTGTAGAAAATGCCGGCCAGCGCGTAGTAGTCACGAGTACTGACGGGATCGAATTTATGATCATGACATCGCGCACATCCTACGGTCAATCCGAGCATCGTGCGTGAGACCGTATCGATCTGTTCATCGACGATATCGATGATCATTTTATCCTTGTCCTGTTCGGCCAGCATCTTGGGGCCAATCACCAGCATGCCCGTGGCAGTCAGCAGATCTCCGGCCGAGCTTTCATCGGGAGGGGTTGGAAGCAGGTCTCCAGCCAGTTGATGCACGATAAAATCATTCATCGGAAGATCGCGGTTGAGCATTCGCACAACCCAGTCTCTGTATCGCCAGGCGTTCGGCAAGCCATGGTTTTCATCGGCACCGTTGGTGTTTGCGTAGCGAACCAGGTCAAGCCAATATCGCCCCCAACGTTCTCCGTAATGCGGAGAGGCCAGCAAGCGGTCAACAACTTTCTCAAAGCTGTTTTCTGAATCATCAGTAAGGAATGAACGGACTTCTTCAATCGTTGGCGGGAGTCCGATCAGATCGTAAGTTGCTCGACGAATCAATGTCCGCTTGTCGGCCTTCGGTGCGGGGGAAAATCCCTCCGCGACCAGACGCTGCATCACAAATCTATCGATCGGATTAGAGTGTTGCTCGTACCCGGCTATGTGCGGTGGCGTGGGATCCGCAAGAGGTTGAAAAGCCCAGTGTTGTTTTGCTGCATTCCAGTCGACAGGGCGAAGTTTGGCGGGTCGACTTTCAGTTCGGGGGTCCGTCGCACCATCGCGAATCCACATTTCGAAGTCAGCGATCACCTCGTCCGGCAGTTTGCCTTTGGGCGGCATTTCAAGTCCATCGTATTTCATTGCGGAAATGACAAGACTGTCGTCGGGCTTCCCGGGAACGACGGCCGGTCCACTGTCGCCACCTTTCAGAGATTCCTGCCGACTGTCCAGCCGAAGCCCGCCGCGCAGAATCTTTGAATCGCCGGAATGACACTCAAGGCAATGTTCGACAAGGATCGGTCTGATTCGAGATTCAAAAAAATCAATGCCACTGGTTGTCTCCTTGTCATCTGACAGGACAATGGAAGAAGTCACCAGCGGAAAGATAATCAGGCAGGTTATTAATCGCAGGCACATGGGAGGATTCCATCATCTCGGGGCTCCGGAACTCCCCGACGATACCGATGTCCCATTCACGCGGCAACCTTGTTCCTGTCTTTGTTAAATTTGGTTGAAACGTTCGTTACTTCCGCCCGTACGACAACCATGGGTCAGGGTAGACGCTATCCAGTCGATCCCGCCGAGATTGTGCTGCACTGTGATTCAGCTTCTGTTCGCGTGTCGGTCCGGCGCACGCAATGCGATTGTGTTTTACGCCTCGTTGCGAACATCGAAGAAGTTCACGAATCTTTGTTTGAATGGCTACCAGTCGGGCGCACATCGTTCGCCGGCAGTGGCTGAATGCAATGTTTGATCAGACGGCACGTATAAGGTGGAGCAATAAAGAGAACATGGGGAGCCCCAGACAAAACTGATGTGAGCTGCGACGTTTGTGGTTTCATCTGAGGCGAGAAGGGATCTGCTTTATCGCACTCATGGCTGGGCAATGTACACCCATCTTCTGCGATTGCTTTCCCGGGCATTGATCGGCGATATGAAAACTTCGCTATCCTCGGGCACTCGTGAGTGCTACATGTGATTCAATAACGCCGGCAGTTCGGCAACAGATCTGATCACATAATCGACTCCAGCTTTGCGAAAGTCTGTTTCAATCTCCAGCAGTCGCTGCTGCAGAGCGGCTGCTGGCATCTGCAGGGCTTCGGCTTCTGACAACCCAAGAGCGTTTCCGGTTAAAGACACCGCCACTGCTATCATGCCGCCGTTCTTTGCGGCTTCGATGCCCACGGGTGTATCGTCAACCACAACGATCTGATCGAACTGGTATACTCCCAGCAACTCGGCCGCGCGCAAATTCATCCAGGGTGTCGGACGCCCTGCCGAGACTTCATCGGAACAGACCACCACGTCAGCGTGATAGCCGCCTGCCGCTGCGATAGGAATGACGATCTCCATGAGTGCTCGCGTATAGCCGGTTGAAGAACCGATCCGGATGCCCCGTTGACGAAGTTCTGCAATCGCCTCCGGGATGCCGGGGATCACGTTCGAGCCTTGTTTCAGAATCTCTTTCTGCAACGGCAGAAAGTCATCATACATGGCTCGCACATCGACATCCGTCGGAGCCGCCCCGTGACGCTGTCGCCACAGCTCCGTCACTCGTGGCAACTCGGCGACCATTGCGATATGTTCGTGCTTCGCACGCCCCATCGGACCTCGCGCCTCCGCAACGGTGATCTCCACGCCTCGTCGGCGAAAGATCTCCACAAACACCTGCGTCGGAGCACGACTGCCATAGTCAACGGTTGTGCCAGCCCAGTCCAGCAGGACGGCTTTTATTGGACGAGTACTCATGATGTGCCAACTCCAATGAATTTCGATAAATGATGAGGGAAGATTGTTTGATGGCCAACCTGAAAGAGGAGTTGACGAATTTCGTCGTCGACTGCAGCTCGCCGTTAAACGAAAACAGGGAGACACTATGTCCAGCGGTTCCACATCTGTTCTGCGAACCCAAACGACATGGTCATGCCTGCTCCACCTGTGCCGGTGCAGATGTGAATTCCCGGGGCAGGGTTGGCTTCGAAGACTGGCAATGCCGGATGTTTGGCATACATCCCGTGCCAGTGTTGTGAAATCGTCCAGTTGGGGAATTGAAAGACTTTGCGAAGTTCTCGCAGCATCAACTCGTCAATCAAAGTTTTGTCGAATGGTTCGATGTCCGCTCCGTACTCATGGGAGTCCCCCAGGATAATCTCGCCATGATTATTCTGAGACGCCATTACGTGAATGCCGAAACGGTCCAACTCCGGAGTCTCTTCCGCCACTCGCTTCTTCAGCACGGCGAGACTTGGACAGATCTCGAAAATGCGATAATGACGCAGTGTCAGGCCACTGGCCAGATGAGTTCCCAATGTCCAGTCTGAACCGGGGCTCTGAAGACTCAGCATTTGCAGCTTGCAGCGTTTCATTCCCGATGTTGCCAGAACGTGTGGAAACAGCGACTGCAGTTCAGCACCGCAACAGACCACCACACGTTCGAACTGCGAAACGTCTTCCACACTGGATGTGACTCGCACACTTCTGTCAGTCGCATGGTCATCAGCAGGCTCGATGGATGACACATGAGTCTCCATTCGAAACTTGATGCCGTACTTTTCCGTCAGCCACGCCGGGATGGATCGAATCGCCTGAGGCGGATTGACGCTGCATTCTGTGGGACTGAAGAGTCCTCCCAGAAGTCCGTCTGGATTGGCAGCTGGTGTTCGCTGATGCACTTGTGCGGGTTTCAGCAATTCGCAGGCGATGCCAAGGGTTTCCGCCTTCGACTGAAACTCCTGCAGCACGGCCCACTCGTCCGCGCGATGAGCCAGATGAATGGAGCCGCAGGGATGGACCCACAATCCTGCTTCCGTTGAAAGCCGCATCCAGCGAGCTCGACTGAGCATCGCGGTTTCGTAGTTTTCACCATGCGGCTGTCCGATGGGCCAGACCATTCCGAAATTGCGAATCGACGCGCCTGATGCACGTGCACTTCGCTCATACACGGTGACCCGATAACCCCGCTCCGCAGCCGACCATGCGTGAGCCAGCCCGACAATTCCAGCACCCACGATTGCAACTTGAGGTCGATTCACAACGAGTTCACTTGAGGTAAAATGGATGACAAGCAGGCTCTGGGTTGAGTGGCCCCGGCCACGTTCAATAAATACTCCCGAGGCTCGATGGCAAACAGTTTCTTAACACAACTCCGCAGACTATCCTGAGTTTGCTGCGAAGGGTGATGACCAAGCCACAGTTTGTGAAGCGTCTTGAAGATTGTGTGAACTTAAGAAGAGCAGGATCACAATTGAGCCAGAAAGACTCGGACGCGGCAAACACAGAGGCGGATCAGACCACGCCGGAAAGCGGCAATCAATCACTTTGGGCCGCAGGAGCAATGCTTGCTGCATTTGGGACGTACTTTTGCATGTACGCATTCCGAAAACCATTCACCGCTGCACAATTTACGGACTTGACTGTTTACGGTCTGACCTTCAAATCGGTGCTTGTGACTTCACAAGTGATTGGCTACTCGATCTCCAAGTTCATCGGCATCAAAGTCATCTCCGAGATGAAAGCGTCCCGGCGTGCTCAGACACTGCTGGGACTCATCGGCCTCAGCGAGATTGCTCTGATCCTGTTCGGCGCGGTGCCTACACCATGGAACGCCGTCTTTATGTTTATGAACGGACTTCCGTTGGGCATGGTTTTCGGGTTGGTGATGGGATTTCTGGAAGGCCGTCGTGTCACCGAAGCGCTTTCGGCGGGGTTGTGTGCCAGTTTTATTCTGGCCGATGGAGCCACGAAATCTGTCGGAGCGTGGCTTCTGGAAATGGGAGTCTCCGAGTATTGGATGCCGGCCGCCGCGGGAGGCCTCTTCACGATTCCGCTCATTATCGGCGTTACGATGCTGGCTCGCACGCCGCCTCCGAATCGGCAGGACGTGGAAGCTCGTTCCGAACGAGTCCAGATGACCCGCGACGACCGCTGGCTGCTGATGCGCAAGTATGGATTCGGTTTATCCATGCTGGTGATGATGTATCTGCTGGTCACCATTCTTCGCAGCATTCGCGCAGACTTTGCGACTGAGATTTGGATCGGACTTGGCGAACCCGCAGCGCCTCGGACGTTCACCACGTCGGAGATCATCGTCGCCTTCGGTGTTGTCGCGATTAATGGCAGCATGGTCTGGGTTCGCGACAACAAGAAGGCGTTCAATTTGTCTTTGTTGACATGTCTGGCCGGCTTCTGTCTGCTGGGCTCGGCCCTGATCGGACGATCGTTTGGACTCAACGGTTTTGGTTTCATGGTCATGGTTGGACTTGGTCTGTATCTGCCCTACGTCGCCATGCACGCGACGATCTTCGAACGTTTGCTTGCGATGACTCGTGAGAAAGGCAACGTGGGATTCCTGATGTATCTGGCCGATTCGACCGGCTATCTTGGCTACGTCGGCTGCATGCTGTTCAAGGGCCTGTTCAATCATCAGGGAAAGTTTCTGCCCTTCTTTACAACGGCCTGCTGGATCACATGTGTCCTGTCTGTCCTTTGCATCGCGGCCAGCATGCGTTACTTTGGCGGCCAGCGGTTGACGGATCGCCAACCCGTCTCATCCCTGTAGGGTTTGACAAACGAACGAATGCGAGTGCTGGCACACCGTTGGACGCCCGTTGTTGACACGTCGCCGCGTGGTGGTTTGCATTTGCATCTGATGACGACTGTGAAAGAAAATGGTGTGCCTGCGTTCGCCGGGGCGAACTTGTCCCACCCTACGATACGTTTGCTGAGATCATGAAAGCACATCCCACCCTATGACCGGAAAATCACTCGCCGCAGTCTTTCATGGAACCGCCGGCCAGATCGAGCTGCAGCATTTGCCGACGCCAGTTCCGCGGGGGGCTGAAATCCTTGTGAGAGTTGAAAGCTGCACGCTGTGTGGAAGCGATCTGCATAGTTTCGAGGGACGTCGAAAGGTCCCCGTGCCGACAATTCTGGGCCATGAGATCGTGGGACGCATCGAAGCGTTCGGTCCGGATGCTGTTCGTGTGGATGCAAGCGGTCATTCTCTCGAAGTCGGCTGTCGAGTTGTCTGGGGGCTCGTCGCGGCCTGCGGCGAATGCTTCTACTGCCAGCGAGATCTGAGTCAAAAATGTCTGCGATCAGTCAAATACGGACACGAATCGTTTCGAACGGGCTATGAGCTGCTCGGCGGTCTTGCCGAACGTTGCCTGCTGATGCCTGGTACAGCGATCGTCAGATTGCCCGAAGAGTTGAGTCTTAACACCATCAGCCCCAGTGGCTGCGCGACGGCAACGATCGCTGCGGCTCTGGAACCCATCGACACGATGGATAATCGAACGATCTGCATCACCGGCGCGGGATTGCTGGGACTAACCGCCAGCGCAATGGCTCGCAGTCGAGGTGCTTCCGCTGTGATCGTTTGCGATCTGCACGAAGAACGTCGAGCCCGTGCGAAGTTGTTCGGAGCGACTCATTGCGTGACGCCGGATGAGCTGCCTGCTTTACTGAAAGAAGTCAACGGAGGTCATGGCGCCGACGTGGGGCTGGAAGTCTCCGGTTCTCCCGCTGCGTTTCATACTCTGTGGCCTAATCTGCGGCTGGGAGGTTCACTCGTTCTGGTGGGGGCCGTGTTTCCTTCCGAGCCGATTCCGCTGGCCATGGAACAGATTGTGCGGCGCAACTTGACGATTCGCGGAATACACAACTATGGACCGCGACATTTATCGCAGGCGGTGGAGTTCCTGCAGGAAGTTCAACACGTCTATCCTTTCGAATCGATCGTTTCGCAATGGTTCAGCCTGCAGAACGTGGCCGCCGCTTTGGATGAAGCGATGAATCCGAAAAACATTCGCGTCGGTGTGAAGCAATGACCGTTGCCCGAAGCAGGCCAGATCTGAAGGAGCGAGTACCGGCAACGGTGCGACGCTTCCGCTGCTGCACTTGAGTTTGCATACTCGACGTGAAACGAGCGAGACCTGAAGTACAGGGTTGTTGCAATTCACTTTGACAGCACGGGGTCGAGCTTGCCAAGTTTAACATGTTCTGCAGCCAAATCCTCTCGGCCGGATTTTCGATAGTGTATAGCCAGCATGCGATTCGCTTCTGGATGATTAAGGTCGATTGACAGGATCGTTCTGAGCCAGGCAACTGCGTCTTTATCCATTTTCTGCTCAAAAAGAATCGAGGCTGCCTCTAATCGCAGTTGAATAGACTCCGGGTTTGCTGAGAGTTGAGTGATCACGTTAAAAAGTCGCTGGCAACGCTGCTGAGTTGTATGACTCACGTTCTGAGCACGCTCGGCATCATCACTCCGACCAAGCATTGAATAGACAGTAGAAAGTGTGTGCCATGCGGAGGTTGATTCGGGCGCAAGCCTGACAGTTTCCTCCAGGTAGCCGACTGCTGTCTCTGGGTCATCGCAATCCGAGTACCATCGCCCCAGCTCTTCGAGGATCTGCGACTGGACGGCGATGTTTGGCGAATTCCTGAACTCCAACAGCAACGCTTTGGCTTTTTCTGCACCATCAAGCTGAATCAGGCATTTCGCGAGAAGCAATGCGACACGATCCGACGGCTGGTCTGCATAACTGATCTGTAATTGCTCAGCTGCTTCTTTCGCCAGATTCAGCTGCAGCAGATTCTCACCAAGGTTGGTTCGAGCCTCAACACAGTCAGGGGCAATAAGCAATAACGCCTTATACTCATCGACAGCCGCTGAGTACTTTTGAATTCGGCTGAAAAAGTCAGCACGCAGGAGTCTGGGCTTAACGGCATCAGGACGCCAATCGAGCCAATAATCGAGGCTTTTAAGAAATTCAGGAGCATCAAACGCTGCAAGATGACCGTACGCCAGGGCCTCGTAGATTTCTCCAATCTCCGCTTCCTCCAGATCCATTTGGAATATTCTTTTAAGCTCCCCTTCCACAGACCTGACTTGTCCAGACTGCGCTGTTGCAAGGATCTGCTCCAGATGAATCTTTGTGGAATCCCATCCGGCTGCACGTGCGAGCTCTAAAGCCGTTGCTGCGGCAGAAAAATCGGCCGAGCGACGAGCTGATTTCGCCAGCAAAAACTGGCATTCGGCACAGTCCGGATGATTGGCAGCCAGCCGTTGGGACTTTTTTAATGCCGTGGGCACCTCTGAATTTGCAAGCAATCTTCGAATTTGACGGCATTCAAGCCAAGTGAACAGGTAGGGCCATGCGATCAGCACGCCTGCAAGCCCCATACATACCATAAAAAAAAGCGGTCTCAGACTACGAGACCGCTTTTCCAGAGTGGAAGAACACATAGCTGCTTTCAATCAATCCACTAAGCGGAATTCAAAAACGTTCTTTCCTCCATCTGCATCCAGAGTTGCAACCAGGCCGCTTTTCTCTGGATTGCCATATTTCTCTGGGATTTCAGGTTTAGCCATAGGAGTGACGCCCTTATTCTGCATCTGCATTTTCTGCATGTCTTCTGGTTTCATCGCAGTCATGTCCTGCTGTGTTGCGGTAACTTTAGCAATCCCAACTTTGGCAGGTCCCAACGGTACACCAGGCCGACCTCCGGTCGTCATTGTAAACTTGCCTTCGGCGTTTGTGAGCCCTGTGGATATCGGAGCGTTTTCGACCTGAAAGGTTACTGTTGCCCCAGCAACAGGTTTGTCTTCGTAAAAAACGGTCCCGGTTGCTGCCACAAGACTTGGTGCGTCATCGCTTCCCGCACATCCGACCATGGCCGCCGCCAGAAGTAACAGAAACGAAAATTTCTGGATCACACGTTACCTCGAAACAAAAAAGAAATGAAACACAGCAGGGGCGCGGCAGATCGCGCCCCTGGCTGTTGATGAAACTCACAAAAAAAGCATTTCAGAATTCGCCGATGACCCTTCCGTCGTTGCGAACTCCCAAATTCTGGTACGTTCGGTAGTCAATATTCTGGCTGATAAAACGTACGGCACCGTCACCCATCAGGAATTGAGCGCCCCCAACATGACCAGAGCGGAACCCCCATGAGAGATTCCAGTTGCTCATGGCCTCGCAGCCGGGATACTCTGCCGTTGGCCGTTTGTACGGAGCCTCGCAAGTCGTCATCGTGTTGATTGGTACCGACGTCGATGCGTGCGCGTTACCCATGCCATTGTAGTCCCACCAGCCGCTCCGGTGGTCGTTGCATGCTGGCAGAATCTCACCCACCATAATCGTGTTTGACGTCCCGTCTGTCATATCTTCGATCCCAGGACTGTCAGCCAACAGGCGACCAAACATTCCGGAGACTGCCCGAGGGTTTGTGGAATTGCCATGATCAGCCTGACCACCTGGATCTGGATAGTGAACATTCGGAGTCATGAAAAGATTGCATGCACCATTGGCCGAAGGCGTCCTTTGTGAGCCTAACGATCCGGAATAGCTGGATTGAGCCCAGTCTGCGTTTACAACCCCCGACGCATCCGAAGGACAAGTCGCATAAGGCACGTTCCTCTTTCGGAGCTGGGAATTAGGATCTGTCGCGACAAGGAGCCTGTTGTACGCGGCATTATCGCTGAAGTTAATGGCGCCGTAGAGCGCAGTCTGCTCTGTAAAAGGCAAAATACGAACCTGCCAACCCACATTCGGAGCGCCCCAATCTTGTCCGCCCGGTGGGAACCTGAGGTAGGTATCATGGTAATTGTGAAGAGCCAATCCGTATTGTTTGAGATTGTTCTTGCACTGGGTACGACGAGCTGCTTCACGAGCCTGCTGCACAGCCGGCAGCAACAACGCAATGAGGATTGCGATGATCGCAATGACCACCAGCAATTCTATGAGAGTGAAGCCCCTGGGAAGTCGTAAGTACTTCTTCATGCCAGCCACCTTGACCTTTAAAAAAAACGAAAAGAAACAAGACCGAGAGTCGAATTACCAAATTCAAAAACTGTGATGAGCCTTGGGGGACAGATTACCACTGGCTTCCCTATCGGTCAATTCACATTAAATACGACAGTGGCTGATTTTTTCTTTTTTTTGGGATTTTTGCAATTCATTCTGTTCTAGTCAACAACTACTTTTCTTTAGGCGAACAGCGGAAATTCTGCGGAAGAAAACAGTCAAAGACCCACAGAGCAATTGCGTCGGGGGGCAGCTTTGACGAAAACGCGGGGAAGTTGATGGGTTTTTCAGGTGCCAAGTTGAGCTCTGGCGGGATTAGTATGGGGGGATTCTGAATTCTGGAGAATTCTGATTCTGTGCAGGCGTATCGCTTTGGTCCTCTAGTGTCCTGCAGAGTGCAGTGACATGCAGGTTGAGCAGTTTTTTCCGGGTGAAAAATTCAGTAAGGTTTTTGCCCGCTATGCAGCGCGTAGCCAACTTTGCAACAAAAAGCACAGCAGTGTTGCTCGCAAGTGCGACCACAGCGGTCGCGTTCTTATGGATGCTGTTTGGGCATTCCACTGATTTGCCCAGTGCCAATTCTTTTGCAGATACGATAAAGGCTGTTGACGAGCGAGACGTTCGGCTTGTCGAGGACACAATCAATCAACTCAAGAGTGATCCGCTGAGAGAACCAGAACTTACCATGCTTCGCGGGGCTCGATCGCTGTTTCGTGACCGCCCGGATCTTGCATTGAAGCAATTTGCAAAGGTCACCCCAACCGGCCCGATCAGGCTGCCAGTGTTGATTCTCGCTGGCGAAGCACTTTATCGCGTCGGTCAGTTGCCGGAGGCGGAAAATTGTCTCCAACAGGCTCTTGTCGACGCGCCTGATAACATTTCTGCACAGCGATGGCTGGCGACTGTCTACTACGACCTGGGAAGAATGGATCGAGCGTTGTTCCATCTCAATGAGGTTTCGCGAATTGAACCCCGGGATTTTCGACCGCATCGCATGCGCGGAGTGATCTACAACGACTTCAGAGAATACGATCTGGCTCTGAAGGCTTTTCAGCAGGCTGCCGATCTCGCTGTCTTACCGAGTGATCAGATGCAGGTTTTCGTGTCTCTCGCGTCGGTCTACATCGCGCGGAAAGAGTTTCAGAACGCTATGCGGGAATTGGACCGCTGTCCGGATTCCGCAATTGTGCTGGCGACTAAGGCTGAGTGCTGGTGGAATTTGGGCGATCCGGGTCAGGCTGAAGCCCTGTTGTCGCAGGCGAAAGGGCTGGGAACGGTCCCGGCAGCGGGTCGGCGATTGCAGGGACGCATTCTGATGGAGAAGCAGAAACCCGCTGAGGCAATTGCTGTCCTGCAGAAAGTACGTTCGGACGATCCGTCCGATGATGAGTGTGAATACCTTTTGGCGATGTCATATCGCCTGCTGAAAGATAATGCAAAGTACAATGAGCACCTGCAGCAATCCGAAAAGCTTAAAGCATTGAAACTGGAGCTGACTTCCCTAAGCCAGATAGCGATGGACCAGCCGTCTAATTGGCAGGTCCGAGAGAGAATGGCGGAGGTGTGTGATCAATTGGGATTGCCACAGATGGCAAAACTCTGGCGAACAGCAGCAGCGGCCTGCATGCGGAATTCTGGCCATGAAATCACAAATCCGTGAAGCTCAACTGCCGGTCAGTAACGACGTCAAGTCTCGCTGGCAAAAGCGCAGTCTGATGGTCCGACAGCCACGTTTGGGAAGTCAAAGGAATGTTTTCGCTGATTGCCTGGCGCACGATAACCAATACATTATTCCAGGCCGATCCGGAACAGGATGGCAAATTATGCAACTGCGTTTTCTTTTTCGGAAGGTGTCTGACATTGCTGTCAAATCATTCAACTATTTTCCTGCCATTTGCGGCCTCATCCTGTGGCTGACCGGATGCAGTAATCAACCTGAACCAGCGGTACCTAAGTCGGACTCAGGGGGGGCGGCGGCTACTGTCGAGTCACCAAAGGCGGCTGCTTTCGAATCTCCATTTCGTTTTGAGGAATGTGCTGGTCAGCTGGGTATCAATCATGTTTACCGTGATGGTGCTGAGAGAGAATTCTACACGATCGTCGAGTCGCTTGGAGGCGGACTGGGGATTCTGGACTTCAACGGTGACGGGCACATCGACGTCTTTGCACCAGGCGGTGGTGACTTTGATTCATCGAAAACGCCGTTCGGTCTAGAATCGAGGCTCTTTCGTTCTTTGCCAGCAGAGAACGGGACTCTGAACGCGATTCAAATGTTTGCCGAATGTTCGGCTGCGGCAGGCATAGCGCACGCTGATCATTATTCTCATGGCGCGATCGTAAGCGATTTTAATAACGATGGTTTTGATGACGTGCTGGTCACTGGTTACGGGGGGCTGCAGCTATTTCACAATAATGGTGACGGCACGTTTTTTGAAGCGACTACTTCCGCTGGCTTGACGGATCACCTCTGGAGCAGCAGCGCGGCCTGGGCAGATTTCAACGGAGATGGGGCGAATGATATATACGTTGCTCATTATGTGAACTGGCGCACTGACAATGATCCTCTCTGTTTTACGCACGGCGACTCAGTTCGAGAGGTGTGCCCCCCAAGGAGTTTCACCGGTTTGCCCGATACTCTTTATCTGAGTGATGGCGCCGGTGGCTTTATTGAAGAGTCTGGTCGGCTTGGCGAGTATCCACCAGGGAAAGGTCTGGGTGTCGTTGCCGCCGACATAGACCTTGATGGCGATGTCGATGTTTATGTCACTAATGATACTACGATGAATTTCCTGCTGATGAACGAATCGCATCAGAGTTTCAGGGAATGCGGTGCATCGAGTGCGACTGGATTTAGTGATACGGGCCGTGAAGATGGGAGCATGGGTGTCGATATCGGCGACTATAATGGTGATTGTCTTCCGGATGTCTGGGTTACGAACTATGAAAACGAAACTTTCGCGCTTTATCGCAGCTTTGACGGGCAGATTTTCCAGCATGTCAGCCGAAGCACCGGGATTTCCGCTGCGTGCGGTTTAAGCGTTGGATGGGGCACGAGGTTTGGTGACCTTGATCTGGATGGTGATGAAGACCTTTTTGTGGCAAATGGCCACGTCATTCGCCACCCGATCAATTCTCCTCTCAATCAACGACCGCTGCTGCTGATGAATGACAATCAGAAGCGATTTCAAGATGTTACCAACGGATCGGGAGCGTACTTTAAAGGCCAGTATTTGGGTCGGGGGGTTGCCGAGGGAGATCTGGGCAACGATGGCGATCTTGACATCTTTGTATCCAACATCAATCAACCGCTGGCGGTCCTGCGAAACGATTCTGTTCGTTTTGGGAACTGGCTTGTGATGCAACTTATCGGAGTGAAGAGCTCACGTTGGGCTGAAGGTGCGTGGATCGAGTTTGAGTTCGATGATGGGAAAAAGATACTGCGACTTGTAAAAGGCGGAACAAGCTATGCATCGACTTCTGATCGTCGCGTCCATGTTGGCCTTGGTCAGTATGATCAGATTGCGCAAATCACCATTCACTGGCCCTCTGGAACGGTGCAATATCTCCGGAACGTTTCTGTGAATCAACAATTGCAGATTGTTGAGTCGTTAACCCGCAATGAAGTTCCTGTTGCGGCAGGTCACTGAAATCGACTCAATGATCATAGCAGACAATCGGGAAATTGTTCAGACATGACCGTATCCAGTAAAGCTTGCTGCCTCGTTGAAATGAGGACTTCATCTCGGTCTCTTCCAGGATTCGCAACCCGTCGGTGGCTTTTACTGCTGGTTACCGGGATCGTTTCTGTTGTTTCTGGTTGCACACAGGACACGAGAGATGTCGGCTCGCCTGAGAACGCAGGTCAGATGACCGTTTCGGATTCTTTTGAAGACAGTGCGACAAATCAGTTTGCGGTAGAACAGCAGGTGAAGATCTTTTGTGGTGCTTGCCATGCTGTGCCGCTTCCCGATAGTTTCCCGAAGGACGCCTGGTATCAGGAGGTCAAACGCGGATTTGATTTCTATTATGATTCCGGCCGCAAAGATCTAACGCCACCACCTCAGGCGTCAGTGGTTGGGTGGTATCGGCAGCGAGCCCCTGAGCGACTTGCGTCCCCGGAACAGACCGAAGCGAGAACGTCTCCGCTGAAGTTCGAACGCCGTTTCATCAATATCCCTGTAGAGTTAACCGACCTTCCGGCAGTATCCGTATTGCGGCGGAGTGACAGTGCAGCGACTCCATCGCGAGTTTGGGTGAGCGACATGCGTCTTGGGTGTGTCTTCGATTGTGATGTCAATGATCCGGGGCATGCGAGGTCTTTTCGCATCGGAACGAATCCTGCCGGAACGTGCAGTGCCGATCTTGATCAGGACGGCAGCATGGATCTTATCGTCGCAGACCTTGGGACATTTCTGCCTGAAGATCACAATAAAGGGCAGGTGCTCTGGCTGTCGGATGCTGAGAACCAGACGACGGAATCAACTCCTCGGGTGATTCTGGACGGAATTGGGCGAGTTGCAGACGTGCAGTCCGCAGATTTAGACAATGACGGCGATCCGGATCTGGCTGTCGCGGAATTCGGCTGGCATGAGACGGGTGGAATTCATGTCATATTCAACGACGTAAATGCAGCGAGTGAACGCTCATTTCGCAGTCTGAAAATTGATAACAGGCCGGGCACTATTCATCTGCCAGTCACGGATCTTGACGGCGATGGAAGAGTGGATTTCGTGGCAGTGATCAGCCAGGAGCATGAGGTCATTGAGGCTTTCATGAATCGAGAAACTGGTTTTGAAAAGGTGTCGATTTATGCCGCTCCTGATCCATCCTATGGTTCAAGTGGCATTACTCTTTGCGACTTCGATGGCGATGGTGATACCGATGTTTTGTACACTGTCGGCGACACGTTCGATTCGCACCTGATAAAACCTTATCACGGGATCTGGCTGCTGCGCAATATGGGGCGGCTCAAGTTTGAGCCACAGCATATTGCTGCAATACCCGGTGTGTTACGAGCTTTAAGTGCCGACCTGGACAGAGATGGTGATCAGGACATCGTGGCTGCAGCACTGTTACCGTTGAAGTCAATTCAGGGCGCGGCACCTGAGAGTTTACAGGCATTGATTTGGCTGGAGCAGAAGACCAACGGTCTTTTTGAACGCCATGTGATACAGAAAGGGCCGCCGATCTATTCAACAATTTCCCTGAGCGATACTGATGCAGATGGGGACATTGATATCACTGCCGGCTGCTTCTACGCGGAACCGGCAGATCCCCCATCGCTCCTGCATCTGTTTGAAAACCTGGGACAGAAATAGAGAACTGTCCATTTCGGCATCGAAAGCTTAACCCACGTTTTTCGTGATCAATGGTCCTTCGATCTTTTCTACAAGACGCGTGGAGCATTGAAGCGTTGACATGCACTACGCTTTCACAGCCCCGGCCTTGCCATTCTCAACGACCCATGTGCCGCGATTAATCAGTGGTGCGTTTGGCTTGTCGACAAACTCAACCACCTGATAATCACTGCGCCATTCTTTCGGAGTGACTGTGCAACTGACATAGCCGCGTTCAGAATTCTGGAACTTGACGAATGGATTCTCCGCCATCAATTCTGCATGGCCTTTGACGAACTGCAGACCGTTGCCGCCGGACGAGATCGACGTGCAGACAAATTCCGACGCTACAATCGGATCTGTCGCGTTGTCAAAATCGACTTTGAGATCATTCACCCAATTAGAGTGAATATCGCCCGTCAGCACGACAGGATTGGAAATCTGGCGAGTCGCCATGAAGTCCAGGAGTTTCTTGCGAGAGATATCATAACCGGCCCACTGATCCATGCTAAATTTGGCTTCCGCCCCGGCAGCACGATCAACGCGAGCCATCATGACCTGTTGTCCAAGCACGTTCCACTTCGCCTGTGACTGCAGCAGATCGCTCATCAGCCAGCGCTCCTGTTTGTCGCCCAGCATGGTTCCCAGCGGATCAAACACGCCTCCTTCCAGCGGCTTGAGCTTGTCGCCATTTGGCTGATCGGTGCGATACTGACGAGTATCCAGCATCTCAAATCGGGCCAGTCGGCCAAAATCAATCGTCCGATACAGTGTCATGTCCGGTCCCTGAGGCAGACACGTGCGACGCAGCGGCATGTTCTCGTAGTAAGCCTGATACGAGTTTGCTCGCCGCAGCAGAAACTCGGCTGGCGACACATGCGACTCTTCCGAGATCGCTCCGGCGCAGTTGTTGTCGAATTCATGATCGTCCCAAACAACGGCCCACGGACACAGAGCATGCATGGTCTGAAGCGACGGATCCATTCGGTATTGAGCATACCGGTTTCGATAATGTTCCAGCGTCGTGATTTCAGGCCCGTGATGTTTGCGGACTCGGTTATCCATCCCGGCGTATTCGTAGATGTAGTCGCCCAGATGCAGCACAAGATCCAGATTCTCTTTGGCCATGTGATCGTAGGCCGTGAAGTAGCCGCTTTCATAATGCTGGCACGACGCAAACGCGAACTTCAGCTTCTCCGGCATAATATTCATGGCCGGCATTGTTCGTGTCTTGCCGATCCGACTGACGGCATCGCCCGCATGAAAGCGATACCAGTACCATGTGTCCGGTTTGAGTCTGCTCAGTTCGACGTGAATCGAGTGCCCCAATTGCGGAGTGGCCAGTTCAGTGCCCGACTGGACGATCTGCTGAAATCCTTCGTCGGCTGCGACTTCCCATTTCACTTCGTAGCTTTCGGGCTTCATTCCACCCCCGTTGAGCGGATCAATTGCCAGTCGAGTCCAGAGTACAACTCCATCGCCGGTGGGATCTCCGGAGGCAACTCCCAGTTGAAACGGATCTTGAGCGAACACTGGTCGACGAATGACAACTCCCTGTGCGAAGCGTCCCAGCCATGGCAACATGGCCAGCGAGGCTCCGGAGAGCAGCATGTTTCTTCGTGATAGTGCCAGATCGTGCAGATGACGTTGAGTCGACATGGAGATACGATTCCTGTGGTGAGTAAGAAAACTTTGTTCAACGGCGAGCCGCAGGCGGAGGCGAAACACAGCAACGCATGTGGCTGGCCGCTAAAGGCGGGCCATGGCCGTTTGGAGTTGAAGAAGAAATTTCTCGATCAGCGGCCGATAACTTTCCAGATCGGCTGTCGGCATATTGGGCACTTTGCTCATGTCGTCGTAGCGGCGAACTTTGATGCAGGCCTCGAAGTGAGGATTCGCTTCAAACTGCCTCCCCTCATCATCATTCATCGGGCCGCCCTGAAGCTGAAGGCTCAATCGAGACGACTCAGACAGCCCATCTGCATACGCCGGGACCTTCCAGCACAGATAACGCTTGGCCGCCACGTGTTGTCGAATCGGTTCGAGAATAAAGTCGGGAAACATCGCCTTCAAAAGCTCCGCACCGATCTCTTCATGTTTGGCATCGACACCCTTCTGAGCAATGTCTTCGCCAAGATTATGCAGCATATGCCCATAGTCATGCAGCAGGCACGACAGAATCACAGCATCTGATTCATCAAACTGCCGAGCAAATTCCGCCGTCTGCAGCGCATGCTCAAGTTCACTGACGTTTTCACCATAATGGCTATTGCCAAGCGTCTGAAAGACCTCAAAGATCTGATCAATGGTGACCTGTGCTGTGTTTGTGCTGTTCAAGGTCATGAGCTCGTTGGTGGGAGAGATTCATTCTGGGCATCTGCAAATCCAGATTCGCAGTATTGACGCAGGTTATGAACTTTCAGTGAAGAGTTCGCAAGCCGGATGATGACTCATTTGGATTCGGAGATACAGATCAGTGCAGACGTCGTTCGGACAAAGAGTTGGCCGTTCGAGATTGCCGGCGTCGTATACATCTCTTCGTCGAGTGAGTTCTTTGCCAGTACGCTAAAGGACGAGCCGTTCTCGAAAATTGTGCATCGGCCTGTGTCTTCGAACATGTAGATCCTGTCGCCAACGGCAATCGGAGAACTGTAGGTCGAACCCAGTGCTCGTGCTGTGTGCAGGACTTTGCCCGTCACTGGCTCAATGCACGTGTAAACTCCGAGATCGTTGATGATGTGCAGATAGTCACCGACAAGCAGTGGCGATGGCACATACGGCATCCCTCGCTCACTGCGCCAGACGACGTGAGTTTCCGTGACGTCGCCTGATCCGCCGAGTTTCACGGCCAGAGATTTTTTGTCGGGTGAACCTCCAAAGCTGAACACCATCCCGTGCCCCACGGACGGTGTACAGACGAATTTCTCCGTGGGACCAGCAGCACTCCAGAGTTTTTCACCGGTCGCTGGATTCAGTCCCAGCGTCTGCTGTGAGCCTGTCAGGATCAACTGATCGGCACCTTCGTACTGAGTCAGCACGGGTGTCGAAAAGGATCGCTGATTCACGTCCGGAGTATACCGCCAGATTTCATCGCCGGTTTTGCGATCGAGCATCACGACAAACGCAGTTCCGTCCTGATGTCCGTTGACGATGACTCCTTCGCCGTAAACAACTGGCGATGCGGCGAAGCCATGATTGGAGTAATACGTTCCCGGTGTTACGGTCCACAAGATCTTGCCGTCCATATCGAGAGCGACAACCTTCATGCCCTGATCATCCACGAAGGCCGCAAAGACTCGTTCACCGTCTGTCGCCGGAGTCGATGAGGCCATCGTGTTGTCCTGATGCATTTTGCCGCCAGGTCCCGAATGGACAGACTGAGACCAGAGAATCTTTCCGTCAGTGCGACTGATGCAGATGACTCGTCGTGACTGATCTTCTTCGACGCCCGTGGTCACGAAGACCCGATCACCCGTGACAATCGGCGATGATCGACCGCGTCCAGGGATCTCCGTTCGCCATGCGATGTTCTCCGAAGCACTCCATTTCAATGGTGCCTCAGATTCCGTGCTGATTCCATTACCGTTTGGGCCTCGCCACGCTGGCCAGTCATCGGCGGATGTGGTGTGGAGATTTAGAAAGGCCAGGGCACCGGCGGCCAGAAGGGTTTGGATGTGTTGATACGTTTTCGGCATGATTTGGAAGGCCTGATGAATTGTGAGGATGGAAACTGTTCAGGGCTGGAAGCCCGGCATCAGCTTCGCCGGGTCACAAACAACCTACGCCACCGGGTTTACCCCGGTGGAACACGGCTTCTGCACTACGTTGTCGTGTCAGCTTTTCATTGCGGGGCGTTCTCCAAGTTCAACGAGTTGTAGTGCAAGAGCCTTTAAACCACCGGGGTAAACCACGTGGTGTATGATTTCGTCATTAAATCTACGGCAAATGAAACCGAGCAGCTTCGCTACCTGTTTCCAGATTGAACAGTACAACGTTGCCTGTCACGTCGGCGGCGATGACGTGAGTGGCATCCTGAGTCATTGCGAGATCTGTCACTTCGTCGTCCATGGTAATCTCGCGTGATGGCTGATCTGGTGCCTGTCGAATCGCCAGTTTCCCTCTGCGACCACCAACAACGAAAGGACCGGCCGCCGCGGAGTCAACGGCCAGCAGCCCGCCAATGTTCTCAGACTCAATTCGCAACTGTTTGCCTTCATGCATGTCCCATTCGCGAAGAGTTCCGTCTTCGCTGACAGACATCACAGTGTTCGAATTGGCCGACCAGACGATTCCATGAATCGCCCCGGAGTGACCTCGCAGCGTATGAAAGGCATTGCCCGAAGTGGCTTCCCAGATCTGCAGACTGCCAAAGCGGTCGCCGGAAGCCAGCAGCAGGCCGTCATTGCTAAAGGCCAGAGTCAGCACCCAGTCGGTATGTTTTTTCATCTCGGCCGTGTTCTCGCCACTGACGGTGTCGAACACTTTGACCGTTCGCGATGGTCCGCTCAGCGCGACCAGTCGTCCGTCGGGACTCAGATCCGCCGCCAGCACAACATCGGACTCATTCCCGACTTCAAACAGAACGGCTCCCGTTGCAACATCGAAGCCTATGACTTTGCCCGAAGCTCCGCCGATTCCTCCGCCGACCAGCAGAGTGCTTCCGTCACGAGAAAATCGCAGCACGAAAACATCGCCCGCAGGAAATGGAATGGTTGTGACCAAAGACTGATCGGTCCACTGATAAAGGAACACTTCGCGATGTCCGGCCACGGCCACCAGTGATGCCGTGGGACTTGCCGCAACAGCCGTCACAACGCGGCTCAGCGAACGCACAGGCTTTGCAGGGCTCGAAGTGACCACGGTCATATTGGAGTCCTCAGCATCGCCAGTGCCTGCGATCGCTGAAGCGTCCATGTCGGTCTTTTTTGATCGCATTGCAGAGGTCTGCATGCGAGGCCTCGGACGGTTCATTGTGGGTCGCGAGGATTTCGTGGCCGTCGTCGTTGCAGTGACACGTTCTGAAAGTCCGCCCTGAATCCATCCAAAGATCAGATCCAGCTCTCGCTGAGGCATCTTTGCACTGTTCGGCGGCATTTGAGGATTCTCAAGATGCGCGGGCAGCGTGTAGATCATGCTCTCTTCCGGCTTGCCAGAGACAACGGCCGCTCCGGAGGTGGAGCCCGCTTTGATGCCTGCCACCGTCGAAACATCCAGCCCGCCTCGAGCCTGCTCACCGCGATGACACGCGAAGCAGCGTTTCTGAAACACGGGCTTCACCTGGTCCCATGTGACCTCCGACGAAGCACCTTCCTGGCCAGGAGCTGCGTTCTGAAGTAACAGAGGGATGAGGATGAGCAGCGTGTTGAAGACAGTGGATTGCATAATTGTTTCTTGTTTTGCTTTGATTGATCGGGAACTCTGAAATCTCGAATCGGTCGCGTGCAGTACTCGGAGGGCTGACGCCCTGCCGCTCGCCAAAAAACAGCCATCAATGATTAAATACAAACTCATTCGAATTCAGCAGAGCCCAGAAGAGATCGCTGAGAGACGCTTTGACGTCGGTGCTGGATTTCAGACGTTCACCGATCGCGGCAACTTCTTCTGCCGTTGGCTGGCGAGACAGACAGCGTTCATACAAGGCCGTTACAACAGTCATCGGATCCGAATTCTGTTCAAGCAGCCGATCGATCACGCCCCCTTCAGAAATCTTGCCGGTCGTTGATTCCCCGTTCAGCAGATGCAATGCCTGAGACAACGTCGGAGATGTCTTCACTTCACAGGAGCACGCGGTCGCTCGTGACGCGCGGCCGAATGTGGACAGGAAGTAATTGGGCGTCGCGCCGTCAGCGATCTGGATCGCTCGACTGCCAGTGGGGAGACCTCGAAACTCTACCGTGGTTTCAGTCACCTGATTCAGGCAGTCCAGCAGCACTTCGGCCCGCATACGACGAACTCGACCATGTGAGAAATGTCGTTCGTCCAGCTTGTTCGATTCATTGCGACTCGTCGCCAGTTGATACGTGCTGGAATTACAGATATCACGAACCAGGGGCTTAATGTCGTACTTGTACTCGGACAGTTTTTCGCCAAGCTTGTTCAACAGTTCCGGGTTGGACGGCGGATTGCTGACTCGAATGTCGTCCACCGGATCGACGATTCCAACGCCGAAGAAGTGAGCCCACGCGACGTTCGACAGATTCTTTGCGAAGGCGGGATTCTGATCCGAAGCCAGCCATTGAGCGAGCACCTCCCGATAGTCTGCATCTTTCGGAAGCTTTGCGGCACCAGCACCCAGGTACGTCGGGACCACAGGTCGATCGTCCACGGGATGTTTGAGATTCCCCGTGGCCGCGTTGAAGATCATGATCTCACGAGGATCCTGAGCCTGCTTGTAGCCGACCTGACTGAAGAACGCAGCGAAGCCATAGTAGTCGTCCATCGTCCAGCGATCGAACGGATGATTATGACATTGCGCACATTGAATTCGAGTCCCCAGAAAGGCCTGTGCCATGTTCTCAGCAAGTAGTTGCGGAGTCGTTTCGGTCTGATAATAGCTGGTTGCCGGATTATCAAAGGTGCCTCCTGTGGCCGGAATGAGTTCCTGCACGACCTGATCAATCGTGGCACCGGCATGAATGCGCTCGCGAAGCCAGCGGTCATAGAGCTGTAAACCTTTGGGACTGACTCCGTTGACCGTGCGAATCTGCAGCATCTCCGCCCACTTCATCACCCAGACATCCTGAAAGTCGGGACGAGACAGCAAGTCATCAATCAGCTTGCTGCGTTTCTCCGGATCTGTATTTGCAATGAAATCTGTTCGTTCCTGAGGCGTCGGCAGCAGCCCGATCAGATCGATGTACGCGCGACGCAAAAAGACTTCGTCCGAGCAGACTTCCGACGGCAGGAGATGAAGATCTCTCCACCGAGCCTGAACAAGATCATCGATGTAATTCTTGCTGACCAGGTTTGGCCGTGTGTATGGTGTTCCGGGCCGAACGATAATCGAGCAGCCTTCTGTGAACTGATCGAATCGAGCCATGATGAAGGCAGAACCGCGTCCGTTGGAGGACACTTCGCCGTCTTCTGTCACGCTGGCCGCTGCGTCGTTGTTGCTGATGAAGACCGAGCGATCCGTGACGTCTCGATCCGTGCTATCGCTGAAGCTCGCGATCACCATCAGGCCCTGAGTTTCCCCTTTGCCTGCGAACACAGCTTCTTCCGGGAAGACTCGAATGCCCGTCGGAACAGGTCGATCGGCTGGATCGGCCGGGGCACCGCTCTTCATCCAGGTGATTAGCGTTTCGTACTCATGGGAGTCCTCCACGATCAACTGACCGCCGGTATGATCCACATTTCCCAGAGCTTTGTTGATCAGCAGACTCTCCTGCGGCGACTGCAGGTTGATGCGTCGACCTGGGATCTCTCGAGTCAGACGATAATGATCGCCGGCCGGATCGTACCCGAAGAGACTCAGTCGGAACCCATCTTTTCCGGAGGCAGAGCCATGACACTTTCCTGTGCTGCAACCGGCTTTGGTGAGAGTTGCAAGCACGTCCGTCCGAAAGCTCAGTTCCGGAATGACTTCGACATTGGCGACCTTCACGGGGACGATCACTTTCTGACCGTCAACGCTGACATGAATTTCCGTGGCCCCGTTTGCCAGAGGTTGCACGAGTCCGTCTTCGAGTTTGACGATGGAAGTATCAACCGGCGTGATCGATGCCGATGCCGTCACGTCCTGAGTACTTCCGTCTGGACGTTCGGCAAGAATCAACAACCGTTGCCAGTCGCTGCCATCGGAGAGAGAGACTTCCGCGGGATACACACGGTGTGTCACGGTCTCACCCGACGGCTGGCGATTCTCCGTTACAGTCTGAGCTAAGACTGTGGGGGTGATGAAGAGCGTCAGAATGGCGAAGGAGCGTATGAGATTCATAAAGAGAAGCCTTTTGTGTTGAGGCAACATGAATTCGGCGAGCGGCAGGGCGTCAGCCCTCCGAGAAAACACACAGCGCGCTCGGAGGGCTGACGCCCTGCCGCTCGCCGTTGTTGTGACTACTTCTTCTTCGCCTGCTGACGCAGGACATCGAGTTTGCTCAATGGCTTTCCATCCTGATCAGTGACCAGCATTCCAGCAGGTTCGATTTTCAAGACGCTGCCACGACCGACCAGCCAGGACACGCTCTGGCCGTCGACTTCTCCAGTCAGACGAACCATCAGATCCGGGAAGGTTCCGATCGGGCAAGAGTCTTCCGGGTTCAGGACGAAGCGAATCGCGTTGTCCGCAGTCGCCACTTCGACCGTTGCTGCCGTGACACGATTAGGGAGTCCTTCGAGCACCGCGGTCAGCTTCTGAGGCAACTCACCTCGTCGCTCCAGCACACAGGACACATCTCGCGTCTTTCCCTGCTCCGCCACAACCGGCTCGATCGATCCGGCCACGGGAGCGTTCGCTATTGTCAGCTCCACCAGATTCGAAGCCACGGCCGTGCGTGCGAGCGGCTTGGATCGACGGCTCCCTCGTTCCCCCATTCCCGTTCGATCCGGCGCCGCATCGGGTGCCAGACCCGGTCTCGCCTCGGCACAGATCTGCCATGTTCGAGACGCCGCTTTGGGCCACGCATGCAGCGGATAGCTGACGTGCGTTTCGCCGGGAGGAATAATCACTTTGTCAGGGCCATCCACCCACGGAGGAAGAAACGGAAACGAAATTTCCAGAGGTGCATCAAAGCCCTCGGAGCGAGTCGCGATGATTTGCAGATTCACTGTTCCATCCGGAGCCAGGCTGGCAACAGGCTTTGCGAGACTGATCGAGTAAGGCACTTCGTCAACCACAGCGACGGCTACACGATCCACTTCCGCCGACTGAAACAACTGATCCGCAGAAGCCGCGACAAGATCGACCACCTGCCGAAACTGACCGATGACGCTTCCGGCTGGTGTGATGGCCGACGCTTCGACATTCACAAGTCGGCCGGATGTGTCTGCAGTTGAGTCTGCTTCAATCACCATCGGCACCCAAAACCGGTCCGCAGGAATCACGGTGTTCGGCAAACTAACGCCGTCAGGAAGTCCGCTGAGGGCGAGGCTTACGTCACCGGAAAAACCACTTCGCTGGCAGGCCAGAAACGTGACCACTCGATTGCCTCGCGGCACCGCAATGGACTGACGCTCCTGAGACAAACGATTTGGGCGAGACAGAAACGCGGTGAGCCCCGGTTTGAACGGCGAGATTTCAACACGGTAGAAGAATCCGTCACCGCCGTTGCCACGCTTGTCAGAAATCTGAACGATGTACTCTGAAGACGCAGGAAAGGTGACCGACACCTGACTGTCATGGCTGATCCCGTCATCACCGATGGCCACGATTGTTCCGTCGAGAGTTCGGATTTCCAGCAGCGTATCGACCGGGCTCCCAAGTCGACTCGCAAAAACTTCGACATCAAACTTCTGACCGGCTTCGGCACGAATGCGAAAGCAATCTACGTCACTCGGTTCCTGCAGCAGTCCGTTCAGAGCCACAGGCAGTTCGATGGCCGGGGAATTCAGTTCGGCCGACGTCGCATTCGGTTCCTGTTCCAAAGCGTTGCCAAACGGGTTTACCCGGAAAGGCAACCCCGTCGCGGAGCCCACACCGTTGTTCTCACAGAAAACCTGCGTTGGTCCGGCCGAGTGCTGTTGCAGCGAGACTTCCTGAGAGATCGGACCCCCAGCGTCACCGCCGAAAGCGACTGCAACCGTTTGGCCCGCTTGTCCGCCTGCCGGATAGACCCATTGCGGTGCCGGGAACGTTCCGATGTGCAGAGCGTAACGACTGGATTCATCGCCTTCGAAATTCGATTCATGCAACTGAACGATGTAGTCACCGTCTTCAGGAGCGATGAGCGAAACCATCGGATCCTGTCGTCGCAACGACGTATCATCGACCGCCGCCAGCCATTCGCCGGTTGGGCTCATGACATTGAGCACCCCATCCAGCATAGCTCCACCGGCTCGCATGGCTTCAGCTTCAGCAGACAATCGATCGCCTTTCTTCAGCGAGACGCGAAAACTGTCAACGTCTCCCGCTTCTATGGTGCCAACCACAGTGTGATTCAGCTCCAGTGACTGGGCATCTTCCGCTGCATCATTGGATTCCAATTCAAGGATGACGGGAAGCTTGGAGATCCCGACGACATGCATTTCTGAGATGCCTTCGGAAGAACGAATCCGAAGTGGATACATTCCGGGAAGACAGTTGTCTGAGGCGATCAGATGCACGATCAGCTCGTTGTCTGACTTTGGCTCCAGACGATCGCATTTGATGTCAGGGTTGTACAACATCACTTCGACAGCATTCTGCAGGCCAGCCCCGACGACGTTGACTGGGAACGAAACTCCCCGCTGCCCGGCCGCAGGAAAGAGCCGTTCCACAGAAGGCGGAGCAGCCTGCAGAAGCTGCGAGGCGAAGACCAGAACGAGGACGACACTGTATCGAAGGAGCATCACGAGTACCTCTTGAGATTCGCTGACTTTGGCGAGCGGCAGGGCGTCAGCCCTCCGAGCATTGCCCTGATACGATCGCGTATGCGGAAGCAAAAACATGAAGACACTCGGAGGGCTCACGCCCTGCCGCTCGCCTTTCGAATTCGTTTACGCCAGCAAATCGCTCTCGACGTTTCCATTCATCACAATCGACTGCGGCCGATCGCCGGGTGACATCAAAGACCTTGAAGCATCAATCCCCAGCAGGTGATACATGGTCGTTGCGTAGTTCTCGATCGACAGCGGCTGCTCAGCGACTTCGCCGGCCAGTGCATCGGAGGCCCCGAAGATATGACCGCGTTTCGTGCCGCCACCAGCCATCACGATGCTGAAGACTCGAGGCCAATGATCTCGACCACCGCCCGCGTTGACTCTCGGCGTTCTGCCGAATTCGCTGGTGATCAGGACCAGTGTTGAATCCAGCAGCCCGCGCTGATCCAGATCCTGAATCAAGCCTGCGAAGGCTTTGTCGAGGTCCGGCAACTGAGTCTCAATGCCACGATAATGGTACGAGTGAGTATCCCATGCGCCGTACGTGACGGTCACAAATCGAACACCAGCTTCGACCAGACGGCGAGCCATCAGGAAACGGGCTCCTGCTGACGGCCTCAGGATCGGGCCCCAGGGCTTCATTCCATACAGGTTCTTTGTCTCATCCGATTCGCCGTTGAGACTGAACGCGGCTTTTGATTCCGGAGAATCCAGCAACTGATAGGCTCGCTGATAGAACGAATCCATCGTGGCAATCGCATCATCCTGACCCATCTTGTGAAAATGCTGATCGACCAGTGCCTTCCACGATTTGCGAGTTTCAAATCGAGCGTCATCGATTCCTGTTGGATGATTCAGATCGCGGACAGAGAAACCCGTTCGCGCTGGATCGGCACCCAGAGCAAATGGTCCATACGCGTTGCTCAGATAGCCGCTTCCCAGAAACTGACTGCCGGCCGTTGGCACAACAACATAAGGAGGCATGGCACCTCGAGGCCCCAGTTCGTGCGAAACAACGCTGCCAGCACTGGGATAGACCAGAGCCGGGCTTGGACGGTATCCGGTGAACATGCTGTGCTCGCCGCGAGCATGGTCGACTTCCGTATGAGTCATGCTGCGTACGACGGTCAGCTTGTCAGCGACTTTGGCTGTTTCCTGCATGTGTGAACTGAAACGAACGCCTGGAATCGTAGTCGCGATATTGTCGAGGATCCCTCGGTACTCCAGCGGTGCGTCCGGCTTCGGGTCGAAGCTGTCCATGTGAGCAAAGCCGCCCTGTAGATAAATATGGATCACCGATTTGGCTTTCGGTTCGATCGTCTTCGCTGGTGCATCCGTCTCCGAAGCGGCCTGCAGGCGGAAGAGATTTCCCATGCTCAGTCCAAGTCCGCCCAGCCATCCCGCGTAAAGAAAATCGCGTCGAGCCGGCTTGCGAAAATGCGAAGCATCCGAATGCCATGTGCCTGGCGGTTGTGTTGTCATGATCAGACCTCCGATAGATTTTTGCTTGGGGATTTTTGATTCTGGATTTGAAATCTCAAATTTCAAATTTGTACTTTTGCACTACGGCTTCACAACGCTGTACTCAATCACCAGCTTCGGACGTTGTTCGATGTTGTCGAACTCGGAAACGTAGAAGTCCCAGCCATTCCCGCCGGTGTTCAGAAATGCCCAGCCGTGGTTGGCTTCTCCGTTGACCCACAACTGAACGGTGTCAGTCACATCGAAGACGATCTCTGAGGAGTTCGCCGCAATCTTGCCGAACGTGAATGAATCTTTATGCCGAGACGCTTCCAGGCCATCCGCAGACACGCCTGAAATGAGACTGCTCCAGGTAACGCTTTCCTCAAACGGAACCAGCATGCGATGCAGATTCACAGTGCTGCCCTGATCGAACGCACTTACGAGTAGACGAGCTGTATGAACGACTGCGTTTGGCGGAATCTGCCCGCTTTCTGAACCGATGATGCCATCAAACCGCAGCAGCACCTGACTCTCACCACCATCGTTGTCAGCGTCCGTTGACGCATTGCCGTTACCATCCAGAATCGTGGTTGGAGCCAGCGCCCAGATCTCGGAGTCAATCGTTCCGGAGTACCCATTCACGCCGTTGCGAAACGACGCGGTCAGTTTGGCGTTGCCCGGCGACTTCTCTGATCCCACTGTCAGATTGATGCCCGACATCAGAAGTAATCCGCCCACAAGAACACTACGAATCATCATGCTTCTCCTTCGTTTCACATGAGCAACGCGCGCATTGGGAGCGCAGAACGAAAATGATGGTTTCAAAAGCTCGCCATTGAAAAGGCGAGCGGCAGGGCGTCAGCCCTCCGAGGAGATCGCAGGGTACTCGGAGGGCTGACGCCCAACCGCTCGCCAACGCTTCTACTTCAAGGCCTCAGACGCCTTCTTCACAGGTGCAGCAACAACTGGTGGGCGGAGTCTTTCCGGGGTGTCCGGAACTTGTTCTGTCAGGATGTTTTTAGCACCCGATTGTTTAGTGAGTGTGAAGGCGTCGTATAATTCTCCCGTAACCGTGAAAGCTTCGAAATGAAGTTTATCGCCATCCACGTGAATGATCTGGTACAGCTGAGTATCTTCGGCATGGCGAGTCATGAACGGATGTCGCTGCAGGTTGTACATCTTGGGGCCGCTGACCGAGACCACATAAACAGTCCCGGAGAACACATCAGCCGCATTCACGCCGGTCGTCAGATTGACATGACCCATTGGCGTATCAAGCCCGGTTCGTCCATACGTATGGTCATGCCCTTGCAGCACAAGGTCGACACGGTGCTTGTCCAGCACTGGTTTCCAGATGGCTCGAAGGCCTGCGTTGTCCCGATCCTTACCGGTGGAGAACATGGGATGATGGAATGAACAGACAACCCATTTTTCTTTGTTCTCGGTCAGCACCTTGTCCAGCCATTCGGCTTGTTCCAACGGCTTCTCGTTGCTGTTCATCGAGACAATTCGCACGCCCTGATAGACGAGAGTAAAGCAGGCTTCTTCCAGACCTGCCGGGCCATTCTCAGGCTGTGCAAACTGTGGTCTCCAGTGGTGAGACAGACGGCGAGTGGTCTCATTCACTTTGGCCATTTCATGATTACCCGGTACGGCAATGCTGGGAATCATCCCATTCATCCATGCTCCAGCTTCAAACCATTCCTGCCATTCCACATCCGATTCGGCGTTGTTAATCAGGTCCCCGGCGTGAATCATAAACTTTGCCCTGGGAGCATCACTGTAGGCTTCGCGGATAACGCGTGACCACTTGGAACGAACATCGTTCTGGGCATCGCCGAAGTAGATAAAAGAAAACGGCTCCGGCTCCAAACTGGCCGTTGTGAACTGAAACCACTCGCTCCAGTTCACACCATCGCCGACGCGATACGCGTACTTCGTCTTAGGCGTGAGCCCTTCGAACTTCACGGTGTGGAAGTGAGCGGTATTCAGATCTGTCGTCAGCGGCGTACTGACTGCGACCAGTTGCTTGCTCTGCGATTCCAGATCCGGTCCGGCATTGGCGACAGTGATTTCGGCCAGTCCCCGAGGAACCTTAGTGGATGTTCGCCATGTCACAGCCTGAGATGTTGCAGGATCTGAAGCCCATGTGAGAACGATTCGGTCAGGGAGAATTCCTGGTTGAGCAAATTCGGCTGGCTCGACTTTCGGAACCAGTTTGATCACATCAGGAGCAGCGTCCTGAGCAGACACAGAAATCATCGTTATCGGCAGAATTGCAGTACACGCGAGAAAACGGCGAAGTGAAGTTCGGGATCTGAAGAACATAGTGCTATCCTGTTATCGATGGTTCGCGGAGATCCGCGTTTGAAGATTCAGAAATGGTAGCTTAGGAAGATCAACATGCTGCTCCCATTCGTTCAACGGAATTGTCCAGGGATCGCTCCGCAAAGGTTCATGTAACGGAACAATCCATGGACGATGAAATGCGAATTTGGGTTGAGCAGCCAGATTGACTGTCGGATCAATTAATAATTGAGGTTTGCGACCGTTCAGTGAAGCCAGTACCAGGGCTCGCACTTCCGTTTGTTTTCCTGTTCGCCGCAGAGATTCTGTGGCCAGACCGTGAGCCAGATCAAGAATCATCAGCGGATCTTTGGCAAACTTGATTTGTTGTTCGGGATTCAAGAACTGTCTGATGTCTGCTTGTTGTGTTACTCCGGTCTCCGCATCCGTCAGGTAGTACCGCAGGCCAACCGTTTTGCCTCGAAGCATCATCCGCCATGAAAAGTAATGCCCTTGTTCCGTCCAGCCGGTGTTTCCTTCGTAAATGAAATGACGCAGTGGCCAGAGAATATGAAAGCTGCAGTAGGCTAGCAGAACGAGCACTGCAGGTGTCGAGATTCCGCCGCCAGATTCCAGCAGCGATGAACTGGGTTCGTTGTTCTTCGCCCCCAGGTTCAACCAAAGCAAGAATTTGATAGGCCAATCTGGTGAAAAGAACACGGTCGTGGCGCTGATCATCAGCCAGGGAAAAACGTGGATGTTGAACATCACGCTGTTCGAAAGATGAAATGCGATCGCCATCAGGAATCCGACAACCCTGGTTCTTCGCCACAGAATTGCCGGGACAACCAGCAGATCAAAGAGTAGCCCGCCCCATGTGAAAAGATTGGCTGCCGCAGTTTCATTCAACCATCCTGGAACACCATCAACCCATCCCTGAATTCTGAGGATATTCTTCATGGGCTCGGCACTGAGCCAGTCCGTATCGATCTTGGCAACTCCTCCAAATACATACGGCAAAGCAATATGAAACTGCAATAACAGCAGGCACCATCGCGGGATTATGCCTGAGCCTGTGACCGAGCCATTCAGCACGTCCACAGAGAACATTCGATTCGCTGGCAGAATAGTCATCAGCCAACTGAGCAGCACGATCAGATAGTAATGATTCTGGTAGTTGGTTCGATCGATTAAAAAGAAGTGCGTAAACCCAATTGCAAAGACCACCGTGGCCACTCGATAAATGGCACCGGCGGCAATCATGATCGCCGCAAGCATCATCACCACAAACAGGGCAATCATCCCGTGGCCAGGCCAAGGCCGAACCCACGAGAATCCTGCATATGTGAAGTGGAACATGTCGGGTGCGCACAACAGGCGAACTCGATCTGTTCGCAGATAGTCGAACGCCCAGAAGGCCATCGTCAGCCCGAAGCCAATTCGAAAGATGACAAGACTGGACGCCGCGGTCTGCGCTGACAACCAACTCCGCAATGCCTCGAAGCGGCCTTGCGGATCCGGAGTCTTTGTAGAATTCGAACGTGATTCCACGGACATGAGTTCAAACACCAGGTAGGATGGGCATTCCTGCCCGTCGTTTACCGTCAGCATACAAAGCGAAGTCTGACAGAAATCGACGGTACTCGCTCCACTCGGATCGGTCTACTTCTTCTCTTCCACATCGTCAAACGGATTCTTCTGAACCGGGGCGGTTCGCTTTGGCAGTTCTACTTTGAATTCGTTCTCTTTGTCCGCCACGATCTCGACATCCATCAGATCCCGCGTTTCTTCCCCAACGCAGTTGCAGGGGAACTCATTGCTGGTCGTCACGCGAACGATATGCGGACCAACAACAGCCCCATCACCCGAACCATACGTTGAGAGGATAAAACGTCCGGCTTCATCAGTGAAAGCGAATCCAGGCTTACCAACTTCGGCAGTCTTTCCAGTCATCTTTGGGGAGAAGTAGACCTGAGCACCCTGCACAGGTTTCCCTTCACACAACACAACCCCGGATGCTTCGGCACAGGGGAATTCTTTGAGTCCCTCGGAACATCCTGAGAGTCCCACAGCAAAAAGCACGAGCGATAATGATCGACTTGTTTTCATCACGAATTCCGAATCAAATATTTTCTTAGAAGTCAGCCCAAAGTGGCCCCTCCTCGCTCGTTGTCGAGGAGGAGGGGCGACTAAATTCATTCTCAATAACTCTTAGCAATCAGAACACGTCCTAGAATTCTCCGAGAACCATGCCGTCACGCTTATCGTGCAACCAGTCATAAGTCTGGTTGCTGATGTTTTCGCTGATGAATCGCACAGAGCCATCACCCAATACGAACTGAGCCCCGCCAACGTGGTAGCTGAAGGCATTGTCGTCGTTGATCGCCTGAAACATCCGGTTGAAGTTGGTGCGAGCATTGATTGGACTGTTGAAGCGACCGTTGATACGAATGGCTTCATCGCTCTGGTTTCCTGAACCAATCCAGATCGGCCAGTCGCGGAACTCAGTGGCTCCTGTACCAAGCAGACGATTGGCTCCGCTGGCATCAGTGCTGGCATAGCAAGATTCCCCGGACATAATTGTGTTGCTGAGCCCGTCGGTCACATCACGGAATCGTACGCCGCCACCTTCGCAGGCTTTGTGCATCATGCCGAAGTCACCGGAGTTGGATCCACCGGCCGCTTTGTAACTTGAAGTTGCATAACCGACGGCTTCAACTTTGTCGGCGGGAAGGCTCCCGGAATACCCCGGAACAGTCCATGTCGCTGGAACGATCTGGGGCATCGCTGACGAAGGACACAGGTAAGCAGGCAGAACGGTATTTCCACCGGGAATGATTGTATTGCCGGGATAGAACTGAGCAATCATCGCGGCATTGAAGATTCCGGGCTGGCCCTGAGGATTAATTCGCTGATATAGGGCAGGCTGCTCAATCAGTGGCAGAATAGAGACCATCCAGCCAAATCCATTGTCTTCGTTAGTCGTACATGGAGTGACAGCGTTCCCGTACATTGCATGCGGCAGAACTCCGTAGGTGCCTTCATAGTTGTGCAGAGCCAGCCCGATCTGCTTCAGATTGTTTTTGCATTGTGTGCGGCGAGCTGCCTCACGAGCCTGCTGTACAGCAGGCAGCAGCAATGCGATGAGAATTGCGATGATGGCAATCACCACCAGCAATTCAATCAGTGTGAATCCCAAACGTCTCTTTGTCATCTTCATCGTTAACTCCTCTAAATCATCAAAGGAAACAGAACATAAACGAAGCGCGAGCGGCAGGGCGTCAGCCCTCCGTGTTGCGCGCACCGCGATCCCTGGAGGTCGTTACCCTCGTTTACAGACTCTGAGTCTGCGTGTGGCAATGAATCACAAGACGAGACACGGAGGGCTGACTCCCAACCGCTCGCCTTATCAAATCCCGAGCATGTGCCAGTCGCCGGTGATGGCGAAAGTGATGCCGGGCACCTGGTTATTTACGAACAACCATTTCCCATCCGGGCTGAACGTCGCACCAGCCCATTCTGAATCTCTGAAGTCGCCTTTCAGATTATTGCGTTCTCCATTGAGCTGAACATTCATCGCAGCGAACTCTGTCAAATGACCGGCACGTGTCAGAGTCTGAAGCTTCTGCGGAACACGATCTCCATCTTCACACAGAACAAGCCCCCCGCGCGGACTCACACACAAATTGTCAGGGCAGTCCAGCACGTCCGAGGACGGTGATTCGAAGATCAATTCGAGCGTCTCGTTCCGCGGCGTGTAAGCCCAGACCTGTCCCTTTTGACTTCTGCCACCATGACTGGCCACGAAGTAACAGCGATCATTTCCCCACCAGCAGCCTTCCAGCTTTTGAAACGGCGATCCGCCCTGAGCATGCCCCTGCTCATAAACTCCACCCTCGTCCTTCGTGCCGGGCGAATGAGCTCGATCAGGATCTTCGATTGTGACCCATGTCACGTCATATGATCGGCCGGTTTCAACGTTCAGGCTTAAATCGCTTCCGCCTTCGACCTTCATCATCTGCAGCATTCCGCCCTTCGACAGCTTTCCCTTTTCGCGAGGCACAAAGCGATAAAACCCAGCCGGTTTTCGATCTTCTGTCAAATAGACGATGCCGGTCATAGGATTAACCGCCACCGCCTCATGAACAAATCGGCCCATGGATTTCAGAGGTTCGGGAGCGACCGAGCCATCTACAGAAACTTCAAAGACATAGCCATGCGGCTGATTCAGATGCATCACAACGCCATCGTCATCGTCACCATTTTCCAGAACAGTCTCTTCGCAACTGAGCCATGTTCCCCACGGAGTCGGTCCACCCGCACAGTTCTTCAAAGTTCCGGAGAGACTGCTCCACGCCTTCAACCACTGCCCGCTGACAGAATCGAACGTCAGATTTGAGCAACCTGCAGTCGCCTTTGAATCGTAGGCCGCAATCGACTTACCAAATGCCTCACCACTGAGACTGCATTCATGGTTGCGACAGATGGTCAATACTCCGTCCGCATCCGCGATGATGCCCATCCCGTCATGTTGATCAGGAGTCGCAACTCCATCACTCATCAGATCGCCAGTCCACCCAAACGACAGATACCGAAAGCCCTCTGGCAGCATCAGCAGCGGGAGGCCAGTTGTTTCGTCCGGAGCGGGAAGGAGGCCACCTGCCACAATGCTCCGGACAGGCGCCGCAAGCAATCTGCGGAGCGACTGCGGTACTGCCCATGAACCGAGTACCGCAGCGGACTGCAGAAGAAACTCACGACGCCCTGAGAATCCTGAACGGCTCACAATTCCTCCTCGTTTGCTCTTTGTCGAATGTCTGTCATGCAGAATTCATGTCAGCGTCAGGGTTGAGTGGTGCGCAATCTGCTGATTCCGAGAGTGAAATCCGTCACTGGCCGATGAGTGCGCCGAGAGATCCGCAGCATCCACCGTTCTGAACGAAATTGTTCACATTATTGAGAAGATTCAGAGTGTGGTTGGTTAAGAACTGATGAGGTCAAGAAATGATTGAAAGAGTTGTGAGTCAGCGCACTTCTTCGCGATGAAAACTCGTTCAGCGTTGAAGTCATCTTGCCCAATCTTTACGTCCGAATGCCAGATACTGCAGCAGAATCGGAAGCTCGTAGACAGCCAGCAACACAAACAACGTCCGACCCTTCTTATATGTTTGTTCAAAGGCCGACATGTCATGATGGACCGTGTAGCGGCGATGACTGATCAGCTGCACACGATGCCACGCGGGAATGAGGATCAAATGCAACCAGAACGGAATGCCGGGAGTGGCCACAGCCGCCACGATCAGAAGCAGGACCGATAACGCCGTCAGTGAAAACACCGCAATTGGAATGTTTCGCAGGAGAACAGCGAAATACGGCAAAAACAACAGGGTCAGAACGCAATACTGAGTTGCGACCGTCGCCTGTGGCAGGATTGCTCGCACAGCAATCGCGGCCAGCGAGACCAGCGAGAAATACACGCCGTAGACTGCAATGACATGCCAGACATTGATTCCGAACTGTCCATGGCGACAAAGATGTCGCTGGTACAACTCCAGAAAATTGATACGAAGGATGTTCACTTTCTTCTTCTCCACAATGCCGAAATCACGGTGCGTAACATTCCGATCGTCGACGCTTTCAGCGTGTCTGCGATCGTTCGGCAGACGGAAACCACTTCTTCCTCGGTGACTGTCAGAGGCGGCGTAAACTTCAGAATGTGGGGCTCATACTGACAGAACCCCATCAGCACCGGGCACCGGGAGTGATTCATCATCTGCAGCAGGTACAACTGTGCCGCATTCAGGCCGGCTCGTTGCATCAGACTCTTTCGGCAGTTCAGTTCAATGCCGATCAGGAGTCCGTAGCAACGAACTTCGCGTACCAGTGAGACGCCCTTTAACTGACGAGCCAACTCTTCCTGAAACCGCTGTCCTGCCCTGGCAACCTGAAGGCTCACGTCTTCATGCTCAGCTCGACGCAGAGTATTCAGCAACGCTCGGTATCCGAGTTCATACGAGTATTGGTTATGCAGATCTGAAGCGAGCGTTGATTGCCGAGCCTTCAGGAGATAGTCGATGCGATCCGAATAGAGCGTCAAAGCAAACGGGAACATCATGTCACTGATCCCTTTGCCAATCGTCAACAGGTCGGGCTGAATTGGCTTCCCCGAGGATCTGACGAAAGGGCCAGTTCGAAACATCCCCGTCTGAATCTCGTCGACAAACAGGAATGCTCCCGTCCGTTGCCGAACCTCCTCGATGCTGCGAAGTAGTGACTCGGGGATCTCCCGGACACCGCCGACACCCTGAATCAATTCAAGTTGCATCAGGGCAATCGGAGCTTCTTCGGCGAGCTGTTGAAGTCTGCTGGCCGCGTCGTCCGCGAACGGATCGAGATAGACAACGTTGGCATAAAGAGGATCGATGTTCTGTCGATAGAAACCTTTTGCGGTGCCGGACAATGCTAACAGAGTCTTGCCACCAAATCCCCCCTGAAACGCCACGATCCGTGATCCGGACGGATGAGCTGTCAATGCCAGCTTAATCGCGTGTTCAACGGAAGCCGCACCACTGACGGCGGGCACATGATGCGGAAGTCCAGTCAGTGCATCCAGTCGCGACTGGACTTCGCTTCGGATGCTTTCGACGGGATCCAACTCGCGAATCTCTTTGGCCCAGTCCGGTGGATTGTGTCCTCTCAGGCTGCAGGCGACTCCGCCAACTCCATCAAAGATTCGCTTGTTTCCAACGCGAATGTAGTGCCCGGACGCGGTCACGTCATCCTGGTCGTATCCCGCGAGTGAGATCAACTTTGCGAGTGATGAACTGAAGAGATCTCGAAAAGTGTGGTGCAACAAATCATGGTCAACGAGCAGCGGTTTCAGCATTGGCTGAAGTTGACGATAAAAAGGTTCAGAATATTCCTGAAGGCACTTCAGAAAGTGCATCGTGGAGATCGTGTTCGGCTGGAAAGTCGTGGAATGGAAATTCGTCATTCCCTTCACCGTCCATAATGCCGCAAGTTCGGGGCGAGCCGAAAAGGCTCCGAAAGGAACCTGACGCCTTGTGAATGACTCATCAAAAACCACAATGTCCGGGACCAGTCCATTGCCCTGAAACATTACTCGATCATTGAACAGGTCATGATCCATGCAGGCGATTACCAGACCGCGATTACCGCTGCAGAATCGCATCACGGCCTGTTGAAGATCGTCTGATCGATGAGCCTCTCTCAGAGCATCCGGTGATAGCACAAGGATTCCGCCGGAGGCACCGGCTTGCTCATTGTGTGCAATGAACTGGGCCGTCGATATCGAGTGCATCTCGGGAATGAACTCGATGGTCACTTGCTCGTCAGATTCATCTGATTCAATCTCAGTCGAAGCAAAGTGACGGAAGCGATTCCCATCATCCACCAGGAAGGCTCGCGTGACTAAAGTCCTGCGCTCAGTCGCTGCGGCATCCTTTTGTGAGCCAACATTCTGCGCATAACGAGCCAGCTTGAGAGCCCCGCTCAATGCTTCTTCGCCAGAGTTCGCCAGAAACGACGATCGACGCCCTTCACTTCTCGTCGCAGGCCAGACTTCTGACACTATTTCCGCAAGCGCGACGCATGTTTGAGCGACGAACGGATTCAGATAAAGGCGCAGCAGGTTGGGGATTTTCAGACGAATAATCTGGTCACATGTCTGAAGCGCTGACAGACAGTCTGAGTTCATACTTCTAAAGGCTCTGTTTGCCGGGGTTGCAGCGGACGCGCGGAAGATGCGTACTGATGAATCCAAGGAAGACATCTCGATTGCTCCTCGTCATAAACAAGTCAGCGGAAAGGCAGTTCTCAAAAGCACACGCGGAGTTTGTCATCCCATCCTTCAGCATCTGCCGGAGCTGAATTTTTGAGATCGGCAGCGTCTTATGATGGTTCCAGAAGACGACAAATTCTTCTGGCCTCAGGAACAACTCCACATGGAATGCGAACCTTCGTACAAACCAGTGAAACAGAGTAGACACGATCGGCGTTTCTTCGAGTCGATCCCAGACACGACCGATGCTGTCTCGCGGCATTTCCAAAGCCCCTGCAGCGGCCGATGGTGAATCGACGTAATAGCGTCGTATATCGATCGAAGTGCTTGCGGCTCGATTCTTCCGAATCTCCACATTTGAGGCTTCGGGATCCTCGAAGACTTTCAGCACGTCCTCAGCCGACGGATTTTCCAGCGTCTCATGCTTGACGGAATACACGGACTTCGGTTTCACTCGCAACGTCAGCCGCAACAACAGGCGATGTCGACTGGTGTCGTACATCGCATCTCGAAACAGTGTTTCGCCGCGTCGAGTCAAAATAAATTCTTCCGTATCGCCGTCGTAGAGCAGGACGTCCTCAATTGTGTCGCCCAGTGTGGAAACGTGGCTACCCGATCCGTGAACCGGAACAAAATACAAAGTCCCCATACTGATCCAGGAGTAATTCGGGACAACGTAGAACTCCCGTTCTGCCTTGTTGAGTTCCTGAATGCAGTGCTTCAGAGTCAGACCCGCATCGACTGTAAAATGCGTATCGGAAACTGTGGCGTTGTTCTGCGAAGTAGAGTCCAATTTCTCGCCCTGTACCGCGCTGCGCAGGCGGGCCTCCAGATCGAGCATCGAAGCATCGGACAACCGAGTTTTCCCGGGTAGTCCCGTCGTCAGCACAACTGTCTTTTCGGGAAACTTCCAGCCAAAGTGGTTCACGCCATTGTTGTATCCGGCCAACTGCACATCCTGGCAGTTGTGTCGGTTGTACAGACTAATGATTTCTCGAACGGAGCGAGGTTTCAACGTATCGAAATGAATCTGCCGGAACGAAGGCACAAGCACGCCAAACAGGCGGATAATTGTGCAGACGAGCCATGAGATTCCAAGGCGCTTGAAGAGAGACGCCACCAGCGATTCCGCCTTTCCGGAGGATCTTTCGGCCGATCCCTCCGGCATCTGCTCAATGAGCACAGCCTGCCAGCTTCGACGAACTCCAAGGATCGTCAAATGGCGAGTGCTGCCCGGTTCAGAAATGTGTCCGACATCAGAAGTTACTAATCGGGGCTTCGCACCTGCGAGGGAGGAGTCTTCGCCAGAAATTCTCTGACTGCGATCTAACGAAGCGTTCTCAATTGTCGCTACGGCTGAATTCGCAACAGCGGCGCGAGGTAGACACTTCTGCGCAGTCTGTTCAAGCTCAGCATTGATCACGGAGAACAGCTTTTCTCCGGCGACGAACGTAGACGTTAACTGAGGGCCTGTCAGGACATGAAATCTTCGCAACCGCTTCAGTCGGTTTGTAATCGACGATGACGGACTTAGCACATACCCTGTAGAGAGAACGATCAGTCGGGATCTTCGAGGGCTTTGAATCGTTCCGTGATCTCGAATTGAGGTGGCGCCATCCACGGGATTTGAAGAATCAAAATCGGGGTTCGACGTGTTTAGTCCCGCTGTCGTTCGGTCTTCGGACTTTCGAAACGATTCGCTCAACTGATCAAGCATTGCCTGCATGCCGTCGTTGTGGCCCGGACACAGATGGCTGAACAATGAAGGAAGCACGATGAGGCAAGTGAACGGCATGATCGACGCGAGTTGCGATAACCCTGCAAAGACATTTATCACCTGGCCGGAAACCCTCCGGTTGAGAAAAAAAACAATCTCGACTGGACGGACCTCACCGCGGGCAATCTTCTGAAGGAGGATTTCCGGTGAAAGCAACTGATAAGAAGCCCCGTCCTCGCTCTGTGCGGAGTTCTGATTCAGAAAGCGGAGATAGTCCTTCGCGAGCCCGGTATCACCACAGGAGACAATCAGTCGTAAGCCGCAGGCAGACGAATTTCCATCAGCCGCCACGTTGAAATGCGCGTCCAGCCCGCTCGTATGGGATTCCAACACGCTAAGGGCCGCAGAATCCGTCTCCTCTCCCGACAGTTTCATCAGTCCGCCTTCCCTGTGATTGTATCGAACAGCGGTTCGCCGAAGTGGATTGACTGATCTCGTTCGACAAGTGCCGAAGTTGTCCAGTTTTTCTCCGTCATCAGGATCACTGTTGATCCCAGTTCAAAGGTCGCAATCCACTCCGCGCGATCCATGGGGCGAGGTGTCTCCAGTTTCGTAACTGTGACTCGGCGTGGGCTGAATCGGTGTCCGGTTCGAAACGGATGAGTGATGTGACCAACTCCCCAGCCAGCCACCATAATCAGGAGGCACTTGCCGAAAGACGTGTCGAGCTGCATGATGAGCCGCTCATTCAGCGCGAAGACGGGAAACTCGGGCGTCTGATAAGGCGGATGGACAAGCAGTCGATGACCGGGAACATGGACCAGTTGTTTCAGCACGCCATCGGCCGGCGTAAACACGCGGTGACAGTCGCGAGGAGACAGAAACAGAATCGCGAAGTGCCCATCATTGAATGGAGAAGTATCGGTTTCCGGGCACAATGAATCCAGGGTGTAACGAATCCCCTTGATGGTCATCACAGTGTCTTTTTCAATCCGACCGATGTCCTGAACGGTTCCGTCGACTGGAGAAAGAAATTGATTTGTCTGTTCTGGAATCGGCCGAAGCGATGGCTTGACGCCTCGCGTGAATAATTCGTTCAGCGATCGAAACTGCTCGAGAGGCTTTTCCAGTTCGGTCTCGTCCAGTGCTCCATATTTTCCGCCGTAGATCATCGAAAACACCTTTCGGCGCAAGGCCGCTGTGGGGATGGGTGTTCGAGACAATCGCACTCCGATTGCGGCCCCGAGCATGTTCAGTGTTCCACCATGGATTCGACGAGCCTGTCGAAATTGTTCGAGTCGTATCTTCATGAAGTGCTTCATACTTCTGACGCCACGATCTCGGCAACACGCAGAGCATTGGCGATGATTGTTAAGGACGGGCCAACTCCCAATGAAGTTGGCATGAAACTTCCGTCAACCACAAAAACATCCGGCTGATCAAACAAACGACATTCGGCATCTGCGGCCGCATAATCCCGCGACACCCCAAATCGAATCGTGCCACACTGATGAGCGACGTGTTCCTGAGACGGACTTAAACCGGAGACACAATGGACAGCTCCGGTGCTCTTCAGGAGTTCCGACATGCAGCGAGATAACTCCGCACCACGTGTACGATCGTAATCCGAAAACTGATGATGGAGCTGGATGGTCCCGGACCGATCGAGCGAAACGCGATTGTCCGGATTCGGCAGATCTTCAACGATGCCGACCAATGGCAACATGCGTGAACGCAGAAATTTCAGCATCCAGTGCGGAACCCACCTCATTCCGGTTTTCGCCATCATCCACGGCCCCGGTGCGGGCAGTGATTGAATAATCCCCATTTTTTCCGGCAGATCCCGAGTGCCAAAATAATAGTCTGAGGAACCAATCTGTTTGATAAACGTCTGCGTCGCGCCGGTGGGACGCATAAAGACCCCGATCGAGATCGGTGAATAGTGCATCATATAGTTCCGACCAATCATCGGATGGTCAAACCCCGACTTCAGCAGCAATGCCGCTGATCCAATCGCGCCGGCCGAGAGCACATAACGTTTGGCGGTGTACCGAACTCGCGATCCCGTCACTCTATCTTTCAGCCAGAGACCGCTAAGCCGACCGCCGACACCTCGCTCCAGCAGGTCCGCTTCGCACTGAGTTTTCAAAGTTAAAGAATCGCCGCGATCAATGCCTTCCCGTACCAACTGGCCCGACGAACGTCGCGCTCCGGTGGGACAGACGAATCCCGCACAGTTATCACAGCGCAGGCATTTCGAGGTTTCAATTGCCAGCGGTAATCGATAAGGATTCAAGCCCGAATTCCGGGCCGAGCGGATTAGTTTCTCATTGATCCGGGCAAGAGGAATGCCACTCCGGCCGACGGAGGAGGCTCCGGATTTATCTCTTTTCAGGCTCTCGATAGTTGACGTGTCTGGCGATGCTTCGGGACCTCGTGGATCTCGAACATCAGCGACGCAGTAAAGACTTTCGGCCGCCTTCAGATGGGGCTCGAACGACTCATAGGACACTGGCCACTCATGAATGTATTTAGGAATACGCTGGGCATAATATCGGCCGGGAGAAAAATCAGAGGGATGAGGACGCAGGAGCGCACCTCCGTAGACTGATGTACCACCACCGATGATCCCCCCCATATAAAGTCGAGCAGGGCTGGAGTTCAAAACGATCGAGCGATCATCGTAGGGCTGCTTCTGGATCAGCGTCGCAAATTCATCGTGCAGAGAACTCGGTCGGAGTGCTGCAGCGCCTTCGTTTCCACCTGTCAATCCACCACGTTCAACCAGCAGAACTTTCTTTCCAGCCGACGCGCATACTGAAGCCAGTGTCCCGCCTCCCGCGCCGCTGCCAACAACGATGATGTCGAAATCCGCATCCATGTGCGGAATCTGGACGCGAATTGAGAACTTCCGGTTAAGTGTTTGTTAATGATTCGCGAAGCTCGTCCCTACGCAGAAATTAAACATTTCCTGCGCTTATTCTTAATTCTTCTCATTCAAAACTCGCATTCAGTGGCCTTAACAAACCGGCTTAGCGACTCTAATAGAATTGGCAACCTCTGATGGAATCAGCGGTCATTCAACGTCAGTATGACGATGTCATTGCAAGTCAATACGACCAGGATCCTCAAAACACCACCAGTAACTCGCTGGAACGTGCTCTGGATCATCTGGATGCAGAAGGAATCCTGTCTGCGATACTTCCCGCCATGCGAGTTCTCGACGTAGGAATGGGAACCGGGATGTTTCTGGAGAAGTTGCGATCTCGTTCGCAACGAGTGATCGAACCATGGGGAATCGATATCTCAGAGAAGATGGCCAGCATCGCCAAAACGAAGCTGCCGGATCTGGTCTGTGCGATTGATGACGGAGCGAATCTGGATCATCATTTCATCGACGAGAAGTTTGATCTTGTCGCCACGCATTTTGTGACTGGCTTTGTTCCGATTGATCATATTGCTCCGCGAATCTTCGAGAAGCTTGAAGCCGGTGGCGTTTGGTCATTTGTGGGTGGCACCACAGCGGGTTACGGCGAACTGCAACGTCGGGCAGGCCATCCGCTGTTGAAGTTGCTCTTTGGTCATGGTGCCCCTGACCTTCAGGGCATGATTTGTCCGAACAGCGAACGGGATATCATTGAAGTCTTGAAGAAGAATGGTTTTGAGATTTTGATGTCGGAAACTTTCGAGCCAGAGCTGAAGTTCCCTGATTTCGCTTCCTTCATCGAATACGGATATCACGGCGGCTGGCTGACTCCGTTCATTGAGGAGATTGGGCTGCATAAAGCGAAGCGCTGGCAACAGGCGATTCTGAATCGACTGGTCTTTCCGGTTGTGGATCACCACAGCATAGTTCTCGCCGTAGCGCGTCGACCTGCGTAGCGACACTTCCTCGGCGTGCGGCAGGGCGTCAGCCCTCAAGGTTTGGTCGATCCTGTCGCCGTCAGGTCACGCTATGCCATGAGATATGGCTCAAAAGGATTGACCAAAGAGGTCACAGAGAATCCGCGGGTGGGAATCGCAAAGAAATCGTGACGGACGGGCAGGAAAGAGTCTGCTGAGAAAGCCGCATTCTGTCTTCCTTCGCAGTTCAGCAAATGCGATTCAGATTGTCGTTCTCCCTGCGTTTCCTCCGTGCACTCTGTGGCCTCTGTGGTGAAGAACCGCGATTCAATAAAGCATTCGGCGGACTCAATGTCTGACCGCTCACCGAATAGATTGACTGTTTTCTCCGGGAGTTCCGCGATGCGGATTGCGATTGTGGCTGAGGTATTTCTCCCCAAGATCGACGGCGTGGTGGGTCGCACGGTCAATCTTATTCAGCAATTGCTGGCCAACGGGGACGAAGTGATCGTCGTCTGTCCGAAGGTCGCGGAGTACCGTAATTCCCCGGTTCCTTTGATCGAGTTCCCCAGTTTTCCTTGCGCCAGTTATCCCGAGTACGCGATCGGTCGCCCTGACCAGCGACTCATTCAGGAGCTGAAGGCGTTTCGTCCTGATGTGATTCATTTTCTGAATCCGTTCGCATTTGGGTTTCAGTGTTATGACCTGCTCTGTCGCAGCGATCTTCAGCTTCCGGTGTTGTTCTCGTTCCATACCCTCTATGGCGAGTTTGTGAAGCAGTATCGCGGATTGGGGATACTTTCTCGGCTATTGTGGTGGCTGATGAAAAGTTACCACAACACGGCCGATCGAAACCTGACCGTCTCTGATTTCATGGCCGACGACCTTCGCAAACGAGGATTCGAACGAGTTGCACTGTGGCCACCGGCCGTTGACTGCCGTTTGTACAACCCTGAGCGAAAATCTGCAGCAATGCGAAGCCGGCTAAGTGGCAATCATCCGGAATCACCTCTGCTACTGACGGTCTCACGCCTCGCTTCTGAAAAAAATGTCAGCTTTCTGACCGAGGTCCTCGAACGAGTTCCCGAGGCAACACTCGCCATTGTTGGCGGAGGTCCGCAGCGTGATGAACTTGTTCGGCGATTCTCGCGCTATAAGGCTCATTTCGTTGGATACCTTCGCGGTGAAGAACTGGCAGCGGCTTATGCTTCGGCCGATGCTTTTGTCTACGCCTCTGAAACGGAGACGATGGGGAATGTCATTCTCGAGGCGATGGCTTGTGGATTGCCGGTTATCGCAGCGAATGCGGGCGGAGTGACCAGCCTCGTTCATCATGGCTCGAACGGGTACCTGTTTACTCCTCGTAATGCGACTGAAGCCAGCCAGTATGTTGGAGAGATCATCCAGTCGCTCGACCGTCAGGAGCAGATGTCCGCGGCAGCTCTGGCGTCGGTTCAGACGAGAACCTGGAGACATTCGAGCGATGAAGTTCGTTCACAATATCAGCAGGTGATCAGTGAGTTTCAGCTTCTGTCACCGAGCCGGATTGGGAATCGTCGGCCTGGAATGATGGCCACACTTCTGACAAAAGCACTGGTGCGACTGTTTCAGTTGCTGGCGCCGGGGAAAACGAAACCTGCGGTCAACATGGAAACTTCACGCATGCATCAGCACGTAAGTTCTGGTGTTTAAGAAGATATCTGAACGTGGAATTCATCAGAAATGAATTCAAATCGCGCTATAGGTTTAACGTTCATGTCCGAGAATTAATGGAGGTTGTCGCGGGATTCGGTATTGCTGGCGTTGAATCTCAGACTTTGTGGTTGGTGGAATCGCGAAAAGCAGCCAGCGAGGCAATTCTCTCATGACAGAGCGATCGGTGCATGTGGCCGTTAGAGGATCTGGTGTTAAATCTGTCGTCATTCCAGGGAGGGCTCTATGAAGACCAGTCGACGGCAAGCGGCCATTAATCAAATGGTCTATTGGGATCGTCAGATTACGTTTCTGATGAACAGAACGTTGAGATGGCGAACAGTCTCACCGTTCTTTCGAGTCATTAGTAATCTTGGCAACGGGAAATTCTGGTATGCGTTGATGGTGATCCTGCCGTTGCTTCACGGTCACTATGGAATCAAAGCCGCCCTGCACATGGGGCTGACCGCACTTATCACACTTCTGGTTTACAAGTCAGTGAAAGGTGTGACTCAGCGACCACGCCCCGGTGCTGTCTACGAGGCGATTATGCAGGGAACTGTAGCTCTGGATGAGTACAGCTTTCCGTCGGGCCATACGATGCATGCAGTCTCGTTTTCTGTGATTGCAGTCGCCTGGTTCCCGGCTCTTCTCCCACTGCTGCTGGGCTTTACGATTCTTGTCGCAATCTCCCGCGTCGTGCTGGGACTCCATTATCCAACGGACGTAGTGCTGGGAGCCTTATTCGGCATGCTTATTAGTCAACTGAGCCTGCTGATCGTGGGATAGAAGTCATTCGATGCTGCTCGCTTTTGGTGACAGATCGATTCGCAACGCAGCTCTTCCGGAGACGAACAATTTGGTCATGCACGCCGAACAGTCTTACCAGGATGGGCTCCTGTTTTCTGCTTCCGCTCAGGCGAATACCGTTCCTGATCGCGCTGCAGTCTTCAAGCTTGGATTGCAGTCCATGCTTGGCTTGTTCCTCGCGCCGCTCGGTCGAAGCGGAGCAAAGTTTCACAGACCCCTTTCTTGTTCGAGCCGTCTGGAGCATGGTCTGATCATCATTCTGCCGGGCATCGAAGGTTGCAGTACTGTCAATGACAGCATCGCTCGTGGCCTCGTTGCCGGCCAGTTGTCGCACGCGATTCAGATCATTGACTGGCGACGTTTTCGTCCATGGAACCCGCTGCATCTGGCCATGCAGCGACATAATCGCACTCAGGCCCGGGTCGTCGCGGAGTTGATCGTCAACTACCAGCGCGACTTCCCGGGCCAGTCGGTTCACCTGATTGGTCATTCTGCTGGGGCTGGCATGGCGTTGTTCGTTCTGGAGCAACTTCGAGAAGATCAGGCCGTGACTTCGGTCACGCTTTTGTCGGCGGCTGTTTCACGGAAGTTTGATGTGGGTCGGCTGCTGAATCGCACCAAGGCTGGCATCTGGAATTTTTATTCTCCGCTTGATTTGCCCACCGTGGGAATTGGAACCATGCTCTTCGGGACAATGGACCGGCGCCACACCGTATCGGCCGGAGCACTGGGGTTCCTCACCACGGATCATGATTCGGTGTCCGCCGGCATTTCACGGGAGCAAGGGCCGAGACTGAATCAGATTCCGTACAAAAAGAGTATGGCCAAATCCTGGAATTTCGGTGGTCATTTCGGATCTACGAACGCGGCGTTTGTTCGGGAGAATATTGCTCCCATCTGCCGACGACGTTGAACTCTTCACTTCGCAGGGACGTGAGATCATGATGAGTTTCACAGAAGATCTTCTTGTCGACGAACCTCTGGATTTTGTCGCTCCGCATCTGCCGGGATTAACAGACAATGAATTCTGGGCACCAGAACGGGCGATTAGCCGGAAGCCTCCTGAATCAACTGCCCCTCCGAAGACCACTCGTGTTCGTTCGCTATTTCTGAGCGATCTTCATCTCGGCTTCAGGCACTCTCGGGTTCAGTCGCTCCTGGAATTTCTCAATCGACATGAGCCTGAAAATCTTTATCTTGTCGGCGATTTCATCGACGGATGGTGTTTGCAGAGTGGGTGGCACTGGCAATCGGAATGTAATCAGATTGTGGCCCGTTTGATGGATCTGGCCAGAGGTGGCACACGTATTCGACTGGCTATCGGCAACCACGACAATTTTCTGCGTGGCCCGATGGTCCTGCGATTTTTTGAGCAGTGCGGAATGGTGGAAGTTGCGGAAGAGTTTCATCACCGAACAGCCGATGGTCGACAATTCTTGGTTCTGCACGGCGACCAGTTTGATTGTTATGAACGGGCATCCTCATTCACTGTCGGATTTCTGAGTTTGTTCTATGAAGGGATGTTGCGAGCGAACTCGATCTGGAGCCGAGTCACTTCCGCAGCCTTGCATGGAAACGGTTCCTTTGTCGGAAGATTGAAGCGACGATTGACGTCTATCGGCAATCATGTCGGTCATTTTCGCAATCAGATCGTCCGTCATGCTCGTCATCGCGGAGTCGACGGAGTCATCTGCGGCCACATCCACGCACCCCAACACATTGACGTCGATGGCGTCACCTATTGCAACGCCGGCGACTGGGTCGAGAACTGCACCGCCGTTATCGAGGATCGCAACGGTGAACTTCGACTCGCATGGCTCTGAGGAAAATCCTTTACGGTCTTGCTCATGACCGATTTTAAGGAGAGTTCTGTCGCCGGAAACTGATGTAAGTCAGCGTGGAGTAACGTCCATGAAAAGCGTTGCTTTTGTTGTGAGTTGGAATGGCACGCGACTTGTTGGCTTGATCGTGATAAACTCCGATTTCTTCTGAATGACTATGGGGTTAGAGAACAAGATGTGTGGGAACCTCTCACCTCGTAACGCCGGCTATTTTCGATGGAACCGGTATCCGATCCCTCGGACAGTCTCGATGAGGTGTTCGTACTCACCCATCTTTCTTCTGATTGAACGAACATGTACATCGATTGTTCGCTCTAGTGTGTAAATATCTTCACCGCGAGCTCCCTCCAGCAACTCGGAGCGAGAGAAGGCTCGGCCAGGTTGAGACATCAGCGTCCACACCATGCGGAACTCCGTTGGTGTCAAATCAATCGTTACGTCGCGAGCGGACACAAGGTGATTACGGCGATCCATTTCTATTCCATGTAGTGCGAGCACGTTACACGATTCTTCCGTCTGCTCCACTCGGCGCAATAATGCTCTGATGCGATGGATCAGTGGTTGAATTCGGAAAGGTTTCGCAACATAGTCGTCAGCTCCCATGTTGAAGCCGCGAATCTCGTCGGTCTCCTGACTCTTTGCGGTCAATATCAGGATCGGTATTGATCTTGTTCGCGATTCGCTCTTGAGAACGCGGCAGATCTGCAGTCCATCAAGGCCCGGCAGCATGATGTCGAGAATACACAGATCGGGGATCATGGACTGAGCTCGCAACAATCCCTTGATACCATCATTTTCCCAACTGACTTCGTATCCTTCTTTCTGAAGATTATACATAACGATCTCTGCGATTGCAGATTCATCTTCGACGAGAAGGATGTTAGGCGACATGAGTGTTTGAGGATTCAAGAACATTGGCGGGAGAAGATCCGGGGGCGGAAGTTTCGTGCCGTTAAGTTCGCTGTCACTTTTCCGTTGCGTGTCGCAAAGGGGAAGTTGAGCCGACATTCGTTCAGATTGGCAATCCAGGAGGCACTGTCAGAACCGAAAGGCAAATCAGACCCGATCTGGAATTCCAGCCAGCACGGCCGCAAATTTTTGCTCACATTTCTGAACAAATGGTTAAGAGTTCGACGGGTTCTTCACACATTCCATTAACCCGAGCAATCACGATTCTGCAGCATTAGAAATGATTCGTCACCGTAATCGGCTGTTTTCCCCATGTGGCTGTTTCAGCTCTGACAAAGATTGTTCCTCGCGACTTCCGTCGGCCCGAGGAATGCAGTACTGATGCCCGAGGTGCCGAGGTGGATTCGTTATACGACGGGCGTCTGGAGATCCTAAACGTAGTCGATAATGTTCGACTCCGTTCAGATATACCCTTTTCGCTTCGATCGTGAGCTTCATCACTCTGGTAATGCCTTAAGGGATACTGACAAGGCCGGGACAGGCACCCTTGGCGATCCATGATTCCGAGATCTCTGCGGGAGCCAGTCGCGGTTTTTTTATGCGTTCTATGTAGGTTTTTTGTGAAATCCTGGCATGTGCAGCTATGCGGTGATGGTGGGTTTTAGGGTTGAGCAATGGTCAATGCTGTCGTTCTGCTCATCGACAAACGCGGTTCCAAAGGGATAGGACAGCCTCTAATGGCAGTCTTGCCCTATGACGCAGAATCGATCGGAAAACCGATCTTTTTGACAGTCGCAATGCGACGTTTTTGCGTCGGCTTTGAGGGGCAGAACTGAAACCCGCCATGAAACCATGTTCAGGTTGGCTATGCTCACGTGAGTAAACATGCTTCCCTGTTGTGACGTCGTGGACTAGAGGCAGTGAGAGGCTTAGTCCGAATATTGGAGGCGAGTCAACGGGCGGGCATTAGCCTATTGATAAGCCGCTATGGCGGGCTCTGGAGATCCCTGAGTCATCAGGCGGCAAGCCCGGAAGGCAACGTGTGAAGGAAGACGACGACAGTAGAGCGATTCCTCAGTTCTGCGCAAATAACAACTGGAAGCTCGACAACACGGACACCTGGAATTGTGCAATAGCGTCCGAGAGGGCTTCAGGTCGCCGAAGCGTTCGCAGGTCAGGATTCGCTTGAGGAGTTTGGCGAGTTGCTGGGCTGGATGCATTCACGGGTGATTTGACGTGCTGCTTTCCATGCGTGGCGCAGGGTAAATAGTCTGGATTCGATTTGTTCAGCAGTAAAATACTTGCCATGGTCACTGGCAGGCAGTCCAGCCAGTGCCAAAGTCAGTGGCATCAGGTCCAGGAACTCTTTGTATTTTCGTTGCAGATCGTTTGGTTCCGCCATGACTCGTCTTCTCCCGAGATCGTGATCTCCGCATGGCGGAGTCTCAATAAACGAAGACGGGCTTGTGGATATCCGCAAGCCCGTCTGGTGTCCATGCTTTACATTCAACTAACTGTTGCCGGGGCGACGCCCCATGTACTGTTTGATGATCGCGTCGGCCGCACCTGTTGGCTTTGCACCATCAGAAGATGATGCCCCGGAACTGCCCTTAGGAGCTTCGTTTTCCTTAGCACCGGTGAGCGAGGGATCCGGCAATGCAACCTCAATTCCTGCAGCGGCCGCTGGAGCCGGAGTTGCAGCAGGGGCAACCGGCTGCCCCTGTATCGGATAGCCCATTTGCGGCATCATTTGTGGATACATCTGACCGTATCCTGGCATCATCTGCTGATAAGGCATGCTACCGTACATTCCGCCGGGATAACCCATGGGCTGCATCATTGGTTGCATCATGGGGTTCACCATTGGCTGGTATGGGTACTGCCCGGGCATCATCTGCCCCTGTGGCTGCATCACCATTGTCTCCGCCGTGCTGACCGTCGGAGCGGCAGCCGCCGCAAGGGCTGGCTCAGCAATGCTCTGAATCGGCACAACCTGCGTTGTCTCGGGCGCTTTTGAGGTCACTGGCTCCGTAGCCGCAATCGGCGTTGTTGGAATTTCCAGCACTGTGCGGGAGTTGACCTGAGTGTCTTCGTTTGTCAAAGGGATCGGAGGCATAGTCTTGCTGTCCGAATCAGGCAGACTGACACCTTGGCGAATCACCAGTTCAAAATCGAGATTTCCGATAATGATTCTGTCGCCTGATGAAAGAACCGTTTCTTTACGGATTCGCTCACCATTAACCAATGTTCCATTGGTGCTGCCCAAGTCTCTTAGGCGCACAGAGAAATCATCAATGCTGAAAACGCAATGGTGACGGCTGACCATGTCGCTGTTCGGGCGGAGCTGGCAATCCTGCTCCCGACCGATCAGAAACTTGCGTCGATTCAGGGGAATGACCTGGCCAGCGTGTTTACCGCCGACGACTTTCAGTTCCGCTGCGACCATAAGTGGGAAACTCCGAAGGAATGAGAAGCCCTTCCGAGAGGCTCGCGAACAAAGTATCTCGGCGCGAATAGACAGGACGTGTTGAAGTTGGTTCGACTAAGAATGTAGCAATCCGTTTTACAACTGCCAGCATGAAAAGGCCCGCCAAGGGCGTAAAATTGTTGAAAAATCATGCCGACGTAAGTTACAGGACGACCCAAGGTAATAAACCGCACATGTTTCTGGTGATGCGGACTTCTTTTTCTGAAATCTCAGAGCCACTTGAGATAACGATTTGTCGGGTCAAGTATCGGCAGAAAATTGGAAATCGCGAGACCGGAACCGCATCGAATAGTGCCTGATGGCTCGACAAAGTTGAAAAAGCCCCGGGTTCACAACATCTTCCTGGCGCACGGTTGTCACTCTCCCAGGCCAATCTTAGGCTGGATTAGAGAGAAATTCGGAGGAAATTGATCTCTCGACATCAGAATAGGGGCGAATCGTCCATTCCCGTTCGATTGAAGCGGCGATCCCGCAGGGCAGCCCTCTGTAGAATCGATCAATATCGAACTCCTGCGATAGTTGCTGAATCCCTTCAATCGTCGGGCAGATTTTCGATGCCGACAACAGAATACTTCCGTGTTGCAGGGTGATGCCTTTTCGCCTCCTCTGGGCACTTCCGACAATCTTGGTACCACTCTCATGAACGATATCGTTGGGATTGCTGCGCAAGAAGCACAGGAAAGGCTCTGCGTTGGGGCGAGTGTTCTTGTTTCCTGACTCATCGCCTTCTCCCGGTTTCGCCGCCTGATTCGCCTCAAAATCGCTCCGCAGCATGCATTTGGCACCGCATTCCTGCAACAGCTTGATCAGATTACGGTGGATAATTCCGTAGAGTTCGGAGGGATCATTCCGCACCGGATGGCTGGCCGGGAGCGTACACGAATATGTGATTTCCAGATCATGCAGGATTGCTCCACCGCCTGAAAGTCTGCGAACTGTCGGCAGTCCAGGAAAAGGCGACTCGTGCTGAACCCCTGCCCCCTGAAAATAGCCAACTGAAACCGTCGGTTCACACCATCGGTAGATTCGAATCACTGAAACGTCGCGGGTCGCTCCTAACTCCAGCATGGCCGCGTCCATCGCCATATTGAATCGACCGGACATGGGTGCTTCGTCCACGATGACTTCGGCTCGCCCTGATCCAGCAGCGATCGGAGGGAGCGATTCGTCAGACATCATCGTGTGGTTGTCCCTTTATCACGCAGGGTTTAAGGTTTCTCTGCATTCTGGAGCCGGAGACAGTCGAAACCGCCCTACGACGATCGCAAGGATAATCCGTTTCCCGTTTTGTTCAAACGAATTGTCGAACCGTGTTCTTCGGAATCACCATGATGCTTTGATCGTCGGGATGCCTCGCTGTTGATGGTCGTCGGTTCCAGGATCCAGCCATGGATGCTGGTAAACGCGATCGGGTTGTCAATTTCGTTGACTATTCGTTCGCAGTCCCTGCTTCTTCCGCAGCTCGCTGACTATCAGTCAGAAAAAGTCGGCTGAAGGCTGAACTACGAACTTGAATAGATAAAAGGATGAGTGACGCAGAAGCCGGTCGCCTCCGGTTCAGCGTTAAACGAAGACGGGAACGAGGATGGTATCAAGTACGCTGAAATGAACACTTCATCAACAAATCGGCACCCGCGACTCCGAAATCAATTTCGCTCGTCGCAGAGGAGAAGGACGTATTGTCAGTGACAGAATCGACATCTGAACGAATTCTTGTGACCGGTGGGTTTGGCTGCATTGGAACTCAGGTCGTCAAATGGTTACTGTCAAACACAGACGTGACCGTGGTTGTTGGTACACGTGAAGTAACGGCTGCGAGAATTCATCGGTTGTTTGGCGATTCGACTCTGTCACGCCTCGCCTGTGTTTCTCTTGACGTCCGAGATCAACAACAGCTGGAAAGCGCTCTTCAGGCTCATGACGTGACTCGTGTTGTACATCTGGCTGCTCTGCAGACACCCGGCTGCAACGCGGATCGGGATCTGGGCCTGCAGATTAATCTGGCCGGAGCTCAAAATCTGATTGAGGCGGTGAAGAGATGCCGGCCGACACTCCACCGCTTCGTGTTCGCAAGTTCCGTTGCCGTTTATGGCCCGCGTCGCACGTACCCCGGACCTAAAGTGCCAATGCTGGCGGAGCCTGCTCCCGTGAATGTCTACGGCGCGTGGAAACTCGCTGGAGAACAGATCACGCGTTTTCTGTTTCAGGAGACCGGCATTCCCTCACTCTGCATTCGCCCTGGCGTACTCTTTGGGCCGGGGCGAGATGCCGGCCTGACGGCGGCCCCGACGACAGCGATGAAGCATGTGGCTTTGCGACTGCCCTATGAGATTCCCTTTCCAAGCCGGCAGGATTATCTGTACTCACCGGATGTCGGTGCCGCGTTTGGAAACGCCCTGATGGCTCCATACTCCGATTATGGCGTCTTCACACTCCCGAGTCACACCGTGGATACTCGAAAGTTTCTGGAGACATTGCATCAGGCTGCAGCGGAAATTGGCTGCAGTGAAGACGTCCAGATCACGATCGGAGATGCTGAAGTGCCGTTCATCTGCGACCTCGAGTTTGAGCCATTCCTGAGGGCATTTCCTTCGACACCGCATACGCCATTGCTGACTGCCGTCAAAGAATCTCTGGTCTTCTTTCGGCAACAGGTGGAAGCCGGCTGGCTAAGAGTCTGAAGTGGTGGGGAAGTTCGATCGCGCGATTGTTTGCCATTTTAAGATGCAAGCTTACCGGTATTCAGCCTGCGATGAATCGTTCCGTCGAACTTGCTTGAAAACGTTGTCCCACCCTGCCCCTCTGGCGATCACCGTGGGCTTGATGTCTCCACTCTTCTGACCTCGTCGTCGACATTCTGATTCATAAACGGACCATGCCCGTTCTGCCGATGTCGGCAGGATCCATGCGTCAAGATTTCTTAGTTGGCCAAGCCCGATTGCATAGCGATACTGAGAATTATCGCTCAGTTGCTGCTCGATCTTTTCCGCCACTTGTTGCTCGAGATTGTCCAGTTCGGCCGTCGTGCAATTCAGATTTCTCATCACCAGAATGGCCCGATAACCCGGGGCCAAATGCTGATCAGAGGCTTCGGCGTGGACCGGAATCAGCATCGCAAATGCAGGCTCGAGGCGAAGCGATTCACAACTTCGCCTGATGGCATCTCGAACGTGCTGTTCATGAAGCTTTTCACCGACCAGATCGCTTTGTACCCCGGTGCGGCCTGTGAATTTCAGTAACGGACATTGCCGAGCGAATCCGGTTACTTCGATCTCATCGCCAATTGCGTACCGATACAAGCCACCGCCAGTCGTCAAAAGGACTTGATAACGGCGGCCCTGCTCAAGTTCCCAGGCCCATTTGGCTGGACGGGTTACATCCGCTGCAGTTTCGACGGGTCGGAATTCAAAAACGTGCGAACGAATGGCCAGTGCGGAACCGGGGCTGGACTTCAGCGGGAACGAAGTCACTCCTTCTGTTGCCAGCAGCCCTTTGGGCTGAAACGGAACATCTGGTAACCAACTCTTTAACTCTGGCAAAAACATGGACGCCGAGGCGTCGCCCCAGGCACTTACAAGCGATAGTAATGGCCAGATTGTTTTCAGGAACTCCGCTGAAGGGCCAAATTCCTGAAGCTTATTTTTCAGAAAACGAGACCGGCTGCGATTGCACTCAACGGAGAATTCTTTGAAGCCCTTATCAGCATCGGTTTGTGGAAAATGCAACTGGCCAGCTTCGATGTCTTCGACGATTTGCTCGACCCAGTTGGGAAGCCTCGCAAACAAAGTTGTCAGGAATGTGGGGCTCCAGACGGAGATCAGGGCAAGGTCTTTTGCGGAAAGAAGTCCAGCCAGCGTCGCATATTGGAAATTCTCGATGTTACGGAGTTGAGCCACAGGTGTGGGCACGGCCAAAAGCCGTTTCATGGCCCCACGTTGCCAACCCGCAAGATACTCCGCGTCGCTGTCAAACCCGATCCTGATTCCGCCTGGTGTTTGTTCCGGTCGCTGCGCTGCGGGAGAGATCGACCAGTACGCTCGTCCTTTGCAACAACCTGGAAAACCTGACAGCACATCGTACATCCATGCCGCGATGGCTCGTTGGAATTGTCGCCGCAGTGTGGCGGTATATGGAATCAGGCGACTGCCGCCAGAAGATCCTCCGGTGGGCTCGAGCATCAGGACCGGCTCAGATGTCAGAACCCCCTGCACTCCACTCGCGATCTCCTCAATCTTTGGTCTCAGGCTTTCATAATCACAGATCGGAACATGTTTCTGAAAATCTTCCAGCGATTTGATTGTCGCGAATCGATGTTCCCGACCGCAGCTGGAGTTCGCATTGTCACGCAGAGTTGATTGCAGCAATTCTTCCTGCTGCTGTCGAATATTTGTTGTGGCCTTATGAAAGGCTCGGCTCTCGCCACGGCTCTGCCACATCCAAAGCGAGTTTATGGTCTGGATCAGCATGAGCCGACACGCTGGCGAGCGAACGCGGCTGACTGAAGCATCCGCTGAGCTGCTGCGGAGAAATTTTCAGGTGTCATGCGAGCGATACAGCACAGCTCATCGCCCTCAGCATGTCCGGGATTCTTTGCGACAAAGAAATTGACGTGCGGATCCAGCAGTCGTTCTGGAGTAATCTCACCCAGGCCCGGTCTGAGTCGATCGCTGTTGGCTGAGGTCTTGACGATACCTTGTTGTTGGTCAAAACGATCAGGAAACTTAATCTTTGCGACGCCAGCAATGATAGCTCGAAGGTCAAGTGGCATCTCCGCATCGTATCTGGGATGAAAGTCACGAAAGTAAACCGGAAGAACTCGATAAGTGCGAAAACCTTTCGAGATCAGGCACCAGTACACTTCGTCGTCGGGATACGTTTCAATCCAGTACAACGCGAGTTTTCCGAACGCCAGAGCCAACGCACTGCTGCCCCAGTGGTCACGATCGACAATCGTGTCGCCGGAAAAAATACAGCGGATGGGGCGGTCGTCGATGCTCAGGGAAATCAGTGCCTGTGTCGAGAAGCCGCAAACGTCGGAACTGGCTTCATCGATCAACAGAATGACCCAGTCCTTTTCTGACAGGTCTGTTTCGAATCGAGCTCGAATCATATTTTCATAATGGCGATCCATCAGAGCAAACATGGCGTCGCGATCGGACGAAGCCAGTTGGGAAGGACGCAGAATTCGAGCAGCAATTGTCATGCGGAGTATGTTACAGACAGCCTAACTCAAGATAAACGTTGCGGCCATTGAATTGCTCCGGCTGCACTTTTTCCGGGGCCCAGCTTACCAAGTACAGGCGAGTTTCGTAGCAATGCACGGCGGATCGTCGAGCGAATGGAACGAGCGGATCGCGTTCGAACAATCCCAATGCCAGACTGTCATGCTGTTTCGTGACCGGCAAATGTCGAACCTGATGCAGTAATTGCTGCCACACGTCTGGATCAGAGTTTTCAGTGACCGGCAAGGCCAGCATCACGTTTTGCATGCGATCTCCGGGGTCCGGAAAAAGTGGCAGGCGAAGGCAACGCGCCAGTGGATTGTAGAGATGCCGCGACCATCTCCAATGACCGGTGTACCGCTCGACGTGAGACTGCTTAAACGCGGATTGATCCCACGCCGCTAATGTGCCAACGATTCTGCCGTGACGCCAGGCACACAGGATCTGTTCGAGCGACAGGTCTCGATACGTAGAAGTCTGCTGTAGAAAATCGTGTTCATCGAGTACAGGAAAAAACAGGCGTGACTGTCCTTCATGATTCAGAAATGCCACAAGCTCCGAAAGTTCCTTTTCCTGAAGCGGCCGAATCTGGAGTGTCGGATCTCGGCGAGGAGCCTGCCACGAATGTGCAGGCAGGATAAATGTGAAGTATCGCCCCAGTTCATGATAATTGGGCAGGCCCGCTCGTCCTTTCGTCAGTGCATCGATCGCTGCAGTGTTACCTTCGGTCACTGTTGTCAGATAAAAATCCGTGCGGCCATCTTCGTGAATTTGCCTGAGCTTCTGAAAGCCTCTTGCGATGACGAGGCCTTTTCGAGCTGACTCGCGAATCCGCAGGCCGCCGAGATATCCGACGGGTGTCGCGATGCCATTGACATATCGCATGCGGACGCTGCGAGTCGCCATTGCCACAATTAAGTCTGAGGCCTCTGAGTCTGATTGGCCTTTGCGAGCCGCGAGCACCTGATGAAACGGACCTTCAACAACCGCGCCATCGAAGTAACGTGGCTCTCGACGCAGCGTTGCTTCGATGGATCCGCCAAGTGGTGTTTCTCTAAGTAACGCTCGCAGTTGCGATTCTTCCCTCTCATCGACCAAATCAAAATGCAGGCCGGAGGAGGCTATTGCCTTTGATGGGCCGGGATCAGTTTTCCGGTCCATGATTCGTCTCCCAGAGGCAAACCGCTTCGCCCTTCCACGTCCCAGTGATGCATGGCATTAATGATCAGATGATTCCGCAGCAGATAAAGAGTTCGCCGATTGACGGGAGCCATCGCGCGTCGGGCAATGCTGAACCAGCTGTAGAACCGTCGGCGAGCACCCAGGCAGAGTCTCGCAAGTTCGTCCGGCGACATATTCCGAGGTTGAAACGGAATCATGTTATAACGATATCTGTCATCCAGCCACCACGCATTGTACAACAGTCGCCCCTCGGTCTTCATTCGCTCATATAACGGAGTGCCGGGAAATGGTGTGATGTGATTAAACGCCGCGATGAAAAGACCATGCTCGATCGCGAAGTCGACCGTCTCCGAAATCGACTGCGGAGTATCATGGTCGTAGCCAAAGATAAACGTCCCGTAAACGGAAAGCTTATGCCGAGACATGTTGGCCAGGGCCTTCGCCGGTCCTCCAGCCATCAGATTAAACGACTTATTCATCTGTTTCAGGCTGTCCGCGTGCAGAGATTCGAAACCAATCAATACTCCCTGACAGCCACTACGACGCATCAGGTCCAGAGTGTCTTCGTCGTGACACACATTGATCGCTGACTGACTCACCCAGCGGATCTTGAGCGGAATCAACGCCTCCATCAGTTCCCTGGCTTCGTCCAGCCCGGACGTCAGGTTGTCATCAATAAAGAAGATCATCTGCCCCGGCCGACGAACTCGGGCAATCTCCTCCAGAACTCGATCCACAGGACGATGGCTGTGCGTTGCACTGAAGAAGGACTGAATCGCGCAGAAGTCGCAGCGGAATCGACAGCCACGAGCGAACTCGACGAGGCGAATCGGCAGGTAACGCTTACCCTGAAAGATGGAGCGATCCGGCGTGACCCGCAACTGAGGTCGCTCTTTGCTTTGATAAAACGACTTGGGGCAGCCGTGGCGATAATCATCAATGACCTGTTCTAAGAGTCCTTCTGCTTCACCGACAACAAGTGTGTCGGCGTACAAGCCCACTTCCTCGGGGCAGAGCGTCGCATGAAACCCGCCCATCACAACCGGCACACCGCGCTGACGATACTCGCTGGCAATCTGGTAAGCGCGTTTGGCGGTATAGGTTTCTACGCTGATGGCAACCAGGTCTGTCGGTTCATCAAACGGAATTTGTTCAAGGCGATCGTCGTAGAATTTCTTTTCAACGTCTGGCGGTGTCAGAGCTGCAATCATCGCCGCTGGAAGACATTCCATCTGCCATGTTCGGATGTAACGCTTCATGCCTCGCGGTCGACCAACACACGGATGCACGATCGTGAGTCGAAAGGGCTTTCGGCTGCTCATGACTCCCGCATTTCTAGAGAGACAAGGACCTCGTCGGCCGTTGTGCCGCAACCTTCTCGACGTACCGCTGGTCGGTCTGGTGATTCAACTGGAGTCGCTGCTGATTTCATCAGAGTCGGCAACACCGGGACATCACAATTGTAGAAGCGATTCAGGTGATAAGCGTAATAGCGGTAGCCGATATTGGTGGTGAGAGCCAAGGGCCACGCGGTTGGAGAGTGCCACAATCGTCGAGCGATATTGCTCCAGGAATACGTATGTTTCCAAGCCATCTCCGTACCCTTCTGCAACTGGTCGACAGTCATCTGAGCCGGCTGAAAGACGACGTGTTGTCCGTCGTACTGTTCCCAGTTGCGTGTGAAGATTCGGTCCTGAGCACTCAGCTCGTTATACAGGCCTGTGCCCGGAAACGGTGTCACGATTGCAAATCGAGGCAAGTCGATGGCACAACGAACTGCGAAATCAGCCGTCTTTTGGAATACGTCCGGAGTGTCGTCATCAAGCCCAAAGACAAAGCAGCCCTGAAGAGCGATGCGACGTTTGTGAAGTTCTCGCACGATTCGAGGATAGTCTTCCGGATTATTGAACGCCTTGTGAGATCCCTTCAGAGCCGTGTTCGAGATGGACTCCAATCCCATCAGCAGCCCCCGGCAACCACTCGCAGCGGCCAGGTCCAGCAATGGGATATCGTCGCAAAGTAAAGTTGTCGCCAAACCGTACCATTGAATCTTCAGTGGGATCAACGCTTCGAATAGTCGAGCGGCGTAACCTTTGTCAGAGATCAGGTTGAGATCAATAAAGATCGCTCGCCGAGCTTTGCGACGGATCAGATCTTCGATGACAGCTTCGACCGGTTTTTGCCAAGGTTTTCGTCCCCATGCCGCAGGGACAACACAGAACGAACAATTATGGACGCAGCCTCGAGTCGCCTCGAAAACATCCGCGGTCAGATAACGCTTCTCCGGCAAAACGGATCGATCCGGCAGGGGTCGTCCCGTCAATTCAAAATCTGGCCGCTGTTGATAGCGAGGTTTCATGCGACCGGCCACGAAGTCGTGTAACAAACGCGGCCATTCTTCTTCGGCATAGCCAATGACGATACTGTCTGCGTGCTGCTGAGCTTCATCGGGCAGCAGTGTGACATGAGGCCCGCCCAGAACAACTCTGATGCCTCGCTGGCGAAACTCAGCGGCCAGAGCGTAAGCTCGCGGAGCTGTTCCGGTGATCACCGTAAGCCCGACCAGATCGGCTTTGAGATCCATGGGAACGTCGGCAATGCCTTCGTCGAAGCATTGAATCGTGGCATTGAGTTCCGGCGGAACAAGTGCCGCGAGAGTCGGCAATGTCAGCGGCATATAGCGCAGAGATTTGCCGAAGATGCCTCCGCGATGCCGATACAACGGCCCTTTCGGAGAGATCAGTGCAATTCGCAGCGATTGAGGATTAACATCCACAGGCGTTGGCTCACGCAGCATTTCATTTCTTCGTACAACACTTGCCGCGGAGTGTAGGAAGATAATCGCTCTGAAGGAATTGAAACTGCTTAGAGTCAGATCCTCCTTGCTGCGCAGAATTTCGCGGCTTGCCGCGACCTCAATGCAGGGCTGGCGTCCGGGGGACCACTTTTGACCGAGACAAACACATTGTTCGCCATTCGGCGAGCCTTCTTTTCTCCGGAATCGACAGCAAAGAATCGCTCTCAACCAGATCCATAAACATGAATAGCAATGCTGACGGGAAATTCTGGGGCTGGCCCGGAGGAAAGAATCTGGTCTATGCTTACTTCGTTGTGGGCATCCCTAGTTTTGCCTGGTTTGCATTTGTTTACGCCGGTGCTGACTATTTGACCGGACTGCATCAGTATCGAGTGCCTCTCTATCATAGCGCGGAGTTATCGATCCCTCTGATTCCGGCCATGACAGTCTTCTACAATTCTTTGCATCTGATTTATGCGGTTGCGCCGTTCATTCTTAGAGCTCGCCCTGAAATGAATGCTCTGGCGCTGGTCTGGTTCCTGATGACTTTGGTGGGAGGAGTTTTCTTTTTTATCATTCCCTTCGAGCCCGGCTTTTCGCTTCCGGATTCTTCTCAGATGGGAATGTGGCGCGGGATGTTCGAATTCGCCGACAACGCCAATCTCAGATTCAATTGCTGTCCATCACTGCATGTCGCCTGGGGAGTTGCGACGCTCGATGTTTATGCTCGATCCGCTGCGCGCACGACAAGAGTACTGTTATGGAGCTGGGCTGCTGGTCTGAGTCTTTCGACGCTAGTCCTTCACCAACATCATGTAATCGACGTTGTGGGTGGACTTGTTCTTGCGTTCTGGGGTTCGCGAGTGTTGTATCCGGGATTCTGTGGCCGAAACGGGATATCTCATTGAGGGCACAATCTCCTGCGATTCAGATCCGTTGTTCAGCCCATAAACAGGGGCCGACGACATTGTTGATCACCGAACGCTGATTTCGATCGAAGTCGTCTTCTCGCTCACCTTGAAAGCGGCTTGGCTGAAGGATGGTGGCCCGAATGCTGAGCGGGCGTTGTTGGAGAATCCGTAGGGTTCGATCGGCAAACCAAAACCGTTCTTTGTCAGCTTTCCGTCACCGTTGAGGTCCTGAAAGATGGCGATGCCGGTTGTTGATGTGTCTGGCAGCGAAAGGGAAAACTCCACGCTTTCTGCTGACACGGGTATGGTCGTTGTTGTCCGGCTGTGCTCAGGTTTTGGGAATCCTTCTTCAGAATCGAAGACCGCGACATAGAGGTTTGAAGACCGGGTCTTCAGGCCGGAGACATGAATCGAGACGGTTTGCGTTGATTCATCGGCAGGCACTGGTACAGGCACATCGGGCAGGTTTGCTTCTGGATTCGCTTGCGTGGTGGTTTCAGTTTCGTTGGCACTGAGTGAGATCCGGTCATTCGCTGTTTCCGTGTACCCCGGTAGTGGCTTGACTGCTGCCAGTGGTCCTGAATCTTCTGCCACGACGGGCGTGCTGCGGCTGTCAAGGTAAAGCAGAACGCTGGCTGCAAAGCCTGTGATTGTGAGCAGTATCGCGACCGGATTGAGTCGTCTCATGAGTTGGTCTTTGCGATTAAATTCTGAGCTGGGATTTTGAGATTGAATGAGCAACCCCCCCCCCGTGTCACACTCGTGCTGAGTTGTTACAGGTTCAAGCACCCTCTACCCACGTTTCCAGCGGCCGGAGAACAATAAAGTAAGCACGCCCAGCACCAATGAGCTGCCCAGTAGCACGGCGACCTCGTTCTGCAGGCTTGTCAGCGGAGATTGAAACCAGAAGATCTTCTGATAGCCATCCAAAGCCCACGCATTAAATGTCCAGCGGCCGATTTCCTTCATGCGATCGCTCATGGCAAAGCGAGGAATCATGCTGCCACCGACGGCTGACATGCTCAGGATAATGACAACAGAAACCGCATTAAGCTGTGCTCGTGATTTACACAATGTCGCCAGCAGCATCGCGAAACTTGCGGTGGCGGCAGCCGTGCTGAAGGTCATGATGCAGAATCCGACAATGTGTTTTGCAAGCTGTATCCGGAAGACGAGTTCCGCCCAGACAAACATCACTGTGATCTGAAGGCATCCCAGCAAAAGGATGCCCAGCCATTTGCCGGTGACGATATGAAATAACCCCGCCTGGCTGACCAGAATGCGATCCAGTGTTCCCGATTCCGCTTCCTCCAGCAGCGCGGCGGCGTTGCCGGTGGAGGAGAACAGCAGGAAGAGGACTGCGATCCCGGCTGCGTACATGGCGATACGAGGATTCTCCTGAGTCGCCGCCTGTGGATTTTCAACGCTGATACTGACCGCCTCGTCGTTTTCAGACTCCGTTGTATCAGCCAACGCCGTTTCCAGAAGTTCTTCGGTGGTGAGTTCAGCTTGCGGCGGAGCGATCGCCCATTCTTTGGGAACGTTCGAAACTCCATTCACCGAATTCACGCCATCTAAATTGGTCACAATGAAGCGACTGTCTGGATCGTCTCCAAAAAACTGAGATGGATTCTTCGCCGGATCAAAGTATTGCGATTCATTGGGTTCGCGAGGGCTGCCATATCCGCTGGAAGGCTGAGCCGCCAGGCTGAGGCTCATCATCTGCTCGGCGGTTACTTCCGCCTTCTTCTGCGCGAAGAAGCCTCTGACGACGGACGTGACCATCGCCACCGCCATTGGATTCTGGCCGTCGGTGACCAACTGCACGGCACAGGGCGTGGAGTCTTGTGAGTCGACCAGCTGAGAAGGAAAATCATTCGGAAGCCTGATGATCAGGTCGTATCGCCCGGCTCGTTGGGCTTCCGCGATCGTCGCTTCAATTTCTATCTCAGCGACAGATTCTTCTTCAGCTTCGTCTTCGAGATCCGCCAATGACGGTTTTACGATCAGCGATGAGCACTGCAGCGTCGAATTCTTCTCAAGGAATGCTCGCAGTCCCAGACTCAGCGCGGTCTCATGAGCAGCGATCCAGCCAACTCGCAGTTTCTTATCGCTGCCCGTGGCAATCCCCTTGCTGAAGATCCCCGCGAAGATGCTGAAGAACACAACGGGCATCACGAAGACCAGCACCAGCTCCAGCGGATTGTTCCGCAGTCGCAAAAATAGAATGCGAAGGATCGTCAGGATCATTCCCGCAGACTCCTTCCGGTCAGTTCCAGAAAGACGTCCTGCAATCCGTAGCTGCGAACATCAATACGGCTGGGTTCCTGATCAAGCTGCTTCAGTACCGACAGAACCTGAGGCAGCTCCTTCATGGACGCCAGTGAACAGGTGGCCGTGGTTCGTGGTTCATCGAACGCGAACGCTGCGAGAGGCTTAGAACAGGGACGATCGAATCTCAGTATCACTCGATGTGGCTGACCAATCGTCCTGCTGACCAGCTCGCTTAATGTGCCGTCGGCAACGATCGTACCATGATCCATTACCACGATCCGGTCGCAGCGAGTTTCCACTTCTTCCAGTTGATGAGTCGTCAGCAGGACGGCTGCTCCATCAGCCGTCAGTTGCTGCATCATTTCATAAATGCGTTCGCGGCTTTGCGGATCGACGCCGACCGTGGGCTCATCGAGCAGCAGAATGTCCGGATCGTGCAGCACGCTGCAGGCAATGTTGAGACGTCGCTGCATGCCTCCTGAGAGAGTCTTCGTCAGGGATTGAGTTCGGTCCTTCAAAGCTGCCCATTCCAGCACTTCATTGATGCGATGCTTCAGAGCCTTGCCGCTGACACCTTCGAGGCGTCCAAAGACTTCCAGATTCTGCTGAACCGTCAGGTCGGGATAGACCGCCAGATTCTGAGGCACGAGTCCGAGCCGAATCGGTTCGTCGTTGTTCTGATCATCATCGTCCCCATGATCAAACGGGTGTCGGATGATCTTCCCGGAATCCGGCTTCAGCAGACCACTGATGCAGCGGATCATGGTGGTCTTGCCAGCACCGTTGGGGCCGAAGAATCCGAGCAGTTCGCCGGGCCGCAGTTCCAGTGAGATCCCCTTCAACGCTTCACGTCCGCGGTAGGTTTTGCGAACGTTCTGGAGCGTCAGGACGGGGGAAACTGTGGTGGCCGACGACTCCGTCATGACGTTGCCATCTCATAACTTCGTTGACGCCACTGAACACCTTTGCCCTGTGACCTGCGGATTAGAGCGATCCACTGAATGGTCAGAAAAAAAACGATCGAGACAGGATTCAGCATACAGGCCAGCCACGCGCGGTCGAACTTCAGACAGCACAGAACGCGAGGCAGATAGCTCAACACAAAAGCCGCAATGATCGGGATCGCGAAGTCTTCGCTGATCAGATTCAGCCACAACGCGACTGTGGACAGCAATGGGCCGACGAACGCCATGAGCATAAGCACAGTCATGATCGGCAACAGTGGCATCTTCGCGAATCCTTCGTTCGCGTTCTTCATCAGGCCGGACCAGGTTTCAGAAAACGAGGTATACATTCGGCAGCACGCCACATCGGACGCATCAAACAGATCGGTCTTCAGGCCCAACATGCGATACGCGCGAGGCAGCATAATTCCGTCGTGCAGTGACTGACGAATCGCACCATGTCCACCGCTCTGCTCGTACGCTCGTTTCGTGGTCAGAAAAAACTGGCCACATCCTGCGGCAGCTCCGGTCATCCGAGTCCATCGCATCAGAGCAAACGGCAGGAAGCAGAGCAGGATGACATGAATCAGGGGGATCAGCGTCTGCTCGCCAATTGTGATCACTCGCTGGCGAGGAAACCCGCTGAGCAGATCCGCGCGACTTTCTCGTCGCTGCATGATGGCTCGACGCAGGGCATTTTTGGAAAGAGCCACATCAGCATCGATGAAGACAAGTTCTTCGTGTTTCGCCTGCTGAGCCAGTTGATAGCAGGCAAACTGCTTGCCACTCCAGCCGGCCGGGACGGGTGTTCCTTTCAGCAGTCGAACGTTCGGATGTTTCTTCGAATACGCTTCCACGATCGCGTCTGTACCATCCTGACTTTCGTCGTCCAGCACACACAGGTCACAGGAGACCCCCTCGCTGGCCAGCACTGAATTCAGAAGTGGACCTATTCGCAACGCTTCGTTTCGCGCGGGAATCAGTACAGAGACATCGTACGAATCTGGTGGGCTTGCGTTCGCGATACCCGCTGAATTCGCGCTGTGAACAGCCTTTCGGAAGAAGAGCAAATTCACAAGGAACATGACAGAAACAAATGCGCTGGCAATGAGCGTTGACCAGACGAAAACTGACGTGACGGCCGTCATATAAGTTCTCCCTTGATGGCCTTGGCTGCAGCCAACGACTCGCCACGATGTCGATCCTGGAATTGTTGCCCGCGAAGACCGGCAATCATTCGACGCCAGAGATCGTAGAGTCCTCCAATGCCGGCCCGCCCCATCGCCAAAGTTGTGAAACTCGCCGGGTCGCGAGCGATCGCCAGTTCCGCCAATGATGTCTGCGTCGTCGCCAAAGCTGTTTCGAACACGAGTGTTCTTGCGTCACGATCGGCCGGAAGACTTGCACAATCAATCGGATCACCCAACCGCACGAGCAGTTCCGGAGAACGTTCATTCCAGAACGTGTATTCAATCGCCATCGGCAGTGCGGTTCCGTGGAAGTCAGAATCAACCAGATGACTAAGCCCATTCATGAACGGGGCGGGCTTACGTATGTCGTGAAATTTCCCCGCTGGAGTCAGCCAGAGAATCGTCAGTGGATTCTTCAGCAGCTCGCGGCTGGTCCGCAGAAAACCCTTTGCCCCGCTGGCGGTCTCACGTTCAACCGCGAAGAAGCCGAGTCGCTCAAGAATGGGGTAACTTCTCAGGGCTTCCGCGTCCATGGGAGCTGCAAACTGACAACGAGGGAAAAGCAGATCCGTCATCAGCACGCCGGTCATCGGATCCCACCAGCCGGGATGATTGATGAAGCACACGATCGGTGCAGCGGGCAGTTTGGCTAACTGTTCCTGCCCGGTCACTCGAACGGCATTGAAATTCTTCCGCACGAATCGACGTACGTACCCTCGAAAGCCCCAGTTCAGGATTTTTGAGGGCAGACTGGCCATGTCGGTTCCGGGTGAAAAGTGCTTCCCGTCGGCGGAGCGACGGGCGTACCGTACACCCGTCGCTCCGCCGACGGGCTTGCAGCTTCATTTGCTCAGGCCGCTTTTCCCTGAATGCTCTTTTCAACCTTCGTCCCTGATGCCCGCAGATCCTGATCGACGGTGTCTGCTGCGATCCAGCCGGACATCATTACCATCGGCATCCCGGGACCAGGATGAGCCGACCCGCCGGCAAGGTACAGGCCCTTCATTTCAGAAACACGATTGGCTGGTTTGAAAGCCCCCATGAATCGGCCATGACTCGCCAAGCCATAGATGGCTCCGTTCAGCACATGATAACGGCGATGGATATCGGCCGGTGTCAGCGAGTGTTCTACTTCAATGCGGTCTTCGATGTCCTCCATGCCAGCCGTGGTCTTGAGTTTGTTGATGATGACGTTTCGATACTCAGGAAGCATCTTGTTCCAGTCGTGATGCTTTCGCAGGTACGGCGTGTGAACCAGAATGTACAACGCTTCGCCATTTCCAGGAGCAACCTTGTCGCCTGAAAGGGACGGAGCACAGACATAACATGTTGGATCGGCTGCGGGTTCGCCTTTGCCGTAGATCTCGCTGAACTCCACATGCGGATCGCGGCTGAAGACAAAGTTGTGATGCAGGATGTGGTCGTACTTTTTGCGAAGACCCAGATACAGGACAACTCCAGAACAGGCCGCTTCGAACTTTCGCTTTGACATGAATTTGTCAGCGACTTTCTTTGGCAGCAGTTCTTCGCAGGTTCGCACGCAGTCGGAATTGGAAACGACAGTTTCGGCCTTAAGCACTTCGCCATTGTCCAGAGTCACGCCGGAAACTCGACCTGACTGTGAATCAATTGACTTGACCTGATGGCCCGTGATGTATTTGACGCCCAACTCTCGTCCCAGTCTGACCATTGCTTCCGGAACCGCGCGGGTTCCGCCCATTGGATACCAGATTCCTTCGTCCGTCTGCATATGAGCGATTCCGCAGAGCACAGCCGGCGATGCTTCGGGAGACGAACCGACGTACTGAGTGAAGTGGTCGATCATCTGAGCGATTCGTGCGTCCGGGATATGCGACCGTACCAGCCCGGCCACTGTGCGGCCGAAGCGTAGGCTTAGCACGTCTCGCAGGACGTTCAGGGAAAAGGACTCCTTGACGTTCATCGTGTCGGCAATGCCACCAACGCTCTTCCAGAAGAAGAACTTCTGAGAAACCTCGTCCAGCTTCTTCGAGATCGTCATAAACTTTTCATAACCGTTGCCGGTCGTGTCAGCTCCAGTAAAGTCGCGCAAACGGTTCTTCATTTCTGGCAGCGATTCGACCAGATCAAACTGTTTTCCGTCTTCGAAAAAACATCGCCATTGTGGATCGAGGCGGACCATGTCCAGATAATCTTCCAGTTTCCGACCGGCTTCCGTGAAGACTCGTCGAAGAACAGAAGGCAGAGTCAGAATCGTGGGCCCCATGTCGAAGCGGTAGCCCTTGTCTTCCAGCAGCGCGGCTTTCCCGCCAAGCCATTCGTTTTTTTCGACCACAGTCACCGAGTATCCTCGGGCAGCCAAAGTACACGCGGAAGCCAGGCCAGCTAATCCGCTGCCGATAACGATGACGTCTGATTGAGTTTTCATGAGGACGTTCCTTCGAGAAATCAAGAATCACTTTCCCGTCGACGGAGCGACGGGTGTACGGTACACCCGTCGCTCCGCCGACGGGCATTTTTGTTCTGTGTCATTCGCGACGTTGACTGCGCCGTATCTTCATTTGTTCTATTGTCGCCTTGATCATCTTTGGCACAGCCAGCAGGGACTGCAGTGGATGGGCCGCGTGCTCCAGGCGAATCAGTTGTTCCATCACGTCTGCGTCTGCCGCGGTTGGCGACTGCAGATGCGGTTTGAACCAGCGACGAGTTCCCACGATGGCCTTCAGTTGAGTCATCTCCAGCAGTCCTGCTTCCCCGCGAGTCATCCCATGGCCGCTCATTCCGCGACCACCGAAGGGAACTCGCGGATCAGCCGTCGGCACGATCATGTCATTGATCACAACGCACCCTGCATGAATCAGACGTGCGAATTGCTGACAACGAGCCGGTGATCCAAACACGGTCGCACTCAATGCATACGGACATCGGGAGTTTTCTCGCAGAGCCTGTTCGGCTGACTCTACGCGAATGAACGACAGCACCGGAGCAAAGATGTCGGCTTGAGCAATCGACATGTCGGAAGTGACATGATCCAAAATGGCGACGCCAGAAAGCTCCGCCGTGCTGGTGTTGGACAAAGAACCACAGACCAATTCCGCGCCGCTGGCAATGGCTTCGCGAATCTTTTTGGCTGCGAAACTGATCGCGCGTTGCGAAGTGACGCTATGCTGGTCACTCTCTGGTTTTCTTGTCGCCAGCTTCAACTTCAGAAGTCGCAGGATTTCATCCGACTGCTGGTTGTTTGCGAAAACTCGGCGAGGAGCCATGCATGTTTGGCTGTTGTTCAGCGTCAGTCCAAATACGAGGCAATCACTGACCAGATTCAGGTCGGCGTCGTCCAGTATGAACACCGCGTCGCAGCCGGAAAGCTCCATTACCGACGGAGTCGCTGATTCGGCCAACTCACGGCTAACCGCTCTGCCAGTGTTTGCTGAACCTGTCAGAAACACTTTATCGACACCGCCGTGAATCGCTTCGGTAGCCGCTTCGGAACCTTCCGGCAACACCTGTATCAAACCCTCGGACGAGCCTGCGGAGACAGCCATCGAAACCAGAGTCTGCATGGCTTGTGAACCATTCGCAGCCGGCTTGACCAGAACGGCATTCCCCGCCGCGATCGCCTGCAGCAATTGAATCCCGGGCAGCATCAGCGGATAGTTCGAAGGACCGATGATCAACACAACACCCAGAGGTTCCGGCCGCAGAACAACTGAGTTTCCCCAGAGCCACATCGGGCGCCCGCGCTGACCGACCGTTTTCTCCTGCAGAATACGAGTGGCTTCGGTCTCCAGAAACCGGCAGGCGTCCAGCAGTGGCAACACCTCAGCCGCCAGCGTTTCAGCGAGATTGTCACGGTCCACCGTATTCGCGAGTGTGCGAGGATCGGCGGCGATCAGCAAGCGGAGCTTCTTCAGAATCTGAAGGCGACTCGACAGAGGGACAGAGGCCCAGTCGGGCTGCGATGTTCGAGCATTCATCAATTGCGTTCGAACTGTATCAGCCACTTCATGGCTGGCATCCGAGAGCGACGGATCTTCACTGATGCTATCCGCCGCGAGCAGACGCAGTCGAACGCCTGAAGGGTCTGTCTTCGCGCCCAGAATCGCCGGCCCCATCACGCCGCCCTCCGCTTTACCGGTGGTGCCATCGGCAACGTGGCGGGCGATGAAGACGCTTCTGGAAACTGCAGTTGCAATGCATCGCACATCATGCGAGCCGAGATCCGAGCAGACTCATAAATCACTGGCAGGCCGCTGCCCGGGTGAGTTCCACCGCCGACGAGGTAGACCTGCTTAAGATCGTTGAAGTGGTTTCGCGGGCGAGCATGCAGCATCTGTCCCAGATTATGAGCCAGATTGAACGTAGCGCCACGGAAAACCTGATACGTATTCTGCCAATCATCCGGCGTCACAATTTTCTCGAAGCGAATGCGTTCTTCGACATCGTGCAGTCCAAGTTTTGTTATTTGCTGGAGCACACGCCTGCGAAACATCGTTGTCTGAGATTTCCAGTCAACATGCGGGCTTTGATTCGTCACCGGAGCCAGCACATAGAGAGTGCTCATTCCTTCAGGAGCCAGCGAACTATCGGTCACACCGGCGTTCTGGACGTAGATTGACGGATCTTCAGACAGGATCTTCAGGCGATCAATCTCATCGAGATTTCGTTCGTAATCCTTCGCTATGTAAATCGTATGATGCGGCAGGTGGTCGTATCGGCCTTCAATGCCGAGATACATCATGAACGTCGAGCAGGAATACTTGCTGCGGTCCAGTTTCTTGTTGTTCCACGACTTTCGCAGATGATCGGGTACCAGCGTCTTCATGGCCTGAGCGAAGTCGGCGTTGATCACCAGTGAATCAAACATCTGATCGCCGGTGCGAGTCTTCAGCCCGACGGCTTTGCGACCTTCGAAATGCAATTGTTCGACAGGTTCGTTCAGGCGAACATCAACGCCCATGTCACGAGCGATCTCGGCCATCTTTTCGCTGACAGCCGCACAACCTCCGTGAGGATGAAAGACGCCGTATTCGTATTCCAGAAACGCGAGGATCGTAAACAAGCTCGGGCACTGAAATGGCGACATGCCCAGATACTTGGACTGAAATGAAAACGCGGTGACCAGACGAGGATCGGAAAAATTTTTGCTCAGATCACCGGCAACCGATCGCCATGGCCGAACCCAAGGGGCAGCTTTCAGCACAGATGGACGCAGCAGATCAAGAATGCTGCTGAAAGGTGATTCCAGGATCGGCCGGAAGCGTTCCAGCTTGGTTCGATTTTCGTTCATGAAGCGAGCGAATGAATCGGCATCCTGCGGAGCGATCCGCGCGATCTCAGTTCGCATGCGTTCCGGATCCGGCGTTGCATCAATGCGTCCTCCGGCACCGAACTCAAGCCGGTACTGAGGATCCAGCCGAGTCATCGGGACGTCATGCCAGAGATTGCGGCCGACGGACTGGAAGATTTCCTCGAGCACTCGCGGATAAAGAAAGAAGGTCGGACCGGTATCGAATCGAAATCCATCCGCTTCAATCGCCGCGCAGCGACCGCCAACACGTTCGGCGCGTTCAAATAATGTTACGTCTGCGCCAGCCTGGGCCATGAGCATGGCATTCGCCAAACCACCTGGCCCTGCACCGACGATGCAGACCTTCTTCCTGTTCGCTGGCATCCTTGCCATTGCGCGTCCTGTCACATCGAGGAATTGATCAAGAGCATAAAATTATGCCGAAATTTTTTGTGCGGTGCAATACGAGTCAGGAACGAGGGAATTTCGGTGGTCCTGTCTCGTCGGATTCTAAACGGGCAGGACTACGGATTCAGACTTGATTTCGGAAAGAATTCGCATCACCTCACCACGAGTTAGTTTGCTGCCAGGGCCGCCCAGTTGTAGTTGCTGGAGCGATCCATCTGCTAAAAGGTATAGAAACCGGCAGTAGAGAATAATGTCGGAAGGGAAAACGTTCTTTTCGAGCAGACGGATGTACGCCAGAGCATCTTTGCGACTTTCGATCGCCAGTTCATGAACGTTTTCGCGGGAGGCTTCCAATGGAATGAACACGCGGCCGCTTTTGGCGTCGCGCCCCGCATCTTTCAGGATATTGATCAGTTGCAGGAACTCTCCAAAACCAACGGAGAGGCGGCGCAGTTCTGCGTGATCCTTCAGACCTGCGGGATGATGCAGAACGAAGAGATCTGTGAGAAGTTCACCGACAACGCCTGCAACCGCGTAACAATAGAGACGAAGATCAGAGACGGTCTGGATCTGGATCTGATTCGGCAGGTTTCGGGAGGCGTCCAGAAAACTAATCATTCCGGTAATCGTTGATGTCAGCGATTTTCTGATAGCCTGAGAGATCGGTGATGGCAGTTCAAAAAAAATGGACAGGAGTCTGGGAAAGTCTCGCAGGAGCAATTCCGTTGGGCTCTGAGCAGGCCAGAGTCCTTCGAGCCCAGGCGATTTTGGCGTCGAAAACTGCTCATGCCCTGAATTGCGGACATTGGCGTTTGTGACATTAGAATCGCTGAGACAAGCACGCAAAGCGGTTAATAGGTGCTTCTTCACAGCCGCATCGCCTTCCGGAGCGTCTTCGATACTGTCAGCGACTCGAAACAGAAGGTAACTGATCCCAATTTCTCGGCGGAGATCAGGGGCCAGCAACGGAATCGCTAAAGCAAAAGTTCGACTGGTTCCCTGTAGGTGGCGGTCTATAAATTCATCGTCGGTATAGAGGTGATGGACTGGCGTCATTATTTAATCCACGTTATCTTTTCCCGCATCAATCGTCGAATAACCGACAGATTTGTTTCTGTGGGGTGATCTTAAGGCGTCGCGGCGCAGTTTTGCAAGGCTAGGTTAAAGAACGGTAGCGCTGGGATTTATCAGGGAAGTTCATGAACGTTTTGCTCGCCAGCCCTCGTGGTTTCTGTGCCGGCGTTGATATGGCCATTGAGTGCCTTGATGAGACAATCCGCTGCGTGGGACCGAACATTTTTGTGTACCACGAAATCGTTCATAACAGGATTGTGGTTGAACGCTTCCAGAATCAGGGTGTAACTTTTGTCGATTCGGTCGATGATGTTCCCTGCGGCAGCACGCTCGTCTTCAGCGCTCATGGTGTTTCGCCTGCAGTCAGGCAAGCTGCCAGGGAACGAAAACTGCAGGTCATTGATGCGACGTGTCCGCTGGTGACAAAAGTCCATCTTGAAGCGATTCGCTACGCCCGTGAGGGCTACACGATCGTCCTGATTGGCCACAGTGGGCATGATGAGATCATTGGCACGGTCGGAGAAGCCCCCGACAAAATCGTTCTGGTTGAGTCGCCTGAGGATGTCGAACATCTGCAACTTGAGGATCGTGATAAGCTCGCCTGTCTGACGCAAACAACGCTTAGTGTGGACGAGGCGAACACAATTTTAGAGAAGCTTCGTCGGCGTTACCCACACCTGGAGTCACCCGCAAAGGAAGATATCTGCTACGCCACGACGAATCGACAGGATGCGATCAAATCCCTTCTTAAGTCCGCCGACCTGCTGATCGTGGTTGGCAGCCAGAATAGTTCCAACAGTCGCCGGCTTCTGGAGAAAGGTCTCGCGGAGGGTGTGCAGAGTTATCTGGTGGATGGTGCCGAAGACCTTGACTCAGACTGGTTTGCGGATGTTGAGACGGTCGTAATGACGGCCGGGGCAAGTGCTCCTGAGTCAGCCGTTACAGAATGCGTCGACTACCTGAAACATCATTTCAATGCAGAGTTCTCGGATGCTGTCCTCCGCGATGAAAGTATGCGATTCCCATTGCCCCGAGAGCTGCAAATACTTCGAGGACTCGAGAGTGGTGACAAGCTGGTTTCTGGATAGCAGAATCTCGTTCGGTCCTGTCTATCGGTAGGGAAATGATCCAGCCTATGCCTTGCTGCGTCGGTTCATAATGCGAGAAAGCAGTAAGCCGATACCAATACCAATTAACCCTGCTGCAGCCGAGACTGTGTACTTCTGACTCGTGAGGTACAACGAAACCACTTCGTTATCAAATGCGTTCGTTGATGCACTGAAACTGGCAAGCAGCCAGCGATCGTTGTCTTTGATCAACGTTGCTGACCAGCGGCTGTTGAGGTTAACGCTTGGACCGCGGCCCAGTACATATTGGTCCTTCATTTCTCCGGAAGAGATGACCAGATTGCCGTTGTTCAGGATCAGTCGTTTATCGGTTGTGGCGTCAACGGTTATCTTGTCAATGAACTGTTTCAGCTTGTCAAATTCTGCAATGACTCCCGCATGGCCTTCGGAGGTTGTGCCGTCCTGCCACGTCGCGATGATGTCCTTGTGGCAATATTCTTCCAGCATGGCCGGATAATCGCCTGTGTTAAACGCGTGGAACAGCTCGTCGCGGAATTTGTCGAGTTCGGCATCGATGGCTTTCGTATCGACGGATGCCTGGGACTGAGTATCCTCGGTTGCCGCTTCTTGTGCTCGAATTGTCGCCGCATTGACTGCGAGTAAAAATCCCAGTCCCAGAAGAAAACATGTCCGCATTACTCCGTCTCCCTTTTGAGCGGCTTCATTCCCGAGATGCCATAACGACTATAAGTACACGCGATCAGAATCGCTACCGGAACCGTCAGGACGAAAAGGTTACAGCCAATGAGCAACCACCAGTAGCGATGCCAATGACCCTGTTCCAGAAGTTGCCATTCAATCAGACGAAGTGCGAGGCCATAGCAGAGTCCAAACGCGCCGAAAAGAACCGGAGCATAATCCATGGCGATGGCCTCTGGTCCGAGTCCATCCGCATAGGGACGATTGTAAACCAGAATAAATCCCGCCTTGATCGCGCGGACGTCGTAGTACCAGTTCCAGAATCCGAGGACTGATCCGAGCACAATCCCGGCTTGCGCGAACTCCCATGCTTCGATCGGAAGTGTTGCCCGATTGAGGCTGACGAGTGTCAGCATGCTTGTCGCACTGCCGAAGACAAAACCGTGATGCGGACGAAACTTGCCAAGGCGAAAACGAGTATTGAACTCCCACAGGCCAAGAACGTTTGTTCCGATGCCCGGGATGATGTACGCAAACAGGACAGGAATCGACAAAACAAGCAGAACAAAGTCATGGCGATGATCGTACCGTGTCCACCACAACCAGTAGCTGAGCGGCACCAGGATTGCTGGCGCGAGGAACTGGTAGATGTTGAAGAATTTCATGAAGTGTGGATGTCGTTTTTGAATGGCGGCGAATTTGACGCCGATGTCGCCAGGCTTTTCTAAGCAACTGAGAGTGGAGCGATGTGCACGGAGGGCTGATGCCCAGTCGCTCGACAGAGGTTGTTTTCTCGATGATCAATGTGAGTCTACTGTGGCGCTGGAAGTTCAGCAATCTTCAGAGGGTCGGCAACGTTGTGAGTCAGATTGTCTGCGACTACACTGCGGTCTCGCCGGACGGATTTGCATTCGCATGAACAGGTTGATTTCGTGCACGCCACAGAAAGCCTCGCCCAGTTGAAACTGACTGATCGGGAGTCGATCAAAATCGATCGACCCGAGGGCATGCCTGTTCCGAATCGGCTGAATGTCGCCTTGGTATTGCTCGACGTTTTCGCGGCTGTTGGATTGTTGTGGCTCGGTTCACGGCTGGAGTCCACTCTGGGAGTTATCCTGGCCGCGATTGCCTACTCGTACCTCATGCTTACGAATTACGCTCTGTTGCACGAAGCGACGCATGATAATCTGCATGAGAATACTCGCTGGAATTACTGGCTTGGGGTGATCACTGGCGTGTTATTTCTCGCGCCGTTTTCCATGATTCGGGTAACACATCAGGGGCATCATCAGCGTAATCGAACGGATGCCGAGATCTTTGATCTGTACTATCCGCATGACAGTTTTTTCTGGAAGTGCTGCCAGTGGTATGCGACGTTAACGGGATTTTTCTGGCCCTGCATTCCCGTTTGTGCTGTGCTGTTTGCGATCGTGCCGAGAACGATCGGAATGCAATTGTTCAGCGGGCCGCCACTGGGGAATGCGAATGTTAAAGACATCACCTCGAAGGATCTGAAGTGGATTCGCCTTGAGTTGCTGCTGACGCTGGTCGTTTTCGGTTTGCTGTTCTGGTTGCTGCAACTGCGATGGCAGGCTGTTCTGTTGATGTATGCGTGCTTCTCGTTTAACTGGTCAACACGGCAGTATATCGGGCATGCATTTTCCAAACGAGAAATTATCGAAGGAGCCTGGAATCTTCGTCATAACAAACTCATGTCGCTGCTTTTGTTGCATGGCGAATGGGACTTGAATCATCATCGGCATCCGGAACTTTCCTGGTATTATTTGCCTGGTGATGTTCGTGACGACGATGAGCGACCCGGATACATTCGCCACTACCTGCGTCAATGGTTGGGGCCGCGACCAGCAGGGCCTCCACCTCGGCAGTCACAGGATGCAGGTTAATGAAGATCACATTTATTCGGCCGAATCTTTACGACGGACGTTCGTCGGATGCGATGCATCCGCTGTGTTTTGCGATCCTGAAACGACTGACTCCACCGGATGTTACGACGGTTTTTTACGACGAGCGTCTTGAAAATCTGCCTCTCGATGAGTCAACCGATCTCGTGGCGATGACCGTCGAAACTTATACCGCACGGCGAGCCTATCAGATCGCAGCGATTTATCGGAATCGCGGAATTCCCGTCGTCATGGGAGGGTATCATCCGACATTTCTTCCAGACGAATCTCTGCAATTTGCTGACGCTGTGGTCGTGGGTGATGCCGAAGGAATCTGGCCGCAGGTGGTTGAGGATGCTCGAAGCGGAAAGCTGCGACGACTTTATCAACAGAACGAATTCCCGTCGCTGTCTGGCTCCGATCCTGATCGCAGCATCTTCAAAGGCAAACGTTACGCCCCACTGACGTTGGTGCAGTACGGCCGTGGCTGCAAGTACAACTGCAACTTTTGTTCGATACGAGCCTTCTATGGGAACTCACTTCGGCAACGCCCGGTATCGGAAGTGGTGGCTGAGATTCGGCGTCTCCGCAGTCGTATGGTTTTTCTGGTTGACGACAATCTGTTTGTTGACATTCCCAAGGCGGTTGAGTTATTCGAAGCGCTGATCCCGCTGAAGATCAATTGGTCATGTCAGATTTCCATCGACATAGCACAGGATCAATCTCTTGTGAAGTTGATGCAGAGGAGCGGTTGCATCAGCGCGTTGATCGGATTTGAGTCGCTGAATCGCGACAACCTTGTGCAGATGCGTAAATCCTGGAACGTTAAGTACAACGATTATCAAACATCTGTACGAGTCTTTCAGGAAGCTGGCATTATGATCTACGGAACGTTCGTCTTCGGGTACGATCAGGATACCGCAGATTCTTTCGATGCGGCCGTTGATTTTGCGATCGAGAATAAGTTCTATCTGGCCAACTTCAATCCGTTGACACCGACTCCAGGGGCGGATCTGTATCGCGAGTTAGAAGAACAGAATCGGCTCGTGTTTGATCGCTGGTGGCTGGATCCTGCTTTTCGTTACGGCACCGCGACTTTTCATCCGAAAGGCATGACGGCTGATGAATTGACGGCCGGATGTCTGCGGGCTCGTTTGAAGTTCAATACGTTTCGTTCCCTGTGTCGTCGGGCGTTTGCACCGGCGACCAATATGCGGACACCGTATCGTCTGGGTATGTATTTGTTGTCGAACCTGATTTCGAAGCGTGAGATTCTGAGGAAACAGGGGCATCGGCTGGGATCAGCCGACCTGCCCGAGCCTATGAGTACCTTTGCATGAAAATCACCTTCATCATGCCCAATATCGGGCGCCAGGATCACAGCCTCTACATCGACGAAGCTCGCATGGAACCGCTGAGTCTGGGGGTTCTGGCAGGGCTGACACCGCCGGACGTGGAGTGTGTGCTTTACGATGATCGCATGGAGGAGATTCCATTCGATGAACCGACGGACCTGGTGGCGATCAGTATCGAAATCTATGCGGCTCGTCGCGCATACGAGATCGCTGCCGAGTATCGTTCACGCGGTGTTCCGGTTATCCTCGGCGGCGCCCATCCATCGTTGTTTCCGGAAGAGTGTCAGGCTTACGCAGATTCCATTTATATCGGCGATGCGGAGTTCCGGTGGGCCGAAGCCGTGGAAGATGCAAGGCAAGGACAGTTGAAGCCTCGTTACGATGCTGCTGTCGGGGTTGCTCAGGCAGGCGGTTCGCTGCCTCGCCGCGATTTGTTTGTCGGCAAAGGTTATCTGCCCCTGACGCTGATGCAGTTCAGTCGCGGTTGTCGCTTCGCCTGCGACTTTTGTGCCGTGAGTGCTTATTTCAAGAAGACGCAATACATTCGGCCGACTCAGGAAGTTCTGGAAGAGATTCGTCGACAGGATCGCAAATTTGTGTTCTTCGTCGATGATAACTTTCTGTCCAATCATAATGCCGCCAAGTCATTTCTGCGCGATCTGATTCCGATGAAGATTCGCTGGGTGTCTCAGGCGTCGATCGATATGACGAACGATCTGGAACTCATGGAGCTGATGGCAAAAAGCGGCTGCATGGGACATGTAGTTGGTTTTGAGTCGATCAGTCCGGATAGCATCAAGCTTATGAAAAAAGCTCCCAATCTAATGCACAAGCAGGGCTGGGATCGCTATGAGGCTCAGGTGGAAATTCTTCGGCAGTTCCACATGCAGACCTGGGCCACATTTACGCTGGGGCATGACTTTGACACGATCGAATCCATTCAGCAGACGCATGAATTCGCCATGCGAAACCGTTTCTGCTTTGCGGCGTACAATATTCTGATGCCCTACCCCGGCACTCCGCTTTACGATCGCCTGAACAGCGAAGGGCGACTTCTGTTTGACGGCAAATGGTGGTTGCATCCTGAGTATCGGTTCAATCAGGCGACCTTTATTCCGAAGAACATGACGCCGGACGAGTTGACCGATGTGATCTGGAGTTGTCGAGACAAATGGAACAGTCCACGATCCATCTTCTGGAGAATGTGGGACTTTAAAACTCACATGAGTTCCTTCACGCGGCTGTTTATGTACCTCGCGTACAACCCGTTGTATGCGAAGGAATCGTATAAGAAGCAAGGGATGCTGTTTGGTCGAAATCGAAAAGGACCAATCGGTGTTCCGGTTGGTGAAACGTCGAGTCGTCGGTCGATCGAGAGGTCGGCCGAGACGACGGGTGTGCGTTGATAGTGTGTTGATTTTGGAGTGTCGATTTTCGCTCTGCGAAAGTGGCGTTGCTTTCGCAGAGCGAAAGACGACACTCATCCAGAAAACAGTCGGCCATAATCTTCGATCATCCGCAGAGTGGTAATTCAGATGCAGGAACCTTCACAACGCCAGGAACGACTGACTCCCGCTGAGGTCACAGCCCGGATTGTGCAGATCGTGTCTCAGCAGGAGACGACCAAGTACTGTGCGAAGTGCCAGAAACATGTTTTGGCTTTGCGTCCCGGAACCAGTCGGCTTCGACAGATGCTGTTGACCATGATTACGCTCGGGCTATGGTCCGTTGTCTGGATTGCTGATGCTGTCCGTCGGCCGGGCTGGCGATGTTCGGAGTGCGATCAGCGAGTTGGGTGAGATGTGAGCGATGGATGGTGCCATTCTGATTCAGCGTCGCCCAATGAATTGATTTTCAACTATTCTTTTCTTCTCTCAAAAAGTTCCCGTTTGGAGTATCCATGCAGACGATTGGCGTTGGAATCATCGGCAGTGGTTTCATGGGGCTGACATACAGCGAAGTTGCTGCCAGGCATGTTCGGGGATGCAAGCTGGTCGCAATTGCTGGCGGGCGTCGAGCGGCGCAGTTGGCGGCTGATTATAATGTGCCGGCCGAGGCGACCGTTGAGTCATTGCTGTCACGCGATGATGTGCATGCTGTTGTTCTGGCGACTCCCGACATTGATCGACTCCGGCTGACTCAAATGGCGGCTGCGGCAGGCAAGCATGTGCTGGCCGAGAAGCCGATGGCTCCGACTGTCGCCGAGTGCGATGCGATGATTGCGGCCTGTGCGGCGGCGAATGTGAATCTTTCAGTGGTCAAGACTGAGCGATTTCGGAAGATCACTCGAAAGGCCAAAGAACTGATCGACGATGGGACGGTCGGGCCGATTCAAATGCTGCGAACGGTTTCGGCTTTTCCGCTTCCGCTGTCACGCCAGCTTTTCGATGAGCGAGCGTGGATGTCGGATCCCAAAGGCGGCGGACTTTTCATGGGCATGGCATCGCATAACACAGACTTTCTGCGATGGCTGACCGGCCGCAATGCCGTCAAAGTATTTGCTCAGGCCACAACTTACAGTGATATCGCCGGACCGCCACTGTCGGTGATGGCTCAGATTGTGTTTGAAGACAACATCATGGCGCAGATGTGGATTACCGGCGAGCTGCCTAATCCGAGTTTGCCCAGCAGTGAAGTTCGGTTTCAGGTCTTCGGTCGAGATGCCATGCTGGATCTGGAGAACTTCGAGTTTCTGGACGTCGGCAAAGGCGACAAGTGGGAGCGTGTTTATACTCCGGAGAGGTTCGATTATCTGAAAGAGCCGAAGTCGCCGATTCGCTTGTTCCCGCATATCGGCGTGATTCAGGAATTCATCGATAGTATCCGTGAACAGCGTCCGCCCAAAGTTGGTGGTGCTGAAGGTCGAGCCGCGGTGGAACTGTGCGAAGCGTGTTTGATTTCTGCAAGAACCGGCCAGGCTGTTACTTTGCCGCTGTGAAGTGATTTTCATTCCCGATAGAAACGAGGATCACCATGAGCGAACAAGTGGCCGAGACTTCTTCCGCAGGCTGTGGACTTTCGTGGCCTGAACAGCGGCGTAATCTGATTTTGTTTGCTCTGTGCACAGGAACGCAGTATCTCGCGGCTCCGGTTCTTTACGTCGGCATTACTCAAGCCTCATTGTGTGATCGCCTCGGAGCTGATGCCAGAACCTCGAACCTGCCCGGTACATTGTTCTTTGCGATGACGGCCATGCCGGCTTTGTACGCCTGGTTGTCTCCCGGAGTTGGGGCATTGCGTCGTAATCTGGGATTGCTCTATGGGACATCGGCCATCATGCTGGTGATGCTGGCCATCACGTTGTCGTTACCAGTTTCCGATTCTTTTAAGCTGAGTATGGTGATTTTGCAGGGAGGTGTTTCCGGAGCCGTAATGCCCGCTGCGATTGGGCTGCTTTGGGAAGTTATGGGGCGTGGCTCAGATGAATCACGGCGTGGCCTTGCATTGGGACTGGCTTTTGGTGCGGGGCCGCTTCTGGCTGTACTAGGTTCGCTGGGGCAGACCGCATTGCTGGGCGGTGACTTATTTGGATGGCACTTTGACGGACTTGCGTATCCTCGCAACTTCGTCATTCTGTTTGCTGCAGGTGTTCCCGTAATGGGCCTTGCTGCAGTTGTCTCGCAGTTGTTCGTGATTCAACCGGTTGCTCAGGAGCAGCCCAGAGAACCGCTTTCGGCGGTCAGTGGATTGCTCGCTGGAATTCTGCTGATGCTAGTCTCGATTGCGTCCATGCATACTGCTGACAGCCCGATTGATCCGGCGAATGGAGCGAACGCAGGCTTCCTCAAATACGGACAGCTCTTTCGCGTGCTGGGGATTCTCTCTGCTGTCGGTGCAGTGGTCGCGTTTATGGCCCATTTCCGATCGGTCCTCCAGCAACGCATTCTGTTGTTGGCGACCGTGGTAACAATCCTTGTTTATGCTGGCAATGTGATTCCTTCGAACATGAACCTGTATTCCGGCGAGGCATTAGGAGATCTTCCGGAGAAGTATGCCGGCGTGCAGAACATGCTGCGGTTTGGGTTCAAAGTTGTCGCCGGAGCAATGCTGGGATGGCTGCTGACACGCACAAATCCTCGCGTGGGAATTCTGGCGACCGCGTCGATCTTTCTGCTGGCTCAAATCTGGGCGATGTGTGTGACTGGCCCGTGGTATCTGGTCGCTTTTGGTATCCACGGAGCTGGCGAATTAGTTGGGGTATATGCTCCCAACTACATCGTGTCGGCCTCGCGTCGTGATCAACTCCGACGCAACATGGCTTTTGTCACGATGTTGATGGTACCTGCTGCGCCGGCCGGATATTTGTTTGGGGCTATCGTCGATGGCGTGAAAAGTTCAGGCTGGACAGCGCTTGGGATGAACAGTACCGCACTGGGGTTTCGGCTGAGTTTTCTTGTCTGCGGGTTGTTCATTTTGACGGGCATCGTAATGGCAGTTCTATTGCTTCCAGCGAAGCCACGACCAGAGGAGGCAACGTGAGTTGAGAGCAGTCAATGGCATGGATTTTCCGTTGCCGTCAAGTAGCACGCGACGGTCGGGCAAAAGCGGCCGCCTGAATGGTAAATCACTGAAACAGCCGCCGGCGATCACACATCCTAATTCAGGACATGAGACCTCGCCCCCGAAAATGATCCATCGGAAAACGCTGTTCTTTCAGGCTCGCCAGACTTGATCGCGACAGCGAGAGACTCAAGAACGGCTTGCGATCTGTCCCGAAAAGCGAGACATAGCCAGCCTCTCTTCTTGCCTTATAAAAACAGGCTATCACCAGGTTGGTCGAGACTGCATTTCAATGGCTGTGAGCATCCCCTTTCGGCGGGTTTGACAACTTCTCTGTTTTCTCTGCGTCCGTTAGCTCATCCCATTCCTCCAGACAAGGTGGGCAGCAGAAAGCGACCTTCTTTCCATTGAAATTCTTCACCAGCGAGGCATCAACTTCTTTCGGCTCGATCTGATTGCCCATGATTGGACAGACTGTGTTCACGAATTCCGAAGCACCGGCGGCTGATGTAGTCACTTCGACTCCGGTTTCGGAGCAGCCTGCGAGGCACAGGCAACCTGAAAAGAGTGCGGCTTGAACAAAGCTTTTCATACTGAGTCTCTTATCGAATCTGGCCTTGGAAATACGTACGGTCGAGTTGGGTTGTCGCAATAGAGTTTAGAACGCTGTTGCTTCCTGTCCATCACTGTAATTCCGATGGACGACGTTTCCCAATCATGCTTTTTCTGGTTTTTTCGACGCCGGCTCGGCGGTCACCGCTCCTGCGGCATTGAGCGGCAAAATGGCGGCTGTAGTTATGGCTTTAAAACACAGTGTTGCCAGCGGTGGGACTGTGATAGCAATGCTTTGAGCACGCCCGTGAGCAGCTTCTGCCCTGGAGTAAACTCCGCCCTGGTTCCCAATTCCAGCACCGCCATACCAGGCTGCGTCGCTGTTAAAGATTTCCTTGTAGAAACCGGGACGAGGAACCCCCAGTCCATACTGCTCGCGTGGGGCAGGCGTCAAATTACTGACGACAACAATGATTTCCGATGCGTCCTGTGTTTGGCGAAGGAAGGCGATCACAACGTTGGTCTGATCATCACCGACAATCCATTCGAACCCCTGCGGAACGACGTCCCCATCGTACAGAGCTGGTTCACCGGAATAGAGTCGATTGAGATCGCACATCATGCGGCGAATCCCTTCATGCGTCTCGAATGTGCGCAAGGGCCAGTCCACCTCTGCGTCATGGTTCCATTCCGTCCATTGACCAACTTCGGTACTCATGAACTGCAGTTTTTTGCCTGGCGCCATGTACTGCCCGGCCAGCAGCAAACGCAGATTTGCAAACTTCTGCCAAGTGTCGCCGGACATCTGAGACAACAGCGAATGTTTGCCGTGAACGACTTCATCATGCGAAAGCGGCAGCACGAAATTCTCGGAGAACGCATAGATGCTGCGGAACGTCAGATCGTTCAAATGATAGCCACGGAAGATGGGATCGCGTCGCATAAATCGCAACGTATCGTTCATCCAGCCCATATCCCATTTCATTGTGAAGCCAAGTCCACCGGTATAGCAGGGACGTGAAACGCCGGGCCACGCCGTCGATTCTTCTGCGATGGTCATGACTCCCGGGAACTCGGCATGCATCAGCGTATTAAAGCTTCGCAGGAAGTCAATGGCTTCAAGGTTCTCGCGGCCTCCGTACTGATTGGGGATCCACTGGCCGGAGTCGCGTGAATAATCCAGATACAGCATCGAAGCGACAGCATCAACACGGATACCATCGATATGGTAGACCTCGCACCAGAACCTCGCACTGGAAATCAGGAACTCGGTTACCTCACGGCGCCCGTAGTTAAAGATGAGCGTATTCCAGTCCGGATGAAATCCGAGTCGCGGATCAGCATGCTCATACAGGCATGTGCCATCGAACATTGCCAGCCCATGAACGTCGGTCGGGAAATGTCCCGGCACCCAGTCAATCAGGACACCGATGCCTCGCTGGTGCATATGGTCCACGAAGTACTGGAAGTCATGTGGTGAGCCAAAGCGCGACGTTGGAGCAAAGAAGCCTGTGGCCTGATAGCCCCATGATCCATCAAATGGGTGTTCTGTGATTGGCATCAGCTGGAGATGGGTATAACCCATTTCGACGATGTAATCTGCCAGAGCATGTGCAAGTTCACGATAATTGAAAAACGTGCGACCATCGCGAGGACGTTTCCAGGAACCAAGGTGAACTTCGTAGATGGAAACCGGAGCCCTGAGCCAGTCCGTTTCCGCTCTGCGTTTCAACCATGCTGCGTCGTGCCACTGAAAGTCGCGGAGGCTCCAGACGATGGAAGCTGTGTTGGGGCGTTTTTCGGAATAGAAGGCAACCGGGTCTGCCTTTTCCAGCAGATGCCCGCTTTGCGTACGAACCGCGTATTTGTAGCGGGTGCCGGGAATGACTCCACGTATCGTTCCGCTCCAGACTCCGGTATCGCTGGAGCTAAGCCAGTCACGCCCCGACGTCCATCCGTTTCCATCGCTGATGACGGACACTTCACGGGCGTTGGGAGCCCAGACGGCGAACCTGACACCCCCGGGCACTAAATGAGCGCCGCAGTAGCGATAAAGCGAGGATGCATCGGCAGGCTGATCAAACGAGTTGACACCCCGCGAAGTTCCGGTTGACTGCAACGAAGTCGTTTCCGTCTGCATGGCGTTTCACAACACTCCGAAATTCATCCGGTTGAGATTCCCTGCCGGATTCTTACCGATTTCCGGCAGCTCTGGAACGCACTTGGCGAAGCTTCGTGAACAACTGAGAATAACGAGGGCTGAAATCCCCCGGCTCTGCTGCCCCTGTGGGCGAACGATTGTCTGCCGGTGATGACGTCGCTTCCGGCAGGACTGTTGATTCTGCTGGCAATACGCTGCGTTCAACGCCCGATATTTGTGGTACTGGCTGAGCCAGGATTGCGGCATCGGTCGCCGTGCCCATGATGGTAGACACAAGAACTTCGGCCGACGAGAGTGACTCAAGCCGGTTTCGCGCGGTGGAGACAAGGCTTTCCGGCGATCCGTCGGAATTCCTGTCGCTGGATTCGGTGGTCGGCAGTGAAGTTGCGTCATTATCAAGTGAATTGAGCCGCCCTGTTTTCTGAAATCGTGTGACTTCATCTCGGAAAGACGCCAGCGTATCAGCAAGTGGCCCCGCATCATCCGTGCTCAGGATGTCCCCGCGAAGATCCCACTCCAGAGTGCGAACTTCATTGGGCAGTGAAAAGAATTTTGGAGACGATCGATCTGGCTCCCGATTACTGGATCCGGTGTTGTCACGGCACGGGACGGTCTGGCCGTCGCGTGCGAGTCTTGCGGCTTCGAAGTTCAGTGAAACGCGTTCCTGCTCCGGAGCAACTTCCTTAGCGGAAAGCGATGCCGACGACTCAGTCGATTCCGCAGAAGCGGGATTAAAGATGAGCTGACCGTCATGCCAGCCGTTTACCTGAAACTGTTCGATGATGCCCGGATAGACAGGATTCAGCGGGCCATTCAGAGTTGCGAAAGAGTCCGCAACTTCGAGTGACTCAGTAACGTTGAACGCGTCCACGGCAGACATAACTGACGCAGATTCTGCGAAGCTTGCGAGCAGGCTTGATCGAATCGCATCCTGAATCACCTGACGATTGGCATCAGAGATGACATCATCTTCTGATTCCATCGGAGTATTCTGTTGACTACGCGGCTCGACGCCTGCGAAAGGAGTCGGAGCCGGTGCAAAGCTTGCTGCAGCACTCTCTCTGTTCTGCAGTTCCTTTGTTTCCTTCGCTCCGTGTCCAAACAAAGGCGCGGGGCGAAATGTTACAAATTCACCATGATCTGGTTCCAATTGATGTGATTTCAGCATCATCATGATGTCTGCATCACTTGTCCGACTGACAGGAATCATGTCGAACGCCAGAGCATTCCGGAGCGAATCTTTTGTCAGCCATTCATCGTGTGCGCCAAATTCATTGTCCGTGACCCGCTGCATGTCTGATGCTGATGAGACAGAATAAGTTCCCGACGGAACTTCACGTCCCAGTGCAATCCATGTGTAGCGATCGAAAACGGGAAGCCGACTTGAGAGATCAGCCCCGGTCGCACTGCGAATCATTTGTTCCTGCGCGTCGGCAGAAACTGGCGATGACTCTGCAGAGGGGATTGTATCCGCTGGGTTGTGCATGAAATGAACGTGCTGTGACGAGATCGTGCTCTGGAATTCGATACTTGTGGAGTCAAAGTCAGAATCCTGACCGTCCACCCCTGGCTGTGTCTGATCTTCGAATGACGTCGTTTGCACGCTGAGCAGCATTGTGGCGGCATCGGCATCGAATTCAGCCATGTGTTCGTGAAACGAGTCTCGATAGCTCAGTTCCTGAGTATCGTGTGAAAATAACGCTTCGTCGTTCTCAGCGGAGCTGGACGCAAACGCATCCATTTCGACTGCTTCAGAAGCCTCCAGAGCATCAGGCTGATAGCGATGGCCGACTTCAAAACTTTGAGCCTGAGTGGATTCGATCTCAATTGCCCCGAGACTGAGCTCTTGTGTCGTTGTCAGGGAAGGTGCTGCTGCCGGCTCACGATTTCCGGACAGCTCTGAAACTGCGATCTCGGCAGGATTGACCGTCACCGATGCTGGACGAGACATCGAAAAGTCGGTCGAGGATTTGGCACCAAACTCGATAACTCCGGGAGCACCGAACTCAAATACGCCGGCGGCCACATGAGTCAAGGTCGTCGCAGTGTGCGACGTTTTCATATTTGCCGAAGTGGATGGCAACTCAGGATCTGGTTCCGCCGGACTACTCTGATGATCAGAAACCAGCGGCGATGTGTTCCATGCGTAAGCCAAATGTTGCAGCCGTGTCAGTGCCGAGCGAACACAATCCTCATCGGCAACCTTTGTTGATCGCTCTACGGCCACTACCAACGATTCATCTGCCAGCAAAGTCAGGCAGCGAGGTAATCCGTCACTTGCGACGGCAATCAGGTCAAGGGCCTGCGGTGTAAAGACATCTCTCAGTCTTCCGCCGACGACTGATAAATGGCGATTCAGGCATTCGAGCGATTCTTTGGACGACAAAGGTTCCAAAAAGGCATGGCAGCGAACGCGTCGGCTGAAATCCGCATACGCGGGTCGAGCCAATTCTTCTTCCAGGTTCAGTGGTCCGGCGATCAGACATCGAACCAGTGCGCGGCCGTTCCATTCCTCCTCCGTGAAGGCGCGGAGTTCGTTCAAAACGGGCACGGAAAGAAGCTGAGCATCGTCGACCAGCAGTAGAATGGGACCCCAGAATTCCGTTGTCTTCCGCATCTGTTCAACGACTGTCCAGCGACTTCGCACTGCGACTGACGATGAGGATTCGGACGAACTTTCTCCGGCTTTCAGGAGTGATGCGGCCTGCAGAGTTTGCAAAACTTCGGTGGGAGTTTCCAGTCCTGCGCCTGAACACAGCATGGCTCGTCCTTCATGAGCGAGCTGCATCTGCAGATGTTTCAGCAGCGAGGTTTTTCCGACACCAGCGGGTCCTGTCAGCACTGCGACCCCCAGATCGGAGCGCAGGGCGTGAAGCAGCTGGGGAAGAATGCTGCGGATCGACTCGGAGATGAAAAAAGCCCGAGTTAGATCAGCACACTGAAAGGGCTGGCGATGAAATCCAAAATTTGTTTCGTACATTTTCGGTGCGCGTCCACGAATGAGACTAACTTCTACATGGTATCCCGCGAACACTCGGCCTCTGAATTCACCGTAGGGAGAGTAATCACCCCGTCCGTGGCCGACACACTGATCGGCAATAACTGCCGGTCTCGCATCATGCGAGATTCCTCGTGTTCATCGAACAAGCCCAGCCGCTTTCTTTAGCGTAACCGGAGTTCTCGGAATATCTCCACCAAAACCCCGAGCTGAGGCGGGCCGATATTTGTGGGCTGTCGTTATAACGTAAGATTCAGAGACAGATGTTCCGTCCTTTGAGATCTGGAGAGTTACTCCTGAACGATTTGCAGGAAATCAAGGAGTCGCCTGTACGAGCTGTTTTTGCCTGTCGAAGTAGTCGAAATTGGCTTTGCAGCTCTTTGTAAGAACGGAGTAGCCTCAAGGAGTCTATCCTTGAATTCGCAGGCCATTCATGGACGTATGGTTGAGTGAATCAGGCTCTCAGTGAAGAGAGAACCGGGAAAGAAGTCACATGCAAACAGAATCTCAGTCAAAGCCAGCGAGAGTGCATATTGTGGGGCGAAAGAACTCGGGGAAGACGACTCTGGTTTGTGAGCTGGTCCGTGAATTCACATCGCGAGGGATTCGGGTCGCAACAATTAAGCATACTCATCACCAACACGAGCTTGATACGCCGGGCAAGGATTCTCATTTGCATCGCGAAGCAGGCGCGGCGGCCGTGGGGATTCTGTCGCCGCAAATGACAGCCATGTTTATCCCATCGGATCGAGAACTTCGTGGAGAGCGACGGTACGAACAGTTTGAATCTTTGTTTGCAGACTGTTCTTTGATTCTTGTTGAGGGAGATCTGAATTCCGCAGCACCACGCATCGAAGTCTGGCGAAGCGTTGTCAGTGAAGAACCGTATGCTGCTGTCGACTCTGCGATTCTTGCTCTTGTCTCCGATGATTCTGTAGGTGGACTTTCGTGTCCGGTCTGGCCGCGAAACAGCGTCAGAAATGTTGCTGATCAGATTCTGGACCTGATTCAGGCAGGAATTCCCTCACACTGATCGAAACACTGCTGGGATCGGAATTCTTCGCAGACGGTTGCGTTCCCGGGCGAGGCACGCCAACATGGCGGAGTGGATGTGCCGTAGCGGCGCTCCCTGAAACAATTTGCGACTCAATTAAGCGGCAGCGGAGAGATTCATGTCGAAATGGCCTATTGGTGTTTTTGCTTCAATTGATGCGGGTTTGGGTGTTCATCTGGAGGTTGCACGTGAACTGGGAGTTCCGACGATTCAGGTTCATGCGCCGCACGCGGGAACTCGAAATCCTGCTGCAGCCGCTGCGTTCCTGAAGAAGTGTTCGGACGCGGGAATTACGATCACGGCCGTGTTTGGTGGATTTGAAGGCGAAAGCTACGCTGACATCGCGACGACCGCAAAGACGGTTGGACTCGTTCCTGAGGTCACTCGCGCGGCACGTGTCCAGGAAATGAAAGAGATCAGCGACTTCACGAAGCTGCTGGGATGTAACACGGTTGCGTTGCACATTGGATTCGTGCCGGAAGATTCTGCGTCAGCCAGCTACAAGGATCTGATCACTGTGACTCGAGATCTGCTCGACCACATCAAAGCCAATGGACAGAATCTGCATCTGGAAACGGGTCAGGAATCTGCCGATCATCTGCTGCACTTCATCAGTGATGTCCAGCGCGACAATCTGTTCATCAACTTTGATCCGGCCAATATGATTTTGTACGGGACTGGTGAGCCGATTGCTGCCCTGAAAAAGGTAGGCCACCTTGTTCGCAGTATTCACTGCAAGGATGCCAAGTGGGCTCCTGTTGAAGTTCGCGGTACAGGTTGGGGACAGGAAGTTCCTCTGGGCGACGGCGATGTTGGCATGGAGAATTATCTGCGGACATTGTTGGCCATCGGTTACACGGGTCCGCTGACGATTGAACGCGAGATTCCTCAGGATCCGGTACGTCAGAAGGCTGACATCGGTCAGGCCGTTAAGATTCTGACGACACTGAGAGAGAAGATTCTGGGGACATGAATACAGTGTGAAGCCGGTCATCAAGGGTTGTCAGTCGATTCGTAGGACGGCCTTTTCAGGCCGTCGTTGCCGCAAAAAACGGCCAATCTCGACGCCCTGAACAAGGGCGTCCTGCATTTATTCACAGCTTCTCAGGGCCTGAATCTTCTGAGCGCAAGATAAAAGAGTTGTTTCCATGGCGCGTTGTGATCAGGGATATCTCTGCGACGTCTGCGGGGATGAAGTAGAAAACATCCGCGAGAGTGATCTGTACCTGCGATTCGTGATCGGAGAAATCGCGGCAAAATCGTTACTGGCTGCACCGGAGAGGCATTTAAGGTGCAATCCGGTGACAGCCCAGTTTATTGACCATCCGGACTTTGAACCGGTTGTGGTTGAGGGTGATTTTGATCGGCGATTATTCGACGCGGACTACTCACGACACAGAGCAGAATTGGTCACTCGCGGATGGCTAAGGCTTCAGGAGCTGTTTGAGCTGGCTCAGACAGTTCCGCTGCCTGAATATCCTCTTCCCGAGTTTCGACAACGAGTTTGATGGCACAGGGTTTCGGCAGATCTTATGGCTGACAGTCTTCAACGCATTTTGTTGCTCGACGCCGAAATGTCTTTTCGTGGTTCGTCCCTGCTGACGCTGCGTCTCGCACATGGGCTGGAGAAGAGGGAGTTTGACACAGCTTTGGTCTGTACAAGCTGCGAAGGGCTGAATGAATCGTTGCTGCAGGGCGTCAGACTTCACACGATTCAGGGCTATAATTTCCCTGTGTGGGGCCATCTGGTTCTGAGAACGTTGTACAGAGACTTGAAGGAACAGCGGCCGGATGTGATTCATCTGCAGGATTCGAGGTTGCTTCCTCAGGGGATTCGGCTGGCTCGTAAATTGAATCGACCGCTGATTGTCAGTCTGGGTGATCAGACTGATGCTGCATCGCTGACTCTAAAAGCCCCAACGCCGGAATTGAAAGCGATCATTTGCGTCAGCGAGAGCGTGCAGGCGCAGATTCCTGAATCTCCGTTCCTTGACGGAGTTGAGCGACGAGTGATTCTGCCGGGGGTTGCGGTGCCCGAGAATTCGACTGTGTGTCTTCCGCTTGACGATAATCGTCCTCCTGTCATTGGAATGGCAGGTCCATTGGAGATCGTGAAGGGAGCCGCCTTCTTTTTACGAGCCTGTCACCGCGTTATCGAAGCCGGGCATAACATTCGTATGGTGATTGCAGGGAGTGGACCGGAGGAGCGGAGTCTTCGGCAACTGGCTTCATCTCTTGAGTTGTCGCGGCGTCTGACGTTTGTGGACGGCGGTGTTTCGATGGCCGGTTACATTTCCGCAATCGATATTTTCTGTCTTCCTTCGCTGCAGCAGGGACTGGGAGTCATGATGCTGGAAGCGATGGCTCTGGGACGTCCTGTGATTGCCTCTGGTGTGGGCGGAGTTGTCAGCGTTATTCAGGATAATGTGACTGGCTTAATTGTGCCGCCTTCAGATAGTCGAAGTCTGGCTGATCGAATTATTGAGCTGCTTCAGGATCGAGAGCGTGCTCGCACCATTGCGGCCGCCGGGCAGCAGTTGATTCGTGATCGCTTTAATGAAACACGCATGTTGGATGAGGTTATTCAGGTCTATCGCGAAGTGCAGGCTGGTTCGCCTCATATGCAGGAATCTCAGCCTGTTGTCGGCCGCATGACGGGAACGTGGCACTCATGATGAATGTATATAAAGTCTCGCAGCAGTTGGTTTCAAGTCCGCTGAAGGACATTCCTGCGGCCGTTTTTCAGCAGTTGGGACAACTCAAACTTCCCGTACCGCGCGGCGAAATTGCGATCACCGTTGGCAGTCGCGGAATCTGCAATTTGCCGGTGATCGTGAAAGCTTGTGGTCAGTGGTTGAAGGATCATGGTGCCCTGCCCTTCATTGTTCCGGCGATGGGGTCGCATAATGGAGCAACAGCCGATGGTCAGCGAGCGATGGTTGAGTCGCTGGGGATTACCGAAGCCACGATGGGGATGCCGATCCGCAGCAGCATGGAAGTGGCTGAGATTGGTCAGGTGAGAACCGGGTCGGTGTTCATGGATCGGCATTGTCTGGAATCTGACGGCGTGCTTGTGCTCAATCGAATCAAGCTGCACACCTGCTTTGCGGGGCCGATTCAGAGTGGACTGACCAAGATGATGGTGGTCGGGATGGGCAAAATTCGCTCGGCACGCACGTTTCACTCGGCACGGGCCGGTGCGATGAAAGATATGCTGCTGGAGATGGGACAGTTCGTGCTGGACTCGGGAAAGATCTTTGCGGGCGTCGGGATCCTTGAAGATGGTTACGATGAAACGGCAGAGATTCATGCCATTGCACCGCAGGATATTCTGAGACGTGAGGCGGCGTTGCTGGAACATTATCGCAGTTATTTCCCGCGACTGCCGGTCGAAGACCTGAATGTGCTGATTGTGGATTCGATTGGTAAGACTTACAGCGGGACGGGGATGGACACGAATGTCATCGGACGACGCGGACTGCCGGGGTTCGAAGACTTGACGACGCCACGCATTCGGACGATTGCAGCGTTATCGCTCTCTGCATCCAGTCAGGGAAATGCAATTGGAGTCGGGAATGCGGACTTCATTACGCAAAGGCTTCGCTCAGCAATCGATGAGCACAAAACTTTGATCAACACTCTGACGACGGGTGATATGGATCGAGCGAAGATTCCGGCAACTATCGCGGATGATGAAACGTTGATGCGGATGATTTCTGATCGATATGGCGAGCAGCGTTGGATGTTCATCCCCAATACGCTGCATCTCGAATCGTTGTATGTCAGTGAGGACCTGCGAGAAGAACTCCTGCAGCATCCGAAATTTCGAGTCGCCGATCGTCCCGTTCCGCTGACATTTCGCGATGGCCGGCATCAGCTTTCATTTGCACGGGAGTGACCGATGAACTTTATGCTGGCCCGGATTCCGGAATGGATTGCTCTGCGCGATGCGGCACGCAAAGTGCGGGAAAAGGCGTGGGCTCCGTATTCGAAGTACCATGTCGGGGCTGCTGTTTTGACGGGCTCCGGAGAGATTTTCACAGGATGCAATGTTGAGAACGCCTCGTACGGTCTGACGATTTGTGCAGAGCGAGTGGCGGTCTGCTCAGCGGTAGCTCATGGGCATCGGGACTTTCGAGCCATCTGTATTTCGTTGACCGGAGTGCCGGTCCCGTGTGGGGCCTGTCGTCAGTTTCTGATGGAGTTCAGCCCTCAATTACTCGTAATTCTTGATAATCTCGATTCCGCGGGTGCCAATGACCCGGAAGTGGTACTCCTGAGCGAACTTCTACCTCGAGCCTTTCGTCTGGATCATGGGAGTCTGTAAGATCCGGGGAAATTCATCGGACTCATGAGAGTCAACCTCTGATGAAGCCGCCAGTATTTGTCCGGCGGGCTTATAGGCCATTTCAGACCGTAGTTCGCATATGTCAAATCGAGAAGCCAAGTCACAGGGTAAGCAGTGGGTTGAGTCACCAGAGATCCTTGCTGAAGATCTTCGCCGTCGCCTCGACTTTATCTACAAGAACGTCTTTGAAGCCCGTGATGCTGCGTCGGTCGGCATCGCTCGTGATTATACCGTTACTGCCGGGAATGCTGCGGAAGTGCTGGAAATCCTGGTCGCAGATGACAGTGCTCTATGGGAGTACCGCAGGCTAATTCCTGAGACTCGCATGAAATACAGAATGCTGCAACCGCTGATTGAAGCTGTGCGGCAGGCTGTAGAGACGAAGAATCCTGTCCAGTTCTCCGGGGTTCCAGAGCTTGAAGAAGCCGTGTTGGCTGTGGAGCATTGGGCGAAGAAACAGTCGTACCGAGCGACTGAAGTTCCGCTTCGAAGTGACCTGTTGCGAACGACGATTGAGCAATCTGGAGACGATTTAATCGTCCGAACTGATCAGGATGGGAGTATTAAACTTCGCGGCACAGTGAACATTCCTATGTTTTTGGCGTTCTGGAGAGCCCCTAAACACCGTCTGAGTACGGAAGCCTTTCTGGAGATTGATCCTGGCAGCAAACATACTTATCTGGAACGCCATAGAACTCGACTTTGCTCCCAGTTGCAGGATATTCTGCTGGAACTGGTTGTTGAGGGAAATGGGGTTCGGCTTCAGCGATGTCGAAAATAGGTTGGCTTTCCGAAGATACGGCGTTTATGTTCGGCTCTGGTGCGAAGCGGCGCAGAAGTCCGGGAAACTCGGAAAACCCCCCGAATAGCACGAATAGTTCAAGCCGTCGCGCAGTGGGTTTTCGTCAGCGACGGGGTCGCATAGTCTGCGATAGACTATGCGATGGTTTTCCGTTCAGTTTCAGAGGAATACTTTCTCTGAATAGCCAGAGTTTGCTGTTTCGCGGCTTTAACACAGAAAACAGCCGGAGAGAATTCGGAGGAAATCGTCGACATCCTGAAATGTCCCGAAGATGGACGTCAAGTGAGTGGCGAGCGGCATGCCCGTCTGAATAGAGTTTTGTGACCTGCGGGTCAGCACAGGAAATGAATTGCTAATTGTTTCAGGCGAAACTGAACCATGACGTACCTTATTAATGGCCTCTCAGGATGTTCCATGCGAACTTCGCTGATTGTTCTTGGTTCTGTGGTTTTTCTGTGCCTTACTCTGCCACAGGCTTTGGCGCAGGAGTCGTCCGCTCCTGTTGATCAATCTGGTCAAATCGCCGGTGGACCGCAGGGTAATGTCGCAGCCGAAGATTCTTCTTCGGATGCGACAGCGGAAGCCAAGTCTTTTACCAGAAACGTGTCTGATGAACTTGTGCGGCTGGGGATACCTCAGCCGTTGCCGTTTTTATGGGATCTGGCCGTTCAGGGTGGCCTCTTTATGATCCCGATTGCGTTGTGCTCAATCGTTGTCATGGCGTATGCCATTGAGCGCAGAATTGGGCTACGAAGAAATCTGATCATCCCTCCCGGGCTCCTGGTCGGATTACAGAAGTTAAATCAGCAGAGCAGCGGTATCGATCCTCGACTGGCTTACGATGTTTGCCTGAAGTATCGCTCCCCGTTAGCGCGGGTTCTCGAGTCGGCGATCCTGAAAGTCGGGAGACCTCAGGCAGAGTTGGAGAAAGCTGTCGAAGATGCGGTCAGTCGGGAAGCTGACCAGATGGCTCAGAACATTCGCCCAATCAATGTGGCGGTCAGCATTTCGCCGATGCTGGGACTTCTGGGAACCGTGCAGGGAATGATCATGGCATTTATGGTCATCAGTGCTTCGACTTCCACAGGAACCGCCAAGGGGCAGGAACTTGCACAGGGAATCTACACGGCATTGATTACGACGTTTGCCGGACTCGTTGTCGCAATTCCGGCGATTGTGATTGCCAATATGCTTGAGGGGCGAATTGAACGCCTGTTGCGGGGTATGGAAGATGTTTTCAATGAGATCGTGCCGTTGTTTGAACGGTTTGAAGGCAAATGGCGAGTGACCCGGAAAAGTGATGCGTCGGGAGTTCTGTTGAAGGGGACTGGACCTCGTCAGGAATCGACATCATCCTCAAAAAGTGGCAGTGGGGAAATGAATGCGACGATCGATGATCGCAGTGCGCTTCGTATAGTGACGGCCCCATCTTCGCCGGGTGTCAGGGAGAAGTCGTAGCAATGCGGTTTCGCTATAAGAATCGACAGGGAGCCAGCAAGCGTTTAATCGACATGACGCCCATGATCGACTGCGTCTTTCAGTTGCTTCTGTTTTTTATGGTGGCCAGTCGATTTGAAGAAGAGTCCAGGGCCTCCGGCGAAGGATCGCTTGATGCCACGTTGCCGGATGCCGTAGCCGCCATGCCGATGGTGATGCGACCGCGTGAGATGGTCGTCAATATCAACGTTGATGGTCAGTACTATGTGGCTGGTGAATTGCACAATGAGGTGCAATTGGCGGAACGACTGCAGCGGGCAGGAACGAATAATCCCGGAAACCAGCCGGTCGTGATTCGGGGGGACGAACGATCTGACTGGAAGTACATCGCACGGGTTATGAGTCTTTGTAACAAGGCCGGAATTCGCGACTATCGAGTGGCGGTGATTCCGCCGGAGGTCGCCACGGAGGGGCTTGAGCAGTGAGAGATCTTGTTCAGCTTTCGAATGAGGAATTGAACGAGCTGACAACTGCTCAGCGACTGAGAATATTCGTCGCCATAGGTGTCTCTGTCGCCAGTGGAATTGTTTCTCTGCAGGGCATGGCGGCTGTTTTCACCGATGCCAATGTTGTTCCGCTGCCGGGTATGCAGCACCTTGCAGGTCAGATTGCGTGGGTGTTCGCGCTGATCGCGATGCTGCTACTGGTTACGTTTCTGGTTCGCGGAGTGATCAAACGCCGGTTGCAGTGGGCGATCGCTCTGAGTCTGCTGATTCATTTTCTCTTGTGTCTGTCGATGACAACCGTGGATTTTCGAGGGCCGTTGCCAACACCTGCTCAGGCTGCTGATCTGTCACAGATCCCACATGAAGAGTTTACTCTGCCGGACTATGCCACCAGTGACGTGCCGGATCCTGCTGCAGCGTGGCTCCAGCAGAATGAGACTGAGACACCTGATCGAGAGCTTGAGCCGGAGCGTTCAGAAGTGATGATCGCTGAAGTTGAGAAGGCGGAGTCAGAGGCTGTTGCATCGCCTCAAGTTGCAGAAGAAGCAGAGACGCCGGAACGTCGTGAGAAAGTCGAGCTCGCTCCTGAGTCTGCGGAGCAAATGGAACGTCAAACGACGACGGGCGAGATGGAAGAACCGCGAGTCGTAGTCGCTCCGGATGTCGCAGCCGCAGCCTCTGCTGAAGAAGTGAAACTGGAGGATCAGGTCGAGCAGAATAAAGCGGCGGCAGAAATTCCGGTTACTGAGCGTCAGTTGGACAATAGCGATTCGCCGGAAATGCAGGTTGAGGCGGCCCGGATTCAGGCGAATCGCAGTGAAGCCGAGGTGACTCCGGAGATGGTGGATGCCGCTGCTTCCGAACGGGAGGTTGCCGAAGCCGAAGCCGTTGAATCAAAGCTTGAGGAGATCGAGGTTGCATCAAAAGAAGCGGCTCAATCGAATCCGAAAGAGCGAAGCACAGACATCAGTCGCCAAGCCTCGGCCAATCCGGCGTTGGTCGCGGAATCGAACATGCGGGCCGATGTAGCATCTCCGTCTGTTGAGCCGACTGTCAGAGCGCAGGTTCCATCTCGATCGGCGCGAGCTGAAGAGTTTTCTGGAGGTGCTCCGGCTGATGGTGGAGTTGCCGTGATGGCACGCTCGACAACAGTGTCCGCCGCCCAGGCTGCATCGACTGGTGTTGCTGCTGAAAGTGTTGAGGTCTCGTCGACCGGTGAGGTTTCCTCGCCAACGTTTTCTGAGTCCGCCAACTCACGATCCGGCCAGCGGACTACTACAGCGAAAGTACCTGCCGGGACGATGGCCGCAGGTGAACTGAAATTGTCGACTGGACCGACGGGTTCTGGAGTTGCCGACAATTCGCCATCGGGAGTGAAGGTTGCCAAATCGCAGTCTGTTGGTGCGGCAAGGCCCGGGTTGGGCACCGAAGCAGGCTTGTCGATTGCTCCGGGACCACGTTCACGTACCGGTGCTGAAGCTGTTGGAACGGCGGCGAGTGAAAGCGGAGTGAGTGGTGTCGGAGTTGGAACCAAACCAACGGCTGAGGGGATGATTGCCGGACCCGCGCGAACTTCAACCGGGCGCCAGAGCGGCGGATTACCGACTGGGAAAGCAACGGGTGAGGCGGGGGCATTGATCCAAAGTCGAACCGTATCAAATGGAGTGGGTCCCTCTTCGACTGCAGCATCCGGGCTAATGAAAGCCGCAACAGGAGGCATCGATGGGGCACGTGGAACCGAACCGAATGCTCGTCTTTCAGTTACGGACGGCTTTGCGGGCGGACGTGGTCCCGGCCTGGCACGATCGAAATCCATGGGGGCTTTGCCGGGTTTAGCCGAAGGAGCTGTGGCAGCGGAACGAGGGGGTGCTCTGGTGATTGCTGGTCCGCAGGCGGCTTCTGCGGGACTTGCTGCTGTCGCTGGTCCCAGAACCCGCGCGCTGCCTCGACGATCTGCAGGATTGCCGGGAGCGAGCGGACCTGCTCCAGCGTCTTCCGGAGTTGGTACTGCTGGAGATCCTTCATTGAGTTCACGAATTACTACTCCATCAGGACGCAAGGGTGTTGGAGTTGATCGGCCGTCGTTGGCATCGGCGGAAGCGATCGCCGGACTAGCAAAAAAATCGGTTCAGGGACGTGGCAGTTCTCCGGAGGCCTCGATCCCTGAGAGTCTTTCGATGCGAACAACAGATGCACGTCGTGAAGCCGCGAAGACGCTTGGAGGTTCAGAGGATTCTGAGGAGGCTGTTGAACGAGGTCTGCAGTGGCTTATTCGCAATCAATATCCTGATGGACATTGGAGCATTGATGACTTTCCCGGGGAGACGTCTGAGTCGCTCGGTGAAGGCAGCTTCGTCTCCAATAGTGCGGCGACAGGGTTGAGTCTGCTGGCGTTTCTGGGAGCCGGATATACTCATCAGTCTGGAAAGCATCAGGAAGCCGTTGATCGTGGAATGAAGTGGCTGTTGGAACATCAAAAGTCCGATGGAGATCTCTTTGCCGACGAGACGGAATTTGTATGGTTTTACAGCCACGGAATAGCGTCGATCGCGCTTTGTGAAGCGTATGGACTGACGAAAGATCCTGCCCTGCGAGCCCCTGCCCAGAAGGCTTTGGACTTCATTGTCGAGTCACAACATAAGGAGTTCGGAGGATGGAGATACCGTCCACAGTTTGAATCGGACACGTCGGTTTCCGGTTGGCAATTGATGGCACTGAAGAGTGGTGAAATGGCTGGACTCAATGTGCCTAAGGACTCCTACACCGGAGTGAGTCGCTGGCTTGATTCTGTGGAGAGCAAGTCGGCTGTCGGGCAGTTTAGTTATCATCCCAGAGAAAAAGTCAGCCCTGCCATGACTGCGGAAGGACTGCTGATGCGGCAATATCTTGGAGCCAAACGTGAAGACGCTCAGTTGATTGCTGGCGCAAATTATCTGCGAACACGTTTGCCCGATTTTGGCCAGCGTGACGCCTACTATTGGTACTATGCTACGCAGGTGATGTTTCACATGCAGGGAGATCATTGGAACGAGTGGAACAATGGTTTACGGGATCTGCTCGTGATGACTCAGAGTAAAGAGGGATCGGTCAGCGGCAGTTGGGATCCTTCTCGACCTTCGGCTGACAAATGGGCTAATGGCGGTGGTCGTCATTATCTGACTTGCTTGAATCTGTTGATGCTGGAAGTCTACTACCGGCATTTACCGCTTTATCTGGAACTCGAAAAGTAAACACGATGTCCGGTAAGGCCCCAGTTATTGATCAGCCTGTTTCGTCAGTTGATCGCCGTCGCCGAGTTGGAATTATCGCTTTGGCGTGTGGGCTTTTGTCCGTCTATGGCCTTTGGGGAGGCTATCAGGATTCTGCGTGGCCGGCCGCCTGTCTTCGAATCGGAATCGTACTGGGAGCACTCTGGCTGTGCCTTCCGGTCAGTCGTCGACCATCGGTCTGGAACGGTCTTGGACGCGGACGACTAGCGGTGCTCGTGCTGCTGGCTGTATTTGTGAACAGGATCAAGATTCTGTTCCCGATTCTTCTTGTGATCGGAATCGCGGTCTGGATTGTTCGCCCCAAGAAACGGCGATAGTACGAAGATGATCTATTCCGTTGCCCAACAAAAGACAAACAGCCCGGCATTCGCGAGGAATGCGGGCTGTTTGTCCCGAAACAGGAGACACGGGTGCTCGGGAGAATGTTTTCCGGGGGGAGGCGAAGAGGGCGTTTTCACCACAGAAGTCACGGAGAGCACAGAAGATTCACAGAAGCGGCAGGACAGCAGAACTTTTCGAACGCAGAGGTCGCTGAGGAACGCAGAGTTAAGTCCTGTATTGGATTTCTCTCCGTGGACTCTGTGACCTCTGTGGTGAATCAAATCGTTCAACATGTCGTGATCACTTGGAGGGCTGACGCCCTGCCGTTCGGATTCAGATTTAGTAAGAGCTGTAGCTGCCTTTTTCACCCTGAGCAGGGCTGTTGCAGGTGA
>JAPLOA010000092.1 GCA_026400835.1 Planctomycetales bacterium | reverse complement strand
CTAAGTCTGTCAATTCTAAAGTCCGACACCACCATCAAAGACAACGTCCGAGGCAAACGTCTGCTTGCAGGATGGAATTTGAACAACCTCAAGAAGATTTTGTCAGCTTTTCAAGCCACTTGAACGTGCGATTGCCCTGCTTTCCTCCCTCGAGACCACGGTACGAAGAAACGACCTGAACCCTTTTCCGCCCCTTTCTTCTGCCCTTCCCGATCAGCCGGCTGGGCTTAGGTTCAGCGGCTGGGACAGTCTGCTTGTCAAACTTGTGCCGACTATCGTAGCCATCACGCTCCGCCGAGATGAGCCTTTTGCGATGCACGTTATAACGCCAAAACAGGCTAACAAATCTACACAGCGTTGATAAAGTGGCACTAAGGATCGATCGGGAGTTTCCTCAGCCGCAGGCCGGCTGCAAGGACTCGTCTCGGCGGAGCGAGACGGCTACTTTAACAAACAGCCAGTGCAAACATCGGTGCCATAAATTTGCCCTTTTTGCCCTCTGACGAATGCCGTTAACGGAAGTATCGCAATGGCACGTAAGCTGATAACAAGAAGGACCGTTCTATCCTGGGTGCTGTTTATCATCATGGTTTGTGCAGTTGTGTTCACCTTTCGGAGGTTTGAACGCCGATTCGTGCTCCCCGACATGCGGGGAAATCCGCTTGCTTCAGACGCACTCCGTGAGGAACTACTGCTGCTAACGGCTGACCAGGGGTTTTACCAGACTTGTGCTGGCATTGAGGACTTGCGCGAACACAAACGGATAGGGGACCAAATTGAACCATTGGTGGCACATAGATTTCCGGATGTTCGCTTTTTCTGGGTGCACCTGACTACGTATCATTTGTTCCGAACAAATGCTGTTTCCGCCCCATTTTCAGATGTTGTGATTGCGGTTGACTCACGAACTGGCCAACACTGGGCCTTTCATCATGATCGGATTGAACGTGAATTGACTTCGTTTCTGATTGCCCATGACTTTAAGGTGGAGTCCAAGGATGATGATGCTCTCGTCTGGCGATTGTACGAATGCATTGTTCCTGTGACGGAGTTCGAAATTGAGGTACTTCCAATCCATGATGACGAATGGGTTGTTGAAGCCAAAATTGGAAAATCCATTAGCCATTTGCGTCTGAAGCTCGACTCCTCTGGCAGGATTCTTAGGTTGGCTCTGGTCCAGGGATTAGACTTTCCCTTGCATTGAACAAAAAGCCATAAGGGAGACCTGCCCCGTTTTTTCTTCAGCGGCTGGGACAGTCTGCTTGTCGAACTTGTACCGACTATAGTAGCCATCTCGCTCCGCCGAGATGAGCCTTTTGCGATGCACGTTATGTCGCCAAAACAGGCTACCAAATCTATACAGCGTTGACAAAGTGGCACTAAGGATCGATCGGGAGTTTCCTCAGCCGCAGGCCGGCTGCAAGGACTCGTCTCGGCGGAGCGAGACGGCTACAGTGTCACACGCGGCATGCCGTTTGGTGATGAAAACTGGACAACAAGCAGTGCAATTCGTCTTGGTCTCGAAACCACAACTCGTCAAAGAGGAAAACCAAAGGAAGAGACCTGCCCCCTTTTTCGTCACTCAAGAACCTCAGAGAACACCGCTCCGCATACCAAAATCGTATGAGGTCAAGGAGTTAAGAAAGTTCCCGTGCCATTCGGGTCAGGTCTCTTTAATGCCATCCTGGAAGACCAAAGAAAAAGACATACCCCTTTCACGCGTTCCGACGGTCAATCGCATGTCGGCTAAAGCCAACGCTACGAGGGGACCGTGCGGGATTTCGACAATTCCCTTCCTCGGGGGTGCGTAGCTGTCATGACGCACTCGGCTTCACCTCCGGCTGATCGGGTATGAACCGCATACCGGGAAGCTGACGCATCCCGCTCGCCAAAACCGGTTTTGCGATTCGGCGAGCGGCCGGTGTCAGCCGGACGGTATATCACGCTTATGCCAGCAGCCAGTCCACAATCGCCTCGGCGCCGGGCAGGTATTTGATTGATCCTGACGCAGCCTTGAAGGACGCTGCGGCCACTGGTGTCGATTCCGCTGTCTCACCAGCAACCGCCAGCTTTGTTGGGGCACACAACGCCAACAACGCAGGGACGTCGCCGTATTTGACGGCTCCCGGCAGAAGATTCACGTCGCGAATCTCTGTGATCTTTCCGAATCGGAATCCCGCCGTGTCGACCGCGACGGAACTCACCGCATCACCGGACAACGCACAGGCAGCGGCGACAATCGCTCCGGCTCCGTTGACGCCCACAACATGAATCTTCTCGGGCTTCTCCGGATGATTCTTAGTTGATGACGTCAATGTCATCACATCGTGAACTCGCTGTGCAAACAGTGGATGATTGTAGCCCAAAGTGAATCCAGCAAACTCGCGAGGATTCTTCACGATCGGCATCTGAGAAATCGCCTTGCCGTCTTCTGTGAATTCACCAGTCAGATACAAATCGATGCTTCCCAGAGCGTAGCCGGCCTTCAACAAGCGAGCCACATCCGCAACAGGGGCACCATCGCTGGAGAATATCTTCGACTTGCCTTCGCCATCAAACCACAGCACAGCCTGCTTGTTCCAGTTTGTCGGTAACAGACCGACTGTCGGCAGTTCCTCACCGTGCGCCTTCAGCTTGAGCTTTCCGGTGAACTGAATGTAACCGTCTTTGGAGACTTCATCAGTCTTCTCAAATTCCGTCGCCCCGGCGCCCGGGAAGGCTCGACCGATCATGACCTCCAGAGCACCGCCGATCACGCGTCGATACTCTTTCAATCCTGCCGCATCCTTGGGAGTCAGAGCCGCAAGCTGCTGATTAGATGCCGCGTCCATCGCTCGCAACATCGCAACTTCCGCATCTTCTGTTTTCGGCGGAGCTGGATGAGTCGCATCAAAGACGGTTGTTTCTTCGCGAGTCAACGGGACGTATTCACGCTCAGCGATGTCTTTGACACCAAGATTCAGAGTTCGATTGAAGAACTCGTACATCATCATGCGGCTGGGGAGATTGTAGTTGTGCGGGAACTTCATGTACTTCGCATTGACGTTGTCGGGAACTCCCAGCATTGCGTAATGCTGCTTCAATTCCGGCAGGCCTTTCGTTTCAATGTCCACTGTCCAGTCGTCAGCACCGGTCATGGCGATTGGTCGCGGAGCGGCCATCGCTGCGAACTCAATGTTCCCCGTGTTGACTCGCAGATAAGACGCGTTTTCACAAGTGCATCCGCCCTGCATCGCGGTCGAAACCATCACCGCCGGAAACGCTGCCTTGACGCGTTCGTCCAGCGCGGTCAGCAGGAAGGTCTGTGTTCCGCCACCGCTGGCGCCCGTCACACCAATGCGAGCCGTATCACAATCCGGACGAGTCATGATCCAGTCGAGAACTCGAATGGAATTCCATGTCTGCATTCCCAAAATGTTCAGGCAACGCAGTTCGGACTGAGCACTGAAGATGCCCCAATGCTCGGGGGAGCTCATTTCAGGACGCTGCTTGGCAAATCGATGAGCAAGTTCTTCCGTCAGATTACCTCCGTCGGCGTAACCCAGCATATCGTAGATGAAGACCATGCAGCCCATACGAGCCAACTGAACACATCTTGACTGCAGTGGATGGCGGCCGCCGACTTCAGAGACTTCTCCACCGCTTTCCAGTTGGCGTTTCAACTCGTCAGTTCCATGATCATGAAAGCGGCCATTGGCCCAGTGGCCATGCGGGCAGAGCACGGTCGGAAGTTTTCCTGTGGCATTCTTCGGCAAATACAAACTGCCCGTAACGAACAGCCCCGGACTGCTCTCGAAGTAAACTCGATCCACGGTGTAGTCATCACGTTCAACTCGACCATGAACAGTGGCCGTGATCGCGGGACGCTCGGGCATCGGCCACAAACCGCAGGCCACCATGGTCTGGCGAGTGACGAATTCCTTGCGAGTATTCCACTCTTCAACGGACCCGGACGGCGTGAACGGGAAGTAACCGTTTAGATCCTTCAACGCTCCCAATCGAGCATCATTCGGGGCGACAAATGGGCCAGCAGAATTGACCGTCGCCGCAAACAAAACCTCAGAGGAGAGCAAACCGGCGGCCGTGGCCGAGGCGGACATGCGGAGCATCGAACGGCGGCTGAGCTGAAAATCGGACATGAAGAGCTCCCGGAGGATAAATGAGGCAGGTAGTTGGGGGCTCAGGGAAGATTCCCAGCCCAGCAGGCGCCATATGAGACGCACTCCCGACCGTTTCGTCAATCGACACGCATGGCCCAGGTGTCGGCTGAACTTGTCCTGCCAACAGAAGCTCGTTTAACGACAAGGCGTGGGCGACAGATTTCGCCCACGCATGCGGCTCGCCGTTAAACGAAAACGCGGAATACGGGACTCAGGTCACGTTGCAGCCACAGCCGGCTCTGTCACAATCACATCGCCCGCTGGAATTGACGCGATGGCCTGGCGAGGAATGCGGCAGATGATCTGCACGCGAGCAGAAGTCTCGTCGGTATACGTCCGGCTCAACTCCTGAGCGTGTCGCGTCAGCCAGGCGAACAACTTGCCATTGGCAACGCTGGCCTCAACCTGAATGTCGACATAACCGCCGGACAATCGCTCCGAGACAACCGCAGCCAGCTTGTCGATTCCGTCACCGGTCGCCGCACTGATCGTTACGGTATCGTCGTAGTGTCGGCGCAGGACGTCGACGATTGAGGGATCGGAAACGCGATCCACTTTGTTCAGCACCAGCAACACGTTCTTCGCTTCAATACCGATCTCTTTGAGAACTTCGTACACCGTATGAATTTGCCGCTCAGCTTCCGGGCTGCTCGCATCCACAACGTGGAGCAACAGATCGGCACGGCGAGCTTCCTCGAGCGTTGACCGGAACGATGCGACCAGATGGTGAGGCAGATTGCGAACGAATCCAACGGTATCGCTCAGTAACACGTCGCCAAAGTTTGGCAGTTTCCAGCGGCGAGTTCGCGTGTCGAGCGTTGCAAACAGTTTGTCCTCAACCAGCACATCCGCGCCGGTCACAGCTCGCATCAACGTACTCTTGCCAGCGTTGGTATATCCAACCAACGATACTGTTGGCTGCTCATGGCGCAGCGAGACGGTGCGAATGCGGCGGTCTTCGACTTCCTTAAGCTTGCTCTTGAGTTCCGAGATGCGTTTGTCGATCAGCCGTCGGTCCGTTTCGAGCTGCTTTTCACCCGGACCACGACCTGCTCCCAAACCACCAGTGCCACCACCGCCCACGCGTTCCAGGTGAGTCCACATGCGTTTCAGGCGAGTTCGGAAATACATCAGCTGGGCCATCTCGACCTGCAACATCGCCTCATGTGTCTGCGCGTGCGTTGCGAAGATGTCGAGAATCACTTCGCTGCGATCAACGATCGGCTTCTGCAGTGACTGCTCGAGTGCTCGTCCTTGTGAAGGGCTCAGATTGTTATCGAAGATCACCAGTTGCGCGTCGGTGGTTTCGATCAGCTGCTTCAGTTCTTCCAGCTTGCCTCGCCCGATGCATACGGATGGATGAGGCGTCTCGCGAAACTGAACCATTTCACCGACGACTTCTACCCCGGCCGTCTTGACCAGTCCCTTTAACTCGTCCAACGCGTCGTAGCGTCCGAAGCCGTCATCCGGATGGAAGACGCCCACAAGAATGGCTCGCTGACTGCCGACTTTCAGAGTTTCACGTTTTGGATCACCCAACTGAACTGGTCCTTCGATCTGGATTATGAATTAAAACTTCATTAAGAATTTTGTACGCGGGCCCTGTTGTTTCACGAATAGACTCGCCTTGGGTTGCCCGCGCGTCTGTCCTGCAACACTCGAAAATGCACAGAACAAGTGATCACGTTCGTCGGTTCGGGTCATCTGGGCTCATTTTTCCACTTGTTCCCTCTGTCACTGTAGGGCAGTGTTTGCCGGGAGTCGAGGCCATGACAGGTTGCACGGACTATTAATTTTTGACGTGGAGGGGCGGAATTTCAAAATTCCACACTTAACTCTGCGGGGGAAAGTTGCCATGATTTCCCTTTCCGATTTTGGCTGGCTGAGCTGTTCCCGTTGCGGAGCACCTCAGTCATTTCTTTTTTAGGCTGCCGAACAACGCGAATTTCGTTGTTCTGGATTTTGATGCGGCACCATGAAGCATCTGACTTCTCTGCTGGATTTAACCTCCGAAGAACTCACAGCAATCCTCGACAAGGCTGCGGAACTCAAAGCAAAGTTTCGCAACGGAGATCGCCCACAACTGTATCCCGGTCGAGTGCTCGCGCAGTTGTTTGAAAAACCTTCACTGAGAACTCGCAACAGTTTCGAAGCCGCCATGATTCATCTGGGTGGCTCGGGAATCTTTCTGACCACGGCCGAAGCTGGTCTGAATGGTCGCGAAAGTCTGCCCGATGTCGCGAAGGTTTTAAGTTCCTTCAGTGACATCATTACGATGCGGACGTTTTCGCAGAAGCTGATCGAAGATGTCGCACGGTATTCTTCTTGCCCTGTTATCAACGGGCTGTCCGACGAACGTCATCCTTGTCAGGCCATGACAGACCTGTTGACGATCCGTGAAACGTTCGGACATCTGAAAGATCTGCATTTGGTATTCGTCGGTGATGGAAACAATGTTTCGATGTCACTGGCGATTGCGTCCGCTATGACGGGAATGCGGTTAACACTGGCGGCTCCCAAAGGCTTTGAGTTTGAAGCAAGCTTTCTGGAATTGATGGCTGAGAAATTTCCGGCACATCGCGTGACACAATCGAATGACCCGAAGTTCGCAGTCAAGTCCGCAGATCTCGTCTACACCGACGTCTGGGCCAGCATGGGTCAGGAAGACGATGCCGAACGTCGCAAGAAAGCGTTCGCCAGTTTTCAGGTCAATGAAGCTCTGATGGCGGCCGCACCGAAGTCGGCAAAGTTCATGCATGATCTTCCAGCCAAGCGAGGCCTTGAAGTCACCGATGACGTGATGGATGGCAATCAAAGCATTGTCTTCCAGCAGGCTGAGAACCGTATGCATCTGGCCAAAGGCCTGTTCGTCTGGCTATTGGAAAACAAGTAGCGTTCGTCAACTAACGTTCGTCAGTGTGAGACGAATACATCGTCGCGGATTTCGGTGGGGCCTGCCCACCAAATCGAGCAGGAGCGAAGTCCGTTCACATCTCGCCTGAGAATCATGCCGTTTCCAGCTATCAATCCTTCCGGCTCTTGTCGCTTGTACTCGCACTTGTAACTGTGTTCGGGTTGCGGTCTGTCTGGCAGAAAGCCTCAGTCACAATCGTCTGCAATTACAATCGTCTGCAATCGCATCCAGAGATTGTTACGCGTCCCTGTGCGACATAGACAATCGACAGAGGCGGAAGAATACGCAGCGTGCGGGCAGTTTCTTATCATGCGGGCTTTCAGAGAGTCGTACTGAAGATTATCATGGCAATGCCGTGCTGTTCCGTTTAATCATCTGACTATTTGGCTCTTTGGACCCTGTCGCAATGGTTGTTGATCCATCCACAGAATTGCTTTCCGCTGCTTTGAGCAAAAAGATCGCTGATAAATCAGCATTGGTGGGCATCATTGGGCTGGGGTACGTTGGTCTGCCGCTGATCAGTGCGTTCACAAACGCTGGCTTCAAATGTATCGGTTTTGACGTCGACCCTGAAAAGGTCCGCTTGTTGAAATCAGGCAAAAGCTACATCAAGCATATCTCGTCTGAACGAGTGGCCGACTGGATTAATCGAGGAGCGCTTGATCCCACCAACGATATGTCGCGACTTGCAGAAGCCGATGCGTTGCTGATCTGCGTACCGACGCCGTTGAATGCCAGTCGCGATCCGGACCTGCAGTACATCGAATCAACCTCTGAATCAATTGCCTCTGTGCTCCGTCCTGGTCAATTGGTCGTTCTGGAGAGCACCACCTATCCCACGACGACTCGCGATGTGATGGTGCCAATTCTCAATCGTAATCCTTCGGGTCTGGTCTGCGGGAAAGATGTCTTTGTCGCTTTCAGCCCTGAGCGTGAAGACCCGGGCAACCCGGATTACACGGCAGCAGGGATTCCCAAAGTTGTTGGCGGTATCGACAATAACAGTGGTGATCTTGCCTGTGCGCTTTATTCCCATTCGATCGTAAAAGTCGTTCGAGTTGACAATGCTGAGATCGCAGAAGCCTGCAAGATTCTGGAGAACACTTATCGAGCCGTGAACATCGCTTTAGTCAATGAACTGAAGATGCTGTTCGATCGAATGGGTATTGATGTCTGGAAAGTCGTCGACGCCGCTAAAACTAAGCCGTTTGGATTTCAGGCGTTTTATCCTGGCCCCGGACTTGGTGGGCACTGTATTCCGATCGACCCGTTCTATCTGAGCTGGCTCGCACGCCTGCAAGGCATGAACACTCGCTTCATTGAGTTGGCTGGCGAAATCAATTCCGGCATGCCGCGATATGTGGTTGGTCGCCTCGCCGAGTTTTTGAATGAACAGTGTAAGCCGCTCAAGGGCAGCCGAATCTGCATTCTGGGTATGGCTTACAAAAAAGATGTGGATGATCCTCGCGAAAGTCCCTCGTTTGAATTGCTGGAGTTGCTGATGGAGCGAGGAGCGTTGCTAAGCTACAGCGATCCACATGTGCCAAAGCTGCCAAAGATGCGGCACTATCAGCATCTGCCTCCGTTGACCAGCTGTGATTTGACACCTGAGTTCCTCGCAGCTCAGGACTGTGTATTGATTTCGACGGATCACACGGCCGTCGACTACAACTTCGTAGTCGAGCATTCTCGGATGGTGCTTGACACCAGAAACGCTACCAGGAACGTGACTGGCGGACGAGAAAAAATCTTTAAAGCCTGATAGGTTCACGCAGAGCACGTCTGCCGGTTCCCCAACGCAGCGTATATTGCAGACCTGAGTATGCCGTTGATAACAATGAATTTCGTTTCGAACCGTTGATGGTCTTTGATTGTCAGCGACGATCGTGTCGCGGAAGCCTCGTTCATCCTTCGGGTGGCACAGAATGATGCCGACTGTTCGCGGGACGTATCATTCAATCATTACTCCGCTCGTTGCCGCGTACAGAGTAATCCGTGGCTTAGCCAGTGTTCATTCTTTCCAGAATGACACATTAATCAGAGTGGCTCTGCGAGTGGACTTTCAGCGTACTGAACCGAAAGCCAACGCATGAATCATGGCGTGAACCTGCCGATGATCCAGTCCTGCAACGATTGCGCGGCATGCTGCATGAGAACTCCGATTCCGCCTTTTCAGCCCGGTGAAGAGGCAGCTCTGGGAGTTCCCGAGGAGCTGCTGCTGCCGGTTCGACAACGAGTAGCCGCCGATCAGCATTTTGATCTGCTGCCATGTGTCTGGCTCAATCCCGAGACGCGTTTGTGTCGGTACTATGAACTGCGTCCCCAGGCGTGCCGTGATTTTCAGATCAACAGTGATCTCTGCCGTTTGTCACGGTGGGATGAAGGCCTTGATTAAGCTGATCAAAAAGCAATCCAGAACCCCCAACCCTGTAAACAGGCCGGATTGCGCTCTGGCACCTCGGATAGGTATGAAATCGTTGATTAGCCTGTTTCACTCTGCCAGACCACTTTGGACTTGCTCATCAGATCATGCATCGCCTTTTTGTCGGCTCGAAAGAAGCACATGATGAAGCCGATGTACAGTGTGAGGATCGTTACGAACGCCGATGCTGCTCGACCGAAGGCCTGCTGGCGAGTCTGAACTTTGTTGTCATCACGAAGCACGATCATTCCGAGGCTCCACTTGCCGAGGGTGGCTCGAGCGGCTCCGGATTCTCCCGATGCGAAGTAGAATCCAAACAGTGCCAGACTCGCGACAGCACCGATGCCCTGAGCTAGTTGGTCGGCGCTGCTCCAGCCGTAAAAGTTAAACAGTAATCCAAACAGACTTCCGACAAATTGCCCAACACCACTCAGAAGTCCGAGGATGATGTAATCGACGAGAAACGCAAGGTAACGTGGTCCAAACCCAACTGGTTCCAGGTCAGGAAACTCATTCACCACGGCCAGGTCAGCTCGGAAATAAAGACCGTATAACCCGATCACGCGCATCATAAACACGGCGGGGAAACTCATCAGACCGCATACGATCAGGAAGAACAGGAATGAGGTCGTGAAGACCAAGGGCATCTGGTAGAAGAGGAACCGCAGGTTCCCCTCGCCAAAATCCACAACGTTTGACTTGAGCCATTCCAGAACAGCCACTTCCTGAGTCAGCAGCCAGTCAAGAATCCGCCCCTGTAGAATTGTTCCGGCGACAGCGACCACGATTGGAACCAGCAGGACGAGAAATAAGTTCATAGCGAAGACATAAAGTGATGGACCAATTGTCTTTCCAAAGTCACGCAGCATCCAGGTCAGCAGCCAGGCTCGATGCGTGTACTTCTGAGCCATATGGACGACAGCCGCAGGTAACACGAGCAGTGGGATGATCATGACAAGACCACCGACGATCAGAGCGGCCTGTATATTAAAAAATCCGATGGCCACGGCGATCAGGAACAGCGGCAGCGTCAAAATCACGGGCCAGACGTAGAAGCGGAAACCCATGGTCAGGTTGCCAAAGAAGTCCAGCGTAAAACGCTTAACCTTTTTCTCACCGGCCATGGTGACACCAGCAATCGTTGTGGCCAGAGTCCACGCCCAGCCACCGAAACCCAACTGGAATACGAGGGTCATGCCTGTCCAGAACAATGCTGGAGGTTCGCGCTGAGCCATCAGTCGAGGGATTGGCAATTTTGTGACCGACTTGGGGGTTGTGTAGTAGGTGCCGTCGTACAGAACTTTTGAGCCCTTTTCTTCGGGCACAGTAATGACAACCGAGTTGCCTTCGATCCTGATGTTGGTTGTGTCGGCCGCAACCATCACCTCAAGTGCTGCTGTTCGGTTCTTAACGTAGAATCCCAGAGCGAACAGGCAGGTACATGCCATTGACAGACATATTGTCCAGACCATCGCTGTCTGGACTCCGAACTTCCAGTGCTTTTTAAGAAACTTCCAGCCATTGCCCCAGACCACCCCATAGAATTCCGCAGGTGGCGGTCCTTTACGAGCGATCTTCAGTCGTTGTCTTTCACTGAGTGCTCCGGTTGCGATCGTGACGCCACACTTCGGACAGTCGATGTCTTCTTCTCGGACCGGACGAGCGCACCCGGGACAGATTCGGCGATTGGTATCTTCAGCTCTGTTCAGGTCGACGCCAAACAGAACATCGTCGGGATCTTCGGAAGCGGCTTTTGGTCTGCTTTTCGGGCGTGGTCGCGCTGCAGTCGCAGCCTCGGATTCACCTCCGGGGACGAGAACGCGGCCGCCACACTGTTTGCATTTCACGGCTTTACCGGCGGCCTGATCCGGTACATTCAGGACCGTTTGACAACCTTCACATCGTACCTTGATCGGCATATTCAATCTCGCCCGGCTCATTTCGCCGTTTGGGGGCAACTGTCTTGTACCATTTCGCGGCCTCAGCGTTCAGCAGGCAGTCGTCGGGCAAAGAATGACCTCAGCCCAAGTTCGCCGGAAACCACCGGAGGACACGGCCCTGAATCGTACAGGGCATCTTGTATCGGGTCGGCAAAAGTCTCGTTCGGAGCACTCTGCCACGACGTGAAATCTACCAGACCCGCATTCCCGAACAACATACCGCCGAAAGAAACCCCACGGGAGACTTTTTTTCGGTCCGGTGCTCGTGAACAGCATTCTCAGCTCTCAAGTAACGGTGAACCTGCCGCTGCAGCCCGCTCAATTGGCGATTATCCCGGCTATGATGCCTGAGACTGGCCAATGTTCTTGTCTCAGATTTTCAGAGCAACACGTATTCTGCCGGGAATTACTTGGTCCAGTTCAGGACTCTGTTAGAGTTCTGACGTGGTCGCAGGTTGGCCAGCAGAACGGTCGGACAGGGGAGTTTTTGTGGCAAATAATCCGTCTGATACGGAACTCATCAGTCGTGTTGCAAACGGCGACCAGAACGCTCTGGCCGAATTGTTTTCTCTACACCGCGACCGCCTCTGGCGTTTGGTGACGTTTCGTATGGATCCACGACTGCATGGTCGAGTGGACGCGGACGACATTCTTCAGGAAGCCTGGCTGTCAGCGGTCCAGAGGATCGACCACTTTCTGATCGATGCGTCTCGCTCAATTTTCGTCTGGTTCCGCCTGATCACCTGTCAGACTCTCGTCGATATCCACAGGCGACATCTGGGAACTCAAAAGCGTAACGCGGGCAATGAGTTCTCCATTGATCGCGGCTGGTCCAGTTCGTCGACCTCGTCATCTTTGTCGTTTCATCTGATGGATCATCTGACGACTCCCAGCGAAGCCGCTGTGCGTGAGGAAATGTCGCAGCAGCTTAACCATGCTCTGGAAGAGATGAAGGAGATTGATCGCGAAGTACTGGCGCTGCGGCATTTTGAGCAACTCACAAATCGCGAGGCCGCGCAGGTTCTGGGGATATCAGAACAAGCTGCCAGCGATCGCTACATCCGCGCATTGGGACGACTGAAGACGGCGATGACGTCACTGCCAGGGTTTATGGCCGAGTAACTTTGAATCAGTCGATCGCTCCTGTGATGAGTGCCACGGCTGAAATCCCAGCCGTCACAAACAGCGCTGTCTGGAAGACGGACTTCATCGAGCCTTCAGAAAAATGGGTCCCCATGGCTGCGACCACAAGCAGGAAGAGCAATACGATAAGACGTTTCATTATGAGGCTCCGAAGAAGAGACCGCGGCGACTCACGACATGCCACACTTAACACATGGGCATGGCAGAGCACGAAGACTAAAAGTCTCCGCCGAAAATCATCAGGAAGTGAGTGGCCGAAGAAGAAATGCAGGTCTCGAAAGCATGAAGCGAGGGTTTCGCTTCTTCGTTTGACCTGAGGGCTCGCGACGCTGTGCGAACATCATTGGAGCGATGGAGCTGTTTCTGACAGCTTTCAGAAAATCGTCATGATGCGTCTGCATCGAGCTGGGAGGTTGCTGTCGGCGATGAATGCTATACCCCGGCCCGCTGTTACCATGGTACCTGTACAGAGTATTAATGTCTGTATCGATCTGGCGGATTTGCCTGACGATTCGCATTGCTGCCCTTACCTGCGGCCTGTTGCCTCGGTCGTATAGTTCCGAACTGCAGATCGCGGCCGAGGCAAAAGCGGTCGTCTCTGGCTCGGCTGTGAACGGGCTGAAGGAGGTTGTCATTCGTACCCGGCGATTCACTTCGGCTTATCAATGACCCCCGCTGTCTGAATTTGACGGCACGGATGTTGCGATTTGTTCAGGCCTATTGTGATTATTAGCGGAAGGTGCCTAAACTCCGTGCACATGAGCACAGAAGTGCCCATTTCCGCAACAGGATGGCGATTCCCACTGCCAAATGAGAAAGATACGAGGACGTGGTAACCACTTTTGATGAACTTTTGACCTCTGATGGAACTCCTCGACATCCGGCCCTGTCGGAATGCCTCTCGTCGCTTTCCGCCGAGGTTCTCGCAGAACGACAGCGGCACGCCGAAGAAGAGCTGTTGGAGAAGGGAATCACGTTTGCCGTCTACGGACATAATGACGGCAATGAGAAAATCTGGCCGTTTGACGTGGTTCCACGCCCTATTTCCTGGGACGAATGGGCGTCAATTGAAGCCGGTCTGAAGCAGCGTATCCGCGCATTGAATCTGTTTCTGGATGATGTTTACGGTGCAGGACAGATTTTCAAAGACGGAGTTGTCCCTGAGGATCTGGTGAAATCCGCCAAGACTTATCGTCCCGAGTGTATCGGGTTTCGGCCGCCTGGCGGCGTGTGGACTCATGTCGTCGGAACAGACCTTGTTCGCAATCATGACGGCACGATTTACGTACTTGAAGACAATTTGCGTTGTCCGTCCGGTGTCAGCTATGTGCTTGAGAACCGCGAGATCATGAAGCGAGTTCTCCCGGAGGTGTTCTATGGATCCACAATCGCCTCGATTGAAGATTATCCTGAACGACTCCTGGATGCTTTGCTGAAAACAGCACCGTCCGCCAGCTCTTCGACACCGACAGCCGTGGTCCTGACTCCCGGAGTTTATAACTCGGCATACTTTGAGCATTCATTTCTTGCTCAGCAGATGGGCATTGAACTCGTCAACGGGACTGATTTATTCGTCGACCGACGCGATGTTGTATGGATGAAGACGACTCATGGACCGCAACGAGTCGACGTCATTTATCGCCGTATTGATGACGACTTTCTCGACCCCGAAGCATTTCGTCCTGACAGCATGCTTGGTGTTCCTGGCCTTATGCGAGCCTACCGTAGTGGCAATGTAACTCTGGCGAATGCTCCCGGAACCGGAGTCGCGGACGACAAGGCCGTTTATCGCTATGTGCCTGAGATCATTCGGTATTATCTGAATGAAAACGCCATTCTGGAGAACGTGCCAACGTATCTGTGTTCTGAACCGGATCAGTGCAGGTATGTGCTTTCGAATCTTGATAAGCTGGTCGTTAAGCCCACGAATGAATCGGGCGGATACGGCATCCTCATGGGTCCACAAGCCAGCCAGGCAGAACGCGACCAGTGTGCGGAGTCGATCCGCAAAGATCCTCGCAACTATATCGCTCAACCCATGCTGACATTGTCCACAGTGCCGACGGTTCTGAACCGTAGTTTGGCTCCAAGACATGTCGATCTGCGACCGTTCATTTTGTTCGGCGAAGATGTGTTCGTCCTGCCCGGCGGGCTGACGCGAGTGGCTCTGAAAGAGGGATCGATGATCGTCAATTCATCGCAGGGCGGCGGCAGCAAGGACACCTGGGTATTGCTGCGAGACACACCGTTTGCCCGCCTGCACCGACCTTGACGCGTAACGGCGAAAGCTTTCCGATGACTGTCCCGGTGACTGTCCTGAAGTTCCGGACAAGACCAGTTCCTTAATGCCGTGCCGGTTCGACAGCTTCACGGCCGATGGGAATCTCTCCGAGCTTTCAAAGCGTCAGCGGCGGCTCGGGCGAGCTGGCCCATTTTGGGGGGCGAGGCTTCCGCATGAACATCGAAGCCGTTGTCGATCAGAGCTTCGCTGCAGGTCGGACCAATAGAGACGACGAGTGTGCGGCTTGAAGTCGCGGCGCGGAAGTGATCGAGCACGCCGATTCGTTCGGCCACGGTTAAGACGCTGCTGACCTGATTAGCACTTGTGAAGAGCACAGCATCAACCTTGCCGTCGGCTGTCTGGCGGATGGCGGACTCGAGAGGCTCTGTGTTCTCCGGCAGGGCCCAGCGATAAACTGGACAGGCCGTGACGGTCACGCCTCGGTTCTGCAACTCGTTATACAGTCGAATATTCGGCAGGCCATATTCCTGAACGACAACTCGTTTGCCATTAAGTTCGAACTTCGAATCGTCGACTGCGTTCAGCAGTTCTCGCCAGGTATTAGGTTCCGGAGCCCGCACCACATACTTCAAGCCGACTTTGCTCAGCACCGCAGCCGGTTTTGGGCCACGAATAATGATCGGAATTTCGGTCAGCACATTGACAAGCTGATCGTACAACCCCTGCGATCGAGCAACATCGAACAGGGCTTCAGTGCCGACGCCTGTGAGCAGAATGATGGCGTCAAACTTCTGAGCAAGAAACCCCTGAATGATTTCGATGGCTTCGGGGTTATGCTCGATCGGAATCTCACGCATGGATGGCGCAGACAGTGGTAGACACCCCTGGCGAGAAATCAGTGAACACATTTCCTCTGCACGACGACTCTCAAAGGTGCAGACAACAAACGGATTGGCTTCTGACATAAGGATCTTGCTTTTGGCTGAGGAAACAACTGTGCGTGCTGAGTTTACGAAGAGCGATTGCTGATTGCAGGTCTGCTGCAGGAATTCTCAGTGGATCAAGACACCCGCTGCGAACGATTCCCGTCAACTTGCGTGGAAGTTTGCCAGCACCGTTTGAATTCCAGGTTTTGTTTCGGCAGCCCCCGAACAACGCGTAAGAAGTGACTGAATCGCGACATCTGGCAACAGCGGCAAACGTGGTGATTCGACCATGCTCCCCCATCGTTCTTTGCTTGATCGTCAGAAAACCCGGCCCTTTCGCAGTCGCTACCGTCGATATTTTCTTCCAGCCTGTGTTGCTGGAGCTACTGCGGTGTGCAGTTCCGGCTGACGGTTTGTTAATTGACTGCTTTCAAAGAGTTTCCGCTTAATTCGGAGCCGACAAACACGATTGTTGTTCGGACTGGTTTGTTCGCCAGGGATTAAACGACGAAGTCAACCGACCACGCCATTGGTGTTCACTCGTGGTTCGGTTTTTCCGGTGGTGCTTGTGAATTCGAGCCTCGGCTCGATAAGTGGCCAAAGGGTCTGCCCCTTGTTTTGGGATGTTCATCAATGAACGCTCGAGTTTTCATGGTTTTGGTATTCTCTTCAATCTTTATGGGCATCTGGAATTCCGACCAGAGGGCGATGGACTCGACGATTGCAGGAAACAAACGCTTAAACAAACCGGTTGCCGTGGTTCCGATGTCATCGGTCGAGACTGTTCAGCGGGAGAACATGTCGCCTGCAGAGTTCTCCGTGCCAAAGCCGAGATCGGTTCGAATCGCCATGCGAGCCAGTGACAGCGCCGGGCAGAATGAGCCTGTGATCGAGCGTCATGAAGAGCAGATTCATCAGAACAATGCTGTTCAAGGTTCTGTCGTGAATCTGACACCAGTTGCTGACGACAGCCCAGTTTCTCAAAACACCGGCAATGAAGCCGTTACGATTTCTGTTGAGGAAACTGTCAAAGCTGGCAGTGCCGAACCCGTGGCAAGTGAGCCGCTGGTTCCTGAGTTGGTCATCACTGAGTCTGAAGAGGTTTCAATCACTGAATCTTCAGTCGAGGAAGCCGGGACAGTAGAAGCAGCGTCTTCCCCGGAGTTGTCTGTTCCCAGTGAGTCTGTTCAAGGCGAGCTTGACCAGGAGAATGCTGAAGAGCCCGTTCGTGGCAACGCAGAAGTCATAGAAATCAAATCGGATGAGATGGCGGTAGTAGTGCCCGCGATTGAATCACCCGTCACCGAACTCGCCGCTTCTGAAACTCCTGTCGTAGAGGTCGAGTCTGCATCAGTCCCGGCTCCCGAAGATTTTTCTTTGCAAGGCACAGCGGACTCCCACGATGCCAATTCTGTAAAAGAAACCACCTTAAACAAAGACGTCGCGACAGAGGCGACCGCTGTCGAAGTTGTTGACCCCGAGGCAGTCGTCACAGCGGCGGTTGTGGCGGTAGTTGCTGAGAATTCAACGGACGGGACCGTGGCCGACAACTCCGGCGATGGTGCAGCTCAGAATGAACATCCAGCGGCCGAGTCAACCGAGGCTGAACTGCCTCAACAGGCTGATCCGATCAAAGAAGAATCTGTGGTACAAGCCGACTCCGCAAATTCTAATGCCACAGAATCAGTCACAGCTGATTCAATTAAAGACGAAAAATCGTTGGAAGTGAAACTACTGCAGACCGGCGAGTACGACATGCTCGATGTGCATGCAGAAGATGTAACACCCGGTAATGTGGAACCTCCTCTCGATGGTGGAGCTGGCTGCATCCCGTTACCTCGCAATCTTGCTTCCGGAACATGGCAGGTGATTCATTCCTCCGGAGAGTTCTTCAGGATTACCATTGATCGTGGGATAAAATCTTCAGAAAAGCATGGCAATGATGACGAGGACGTTTTGGAAACCAGTTTCTGCATCACAACAACTCCTGATGGTGCACGCTGGTGCTTCATCCGATCATTTGTGGATTCTCCGGTTCCGGTTCGTCGAGTCACCACTGAGTTTTTCTCACCAGGTCAGCAATAGTTCACCCCTGAAGTCGATCTTCTCAGAAAGATCGTTGAAAATCGCCCCGAAACCACGATCCACGCAGCTTTGTGCGTGACAACAACGGTCACGATTTGCTAGCTTGTACAGCCCCGTATTTGGTTATTCTGCGCGAGGCATGATTGAGGCCCGGTGTTCGCGGCATCTACCATTCAGATCACACCTCAATCGTCGCCGCGCCCGAAGTAATCCTTCCTGTTCTTCCCCGCTGTTTGTCCTTCCCAAGTCGAGCAACACTGTGCCACGACTACCCGCTTTTCCATCGATCGCTGTTGTGTTGTGCTTATGCAGTTTCTTGCAGGGCATGTCGCTGATTGCGGATGAACCACCGATTGTGGATTTTGAAAACGATCTGCAGCCAATTCTGACTCGCTTTGGATGCAACAGCGGCCCATGTCACGGGAAAGCTCGTGGTCAGGGTGGATTCCAGTTGTCGCTGCTTGGCTTTGATGCACAACAGGATTTCGATGCGATTGCAAAAGAAGGTCGTGGCCGAAGAGTGTTCCCGGGGGCTCCGGAAAACAGTCTGATGCTCGCTAAGCCTGCTGGCAAAATTCCACACGGGGGTGGTCGACGTATCGATGTCGCTGGTCCTGAGTTTCAGACGATGCTGACCTGGATGCGCCAGGGGATGCCTCGCAAAGCTCCGAATGCTCCGGTTCTAAAATCGATCGTTGTGAATCCCGCCTCTGCGGTTCTCGCTCCGAAGCAAACTCAGGCGATTGTTGTGACCGCGAAGTATTCCGATGGAACAGAACGCGATGTTACCCGTCTGACAGCTTTTCAGTCCAACGAAGCGCCGATTGCTGCTGTTGATGAAACGGGAGTTGTTACTGCGGGTGAAATCACCGGTGATGCTGCAATCATGGCTCGGTTTATGGGACAGATCGCTGTTTGTGATGTGATGATTCCTCGTATTGAAACAATTCCGGCCGACGACTACGCGGTGCTTCCTCGCAATAACTTTATCGACGAACTGGTCTGGCAGAAGTTGCAGCGACTGAACATTACGCCTTCCGGCGTTTGCGATGATCATACTTTTCTGCGTCGAGTCACCACAGACGTTTGTGGACGCATCCCGACTCAGGATGAAGTGAATGCGTTTCTGGCCGATACGGCGCCGGACAAGCGAGCCAAATTGGTTGATCGATTGCTTCTGGAGCCGGAGTTCGCCGATCACTGGGCTAACAAATGGGCTGACCTGCTGCGTCCCAATCCCTATCACGTGGGTATTAAAGCGACGTTCAATTATGACCATTGGATTCGGCAGTCATTTCACGAACGGAAGCCGTGGGATCAGTTCGTCAAAGAACTTTTGACGGCCCGCGGCGGTACGTTCCGCGATGGCTCGGTGGTGATGTTCCGTGACCGACGGCAACCTGAAGAACTCACCACTTTGGTGAGTCAGTTATTCGTAGGCGTGCGGCTTGATTGTGCCAAGTGTCACCATCATCCGTTTGAAGTTTGGGGCCAGGATGATTTCTATAGTTTTGCGGCCTACTTTTCTAAAGTTGGTCGCAAAGGGACCGGGATATCCGCCCCCATTTCAGGCTCGGAAGAGTTTGTCTTCACGGGAACTCGCGGCGCTGTCACGCATCCGGTGACGGGTGCCACGATGGAGCCTCGCCCGCTGTTCGGGGAAGCGCCGCCTGTCGTGGAAGGTCAGGATCAGCGTGAATCTCTTGCTGCATGGATCACCTCACCCAATAATCATTTGTTTGCTCAGACAATGGCCAATCGAGTGTGGGCGGACTTAATGGCCAGAGGGCTAGTGGAGCCGGTTGACGACCTTCGCGCGACCAACCCTCCGACGAATGGCCCTCTGTTGAAAGCTTTGGGCGAGCATTTCCGGGATTCCGGGTTTTCGTTGACGGAGTTAGTGCGAGTGATCGCGAATTCGCATGTGTATCAGTTGAGTTCACTGCCGAACGATACGAACGTTTCCGATACTCGAAATCATTCTCGCCATTATCGTCATCGTCTGCGTGCCGAAGTGCTGCTGGATGCTGTGACCGTCGTGACAGGAGTCCCCGCGGAATTCGATGCGATGCCACCGGATTCATCCGCCAAGCAACTGTGGACACATCGATCAGATTCTCTGTTCCTTGATACTTTTGGACGTCCGGATCCGAATCAGGATCCTCCCTGTGAACGCATGAGTGACTCCACAGTTGTGCAGAGTCTGCACCTGATGAATTCAGAAAAGCTGTTTCGTGATATTGGCAGTGATAGCGGGTCAGCAAAGAGTCTGGCGGATAGTTCGAAGACCGGTGAAGAGATCTCCGTTGAACTCTACACGCGGGTCTTTGGACGCAAGCCGACACCGGATGAAACAAAGCTTGTTGTGGATTTGCTGTCTGCGGAAGGTGCTGTCCGCCGTCAGGTCATTGAAGATCTTATGTGGGCCATGGTCAACTCGGCAGAGTTTGTGTTTCAGGACTGAGGAACGACATCAATGTTAAACCGCAGACGATGTGATGGAATTAGCCGACGTAACGCGCTGGAACTGGGTTTGGGAGGTTTCCTTGGAACCAGTTTTGTCGGCGGCCTGAAGGCTCGCGCTGAATCACAGCATGGGGGGCTTGTTCCCGCTGGAAAAGCCAAAAGCTGCATTCTGATCTGGATGGACGGCGGTCCGACTCACTTTGAAACATTCGACCCGAAGCCGGATGCTCCGATGGAGTATCGTGGAGAGTTTTCTTCGATCGACACGACCGTTCCGGGCGTTGGCTATTCTGAGCATATGGTCAAGCTGGCTGCCAGCCTGAATGACTACGCGATGATTCGTTCGATCCGGCATGATCAGGGCAATCATGGAGCCGGCAATCACTACATGATGACCGGATCACCACCTCGAATTCCGGTCGGCTGCGGTGCGTTTGTCAGCTTCCATCCGAGCATGGGTTCAGTGGTTGCCAAAGAACTGGGGCGAGATAACGGGCTGCCGTCGTATTTCAGTATGCCGCAGATGTCTCGTTCCGGCGGCCCGAATTTTCTGGGAGCACGGTATGCTCCGTTTGTTGTGGGCGATGACCCGAACGGCGCCAACTTTAAAGTGCGTGACGTCGCTCTGCCTCGTGATCTGACAGATATCCGATTTGGCTCTCGTACTGATCTGCGAGCCAAAGTGGACCGCATGGTACGACTGAATGATGAAGCCGCCGGTGATCCGGTGCTGGCGTTCGATGAGTATTTCCAGCAGGGACACACACTGGTCACATCGCCGGAAGCTCAGAAAGCCTTTGATATCAGTCAGGAAAGTCCCGAGACTCGTGATCGCTACGGTCGTGACGGATTTGGTCAGCGTTGTTTGCTGGCACGCCGACTGGTTGATGCGGGGGTTCCTTTTATCACCGTTTATGACGGTGGCTGGGATCATCACAGCGACATCTTCGGTGCTCTGCGTAAGCGTCTGCCGTCGTGGGACAACTCGGTCGCCACGTTGATTCAGGATCTCAAAGAGCGAGGCATGCTGGATTCGACTCTCGTGATTGCTCTGGGTGAGTTCGGCCGTACTCCGAAGATCTCGACTTTGGCTGGAAGCACAACGGCAGGTCGCGATCACTGGGCCAATGCAATGTCCGTATTGATGGCTGGCGGCGGAACACCGGGTGGGACCGTGATCGGTGCGACTGATCGTAAAGGGTTCTCCGCAGTGGACCGAGTGCTCTCGCCGGAGAATTTCGTTTCGACGGTTTACCACAAATTGGGGATCGACCCGAACAAGATCCTCTACAGTCCTCAGGGACGTCCGGCGCACCTCGTCAGTGATCCGACTCCGATCGCCGAGCTTGTGTGAAACGAGGCCTCGAGCACGGTATCTGGCCCATGCAGTGTTACGGTGTCTGGCCAGTAGAATGTGGCTGACAGGAGGCAATGCTGACTCTGTTCTGTGACTGAGTCAGCATTGCTCGCTTTCCTCGAAGGCGCCGATGCCGTTTACGGTTTCGGCGTGTGCCCCAGATGCTTCTGCAGGAACTTGTAGGTTCCCTGACCGTTGATCGTATGAGGACCGACGAACCATTCGATCTCGGTTTTGTCGCCGATCTTCAGTTGAGCGGAGTACAGGTGGCGGATTTTGGCGTATTCAAAAGCGACCCAGTGATCTTCGCCAACGCCATCAAAGTGGCCACGCTCCACCATAAACGGACGAGGACAGATCAGAGCCGCCATTTCCGCATAGTTGAATGTGCTGCCCAGATCCCATTCGAAGATTTCGTACTCGCCCGTCCACATGTAACTGAAGTTCTCGCGAGTGCTGGCGTTCTTCAGAACCCATTCATTGAAGTCAGCCGAGCAGATTGAAAGGCAGTAGTCGGTTACCAGAGCCGGAATTCTCATCGCCGATTTTCCACCATAGCTCAGGCCGTAGAACGCGATTCGATCACCATCTACATTCGGCTGCGTCTTCAACCAGTTTACGATCTGCTGATGCTGAGGCACGATGATGGAGAACAGAGTTTTTCCGAGCGGTTGGGCTTTCCGTTGCAGCGTGCGGAATCGATCCTGAAAGATGTAAGGATTCTGCGGTGAGAATGTGATGAACCCCTGTTCGCAAAGCTTCGCGGCAAAGTCATGATAGGCCGGGTGATCTCCCAGGAAGACGTCTACCGGGCGACCTTCAAGACCGTGCTGGCATACGACAACCGGACGCTTTTCTCCGGGCTTCAGGTCTTTTGGCAACAACAGCACGCCATACGCAAACACATCCGGGAACACATCCAGAACAACTTCGTGGCCCGTCCATTTTTCGGTGTCCCAGGACTTTCGTGAGCGAGCATTGAATGGCAGCAACGGCTGTTCAAATTCGCCGATCACCTCTTTGCGGAAGATCTCACGATACTGCTCGACAGATTTTTCGTACGCTTCAACGGATGTCATATCGAGCTTCGACATGAAGTCCTTGCGAACAAAATGACTCTCGCGAAGCAGCGCCTGATTATGGCGGTCGATTTGACGGAAAAGAGTTGTTTCACGAATTGCCGGATCCGGCCTGGTTTCCTTTTCAGAGACTGACAGCTTTGTCAGGTCTTCAATTGAAGGAGCTGTTGGGGTCAGCGCTTTGACAAAGCTATCATAGCCGTCACCCAACGCTACGTTTCCATTGATTGGAAAAAGCACCGTAAATGGAGCCTTCAAAGGCTCGATACGAGCAAACAATTCCTCAACGACCCGCTGATTCTCGCTCTTGTCAAATTGCTTATTCGACAACAATGCCGGCGCGCCGCCGTTTCCGGCGAGTACGACTTCCGGTATCGGCGCCATTTCAAGCTTCAGGCCACGAGGGGCCACAAGCATCGCAAGTTCCTGGAACCCGAAATCACTCAGCAGCCCAAAGAAGTTTCGCTCGATCGGTTCTTCCCATGATTTCTCCCGAGGTGTGACAAATCCACTGACACAGGTCACGTTGATGCGAGTGTCCAGGCCACCGGCGAACAAGGCCAGCATGCCACCTTCACCGTAGCCGTAAATGCCGACCGGAGTTTTCGGAGAAGACGCGGCGAACCAGTCAACGATGCTCAGCGACATCTGCACTTCGTAACCTGCAAGAGTTCGCCCCAGTTCAAAGGCGGACCGGTGCAGGAATTCGCGACTCGTCACATCCGCCCGCCCCAAACGCTTTTCGCGATGACGACTCATCAGCGCTGGTACCACAACGCGGCAGCCAGCTTCTGCAAGATGACGAGCAACCTGTGATTCTTCAGCAATACCTTCAGCAAGACCGCACATCTGCTCCGGCGTCTGATCCGCATCTGGCAGCACGATGACGTTTGCTACGGTCTCACCTTTCGGTGTCAGCAGAAGCCCTTCGCCGTAGATCGAAGGCAGACCATTTCCCTGTGGCGATGGATCGCTGAGCACCGGCCAGCGAATGGCCTGCACCGTGAATTTCTCTGACTGAGCGATCACGGATTCACCACCCACGTTGACGATGATCTCCGGGGCCGCAAATGGCAGGCGAGCATCCCGGATGCCCAGGCACTTGGCCAGTTTTTCTCGATGCGGCTTCAAAGATGCTTCGTACGCTTCTGGCGATGATGTATCGACCTTGAATCGTTCCGCACGAGTTGCTGCGGTCGTCTCGATCTCTTTCAGCAGAAACCGATCAATTCCGTCCACCATCTGCGAGGCCAGATCACCTTCAATCGTCAATGGCGTTGTCCCGGAAGGCCCAGCAACCTCCTGCGCCGAAAGCGGAGCAGCACAAATTCCTGCAGCGAACACAAACAACGTCAACGCAGTGCGGACAGACAACATCGCGGAACCTCCTGATGGCAGACAGATGGCGAACATCGAAGAATCGTCGGCGGAAGTAACCGGCGATCGTAAAACAGCGGGGCCGCAATGGTAACCACTCATATCTAAATGGCGAACGATCGGACTGAGTTTTGATGCGAACCGCGCCATGGAGCGACTTAGTTCCGATTGGCTAAGCTTCTTCGAGCAACTGTCTCGTCCAGTCATTCTGGAAGTTTCCGTTTGGATCGTACTCCTTGCAGACTTGTCGAAAAGCGGCAAACTGGGGGTAGAGTTTTCGAAGTTCTGCCGGCTGGAGATAGCACAGCTTTCCCCAGTGTGGGCGAGCCGCAAACAGTGACGCCATGCTGCGACTCAAAAACCGTCCGACAGTCTCAAAAGCGTTCCGATCTTTACCTCTTGCATAGCAGGTGAAGGTAATCGCGTACCACGGCAGATTTGCCAGTTCATCCGTTGAAACATCCCGTGGACTGGACATCGAAATCAACGCATCATCCAGCAGCACTTTTCTGATGCAGATCGGGAAATGATGACAGTAGATTCCTGCCAACGAACTAAGATCTTCTTCAAGTCCGACCTGGGACAGCTTGTGGCGAAATGAATTCTCGATTTCCTGGACTGTTCCGCCTGCAACGCACAGGACCTGCTCCACAAACTGCATCGCCGGTTCCAGTTGGTCTCTGGTGACGAAGAGTTCAAGCTCGATATGTCGAAACAGTTCATGCTCCATGACTAATTGCGGACTCGATTGATCCACTACTGACCAGTCGCGAACCACAAACGTCGGGATCACTCGGCGAAAAATCAGCCGGATCAGACTCTTCACTCGAATGAGACGTACGAGCAGCAGGATCAGCAGATGCATCGCCACATCAATCGTCAGAAACCGATACCATCGATAAAGCCAGGCGGTCACGGAACGACTCCTTGAGGACTCCCGCCGATGTTGTGCCATGTAACTCCATCGCCACGGAACAAGGAAGAACTGTTGCAAAGGAAACTGTTCCTCAGCCGCGACAACTTCTGAAAGCTCTGAATACTCGTGAAAGCTTTCTTCGACACGATACGCCGATCGACACTGCATTCGCACACTGAGAATGACGCCAAGACATCCGAGCGAGCATCTTGCCGCGCGAAGTGCTTCTCCTTCGGTGATCTCAATGATCGTCGCTCGACCGGTTATGGTGTCGTAGCGAGCAACTCGGACACTCATGACATAATGGCACAGGGAATTCCGTCCGGATCCATGAGTCGCTGTCGACACGGCTCCGGCCACAGATTGTTCGGTGATCAATCCCAACGACGGAAGAGTCCAGTTCTTCTGGCGTTCCAGTTCCGACAAAAGCCGATTAATCTGACATCCGGCTCCGACATCGACCGTGGGTTGATGATTCTGATCTGCGGTTCTCACATGATTCAGTTGCCGCAGATCCAGCAGAACATCGTTGGCTTCAATGGCTTTGCTCCACGAATGAAGGCGGCCGATGCATCGAATCCGCTGCCCCGGGTGCCTGTCCAGGATTTCGAGCACCTCCTGTTCCGTTTGGGGCGTGTAAAAAGACCTCGGATTCAGCTCAATGTTGCCGCCAAAATTCGTTGTTCGCATAAACTTCACCCGCCTGATTGAGAGTCAAAAAACTGCTTCTGTGCTACAAGGCGAGAACGGCGCTGACATTATGCGCGGATTTGCCGGGATTTTTCCATCTTTCGCGCACGGCGGCCCCGGGGATGTCGCCCTTGTTTATGTGGGCCATATGTGACGGACTCTGAATCCAATCTCGCTTTCACTCTGAATCGGTTTCGGCCTGTGCTGTTGACGCTGGCGGAAGCAATGATTTCACCAGCCCTGCGCAGTGATCTGGAAGCTTCGGATCTGGTTCAGCAAACACTGATGGAGGCACACTGCAATGCGGAGCAACTCGTGCTGATGAATTCCGCCGTCGTCTTCTCGTGGCTACGCAGCGCCCTGCAACACAATATGCTGGACGCGATCAAGCACCTTCGAACGCAGAAGAACGATATTCGCCGACGCCTGCGGACATCGGAAATCGAAGCGTCATGGAGTCGACTGGAAATGATGCTTGTTGACGAGCAAACCTCTCCCAGTGAAGTGCTGCAGAGGAATGAGCAATTGTGCCTGATGCTAAGTGCTCTGCAAACCCTGCCGGATAACCAGCGCACCTCGCTGATTATGAAACATCTGAGAGGGCTTTCTTTGAAGGAAGTCGCTGAGGCGATGCAGTTATCCGAATCCGCCGCAGCCGGATTGCTGCATCGGGGACGTCAGCGACTGGCACACTGTCTGGAGGAGCCTGGCCATGACTAGTCCCCACTTCCGAAGCTCAAGCGATGGTGCTGACGATGAAACTCTGGCACAACTGGAACGCCTTGCAGAGAGTGGCTCAAGGTCTGAACTCGCGCCTTCATCTCGAAGAGAAAACAGAACAGAAGGCCGAACTCTGGAAGCGGTTGCAGAACACTATCGTCTTTACAACCTGATCGAACTCCTTGCTGCGCCGGTACGCCTCGCGTTGGCAGCGGATGATTCACCGCCGCAGTTGCCCGAGTACGAAAGTCTGGAAGAAATCGGCCGTGGCGGCATGGGAGTCGTCTATCGAGTTCTTCATAGAAAACTCCAAAGGCTTGATGCGATCAAGGTGATTCGGCCCGATCGATTGGCAGACATCAGTCCGGAATCCGTCAGGCAGATGCAGTATCGATTTGAGCGAGAACTGCGTCTTGCTGCATACGTTGCTCATGAAAACATCGTCCCCGTTTACCATGTTGGCGAAGTCGACGGGCGTCCGTGGTTCTCGATGCAGTTCGTTGAAGGAGTCTCTTTACAGGATCTTCGAGCCAATGGCCTGTTGGCGCCTGACCAGGTTGCTGTCGTGATGGAGAAGATTGCTCGAGCTGTCAACACCGTGCATCGGCATGGTGTTTTGCATGGAGACATCAAGCCACACAATATCCTGATTGAGCGAGAGACGAATCGTCCGCTGATCACAGACTTTGGTCTGGCTGAGTTTGATCTATGTTTTGACCTGCAGGCTGATGAGATTCCGGCAGGGTCCGCGGCCGAAAACATTGCTGGAACACCGGCGTACATGGCACCTGAACTGTTGCACGCCGCGATGCAGCCGGCGGGTTTGCGGGAAGTGGCACTCGTCAGATCCGTTTTGTCTGATGTCTATTCATTGGGAGCAACTCTGTGGGCCACGCTGACCGGTCGATCGCCAATGGAATTCAGGGACGCGCAGGTTGCCGTTAACTCCCGATCAGGCAAGCTGCCGCCCGCGCTGCTGAGGATCTGTCAGAGATCCATGTCGGAGAATCCTGCGTTGCGGCACCAGTCTGCTCAGGAATTTGCCGACGAGCTGGCTCAGTGGCTAAATCGACCGCGATGGAACCAGTACTTCCCCGGGCTGCGAAATCTATTGTGGATGATCGTCGCGCCGTGCCTTTTGATCAGCAACCTGATCGTATGGAAACTGATGCATGAACAGGCGGCGGAGTTCTGGATCTGGAGCATAATCTTTGCTGGCTACGTACCGCTCTTTGCTGTGTTTTTCAGGAGTCAGAGAATTCACTTCGTTTCTGACTCCGCACGGCGAGAACTCTGGTCGATCTGGATCGGCCATGCCATCGGCGCTGCGGCGAGCATGATCAGTTTACGTCTGCTTCTGGCTCAGGATCTGAGTCGAATGATCCCCGCGTTTTATGGTGTATGGGCTGCGATAACTTCTGTGGTCTTGTTCGCGAAGAGTGGCAATTTCTGGACGGCGTATCGCTGGATCGGGATTGCCTGGTCCGGTATCGCTGTGTCAATGGCCTTAATGCCCGAAAAGAGTCCAATCCTGTTTGGGTCCGCGGCCGCGATAACCTGCATCGTGATCGCTCGCGGTGATCAAGCTCTTGCGGCTGATGCGCAGCGTCTGTCACGTTGAATTCAAAAGCCGGATGATCTATCCGGGAGATGCTTTCCCATGCTCTACCGAATCATCGCGAGCCAAAGTAGAACAGCATCATCCCCAGCGCGACCCGATGGGCCATGTCGGGCAGGAAATCAGGCATCTCGAACAATTCCGGAACACCGGCAATCCCCACGGCCAACAGAACAACAATCGCTTTGAAATCACCCCATGCCGAAGATGGCCGATGGCCGGTGTGACTGCCAAACCATGCTCCGACACCGCGGAACATCGCGCCCAGCACATACGCGGCGACAATTCCCAGCAGCGATACGGCACGAGGTTCCATCAGGCGATGGTGTCGATACAGAAAAACTCCGAGGCCCACAAACGCGGCAAGAATCAGGAGTCGAATGCTGTGTCGAGGAAGAAACAGGGGATGCTGTTCCTTCTCAATCAGCCCCTCTTCCTGAATCCTCTTGAGCACTTCCGGAGGCAGCGAAACAAATCGTCGTGAGGTAAAATAATGAGCCAGTGCGATCAGCAGAGTTTCCGTCCAGATCAAGTCCAGATCCTGCCCCCGAGCCACACTGACAGTCACAATCGCCACCACGAACAGCGTCAGGATAGCTCGCACGCTACCAACGGGAAGTCCCAGCGGTGGCCAGTATTTGGGTGATCCTTCAGGTTCCAGTGCAGATATCATGCTCTCTCGCGTTTTCTATGTAATACCGAAATGTTTCGATCAATCTCAGTACGTCTGCATATTCTGGATTTCGTCGTTTAATCCGAACCCGACAGGGAGGAAACACGGGAAACAACTCCCCGATCGCTTCGGGTTAAACGACAAAACTACCGGGAAGGATCAAGGCTTCTTCCTAATTCGCAGCAGCACACTCTGGCCATCTCGACCAGGGGTTGACCAGGCTGCGATCTGCTCCACTGAATGTTTCTTGAGCAGTCCATCGGCTGAGGCTAAGTTGCGTTCTTCGATCCATTTCGGACCTTTGATCAGAAGCAGTTTTCCGGCCGCTCCCCAAAAAGGAATAAACCAGCCAATCATTTTTGCAATCGAAGCCACTGCTCGGGCTGTGACAAAATGAAAGCGGTTAGTTTTCAGAATCGATTCTGCTCGATCCGCATGAACTGGCACCGTCAGCCCCAGTGACTTCACGATATCCTGCAGGGCCATGGCCTTCTTACCGACGGAATCGCACAACGTTACGCTGATGTCTGACCGAAGAATGGCTAACGGAATCCCAGGGACTCCTCCACCGGATCCTACGTCCAGAATTTTTGCCCTGGGTGGAATGTGTTTTGAAAGCTCCAGAGTATCCAGCAGATCGCGAGTCACGAACATTTCCCAGTCGGTATGTCGTGTCAGGTTGAGCCGACTGTTCCAGTCCCACAACAAGCGACAATACTTCGCCAGTAAAACGGCCTGATCATCAGGAATGATCAGGCCATGGGTCTGCAACACTGACAGCAGTTGTTGCAGATCAGCTTCGGGATTGGAGGATTCAACTACGTCGGGCACAGGAGATTCGGTCAACCGAGTTCACTCGCTAAGGTTAAAGAAACAAACAGGTTACTCACGAGTAACGGCGCGATCCGTTCGGTGAGTCGGGAACGCGGCCAAAACATTGTTTAACGGCAAGCCGCCGGCGACTGCGTAAGCTAAAACCGTCGCCTGCGGCTTGCCGTTAAACAAAATCCGAACTAACGCTTCCGCTTACTGACGGCTCGCGCTCTGCCACATCAAACCATCTACACCAGGCCAAACACCTGATCCATTTCACCGGCGATGCGTTTCAGTTCAGCGGCATCTCCGCCGCCGACTTCGGCAGCACACCATCCGTAGAAGTTAATTTCTTTCAGAGCTTTTCGCACATCGGCGTAATCAATATCGCCTTCAGAAATCCGAGCCCACTTGTCTTCGGCTCGGTTGTAGCCTTTGATGTCCAACTTGAAGACTCGCTTACCCAGTTGGCGAATCCAGTCGCCCATGCTGCCGTACTTCCAGTGGTTGCCGATGTCAAACTGCATCCCAACCCACGGTGAGTTTAACTCGTCGACAAACTTCACATACTTGTCAGCGTTCTGGGTATGATCGCCTTCATGGTTGTAATGGAAATGATTCCACACGTTTTCAATAACGATCTGAATGCCCCATTGTGCAGCCACTGGAACTGCCTGAGCGATACTGTCGATTGATCGTTTCCAGATCTCCTCCTCTGAGCCATCCTTACCGTGGCCAACAACCAGCAGAACGGAATGACCACCAACAGCATGAGTATCCACGATCGCATTCTTCAGCGATTCCAATGCCTTCACACGAACTTCCGGATTCGGATCTGTGTGGCGAACATCCCAGTGAGTTGAATTTACCGTTCCGTCGACTGGCAAACCGCTCTCGGCAATCGCCTTCCTGGTCTCTTCAACATCCATGCCGGGAGCATTCATTTCGATGCCCTCGAAGCCTGCCGCCTTTGCCGCTTTGATCTTGTCCGTCAGTGATCCCGGTACATTGACCATGCCGATCTTCAGTGTCTTCCACAAACGTCCCCGGAGTCCATCTTCAGCGACAGCCAGCGATGCAGAAATCGGGTGAGCCAGTGCAGAAGCAGCTCCATTGACAACTGATCCGGCCGCCACGGCGACGGCGGAACACTGCAGAAAATTTCGGCGTGAAAACAAGTCGGCATTCATGGCGAAGTCTTTCAAGGAGGAGGGCAGATTGAGCTGGGAAATCATTGAAAAGTTGGTTGGCGGCTCTTGGTGTTTTCGCGGAAAACGGTTGACTCGTTCAGGACGGACGTCAATTTCGAGAGAACTCACCGTTCGAATCTGAGAGTTGCCTCCACGGAGAGAGTCCATGCTAGCCTCAATCGCCTGAAGTCGGTAGAGTCGAGACCATTGTTTCCGTCGCTGGTGGACATTTCCCCGGAGAACCGTCTTACCGCTGCGGAATAATTGCCCTGATCCTGAATTCTGCGGAACGATCCGGCATCGATTCCGGTTTGACAGTCGGAGAACTCCCATGCACTTCTTTCCCGACATCGAAACTCGACGACAATTCCTCACGCAATCCGGACTCGGACTGGGAAGTCTCGCATTAGCCGACATGTTGTCGCCTCAAGCGGCCTCCGCAGAATTGAAGGACCGAGGCGTTCTGGGAGAGCCACATTTTGCCCCCAAAGCCAAACGCATCATCTACATGTTTATGTCAGGTGCTCCGTCGCAACTCGATCTGCTCGATTACAAGCCGGTTCTGAATCAACGCAATGGCGAGCAGTTACCGGATTCGGTTCGGGGAACTCAGCGTCTGACCGGGATGTCCGGGAATCAGTCTTCGATTCCTCTGGTCGGATCGCCGTTTAAGTTTACTCAACACGGTCAGGCCGGTGCCTGGTTCAGTGATCAGCTTCCGTATACAGCAGCGATCGCGGACGATTTGTGTGTGGTGAATTCGATGTATACCGAAGCCATCAACCATGGCCCCGGTGTCACGTTTCTGCAAACCGGAACTCAGATCGCCGGTCGCCCCAGCATGGGCGCGTGGCTCAGTTATGGTCTGGGTCAGGACAACGCGAATCTTCCATCGTTTGTGGTGTTGATCACAAAAGATAAAAGTGGGCAGCCGCTGGGTTCACATCTGTGGGGTAGTGGCTTCCTGCCATCGCGTCACCAGGGCGTTCAGTTTCGAGCGGCCAAAGATCCTGTGCTGTATCTGGGCAATCCGGCAGGCGTGAGTAACGAGAGTCGACGATTGCTGCTGGATCGTCTGAAGGAACTGCACGAACACCAACTGTCGAAAACGCCGGACTCTGAAATTCAGAACCGCATCGATCATTACGAGATGGCTTATTCCATGCAGTCCAGTGTTCCGGAAGCCACGGAGATTTCTGGTGAGCCGAAATCGGTGCTGGATGATTATGGCCCCGATGTAACAACTCCGGGCTCATTCGCCGCCAACTGTTTGCAAGCACGCCGACTGGCAGAACGAGGCGTCCGATTTATTCAGCTCTATCACCAGGACTGGGATCATCACGGAGGTCTTCCTGGCGCGTTGCCGAAACTGTGCAAGGAAACCGATCAGCCGGCTGCGGCTCTGGTGAAAGATCTGAAGCGTTGCGGATTGCTGGAAGACACGCTGGTTGTCTGGGGTGGAGAATTTGGACGAACCAACTATTGTCAGGGCAGGTTGTCACCCAATTTCGGCCGAGACCATCATCCTCGCTGCTTCAGCATCTGGATGGCTGGCGGAGGAGTCAAACCCGGATCTGTTTACGGGGAAACCTGTGAGTTCGGCTACAACATCGCCTCAGACGGGCTACACATCCATGATCTGCACGCCACGATCATGCATCTGCTCGGCATCGATCACGAGCGGCTCACCTACAAGTTCCAGGGCCGCCGCTATCGCCTGACCGATGTTCACGGGCACGTTGTGCAGGGGATTCTGGCCTGAGGGCAGCATCAAGACGATGGCTTGATTACTGGTGATCATTTCGAAGCGACATGATGACGGTCAACCGTATGCTCAAACAGCGTCCAAGGTTCGTCTTAAATCTCGCACCTGATCCAGCAACATGTTGGTGGGATCGTGTTTCGATGCGATCCTGATCGTTGAATCCAGTAAGGACCGCTTCCGAATGAACCGTCGATTCCATAGGGAGATTGTCAATTCGAGGAGCCGTTGGGTCTGTCCGGGCGTTGGTTGAGCCTCTTTTTGCAGCGAAGTGAATTCCTGCTCTTCACGATGACGTTGACGTCGGAGATGTCGACATTCCGGGCAGTGAACGCAGCATCGGTCGACGAAGAATTGCAACTCTTCGAACCAGTATTGTTGCTCCTCCGCAAAGAAGATGAACCAGCGTCGGCAATCTCGACAACGGCACAGCACGTCGAGATATTCAGTCCTCGGGATGACAGAGTATTTCTGCTTTGATTCGTCTGCTGGGATTCTGGATGCCGGAAAGGTCGAGGCTGGCTGATGCTGATAGATTCCAAACCTTGCGGCCCGAGACAACTTCTCGCCGCACAATGCTGGCGTTTTTCTATAACGTGGATGAGCGACCAGTTCGTCAACATCAGGAAGCAACTCTCTGGCTGCTTCCACGTCAAACTGTCTCTCCCAGCCCGGTGCCGGATACTTGTCAGGTAATACGTTGGGCATTTGAACGTGCGCTGCTTTACTGAGGCTCAAGCCAGGCGGCATGGAGAATTTTGCTGGACGTCTACGACTCACCCTGCGCATTCTGAACCAGTTTGCGGTAAATGTCGCGGACTGACTTGTGCAGGTATTTCGCAAAGGTGCAATCAAGCTTTCGAATCGCTATCAGCTCAACGACATCAGCGAAATCCTTGTGCATTCGCCGAACGTTCACGGCACCGCAGGCAATTTTTATTTCGATCAGCCGCGACAAGCGAAGTACCGGAAGACCCTCAATGGTTTCGACATTCAGATCGCCCGTTGGAGACGGCAGCCGAACCTCTGAGTCCTCTCCGGCTCGATCACCTGTCATCAGAAACTGCACTGCGATACCGCCAGCAGTGCGAAACTCCTTGTTCACGCCATCCCATTGAAGACCAGCGGACTCAAGAATCTGCCGCACGTCATTCGCACGTTCGCGCTCGACAATCAAATCAACGTCGGTCGTGTTTCGCTGATAGCCATGGAGACAAACAGCAACACCGCCGCACACCGAATGAGGAATCTCCGCATCTGCCAGCACCTGATGGCAATAGGTCGCCGCCTGCCAGAGATTCTCGTTTCCCAACATGGCGTAGACCTTTTCGGCTGTGGGCATATCCAAGCTCCTGATGTTAGGGATTGTACCCCAAGTTCGGTGCCAGCCAACGTTCGATGTCTTTGACAGTCATCTTCATTCGAGATGCATAATTCTCAACCTGGTCTTTGCTGATGCGATCCACAGCAAAATACTTCGAGCCCTGTATCATCCGATCCGGCAGACTGAAGTACATGCCGCTGACGGAGGCCGCCGGCCACATGGCGAAGCTGCTGGTGAGACTCATGCCAGTGGCTTTTTCGGCATCGAGCAATTCCCAGAGCGGTCCCTTCGGCAAGTGATCCGGACATGATGGATAGCCAAACGCCGGACGAATACCGTCGTACTGCTCATCGATCAGCTGATCGTTCGTCAGTGTCTCTGACTTGCCATAGCTCCATTCTCGCCGCACTTTTGCATGCAGATACTCCGCGAATGCTTCTGCACATCGATCCGCCAGGGCCTTGATCATGATGGCTCGATAATCATCGCCTGCGGCTTCGATCTTTTTCGCGAGTTCATCACAACCATGGCCGGCGGTGACGGCAAAAGCGCCGATGTAGTCAACGTAGCCGTCATCGCTCCGCGTGACGAGCCTTGCAGGGTTATCGTTGTCGGTGAGTGACGTTGGGCTATATGAAGGCGCATCACGCGGAGCGTGATGGCTACATATTGGAGCGACATAGTCGGCCAGCGATCGAAACGTAGTCTGCCCGACTCGTTCCCATTGCTGACGCAGCATTGGGAACCGCATCAGTTCCTTTGTCCGAGTCTCATCCGTCCACAGCACGATGTCATCACCATCGGAATTCGCCGGCCAGAAACCGTAGACGCCGCGAGCTTTGATGCTCTTGTCCTTCAGCATCAGCTGTAGTTCTGCCTGAGCATCCTCGAACAGCTTGCGAGCTTCCTCACCAACAACAGCATCGTTCAAAATCTTCGGATACTTGCCGATCAACTGCCATGAGCTGAAGAACGGAGACCAGTCGATGTACGGAACCAGTTCCTCCAGAGGCAGGTCTTCGATCACTCGAGTCCCCATGAACTCCGGCTTTGGCGGCGTGTAATTCGCCCAGTCAATCGTCATTCGCTTCGTGAGAGCATCCGCATACGGAATCAAAGTGACCTGCTGACGCTGATCGAAGGACGCTCGTGCCTTCGCCTGAGCTTCCAGATTCTTCGTCGCATAGTCGGCCTTCTGTGTCGGATCCAGAAGAGCCTCGACAACACCAACGGAAAGTGACGCATCGCCCACATGCAAGACCGGCTGGTCGTACACAGGAGCAATCTTCACGGCCGTATGCTTTGCACTGGTGGTCGCTCCGCCGATGAGTAGCGGAACGGTGAAACCCTGCTCCTTCATCGTGCGAGCGACGATGATCATTTCTTCCAGAGACGGCGTGATCAGTCCACTGAGTCCGATGATGTCGGCCTTGTGCTTAATCGCTTCTTCCAGAATCCTCTCACACGGCACCATGACCCCAAGGTCGATCACTTTGAAGTTGTTACAGCGGAGTACGACCGCCACGATATTCTTACCGATGTCGTGGACGTCGCCCTTCACCGTGGCGATGAGAAACGTGCCGCGATTGCTGCTCGCCATTGAATTCGGATCGGCCAGTTTCTCAGCGGCTTCGGCCAGGAAAACGGCTTCTTCACGAGTTCCTGTGAAGAAACCGTTTTCGATCAGGCGAGCGGTGGGTGTCAGCCCACCGAGCTGACCTTCGGTTTCTGCCGTATTCCCGCGAAAACTCGGGGGGCTGACGCCCCCCGCTCGCCGGGCTTCTTCTGCTTTGATCGCCTTTTCTGCCTCCATGAACGGCTCAAGCCACGCAACCGATTTCTTCATCACTCGCGCGGACTTCACGACCTGAGGCAGAAACATCTTGCCAGCGCCGAACAGTTCGCCGACAACGTTCATGCCGTCCATCAGCGGACCCTGAATGATATCCAGAGGACGTCCGTACTTCAGCCGAGCTTCCTCCGTATCGCCGTCGATGTAATCGGTGATTCCCTTCAACAGAGCATGTTGCAGACGCTTTTCAACGGTACCGCTTCGCCATTCTTCGACCTTCTCTTTGCCGCTGGCTTTGGCTTTGACCTTTTCGGCGAAGTCAATCAGTCGCTCGGTCGCATCGGGACGTCGATTCAGAACAACGTCTTCGATGTAGACCAGAAGTTCCTTGTCGATTTCGTCGTACACTTCCAACTGCTGCGGATTGACAATGCCCATGTCGAGCCCCGCCTGCACCGCGTGATACAGGAAGACCGCATTCATCGCTTCACGAACAACATCGTTGCCTCGGAAGGAGAACGACACGTTGCTCACGCCGCCCGATGTCCTGGCTCCGGGACATTCCTTCTTGATTTGCCGAACCGCTTCGATGAATTCCACCGCGTAGTTCGAATGCTCCTCCATCCCCGTGCCGACGGTCAGAATGTTGGCATCGAAGATAATGTCCGTCGGCGGAAAACCGATTTTCTCTGTCAGCAGCCTGAACGCTCGCTTGCAGATACGAACTTTTTCTTCGCATGTCGCGGCCTGTCCGACTTCATCAAACGCCATCACGATGACTGCCGCACCGTAGCGACGAATCAGCTTCGCTTTGTGCAGAAACTCAGCTTCGCCTTCTTTCAGACTGATACTGTTGACGATGCTCTTGCCGTGAACGCACTTCAGGCCGGCTTCCAGAACTTTCCAGTCCGAGCTGTCGATCATGATCGGCACGCGAATATTGTCATCGTGCAGCAGCCACAGGAACTTCTCCATGCAGCGAGGCCCGTCGAGCAGACCTTCGTCCATGTTGACGTCGATCACCTGTGCGCCGCCTTCGACCTGATCGCGAGCGATGCTGATCGCTTCGTCGAACTTGTCTTCTCGCACAAGTCGCAGGAATTTGCGTGAACCAGCGACATTTGTGCGCTCGCCGACGTTCATGAAGTTCGATTCGGGGCGCAGGGCCAGGTAATCGAATCCGGAATATGTCGACCAGCCGTTGCCCTGTGGAATCTTTCGCGGCGGAATATCTTTGACCACTTCCGCGACCGCCCGAATGTAGGCCGGAGTCGTTCCGCAGCAGCCACCGACGATGTTCAGCAAACCAGCGGTCGCCAGAGTGCGCACGATCTCTGCGAAGTCTTCAGCACTCGTATCAAAGCCGCCCATCCCGTCCGGCATACCTGCGTTGGGATAGCAGCTCACGTACTTCGTCGCCATGTTCGAAAGCGTTTCGAGATACGGCTTAATCTGCTTCGGCCCCAGCGCGCAGTTGAAGCCGATGCTGAGTGCCGGAAAATGTTCGACGGCTGCGTAGAAGGCTTCGACAGACTGGCCCAGCAGAGTCACTCCGCCGGTGAACACAGTCCCGGAGATCATGACCGGAATCTCCCGGCCTTTCTCTTCGAATACTTGCCCGATCGCGAACAGACACGCCTTCATGTTGAGCGTGTCAAAGCTGGTTTCTGGCAGAAGCAAATCGCAGCCACCATCCATCAGGCCGCGAATCTGTTCGGCATAGGACTCGACCATCTGATCAAACTGGAACGGTCGGCTTCCCGGCTTGTCAGCATTCATCGAGAGCTGAACCTTGGTCGGCCCAATACTCCCCGCAACGTATCTCGGCTTGTTCGGGTTCCTTAGAGTCTCTTTATCAGCCACTGCGCGAGCCAGCTCGGAACCGGTCTTGTTGATTTCGTAGGTCAGATGAGCCAGTCCGAATTCTTCCATCGACACGATGTTCGCGTTGAACGTGTCGGTCTCGATGATATCCGCACCAGCATCAAGATACTGCTGATGGATGCCGGAGATCAGAGCCGGCTGAGTCAGCACGAGCAGGTCCGTGGCATTGCGGAGATCAATCGGGTGATCTTTGAACCTCGCACCTCGATAACCTTCTTCGGTCGGATTGTTCGACATGATTAACGCACCCATCGAGCCGTCGATGACGAGGATACGTTGTTCGAGAAGTTCGCGGATATCAGGGCGATTGAGAGTCATTGAGATTCGTCAGGTGGAAATTTGAGATCTGAATTTTTGAGATGAAGCGGCACCGAATAAAATCCCGTCGGCGGAGCGACGGGTGTACCGTACGCCCGTCACTCCGCCGACCGGAATTCCGCGATAGCGCGGCGATCACGATCGGAGAGAGGACAGCGAGCGTTTGGGCCGCGCGCATTCTAAGTGCGTTCCCACTCGACACAAAGCCGGGGTGTACGCTTCAACGGATATTCAGGCAGCCGGGAGCGAAAATGCGGGGAATCGAGTGCGAAATCCCTCAGACAAGCTCAGAAATTGGCTTCCCGACCTCAACCAGCGGAGTTGGGCGACCAGCCGGATTGACCCAATGACCCCCGGGATCAATTCCAAGATGGCTGAAGACTGTCGCCGCCAGATCGCCGGGTCCCAGCGGTCGTTCGTGAATCGAGCCACCTCGACGATCGGTCGCACCGATCACCTGACCGCCCTTGGTACCGCCACCGGCCATCAGGAATGACATGACGCCCGGCCAGTGATCTCGTCCGGCGGTTTTTGTCATCACCGGACTGCGACCGAACTCACCGATCACGATCACAAGAGTCGTTTCCAGCAGTCCGCGCTGATCCAGATCACCGATCAAAGCTGTGATGCCGCGATCAAGCACAGGCAGCATTGGCGTCAGGCCTTTGGCAATTCCGCCCCACTGGACTTCGTCGCCGTGATGGTCCCAATGTCCCCACGCGTCGCTCATGGTGACAAAGGTGACACCGGATTCAACAAGGCGACGTGCCAGCAAAGCTTTGTCACCGAACGAATCGCGTCCATAACGATTGCGAACCTCGTCCGATTCTTCGGCCAGGTTGAAAGCCTTTTGAGCCGCTCCGCCCAGAACGAGATCATACGCTTCCTGAGTGTAACGGTCCTGCTGCTGGAAACTGACGGACGAATCCAGGTTGCGACGAAAGCGATCCAGTTCGCGTCGGAGTGAATCGCGATCCTGCAAGCGAGGTGCCTCAACACCTTTCGGCATCGAAAACTTGCCATCGACGCGCATGCCGTCGAGCGGTTCGTATTGTTGTCCCAGATCTCCCGCACCGTAAACATCCGCCACCATGCTGTTCGCCAACGCGACGAACGGAGGCATTCCGGGGCGATTCGGGCCTTTGAATTTTGCGGCCACTGAACCCATTGAAGGGTAACCGCCACCCTGCCGACCAATTTCGCTGCGCTGAGCTTTGGGGTTTGCTGCCTGAAACGTAATCGGAGTATGGTTGCTGGCACCTGCATCCATTGAACGAATGATGGCAAACTTGTCCATCATGGCCGCCTGCAATGGCATGTGCTCACAGATGTCAATGCCCGGCACGCAGGTAGAAATTGGCTTGAAGGGCCCGCGAATTTCGGGGCTCATTTCCGGCTTCATGTCCCACATGTCGATCTGACTGGGACCACCGGAAAGCCAGATCTGAATGACCGACGTGGCTCGTTTTTTGTTTTCGGCAAGACCGCCTTGAGCCTTTGCCTGCAACAGTAAGGGAAGCGATAGCCCCGCAGCCCCTGTCAAACCAGCCTGCAGAATCCATCGGCGGCGGCCGATTCGGAGTAGCGGATTCGCTTCCGGGCCAAAGAGTTGCCCCATAGCGTTAGTTGAATGCGAAACGACCCTGCTCGAGGCGAGATGGCTCGCCGAGTTGAGGATTGGGCTGGAACTGGACATTTGAGCCTCCAAGTTACGAAATCCATGCCTCGCCTAACGACTGTGTTATCAGGATCTATCGTCAACTTCAAGCCGGAAATCCGGTTTGGGTTGAATGTTGCTGGGTTCGCACATTCAATAATCGCGAATTTTCCCCCGAGTTCAGTGGTTTGAGCGTACTCCGCGAGAAGCTGCGGTACCCTGTTACTCGGCCGTTTCTGAACAAGACGTCTCGAGAAGTCATGATCGTGCCTCATTCCTCCACCTCCATGTTTCCCGGTTTCCTGATGAGATTCACTGCAATTCTTTTGGTTTTGTCAGTCTGGTGCTGGCCGGTCGCGGCGGAGGATGCCGCCATCGATGGATCTGTGACAATTGACGCGTTGTCGATGGGCTTCAATGGTGTGGGGCGAGTCGGTAATTGGCTTCCCATTCGCCTGCAGGTGCACGGATTGGCAGCAACGCACGAATGTATCCTAACCGTTGTCGCCAGCGATGCCCGTGGGGACCAGTGCGAAAGCAAAGTGGCGGCTGCAGTCTCTGATTCCTCTGGAGCCCTCGATATCCGAGGAGTGTTCATGACCGGCCGTCTCGATGGTCCGGTACGGCTTCGCCTCGAAGACGCCGACGGAAAAATTCTTTGGCAACATTCACTGCCTTGTCGAGCAATCGGTAATTCCGCTGAAACAGAACGATCCGAATCCGATTTGACGGTTCCGATTGTTGCCGAACTGAAACTGCTTCGTCATCGCTCGCAAACAGTTCTCGTGGCCGGAACGCCAGCCGGGCTTGGCGAACTTGATAAAGAATTAGCTGTGAATGAATCGACTCGCGATGAATTGTCATTGCTCAGAGTTGGTGCGCTGAGCGATTTCCCGGAGACGCGTCGTGGTCTTGATTCCGTCGACACGATTTTGCTTGTCACGGAATATGGCTTGTCAGAAAATCAGACAGAAGCCATTCGAGAATGGGTGCTGACCGGGGGAAATCTTCTGGTTAGTTGCGGAGAAAACCTGCCTCAGTTTCTGACAAGTCCGATTGGTCAGTGGCTTCAGCCGGTGTTTGGGATCGATCAAAATCTTTTGGCAAGTAAGGATCTGACTGCTCTGCAAAACTTTGTTTCAGGGTCCAGCCAGCTTCAGACAAATCGCTATGACGTCCCTATCGTAAGGCTTGGCGCTGACCAGCCGCGGGTTATTGTCAACTCCATCAACGGCCCCTTAATCTCTCGAATCAGTTCCGGGGCTGGCGTAATCACCATGCTGGCCGTCGACCTGAATCTCAAGCCATTGGATCGATGGCTGTCGCTCTCCGATCTTTATGAAACTCTGCTGTTTGGCAGAATCCTTGAAGTGGGCACCGAACAGACGCGTCGAGGCGGCAGGATCTCCAGCAGCGGAGTCACTGATATTGCAACTCAACTGGCAAATGCTGCTGATGCTATCCCGGCGAATGAACGCTGGTCGAGCTGGCATGCGATGTTAATGATGCTGGTCTATCTGGTCGTCATTGGCCCGCTGGACTATCTTCTGGTAGTCAGATTGCTGCAACGTCCTCGACTGACGTGGTTGACATTTCCGTCAATGCTGGTGCTGGCCTGTGGTCTGACTCTGTGGTGGTCTGGAAGTCAGCGTGCGGCGGCGACTGTTCGTCAGATACACCTGCTGGATGTTTCGCAGGGAGAATCAAGGCAGTTTATGCGAACGCGTTCGTGGAGCAGTTTATCGACATCACAGTCTCAATATGGAAGTGTGTCAGTCACAGACTTTCTCCCCGCAGTGGCTTCGACCAACGTAAGTGAGAAAGCCTTGATGTGGCATGGCCGCAGCGAGGATGTCTACGGTGGATTGTATCGTCCGGGAGGGGCTGGTTTGGGGCAGCAGTCCAGCCGACGAACAGAACTTGGGGAAGTGAAATTTACGTCTGTGCCGTTAATGGCTGATGGCTCCCGGGCGTTTTTGGCTGAGTCGTTTTCGGGCTCGAGCGATTCGCCTTTGTTTGAGTCACAGCTGGTGATGCCGGGGACTGGATTGCTTGAAGGCAGTTTTGAACATCATCTTCCCGGTGCTGTTCGTGACTGGGTGATTGTGTTTGGTAATCGAGCCTATTTCCCGGCGGAAAAGGCTGACGAAGATTTCCGCCGTATAGAACCCGGACAGAAGTGGACTCGAGAAGCAGGCCGACTTCGCATTGCCGAAACTCGTGATTTCCTGAGAGGCACACGAATTATTGCGGGGGGACCTAAAAAATCCAACGCGGACGCTCCAACATCAACGCAGGTCCAGTCGGAGTACAATGTCAATGGAGCGAATCCGTTCGACATATTGCTGATGACGTCACTCTATCAGTCGGCCGGTGCTGAGAATTATGTGAAGCTGAAGAACGAATATCTTCGCCGCGACGAAGTCGGAACCGCTCTGCAACTGAACACCGCACTTCTGATCGGCGTCATCGATACGCCGCTGAGTCAACTCGCTCTGGATGATCAAACCGTAGAGCCGACTTCCACTGGAACAGTGGTTCGATTATTTCTGCCAGTGAAACGAGCCAGTTCTTCCAACATGCTGGATTTTGCGGACCCCAATGCGGAACAAAACGCGAAATCGGCTGCAGAGAAGTCCGAGCAGAAGTAGTGGTTTCGGCGACTGCTGGATCTGGTTTCGCGGACATCTCTGCAGACCTGGTGAGTCACAGGCTGAGATCAGAATCTTCGATCGCCTGAAGCAACTCATCCAGCTTTTGCTGCGAAGCGCGACCATGATAAAAGTCGTCGCGGCCAGGCAGGCCGAGTCCCATTGATATTGGCTGCGCGGAGATCTCGGAAGCGATTTCTCTGACCGCTGAATGGATCTCGCGAATACCAGTGGCTCGAATCAGCGAGGCGACATTGTCACCGCGAATTCCTCCGCCCGGCAGGATCGCAATTCGGCCACGTGCCAGTTGATGCAGCCTGGAAAGTTCAACGGCTCCTTCCGCGGCAGTCTTTGCACCGCCGCTTGTCAGGATTCGATTGAAGCCGCAATCAATAAGCTGCGTTAGAGCAATTTCCCGATCAGGCACAAAGTCGAAAGCCTTGTGGAAAACGAGAGTGGCGTTGGGAAACGCTCGACGAACTTCTGCACATCGAACAACGTCGATTTGGTTACGCTGCGTTAGGAAGCCTGACGCAAGTCCATCGATCCCTTTCTCAAGCAGGTTTTCACCTTCCTGCAGCATCAGGCGAAATTCGGCGTCGGAGTAAACAAAGCCGCCTTCTCGAGGGCGCACCATGGCAATGATCGGCCCGGAGAATATTGTTCGCGCCGCAGCGGCTATTGCTGATGTGGGCGTCAATCCTCCGACAGCCATCCCGCAGTTCAGCTCGATGCGATCAACATATCGACTGGCTGCCAGCAAAAGATCGTCGATTCCGCCGACACAAAGTTCGACAGTGATGTTTCGAGGTGAGCGAGTTGAGGTTGTCATCGGTTGCCCTTTTAGACTGCTGCAGCCTGCTGCCGGGCCACAAGTTTGAAAGCTATTTCCGGTTTCAAAGTTATCCACAGCAGGCTGTGGATCGTAAAGCTGCAGCGGGCTGCAGCAGTCCAAACAGCGGCAGCAGTCCAAAGTGAAGCGTGCAAAAGAGTTGCAGGCTTCGAAAGAAACTGCATCGAGAATACACTCGGCAGAACTCTGCGACAATTTCGGCGTCGGCAGCAAATTGGAACAGTCCTTGTTTCGGCGATCGGTCTATGTCTTTTCCGACTGGTTCAGCAAATCCCTACGAGGCACCGGCTGTGGATGTGTCGCCGGTATCGTTGGCGGACGACACCGAGTTTCTGTTCAACGACAAGGTCATTGCCGGGAATGGAAAGATTTCATTACCAGAAATCTGCGTCGTGACCGGGACCCGCGAATCGCTATTTCGGCGTACCTCAACGTTCCGCTGGTGCAGCCGCTGGATCACTGTTTCGAGAAACATTCTTGTGCTGCTTTCGTTCGTCGTCCTGATTTCATCGCAGGTCGGAGGAATTGGCCCTCCTGTAAAAGCAGGAACAGGAATCGAAGCGGTTTTCACCACCATCAAGTACGCGGTCGCGTCGACTATTGTCGTTGGGACTGGTGCGTTCGTTATTTTGAGCCTGCTTATGCGGGAAACGATTACCGTGGAATGGTCTATTTCACGCGCTTCCGTACAAAGATACAGGCGAATCTGGGCTGCGGGCATTCTGACGGCAATTGGGTTGATGGCCGCTTCAGAGTTTGCCGTGTTTTCGCTGAATTTTCCCCGTTTTTTAACCATGGCTCTCGTCGGAACCTGTATCGCCGTCGCGTCCATGTATGCAAAGCTCGCTGGACAGGACCCGCTGGCGGTATTGGGCCGGTTTAATGGCCTGTTCCTGATCGGTGGCTTCCGAGAGCCTTTTTTGACCGAGGTCCAAACGCTCGCTGCCATGCGTTCTTCGAGAGAATCGGGGACCGTGCCGAAGCCGGATTGAATGGAGGGGACCAGAAACCTACAATCCGCCGCTTTGGTAAATTTGGGCAGGTTGCCCCGCAAGGAGCATTTCCTGCCGGACGGCGTTTGCTGTCCGTCCAGAATCTGTGAAAACTCCGTGCCCTGCACGGTTTGAGAACAGATTGACGATTTGTGATTACAGAACCTGCGTCCGGATATTCGACATAATCGTCAATGTCGAAACTGGCATGGGTTTCCCCCATGCGGATGGTGTTCTGGCGTGGCCGAAGCCTCCGTGACGGTCCCGGTTCAAAACCTTTCATTGCTCCTGTTGGCTGAAATTATCTCTGGGGAAGCGAATGTCGGATCAGGCATTTCAAGGTCAGGTTTCGGGGATTGCTCCTGAAGAACTCGATGAATGGTACGAGTCTTTGGAAGACATCCTCCATCGATACGGTGAAGATCATCTGAAAGCCCTGCTGGTCTGTCTTCAGGAGCGTGCATACGCTCGCGGCGTGAAACTGCCTTTCACCGCTAACACTCCGTATATCAACACGATTCATCACACCGATCAGGTGAAGTTCCCGGGCAATCGGGAAATGGAACGTCGCATCAAGAGCTACGTTCGCTGGAACGCAATGGCCATGGTTGTTCGCGCCTATCAAAGAGGTGGCGGGGTCGGCGGTCATATTTCGACGTTTGCATCGTCGGCGACATTGTACGAAGTGGCACAGAATCACTTCTTCCATGCTCGCACAGCCGATCACACCGGCGACATGGTTTATTTTCAGGGACACGCGTCACCAGGGATGTACTCCCGCGCGTTCCTTGAAGGTCGTCTGACGGAAGAGCATCTCGATAACTTCCGACGCGAACTTCCGGCTGGCACTGGCCTGTCCAGCTATCCGCATCCATGGTTGATGCCGACGTTCTGGCAGTTTCCAACGGTATCGATGGGTCTCGGTCCAATCTGTTCGATCTACCACGCGCGATTCCTGCGATACATGGAACATCGTGGTTTGGTTGATACTTCCAGGTCACGCGTTTGGGCGTATCTTGGCGATGGCGAATGTGACGAGCCGGAATCACTGGGCGCTCTGACTTTGGCATCTCGCGAAAATCTCGACAACCTGACCTGGGTCATCAACTGCAACCTGCAGCGACTTGATGGGCCGGTTCGCGGCAACGGCAAGATCATTCAGGAACTTGAAGCCGCCTTCCGAGGCGCGGGATGGAATGTGATTAAAGTCGTCTGGGGAACGGACTGGGATCCGTTGCTTGATAAGGACGAAAACGGCAGACTCGTCAAACGCATGGGCGAAGTCGTTGACGGCCAGTACCAGAAGTACACCGTGTCTGATGGTGCCTACATCCGCCAGCACTTCTTCGGTGCGGATCCGGAAGTGCTGAAGATGGTTGAGCACCTTTCGGACGATGTGATGCAGAACATCCGTCGGGGTGGTCACGATCCGGAAAAGGTTTACGCCGCGTATCACGCTGCCGTTAATCACAAGGGGGCTCCGACTGTGATTCTTGCGAAGACGGTCAAGGGCTACGGTCTTGGCGATGCGGGAGAAGGGCAGAACAAAGCTCACAACTCGAAGAACGTCGAGATGGCGCCGTTGCGAGCCTTCCGAACTCGCTTCAATCTGCCGATCAGCGATGCCGAACTGGAGAAGCTTCCGTACTACAAGCCTGCTGAGGATAGCCCGGAAATGGCGTATCTGCGCCAGAAAAGAGCGGCTCTCGGTGGTTTTGTGCCGTCGCGAACTGTGGTGCCGGATCCTGTTGAGGTACCGGCCCTTGCTGACAAAGCATTTCAGGCAAAGGGTTTGCTGCCAGGCAGTGATGCTCCGGGTTCAACGACTGGTGCACTCGGTCAGATTCTTCGTGGTTTGATCAAACACAAGGGCGTGGGTAAACGCATCGTTCCGATCATTCCGGACGAAGCCCGAACGTTCGGGATGGAAGACTTGTTCTCCCAGTGCGGAATTTATTCGAGCAAGGGTCAGCTCTACGAGCCAGTGGATGCGAAGAACGCTATTTACTACCGTGAAGCCAAGAACGGCCAGCTTCTCGAAGAAGGCATCAACGAAGCCGGTGCGATGAGTTCCTTCATCGCAGCTGGTTCTGCGTATGCGAATCTCGGAATGAACATGATTCCGTTTTACGTTTACTATTCGATGTTCGGCTTCCAGCGAGTCGGCGACTTGATCTGGTGCGCGGCGGATACTCGCTGCAAGGGTTTCCTTTGCGGAGGAACCTCTGGCCGAACAACGCTGAATGGCGAAGGCCTGCAGCACGAAGACGGTCACAGCCAGTTGATGGCCTCAACCGTTCCGACCATTCGTTCATATGATCCTGCGTTCGGCTTTGAGCTGGCAGTGATTGTGCAGCATGGTCTGCAGCGAATGTACGGGGACGGCGAAGAGATCTTCTACTATCTTTCTGTCTACAACGAAGACTACATCCAGCCTGCAATCCCGGATCGTGGCGACGTGATCGACGGCATCATACGAGGTATGTATCGACACAGCTCAACCGACAGCGGCGACGGGCAGCGTCATCGTCCGCAGTTGTTTGGCAGCGGCACGATTCTGCGAGAAGCCATCAGGGCTCAGCAGATTCTGAAGGACAAGTACAACATCGGTTGCGACGTGTGGAGCGTCACCAGTTACAACGAGTTGCGTCGCGACGCGATGGATTGTCAGCACTGGAACGATCTGCATCCGGGTCAGCCTGCGAAACACAGCTACCTTGAACAGGTGCTGGATGGCGTCACAGGTCCGTTTATCTCAACAAGCGATAACGTACGACTTGTGGCCGATCAGATCCGTGAGTGGATTCCGGGCGAGTACATCGTGCTGGGAACAGACGGTTTTGGACGCAGCGAAACTCGTCCGGAACTTCGTCGTCACTTCCAGATCGATGCCGAATGCACAACCTATGCAACTCTGCGAGGCCTCGCTCGCATGGGCGCGTTCGATGCATCGAAGCTGCCTGATGTTCTGAAGCAACTCGAAATTGACGCGGAGAAGATCAATCCGTTGAATGCTTAATTAGGTTTTCGGTTTTCAGTGTTCGGTTTTCGGGCAACTGCCAGAGGATCAAATCGGATCATCTGCCGAGCCCGAGAGCCAGAACACTGAGCGCCGAATACTGCGAAAATGCCCTTCCGAAAACTGAAAACCGAAAACCGAAAACCCTGACCTATGTCTCTCGAATTCAAACTGCCGGAAGTGTCCGAAGGAGTCACCTCGGTTGATGTCGCAGAAGTGCGAGTCAAAGAAGGGGATGTCATTGCGTCCGGCGCGATCATTTGCGAAGTCGAAACGGACAAGGCCGTTGCGGAGATCGCGTGTCCGCATGCGGGCACGATCACGAAGGTCCTGATCAAGTCCGGAGACAAGATCAATGTGGGTCAGCCGATCCTGCTGATGGAGACCAGCGGAACTTCAGCTCCGGCGGCTCCCGCAGCAAAGCCAGCACCAGCCGCCACAACTTCTGCACCAGGACCAGTTGCTGTCGCACCAGTTCCAACGGCAAGCGCGCCGGCCGCTGCGTCGGTGGCGTCCGGTCCAGTGGATTTCCGCTTACCGGAAGTGTCTGAAGGTGTGACAAAGGTCGACGTCGCATCGGTTGCAGTGAAGGTTGGCGATACGATCGCCAGTGGTGCCGTGGTTTGCGAAGTTGAAACCGATAAGGCGGTGGCCGAGATCACTTGTCCGCATGCCGGGACAATTACTGCGGTGCATGTGAAGCCGGGAATGAGCATCCCGATTGGTGAGTTACTGCTTTCAATTAATGCGACGTCCAGTGCAAGTGCTCCGGCGGCAAAGTCTTCGGCCCCGGCACCGGCAGCGCCGACGGCAGTAGCACCGGCTGCTACGACGCAGGCGACCGCTCCGGCACCTAAAGCGGCAGCGCCTTCTGCTCCAACTGCAGCCGTGACAGGATCAAAATCCGATGGACCGCCGGCAGCGGCAGGCCCGGCGACTCGACGACTGGCTCGCAAGCTGGGCGTCAATCTGAAACTTGTGAAGGGTTCTGCGGCTGGTGGTCGAGTCACGATCGAAGACGTTGAAGCCTTTGTACGCGACCGAATGGCTCAACCAGCAGCGACATCCGCCGCGGGGGCTCCTGGATTTGGAGTCGTGCAGGCTCAACCGCTTCCGGACTTCAGTAAGTTCGGTCCGGTTGAAAAAGTCGCGATGAGCAAGATCTTCCGCGTCTCTGCGGCGAATCTGAGCAACGCGTGGGTCACGATTCCTCACGTCACTCAGCACGATCTGGCTGACATCACTGAGCTGGAGTCGGCTCGCAAGCGTTACGTGAAGGCGAACCCGAACTCACCGAAGATCACGATGACAGCCATCATGATCAAAGCCGTTGTTGGAGCATTGAAGGCTTACCCGAACTTCAATTCCAGCGTCGACATGGTGACCGGTGAACTGGTTCTGAAACAGTATTATCACATCGGTGTCGCCGTCGACACGCCGAACGGTCTTGTTGTTCCGGTCATTCGTAATTGTGACCAGAAGAACGTACTTCAAGTGGCGGCGGAATTGACAGACATCGCCGGTCGAGCCCGCGATCGTAAACTCAAAACGGAAGAAATGCAGGGCGGCTCTTTCACGATCACAAACCTTGGCGGCATCGGCGGGACTGCGTTTACGCCGATTGTAAATTATCCGGAAGTGGCGATCCTCGGGATGTCACGCGGGATTAATCAACTGGTGCTGGAAGAAGGTCAGGTTGTGGAACGCCTGATGCTTCCGCTCTCGCTGTCCTACGACCACCGTGCGGTAAACGGGGCGGATGCAGCTCGCTTTATCGTGAAGCTCTCTGGCAGTTTGACGAACTTTTTTGAGCTATTCTGATTCGAAACGAAGGATTCTTTTTGAGTTCCTTCTCGCGTCATATCGAAGAAGAACGGCGGAATTCTGATCCATCTGGAAGATGCTGGCAAAGGCTGTCGCCGGCCATAAGCCATGGTTGCTCTGATTTCTTCGCGTCTCGCCGGTTGTATTTCCAGTTCATGGGCAACCCGAAAACGGCCACTCATCGAATAGCGCCGCCCTCTGAGCGGCTGATTCCGCGGGCCGACGCGGGTTTAGGCCCCGGGCAGACGGTATTTTTCGGCAGGATACGCTGTCTATTCTCTGAAATTCGCGGGAATTCAGACGTCCGACCGTCATTCGCTCGAATGCAGCCGTGTCTGAGTTTTATCATGTCACTTCCAACGTCCCGGTTCGATGTACGCGCATCCCGCTGTCTGCCGTGCAGGCTGTGATCGGGTCCGGATTCCTGAAGAACGATATTGCACCGAAAGTAATGAGTCATGGGTAAGCCGACCGGCTTCAAGGAGTTTGCTCGCCAGGTTCCCGCAGACCGAGATCCGTTGCTGCGAATTCTGGACTGGAATGAGTTTCACGAACACATGCCAGAGTCTGCTCTGAAAACACAGGGCGCTCGCTGCATGGACTGTGGCGTTCCGTTTTGTCATACCGGTGACATGATGGCCAATATGGCCTCAGGCTGCCCGGTCAACAACCTGATTCCGGAATGGAACGATCTCGTCTATCAGGGACGCTGGCGCGATGCACTGGACCGATTGCACAAGACGAACAACTTCCCGGAGTTCACCGGTCGCGTTTGTCCGGCTCCTTGTGAAGGGTCCTGCTGCCTGAGCGTGATCGAACCAGCCGTTACGATTAAGAACATTGAGTGTTCGATTATCGATCATGCCTTTGAGAAGGGCTGGGTTATTCCTGAGCCACCTCAGGTTCGCACGGGCAGGAAGATTGCTGTTGTTGGATCCGGCCCTGCAGGACTTGCTGCCGCTGCCCAGCTTAACAAAGCCGGCCATTGGGTCACCGTGTACGAACGAGATGATCGTGTCGGTGGTTTGTTGATGTACGGCATTCCGAACATGAAACTCGACAAGCAGGAAGTTGTCGCTCGTCGAGTTCGCATCATGGAGCAGGAAGGCATTACCTTCTTCACCAACACATCGGTTGGCAAAGATGTGCCAGCATCGCAACTGCTGGAAGATTTCGATGCGATCGTGCTGGCAACCGGATCAACTCGACCTCGTGACCTGCCTATTCCCGGCCGCAATCTGAAGGGAGTCCATTATGCCATGGACTTCCTGCGTCCAAACACTCGGAGCCTTCTGGACAGCAAGCTGAGCGATGGCAACTTTATCAATGCGAAGGACAAGAACGTCGTCGTGATCGGTGGCGGTGACACCGGAAACGACTGTCTGGGCACTTCGCTGCGTCACGGCTGCAAGTCGCTGGTCAATTTCGAGATCGTTGAAAAGCCGTCTCTTCAAAGAGCACCTAACAATCCATGGCCTCAGTGGCCACGAGTCTTCCGCGTTGATTACGGTCATGAAGAGGCCGCTGCAAAGTTTGGCGACGATCCTCGTGAGTTCTGCATTCAGACAGCAGAATTTGTGGACGACGGCCATGGCAACGTGAAGGCCGTGAAGACGATCGAAGTTGACTGGCAGGTTATGACCGAAGGTGGTCCGCCATTTGTACCGATCCCGGGCACTGAAAAAGAGTATCCGGCTGATCTGGTCTTCCTGGCACTTGGGTTCCTTGGTCCGGAACACCCGGTTGCTGATCAGCTTGGTGTGAAGATTAAGGAAGGCCGTGGAGGCATGAGCTGGCTGGACGCCGAGCATGAACGGTACACCACCAGCAACGCAAAGGTCTTCGTTGCCGGGGACTGCCGTCGCGGTCAAAGCCTTGTCGTATGGGCGATCAACGAAGGTCGCGGAGCCGCTCGGGAAGTCGATCGTTTCCTGATGGGGACGACCGATCTGCCATAGGGCTGTGTTATGGCTCAGAAAAGGGGTCAGGAACCAATAGCCAAATGGCCCGAAGGGTGCTGCGCACTATTGGTTCCTGACCCCTTTTCTGAGTCCGACAGGATTCAAAGTGAAGCCCGGTTGATTTCATCGCCGGGCTTTCTTTTTGATGCAGGAGCAAGACGGCTATCAGTGATTGAAGCGGAACTCGGGTCCGGCGAGCAGCGCCCAGAGCAACTGAGTTCGCGATTCGTTTTTCTTGTCCGGGATTCGATCAAGCCAATTGTTGGCCGAGGTGATCTCATCCACCTGCGGAACACGCCCGAGAACTGTGAGCCATAATACTTCGATCGCCTGATTCTGGTTCTCGCCTTTCCTGAGTGCTCCCAACAGCCGATCGTCTGAATCTCTCAGCATTTCATTCTGAATTCGCTGACTGTTGCTGAAGAACAGAGCTTCATCGACAGCCACCTGAAAGTTGTCGCCGGGCTGTTCGAATTCTCGAACCCAGCCGTTCGCCTGATTCTCGAGGTCCGTGCGGCGTTTGATCCATTCGTCCGTGGCATCGATCGCGGGCCATTGCTCCGGATTTCTGACAGACACATGTAAAGACGCAGCCAGTTGTCGAGGTGTTAGCGGGCGAGTCTTGGCTACGGCAAAAAGGTTGGCGGCAGGTTGCTCCGATGGCTGAGCCCACTCGCTGGATCGCGCATAAGCCTCACTGAGTACAATCCCCTGAATCAGTCGCCGCAGGTCATAGCCGTGACTGACAAGATCATTCGCAAGCCACGCCAGCAATTCCGGGTGGCTCGACGGATTGCCGCTGTGCATCTGATCGAGCGGATCGACAAGTCCCGTCCCCAGCAGCCGAGCCCATACACGGTTCACGATGTTCCGCGCAAAGAAACGGTCTTTGCTGTCACGCAGTGCAACTTCGACCAGTTCATCACGAGGCCGAAATTCGGGAACCACAATCTCTGCTTCCACATCTTCCTGTTCGAGCTTTCGAATGCGTTCTTCCAGTGACTTACGTTCCTCCGCCGGAAACTCCGGCGTTCGATCAGTAACCTGATCGCCCGTCAGAAACATAAACGCGGCTTTCTTCTCTTCGCCGCTCGTCGTTGTGAATTTGACTTCCCCGAACGGACGTTCTGCCAGAGCACTCACTTTGCGAGTCTGATAGGTTCTCTGAAAGAAAGCCTGCATGCCATAAAAGTGATCCTGTTTCCAGTCGGTGACAAGCGGATGATCGTGGCACTTCGCACAACTGATGTTGACGCCGAAGAACAGGATCGCAGTATCATTGGTCAGATCATCCAGTTCGCGAACTCGGCTCTTCAGGAACTGTGCGGCTCCTTTCTCCGGGCCCTCAGCGACGCCGGCTTTCATCAACTCCCGAAAGATCGTATCCCACGAATGGCGTCCCTGAACTGCAGTCAGAAGATAGTTGCGAAACTCATCGTTGTAGGGTTGATTGGGTAACAGTGATTCGTCGAGCCAGTTGCGATGATGAAAATCAAAATCCGGAGATTGCATCAGACGATCAACCAGCATGCGTCTTCGATCGGCTTCAGGCAAAGAAAGAAACCAATCTCGCTCTAATGCGTGAGGAATTCGTCCGGCCAGATCCAGCATTGTCCTCCTGAGTAACGTCGCGTCGTCAGCAGGAGCAACGGGGTTCACACCGTTTTTCGCCAGGTGGGCTGATACGTAATGATTGATGGCGGTAACAATCTCCGTTTCCTGCGGCAGCAGGTCTTCCGCAGCGTTCGCTGTTTCACCCACAAAAACAACAGCACATGACAGGAACACGACCATCAGGACGGTGTTTGTTCTGAAGCTGCGAGCAGAGCCATCGGTAACGGGCATGTGCAGGATCCGGTGAATGGCGGCGGGGGTAATATCGAGGAGGGTTGCCGATTGTAAGCAAATCTACTCTCGGGGCGAAACGGTTTTCCCCTGCGTCTGTTCGCGAAAGTGGTCTCAACATCTCGAAACGGGCTGTTGATTTTATGATTCAGCGGCGAAGCCGCCGGCGGCGTTGTCCAACTTCGCCTTTGGCTGGCCGCTAATCGCAACACGAATGCATGATTCAATCAACACGCTGCTCGCGGGGCGAGTTTGAATGGAATTTGCATGCGATGAACGTGGAAAGACGTTCAATTTCTGTCTGTCGCTGGACCGTTCTCAGTCGTAGAGTCATGATTCTCGTAGAGTACATCCCCTGCCACCGACTCGGGGTCTGGAAATCGATTCTTCGACAGCGCCCTCAGGGAATCTTTCAGGGCTTCAAGGGTAATTTTGTGAAGCATAAGTTTGAACAACAATTGCAGGCTGTCAGGCAGCATCAGCAGCAACAGTGGCTTTGGCAATGTGCTGCCACTGGACTTTTGTGCGGAGCCGGTGCTGGCTGCGTATTGGCGATCCTGCGAATCATGAGCCACGGCGCGTTTTCATGGATCTGGATTCTTGTGGCCATCGCCTTGCCGGTGTTTGGCGCCATCGGATTTGCGTTCCTGCGATCATGTTCATTGGTTACGGCGGCAAGGTTCATCGACAGCACCTGTCACCTGAAGGATCGAATTCAAACCGCACTACAGTTCCTCGATGCTCCTGGTGAAGATACTGTTCGCAGACTTCAGATTGAAGATGCTGCTGCGCATCTGGCATCTGTGGACCTGCAGAAGATTCTGCCTGTCAAAGCTCCTCCGTCGTGGAACGTTGCAGTCGTGGGAGCCGTCTTTGTGTTTTTGCTCGGATTCCTGGCTGCTCCTCGCGAGATTCTGCAAGCTTCTGTAACGGCGAATGAAGTCGTCGCGGAGCAGGCTGTTCAGGCTTCGGAGAGTCTGGAAGAACTGAAGGAGTTTCAGGAGCAGCATAAAGACGCGGAACTCGTCAAGATGCTGGAGGAGATGAACCAGCAACTCAAAGTTCTGGCTGCTCCAGGCACAACTCCGAAAGAGGCATTGGCAAAACTATCGGAGATGGAAGCGTCTCTTCAGGAAATGCAGCAGCAGTTAAGCGATTCGGCTGTCGAATCACAGCTCAGGGAGATTGGCGAAGCCCTGGCACTGGCCGAGCCTGCTGCCGCAGCTGGTGCTGCTTTGTCGAAGGGCGACATGCAGAAGGCAGCGGAAGAGCTATCTCAGATGACAAAGCCGCAACTGGACCGCAAGACAGAGAAAGCTGTCAAAGAGAAACTGGAACAGGCTCAACAGAAAGCGGGCGAGCATAATCAGACAAAAGATATCCAGAAGAGTCTCGACAAGATGACCAAGGGACTTTCCAACGGTGACAAAGAGCAGTTTGAAGAAGGTGCCAAAGCTCTGGCGGAAGAATGTGAGCAGCAGGGAAAGAAACAGGAGTTATCAGACCTGCTGAAGAAGCAAAGTCAATTCCTTGGTGAATGCAAAGCTCAGTGTGAAAGTGAAAGTCGCAACCTGGCTCAGGGAAGCCGGAAGGGCGGTAACAAGGCGGGAAAAGGTTCTACAGGTATGGCCGGAAACAAGACGGCCTTGCAGAAGACGGGCAATGAGCTGAAGCTGACCGGGCAGGATTCAGGTCAGGGAGATGTCGACAAAGAGACGATCACTGGCGAGATGGAAGAGCAGGAGTCGGTTCGTCAGTATCGTGAAAAAGCCGGGCAGTATGAAGCACTCAGTGAATCCGCGTTAGAATCTGAGTCTATCCCATTGGGGCATCGTCAGACCATTCGAAGATACTTCGAAATGATCCGACCTCAGGGCCGTGAGGCTGATGCTGTGCAGGAAGAACTGCGTGATGGGCAGGTTCCCGCTGAGACGAAAACTCCATGACTGCGATTCAGTATGAACTCACTGCGGATGATTTTGTGGAGTTCAATCACTTCCACCACAAACATTCCCCGGAACTGCGCCGCAGACTTCTTGTGTCACGAATTGTGATCCCGCTGTTCATGATTTCTGCGTTACTGCTGACGCCGTTGCTGGTGCAGAGAAATGACCGCGGCTATCTGGATAGTCTGACCCAGTTGAGATGGTTTTTTGCGGTACCGCCGGTCCTGTTCTTTTACGCCCCATTTGCGTGGAAGCGCAGACAGGCACGCTTGATACGAAGAATGTTGAATGAAGGATCAACCGGCTCATTGCTCGGAAACTGCTTACTCACATTGAACGACGATTCGATCAGTGTTCAACGTCCTTCAAGTCTCTCAACGTATGGCTGGGAAGCGACCGATCAAATCCGCGTGACGTCAGAGTATTGCTTCATCTACGTTACGTCAATTTCGGCCATTATCTTGCCACGCAGAGCATTCAATTCGAACGAGGCATTCGATGACTTTGTTCGAGAAATCAGACAGCATCTGAGTCGCCGAGCAATAACGCCGTCAATGGCTTGTCGATGACTCATCGAGTTCAGTTTCGGTCGGTCCCAGAGGCAGGGTAAACCAGAAACGGCATCCCTTGTCGGGATTGTTGTCAGCATGAATGCTGCCATGTTGACGTTCAATCACGTCGCGACAGATGGCCAGGCCTATACCAAAGCCTTCTGATTTTGTGGTAAAGAAGCGATCAAACACGCCATCGGGATTCTTCAGCAGAATGCCCGGACCGTTGTCAGATACTTCCACAATCGCATTCTTCCGGGAAGCATCCAGTTTGGCTGTGATGGTAATCTCCGGGTTCAGGATTTCCGCATCGGAGCACGCTTCCATCGCGTTTACCAGGAGATTGATCAGGACATGAGTCGTCTGGACCTCATCGACGTAAACGTCCTGACCATGCCTTGGGTGCAGCAATTCTTCCGGATCACGTACATTGATAATTGTTCCAAATCGATCCATCTGAACTTCGACCATCGCGACCGCGTGTGTGATCATTTTGGTGAGGCGAACCGGGGCGATTGGAACGCAGCGATTCGTCAGGAAATCTCGAAGGCTCCTGATAATATCACCGGCATGGTTAGCACTGGTTTCTACTGCCTCAACGCACTTCAGAAACGATTCCGGAGATTCGTTCTTTTTGACTCGCGATAAAATCGTGAATACGTGATTGGAGATGGCTTGAAGCGGCTGGGCCAGTTGGTGAGCAAACTCCGTGGCAATGTTACCCAGGATGCTTAGTCTTGCCGCTCGGCTCAGCTGGGAGCGAAGATCACAGAGTTCCGCTTCGTGTGCACGTTCGAGATCGTTGTTTGTCAGGTACAAGGTTACGAGGCAAGATCGCGATTTGTGCGCGGGCGGTTCGATTCGCACAGCATACGAACATGGACGTCCGAGGGAGTTGATGCCGAAGATCTGCAGCGATCGCGGCTCAGTCATTTCTGAGGCATCACGAATCATGTCACGAATAGCATCGGCAGACCCCGGAGAAACAAACTCCGAAAGCAGCAGCCCCTTCACATTCGGAGGATTGGTTTGCCGGAAGGGGAGCGCCCGAATAATTTCTCCCTGCATGTTAACTCGCAGAGCGAAATCACAAGCTCCATTGGCAACGCGTTTCCACTGAATGTGGCTGCGACGTCGTTTTCGTTCGCGGCGTGCAAAGAGTACCGATTGCATCAGGACGCCGCCGGTCAACTGAATCAGTCGTCGCGTCTGATCGCAGAGGAATTCACTATTGCCGTTATGAGCCAGCCCGATAATTGCGGTCAGTTGTCCCGTTGAAATCACGGGGATCATCTCGTAACTGGTCAGATTCAGCTCGCGGAGCAGGCCGGAGACCAGTTTGCTGCAGGCATTGTTTCGCTCATCAAACGCTGTAAAGAAAGAGTTGCCCTGCTGCAGGTACTTCAAGGCAATTTCGCCGAAAAATGGAATCGGGACTTCCTGTAGTGCCGCTCCAACGGGCAGGCTCCCGGAAGCAGACCATTCTGCGCACGATGTTGCCACAGGTTTTGATCGATTGCGAGATTTGATGATCAGCAGGTGTGCATGGGAAACGTGCGATAATTCGCCGATGACGCGAATGGCTTCACTGGCAAGAAGTCCCAATGCCCCTCGACTGCTGTCAGGCATTGTACTGCTTAACTGCAGAGAGTAATCGAGCATGGCCTGCTGATCGTTTTCAGAGACTGGCATGATGGATTCCGCCACAATCCTTCAGAAACGAAAAGAGCCCACACCAGGTTGATCGGTGAGGGCTCTGAAAGCTACGTCAGCCAATGAATCAGAACACTGGTCCTTGTTCAGGACCCTGCAAAAGGCCGAGCATTTCCGAAGCATCACCCATTAGTCGTCGTTCAGCTTCAACAGAATGAAAAGGATCTGGCGGAAAAGAACGGCGATCGATCCAAAAATCATCAGTGCTCCCGCAACGTGGGCTGTTGTCGGAAGATGGTGCATGATCAGAGATGTCTCATACAGAATGTAGCCGCACATCAGCACGACAACCCCGACCGAAAATCCCAGACCGAGGCTAAAGCCGAAGATCGCGGATGCAATGCTGATCGCAAACAGACCAAGGCCCGCCAGAAACAATGCGTTCCGCATGAACGAAAAATCTGACCTGGACAGCACAACAAACAGAGTCAGTGATCCGGTGATCAGGAGAGTAACGAATGCTGCCTGACCAATCAGATTCGGATTCGTCATCGTGGCAATGGTAAGAACTGGAGCAGTGATCAGCGATTGCAGACCCACGAACAACCCCAGCCCTGCATACTGAGTTATTGCAGAGGCGCCGCTATAGGCCAGACGTTCCGCCAGCCATGAGACGACCATAAAGACCAGAAGGCTGATCCACCACGACTGTCCCATCAAGGCCATGAGTTTGAGGTTCATGCCTGTTGTGAACAGCAACGTCTCGATGCCAATCATCAATACAATCGCGCCAAAGACGTGACCGTAGACGCGACGAAGAAAGCCCAATCGCTCACTCAACTGCGCGTCGACGACGAACATGTCTCGAGGAGCCTCGTAAGAATCATAGTTCTGATAAGGCGAACTCATAGGACGGCTTCTCCTGAGAAGGCGATACTGTCTTTTTTAACCTTGCACCGAGCACCGACCGACGCTGGCAACATTCACGCAGATCGAACACTCGATACAAGTATAGTCACCCCTCAGGCGAATGCAAAAGATTGGTCAGTGAATTAGGTGTTCCGGCGGTGTTCAGCAGTCAAAATACAGCGAAAACTCATATGGATGCGGTCGTTGATTAATCGCTTTGACCTCGTTATCCCGTTTGTGCTGAATCCAGCGTTCGATGACGTCAGGCGTAAACACATCGCCGCGCAACAGGAAATCAGGACTCTTTTCCAGAGCATCCAGCGCGGCTTCCAGAGAAGACGGTGTACAAACGAGGCCAGCCCGTTCTTCCGGAGCCAGATCGTAAAGATCCTTGTCCTGAGGTCGCCCAGGGGAGACTCGATTCTGAATCCCGTCAATCATCGCCATCAGAATGGCGGACATCGCGAGATAGGGATTACACGCCGAATCCGGACAACGGAATTCAAAGCGGCGGCGCGATTCCTGCCCGGAGTTTGCTGGAATTCGAATTGCTGCTGAACGATTTCGATAGCTGTATGACAAGTTGACGGGAGCTTCAAACCCCGGCGTTAATCGCTTATAGCTGTTCGTCGTCGGACAGCAGAACGCAAGCAGTGCCGGCGCATGCTTCAGAAGTCCTCCGATAGCAAACATCGCCGTTTCGCTGAGGCCACCGTACCCGCTGCCCGCAAACAACGCGTGATCGTCCTTCCATAGAGACAGCGTCATATGCAGTCCGGAGCCGTTATCGTTCCAGATCGGCTTGGGCATAAACGTGGCTGTCTTGCCATGACGATGAGCGACGTTGCGAACGATATACTTCAGTCGCACAAGCTTATCGGACATGCGAACCAGCGTATCACTTCGTAAATCAACTTCGCATTGCCCGCCAGTGGCGACCTCATGGTGCTGTCCGTCTGTGCGAATTCCGCTGTCTTCCAGCATCATCATGATGTCGGTGCGCAGATCCTGCAGCGTGTCAAACGGTGGCATCGGCAGATAGCCTTCGCGATGGCGAATCTGATTGCCGCGACCGTTCTGAGCAACCCCGCGGTTCCACTGTCCTTCGATGCTGTCGATGTGGTAATAGCCTTCATACTCACGCTGATCAAAGCGAACACTGTCAAACACGAAGAATTCGGCCTCCGCACCAAACAACGCTTTGTCAGCGATGCCGGTTGAGAGCATGTAGTTCTCGGCTTTGCGTGCGATGTTACGAGGATCGCGAGGATAGGTCTGATGCGTGACCGGATCCTTCACATTGCACAGCATTGCCAGCGTCGACTTCATGAACGGGTCGACGAAACAAGTCTGAGATTCCGGAACAACCAGCATGTCGCTTTCATGAATCGCCTGCCAGCCGCGCATGGACGATCCATCAAAGGAAAAGCCCTGCTCAAAACTTTCTTCAGTCAGTTGGTCGGCAGGAATCGTGAAGTGTCGCTGAGACCCGCAGAAGTCTGTGAAGCGAAGGTCGATAGCTCGGATCTCGCACTGACGACATAGAGCAAGAACTTCACGAGGAGAGAGTTGAGTTTCGGACATTTGTAGTAGAGGCTCGTGGGTTAATACGTCTCGATGAATTCCGGGGCGTGTTTTTTCAAACAGCCGTCGCTGCCCGGACGGGTGGATCGGAGCGATTGACCCGCAGGGCGTAAACCATACCGCAAAACGCAGGCCGTTTCATGCTCCGAAACGTCAGTTTGGAAGGTTCCAGGGGACTCTCAGCCGCAGTCTGCCCAACTATTTCCATCCGCACAAGGAAAACACGGGATTCATATTTCTTAACTTCCTGCCGAAGCAAGCGACTCCCTGTCGTACCCTTGTGCATCAGTGCACGAATTTCCATCAGTGATTGAAGAGGAATTCTCGGCTGCTCACGATTCCCCAGACCACGTCTTCCAGCACGATTCGACGTTCTTCCGCACTGGCGGCCGCAAGCACCGCTGAGATCTCATCCAATTCGTGCTGTCGCGGCAGTCTGGCCAGAGAAGTCAGGAAGACTTCTTCGATCAATTCCTTGTCCGATTTTTTCTCAGTCAGCCAGCGAGCCAGCCGGTTCTCGGGAACGGCCAGTTTCTCGTTCACAGTCCTGCCATTGGAAATGTGCAGCACCTGAACCATGCTGGGTTCGTCAGAACGTTCACATTCACAAGTGATCCGTCGCTGGTTGCGACCAAACGTCTGCAGGAAGTACGACTCAACAGCCGAGTCATGCAGTTGGATCGCTCGAGTCCCCCTGGCATAAGCATCGGTCGGCTTAACATCAGCACCGGGGTAAACAATCTTGTTGAACTCTGTTGGCACATCAGTAACCTGCGAGACCCCATCAAGAAGAACCTCAGCCAGAAGGCGGCGTGGAAAGTAGCGTGAATAGTGGCGAGAGTCGCCAGCATTCTCCGGCAAAGTCTGACTACTGCGCTGATAGGCCTCCGACTGCAGAATTGTGCGGACCAATGATTTCAGATTGTACTTCTCAGCGACAAGATACTTCGCGGCAGTGGCCAGCAACTCTTCGTTGCTGGCAGGGTTTGAGGCTCTCATATCGTCGACCTGCTCAACAAGCCCCACTCCAAAAAAGTTCTTCCAGACTCGATTCGTGACTGATCGCGAAAACATCTGGTTATCCGGAGATGTCAGCCACTCCGCCGCGACTTCTCGCCGATCGATCTGACTGTCCAGCGGAATCGATTCACTATCGAGCGGCGTCGGAGGTTGTGGCTTACCGGTGCGAGGCTGAACCAGGTCACCCGACGTCGCCGTAACCAGAGTTCTCAATCCATCACCATTGCGAGGATCACCGCCCCAGCCCTTCGCGCGGACGCGAGAAAACAGGTTTGCGAACGAGTAGTATTGATCGTTGGTCCATTTTTCCAGAGGATGGTTGTGGCACTTTGCACAACCAATGGAAAGCCCCAGAAACGCCTGGCTCACATTTTCAGCCATGTCTTCGGGAGCCTGATGCAGAGCGTAAAAGTTCGTCGCTCCGTTTTCGAAACTCGAACCCTTTGAAGTAATCAGTTCACGCACCAACTGATCCCACGGTGTGTTGGATTGGACTCTGTCATGGACCCACTTGTAATACGCCTTGATGGCGTCGGGACGCAGTTCTGTACCGTTCAGCAGCAGAAGATCAGACCAGCGATAGGTCCAATAATCCACGTATTCAGGCCGTTCCAGCAAAGATTCAATCAGCTTATCACGTTTATCCGGAGTTGCGTCGGCGAGAAAACTCCGAACTTCATCGGCCGTCGGCAGAGTCCCGATTGTGTCCACGTAAACTCGCCGCACAAACACTTCATCAGATGAACGAGGCGATGGCTTGAGATTCAGTCGTTGCAACTGTTGCAGAACCAGTTCATCAATAAAATTTCGACGACCTGCCGCTGTAAACTCTGATGGTTCGATGGTCTGTTCGAACGGCACGGTGACGCGAGCAATCACGATCTTGCTGGAGAACCACGCTGTAATTGCGCCTTCGCCAGGGCCGATCACAGTAATGTTGCCATTTTCATCGACGGAAGAAACGGCTTCATTGGAAGACGTAAACTTGGCCAACTGAGTCACGTCTTCGACTCGACCGTCTGTATACCAGGCACGAACCAGCAGGGGCTGAACGAGCCCTGCTTTGAGAGTCGTACGCTCCGGAAGAATCTCAAGCTTTTCAATGCGAGCATCACTCTCTGAGGGAGCCGGGGCTCCTGCAGCGATCCATTCCGCGACGACTCGATAATGCCACGACTCAGGCTGAAGCTTTAAGCCGCCTTTGTGAGGAATCGCCATGGTGGGTTTCGTCAGCAACAGACTGGTAGCGGGTTCGGCCAACTCGACTCGACGACCAAGCTGTTGTTCGACGATTGTGAAATAGTCACGATCCGGATCGTATCCTCGCAAGGAAAGCCGAAAACCACCCTTGCCAGCAAGTGCGCCGTGGCAGGCGCCGGAGTTACAACCCTGGCGAGCCAATACAGGTTCGACATGATTTCGAAACGACCATGAGAACGGCTGAGTCATTCCGGTGACTGTAACTTTCTGCGTCGTCGAGTCGCCAGCTGCTCCTTCCAGCCGAACAACAGCGGTACCATCACTGACCGGAATCAGCTTCAGACCGTCAATTCTGACAACTCCCGGGTTGTCACTGACGAGCTTGATGGCTCCATCGACCGGTCCAACCGCTTCATCGCCAGCAAACCGTTCGGCGATCACACTATGTGCGGCTTCAATGCCATTGAGTGTCACTTCCGCCGGCAGAAGCCGCACGAAGTCCTCGGCCAGCAATAGTGGCTGAGCAAAACTACTTGTCAGAACACAGCAGACGGCGATCGCAGAAAAACGTTTCATGGATTCACTCGGCGGGACGAAAAAAACGGCGCAGGGTCAGGGACTGCCATTCCGGTGGTTTCGCGTCGGGAAAAGCAAAATCAGCCAGAATACGGTTGCTACAGGATACCGAACCATTTTTCCCCGGGGAATCGAAATGCCGTGGATAGTTTCGATCCGGTCACAGGGGGCGATCTCGTGCCCATCTGACTGGGTTCGAATTGGCGTCGAATCCGAGTTCGCGCGAGAAACTGGAGTTGGGAGTCAAATCACTGAATAACGCGGTCCAACCCAAAAATAGTGTGGCCATTCGTTGATTGCGTGAATCTCCCTGATCAAATACCTAGAGTACACATTTGGCATGATGAACCGGCGAGACTCTTTTCCAGAGGATCTCCAACTCAAACGGATCAGGATTGATCACATGACGTCATCGAATAGTCGTGGTACGCAGGATACATCGCTCGATCGAAGACAGTTGCTGGCTTATGCCGGATTCGGAGCAACGATGTTAACCGGCGCTGTGGGATCAGCGTCAGCATCGACGGTTGTTGGCCAGCAGGTCGATGCGACCGCGATGCCACCACGTTTCACCATGAAAAAGTCGATTAATCTTTGGGCATTTCCGTATCCCGGCAAGATGACTCTGCGACAATGTTTGCAGCTCGCAAAGGACGCGGGGTTCGATGGCATTGAGCTCAATTATGATCTGGACAGTGATCTGTCACCGAAGTCCGGGACGAAAGAGTTCACTGAGATTCGCAAAATGGCGGAAGAGATCGGCATTGCGATCAGCGGGCTTTGCTCATTCCTCTTCTGGCCTTACCCGCTGACCAGTAATGATCCGGCAGAGAGAGCTCGAGGCATGGAGCTGGCCGCTTTGATGACTCAGGCGGCTCATGATCTTGGCACGAAGAATCTGCTGGTCGTTCCCGGGGCTGTGCATATGCCGTGGAGAGCCGACCATGATCCGACACCGAACGATGTCTGTGACAAACGAGCGAAAGAAGCGATCAAGAAGCTGCTGCCGCTGGCCGAGAAACTGGATATCTCGATGAACATCGAGAACATTTTCTTCAATGGCTATCTGCTGTCACCGTTTGAGATGATCGCATTCGTGGATCATTTCAAGAGCAAGCACGTGAACGTGCACTTCGATACGGGCAATATCATGGAGTATCAGTTTCCCGAGCACTGGATTCCCATGCTGGGTCAGCGCATACGGAATGTGCACCTGAAAGAGTACTCGAAGAAGAGTACTGATCATTCGCTCGAAGCATTTCGCCCCTTATTGGACGGCACCACAAACTGGCCGGCCGTCATGCAGGCGTTCAGCCACGTTGGTTACGAAGGATATCTGACATTCGAGTATTTCCATCCGTACATGCATCATCCGGAAGCTCTGATCCATCAGACCTCTGATTCGCTCGATCGTCTGCTGGGCAAAAAATAAAAGAAACTTATCGCAGCACGTTCAGCAGGTTATTCCGGTCGTCAGTCCACAGCACAGTCCGGGAATTGACCGTAGTGCCAGCCGGGCCCAATGCTTTGGTCAGCACGGCAGGTTCGCGGCAGAGGAGCATCCAGACTGATTCCAGAGCAACACCACCATCGACACCTCGTTCGCAGGCCTGAACACGGGCACTAAGGCCGAATTCATTTCCCAGTGCTCTGACGACTGGCTCGAGGTCGAAGTACGAATTCGAAATATGGACCGCGAGAACTCCGTCCTGACTCAGATGGCGAGAATAGATCTGCATGGCTTCGGTTGTCAGTAAATGGACCGGAATCGCATCACCGGAGAATGCATCCAGGACCAACACATCGAACTGCTGATTGGGTTCCTGCTCCAGCACGAGTCGTGCGTCGCCGGGCAAAACTTTGACTTCCGCTTCGCAGTCTTCCAGAAACGTAAAGTGTTCCCAGGCGAGATCGATCACGTCGGGATTGATCTCATAGAACCGCATTTGATCGCCGGGGCGACCGTAGACGGCCAGTGTCCCAGCTCCCAGACCAACGACACCAATTCGACGACCTTCTGCTGAATTCTCATGAAGCTTCGGCTGTGCGAGGACACGACCCGCACCGGAGCTGAGTGAGTAATAGGTAGCGGGCTGGCGTCGTCCGGCTTCGTCAAGAAACTGACGACCATGAACAACTCGCCCGTGAACCATGTCGCGAGAAAGTCGTTGCGTTGCAGCTTCGACGACATCGTCAACTCGCAGAACACCGTAAAAATTTCGTTCAATCACTCTGGTCGATGAAGACGGCCGGGTAAAAAGAGCCATATACAGCGTCATTGCCAGGATGAGTCCGGCACCGAACTTCAGAGTTGTTGCGGGCGGCACAAGTTTCTGAAACTGCGGGTCACTCCGAAGCCATGTTCCGGCACAAATCAGCAGGCAGGAGAAGATCCCCAAAGGTAATTCGCAGTAGCTGTTAAAGATCATGGGAGCCAGCAGGCCAACAAATAATCCACCCGCAGCACCACCGGCCGAGATCGTCAGATAGAACGAAGTCAGGCGGCGCGGATTTGGCTTCAACTGAACCAGTTCACCGTGACACAGCATGCAGATCAAAAACAGATTCACGAAGAAGGCGATGATCTGCAGAACGACACCAAACGAGGTTCCGACAGCCATCATCAGGATTGTGGCGACCAGACTGGCTGTAGTGATCAGAGTCATGATCCTGCGGTTATAAAATCGATCCGATTCAAATGTCAGAATGAAACTCAGCAGGTACAAAGTCAAAGGAATGATCCACAGGAATGGGACCACTGCAATGTCCATGCAAACCTCGTTTGTCGTCGCGAGCAGCATCACGGACGGCAGCATGGCGAGAATAAACCAGCGTGCATAAGAAGGAGCGGTCTCTTCCTGACGCGAATCTGTCACTGTGTCGGTTGGCAAATCCGACTGGCTTCGAATCGCAGTGGTCCAGCCGCAGAGCAGACACGACAATGCGAAGACAACAAATAAGGCAGACCAGAGTCCGGCCTGCATTGTTGACGAAAACATTGGTTCAAACAAAAACGGGTAGGACACCAGAGCCAGCAGTGAGCCGATGTTGGACAATGCATAAAGCCGATAGGGAGAAACGCCGGTACAGGCTCGACTGAACCACTGCTGCAACAAGGGACCGGTCGCTGACAATAGAAAGTAGGGCATACCGACAGTCGCCAGCAGCAGCAGCGTGATTCGCAGAGAAGGCGTTTCATCTCCCATAGGCTTCCAGGCCACATCAGGAATTATGGGCAGTGAAAACACAGCGACGGCCAGCAGAGTGGCGTGAATACAGGCTTGACGAGAAACGCTTTTCAGTGACGACAACAAATGAGCGTAAGCGTAGCCACCGAACAACAGCAACTGAAAGACCAGCATGCACATCGTCCAGACAGCCGGTGTGCCCCCGAACCACGGCAAAATAAACTTTGCCAGCAGTGGCTGGACCTGAAATAGCAGAAAAGCACTGGTGAATACCGTAATGGCAAACAACAGGGAACGATTTCCGGAAACAGGAGCTGGCAACATGCTGGGGAAACCTTGGTCTGTCACGCCGGACGCGCGCATGGAGGGTCTGATCAGAAACAATGGTGATGGAGACTAGCTCCGAAAAATCACCCGCGCGGAAAAAACAGCGCAAGCGGAACCAAAAGAAGAACTCAATGGTAAGACCGCCTTGCGAGTTTTGAGGTCTATCCGGTTTTCCATGGCCTGTGACGGTACAGATAAACTGATCCTGTCGATTATGTCGTTCTCATAAGCACCGAAGGCATGAGAAACTCTGCCGTGTTGCAAAAAGGCAACGTCTGCGGCGAGTTTGTGTGGCAGAGTTCCTGCAGAAGCTACACAGGTGAAGTTGCGTCCGCACTTTTCTCGTTGGTTTGATTTGTCTTCTTGTCGCCCGAGGTATCCTGCCATGTCCGATCTGCTTAATCGCCATCGCACATGGTGGCAGAGCAGCGTTCTGGTCGTCCTGGGGATGGTGGTCTTCTGGCCATCGGCCAGTTTCGACTTCGTCAACTGGGACGATCCCGCTTATCTCGAACACAATGAACTGATCAAGGGGTGGTCCTGGCAGAATCTGAAGGGCATCGCCACAGAAGTTGTCACTCGCAACTATGCCCCGCTGACGATTTTTTCATTCCTCGTTGAACACACTCTCTGGGGATTGAACCCGGCCGGCTACCATATTACTAACATTCTGCTGCATGCGATCAACGGAGTTCTTGTCTTCCTGCTGATTCGTCGATTGTCGGGGAGCACCTTTGTTGGCTGGATCACTGCGGCATTGTTTCTTGTGCATCCCGTGCAGATCGAAAGTGTAGTGTGGATCTCGTCGCGGAAGGGATTATTGTGTTCGATGTTGATGCTGGGAGCGATGCTGGCGAGAATGAAGCCCCAGCCAACTTCACGAGACGAAGGCCGTTACATTTTCCTGCTCGCACTGGCGTTGTTCTCGAAAGCGCATGCGGTCGTGCTGCCTCCGATCATGTTGCTTTATGATGTATTGGTGCGCAGGAAATCGATCGCCGAGGCATTGCCGCGTCAGGTTATCCCGGGCTTTATGTCACTGCTGTTGTTAATGCTGACTACGGGTGCTCAGAATTCCGTTCTGGGTGGCGTCCGTGGACATATGAGTCTGGGACTGCTGCACATTCTGGCTGTCGATGTCACTATTCTATGGCAGTACATGGCGATGCTGTTTTGTCCGACAGATCTCTGCGTAATGTACGATCCACCGACATCCGGAATCTGGCCGCAGGTGCTGATCGGAATCGCGGGCTGGGTCGTTGTTGGGCTCGGGCTTTGGAAAATTCGTCGGACGCATCCACTGTGGATACTGGGAGCCTGCAGCTTTTTTCTGCTGCTGTTTCCGATGCTGAATTTCTTTCGCATCACCACTTTGATGAACGATCGATATCTCTACCTGCCCAGCATCATCGTATTCGCGATGACGGTGTCTGTTGTCGAACAATTGCTGCAGGTTGCTGATTCTCCTTTGCGATATCTGCTGGACCTGATCAGCAATTCCACGAAAGGGGCGCTGGGATTCGTCGTCATCACGAGCTGCATGTTTCTGACTCAGCAGCATCAGACCGTCTGGTCCGGCCCGGAGTCGCTCTGGACACACGCACTTTCCCAATACCCTGACATGCCTCTCCTGAGGATTCAATACGCGGTCACCCTTTACGATCAGGGTCGTCTGGCAGACGCACTTGATGTCATGACTCGTGCCTTGAGGGAGTGCAGGCCCGATGAACTGGACTTTGAACGAATGCAGCAGTTTGCGGTGGATTGGGAAAGAGAACTGACAACAAAGCAGGCTACCGCCGACAACTCCCTGAAACATGGCGCGTGAGCAGAGCAACGTCCCGATTTTCGGCACATCCTGCCGATGAAAAACATCGCAGAGGCAACATTGTCGCCCGTGGGGAGTGAAGCCATAGAAAATGCATGGCAGGCGGATACGGGGTTTTATCCGGCGCCTTTTTTGTATCGGAGAACTCATCGTGCCACAGTCTGAAGCAGCCTTTCAGGAAGCGGAACAATACAAAGCTCGAATGCGAGGCATGGGGCTGGTAGTATTTCTGCTGATTGCAGCGGCCGCGTTGAGCAATGGCACACTGTTGATGACTCGCAAACTCTGGATGGATGAAATCCATTCGTGGTTGATTGTCACTGACAACAGCACCTCACACGCCATGATGGCGCTGGCCGACGGAGCCGATTTCAATCCACCATCATGGTTCCTGGTGACTCGCGCGATCAGCAGCGTTGCCGGCCCGCAAAGTGAAAAGTTTCTGAGAATCCTGTCGGCGTTGTGGATGCTATCCGCAATGGCGGGACTTTATCTGATCCTCGCTCGTCTCTTTGACTGGAAAGTCAGTCTTGCTGCGGTGGTGTTGACTGCTTCACATCCGCTGATTATCCATCAATCTACGGAGATCCGGTTCTACGGATTTTGGTGTTCCTGTGTTGTCTGGCTCTGTTGCGTGCTCCAGTGGAATCCGGAATCCAGCGCAAAGCGTCGTCTGCAATGGCTGCTGATTGCCGGACTATCGCTGCTCACGGCGACGAGTCATTGGTTTGGAATCCTGTCACTGGGTCTCGTCGCTCTGCCGCTTGTGATTCGTCAGCATGCTGATGAACGCGGTTACGCGCAAGCTCTGGTCATGCTGGCCAGTGGGATCACCGGTGTATGTGCCTGTCTTCCGTTTCTGTATGGACAAAAGGCCGCGATCAGTCGTCCCACATGGATTTCATCGGCCACTGTTTCAGACAGCCTGCAATTCCTGAATTATATGTTTCCGGCCTGGCAAATCCTGCTTTGCTCGGCAGCCGCTGTTGCCGGGGTGATGCTGGCTCGAAAAACGATGGCGGAAAAGATATTCCGATCACTGCCGGAGAAATCAACGGAGCTTTTGCCCTGCGCGAGTCTGGCATTGATGCCGCTCGTCATCGTATTCGTCGCCTGGGTCCTTCAGCCATCGCTGGTGGCGAGATACGCCATTGTCGGAGTGTTCGGGCTGGCACCTGTCTTTGCCACATTACTGCATCAGGCGCATCGAAAAATACAGCACACCATGATGGTGCTGAGCCTTGCAGGATTCAGCTACGCGGTATTTGGTTACGGCCAGCAGTGGAACAATGAACAACGTTACCAGGTCAGTTTGCTGCAGCAGCTTCGCAATTGTCCTGATGACGCGACTATCATCTTTGAAGACCGAATTGTGTGGATGCCGCTGAAGCATCACTATCCAGAGCTTGCTGCAGAATATCGGCTTGCAGACTTCAATGATTCGGATCTGTCGCAGGATTCCGCATTACGAATTGTGCAGCGAGATGCTGGCCGACGGATCGAGAAATGGTATCCCGAGTACAGGATGCAAACTCTGGAGACGCTCAAACAACGGTCGGAGTTCTACGTAGTTCCTTATGCAGATCAAAAGCAGCCGGGACTAAAGTATCCGGGCATTTTCTCGGTCAGCAAAATCGCCGATACCATTGTTCAGTATCGGCTTCCGATTGCTGTTCGCAGTGAGGGAGACGCCACTTCAAGCAATGTCTCCGCGCCTGAAGAGAGGTTCCGGATCAGCCGACGAAATTCAATACCGCGGAAAAAGTTTTGACACGCAGGAATTGTGACCTAGGTTTTCCGTGTTGTGAATGACTAATCATCGCAACGGCTCAGCGGTCAACCATTCGCTGATTTACTGAAGTGTTAACTCTGCGTGGCAGAGTACTTATGTGTTGGCGGGTAGCACTCCGCCGTGACGTCACCTGCCCGGATTCGGGCTCCAACGTGAAGGGTTTTACAATGACGAAGTTTGCAAACAGCGTTAAGAAGTTCCTGGTATCTGAAGACGGCCCAACCGCAGTTGAATACGCGGTTATGCTGGCCTTGATCGTTGTCGTGTGTCTGGCCTCTGTATCTGCAGTGGGCAGCAACGCAAACGCACGATTCAACAAGGTATCAAGCTACCTGTCATAAGCTGAATCAGCCGGAGTGTCGGATGTCACAATGTGGCATTCGGGTACACTTCGCTTAAGACGAAGAGTGAAGGGATGCGAGTCAGTGATTCGCATCCTTTTTTTTTGCTTGGCGATCAGTTGTCTGCCTGCTTCTTCAGAGCCACGAACGATGCCAAAAAAACTCGAAACAGACGAATCCTGCAAATTCCTCAAGTCCTTCTTGACGTCCCCGGGGCGTGACCTAGGTTCTATTGCAGAAGTGGATACGTCCCCCCTGAAATACTAACTCGCTGCAACATCTTTGCCCTGAGGAACTCTGAAATGAAGAAGTCGATTCTGCGAAGCGTTCGCAATTTCCTCGTATCTGAAGACGGCCCAACTGCCGTTGAGTACGCGGTTATGCTGGCCTTGATCGTTATCGTGTGTCTGGCCTCTGTGTCTGCAGTGGGCAGCAACGCCAACGCCAAATTCAATAAGGTCAAGAACGCCTTATCTTAGTCATGATTCTGGTCGTTGTTCTGGTGTTTTTCTGACAATCGATGTCCTGATCCAAACCTTGCTGATTCTGAAAGTCGTTCCATGATTCCATATTGGATCGAATTGAATCCTGAAGATCTGATTCAGGGCACCGCCGTTGTCGTCATGGCTGTTTACTTTTTGTTATTTACGCTGACATCGTCAGCCCGTGCTTAGTTCGAGCCTCCCGAACTGGCCAACAGAGCGATCCTCTTCGCTCTGACTCAACTCATAACCGCAATTTGCTCCGGAGTTATTGACATGGAACTTTCTGAGTACCTTCTGCAGAACTGGCATATCAAGGCCGTCTCCGCAATTCTGATTCTTGCTGCCTGGATCGATGGTCGTGAACTGAAAGTTCCGAACTGGATCACGTTCCCGATGGTTCTGGCAGGTCTGGTTTATTCAACCTGTATCGGTGGCCTCGGTGGACTGGGTGCCGGATTACTGGGAATGTGTGTTGGACTGCTGACACTGATGCCGCTGTACGCTGTTGGTGGGATGGGCGCAGGAGACGTTAAGTTGATGGCCGGGATCGGTGCATGGCTGGGCTGGGAGATTACTCTCGCCGCCTTTGCGGTCTCCGTCGTGGTCGGAGCTTTGATGGCTGTCATCATGGTGCTGTGGGACAAGAGCATGAAGCATCACTATGAGAATTTCCTGCTGATCCTCAGTGAGTGGATGGTGATCAGGAATCCTTACGAACTCTCAAAAATTGCGGCGGAGCGTAAGCCTCGCATGATGCTGCTGCCTTATGGCATTCCAATCTGCATCGGCACAATTGGCTACTTCGTCTACAGCGGCATGATTTAGAAATTTCTGCCGATTCACGACGTGAGTCGGTACTGTGTTCAAAGTGAAAAATGATGGCTGCCAGGAAATTCCTGAAGTCATCGCCGACAGCGAGTGTTTCGTCGTCGGAGACTCGCAGCTCCGTGATTTGGAGAACTGCGGGACATCGCAGAGATTAGCAATCCCGTCAGCATTAGGTGAAGCAGAGTTTTCCTGTCTGCCGATGATGATGCAGGTGGGGTGTGGATTGACTGCGCCGCATTTGAACTCTCTGCAGATTTTGCAGGCCACTACTGAAAAGAAGTGGCTTCTGCTGAAAGATGCAGGTTCGATGCTGAAGATGTCAACCAGGAGACGGACTCCATCATGAAGAATCAATCGTTAGTTCTGCTCATCGTTGCGGTCGGCTGCGGTCTTGTCACCATGCTGGGTGTCAAGAAGGTGATCAGTCAAAAGCCGGTCGAAGGGGTCGAGACAGTTCAGGTGTTGAGCGCGATCAGTGCCATCAATCCGGGGGTTCCGCTGGATGAGATGAACACCAGGTTCGTGGAGATTGCTGTGACTTCGGTCCCGGAAGGGGCTGTTACAGATATCAAAGATATTTCGGAACGTTTCCTTAAAGTTCCTGTCATGCCTGGTGACTGGATTCTGAAAGAGAAGCTGACAGAAAGCCGCGGGGCTGAAGCCAGTATTCCTGAAGGGATGGCAGCAGTGCCAATTCCTGTGGATGCAACGACTTCCTTCAGTGGAATGCTGTTGCCGGGTAACAAGATTGATCTGCTGCTGACGTTTTCGGAAGAGAACGCCAGTAGACAAAGTGTTCAGAAGACGATCACAGTTCTGGAATTCGTGGAAGTCTTCGCGGTTGACAATCGGGTTTATGGCGTCGACAAGGAGGGTGAAGCTCAGGCCAAGAACATCAGTCTGCTGGTGACGCCCGATCAGGGAAAAGCAGTGATTCTGGCCGCAAAGATTGGCACATTGTCCACAATGATGAGAGCCAGAGGCGGAGCCGGGGTAAAGGGTAAAGCAGAAATCTCTCAGGAGTTTCTGACCAGCTCATTCCTGGGTTCGAACCTGAATGCTCCGTCGGTTATGGATGCTCGGACTGAACAGAAAACAGAAGATGCAGGAAACATCCTGCCGTCACTGGAAACTGCTTCTGCCCCTGAGAAAACGGAGCCCGTTGAAGAGCCCGCGTCAATCAATGAACTTCTTGATCTGGAGATGGGAACGATTCAGACAAATGATCCAGGTGGATCAATTCGAGTTGCAGAGATCGAGGCGATCCGCGACGAGAATACCTGGACCATTGAAATTTATGAAGGTGATGAACGGCGTCTGGAAGTCATTCGATTGGCCGATGCTGATAAGAATAAGTCCGGCACGCCTTCGGGCAGCTGGAACATCTGGGATATGTTGAAGTCAAACTGATCGGCTCAAACGGAATTGGGGCATTCGGGTGCTTGAACACCTGAATGTGGAACGTTCGGGTTGCGATCGCGCGGAGCGCGTTATGAGTTGGGGATGCGACGTTTCGCTGCTTAGCGAAACGTCGCTCTTCAGCCTTTAGGGGGTGCAGGGATGCTTTCGATTCGACTTTTTGCGGCTACGTTGACTGTTCTGATCTGCTTTCTGACCGGCCTGCCACAGGGCATTGGTCAGTCGGAGGGTACAGCTCCGGTCTACATCATCAGAGAAAACCGCAACGAGATTTCTCTCTTCGAGCAATTCTCAACCTTCATTCAGCACTCTGCTCGAATTAAGAAGGTGATGGATTTCGATGAAGAGATCATCACTGTCCAGACAGTCGACGGTAACCCGCACCAGTTCCGCATTTTTGCGTTGAAGGCCGGTGTGACGATGATTACGATCGTTGATGAAAACGATCAGAATTACTCCGTCGAGGTCCTTGTTCGCGGAGACGTGCGACATCTGGAATCTTTCATTCGCCGACTTTACCCGAACGACTCCATTGCCGTTGAAGAAATCAGCGACACGGCGGTTCGTCTGGACGGTTGGGTCTCCAAGCCGGAGAACATCAGTGAAATCCAGGCCATTGCCGAGCAATTCTATGCAGATGTGTTGAACCACATGAAAACCGGTGGTGTGCAGCAGGTCCTGCTGAAGTGTACGGTCCTCGAGGTCCAGCGAACCAAGTTCAGACAGCTGGGTATGAACTTCGGGCTGGTTCGAGCAGATGGGTTCCTCGTCAGCACACCTGGCCCCATCACGCCAATCAGCACGCTGTCATCCAGTGGAGCGGGAAACTCTATCAACTACTCAGGTTTTGGAAGTACAACCGTTTCGTATGGCTTGACTCGCCCGAATAGTGTCTTCAATGGATTCGTGCAGGCAATGCTGGACGAAGGACTGCTGAAGTCTCACATCACACCGATGATCGTGACTCACAATGGCCGACCGGCCAACTTTCTGAGTGGTGGTGAAATGCCGGTTCCTGTTGCTGCTGGCCTTGGGGCAACGGGTGTTGAATTCCGCGAGTTCGGGATTCAAATGAATGCGGTCCCCTATATCCTGGGCAATGGCCGCGTTCGGCTTGAAGTCGAGACCATTATTCGCGACCGAGACTTCGCGAATTCCGTGACCATCAACGGCACAACGACGAGTGCGTTCAAAACAAACAGCGCGAACACTCAAGTCGAAATGAACTTCGGCGAGGCACTGGTGATTGCGGGACTCGTGTCACGTCGCGAGAACAGCTCGTCGCAGAAAGTTCCCTTCTTCGGTGAATTACCCTACGTTGGCGCCGCGTTCAGTCGTAAAAACAACAATGAATCAGAGACAGAACTCGTGATTCTGGTGACGCCGGAATATGTCGCTCCTATGCAGGCCGGCGAGGTGCCATCGGGTGGTCCTGGAACATTTACCGATACACCGGTTGACCGTGAACTCTTCTTCCACGGCCTGCTGGAAGTTCCCAAAGTGGGAGATGAATGCCAGCAGTGTCAGGGAGGCATGATTGGAGTGGGCGGACATTGCCAGGATCCAAACTGTCCAAACTGCCAGTCAGGTGCGGACTGCGTTCCGGGACAGGCGAAGCTGAATCCTTCCGGTTCACCAAACGTGAGTTCGTCGGAGAAGCAGACTAGCGCGATCCCGGCCAGTTCTTCACGAGTTCCTGCAGCAGGAAAAGCAACTCCGCCTGCCGCAAAGAAAAGTCCTGCTCGGTCAGCCAGTTCAGGTTTGATCTCTCCAACAATGCGTTAGTTGTTGATCATGCGTTAATGGTGCTGATGTGTGAGTCGGGAGGCCTGCCTCCTGACTGGGTCCCCTGGTTCATCTGTGCAAAGCTGAGAAGTCCTATGAAAAGCGTATTGCGACTGGCGACGGTAGATCCGGATGAACGCTCACGCAACTCGCTCAAAACGATGCTGCTGGGTGTGGACACAGTCTGGCTGGAAGCCGAATGTTCCCGCTATGAGTTTTTCATGGACGTGGTTCGGCAGACTCAGCCCGACATCGCGCTGGTCAATATCGACTCCAATCACGCACGAGCCATTCAACTGGTGGGCGAAGTTTCCCGCGCTGTCACGAACTGCGCTGTTTTGGTCGTGAGCAGCTCAACCGAAGGCAGCCTGATTTTGCAGGCTATGCGAAATGGGGCTCGTGAATTCCTGAACATGCCGCTGTTGCTGGATGATTTCATCGCAGCCCTCGACAGAATTCGCGTATCCATGGGTGGTTCGTCCGGCGAAGGGGCCGGCCGTGTCGGTAAGATTATTTCCGTCGCGGGTGTTGGTGGTGGTGTTGGCAGCACTGCTCTGGTTGTTAACGCAGCCGCATCACTGGCTCAGGATCCCGGCAACTCGCCTGTGATCATCGACCTGGATCTGACATTGGGTGACGCCGACGTCTGGCTCGATATCATTCCCGAGTATACGATTCGTGATGTGGCGGACAATATTTCCCGTCTGGACTACGGCCTGCTCAAACGCTCGTTGACTCGACACGACTGCGGCGTGTATTTGCTGCCTCGTCCTGTTGAGCTGGAAACAGGCGATGCGATAAAGCCGGATGATCTGCGAAGAATTCTCGCCCTGCTGAAAGCGACGTTTTCGCATCTGATTGTTGATGTGAGCAAATCGTTCGGCAAACTCGATCTGTCAGCGATGGAAGTGTCAGACAAAGTGCTGCTGGTAACTCAGCTGGACTTGTCCTGCCTCAGAAACGTTGTTCGCATTACTCAGTTTCTGGATAACTTCCCGGCGATCAAGGAGAAGGTTGAAATCGTTGTGAACCGAATGGGGCTGGAAGATGCAGACATTAGTCTGACGAAAGCTTTGGAAACCATCGGACGCAGCGTTTTTTGGCAGCTTCCCAACGACTACGCCACCATGGTCGGTGCTCGCAATACCGGCGCACCGCTGTGTCAGTTCGCTCCGAAAGCTCGACTGACTCGCAGCATCAATGATATGGTTCGACAACTGAGTTCCGGGGAACCCGGACCAAAGAAGGAAGACGAAGCTCCGAAAAAGAAGAGTGGTCTCTTTGGGTTGTTTGCAGGCCGAGGGAATTGATGGCTGGCTGAACGATCAATCGAGGACGCAACCTACAGCAATTGCTTGCCGATGTGGTGGCCGCATCGACGCTGAGGCGTAGTCTGCGGGAATCGTTTAACGGCAAGCCGCAGGCGACTGCGTCTTTTCACCGCTGCCACATCAGAGTGATGCAAACTCCTGAGAAAATCAGCGAGGCTGCCGGAACATTCGAATACGCCCGCGCCTCGACTACGTATGATGGCAGCGAACTGTCCATCATTCTTAGGAATTACCTTGTCGAATTTACGGCGTGTCGTGAACACCCCTTGATTCGAAGTGTCCTGACTCCGTGACGCTTCTTCCGCCAACTCCGACAAGTCGCCGAAGAAACACTTTGATGAAACGCAGAACTATCGGAATCTCATGAAGACACCCACCCGCAAAATGACGGTGCCAGCATTTCGCGAAGCGGCGGAACGAGGCCAAAAGCTGACAATGCTGACGGCTTATGATTACCTCTGGGCAGGAATCATGGATGAGGCCGGAGTCGACAGCATTCTTGTTGGTGACAGCCTGGCAATGGTGGTGCAAGGCAAATCGACGACGCTCCCCGTGACTCTCGATCAGATGATTTATCACGGCGAACTGGTCGCTCGCGCTGTGCAGAGAGCGCTTGTGATTGTGGACATGCCTTTTATGTCGTATCAGGTGAGTCCCCAGCAGGCGGTGGAGAATGCCGGACGCATCATGAAAGAAACCGGCGCCGATGCGATTAAACTGGAAGGTGGAGCGATCCAGTCCGAAACGATTCGAGGAATTGGTCGCGCTGAGATTCCGGTGATGGCTCATATCGGCATGCGACCGCAGGCAGTTCGTCAGCTCGGCGGCATGGGCAAGATCCAGCGCGATGAACAGCGACTGCTCGATGATGCCCGCGCCGCGGAAGATGCCGGAGCCTTCTCAATCGTGCTCGAGCTTGTGCCCGAAGACATCGCCGGCCGCATCACGGAAGCGCTCAGCATTCCGACGATCGGTATCGGTGCCGGTGCTCGCTGCAGCGGTCAGGTTCTGGTGGGCCCGGACATGCTGGGGCTGAATCCCGGCTTCAAGCCTCGCTTCCTGAAACAATTCGGCGACCTTCGCAACAATGCCCTGAGTGCCGTTCGCGGCTACATTCAGGAAGTACAGAACGGCCAGTTCCCGGATGAGCAACACTCGCATCATTAACGCGGAGTTGTTGCTGTCTTGCAAGTATCGCCACCGGGTTCACCGGAATGGCGTGGACTTAAGGGAATTCGGTGTTGATCATCGTCCTGCGAAGACAAGCTCCTCATTGGCGTGACATCACGGAAAAATCTTCGAATCTGGGTGAGATCATTGCTCCATGGGGACAAGCCTGGGGTGACACAAATCGGGGGTGACATCGCCTCGGATTGAGCACGTTTTGGTCCGTTGTTTCGCGCTGTGTTTCGCAGCGGAGCTGCGGCAGCATGTAGCCCCAGGCTTCAGCCTTAGGTTTAGGCACATCTATTGCGGTATGTTCATATCGAGCGTTGGACGCTTGAGTTGATTGCAATTTTTACCACGACGGATTCCTGAAAGATTGATTCTGGAGGGAATTTTTACAACAGGGAGGTTGGGT
>JAPLOA010000056.1 GCA_026400835.1 Planctomycetales bacterium | reverse complement strand
ATTGGGCGGCCACATGAACCGAAAACATGACAGCCACCCCGGGTGGCTGGTCCTCTGGAAAGGATGGACTAAACTTCAGGCCATGATCGACGGAGCAAGAACCCAAGAAGCCACCCGGAAATGTGCCTAAACCTAAGGCGTTAGCCCCCGGTTGTTCTTGCAGAGTTGCTGCGTCCAGAACCGGACGCTAACGCGTTCCGGCTGATTGAATCTGCAGTCTGGAGAGGACTGACTCAATAAATCACAAACCGACACGTCAGTGAGGGATACGTTCGCCGGACTCTGATCCCCCACTTATGCATTCTGCAGTTGCGTTTTTTCAGGCCCGGAGGGTCAACACAAGGGCGGATGTGGCGGCCCTTCAGGCCTGAATCGCATTGTTTTTTGCAGTCCGGTGGCTCACGCCACCGGCAGAGGATGTGGCGGGCTTCCAGCCCTGACGAAAACGCACAACTTCAAAAAGCGTGAGCGAGGGATCTCTGGAACTGCTGGCAAAATGCTAAGTCGCAATCCCTCACTGACGCATCGGGTTGTGATTGAGGGAACTAACTTCGGGACGGTTCCTGTGAACCACCAAACAACCGGCAAATCTTAGCCCATAGCTTTGCAAACCGGCCCGGATTCAGAACCTGCTCAGTCCACGTCTTTCGCGACGACGTGAAGTTGCCCCAGGCCAGATCGACGTAAGGACCATAAGTGTCTCGAACGGAACTCCAAAGTCCGTTCTTGTGAATTTCACTCAGAGCCGAAACATAGTGCCCAAAGATGTTGCGATTCACGATTTTTCCAGCAACAAACAAGCCGGTCAGGCTGCCTTGTGTCGCGGTCTTGATTGACTCCACGGCCTGCATTGCGACCGCGCCGGAAACTCCCAACAGGCTGATCTTTTCCTGATCGGCCAGCGACTTCATGTCAGTCCAGATCCTGCCGATTTCTGCTTCCGGAATCAGCAGCGTCGGATCAACCTCGTTCAAAGCCGCGCGGGTTTGCTCAAAGCTGGTTTTTAACTCATCGAGTGAGAGTGGCGGAGTATCAAAGTTGCTGGCCGCTCGCCCGCTGGCCTTTTTGATGGCTTCAAACAAGTCATCAACGCGATGAATTGTTGAGCTGTCATCGATCAACCCCTGAGCCTGCAGCTCACCCGCCAGTTCGCTCAGATAAGTTTTCGTTCCATACGCGGCATCGCTGACGATGGCCAAAATCCACAAGGGCGAAACATGCAGCGTTGCAAGCCCCGCGATATCGATAAAGTTACCGACGGCCTTTCGAGCAATAAAGCGGCCCGGATTTCCGCCCGTTGGATCGGTTTCTGCGTTCGCCGTCGGCGAAACGCTGGCTGGAGTCGAAGGCTGCGCGGATTTCGGCGCGGAGACGGTTCCCACATTGGCCAAAATGAAGTTTAACGAGTTCCTGACGGCGACCTCATAGCTTTTCGAATCCTGAAAGGCCTGAGGCACGACGAATTCAGCAATCTCCTTCGCTGTCCCCGCCGTGACTCCGACGGCGCTTCGGACAAGACGTTCTGGAAGAGAAAGTCCATATAACAGCCCGCTCAGTAACTGCTCTGATGTAGATCGTTCTTCCGGGGATGGCGGATTCGAAGAGTGTTCTGAGGTATTCGTAGTGACGATGTCGGTCATGAATTGTTGGCTTTCGATGCTTGAACCGGCGTTCTCAAATGCTCGCTCGCTAATCCGTCGGCGAAGTATGGCAATTCCTTCGAATTGCGCCAAAGCGGCTTTGGGTAGGTCCTGCCTTGGGGCGAAAGTGTTTTCCGGCAGAATAGAGCTACTTTGTTCCGAGTCCTGCCTTCATGGATCTTCCCCGCCCAAATACGAAACTTGAGGCCGTACAGATCACCAATCCTCGAAAAACCGCGCGAACCGCGAACTCAAATGCCCTGCGAGTCTGAATTTGGCGGGGGTCGGTTGCCTGGAATCTGGTCGTCGATAACATCCGCGCCATGACCACGAAACTCTCCCCCATGATGGAACGCTATAAGGTCGTCAAGGCTGAGCACCCGGGGGCTATTCTGCTGTTTCGCATGGGCGATTTTTATGAGCTCTTTTACGAAGACGCTCAAAACGCCTCGCGAGTTCTGGGACTAACCCTGACCAGCCGGGATAAGTCCTCGGAGAATCCCGTGCCGATGGCCGGGTTCCCCTATCACCAGCTCGACGGCTACCTCCAGAAGCTGATCCAGGCCGGATTCCGCGCGGCGATCTGCGACCAGGTCGAGGATCCGAAGAAAGCCAAAGGACTCGTTCGCCGCGAAGTCACGCGAGTCGTCACGCCGGGAACTTTGACCGACGACCAGATGCTGGATCCTCGCCAAAGCAATTTTCTGGCTTGCGTCGCACCATCGAAGAACATGATTGGGCTCGCGTGGCTGGAAGTTTCCACGGGCCGCTTCCTGCTGACCGATCTGGAACCATCGCAGTTGCAGGATGAACTGGCTCGAATTCGCCCGGCCGAATGTCTCATCCCCGAAAGCGCGGCGCAGGATGGTCAGTTGCCGATGAGGCGACCGGATCCCAGCTCGCCCGTGATGACGACTCGTCCCGACTGGTGCTTTGCTCGCGAAGAAGCCAAACGCCTGCTGAACGAACATTTCGGCACGAAGACGCTGGAAGGTTTCGACGTCGAAGACACTCCCGCCGTCACCGCCGCAGGGGCTCTGCTGGAATATGTCCGGGAAACTCAACGAACCGCGCTCCCGCATATCGTCCGCATGGAAGTCTGGCGCCGCAGTCGGCACATGATTATCGATGAAGCCACGCGGCGCAGTCTGGAGCTGGCTCAGACTCTGCGCGATGGTCGGCGGGATTTCACGCTGCTGGGAATCCTGGATGAAACCTGCACGCCGATGGGCTCTCGTTTGCTGGCCGAGTGGTTATCCAGCCCGCTGACGGATCCCGAACAGATTACTCAGCGACAGGACGCGATCGAAGAATTCCTGCAACAGTTGTCGCTTCGTGATGACGTGCGAGAGTTGCTCAAGCAGACCTACGACCTGCAGCGTCTGACGTCACGCATTGCGACCGGCCGTTGCAGCCCGCGAGATCTCGTGTGTCTGGCTCGAACTCTGGAACAACTGCCTCGTCTGAGGGCCAAACTGGCCGAGCGTAAATCAAAGCGGCTGCAAACACTGGAACAGCGAATCGAACTGTGCCCGCAGGCGCATGAAGCCATTACGATGGCCGTTGTTGACGAACCGCCGATGAATTTGACCGATGGTGGCGTCATTCGTCCGGGGTTCAATGCCGAACTGGATGAGTTCCGCGATCTGATGCGAGGCGGTCGCCAGTGGATGGCTCAGTATCAGGCGAAGGAAATCGAACGCACGGGCATCTCCAGCCTGAAGATCGGCTTCAACAAGGTCTTTGGCTATTACCTGGAAGTCACGGCCGCCAACAGCTCGCGAGTGCCACCCGAGTATATTCGCAAGCAGACGCTGAAGAATCAGGAACGCTACATAACCCCGGAGTTGAAAGAGTACGAAGACAAAGTGCTCCGCGCTGAAGATCGAGCGAAGGCGCTGGAGCTGGAACTCTTCACGGCTCTGCGAGATCAGGTCGCGACCTTCGTGCCGCTATTGCTGCGAACGGCCGATTCGATGGCGGAGATCGATGTCATTGCGGGCCTGGCGACGCTGGCGGGGAAAGCAGGCTATTGCCGTCCCACGCTGACGGCCGAGCCGATTATGGATATTCGGGATGGCCGGCATCCTGTGCTGGATCGACTCTTGCCAGCCGGACAGTTTGTGCCGAACGATGTGAAACTTGGTTTGCCGTGCCCTGATGACGAACAGCGAGCGATCGGCCGCGTCCAAATCATTACCGGTCCGAACATGGCCGGTAAGAGCACCTATATTCGTCAGGCCGCGCTGATCACGATTATGGCGCAGATGGGTTCGTTCGTCCCGGCGAAGTCGGCCGTGATCGGAATTGCTGATCGAGTCTTCGCGCGAGTCGGGGCGAGTGACGAACTGGCTCGCGGGCAAAGTACGTTCATGGTTGAAATGACCGAGACGGCTCGAATTCTCAATTCAGCGACGGCACGCAGCCTTGTGATTCTGGATGAGATTGGACGCGGCACAAGCACGTATGACGGAATCTCACTGGCCTGGGCGATTACCGAACATCTGCATGATGAGATTGCCTGTCGCACGATGTTCGCGACTCATTACCACGAACTGACCGATCTCACGACGACCTTAAAGCACGCCGCCAATTGGAACGTCGCCGTTCAGGAAAGCAACGAAGACGTCGTGTTCCTGCATCGCATCGTCGAAGGCGCAGCAGGGCGAAGTTACGGGATCCACGTCGCGAAGATTGCCGGGGTTCCTCGATTAGTGACCGACCGAGCGGCCACAATTCTGCTGACTTTGGAAGAGGATCACGTCAACGCCGATGGACGCCCCAAGGTTCCTCAACGCGAAACCACGAGGCAGCGACGACAGCAGAAATCGTTGTTTGAGTTCCCCGAGGATCCGCTGTTGGAAGAAATCCGCCGAATGGAGGTCGACAACCTGTCGCCGATGCAGGCTTTGCAGGAATTGTATCGGCTGCGTAAGCAGCTTACAGAGCGATCCTGACCATTCGGAGGAAACGCTGACACGAATTGTCAACGACGCCTGGAATCGAGGAGTTCGTTCTCGTAAGATGATGGGACGTGTCGCGAGGATGTCGTGACCGACAGCCGGTGTAGTCGCGGAAGTTTGTTCAAGTAGGTCCTTTCTGCCGGAAAGGACTTTCGCCGTAAGGCGAACAATGTGTGCAACTGGCTCAGGGTCTCGGCTGGAGTTGTTGGGTCACCCGCGCACAGGTCGCGGCAGGCCGCGAAGTCCTCCTCGGCAAGGAGGACCTACCTGGAATGCTCCGTCGCAAGGAGGACCAACCGAAATCCGTGACTGCACCGACCGACGGCCAGGAAATGTTATCAAGTTGTGTTCTGAAACTGTTGGAAGTGTAAAACCATGGGACGTCTTGCGTTGGCGTGGCAAGTACTCACAAGTGGCGATTTTGCTGCTCGTATCACCGGACTGCTGAATGCTCCTCCGGCTATTGCGGTGACTCCGGAAGCTCCATCCAAACCGGTGGCCGCCCCGAAGCCCGTCCGCAGTGACGCCGTCAGCCTGCTATCAGCCTTGCAGCGAGAAGGGCGTCTGATCGACTTCCTGAAAGAGCCCATCGAATCGTACTCGGACGCACAGGTTGGAGCGGCGGTAAGAGATATTCATCGCGATTGTGGAGCTGTCCTGGAACGTCAATTTGCAATCCGCCCGGTCCTTGATCAGCCAGAAGGAAGTTCTGTCTCCTTGGGGGCGAAGTCCGCTGGCCGAATTCGTCTGGCTGGAAAAGTCGATGGCAACGCAACTTCGGGGACGCTGGTCCATCATGGATGGCAGGCAACGACATGCAGTGTTCCGGTTTACACTGGCGATGCGGAATCCGCTCTGATCGTCGCTCCCGCCGAGGTGGAAGTTCGCTAGTGCTCTGCCAAGCCTCAGAAAAGGGGTCAGGAACCAATAGCCAAATGGCCCGCAGGGTGCTCCGCACTATTGGTTCCTGACCCCTTTTCTGAGGGCGCCGCTGGTCGGCCCATTTCCTGCGAATTCAGATACGCTGCGGGAAAACGTTCGACTGGTGCTTGAACCTGTCGCGCCCCGCAGGTAAACGTCTCGCTTTAACGCTGCTTTTGACGGAGAAAACTTCGCCCGTTGACGGCTTCTCAGGCGGCATCGATACTCAATTCTTCATTGAAGTCGAGTTGATCCCGAACTACAGATCAGAATAATAGTCGAAATTCGTCGCTTCATTCCTCGCGCTCACAGGTTCGCTGCTACTCCATGTCAGTTCTGCTTCAACTTACAGACGGTGTCAAAAGTTACGGCGACCAGATGCTGCTCGACAATGCCAGCGTCACGCTTTACGAAGACGTGAAGGTCGGATTCATCGGTCGCAATGGGGCCGGTAAGTCGACGTTGTTGCGAGTTCTCCTCGGGGATGAGGAAGTGGACAGTGGCACCGTCATGCGGTCGCCTCATCTGCGTGTTGGCTACCTGCGTCAGCATGATCCGTTTCAAGCTGGCGAATCGGCGATGGATTTTCTAATTCGAGACAGTGGTCAGCCGGATTGGAAGTGCGGCGAAGTGGCGGCCGAGTTCGAACTGAAGGGGCATTACCTGAACGGCCCGGTGCAGGGGCTGTCCGGCGGTTGGCAGACTCGCGTGAAGTTGGCAGCGTTGCTTCTGCACGATCCGAATCTGTTGATGCTGGACGAACCTACGAACTTTCTGGACTTGCGTACTCAGATTCTGCTCGAACACTTCCTGCGACATTTCCCGGCTGCGTGTCTGATCGTATCACACGACCGTGAATTCCTTACCGCGACGTGTTCACATACGTTGGATCTGAATCGCGGTAAGCTGACGATGTATAACGGCAAGATCGCCGGATACCTGCAGCAGGTCGAAGAAGAGAAGGTCCGTGCCGAACGAACAAACGCGGCCGTTGCGGCCAAGCAGAAGCAACTGCAGACATTCATCGATAAGAACAAGGCGCGTCCGACAGGAGCCAGTCAGGCTCGATCCAAGCAGAAGCAACTGGACCGATTGACTCTGCAGGAAATCGAAGTCGATCTGCCAACCGCCAACATCCGCGCGCCGCAGGTGGAGCCTCGCCAGGGGCCAGTCGTTCGCTGTCTGGATCTGGCGATCGGTTATGAAGGCAAAGCCGTCGCGACCGGCATTGAGCTGGAAATTGAACATCAGCAGCGTGCGGCGATCGTGGGTGATAACGGCCAGGGAAAAACAACTCTGCTGCGAACTCTGGTGAATTCCCTGAGCCCCGTCGAAGGCAAAGTGAAATGGGGCTACGGCACTGAGATTGGCGTCTACGCTCAGCACGTTTACACGACGTTGCCGCCTGATCAGACAGTACTGGAATACCTGGAGTACAAGTCCAAGCCCGGCACCACGACTCAGGATTGTCTTGCCTGTGCCGGATCGCTGCTGTTTAAGGGCGGCCACACGAAGAAGCCGATACGAGTTCTCTCCGGGGGCGAGCGGGCTCGCTTGTGCATGGCCGGCCTGCTGCTGGGAACTTACAACGTACTGGTGCTTGACGAACCGGGTAACCACCTTGACGTGGAAACCGTTGAGTCACTTGCGGAAGCGTTGCTGGTCTACAAAGGCACCGTTCTTTTCACCAGCCACGATCGACACTTCGTGCGTCGGATTGCGACGAACATCATCGAAGTGCGCGATGGTCGAGTTCGTAATTACTCGGGCAAATACGACGACTACATTTATTACGTGAATAAAGAGATCGAAGAAGGCGAACGCGAACGTGCGTCCGGCCGCATGGCAACTCCGCCGGCCGGCAAAGGGGCTGGGGCGAAGGTTGAAAAGTCTTCTGGTCCGAAAGACATCCATCAGCAACGTAAGACGTTGCGGAACATGGAAAAGACTATCGCCAAACTGGATGAGCAGAAGAAAGCTCTGAATGCCGAGATGATGCAGACGTCCGACGCCAAGAAGGCGATGGCTTTGCATACTCAGATCGAAACGGTCGCCAAAGAACTGGCCGAAGTCGAAGAGAAATGGTGCGAGCTTCAGCAGGAACTTGGTGAGTGGTGATCGCGACGTTCTTGCATTTCGTTTAACGGCAAGCCGCAGGCGACCGTAGTGCGATTGCCTCGGGCTGTTTGCTATGGATCGTACCCTCGTCGAATGTCGCGTTGAGCTCGTCGACGCATGATCTTTCAGTTCAGCTGCGCGTCTTCCAAACCGACAAGTGAGTCATCAGACCACCGAAGAAGTACGTCACCTTCGCCGGGTCAAGCCCCAATTGATGCAGAACCGTGGCGTGCCTGTGTTTGGCATGAAACACGTCGTCAACCAGTGTATTGTCCCACAAATCTGTTGCACTAATCGGTATTGGAGCTCATTGAGTTTAACCCGTGGCCGAAAGGCCAGGAGTCCACAAGCCTGGCGTTTCGGCCACGGGTCAAACGAACGAACTTCAGAAACACGACACTAGTTGAACGCGAGAAAAGGGCCAGCGACGGAACCGTTTTACTTCATATTCTGGCCTGAAACTCAATAAACGGCTCCTGACACGTTTTTCTCCCACTCTTTAGCGAAGCACCACTGCCGCGCGTTTGGGATTAATGCATCGTCAGTTTCGTTTGCCTTCGAGGAATCAAGTAATGTCTGAGGGGAAGAAGCGTTGGTGGCGGCAGAAACGAAGTTGGTTCGGAATCATAAGTCTCGCGATCGTTGCGGCGGTATTCTGGTCATTCCAGTGGACATCGTATCCGACGATGATGAGCCTCGGAAACCTGCGTATTACCGCTGGTGACTATTCACTTGACGTGTCTGACGACGGTCGTTTTGTTGCGATTGGTGTGGGTGGTGATGATCTGCAGCGGAGTGACACAAGTCTGTTTTTGCTTCTGAACCGGAATCTGTATTTCAGCGGGGTCTCGGCAAAGGTTTCTCAATGGACATCACAAATCAGGTTCGTTTCGAACGACTATGGATTTCTCGTTGGAAAATCGATTGATCCAGCAGACCGTGAAAACGAGCACTGGCCTGTTGTTCCAGCAAGTTTAGAAAGGTTTGGCCTGGACGGAAGTCGTGCAGTCGTTGTGGATTCACTTCCTGCACAGATAACGTCGCTGGCGGTTTCTCCGGATCTTCAACTGGCCGCAGTGGGAATCGGGAAAACCGATCTGAACGGGAAGTGGGATGCGTCTGTGCGAGTGTATTCCCTCAGGGATGGCGCATTGGTCTCGGAATTCGCGCCACCAAATGTGGTAAAGTTTGAAGTCGCGTTTACGAAAGATTCCAAACGCTGTTTGGTTGTGGCGGAATCAGGCAACTTTGCAATGATGAACACTCGGGATGACCGATATGACGGCGTGCGCGCATACTTGTTTTCTGCCAGCGACGGAGCCATCGTGCAGGAGCAGAAGATCTGCAATACCACTCGAGCCCTTTACCAACTGATTTGTTCGCCGGGGACAGGTGATGCCTTCGTCGCATTCCACGGTGAAATTGGCCGTTTCGCACTCGCTGACAACGGATTTACCTACGAAACTTTTCAGACCGTCGGTGCATTTCATTTTGGCCTGGTGCCGCGATGGATGGACTACAACGCAGCGACGGGCAGGTTAGCCGTCGGAGAAAGCTATGGCGGCACCTATGAATTGAACGCCATTTGGTTTATCGATGTGAAGTCCCGGAAGAAATTTCGCACCCGCATTGATGGTGCCGGCCATCTGCGGTTCTCCCGTGATGGCGAGTGGTTCTACGTGCTGGGCGGAGGCATCAGTGTATTCAACATGAGAGATTTGGATCGCCTTGAAAGAGGTATGTAAATTCCTGTCGTTGGCGAATCCGCAATGATTCATATTCTGCCGGGCACTCCCCGCCTTCGATTCGGTGTTCATGGAGGGCTGCACGAACTGCTCTGCGGCGGAACAGGATTCCTCCATGTGCGCCGAGCCGTCTATGAGACGATGATCGAGCAACTCGGTCTCCCAGTCTGCAACGAACACGCGAACCGCCCGATGTTCGCTTAGAGGTTCTTGCCCCGGAAGAAGACCCCATCATCGGCAGTCGTCCACCAGCCCGTGGAGCACTCAGACTGAATGAATTGGTGATCCAACTCGAGATAAGTTCCTCACATGCTCAGGCCATCGGCACCAATTTGTTTGCTCAATTTAGCGCAAAACCTCCCTACGCAGACTTGAACAAAGCAACTAAGCAAACAAACGCTACACCCTTAGAGTAGTTAACAGTGTACAGCATCTTAGCGCGTGTATTTTTCCGTCATGCAGAATTTCTGACTGATCACTCGCCGGTAAGCGGGTGTTTCATTGACGGCATCCTGTGGTCTGACGTCGTACTAATCGGCTTTCTTCGGTTATCTCCGTAGTACGCATCGGATCTCTGCGGAATTGCGAGTGTCATTGGTGAACTACTTTTCGGCGTCTGGTGGATCACGTTGCTTCAGGATGATTGCTTATGTTCAAACGGCCAGAATCTCAAATACGCTCCTCCTTCCGCATTCCTGCTTCCTGCGGTCATATCATCAAAAGAGCGTTTCGATCGCAGAATTCTCGGATGGCGAAACGAAAACGTGCCGTGAGATTCTTTGTCAGTGAGTTGTTCGAACAGCGAGTCGCACTGGGGGATCTGGCTGGGGTGTCGAGTGCGTTTGTGTCGCCTCCGATGGCGGAAATGCCCGATGATTATCTGATGACCGACTTCGCGTTGAGCGTCGAACAAATGCCGCTGGAGTTCAGCGAGTTCGATTTTGCGAGTGATCCGTTCACCGGGTATATCGATGAACCACTGATTTTCGACACGTATTCTGACTGGAATCCTGGTTCAGAGTTTCTGGTGGCGCTTGATTCCACAGAGTGGCAGCCGGAACTGTCTGACGTCGATCTATCTGGCGAACTGACCAACCTGGACCTGGATCTGAATCAGACAGATTCCGTCTTTGAAACCGACGCCTGGGCCCCGGAAGAATTGCCGTATGGATCACTGGACGGTATCGCGCCCGATTTGACCGAGGCACCAGACTGGCAGTCATCCAGCCGAATGTCATTTGAGCCCGAAGCAAATCCTGGAGCAACACCGACGGGGTCATCCCTTCCGGATAACTTTGGCGATGCAACGGGTTCGGCGGGAGCCGCCGCCGGAACCTCGATGAATAGCTCGCCGGCAGGAGCTATCGCTCCAACGGCCGCCACCGACACCACAACGACAACATCCACGGGTGAATCAGCAACCATTCGCGCCGCCACCGGTTCTGGTTCGGCAACAGGTACGATGACTGGCACTGGTGGCGGAACGGGCTACGCCTCAACGACCGGCACCGGCAGCGGGACAGTCTTTGCCACATCGACTGGCACTGGCAGCGGGACAGGCTTCGCCACGTCGACTGGAACTGGAACTGGAACTGGAACTGGAACTGGCACTGGAACTGGCACTGGAACTGGCACTGGAACTGGAACGCCAGAGATAGATGTTCTTGGTAACAACATCAGGATTCTGGACGGGGACACAACTCCAAGTGCAACTGATGGCACAGACTTTGGAACTGTCGCAGTAAACACCGTGCGGTTTCGAACCTTCACCGTGAGGAATACGGGGACTGCGACTTTGAATCTTGGAATTCCGTCATTGCCCAGCAGGTTCACGTTAGGTTCCAACACTCTGGTCCGCAGTCTCGCGGCGGGCGCATCGGACACATTCGTCATCAACTTTTCGGCCTCAACCCCAGGGCGTGTTCTCTGGTGTCGTCAGCATCTCCAACAACGACAGCAATGAGAATCCGTATAATTTTATAGTGAAAGCAGACACCACTGCGCCTGAAATTAACATCATGGGTAATGGGATAAGTATTGCCGACGGAGACACGACGCCAAGTACATTGGACGATACGGACTTTGGAAGTGTCGCCGTCAATACTGTGACTTCTCGAACCTTCACCGTGAGGAACACGGGGACTGCAACTCTTAATCTCGGAATTCCATCATTGCCGGGCAGGTTCACGATAGGTTCAAACACTCTGGTTCGCAGTCTCGCGGCGGGTGCGTCGGACACGTTCTTCATCAACTTTTCGTCTACAACCCGAGGGATGTTCTCTGGAGTCGTCAGCATCTCGAACAACGACAGCGATGAGAATCCGTATAACTTCACCGTGAAAGCCGGTGCCACGGCGGCAGAAATTGACATTACGGGCAAAGAAATGAGCATCGTCGACGGAGACACGACGCCCAGCACAACGGACGGCACATCTTTCGGCGTTGTGAAAACGGGCAAAACTGTTTCGCATACATTTACCGTGAAGAATCTCGGCAACGAAATACTCTGGCTGGGGACTCCATCGGTAGTAGGAGCTGGTTTCTGGCGTGGTGCCAAAGCCCTAAAGACCTCACTCCAGCCTCAAGAATCTGACACGTTCACAGTGGTGTTTTCGACAACTACTGCAGGCGTGTTTTCGGGAAACGTGATCCTGTACAACAGCGACAGCAATGAAGCGCCATACAATTTTTCCATCAAGGCGATTAGCGAATACGAGCATTATGATATTGACATAAAATTGGGCGCGTTCATCCCGCTGAGCAAAGGCTCACCGGTTGTATGGGATCTGGCACCAGGCGAACAGTACGAGTCACTGAATTGGGCCGAACAACCACTGGAGTGGCGACCCGGATCGGTCGACTGGTATTTCGGAACGAACGATCGCGAACGCGCGGGCGAGAAAGGAGGATCGAAGGTATTCAGTGTGGGCTCGGTAAACACCTCCAGCATCGGCCGTTTCGAATCATTGCCCCGCATTTTTACAACCGATAGCGATCCGTCTCATCGGGTCAGCGTAATAAAGACTTATGAAATCAATGCCTACAAGAACACAATTCAAACAGCCGATCCGGATCCATGGGGTCAGGAGGAGCGAGCCGATGGACTAACAGGGAAATCGATGGTCGCGATTGAGGCAGGGGCGTCTTACCCGTTTTCATGGGTGGCACCGGAGATCAACTACGACATTGCTTTTACGTTTGAATCTGTCGCACAAAACGCAACAAAAATCAATTTCGCCGGTTGGCATGATGCGTTCCCAGCCTACGAAATCATTATCAACGGCGAGGTCGTATATGAGTTTCGCTCGCCAGATCCTGGGCCAACGCCTCTGAATCTGGGCGGCTTTTATACCAAGAATGTATCTGGCTCCGTCGTCATTTACCAACCAAAGTAGGATTAGACATGCGCTCAACTCATCGCTGCTGGCTCGGGTGCGTGGCAGGTGGTTTGCTTCTTGGTTGGTTCCTGGGGTGCACTCAGCAGGGCTTTGACCTTGAATTCAATATGAAAGTCGTGGTTCCTGACATTGAGCTTACGATTGACACTTCGAATGGCGTGGCACCTACAGATCTTGGTAACAATACGTATCGCATCGATCTCGATGAATCTGGAAGGGGGTCCATACCAGACACTTGGCCAATCGCTTCATTTCATCGCACGTTCATCAATACGCCAGAGGGACGGATGGTTGAACTGGATGATTTTCGAATCGAAGAGTCCGACTGGGAAATGGCCTACAAGAACGAGCGTACAGCAACCGGCGTAAGAAGCAGTTCAATAAAAGATGGGTCAAAATATCGAATGCGGATCAAGTGGCTGAACCCTTCTATCAAGCCCGAAGTTCCTGTGAGTGACAACACTTCGGCCGCAACGGTGGGTGAGGCCGAACAAAAGAAGTTCTAAGTCCACTATAACCGCAGTTGACAGATTGCGGTTCATGGTCGCTCAGGTGCACGGCACCCACGAAACTATTTTGGCATGGTGCCGCAATGGATGGACTACAACGCAGCGACGGGCAGGTTAGCCGTCGGAGAAAGCTATGGCGGCACCTATGAATTGAACGCCATTTGGTTTATGGATGTGAAGTCCCGGAAGAAATTTCGCACCCGCATTGATGGTGCCGGCCATCTGCGGTTCTCCCGTGATGGCGAGTGGTTCTATGTGCTGGGCGGAGGCATCAGTGTATTCAACATGAGAGATTTGGATCGCCTTGAAAGAGGTATGTGAATTCCTATCGTTGGCGAATCCGCAATGATTCATATTCTGCCAAGCACTCCCCGCCTTCGATTCGGAATTCACGGAGGGCTGCACGAACTGCTCTGCGGCGGAACAGGATTCCTCCATAAGGATACTTTTCCCCTGGGGCAGGGCCTGGTCCAAAACTTCTCAATAGATTTGGGGTCAAGATCTTTGACGATTCGGGGGCAGAAGTTTACGACTCCGGGATTTTGATCGAGGGACAGTCGACACGGCTAACGATTTCCGGGAGTTCGGCGACGTTCACGCCAAGCTCGCTTGATTGGGTGAATTCCGTCACGAGCAAGGTCACGATGACACCCAGAACCTACCGTTGGATCACCTACGGTGGCTTCAAAGAGGTGGGTCCGTTCAGCCCGCAGACGGGCCATCGCGAAGTCTTGATTGACACGGGTTTATACTGGAGTGGCACTGGAACAATCGTGGTCGTACCATAACGAGACACAGAATTGTGTGAGTCGAAACAGGGAGCATTTAACGTGGTAATGGTCGCTCGACCCCGCTTTGCTATTTTTTTAAGCCACGTTGTTGCTGCCTTGTCGCTTCTCGTCGCTGGCTGCTCCAATCCTCTTCCGCCGGCTGAGGAAGTCCGTTTCGACTCTCCGTATACGGTCATGGCGCAGTCCGCGGATGGCGACATCATTGCCCTCGGCACCGGACTCGAGGCCCAGTATTACCATGATCATAGTAAGAGCCAATTGTTACTACTGAATGCGAAAACGTTACGGCCTTTGTTTAAGCCCATACCGTACCCGAATTGGGTTAGTCAAGTCGCATACGTTTCCCGGGACTTCGGATTCGTCGTTGCTGTTTCGGAAGACTTGAGAGACGCAAAGTTCGAAATGGACGAACGTCCTGAAGAATCCGGCAGCATTCATCGGGTTATGCTGGATGGAACAACTCAACTGGTGGCCGATGGAATACCGACGCCTATTGTCTCGGTGGCGGTGTCGTCGGACGCAAGGATCGCTGCCGTCTGTACAGCTGGTGATGCCTATAGAGACGCAACATGCAAATTCATCTGCCTGGAAGATGGCCGGACCTTGGCAACTTTCTCCCCCGAGTATTGCCTTCATCTTTCGGCCTCATTTGGCGAGGATCCGGAATTTTGCCTGCTCGCTACTGACGGTCGGTCTGAACCTGCGCTCAGCATGCCGGAAGCGAGAAGAAACACCATGGCATATAAGGCAGGCACACGTCTGTTTCTTATCAAGACGGCCGACGCAACCGTGGCTGATGAAGAAGTGGTCAATAAAGACTCTGGCCGAGGCATCAGCATTAGGATCTCGGGGAATCAGATGGACGAGAAGGTCATCATGCATCCCAGAGACGTGGAGGTTTATCGTTTAAAAGGTGACAAGATTGGCGGTGGGACAAAGCTTGACTTGACTAAACTAAGTGCAAGAACTCCCATGGGAGCGACAGACTTTGATATTGATCCGGAGAGGCAATGGATGGCCGCGGCATCTACATACGACGGATCGGATATGGGGTGTAATGTCTCGTTTTTCAACATGAAGAATAACGACGTGGCCTCGCGAGAGATCGTAAGACGCAATCATTTGTACCAGGTGCTTTTTTCAAAGAATGGACAATGGCTCGATGTCCTGGTAATGTCAAAACCAGATCTCAACAGCGTACTCGCCCGCTACGACCTGCGCGCGTTATTGGTCACCACGAAGTCTGAATAGGCTGATGGAAACGCTTGTCACGAAACTTCGTCGAATGGAACCATCGCGATGAACCCCAATGAAGCAGATAATCCGCATGGGATGCCCACTTGCGATACAACGCTGGATTTGTTTCCCGGTCGCTGTGTTGTTCTGGTCCCATGTCAGGGGCGAATTGTTTCGCAGTGTCAGTCGGCGTTGCTGGAGTTGGAGCGGCGGGGATATGTGGTGCGGCGGGTCGAGGGGTATTCGGCGATCGATCAGGCTCGCAATCAGATCGCCAGTGATGCTCTCGCCGACGGCTTTCAGGAGACACTGTGGATTGATTCTGACGTCGGATTCGATCCGGACGACGTCGACAAGATCCGCCGATATGGCTTGCCCATCGTTTGCGGGATCTATCCAAAGAAAGGCAAACGAGAACTGGCGATTCATATTCTGCCGGGCACTCCCCGCCTTCGATTCGGAATTCATGGAGGGCTGCACGAACTGCTCTACGGCGGAACAGGATTCCTGCATGTGCGCCGTGCCGTCTATGAGACGATGATCGAGCAACTCGGTCTCCCAGTCTGCAACGAACACGCGAACCGCCCGATGTGGCCGTTCTTTCTTCCGATGATCCGATCGGCTCCTCAACTCGTTCATGCGTCTGAAAAGCCCGATGCCAGGAAATCCGGGCACTGGTACCTGGCGGAAGATTTCGCACGTCGGTGACTACGCCTACAGTTGGGAAGATGCCGGCATCGACCGCGAACGCTACGGTGATTTTGACTTCCAGTTCAGTTAGGCGTCGTACGGAATTGAATTGTCCAGTTAGCGGAACGGCGCGAGCCGTCCGGTGTCACATAGACCGGAGGGCTCGCGCCCTTCCGCTATATGTCAATTGACCACTGCGAGATTGATCCCGACAGAGGCTGTTCAGTCAGGCGTCGTACGGATTGAAATTGTCCAGTTAGCGGAACGGTGCGAGCCGTCCGGTGTTGCAAAACCGGAGGGCTCGCGCCCTTCCGCTACATGTCAACTGACAATCGCCAGAGCTGTTTGTTTTTGATTGTAATCACTCGAATTGCACGCTGAGCCTGCCGTTCACGACATAATTTTCCAGATCGGCTGCGCGCCTTCGACGCCGACGAGCGAATTGTCGAGGCCGCTAAAAAAGTACGTCAGTTTCGCTGGATCAAGCCCCAGCTGATGCAGAACCGTGGCGTGCATGTGCTTGACATGGAACACATCGTCAACCGCGCGGCTGCCGATTTCATCGGTCGTGCCAACCGTTGTTCCGCCCTTGATGCCGCCTCCGGCCATCCAGGTGGTGAAGCCGTAGCTGTTGTGATCGCGACCGCTGCCCGTGGCATACTCCGCCGTTGGCTGACGACCGAATTCACCGCCCCAGACGATCAGAGTATCTTTCAGGAGACCTCGATCTTTCAGGTCCTTAATCAGGCCGGCAATTGGCTTGTCGGTTTCGCCCGCATGCAGGTTGTGATTGGCCTCCATGTCCGTGTGAGCATCCCAGTTGTCGTCGTTGTGAGCACCACCGGAATAGATCTGCACAAACCGAACACCTCGTTCGACCATCCGGCGAGCCAGCAAACACTGACGGCCAAATTTTTCGCTCTTCGGATCATTCAGGCCATACAATTCCTGGGTTGCCTGAGTCTCCTGCGAAATATCGACAGCTTCCGGAGCCTGTGACTGCATGCGATAGGCCAACTCATAACTGGCGATGCGAGCGGCCAGGTTGGAATTGTCATTGCGAGGAGCGAGGTGCTCTTCGTTATAGCTTCGCAGTGTATCCAGCAGTTTTCGTTGAGCACCGCCGGCCAGCTCTGAAGGTGGCGACAGGTCAAGAATCGGATTCGCGCCGGAACGCATCACAGTGGCCTGGTAAGTCGCCGGCATGTATCCGCTGCTCCAGTTTTTGGAACCGCTGATCGGGCCACCTCGTGGATCCAGCATCACGACGAATCCCGGCAGATCTTCATTCACGCTGCCAAGTCCGTAGTTGACCCACGAACCGAGGCACGGATTACCGCTCAGAATTCTTCCCGAATTCATCATCAGCATCGCGGAACCATGAATAGGCGAATCCGCTGTCATCGAATGAATGAAAGCAATGTCGTCAGCACAGGTGCCGAGATTTGGAAAGAGATCACTAATCCACTTTCCGCACTGACCGTACTGCTTGAACTTCCAGCGAGGTTCGACGATTCGCCCCTGATTGCGATGACCGCCTCGACCAAAGGTTTTCACTTCGATCGTTTTGCCATCCATGCCGTACATGGAAGGCTTGTAGTCGAAGGTGTCGACCTGACTGGGCCCGCCATACATGTACAGGAAGATGACGTTCTTCGCTTTGGGTTCGAAGTGAGACTGCTTTGGAGCCAATGGATTTGCGAACGGAGTTTCACCATCCGCAGCGACGGACTGGCTGGCCAGAAAGCCGTCGCGATCCATAAGAGCTGTCATCGCAACTCCGGCAAAACCGGAGCCGGTCTGCCAGAGCATTTCACGTCGAGTTCGTCCGCAGAAGTTTTGAGCCATGGGAGGGATTCTTCAGCAGGGCAAGGTGAGGAAGGTCGTGTCCAACTGTCTGTGATTATGATCGATCGGCAAAGGAAAGTCATTCGTGAATGACAACGCGACTCCGGGGGCTCAGGAATTTGAAATTTCAAATTTGGAATCTCAAATTTCGAATGATGAAGCCCTTGCGAGGCACTCAAATGTACTCCGAACGATTCTGCTTTTGCAGTTGAGCCAGCACTTCTTTAATCCGTTCTGACTGAGCAGCATCGGCCACAAGCGTGGCATCATCAGTGTGAACGATAATCAAATTTCGCAGACCCAGCGTTGCGACCATATGGTCACCGCTCGTTCGAACGATGCAGCCCTGAGTATCTACGCCGCAGAACGGACCGTCGACGGTGTTATTGTCGGAGTCCGCTCCATTCAGACGCGGCAGTGACAGCCAGCTGCCGACGTCGTCCCACTGAAACGGCGCTTCGACTACGGTCACGCCCTGAGCACGCTCCAGCACGGCATAGTCGATGGAAATGCTCTTAAGCTTCGGGAACTCTTCCGCCAGGACCGCATCGCCTTGTCCCGCTTTCAGACCGTCGGCAATCTTCATCAACCCGGCATACATCTCCGGTTCATACTGTTTCAGCAGGTCAACAATCGTCTGAGCCTTCCAGCAGAAGATTCCACAGTTCCAGAAGAAGCGTCCTTCGCGAACGTATTGCTCGGCGAGACTCAGATGGGGTTTCTCGCGGAACGCTGACACTTCATAGACTCGCGGAGTCCCTTCACCGATCATTGCGCCACGTTCAATGTAGCCGTAACCTGTCGCCGGGAACGACGGAATGACGCCGAACAGGACAAGCTTTGCTGGATCAGCGTTGACGATCTCGACCGCTCGCAAAGCCCCGCGAGAGAACGCTTCGTCCGTCTGAATGACATGATCGGCCGGCATCACGAACATAATGCCGTTGGGGTCATGGTGCAAAATCTGAATCGCGGCCAGGCCTACGCACGGAGCTGTGTTGCGAGCGGCCGGTTCCACCAGTATGTTCTGACGCGGAAGTTCAGGCAGTTGTGCGGCCGTCGCATCGGCCTGTACTTCGTTAGTGACCACCCAGGCACGAGATGGATCGACCCAGTTTCGACATCGATCGAGTGTCTGCTGGATCATGGTGCGTTCGCCGGCAAGGCGAAGCAATTGCTTCGGCAGTCTTTGGCGGCTCTGAGGCCAGAATCGAGTTCCACTGCCGCCCGCCATAATCACTGCATGTAACATCTCGATGAATCCTGTTCTTTAAGCCTCGGGCTGATCCTTCGGGCCGGCCGCTGCAGCCGCAATCGAGCGGGCGACGGATTCCAGCATGACTTCCATCGCGAACGGCTTCCGCAAATAGTCCACAACACCGAGCATTTCTGCGTAGGCCTTATGTCGGCTGCCTTCGTTCGCGGTCATCATGATGACCGGAGGAGCATCAGGCAATTCTGCGAGGAATTCGAGGACCGGAAATCCGCCCATCCGGGGCATCATCATGTCGGTCAGCACAAGATCCGGTTTCTGCGATTGAATCAGGCGGCGTCCATCCTGCCCGTTGTTGGCGGTCAGTACTCTATAGCCCGCCGCTGACAACACGCTCTGAATCGTGGAGGAAATATCTCGGTCATCCTCGATCACGAGGACTGTTTTCTGAGTTTGGGTCATGATCCGATCAAACTTTCAGGAGAGGAGGTGCCCGGCGGGGACCAGCGCTCGTCACTCTGCTACCGAAAGGGTCGACCACTGGCTGCCGGATTGTCGGACAGCCAGACCACAAAAGCAAGAATCCTCCCGACATTGGTCATAGTCGGGGAATAAGATCTCCACCCAGCAATGAGCGCGCAAGGGAGTCGGTGTCGAAAACAAAACAAGCTCAGGGCTGATCTCAGGATACAGCCCGCCAACGGAAATTCCCGCAGTAATGTCGCGATGACTTCGACGACCCTCAGCGTCCGCGTTCAAAATCCGACAACGGCAACGCTGTTCACCGTCTGAATCAATCATCCCTGCTTGGAGTCGGGCGTGTTTTCGCGTTTAATTGCATCATAAACTTCTTCACGATGGACGGTGACATCGCGAGGCGCTTCGATGCCGAGACGCACTTTGTCGCCACGGATTTCGATGACCATGAGAGTGATCGAATCGCCGATCACAATCTTTTCGTCTTTCTTGCGGCTGAGTACTAACATGTCCAGTCCCTGGTCAATCTTCTTCGTGAATGATTGCTGCCTGACTCAATATGACCTGGCCGGGCCGACACAGCCCCAGCAGTACAGACAGATGTTGAGTTCCAAAAACTCTCCTTGGGACGCATGCGTCTTCAGGTGAAGAACCCTAGGTCGTTTTCGACCAGCAGGCGTCTTCAGATGCAAGAATTGCCGAACTGCAAACGCTTTGGTAGCTTTTTCTGCTGGTTTGTCCGGGAGAATCCGCCCCTGCCCTGACAAATGGACATGGTCATGACGGTCCTGCAGGTTAAACGGGGCCCCGATTGACGCGGGATGATCCCCCTGGTGGGTGTTGTCCCGTCCCGCGGGAAGGCTGTTAGGGCTGATACGTGACTCCGGGCCGCCAGTGCAGCAACACGCTTCGTAATGCTGGCTTCAGCCAGCATTTAACTCCAGATTCGTGGGGATACTTGCAGCGGAAGCCATTCGAAGTATATCCCGACTGTAGTCGGCAGCTGGAATGAGGTCCGCAAGGCTGCCTGCGGCCAAATCGGCCGATCGAGATGAGATGGCGTTTGCAGAAGTTGCCAAACAGCAGACTCGATCCGGCAGGAAATGCATCTGCACAGCGCAATTCATGACCGCGTTTTTTCAGGGGAGCCGAATCGCCGCAAAAAGGCTCAAAAGAGCCTTCACCGTCCGAATCCCGCGACGCTACTCTGCGACCATCAGAGGCTGCGGCGGTTCATTTCGCCAGGTCTCGCGAAGTGTGTTGATCTGTATGATCTGACTCAGGGATGAACGAAATGCCCAATCAATCTATTCGTCAGGCTCTTTCGGTGCTGGCCTTAGCGTCATTGCTCGCCACCGGATGCAAGCACGGCAAGCACCGGGATCAACTGGTGCAGGCACAGACGCATGCTCGCGACATGTACGCAGAGAATCAGCGTCTGTTGGCGGCTGATGCTCAGAGTACTCAAATGATTCAGGGACTGGATCAGGAACGCCAGTCGCTGATGACTCAGCTTGGCGACACCCAGGGACAGCTCGCCACAGCCAACGATCGCATTAACAACCTGATGGCTGAGCGTACTGATTTGAACAATCGGTTCGCCAAGGCTTTGACGGATTCTCAATCTGACGGCAGTGGTTTCGATTCGGCACTGTCGGCGGAGGGCTTTGAGTACGATCCAGCGACCGGTCTGAATAAGTTCCGCAGTGATATTCTGTTCGATCTGGGCAGCGATGCAATTCGTCCAGAAGCAACACCGACGATCAGGGAATTTGCGTCGTCGGTTACCAGTGGATCCGCCAGCGGCATGCGAATTCTTGTGGTTGGACACACGGATGATCAGAATATTGTCCGCCCTGAAACCGCCATCAAGCATCCAACCAACTGGCATCTGTCGACCGATCGATCAGACGCGGTTATTCTGGAATTGCTGAAGATGGGCGTACCCCCGGAACGAATCGCTTCTATGGGCTACAGCGAGTTCCATCCGCTGGAGAATTCTCAGACGGATACCGCTCGCCAACGAAATCGCCGTGTTGAGTTGTTTGTAGTTCCCAACGATCCTTCCGTCGCAAAGTGGGATCCGGGCAGTGCTGTCAGGTAGTTGGGCTTTGAGTTTCTTCGCTCAGGATGTACCTGATCCCATCAGGGCTGTCGAATCGATCAGCCGGATGGCGATGGCGTGCTGCTGATTTCATCGTAACCCGAAGCGTTAGTTCCGAAGTTGCGGATTTGTGCAGATCCCAACCTCAATGCGTCAGCGAGGGATTGCGATTTTGCGTTTCGGCAGTGCTGGCAAAAATCCTTCACTGACGTTTCGGCTTATGAAGCCCCGCTAAATCAACACCTCGACGGAGTCTTTCAACGATATCGATGCGAATTATGCAACTCACGGCATTTGTTGGTTGGTGTCGGAGTCAAAATCACCTGGAAAGATAAGCGATGTCTGCGAATTCCTCGGAGCTTCCTCAGGCACTGGATGTTCTGGCCGTTGGTGCTCATCCCGATGATGTTGAAATCGGTTGCGGAGGAACGCTGGCTCGCATGGTTCAGCAGGGGCTTCGAGTCGGAATTGTCGACTTAACAGACGGCGAACCCACGCCACTCAGTCCCGGCCCGGAAGTCCGCCTGCAGGAGGCTCACGAGGCGGCTCGTATCCTGGGAGTTCATGTTCGCGAGATTCTGCCTTTGCCGAACCGACGACTCTTCGACTGCTTCGAGACCCGCGTGTCACTGGCCAGCGTCTTTCGCAAATACCGCCCGCGTCTGGTGATGGGCATTGCCGATCGAACCCCGATGGCGTCGCCCGACCATTGGCAGGCCATGCAGATTACTGATGCCGCGGTGTTTTATTCCCGGCTCAGCAAATGGGATGAGTTCTTCCCGGGGCTTCCAGTGCACAAGATCCAGCGTCAGATCTGGTATCCTCTGGGGCTGCAGACTTTGAATCATCCAGCCGGTGGCGGTGCTTTTGTCTCCGACATTACGGACACGCTGAGCATTAAGATCGCCTCCATTCGTGCGTACCGAACTCAGTTTCCACCCGATAAAGATCGTGTTTTTCGGCTTGTTGAGGGACAAGGGCACATGCTGGGCGCTTCGGCGGGCTTCGTTGCGGGCGAGCTTCTGATCAGCGCCACAACGCTGGGTTTGACGAATGTGTTTAACGCGTTGTGTCACGGCGGTGAATAATCATTCGTCTCTGCGGATGAACAAGGGCTGGAAACTGTTGCGTTTCTGACGGTTTAGCGAAACAATCCGCGATTCTGCCTCCATCCGGCTGTCGCACGATTGCGAGGTTCAGAGGCAGAGCGATCTGTGTTTGCCTCGCAACGCCCCCCACCACTGTTGATTTCGTTCTCTGGACAATTCCATGGTTTCAATCCGGACTGGTCACCTTAGCGTTACCGGCAACTACCGCGAGAACAACGAAGACAGCATCTGCCTCGACAAGCAGCATCGATATCTGATCGTCGCGGACGGCATGGGCGGACAGAGCGCCGGAGAACGAGCCAGCGCGCTGGCGGTGGAGCTGATTCCTCGGAAGCTGGAACAACTGCTGGATTTCCAGAAGGGGAATGCGCGATCGGTCAATGAGGCTCTGGAAAAGTCCATCAACTTCGCCAACTCAGAAATCATTGCGCTCAGCGAGATTGAGCCAGGCCTGAGAAATATGGGCACGACCATCGTTATGATGGTCCGCACGGCCGATCGCTTTTTCTTCTTTGGTGTTGGCGACAGCCGCGCGTATGAACTGCGAGCTGGCAAATTTCGCCAGCTCACGACGGATCATTCCCTGACTCAGGCGTTGCTGGATGCCGGTACGATCAATGCCGAAGAGGCGAAGACACACCGTTATCGCAATGTGCTGTACAAGTATCTGGGCAGCCGTGACGGAGCATCCGGCGGTGTGGCGGTCGAAGTGACGCCACAGCCCGGAGATCGGTTTATTTTGTGCAGCGATGGTTTGACCGATGGACTCAAAGATCCGGACATTGCAAAACTCCTGAAGACTTCCGATGATCCACAAGTCCTTGCGGAGAAGCTTGTCAACTCTGCGCTCGAAGGTGGTTCACGCGACAACATTACCTGCGTGGTTGTCATCGTTGATTGAGCAACAGGGCAGACATTCCAGTACATCCGGAGACGCGGAAATGCTCAGTAAGGCCTTTGGATCAGACCGCCGTTATTGCGATGGTGTTTCGCGGCGAAGAATGCTGACGCTGGGAGCGACTCGGTTGCTGGGAGGATTGACTCTCCCCACGTTGCTGCAACTGCAGGCTCAAGCCGCGACTCCATTCGCCCCCAAAGCCAAAGCGTGCATCTTTTTCATGCTGGAGGGCGGCCCCAGTCATATCGACATGTGGGATATGAAGCCCGATGCTCCCAAAGAAATTCGAGGTCCCTTCAATCCCATCTCGACGGTTGTGCCCGGCACACAAATCAGCCAACTGATGCCAATGTGTGCTCAGATCGCGGACAAGTACACGATTCTGCGATCTCATAGTCATGCCGACAATGCACATCAGACTGGGCGGCACTGGCTGTTGACCGGATATCCGCCCAGCTTTGCCGATGGGCAGGCTAAGGGTGTACCGTTTAATGAGCTGTACCCTTCACTCGGCTCGATCATTACGCGGGAACTCGGGCCGGGCGGTGAAGTGCCGCCCTATATTGAGCTTCCGAATCCTCTGGGGCCGGGAGGTCCGGGATTTTATGGAGCGGCCTATGCCCCGTTCACCATCAACAATGATCCATCGCAGCCGGATTTTAAGGTGCAGGATCTGGATGCTCCGGAATCAGTTTCTTCCGAGCGATTTGCTCGTCGTCGAAAACTGTTGGCCGAGGCTGAGATACTGGCAGCAGCGAATTCTCCGGGTTCCGGGCCTGCTCAGAAGCTGACCGCGTTTTATGAGAAAGCGATGGAAATTGTGACATCGCCAAAAGCACGAGCGGCCTTCGACCTCGCTGCAGAGAAACCAGAAACTCGCACTCGTTATGGCTACAGTTCAATCGGCCAGTCCGCGTTGTTAGCGCGTCGGCTGGTGGAGGGCGGCAGTCGATTCATTGGAATTGAACACGGTAGCTGGGATACTCATTTTGATAACTTCACCAGTCATGAAAAGGCTTTGTGTCCGCCAACGGACCGAGCTTTCAGTGCGTTGATCTCGGACCTTGATGAACGAGGCCTGCTGGATGAAACGCTTGTGGTGATGATGGGTGAAATGGGCCGCACGCCTCGCATCAACAACGATGCCGGACGAGATCATTGGTCTCAATGCCAGACGGTGATTCTGGCGGGCGGCGGCATCAGGAGAGGCGCTGTTGTTGGAGCGAGCGATGCGACGGCCAGCTTGCCGACGACACATCCTTATGGAATTCAGGATCTGCTACGGACCATCTTTTCTTTGATGGGAGTTGACTCAGACAAAGTCTACACGACTCCGCTGGGACGCCCTGTGCCGGTTGTGAATGGCGGTCGCCGCATTGATGAAGTGCTGGCCTGAAAGATAGATCCTGATAGAACAATCAAATGCCAGAACTCAGATAAGGACCAGTTCCGAAATCACAACCCGACGCGTCAGTTCTGAAGTTGCTCGTTTAGGCGCTGAGGTTGTTCACTTGCGGAGAAACACTGGGATTTATCATAACCCAAAGCGTCAGCGAGGGATTTACGCAAACACTGCCTAAAACGCAAAAACTCAATCCCTCGCTGACGCGTCGGGTTGGGATCTTCCCAAACGCGCAACTTCAAAACGCGTCAGCGAGGGATCGGTCGCTTGCCGAGAAATCCCTCACTGACGTTTCGGGTTGTGATTTCTCGCCGCATTAAAAACAGCATGTTGTTTCGGGGACTCTTCTCTGGCCCAAAGCTCAAATAGAAAAGGCCCGCGGAAATCCGCGGGCCTTTTTCAGTATCAAGTATTTGCACCCGAATGATCAGTTAGCGTCTGGCAACGCAAATGGGTCTTTGGCAACTGGCTTAACAATCCCGCCGGAGCGGATGAGGCTCACAGGAATGCGACGTCGAACAACAGCTCCGTTTTCGAGCACCTGAATCTTCTTCAGATTCTTGCGGTAGACTCGCTTCGTGATTCCCGTCGTCTTGCGACCGTTACCGCCGAGGTACTTTGCCTTGCCGCGCTCAACCTTCTGGTTTCCACGACCGGGCTTCAGATCTCCGTACAGCTCCAGCACCGCAGCGCGTTTGATTCTCTTGTTTTTCTTCAGCGTACTCATGGCAATAAGGCGTTTCTTTAGAAATTACGAAAACGACGGATCCCTCACCGTCACGATTCCCCTGCACCGGCATGATCAACCACGCAAGTTGTCAGCGAAACGTGCAGGATAATCGGTTCGCGGCCCGTCTTCAATTCAGTTTTCCCGATCCGGGGCCGCTTCCGGAAGAGAATAACGAAAAAGGGCGAGATTCCTGATCAGGAACCTCGCCCTGTGATATCAGCCAGCGGGCCGAAACAGCTTAGTTGGCAGCTGCTGCGTCGCTTGTGCCTGGCAGTTCGCCTTCTTTGATCAGGTCACCGAAGGTCTTGCCTTCAGTGGCGCTCTTCTCGCCTTCAGCCTTGGTCAAAGCTTCTTTGATCTTGGCTTCGTCGCCTTCGTTCTTCTTTTCCAGCTTACCACCAAAAGCGGCACCGTAGTTATTACGGACCTTCTTGTCGGTCTTTGGGTGGCATACAGCGCAAGTCAACTTTCCGTCTGTACCCTTCTTTTTCGCAAGGTCCGGGTAGGTCGTGTTCAAGACGTTGGCGTACTTTGGCCGAGCCAAAGCTTCTGAGCCTGTCATAACGAACATTGCGACGGCTACGGCGCCGGCAACCACAATTCGCACAGAATTCTTCACAGTCAGCATTAAAACCTCCGGAAATCCCTGAAATTCTTACGTCTGCCACCACGGAGCGACAACATTCTTCGGGAATCGATCGATAAAATCAAGCCCCACAAAACAATTATGGCCCCTTCCAAGCTTCTCTTTGTAGAAAGAGACTTGGCTGTCTGTCAATCGACTGAAAGGTCACGTTTGCCTGTAATTTCGTTCGTCCGGAATCGCACTTCCCCCAACTTGACAGTCGGGAAACATCCGCGTATGCGGCAAATCCTGCCGAAATGCACGAGGAACTGGGATAGCTCGGGGATAGCGATGATCTGCAAAGTTCGCGTTTCGTTCCTGCTTTTCGACGGAAGGCTTGAGATTCATGATGCCGTCCATTCGGCCTCTTGGTGATTCCGCTGTGATCATCCACTGGAGCAGTGCTGACGACGCAGTGATCAGCCGGTCCGTGAGGCAATTGACGGATGTGCTCAATACTTTCGTTACCTCAGATTCCGCAGCCTGTTTCACTGCCGTTGTGCCCGCCTTTACGTCCATTACCGTGCATTTTTGCCTGAGCCGGATGTCGTTTCAGCAAGCCGCAAGGATCATCGAGCAGGCGTTGAGCCGGACTGAGGACCTCCCTGCAGGACCGCCTGCGGTTATTGAAATCCCCGTTTGCTTTGACGAACTCTTTGCCCCGGATCTTGCCGACGTTGCTGGGCGGCATCAACTCGAGTGCGATGAAGTGATCCGACGATTTTGTGACGCAGAATACTCAGTTCGCATGATAGGGTTCTCCCCCGGCTTCCCATACCTGTCCGGACTGCCGATGGAACTGGCAACACCCCGGCGAAATTCCCCGCGTCTCAAAGTGCCGCGGGGATCAGTGGCAATCGGCGGCACCCAGGCCGGCATCTATTCGCAGGAAACTCCCGGTGGATGGAATATCATCGGGCGAACTCCGATTAGTCTGTTCAGTGCAGAGCTGACTCGGCCTTGCCTGTTAACGGCCGGCGATCAGGTTCGCTTCGTTCCAATCAGCGTTGAAGAATTTCATAGATGGCAGGATGAACAATGAGTATCGTCCGAGTCATTCGCGCTGGTCTGTTGACGACGGTTCAGGATCTTGGACGTCCGGGCTTTCGCCAGTTTGGAGTACCCACCGGGGGCGCCATGGATAGTTTCTCGCATGAACTTGCGAACCGGCTGGTTGGAAACTCGCCGACAGCAGCGACTCTGGAGATGACTCTGAGTGGTGATGAACTGGAGTTCCTGGCCCCGACTCTCATCGCTATCACCGGGGCAGAGTTTTCTCCGATCACAACCAATTCGGAGCAGCTCAGTGTTCCACAGAATAAGCCAGTTCATGTGTCTGCGGGAACTCGAATTCGTTTTCAGACAGCGCAGCGAGGTTGCCGGTGTTATCTGGCGGTGGCCGGAGGATTCAGCGTTCCCGAGATCATGGGGAGTCGATCAACTCTGCTGCGTGCTAAACTTGGTGGTTTACAGGGACGAGCCTTGAAGAGTGGTGACGAACTGTCGGTGGGGGATTTCAAAGGTGCGGAACCGGATGTGGCTTTCGTCAATGAGCGTGCTGCAATTTCGTTTCCAGCGTGGTTTGTGAGACCGCTTGCGTTGCCTGCCGGAGATGTGGTCACACTCAGAGTTCTCCCTGGCGAACATTCTTCGATGATGTCGGCGGAGAGTCAGTCGAGGTTTCGGGACGAGTCGTTTCTGATCACATCGCAATCTGATCGCATGGGGTATCGGCTTGCAGCAACACCCCTGATGCTGGAAAACACCAGCGACATGTTGTCGGAGGGCACTGCCATGGGGACGGTGCAATTGCCTCCGGATGGTCGACCAATTTTACTGATGGCCGACAGTGCTCCGACCGGCGGCTATCGACGCATCGCCCATGTGATTAGTGCTGATCTTCCTTTGGCGGCTCAGGCTCGCCCCGGTCAGTTCCTGCGGTTTCTGGAAACGACCATGGAGGAAGCTCGGATCTTATTTCAGAAGCAACGCGCTGATCTTGACCATGCGATAACAATGGCAGGATTGATGCCTGCTGTCCGGGTTTCAGGAGGACTGACGGAACCAACAGGGAGCGTTCCGTGAGTAGCTCAGAACAAATCGATTTGAACTGCGATCTGGGCGAGCTGGAAGGCGACGCAGGGCTGAAGCTGGATCTCGCAATTCTGCCATGGATTCATTCGGCGAACGTGGCTTGCGGTGCGCATGCCGGAAGCCCCGAGAGAATGAAACACCTGGCCGACGCTTGCCGAGATTTGAGGGTCGCCTTCGGTGCACATCCCGGATATCCCGATCGTGCGAACTTTGGCCGCCGAGTCATCCCGATGACGAACTCGGAGATTGGGGAGATGATCACTCAACAGTTGGAATTATCGCTGTCGGTGGCGAAGTCGGCCGGGGTTTCGTTGTCACACGTGAAGCCTCATGGAGCGTTGTACAATCTGGCGGCCGTCGATTATGAGATCGCCTTGACGGTGGCGGAGGCAGTTCGGGCTCTTGCCCCGGATGTCTGGCTGTTCGGACTTTCCGGAAGTTGCCTGATTGATGCCGGCCGAGAACTTGGATTGCGAACACGGAGCGAAATCTTCGCCGATCGAAACTATCAGGCCGATGGCACTCTGGTGCCGCGAGAACATTCAGAAGCCGTCCTGCATGATCCAGATCTGGTGATCCAGCGAGCCGTGACGATGGTGCAACACCAACAGGTGACGAGCATTGATGGAGTCCGAATTCCTCTCAAGGCGGAGACAATCTGTCTGCATGGCGATACTCTCGATGCAGTAAACCTCGCCAGAAGTCTTCGCACTGAGTTGCGAGGACAATGATCCTCCCGACGGCCTTGATTCAACCTGAGTATTTGCCGGAAATTGGCCTCAGTCGAGCCCGTCCCGCATGCAGATTCAGTCCTCGAACCGGAAGCATTGATTTCTATTCGGCAAGAACTGCTGATTCTCATGGCGGTTCACGAGGGTGATCCCGGGCGATGTCGCTCGGGCTCCAAGCCTGATCTGGACACACGGATTAGCATCCGGCAGACTCGCGGATTCAGTTTCTGGATGAGTTCCAGGAGTTGCTCCGGAGTTCCGGGAGATCTTGAATTCCGACCGAAACCTCGGTCTCAGGAACAGTCCCAAAACAACATCCTGTTTTAACTGCGGCGAGAAATAACAACCCGAAACGTCAGTGAGGGATTTCTCTTCAAGGCACCGATCCCTCGCTTACGCGTCGGGTTATGATTTCGGGAACTTGTTTCGGGACTGGTCTTTAGTGAGTTCGTAAGCATCCGTTTTCAGGTCACCGTTATGAAGCGACTGGCCATTGCCGTCTGCTGCTACGCCGTCATCTTTGCCGCCGCGTTCTTCGCTGCGCTGGAGCTGCGTTTTGATCTGAACCTGATCGACTTCGCGAACAGTATTGTCCGCAATCAGGTCACTCTGAGGCCTCGTCCAGGTTTTGTGACACCGTTTCAGGTCGAGCAACTTGTCTATGCCAAAGATGTCTTCCGCAGTGGCTTGATGATCGTCGTTCTGCTGAAGCTGGCAATCGTTTTCATCTCGCGAGACTGGCTGCGGCGACTCCGTTACTCGACAACTCATGACGTAGCCTGGTCCGCAGGGATCTGCCTGATCAGTGGGATTCTCATTGCCGCTCTTCAGATCGCTCGAGAAAGCATGCCGCAGATTCCTCGTGGTGTGATCATTATCGATACGGTGTTGTCGGCGGGAGCCGTCGTCACGGCCCGAGTCATCGCCAATATGCTGCGCACGATGAGACGTCCCGGTGCCAACGCGCAGGCTTCGCGAACGCTGATTTATGCCAATGGCGGAGATGCCGTGCACCTCGTCACGACAATTCGCTCCAGCTCCAATCGTCTGCGAGTCGTCGGGATTGTGTCTCCTTCTGATGCCGCGAAGAACGGTGTTGTTGCCGGAGTTCAGGTTTTCGATGCTTCACGTGGACTCGAACAAATCATCCGGCAAACTCGCGCTGAAGTGTTATTGCTTCCCTCACAATTGACAGGTCGCACGATTCGCGAAGTGAGTGAGATCTGTCGACGCAACGGCGTGGATGCTCATCTGGTTCCGTCCGTGGATGAAATTCCTTCGGGGCGTTTTCATCTGAAAATGCGGGATATCACGATCGATGACTTGTTGCGACGTGAGCCCAATCAGTTGGATCTCAATGGCATTCGCAGCGTCCTGGCGGATCGAGTGATCCTGGTTACCGGAGCCGCTGGTAGCATTGGCTCCGAAGTTTGTCGCCAGTTATTGACCTTTGGGCCGCGCCGCATCGTGCTGCTGGATCAGTCCGAGTTTGGCATATTCCAGATGGAGCAGGAATTCGAAAGTCTGCACCATCAGATGGATCGCTACAAATGTCAGCTCGAATTTATCGTTGAGGACATTACTGACCCGCATGCGATGACGCGACTGTTTATGCAGCATCGTCCGGCCGTAGTTTTTCACGCGGCTGCTTACAAGCATGTGCCCTTGATGGAAACGAATCCTCAGGCGGCCGTGCGGAACAACGTGTTTGGGACTCGTGTACTGGTCGATTTGGCTCACAAGTTTTCGGTTGAACGTTTTGTCATGATTTCGACTGACAAAGCGGTCCGTCCCACGAATGTCATGGGGGCGACAAAGCTGATCGCCGAGCAATATCTGCACTCAGTGTCTTCTCGATCAAAGACGCGTTTCATTACTGTGCGATTTGGCAACGTGCTGAATTCCGCAGGCAGCGTCGTGCCGACGTTTCGCCGGCAGATCGAGGAAGGCGGTCCGGTCACCGTGACTGATCCCGAAATGCAGCGATACTTCATGACGATTCCCGAAGCCGTGCAACTTGTCCTGCAGTCAGGTGCTGTCGGTGAAGGTGGGGACGTGTTGATTCTGGATATGGGTGAGCCCGTAAAAATCGTTGACCTCGCGAAAGATATGATTCGCCTGTCAGGTCAGGAATATCCGACGGACATCGATATCGTTTATACCGGTCTTCGGCCCGGCGAAAAGCTCTACGAGGAGTTGTTCTACGAGACCGAAGTCAATGCAAGCCGAGTTCACGAAAAGATCCTTCGGGCTCCTCGAGCAGCCGACGTGAAACCGTCTGTCGTGGAAGCGGAATTGCTGCAAATGTCGCAACATCTCCACGCGAGTCGTGAAGAGTTACGGGAAGTCCTGTGGCAGGTAACATCGCGCATCGTGAACGATGCTTCGGCTGCTCAACCTGCCGCGCTGACTATTTCGCTGTCAGCTTATACTTCTGCTCCACGCGATCCGGACAATATCACGAAACCAGACACATCGAGAACAACGCGCCGAGGCGCGGCGTGACAGGAATAGCACTATGAAGGCGGCCATTTTCGAACAGTTTCAGAAGCCGCTCAGCATTCGAGAAGTCCCCTCGCCGGATCCCAAACCGGACTCTGCAGTGATCACCGTGAAGGCCTGTGGGCTGTGTCGCAGCGACTGGCACGGCTGGATGGGCCATGACTCCGATGTGCATCTGCCTCATGTGCCGGGACATGAACTGGCCGGTGAGATCGCGGCTGTAGGCAGCAATGTGCAACGCTGGAAAGTCGGCCAGCGTGTGACCGTACCGTTCTGTTGCGGCTGCGGTTCCTGTACTCAATGTGTGACCGGAAATCATCATATCTGCGACTCGTATACTCAGCCCGGTTTTACTCAATGGGGAGCCTTCGCAGAGTATGTCGAAATTCGTCACGCGGATGTGAATCTGGTTGCACTGCCGGAGACCGTTGACTTCGCCACAGCCGCCAGTCTGGGCTGTCGATTTGCGACATCGTTTCGCGGCATCGTGTTTCAGGGGAGAACTCAACCCGGTGACTGGGTCGCGATTCACGGCTGCGGTGGCGTTGGGCTTTCGGCCATCATGATTGCCTCCGCCATCGGCGCGCGAGTTATTGCAATTGATATCAAAGCGGATCGCCTCGAGATGGCTCGCCGATGCGGAGCAGCCGCCACCATTGACGTCACGACGACTGACGTGATTGCGGCCGTGAAAGAACTCAGCGGCGGAGGAACTCAGGTTTCGATGGACGCACTTGGCAGTCGTCAGACCTGCTGGAACTCGGTCAAGTCGTTACGCAAGCGGGGGCGTCATGTGCAGGTCGGACTGATGTTAGGAGCAGAGGCGGATCCGCCGGTTCCGATGGGCGCAGTCATCGGGAATGAACTGGAAATCCTCGGCAGTCACGGCATGCAGGCCTTTGAGTATCCTCGGATGTTGTCGATGATCGCCGCCGGTACGATTAATCCTCGCCTGTTAATCAGTGAACTCGTCACTCTGTCAGAAGCCGCCGAATTGTTGCCGCGGATGAATCAGTTCCCCGGCACCGGAGTGACAGTGATCGATCGGTTCTGCTGAGGATTCGGTTCGACTCAACGATGCTGCGATCGTGTTCTGTCTGTTTGCGACGACCTGCTTTGTGTTGATTGTCCTTCCTCCGGGGATCTATCTGGCGTCGCTGAAGAACCCGGGAATGATCCACGCGTTTCTTGCGGTTCCTGCGTTGTTCCTGCTCTTCTTCATGCGACTTTGCTGGATCAATCGCCTTCGCAATCGCTCAACACTTCAACTGGAAACATTGCCAGGCCTGATCGGCGGAAGTTTCTCCGGAATCACGACCGTCCCGCTGTCGTTCCCGAAAGATGTGACCTTTCACGTCAGGCTGAGCTGCGAGGTCTCTCAGAGAGTTCATACAGCCTCGGGAACGCGAGATGATGTAATCATCGTACTGACCAATTCGCAGAACGGCACTTATCGAATCGACGTTCAGACATCGACTGTTTACGAAGAAGTCAAACTTGTGACCTCTACGAAGAAAACGTTGGAATTAGCAGGGCATGACAAGTTCGTCCGGCGATCGCAGGCACAATATTTGTCGATATTGTTTCGAACCAGGTTCTAACTGGACAGCGCCATGTTGGGGCGGATATTCAGCTTTCCGATGACGCTCAGCGTGCGATTCTATCTGTGAAATCTGTGGTCAAAAATACAAGAGCATTTTTACCACAGATAATACAGAGTACACAGATGAATCGCAGAGGTCACAAAAGGTGCTCATTGCCGAAAAGACTGGATGTTTGGACGTCTCCGCAACTTTCCGGAAAGGCAACCCGAACATCGAACATGGCGCTGTCTCGCTAAGTGGAAGGAGCAGGACACGAACGAGTGGTGGCTGAACTTCCTTGAATGTCGAAAACAGTTTGTTCTCGTCAACACGGAGTTTATCAATTAGTCCGTGAACTCCCACGCCGTGCGATAGCTGCCGTTTTGTTCGATCCAGCCGAGCAGCGTCTTGAAGAAATCGTTTGCGCCCAATGTTGCACTGTCGCCCACGAGGATCAGCTTGCGCTTTGCACGCGTTAGGGCGACGTTCATTCTGCGGGCGTCTGACAGGAAGCCGACTTCGCCAATTTCATTGGATCGCACCATTGACATCACGACGGCTTCTTTTTCCCGTCCCTGAAATCCGTCGACGGTGTCAATCTCCAGGTGATCGTAGATGGCATGCTCTCGCAGCCAACGAACTTGTGCCGCATACGGAGCAATCACCGCAATGTCCCTGGGACGCAGGCCAGCTTCGCAGAGTGCATTCACCTGCTTCATGACGAGCTTGCCTTCCTGAGGATTGCGTTTACTCATGCCGTCCGGTTCAATCTCTTCTGCCCAGCCAGTGCCGGCGGTGTCGATAAACGTTACTGGCTCGTCACTTATGCGATCGCTGTGAAATCCGGGCAGATCCGACAGCACATGTTGCCGTACGGATTCATCGGCGATCAGCGTGTTGCCATAGAACGTCTCGGATGAAAACGCCATGATCGATTCGTGCATGCGATACTGCACCGTGAGTTGTCGCGTCGTCATATCACCGTAATGATTCACCAGTCGCTCCATAAGGCTGACTGCAAAACCTTCCTTGCGAGCTTCATCCGAAAGAATCGTCGGCGGCAACTGCAGATGATCGCCCGCCAGAATCAGTTTGTGAGCCTTCTTCAGAGGAACCCAGCAGCCTGGTTCCACGCTTTGACACGCTTCATCGATGACCAGCACATCAAACTTCAGGTCTTCCAGAATGGAGTCATCAAAAGTTGTCGTGGCACAAATCACGCGGGCATCCCGCAGGAGTTCAGTGACCACCTGCTGTTCAAGGATTCTCGCGTGACGCTTCAGCTCACGAGCATCCTGACGCTGCTGGCCCTTGAATCCAGCGGGCGGACGACCGCGAGTATACCTGGCGGCCTTTCGTTCAATCTGTTCCGCTTCCCGCATCATCTGATGTACGATCATCATGGACTCATGGCGACCGGCCAGAACATCGAGTGAGTGCTGCCGCAGATCTTCGGAAACTCGCGCGGGATGACCGAGCCGAATCGCGGGTTCACCAATGGCCAGCAGTCGCTCCAGCAGGTTGTCGACCGCTGTATTGCTGGGAGCACACGCGAGAACTCGTTCACCGCGAGCCACCATCAGGCGAATCGCTTCCACCACGGTTGTCGTTTTCCCGGTTCCGGGTGGCCCGTGAATAATCGCCAGATCATTCGCAGCCAGCACATGCTCAATGGCTTGATGCTGTGACGCGTTCAGACGTTGAGAAATCGGGCCGGGAATCTTCACGTTCTTCTGGAATGTCGGCTCCCGTTCTCCCAGCAGAATATCACGCAGTTGCCCTAGTCGACCGGACGCATTCGCTCCGACCTGTAGCGCTGATGACTGCCGCTTGCGTGAAATTTCATCGGGCGACAAATCCAGTCGAAAACGATCACCGGACGGCCAGTCATCGACCGCTATCTCCAGCGTATCATTGCGTCGCGCGCTGACGACGCCCTGCAGAGATTCACTGTCTTCATCTGTGTCGTCGGACAGCAAAATCGGACTGCCGACCTTAAAGCGGTGCCACGGCAATCGATCGGGCGAGCGACGTTTTGACAGAGTGATCAGATATCGCCCGCCAAGCCCGGTCGTATGATTGCGGATGACGAGATCCAGCAGAGTTTCCCCGGTGCGTTCGGCGGCTTCGGATGACTGAATCTTTCGGCGTTGAGCTAGTCGCTGCCGTTCCGCCTCGCCCTCCATTTCGAGCCAGCGATGCAGTTTGGAAAAGTGCTGATCAGCCCTTAACGCAGTTTTTCTCACGGTCATGAAGTGGGATATTTCTGAGCTCACTGAGCGTGAGGCGTTCGCCGATTCATACGTATTGCCTCGGCCAGCGGTTTTCAATTTAGGCGCGTATTGGGCATTCTTGTTTAACGGCGAGCCGAAGGCGTAGGCGAAAAGGGGTGACGACGCCTGTGGCTTGCCGTTAAACGAAAAATTCAACCGCGATGATAGTGTGCCTCAATGTCAGTTTTGTTGGGGCTGACAGGCGAGGTGGCACTTGAAGAAACTAAACGTTACTTCTTCTTTGCCGGACGAAACTGATGCGTCGGCTGGCCAAAGACGGCTTCAGCAGCTTCCATCAGAGTTTCCGAGAGCGTTGGATGAGCATGAATGGAATCGGCCAGATCGCGAGCCGTCGCTCCCATTTCGATCGCGATGACAGCTTCGGCAATCATTTCGCCCGCACCCGGGCCGACAATGCCAACACCGAGCACTCGCTGCTTGACAGGCTCCACAATGATCTTCGTGATGCCTTCTGTCCGCGCGATCGACTGGGCTCGTCCTGACGCTGCCCATGGGAAGCGATGGACGGAAACTTCGCGTCCCTGAGCGATCGCTTCGGCTTCCGTAATCCCGGCCCACGCCAGTTCAGGATCGGTGAAGACGACGGCTGGAATCGCGATATTGTCGAATTCGACAGGTTCGCCGAGCAATGTTTCGACGGCAATTTTGGCTTCTCGAGTCGCCTTGTGAGCCAGCATCGGTTCGCCAGCGACGTCACCGATTGCCATCAGCTTTGGATCGGCTGTTCGCTGGTTCTTGTCGATCCTGATAAAGCCCTTTTCGTCCACGATCGCCTTCGTGTGCTCCAGCCCCAGACCTCGACCATTCGGACGACGTCCGACTGACACGAGAACTCGATCAAACACCTGTCGCGGCTCCACGCCTTCGCCTTCGAGGCTGGCAACGATGCCTTCCGGAGTTGGCTCCAGTTTGGCGACTTTGGTATTGAGATGAATCGCGGCGAACTGGTGAGCCAGTCGCTTCTGCAGAGGCACCACAAGATCGCGGTCAGCTCCCGGCAGCAAACCGGCAGTCATCTCCACAACAGTCACAGCCGAACCCAGAGCGGCATAGACCGAACCCATTTCGAGACCGATGTAGCCGCCGCCAATAACCAGCAGACGCCTGGGAATATCTTTCAATTCCAGTGCACCGGTGGAGTCCATGATGCGGTCGTCGCCGAGTGCAAACATGGGCGGCATCGCAGGCTGTGATCCAGTGGCCACAATGCAATGGTCAAAACTGATTGTGCGAGTTGTCCCGTCGGGAGTTTTGATTTCGAGAGCATCGCTGCTGACCAACGTTCCGCGAGCTTTAATCAGTTCAACGCCCCGCGCTTTGCAAAGACTCTCAATACCGCCGGAAAGATTATTCACGACCGAGTTTTTGAATGATCGCAACTTGTCGAGATTAATCACTGGCGCGGAGAATGTGACGCCGCAATCTTCCGATTCAGCCGCTTCGTTGATCAGTTTGGCAACGTGCAGCAGAGCCTTGGAAGGGATACAGCCGCGGTTCAGGCAGACACCGCCCGGTTTCACACCTTCGTCGATCAGCACGACTTTCATGCCGTGGTCCGCAGCAGCAAACGCCGCCGGATATCCGCCAGGACCACCACCGAGAACCACTAATTGTGCGTGTTGATCAGCCATTGAACCAGAACGCTCCGGATAGGGAGTGATTACAAAAACCTCTGTTGCCGCAATTGCGGACCGGAACTGTAACGGAAGCTTCGGGCAATTTCAAAAGTCGCAGGGTTGGAGAGCTTCACCATTATTTTTAGGGGGAATCGAGGATCGGGGCGTCGTTTTCGGTTCTAAGAGGAATTGGATGTTGTGCAAGTCAAGGACTCGGAGGATTGCCGAGGGAGTTCAGTGACCCCGGAGTCGCAGGCGTTTTGGTGGATGCCCATCCTGCTCCAGTCGTTCTTCACTGGGCGCGATCGCGTTCCAGTTGATCGTCTTTAATCACAAACTCAGCCCTGATCCATTGTCCCGGAACGGCACGACGTGCGCGGTAACCAATGCGAGAATCTTTTGAAGTTCTTCAAAGCGAGCCGGCTTCACGAGATGGTGAGTGAAACCCGCTGCAATGGATTTCTGTCGGTCTGAATCCTGTCCAAAGCTCGTCAATGCCACCAGGACAACATGCTTCCTGGGGTTTCTGAAAGGATTGAACGGGGAAAATAATAAGGTGGCCAGCAATCAAGTTTGGATGGCCCGGATTTCTCTGGCCCGGATTTCTCTGGCCCGGTTCGTCTACTTCAGTTCTGCTCCACTTTTTTCAACTTCACCATTTGTCCACCGGGCCATTGGGCACTGGAATTTCGACGTCTGTGAGTACTCCCGTCCGGTTGCCGTCGAGTGGACCGGCTTGTCGAATGACCGCGATCGCTGCGTCCATTTCTGCCCGAGTTCGAACCTGCTGGAAGTCTCCTCGCAGGCGTTTCAGAATTCTCATCCCCTTCAGATACCAATGCGCCATCTTGCGGAACAGTACGATGGCTCGTTCACTGCCGTGGCGTTCTTCGAGGCAGGCGAATTGCTGCAGCATCAAAGTGAGTCGCTCGTCGAATGTTCCGGCTGGTGAATAGCTGCCGGTCTGCTCCCATTCGCTGAGTTGCCGGAAGATCCAAGGATTTGCCAAAGCCGCGCGGCCGATCGATACGCCGTGACACCCGGTTTCGCGAAGCATGTGAGCGGCGTCTGCGACATTGCGAACATCCCCGTTGCCGATGATTGGGATCTTCTGAACCGCCTCCACCACAGCTCGAATGCCGGGCAGGGAAACGGTGCCGCTAAAGCCTTGTTCTCGAGTTCTCCCGTGGATGGCCACAGCGGCCACTCCGACCTGTTCAAACTCTCGTGCAAACAGCGGGGCTGTCAGGCTGGTTGAGTCCCAGCCAAGTCGCATCTTGACACTAACCGGGATTTTGACGGCTTCGACCACCGTCTGTACCAGTTTCATTGTGCCCTCCGTGTTGCACATCATCCCGGCGCCAGCTCCAGCCCCGGCGATGCGATTAACGGGGCAACCCATGTTGATATCGATCGTATCCACGCCCAACTCGACCAGTAGCTGAGCGGCCTCCGCCATGACCTGTGGTTCGCTGCCAAAAATCTGGACTGCGAACGGGCGATCTTCCGGATGCGTTTCGACCATTTGCATCGTTCGTTCGTTACGACTGACCAGCGCGCGAGCGTTGACAAGATCCGTCGTGGCAAGGCCGATGCCTCCGATACGACGCACGATGCGGCGAAACGGTAGAGTCGTGAACCCAGCAAGCGGCGAGAGCAAATAGCGACTGCTGAGTGCCAGCGGACCGTAAGATAACGGAGATCGAAAATCGGGCCGCTCAATTTCGGTGCGCGCGGTCGCGGCACCGTCTGTGACTGGCTGAGCATTTCGAAAGACATCAGGAATCGCGCTGCGAATGAGACGAGCTCCGCGAGAATAAAGACCTGAAATGGGAAGACAGTGCTGATGGAATCGCCGTGAAACGAAATCGCCTGCTTGACTGTCGGGATCAAACCGCCGGACGGCTTGATTGTGTTAACAATTGCGGCACGAGAGCTTTCTGAACCTTCCATGCCGCGGAAGTGTCATAGCAGCAGATTAACGGTTTTGGTTCCTCTGACGCAAAGACAACAAGGATGCTTCCCGCACCTCATTCCAACTTATTCGAAAATACAGCAACAGTCAGCACACGCCGACTTGGTGGGCATGGACGACTTGTCGTCGCCGATGAAAAACTGTCAGCCCCTATGGCGTGTCGTCCCCGAAGGATGTTTGGTCCGATTGCTGTATTCCTCGGCGCGAGAATTGGTGCTCGCTGGAGCCATATTCTGGCGGAGTTGGCGGATCGGCTGGGACTCGACTCCGATTTTCGCAGGGTACTTCCGCATTTGACGGAACTTGTTGAGTTTCGAGCCGTCGAGGAAAACGGTCAACTTTATCATGGCAGCGGCCTCATGCAGGGCCAACTTCTTCAGGCCGGATGGCGACGAAAACTGTACGTCTGTCCGACAACGGGGCGGCTCAAGAGGATTCCCCTGACGCATTCCTGATTGCCAGATCACAAGAGCTGCCTAAAAGTGGGTGTCGGTAAGAGGGCAATCGTTCGCGCGAGAATACATCGTTTTGCGGTCGGCTGAGCACGTGCTTTCCGAACGATTGGCTTTCTGCGTTCATTTCTGTTGCGTTGCGCTGAAATGATGCGGTTTGCCCTCTGAAAACAACCCTTTTTTGATCCATGAAAAATGTGCGATGTGATTGGCACGTCCGACGCTGTCGGCGTATGCTTCGTCAGCGTGGCTGAGCCTTCTTGCTGATGGATCGGCACAACACGGCACCAATGAAGTAGTCAGAGATAGGCTCGGAAAGGCAGGAGACTGCAATGACCAGTTCTGTTCTGGAACGTCCAACGTTGGTTTTGAATCGTAACTGGCAACCAGTTGCGGTTTCGACTGTTTCTCGTGCCCTGACTAAGGTGTGGAACGAGACAGCTCGGATTGTCGATCCGAGCAACTATCAGCTGTATGGCTGGGAAGACTGGGCTGAGCTTCGTCCCGCTGACGGAGATCCAGTCATCCGAACTCAGTGGCTCACGCTGCGAGTTCCCGAAGTCATCACGTTGACTCGGTATGATCGCCTGCCCGTCAAAATTGTGGCCTTCAGCCGCAGAAACGTGTTTAAGCGTGACGGCTACATGTGTCAGTATTGCGGTTGCCGTCCTGGCAGCGAAGAACTGACGATCGACCACGTGGTTCCACGATCTCGCAGCGGATTGTCAAGCTGGACGAATTGCGTACTCGCTTGTATCGACTGCAATACCCGTAAAGCTAATCGAACGCCCGAGCAGGCAAATATGCCGCTTCTGCAAAAGCCAACTCGGCCGATGTGGAACCCTTTGTATGCACCTCACGGTGTTCGCATCGAAAGCTGGTCGAAGTTCGTCAGCGAAGCTTACTGGAACATTGAGCTGGAAGCCGAATAGTTCATTCAGCTGGTGCTTAAAGGACTGTTCTTCAGGACAGAGAAACCAGTCAGATGCAATCTCGAGGGCAATCGTCACTGGCTTCGAGGTTCGAGCTCACGTTCAGGTCAACACTCCTGATATGCCACGCCTTGTCCAAACCCAACAGCAACCGTTTGTACATTTGCAGATTGTCTGCGCTCAGGCCTGTTTTCTGAACGTTGTTCTCCCCTTCTGAAAAACTCAGTCAGAACAATAGACTGCCGGGGAAGAGAAGAAGCTGCGGATGAATTTGACGTCCTGATGCAGGTCCCTGCTTGCATGGCACCATTTTTACGGACCCTGGATCTCTGATGAGTACCCAGGGTTTTTTTATTGTGGGTTAAGGGTTTCGTTGAGTCAGGTTCTGAATCAAGTTCGGGTTGTGGAAACGTCAATGAAAAGAATCTCACCCGATATCTTTGTCGTGCCGGCACGCGCGGGGCGATCTGCAGGGCGTTGACAAAAACGGTCTCTCGTCGAGGATCCCGCGCCTTAAAGAACCGCGGTCATTCGTGTGTGTTGCCGCGAAGCAGATCGTTTTATAACCTGCTGATGAACCGGTTCGGCGGTTTGTTGTATCCGGGACGTGAATGCGTCGCGGACATCACTTGTTCTGGACAGTTTTTTTTGTCATTGAGACTTAACTCGGAAAAACAATTATGCAACTTGGTAAACGTTGTGTCGCGGAAGCTATTGGAACTTTTTGGCTGGTCTTCGGAGGTTGCGGAAGTGCCGTTTTGGCCGCCATGTTTGAAGCACCAATGGGCTCAGCCACGACGAATCTCGGTATTGGGTTTGTAGGGGTTTCCCTCGCCTTTGGATTAACAGTACTGACGATGGCTTATGCCATAGGCCACATTTCAGGTTGTCACCTGAACCCAGCTGTTTCAGCAGGACTGGTGGCTGGAGGTCGTTTTCCAGCCAGTGAATTTGTGCCATATGTCATTTCGCAGGTGACGGGTGCCATTGCCGGTGCTGCAGCTCTGTATCTGATCGCATCTGGAAAGGCGGATTTTTCGCTGGCAGGCGGATTTGCGTCCAACGGTTACGGTGACCATTCTCCCGGGAAGTACGCGATGATGGCCTGCTTCGTTTCCGAAGTCGTCCTTACGTTTATGTTTCTCATGATCATTCTTGGAGCAACGGATCGACGAGCACCCGCAGGATTTGCGCCGATCGCGATTGGTCTGGGTTTGACTCTGATTCACTTAATTGGCATCCCAGTCACCAACCTGTCCGTCAATCCAGCAAGGTCCACAGGCCCGGCCGTCTTTGTGCAGGGATGGGCATTGGCCCAGTTGTGGCTGTTCTGGGTTGCCCCTGTCATCGGAGCTGTGATCGCCGGAGTTCTCTACAAGTCCTGCTTTGAAGCCAGCAAGGCGGACACATAAGCAGACGCCGATCGTCTGATGCAGGCTGAGCGGATATCGCGACATGTTGCGAATGCGACCGGGCGTTGCGCTTCGGGGACAGCATTGCGTGTCGTGTTATCCGCTTTTTATTTCCACCGCGTGCAACTCGCTATCGGTGCAACGACGCAACCACCACGATGAACATCATAACGACGCGCCCCGAACGAGAAATTCCGTAAACCTTCCCTCAACAACGCGTCCCAACGAGGCCCCGCCAAAGAGAATCCTGGGATGTCAGAAGAAAACAATGACGTTTCCCGTCGTTCATTACTTAAAAGTGCCGCGGTCGGCGGTGTCGGACTTGTCGCTGGCGGATCAATTCTTGCGGGCAGTGGAAGCGGCAACGTTGGCGGAGCAATAGAACGAGTTGCAGACCGGGACGAGTGGTTTTCGCAGCGAGCTTTTTGCCGCAGCGGCAACAAAGTGTTGTCTCGTTCGAAACACGAGAACAGGCGGTGAAGTTTTCACGCGCTGCGCTCCGGATCCAGAGAGATCATGTACTTCCCAACGAATCGGTTTCAATGGAGTTGGTTGTCACGGGTTCAAAAGCGCTGGTCGCGACTGTTATCTTTTACGATTCTTTTCAGGGAAACACCGCGGACTTCGTCAAGCCGCTGGAGGATCTCGCGGCCAGCCTGAAACTTCCGGTCGTCATGAAGTCACGATGGACCTCATGGTATGAAGTTGTGGCCGCTCTTTGGCTGGTCATTGCCGAAACGAAGGGCCATCCGCTTGCCATGCTTCAGCACCGCGTCGGGACAAGTGAGATTCCTGATGACACGATCCTGGACTTTGTCTGCGACTCGATCGTTGCTGAAGCTCCGTTGGACGAAGCGAGGTTTTCGATCGTGGAGATTCGGACGCTGGGCGGGGCTGCTCTGTCGATGGCAAAGCTACCGAGTGGCAATTGTCATCACCAGTTCTTTGTCGATCTCATCACCCTCTACGACGCGAAGGACAAATCGGTTCGGGAGCGACAGGAAATTGCCGACCTCACCAAACGCATTATTGACAACGCGCGCAAGGTGGACGGCCTGTCGGTCGACTTTAGCGGGACTCATTCGCAGCCTGACGATGCAAACTCTTCAGTCTCGTCGTCCTTGATCTTTGGGACGGAAGCCATGGCGGAATCCGTCAAGGCACTGAAGAAGAAAGTGGACCCGAACAATCGCTTGCGATTCCACCCGTTCGCAAAACTTCTCTGATTGCTCATTGCTGTTCACTGCGAGCAGCGAGCAATGGAGAGCAGACTTGCTCAGGATTGGTATTCGTTCCCGGACCGTGAGGAGTGTTTGGCATGTCGGAAATTCTGGCTCAATTCGCGGCGGCTTACGCGGCGGGTTCGATTCGTGTGGTTGACCTGACGCAGGTGCTGTCCCCGGATTTCCCGACGTTGGTTCTTCCTCCAGTCTATGGTCAGACGTGGCCTTTTCGACAGGAGAGAATTTCCCAATACGACGAGGCTGGACCCGGCTGGTATTGGAATAATTCCTCCTGCGGCGAGCATACGGGAACCCATTTCGACGCCCCCGCCCACTGGATCACCGGCAGGGATCTGCCACAAAACACTGTCGACACGATCGACGTGCGGAACTTTATCGCGCCAGCAGTCGTCGTTGATACCAGCGCCGAGGTCGCGGACAATGAAGACTGGCTTCTCACCGTTGACTTTCTCCAGCAATGGGAAGGCCCACATGGACGCATCCCAGCGGGAGCCTGGTTGGCATTCCGCACTGACTGGTCAAAGCGACTCGCTGATCCGGCGTCGTTTGTGAACATGAAAGAGGACGGTGCTCACACGCCCGGGCCGACGCAGGAAACTGTGGAATGGCTGATCCATGAACGAAACGTGCTGGGTTTCGCCGTTGAGACAATTAACACTGATGCGGGCCAGTCGTATCGCTGGTCTCTGCCCTATCCCTGTCATACCTTGATGCATGGAGCCGGGCGATTTGGTCTGCAGTGTCTGCGGAATCTCGATCAGCTGCCTCCCACCGGCGCCATGATCGTCGCAGCGCCGCTGAAGATTCAGGAGGGCTCCGGCAGTCCTCTGCGTGTGCTGGCACTCCTGTAAAGTGGAGGATGCGTGGCCGCCGCCTGTGCCGAAATCTTATTGGCGAGCAGGCTGTCGGCGACATTTCAGGAAGTGGAGTTCCCCAAAGAAAGTAGGCGCTGGAAAAGTGTGGTAGAGTAGAGACCACGAGCAATTCCGCCCGAGGCCAAAATCTCTCCAGCTCGAATTCGACAAATCAGCCTGCAGAAGGAGCCGTTAAGGTTCCCGTCGCTGCCTCAAATTCTGCCCCAAAACTCCCTGAGTCTCTGGTCAATGGCTACCGAGAAGCTAACAGCCGCGTACCTCTCGCACCCTTTTCCGTGAATTCGAACTCACACGGCGTCGGTTAATAGTGCGGGGCGCGCTGGGGCACAGTCTTGCTTGTGGCACTCCGTTTGGTGATACTCCGCGGCGGACAAAAACGGCATCAGTGCTGAACTGAAACTGCTCTTCGACTCCGAGGCAGGCCAAGACTGCCTGAAAAGTAGAATGTTCTCTTTTGTATGCTCCGCTCCTTTTATGCTCCGCTCGTTTTGTGCTCCGAGGATCAAAGGGTGGTTTAACTTCCCATCCGACTGACGCCACGCTGTGTGATGATGAATCGTCAACGGATCTCGATCTTTTAATCAAGAGGAGGTACTTTGGCCGGCCGGCGGAAGATTCGAGTTTGATCGTCGAATTCGTCTGGTGACATAACAAGATTCGATCTCGGTTGTCTCCGCGATCTCGTAACGCTCAGCTATGCCGCGTTTCTTTTCTGCTGAGGGATCCTCAAATGTCTGAATCCAGGCCAGGCGCCCCCTGGTGGAGCCATGCGATCTTTGTTGTCGTCGGCCTTGGTCTGTGGTTCTGGACTCAGAATCTGATCGGCGAGCAGCATCACGAACCGGGGACCATCGGTGATACAGTTCACGATGTCCTGGCGGCCCCTAATCTGTATCTGCAGAGTCATCGCCCGGTGGCCAGTGCACTGTTAATCGTTAGTTCGGCAGTGATTGATGGGCTGGGTGTTTTTCTGCTTGTGCGTTCCATTTTCGGGCCCACGCTGCGGCCGTTTCTGGGCCTCCTGCTGTTGTTCGGCATGAGGCAACTCTGTCAGTTGCTGACGACACTTGATCCACCAGACGGTATGATCTGGTACGATCCGGGGTTCCCGTCGCTGCTGGTGACATATCACGTAGCGACAGATTTTTTCTTTTCCGGCCACACCGGTATTGCGGTGCTGGGAGCCGTTGAACTGGCTCGCATCGGAGGCCGACGCTGGCTGTATGTTGGAATTGCCATCGCCGCTTTTGAGGCGACCACGGTCCTTGTCCTGCGAGCACACTATACAATGGATGTTTTTACCGGGGCTACGGTGGCACGCTATGCCACGATACTCGCCGCCCGTATTGCTCCGGCGTGCGATTCGTCGTTGACGAAATTGTTTCGGTGAGATGTCAGTATTGATTTTGCTCCGTTCATCGCTTCTCCCCTGAGCCGGGGAAAGTAATAGGTACCATGCGCCTCTATGAGTAGGCGTTTGCGACGTTCGGGGCCGGGATCGATGCCGTTTTCTTTGCGAATCACATTACCTGTCAGGCAAGTGGAACCCTCAAGCATGCAGTGCCCTCGTCGTCAATTTCTTACATTGGCTGGCCACAATGCGGACAGATGTTGCGAATGCGGAATGACTTCAATTGAGATTTCTCACCACAGTTCGAACAGGTTCGTCCTTCACGTTTTAAGTTCCGGGCGATTTCCTCGATCACGTATGTCAGCCCCGCCGCCGCGGCCAGGACAACTCCGACACGCCAGAGTGCCGAATCTTCCGCGTTAAGCTTCATCAAGGCCAGCGAGGCAGTGATGAGTACTGGCGCAAACGCGTGCCTCCATCTTCGATAGCCGTCCCACATCGGTCTATGCTCCCAGCAAGACAGCCAAACGCCTGTCGGATTTCAGAAATCTCCTGCGACATCAACCCCAGATCATAGCTGATATCATCCAGATTGGACGGCCCAGATTCTGCGAGATTTAACGAAGTTTACCGGGGCCATCCAAACAACGGGACAGATCGCAGCAGGACTCGACTTCCTCATGATCCACTGCTCTCCACCACTATCGAGCGGCAAGAGCCGAGTCAGCCGGTATTGCAGTGGCGTTGAATCTGGATGCCGGTGTCACGCGGTTGGCGGCCCGGCGTTTGCCGAAGTGCTCAACGGAATGCAGCCACAGTTCGGCAGACGGATTCAGCCTGTCCAGAATGGGTGGAGCGTTCCCTGGGGATCGCTCCGCGTTCGGGATCTGGCTGGGGCCAGCCTGTGTGCATATGCTGTTCGGGAATGTGGTCGTACAATTCGCTACTCCGCGAGGCGGTCCATTCGATCCGGCCCCGGTGTTTACCTACAACTCACAGGCGTCCATATCGAATCTGAGACGAGGTTACGGCGTGTTGGATCTTTTTCACCCAACGGTGGAACAGTGGCGTGATGTCACCTCCCTGATCACCGGCACTGGCCGTTATTTGGAATACACAGGCGTCGGTGAAGGCACGTGGTGCACAGCTCTGGCATCAACACGCAGGGGTGTTTTCGATTGGATGGCCCCAGCGAGCGCCCCAGCGAGCTTTAGGAAGATTGCTGAGCCGTCATGTTTCCCTTGGAGTGCTGCGGCCTGCTGCCGCTTTGGTGAAGGCCGCCTGCTGCCAAATCAGCGGTTCAGAGGGTTGTTAGAGTGTTCAAGGCTGTGGTTCACAGCAGGCTGTGAACTGGAAAGCGGCAGCAGGCTGCAGCAATCCATGAGAAGATTGTGCTCAGTTGTCTGCGACAGTCCCGGTTCGATTTCTATGGTTTGACCATCAAAGAAAACCGCACAGACACGGATAGCTGACGCTATGCCGCTCGCCTGGGTGACGGACCGGCTGCAATTCATTGGGATTCTTGCTGCGAATCTTTTCAAGTATCTGTCAGATAATGTCAAATCCTGTGTGTAACTCCGTAAGACTGACCAATTGCAGAGATATTGAATGCTGGTCCCCGAAACACGTCCAGGCCTGATCCTGCGCGTTCGTGATGCCAACGATGCCGACGCATGGAATCAGTTTGCGACTCTGTATCGGCCGGTCATCCTGCGTCTGGCTCGTCGAAAAGGAATCCAGGCGGCTGACGCGGAAGACCTGGCTCAGCAGGTTTTGCTCTCTGTCGCAGGAGCCATTGAACGGTGGCAGCCGGATCAGCAGCGGGCTCGATTTCGAACCTGACCGCCACGGTACCTGTCCCGGTTTTGTTGGTGCCTCTTGGGCGCGGGACGGCCGCTCCAGGGTGTCAATACCGCAAGAACGGGAATTTCCTGACCTCAGAAAGGGAGTCCCGCATTTTTTCACAACCTCTTTCGGCCTTTCGGAACATAGGGGTCATAGGGCCGGTCAGACTGGACTTTGCCGAGAGAATTGATGGGCCTTCGGCCCGGGGCGTATCAACTGCACTGGCAAGAACGGTTCACAGTGTTCGGGTGGCGTAGTCGGGAAAATACTTTCACACATGCAGATTGCTGACGGTATACTTCACCATGCGAAAAGCCGCATGTCGCAGGCGATTCGTCACAAGGCACTGTCGGGGATATCTGCCATGGCATCTCAAACTTCGGCAAATTTGGCTTGCGGGATTCGAATGCCTTTGTTGGCGCTGATGATTGGGCTGGTATGTTCAACGGCTGTTGCTCAGCATCCTCGCGACTATCGAGGCATCGACGCTCGGCACTTTAATCCGGGGCGAGGATATTATGGTTCCGGAAATCTTGTGAACGGGCAATATGCTGCGGGTGTTTCGCGGTTTGGAACATCTTCGGCGACGTACTCCAATGGCCGATCGGTTGCGGGAGTGGTGCGAACTCCCCAGGGAGTACATCATCTCTCAAATGGACTATTCACTCCTGCGATCGTACCAGTTCCGGCTTATGGAGCGACGCCGTTTCTTTATGGCGGAGGCTTCGGACCGGCGGATCCGTTCTTCTACAGTGGCACTCCTGGTTTTGGTGGCAATCCTGGTTTGGGTGGCTACCCTGGTGCCGGTGGCTATCAGGGGTTCGGTGCCTATCCGGGTTATGGCTATGTCGGCGGCTTGCCACAAGTCGGCCCACCGCTGACCGTCGATCCATTCACAGGGCAGCTTGTGCCCTGGAATCCCTGGCTGGTCACTCCAATGCCGTATATCGGCGTTGCGAACCAGTATCCGGGTTCAATTCTGGTTCCGACAATCATGAGCATGAACCTGTCGATGCGGCCTTCGGTGCCCTCGACGGCATCCTACACGATGATCGATCCGCGGATGCTGGATCAGATTGCTCCTGCTCCTCAGCAGTTTGAGATTCCAATACAGCAGTTTCCTCCTGAGCCAATTCCGGAAGCTCCACCTGCGATTGATCGCGACACGCCGCTGCTGAATGAATTTGAGTCACTGCCACGTGGGGACAAGGTTTCTTCGTTGGCCGACAAGATCAACAGCCTGCGATATCAGTCACAGGGCGATACCGCGTTTCGCAAAGAGGATTATGTCACCGCCGAAGAATCTTACCGTGACGCTATTCAGCGAGCACCCGACCGGCGGAGTCCGTGGATTCGCATGGCGCTTCTGCAGATTGCCATCAGGAATTTCCCGGCGGCTGCACAGAATCTCAAGACGGCCCTTTCGATCACCGACGACCGTGCGCGGGCATGGGTTTCGGCTGACGAATTGTATGGTCAGCAGACGGCCGAGCGTGCGCGCACGCATGGGAGTGAACTCTGGAATTGGCTGGCGGAACGACCATTGTCTGCGGATCGCTTGCTGTTGGCGGGCGCGTTTCAGAAGTTTCGAGGCTTTGATGCAGCGGCCGATGAGCTGTTTGAACTGGCTCATTATGAGGGGCCGGAAGCGGACTATATCGCCAGACTTCGAACCATAGCCGACGAAGATCCCGGTCAGCGAGCGATCTCGCAGGAACTGGCCCAGTTAAAGCAACTGGCCACGACCTCGCAGGCCGCCAACAGCAACCCCGTTGATGATTCCCAAAGGCTCAACTCCGTGCCAACGAAGGCGGTGGCAGCAGAAGATTCCGATGGAATTCTTTTGCGCGGTTCAAAACAAGTTGTGAAAGAACCTGTTGAATCATCGGAAGAACTTCCTCAGTTAATCATTCCGCGGCAGTGACGCGATTGGCAAAACTCGGTTTAATTCGTTTCCCGCCGCATTGAGGAATATCCGGTAAACGAAAACGAGACTTACGATGTCGAAGACGACTGGCTCTGAGATTATTCAGGCAGTTTCACTGATCGCAATCGCGTTATGCTTTTGCTCATGCCCTGTTTTTCTGCTCGGCGACGAAGCGACGCAATCAGCAGCAGAGGCGACCACAGCAGCGCCAGGGGCGCAGGTTGAGGCTCCGGCCGCTCCGGAGGTTCTTTCGAACGAAGCTCTGGCCGCGCGAGCGAAGGCGTCGCTGGTGTTTATTCGCTCGACCGATCGAACAGGGGCGGAGCATGGATTGGGAGCGGGCTTTATTATCTCCAGAGATGGCCTGATCGTTACCGCACGGCATGTGATTGGTGATGGCCGTGATTTCGCGGTCGAGTTGATGGGCGGGAAAATTGTGCCGGTCACAGAAGTTTATGCATCGACAAATCGCATTGATCTTGTTGTTTTTCGAGTTGACGCAAAAGAACTGGCGGACCTTCCTCTGTCGGAAGACATAGAAACCGCGCAGGGGCGTGAAGTGGTGGCGATGGGACATCCCAGGGGAATGCGTAACAGCATGGCTGGTGGAATTGTTTCCGGGCATCAGGACATTGATGGTATCAAAATGCTGCAGCTCGCGATGCCGATTCAGCCGGGGAACAGTGGTGGTCCTGTTTTGGACCGTACCGGGAATGTTGTGGGAATTGTGACATTGAAATCATCGCTGGCAGAGAACGTCGGGTTTGCTTTGCCGGTTAAGCTGCTGCGGGACATGCTGGCCAATCCGAACCCCATTCCAATGGCTCGATGGCGCACGATGGGTGCGTTGGACGCCCGGCAATGGACGCCTCTGTTCGGAGCCAACTGGCGTCAGCGAGCTGGTCGGATCACGGTTACGGATTCCGGAACTGGCTTTGGGGGACGAACCTTGTGTCTTCGCAACGCCGATGTCCCCGATATGCCGTTTGATTTGCAGGTCATGGTCAAGCTGGGCGATGAACAAGGCGCTGCCGGGTTGGTATTTCACTCCGATAGCAATGAACGCCACTACGGCTTCTATCCCAGCGCGGGGAATTTGAGGCTCACGCGTTTCGATGGACCGGATGTCAATTCATGGAACATTCTGCATAACGAACCACACCCCGCTTATAAGCCTGGTGAGTGGAACACGCTGACAGTGCGGATGCATATGGATCGGTTTGAGTGTTTCGTGAATGGCCAGAAGGTTCTGGAGTCGGCCGACAAAGGTTTGACGTCCGGCAAATTCGGGCTGGCATCCTTCAGAGGTACAGCGGCCGAGTTCAGGCGATTTGCAGTGGGGGCAGCATTGCTTCCACTTGAGCTAAGCCAGCCGGATCTGGAGAAGATCACTGCGACGACAAAGCAGATTACTCCGGATCGACCGGCTGATGATCGGATGGTTGCCGAGCTGCTGCCGATTGGAGAATCTGCCACTGACGCATTGAACAAAGAAGCGATTCGCATGGAGCAACAGGCGAAGCAACTGCGAACGCTGGCGCGGGATCTGCATGACACCGCTGCTCGTCGACTGATGGCGGACGCTTTGGGAATTGACTTCAACACGGAATATTTGTCGTCCGAGGTGCAACCAGCTTCGCCTCCCGCCGCTGATCCCGCTGCAAGCTCATCCGCGGCCACCAGGCCTGATCTGCTGAAGGGCGCGCTGTTGCTGGCTCATATTGATAATCCGGATGTTGACGTGAACGCTTATGTGGCACGCATGGATGAGATGGCAGAGGAGCTGAAGCGGACGTTTCCGGAAAATGCCACGGAACTACAACGTCTGGCTGCGCTCGATAAATATTTGTTTGAAGAACTGGGTATGCGTGGAAGTCAGTCGGAATATTACACTCGATCCAACAGCTATCTGAACGAAGTGATTGATGACCGAGAAGGTTTGCCGATCACAATTTCCGTAGTCTATATGGAGCTTGCCAAACGAGTCGACCTGAAGGTCGTTGGTGTCGGCCTTCCGGGACATTTCGTCGTGCGTTATGAACCCGCCGATTCATCACAGGCCAGTGAAGTCATTGACCCGTTCGAACATGGTCGCCGCATGAACGATGAGGAAGTTCGCAAAGTTCTTGCTGATGCCAATTTTCCCGATCTGCCACGTTTCCGTGAAGCGCAAACGCCACTTGAGATTATGGAGCGCATGACACGGAATCTTTTGAACCTTGCAGAAGATGAGAAGAACGACGACGACGTGTTGCGATATCTCGAAACGCTGGTGATGCTGGAACCGCTGAATCCCGAACATCGAGCCAAGCGTTTGGAAATGCGAGCGCGCACGGGACGGCTGGAAATGGCCATTCGCGACGCGAGTTGGTTCATCACTAACCCGACTCCCGGGGTTGATGTGGAACGAGTTCGTGAATTGCGAAATTCACTGGAATTGCAGTTGGATCGGCGGAACGCGGGCTCCGGCACCTGAGTACTCCGTACTTATTCGCCCCGCAAGGCAACTCGGCGCGTCCTGTTTTCGACAGAACTCGGCATCGTACGTTCGACATGGCCCGAGTTTTGCGTCGTGACTTTTCGTGCGAGTCGATCGACGACAATGAGCTTGTTAAATTTTTCCGGGCAATTGTTTCGAGTCGTATCTGCGGTTTGGGCAAAGTACGGTCAAAGTGCGGCTCATGAAGAAAGACGATGGTGCGGAAGGTGGCGAAATCTTTACAGCGAAGTGAGCCAATCTGGCACATGGTGCCGACCCCCGACATTCTGAAGTTGCTCACGGTGGAACCCACGCTGGGATTGTCGACCGACGACGTGCTTCTGAGACGGAACGAGGCAGGATTCAACGTTCTCTCCGAAGCCGCTCCTGTGCCGCTTTGGAAAAAACTATTGGCGCAGTTCTCTGATCTCGTCATCTGGATTCTGATTTTTGCGGCCTTGATCGCGGGCCTCATGGGCGAATGGATCGACACATTTGCGATTCTGGCCATCGTGTTGTTGAACGGCATCATTGGCTTCATGCAGGAAGAGCGAGCCGAGCGTGCGCTGGCGTCCTTGCAGAAGTTGTCATCGCCAATGGCCAGGGTTCTGCGCAATGGAGAAATGCAGTTACTTCCGGCCAGTGAACTGGTGTCCGGCGACTGCATTCTGATCGAAGCCGGAGATAATGTTCCGGCCGACTGTCGCCTGTTGACGTCATTCAGTCTGCAGGTGCAGGAAGCGGCATTGACGGGGGAATCGGTTCCTGTCGATAAGGACGCAAACTGCAGTCTGCAGGAGAACGCATCGCTCGGTGATCGTCGCAACATGATCTACATGGGGACCGTGACGGCTGCCGGCAAAGCAACCGCCGTGGTGGTCCAGACCGGAATGAAAACGGAGCTGGGGCAAATTGCCGGAATGTTGAACCGCTCCGAGCGAGAACTAACGCCCTTGCAAAAGCGGCTGGCCGAACTGGGTAAGGTGCTTGTTGGCGTCTGCCTGATTATTGTTGTGGTTATCTTTGCGCTGCAACTGATGCGTGGTGGCAAGGTCCTGGAAATGCTGCTGGTGTCGGTCAGCCTCGCTGTGGCGGCTGTGCCGGAGGGACTTCCTGCAGTGGTCACGATGACGCTCGCGCTGGGGCTGCAGCGGATGGTTAAGCGGCATGCGTTGGTCAGAAAACTCCCGAGTGTGGAAACGCTGGGTTCTGTGACTGTGATTTGTTCGGACAAGACAGGCACGCTGACTCGCAATGAAATGACGGTGCGAGAGATCGTCACTGCGTCGCAGTCTGTTCGAGTCACCGGGGCTGGCTATTCGCCGCATGGTGAGTTTCTTCGGGTTGATGATTCAAACAGTTCGAGCGATGGAAAGCCTGTAGCCGAAACAAAGATCAATGCTCAGGAAGACCCGGAACTACTACCACTGCTGACGGCCTCTGCGCGTTGCAATAATGCGACGATTCATCAGAAAGATGGCGAAGGCGATGGTTGGCAGGTGATCGGTGACCCGACTGAGGGAGCACTGCTGGTTGTGGCCATGAAGGCCGGTATTCAGGCGCATGATTCGAAGGAGAAGATCCTGTCTGAGATCCCGTTTGATTCCAACCGCAAGACAATGTCGGTTGTGATCCAGAGTGCGGATGGTCGAATCGTCATGCACAGCAAAGGTGCGCCGGAGATGATTCTGGGCAAGTGTGTTCGGGAGCGTCGTGGGTATACGGAGGTCGAACTGACCGGGGAACGTCGGCGAGAGATCATAAAAACAAGTTCACTGCTGGCATCTCGAGCTTATCGAGTACTCGCGCTGGCCTATCGGGATCAGACTTCGTTGGAGTCTGAAATCAATGAAGAATCCGGACTCGTGTTTGCCGGCCTCGTGGGTATGATCGATCCGCCCCGCGATGAGGCGCGAGTGGCGGTGGAGAAGTGCCGTGTTGCCGGAATTCGTCCGGTCATGATTACTGGCGACCATCCGGAGACAGCTCTGGCGATTGCCAGAGAACTGCATATCGCTGATGACCAGAGCCATGTGATGTCGGGCCTGGAGCTGGATGAAGCCACGACAGAACAACTGGAGAAAGATGTCGAGTCGGTCTCGGTGTTCGCGCGAGTTTCACCGGAGCACAAGCTGCGCATTGTGAAGGCGTTGAAGGCTCGTGGCCAGATCGTCGCCATGACCGGAGATGGAGTCAATGATGCTCCGGCCGTGAAGGCCGCTGATATCGGTATCGCGATGGGCGTTACGGGAACGGACGTCACGAAAGAAGCGTCCGATATGATTCTGATGGACGATAATTTTGCGTCCATTGTCAGTGCTGTTGAGGAAGGGCGAGGAATCTTTGACAACATTCGAAAGTTCATTCACTTTCTGTTGTCCTGTAATACCAGCGAAGTTCTGCTGATGTTTATCGCCGTTCTGGCTGGGTGGCCGGTTCCATTGATGGCCATACAGATTCTCTGGATCAATCTGGTCACAGACGGATTGCCAGCCCTGGCACTGGGAATGGAACCTCCGGAGAAGGATATCATGAATCGTCCTCCACGGTCTCCGGAGCAGGCGGTTCTGACGAAGCAAAGTGGAATGCTGATTCTGTGTCATGGACTATTGATAGCGTGCGTGACACTGGCCGGCTTCTGGTTGGTTTATGAGAGGAAGGAAACACAGCTTGTCGCGGCTCGCACGGTGACATTTGCCGTCGCCGCGTTTTCGCAGTTGTTCTTTGCCTTTGGATGTCGGAGTCATCGCTACACCATGCCGGAACTTGGAGTCTTCTCAAATCTCTGGCTGTTCGGCGCTGTGGCAGTTTCGGTTCTGCTGCAGTTAAGCATCATGACTATCCCGTGGACCCAAAAGGTCTTTGAAGTGACGACTCTATTGCCGAGGGAATGGCTACTGGTTTTGCTGCTGTCCGTGATTCCTGTGACGGTGATTGAACTGTTGAAGATCGTTGCGTTCCATCGAAAGAGATCGTTGTCTGAGTGCCTGCGAATATGATGAGAATCGAACAGGATGGTCCATATCGCACATGTGCAGGGCAATTCCCCTTCAGACTCAATAGTTTTGCCCTGGTATGGGTTGTGCATTGAGTCCGGTTGCGTCGCTGTACAACGCATCATTTCATTAAAGGGCCTTCGGTGATGTCTGCTGACTTAATCGAGTTTCGAAACATTCTGGTCGCGACCGACTTTTCGGAGGATTCCGCAGCCGCATTGCACCTGGCGGTTTGGGTGGCAAAGCAGTCGTCAGGACGCGTTGTGCTGAGTCATGTTCTGGATAATCTTCGTCGTGCGACCATGGGGATGTCCAACAGAGCGAAGCAGGATTTGTTGGCTGGCGACGGGCATATCTACGAGAAGGAGATTCGTTACGTTTCTGACCAGAAGCTACAAGTGCTGATCCAGCCGCTGAAGGGATCAGGAGTTGAGATTTCCGGCGAGACATTGCTGGGAGAAGCGTTTGTTGAGATTTCTCATGCGGTTCAGCAGGAGGGATTCGATGTCGTCATGACGGGGACTCGCGGGATCACCGGCTGGAAACAGTTCTTCGTGGGCAGTACTGCGAAGAATCTTATTCGGAACTGTCCTGCCGCGGTATGGGTCGTGAAGAAGGAACACGCAACGGCTCCCAAAGTGATAATCGCACCAACCGATTTTTCAGACAGCAGCCGCAAGGCCGTTCTCTCGGGACTTTGGCTGGCGGAGAAGGCAGATGCCGAATTTCACCTCGTCCATGTCATCGATTCCAAAGATGTCCCGAATGATCTTCTGGAGCACATTCCGCCGGGCAGTTCGGTGCGTCAGGAAATCAATAACGAGGCGGAGCAGCGACTGGATGAATTTCTGAAGACGCTGGGGTCAGGTGTGTCTCGAATCGTTTCGCACCTGACCTGGGGACATCCATGGCAGGAGATTTCACGAATTGCTATGAAACATGAGGCCGATCTGATTTCGATTGGGACTGTAGGTCGCAGTGGTGTCAAAGGAATTGTGCTGGGGAACACGGCGGAGCGTGTGCTCGACACTTGTGACTGCAGTATTCTGACCGTCAAGCCGGACGATTATGTTTCACCAATCGCAAAAGCCACATGGCCGTTGCATCCTTAGGAACAGTCCCCAGGTAACATCCGGTTTCTACTGAGACGAGAAATCACAACCCGAAACGTCAGTGAGGGATTTTTCTGGAAGGCACCGATCCCTCGCTGACGCGTTTTGAAGTTGCGCGTTTCGACGCTTTGGTTTGTGCAGCCTGCAAAAAAGCATTGGGAATTATCTCAACCCGAAGCGTCAGCGAGGGATTTACAGAAACACTGCGTAAAACGCAAAAACACAATCCCTCGCTCACGCAGCGGGTTGGGATGGGCACAAATGCGCAACTTCAAAAAGCGTCAGCGAGGGATTCCCGGCAACCCTGCTTAAAACGCAAAAACACAATCCCTCGCTCACGCAGCGGGTTGGGATGGGGACAAATGCGCAACTTCAAAACTGACGCGTCGGGTTGTGATTCAGGGAACTTATTTCGGGACTGGTCCTTAGGAACGGGGTTCGAAGAGCTATCCGTGATTGGTGCACCTCCGCATTCACGTGTCACAGCCTGAAAGCGGCGACGTTTTCCTGTTGGCTGTGACAAGTGAGCTTCAGCGAAGGCAGGCGCACGGATTGAGTCTCCCAGTGAGTCAAACCCCACGTTATTGCGGGACTGTTTCTTAGCGAATTGCGACTGCAGGGACGGAGGATTAGACTCACGCGATGCGGGACGCAGAGGGCTGCTGTGTCATCCGCTGATCGCTGAGGCGGTGACGATGGCTGAGGAAATGGCCGCTGTCTCCGGCCCGACGTTCAACGAAAATGCGGAATCATTAGCCTTCGATTCGCGAAGCCTGCACACACTTTTGCCCCGCCTTAGACTGTATCGTGTCTCCTGAAACTACGGTGATCAATGGCTCGAGTCATTTCCTTTGTCGTACTCATTCTGGCGACCAGTATTCTTCTGGCTTTGTTCTACCAGGTCGTGTCGGTCTTCCTGCTGCCGTTGTTTCTTGCGGCTGTGACGGTGCTGATGTTGCGACCATTGCATCTTTATGTCGTACGCTGGTGCAACAACCGTCGCTATGTGGGCGCAGTGCTGATGACGGTGGCAGTCCTGCTGGCCGTGCTGGTCCCCGTGCTAACTGTTGCCATGATTGCGGGATACGAAGCCATCGAACTCGTGAACAAACTTGATACAGACTCGATGCGAGGTCAACTGAATCGTGCACGGTATTCTCTGGGACTGGATTATCCATTCGTAGCCGAATGTCGTTTTATCGAGTCGTCTCTGGGTGAATTGAGGGCCGACGCAGCGAACGGTGCAGCGGCTCGGGGAAATGCGGCTGCACTTGTTCACATCGCCGACGAGTTTCGCCGCATGAATGAGAACGCGATGTTGAATTCTCGAGCGGATTTACAGCCCGGAGTCGAGCGACTGCAGGCTGCTCTCACCAAAGCCGCTGATTCCTCACCTGGTACGCTTGCGTACCAGCAATGGATCGAGAATTCCGCACATAACTTTCACGACTACCGAAATCAGATGCTGGGTGGAGTCTGGCGAGTGCCTTTGAAAGAGATGGCAAACCCGACGTCGGCTGACGTGCAGCGAATCTCCGGACAGTTCCTGGCGATCACCCCCGGTGGTATCGCGTCTCTCAGCGGTGCAACATCAGTCGCATTGGCCAAGGTGACGTTTGGCCTGTTGATTTTCGTGATGGCTCTGTTCTTTTGGTTTGCTGATGGCCCCGAGATCGTGAAAGCGATTATGGTGCTGTCGCCGCTCGAGGACAAATACGAGCAGCAACTGTTGACCGAGTTCCAGATGCTTGTCCGTGCGGTCGTGGCGGGCAGTATTGCCTCGGCCACGACACAGGCCGTACTTTCGGGAGTCGGCTTCTGGTTCGCGGGTATGCAATCCATCTTTCTGTTGATGGCTCTCACTGCGTTACTGGCGATGGTTCCGTTCGTAGGAGCATCCCTCGTCTGGATCCCGGCCAGTCTTTGGCTTGCGTTTGGTGAAGGAAACATGACCGCCGGCGTCGCGCTGGCAATCTATGGGATGCTGGTGATCTCCACCGTCGACAATGTGATCCGCCCGTGGATCATCATGGAACGCGCGTCACTGCATCCTTTGGCAGGGCTGCTTGGTGTTCTTGGCGGGGTTCAGACTCTGGGACCGTTCGGGGTTTTTATTGGCCCTATTGTTGTCGCGTTTCTGCAGACGATGTTAACACTTCTGCACCGGGAATTCTCGGGCGACGAAAACGAGGCAGTCATTGCGACGCAAGCGCGGACGGAGATTTAGGAAACTCTTGCGCGGACCAGTCAAAGTCTGCTCACAGAAGTTAAGCACACTCGAGAAGTCGCAACTTCTCACATCTCGGTCTCCACGACTCAACGAGCATGAGTCGTCGATGGCTATTTTGCTCCGACACAATAGAGTCGGCTGTTGGAACGCAATACCAATTGATCTCCGTAGACAGCCGGAGTTGCATTGAAGTCGGTTGCATCCGACTCAATGATATTCTGCGATTCGATCGAGAATGTCGTGGTGGCTGGAATCACAAGGGTTCCATCACGTCGTGTCACGACATACAGACGACCACCGGCCATGATCGGTGATGCATAAATCGGGCGACCTCCGGATTTCAGTCCGGGCACTCGTTCGCGATAGACCTGCTCGCCGGTTTTTGCATCAAGACACCAGGCGATGCCCTGATCATCAATCCAGAAGAGATGACCGTCGTGATGCACGGGAGTGGCGACGTAAGAACTGCTGCGGCTATGCCAGTCAACATGCGAGCTGGTCACATCGCCCTTTCCGCCCGTACGAATCCGGTAGCTACCGGACGAGCGAAAACCACCGAAGACGAAAATTGAATTATCGACAACAAGAGGACTCGGGCTGACATTACCGGTCAACTGAGTTTCAACGAACCAGGCTAATTTGCCGGTCTCTGCATTCAGTCCCCAAACTTCACCCGGGACAGCAATAACCAGATCAGTCTTTCCGTCTTCTCGAGCCACAAGCGATGGTGTGCCATAACAAAGTTCCAGTGCTGCGGCTTCGGATTTCCAGAGTTCTTTTCCGGTTGCTTTATCAAGGGCCATGATGGCTCGACCTTCTTCGGCCGCGTTGACAATCAGTTTGTCATTCAATAGCGTCAGACTGGCGGCGGAACCCCATTGGCGATTGCTGGATTCAGTTCCCACCATGTGGCTCCAAAGTTCCTTTCCGTCCATGTCATACGCATGGACTCCCGACTTGCCATGAAATGCGAAGACCATCCGGCCATCTGTAGTTGGCGAATTGCTCGCGTATCCATGCTCGGAGATATACCCCTGATAACGGTCTTCTCGTTCAGGGGCGGGCACGGTCCGATCCCACAAAATCTGTCCTGATTTCGCATCGACGCAAACAAGATGTCGCACAAGCGACGAGAAATCTCCGCCCGTCTCCACGCCATAGCCAGAGTAGCAGGTTACGAAGATTCGATCGCCTGACACGACCGGGCTGGAAGAACCCGGGCCGGGGAGTTCGACCTTCCATCTCACTTTCTCCGCGTCACTCCATTTCGTCGGCAGAATCGTTGATTCACTGAGCCCGGTTCCGTTGGGGCCTCGAAAACGAGTCCAATCGTCAGCTGTTCCCATGGAGGCCGACAATGAGGCCACGAAAAAACAGGCGACGGCTAACAAGCGGTGAAGCATGGAGTTATCTCAGACTGGATTGAAAGTTAGGACTTCAGCAAACGTAGACGCAGCATAAAAACAGCCGCGTGAGAAGTGGCCACCTCTCACGCGGCTCGCTGAGCATATCAACGGGAATAATTTTCTGAGTCATTCCTGGCGAACGAGAACTATTCTTCTGCTGGTGGACGCTGCGGACGGTCACCTTCACCTTCGCCGCGAGGTCGATCGCCTGGAGGACGATCCCCCGGAGGCCGGTCACCTTCAGGTCGCGGCCCGCGTCCACCGTCCTGCCCGGGAGGTCGGCCCTGTCGATTTCCCATTTCGACGGCGAACTTCATCAGCTCTTCTTTGCTGAGCTTTCCATCGGCGTCGGCATCAAACCGCATCGCATCTTCCACGAAGCGTTCAGGACTCGGTGGGCCCATCGGACGGCCTTGAGGTCCGCCCGGAGGTCCTTCGCCGCGTCCCTGTCCGCGTCCGCCGGGAGGTCGCCCTTCACCGTCCCGCGGACCTCGGCCTTCGCCGGGAGGTCGCCCTTCACCATCACGTGGCGGACGATCGCCGGGAGGGCCGTCACCCGGTGGTCTATCACCGCGAGGTTCTCCTTCGCCGCGAGGAGGACCGTCAGGACGACGTTCGCCGTCACGTCCGGGGCCACCTTCCGGGCGTGGTGGTCGAATTTCATCGTCCGTCAGTTTTCCATCGCTGTTCTTGTCGAGCGACTTCAGAGAAGCCGTCGCATTGTTGATCTCTTCTTCAGAAATCTCACCATTGTGATCTTTGTCCAAAGCATCCATCACCGGATGTGGAGGACGAGGCCGATCTTCCGGACCACCGTCACCACGTGGTGGAGGACCATCCGGACGGCCTTCACCCACAGGTGGCTGTGCCAGAACGTTCATCGTGACAGTTACGCCCAGCAATGCCATGACAGCACTTGCCAACAGGATCTTCTTCATGGGACTCGCCTTTCAATAGACAGAGAAAACAGGTTCAAGGGAGGGAGGTTATTCAGGCACGGTAAAGCATTTGTTAAATCTGAGTGGTTAGTAGGGTGTGACCAGCGTAGCGCGGGCACACCATTTTGGCTTCCGTTCGGTGTGCCGGCGCTCCGCTGGTCACACCCTACAAGAACACACTGACTTCAGAACGGGGTTGCCCTGAGGTTATTCAAGGATCTTCGACTTCAACAACGCGGAACACATCGTTTCTTTTGAACACAGCGCGGGGACGATTGGCGGCTTTGAACTCAATATGACAATCCATCAGAACGCCGAGCGTTGCGTCTTCCGGGATCTGTATTTCAACCTGAAGCGCGTTTCCTTTGCGTTCGATGGACACTGCTTCATAAGGTCCCACCTGCACCCAGTCCGGAGTGCCTTCCGGGACCCGTACTCGCGTGGCCTGCGTCGGATTAAGTTCAATCTCCAGCTTTTGCTTTGTTCCGGGCTGTCCGTTTGCCGGTCGAACAGCGGCAATGACTTTGGGCTGCGAACTCTCGCCGCTGCTGTTATCTTCAATTGCTCCCGTTTCCAGGCCACGACGTCCACGAATATTCGCTGAGTCCGGCACACCGGCATATCCGCCGATGATGTAAGGGAATCGACCTGGAGTCACGTGATAATGATAACCGCGAACCGAGTCTGTATGTCCGTTGCAGGCATCCAGAGTCTGCTCACCGACGGCATCTTTGGCCATCAGCCCTTCTGATTCATAAGGCCCGTAGATGGGAAAACCATCGAAGGCAAAACCAATCACGGGCGAATGCTGCTTGCCATTATCCCTGAACGGAGATTTCACACAGACCGGATACTTGTGGTAGTGATAAACTCCAGTTTGCTGAGGATGTCCGCAGCAGGAGTCCAGCCAGACCTCCGAATAGCCCTCGACGGCATTCATTCCACCCTGTTCAAACGGGTTGAAATAAACCACGCCATTCACAGCCGTACCAATCGGGCCCATCGGAAGCCGAGTGATATGGTCGTTGAGTTTTGGCTCCAGCGGCAGTTGAAAACGAAACTTCTGAATCTCAATCCGATTTGGGTTGCCGGAGTTGGGGAAGATCGCGGTCGGATGATTGGGATATCCCTGGCTGTCCAACATCAGGTGCGTTTTGTTGTGACTGAGCACAAGATTATCGATACCATCCTTGTTGGAATCTTTTCGATGATAAGAGAACAGATCAAGATACTGTTCGGCGTCTTTGTAATAATAGGTCGCTGGTTGGGCCTGAGACACATACCAATGACCGTCCAGATGCTTCAGCGTGCGTGGGTCCACAGCATCATCAGCACAAACGCAGGTCAACCCGGCGCTGCCGATCAGTGCAGCGATCAGCAGGATTAGTCGCACGCTGCAGGTGAGGTTCAACAGGATCGCTCGTTTAGAGTCTGTGAGACACGGTATGTTCAATTTTCTCTCCGGTAAACCTGGGGTCGCAATCGGTGACTCTGTTGAAAGGGTTGCTGTCTTTTTGATTTAAACGTGCGACTCGCCATCGACAGGTACTTCAATGACAGGTGCTTCAACATCAGTGGCGATTGGCAGACAAACTTTCAGCACTGAACCTTCCCCCGGTTTTGATTCACACGTGATTGTTCCGTTATGGGCTTCGACCAGACTGCGACAAATCGCCAGGCCCAGCCCACTGCCGCCATGCCTGCGAGATCTTCCAGTATCAATTCGATAGAAGCGTTCAAACAGATGGGGGATATGTTCGGCCGCAATTCCACAGCCTGTGTCTTTCACCGTTAACACCGCCTTGTCACCTTCGCGTCGCACTTCCAGAGAAATTTTGCCACCGGCGGGAGTATGCTGGATGGCATTATCAATCAGGTTAGCTGGTATCTGCGCGAGGAACCTGGAATCGGCCATGATGTTCAGGTTGTCTTCAGATACAACGCATTCCAGTTCGATCTCCGCTGCGGTGGCTTTGTCCTGAAACTGGCTGATTGTATCTTCGGCAATATCGCGCAGATCGACAGGTACCGGTCGCATCTCCAGACGTTCCGCATCCGTGCGTGCGAGCAGCAACAAGCCATCAATCAGCGACCGCATACGATCAGAGGACTTCAGGCAGATCTCCAGAGTCTGTTGATAAGCCTCGGGCGTTCGCGGCTTTCCGAGTGCCAGCTCCATCTGAGATTGAATGACGGCCAGCGGCGTACGAAGTTCATGCGATGCATCTGCTGTGAATTGTGTCAGTCTGGCAAATGACTGTTCAAGCCGACCGAAGGTTGCATTCAGCACTGTGCCCAGTTGAATCAACTCCTGATCAAGAGCCATCGTCTCAATACGTCGGTTCAGGCTGGTCGCAGAAATCTGCGCGGCGGTTTCGGAGATCATCTGAATCGGGTGCACGATTCGTCCTGAGATCCACCAGCCTCCGAAGATTCCCACGACCAATGTCAGAACTGCCATCCCGGAAATCTGAATTCCAAAACGATGCAAGTTGGACAGATCGCGATCGAACGATCGAATGACTCGAATGACAGATCCGTGCGGCCCGCGCTTGGTGACTTCAATTTCTCCGCGATTCATAGAGACCTGAGGAGCAGGGTTGCCTTGTTCTATGTTCGGAATCACCGAAGCCTGATCACGCGGCATTCCATCGCTGCGAGTAAGAACGCTGCCATCTCCTCGCCAGACGACGAACTCCATCCGATCGACTCGAGAATCGTCGCCATCAAACGGAGGTCCTCCCTTCGTCGCCGGTGGACGAACGGCTTTTAGTCGATCACCCTCTTCGGGCGGAAAACGGCGACCTTCCGGTGGGCCGTTCCGGCCGTTGCCACGTGGGCCATCAGGATCTCCAAACGGACCCTCCGGGAGAAGCTCGTTCCCCGGTCCTCGAGGTGGTCGGCGATGTTCATCCTGCGTTGGAGGATTGCTGCCCTGGCCGTCTTCTGAGTACTCTGCAAAATCAGGGCGTCGAGGTCTCGGTTTTTGTTCTCCCTCAGGACCGCCATCTCGTCCTCGAGGTGGTCGAAATTGAAACTCCGGCGGCAATGGCCCCAGTGTATAATTCTCCCGAATCGTCTCTCCCGGACCGAAGTCGGAATCCTGCGGAGTGTGACGAACCAAATGCGGCGGCACATTGCGAAGACTCACGTCAAGATACTGCACGGTCGACACCGCCTGCAATGTCGCACGTTCATGCGCATCGCGATCGGCACGCCAGTAGACCAGCAAGCCAAACGCGAGGATCGACAATGCGTAAACCGCACCGTACCACCACTGCAATCGTCCGCGGATCGATTTAATCATGGAGAATGTACCCCTGGCCGCGTCGAGTCGTGATGAAGTCCTTCCCCAGCTTTCGCCGGAGATTCGACACATGCACATCGACCAGATTGGACAGGCTGTCTTCGTTCTCGTCAAACAGAGACTCATAGATCTGCGTGCGCGAAACCACTTGTCCGCGGTGCAACGCCAGCAACTCGAGTAGTGAAAACTCGCGAGGCGTCAGCAGAAGTTGAGTGTCACCACGACGCACTGTTTTTGCCTTTGTATCGACGGCCAGCTCACCGATCAGAATCTCAGACGATGCCAACCCCACTGATCGCCGAATGATCGCGCGGAGGCGAGCTTTCAGTTCGACCAGATGAAACGGCTTGCTGAGATAATCGTCAGCGCCACCATCCAGTCCGCGGACTCGATCGTTGACCCCGTCGCGAGCGGTCAAAATCAAAACCGGAGTCCTGTGAGTTTTCCTGAGTGTTTCCAGAACCTGCCAACCCGTGAGCTTTGGCATCAACAGATCCAGCACGATCGCGTCATACTCCCAACTGGTCGCCTTAAAAAGTCCTTCCTGACCGTCCGCCGCTTCATCGACAGCATAACCATCTTCGCGCAGTACCTGGGCAATTGTGGTGAGCAGATCGGGTTCATCTTCGACGACCAGGACTCGCATGGAACACTCTTCAGGACGGCATTTGCAGGTGATTCTCACGACCCTTGTGGACAGGGGATGCATGCTAGCAGGGCCTGCCTTAAGACAACGTGAAGAGCCCGAAAGATTTTTCCTGGACGCCTTTTCGCTGAAGATTCAGGGGCTTGCGGGTACGCCATGGACTGCAAACTCACTACGAGCAAGACGATGACTCAGCGAACTGTTACAGTCTTCTGAGTGCTCACCAGGTAAAGTCAGGTGGCTCGATGCAGAATCGTGGCCGCTAACAGAATACTTCTCCTCTGACCTCTGATCGTTCTTCTTCGGGCGGCTGAATTTTTCTATGAACTGGCGGCTCATTTTTTCTGGTGCGAAGTCGCCTGCCTGGGTGCTGTTTGCAATGCTCAGCGTTGTGGCTGTGCTGCTTCTTAGCGTCTGGCTGATGAGGCTGGAACGTCGCGTCGTGTCCAGAAATGTCGGTAGTGTTCTGCTGAGTCTGCGAATTGCAGTGTTGGCCGTGATGCTGACTCTTCTGCTGCAGCCTGTTCTGACGACGCAGTTGGATGTGACACAGCGCGGCCGCGTGATCATTGGCATTGATGCTTCGCAGAGCATGGAGATTCAGGACACCAATGCGCCGCTTGGTGAAAAGCTTCGCTGGGCTCAGGCCCTCGGCATGCTGGGGAATCAGGAGACAGATACGCTGATTCAACAGTGGGTGGCCTCAGCCGACGCTGGTGAAGAGCCCAATTGGCTGGGGAATGCTCAGCCTCCTCAGACGCCAGCGGAGCAATCAGCCGCTGAAGCTCGCAAGCGACAGGTGAATTCAACGCTTGAAGAATTGGCTCAAATGCCGCGAACAGAGTTTGTTCGCAGGCTGCTGCAATCACAACCTCGCGAGTTGCTTAAGAAACTGCAGGGCCTGATCGGTGTCGATGTGCGGTTGTTTGCGACGGAACAAAAAGCAGCGATGGTGGAAGAACTGGCTTCGCTGCTGCAGTCGGAACGAATCGAACTTCTGCCGGGGAATACCGATGTCCTGAACGTTCTGCAGGCGGTCACTGCGGAAGATGGGGCCGGTGAGGTTCGGGGAATCGTGTTGCTGACGGATGGACGTCAGTCGGTCCCGGGAGATCTCACCAGTGCGACGCAGTTGTTGTCCAGTCTGGGTGTGCCGGTCTATGCAATTCCCATCGGCTCTCGCATTCCACCTCGCGACCTGTCCATTGTCTCTGTCGATGCACCCGAGGCCATTTTTCTGAATGACAAGGCGCAGATTCAGGCGACTCTGGCGACGTTTGGGTTCGAAGGCGAAGAGCTGACGGTTCGTCTGGAACAGGACGGAAAAACTCTGGAAGAAAAGAAGTTGATTACTTCGGCGGACTCGGCCGTGGCAACGTTTGCTGTGCCCTCAACGGAATCAGGTCGGTTTGACTATCGCATTGTGGCTGATCGGAAAGATGGTGAGCTACGTGACGATAATAATTCTCGTGATGTTACGCTGCATGTTGTCGACAACAAGGCGCGAGTCATGCTGTTGGACGGTGATCCTCGCTGGGAGTTTCGATATCTGAAGAATCTTCTGGAACGTGATAAGCAGGTTGATTCCAGTGTCGTACTTTTTCGACAGCCGTATCTGAAACTACTGGACGATTCTTACATTGCCAGCAAGCTGCCGCCGCTGGATGCCTTCGCACTGGAATTGGCGAAAACGGATCTGTTGATCATCGGTGATGTGCTGGCGGAGAATGTCGAGCTCGGTGTGTGGGAGCTGGTTGAGAAAGCCGTATCTCGCGATGGCCTGACCGTGGTGATTATTCCCGGTCGACAGTCGATGCCTCACGGATTTCAGTCAGAGATTCTCACCAGTCTTCTGCCAGTGAAGGAGTTCAATCCGCGAGTCGCTGAGCAGTTTCAGAAGTCCGCTTTGGATTCTCCCGCCACGTCTTACCATCTGAAATTGAGTCCTGATGCCTTTCATCTGCCGATGTTTCAGTTGTCCGATAACATGACGTTGCAGGATCCGACGCTGACGGACTTGCCGGGTCACCAATGGATTTATGGCGGAGTCGCCAAGGCCGGTGCAACTCTTTGGGCCAGCTCGCGAATTTCAGGAGATTCGGGTGCGGCGGTCCCCACGATTGTGCATCACGATTATGGATTTGGTCAGGTTGTCTGGATGGGAATCGACAGCACCTGGCGGTGGCGAATGCGGTCCGGGGATGCTCGCCACTATCGCTTCTGGGGACAGCTTATTCGCTGGGCCGCGCGAAATAAGTCGGCGGCCGGAGATGATGACGTGCGGATGACGCTGACGGATACGGTCATTGGTGAATCCGAACAGGTCGAAGCGGTGGTCCGCTGGAATCCTGAACGCCTGAACCAACTCGAGGGAGCAACCATCAAGGTTGTGGCTACGCCCATCGTTGCGAAGACGAAGACGGATTTGCAGGCCGATACGGATATGAAGACGGGTGACTCTGCTGCGAACGAAAACTCTGCAACGTTGACGCAGTTCACGGCCACTCTGGATACTTCACAGGATTCGCCCGAACGATTTCGTGGTCGCGTTCCGAAGCTGGCTCCGGGGCTTTGGCAGATTGAACTGCAGGTAACCGGTGGTGCTTTGAATCCGGAGCAATCGATTCGAACAGAACTGCTGGTTCGAAAAGAAGAGTCTACAGAACTGGCGAATGTCAGTTGTAACCGAGCCTTGTTGCGGCAACTGGCGGGAATGACCGGCGGAGAAATGATCGAGCCGTGGAATACGGATCGACTGGAAAGTCTGCTTCGGCCGGATGATCACGCCGCTCAGGAGGTTCAGGAGCGAACACTCTGGGATCAATGGTGGGTACTGATCGTGTTGTTTTCGCTGATGATGACAGAGTGGGTGATTCGAAAGCTGAACGGGTTGGCGTAGCTGAACTTCGTCAGGCTTGCGTATTCGATTTTAAGGACGGTTTCTTCATGGAAGGCGTTTCGAATCATCCCCTGTCACCCAATCTGTTTGCGTCGGATACGTCCCGCCAAAACATGCAATGTTCCCAAATAGTTTTGGGTGACGCGGCAACTGGGCACTGCTGGTTGAAGCCCGCAATACAAACAGAACGGTGTCAGACTCAACCCTCCGGCAAACAACCGGGGTGGGCTGGAATGGCAGCAAGCTTCCGTCACGAGAGAAGCAGATTGCTGCGTAATTATTGTGCTGAACAGGTTCAGCTTTTCTGAATTCCAGAATTCAGTCGGCAAGGCATCGCCCGGCGGTCACCCTATCCGTTCGCGACAACTCCAAACGTTACGAACCGAAAGGCGTTGAGGTGTTCGATTTGTTGTCCTTAGTTAATGATTCCCTGATGGCGCCCTGATTAATCGCAGTCAAGCGAGGAATCCAGCATCTGCAACTCTCGAAATCCGGCCTCGCGTTTCGAGCTGCCGTTCGAGATGGAGAAGCAAGTACTGGTGACAGGGGTTTCACTGTGAGTGCTTTTCACTTTTTGGCTTACAGGGTTTGCTGATCTGAGATTGGTCACGTCGGCAGCTTCAAGACCGGCACTTCGGCTCGAATGTTGCTGATCTGCCTGCATTGATGGTCTGCCGGAGAAGCGGTTAAGCTCGGAGCCGTTTTGAAATTGCCCCCAAACGAACTGTTTTCAGGTATCAGGAACGCAAATGTCTACTCGGTGGACTCAAGGCTTATGGCGAGGCAGCCTGATCGCAGCCTGCGTCACAGGTATGATCGTCTGGAACCAACTGGGCCAGTCTCCGGAGACGCTTGAGGACGAAGGACGCCGCGCGCTGGTTCGTAATGAGCTGACAATGGCCATCGCTGCATTTCAGCAAGCTGTGAAGATTTCTCCGGACCGTCTGTCTTCGTGGAAACTGCTGGCCGATGCAGCCTGTCGCGATGGCCAGGTCGAGGAATCCTACAGAGCACTCAAGGTGGTGACAGATCTCAAGCCGGACGATGCGAACTCCCTGGGGCTCCAATTGGGAGGACGCTGGATGAGCAGGAATCAAATTCAACCGGCGATCCGAACTCTGAAACTGGCCATCGTCGCCAACTCTCGTCCTCCGCAGCCGTTTCGATTGCTGGCTCAAATCTACAGCGTGACCGGACAGCGGCGAGAAGTCGTTCGCTGCCTGATAGAGTTGCTGAGACGCAATGAGTTTACTCGCAACGATCTGCTGGTCTTGTCGTCCGTGAATCCCACGATTAATGATCCTCAGCGACTGGAGTTGATTCTTAAAGCGAACCCGGCCGACAAATCCCCGCTGATGTCATTGGCGATGCAGGAGCTGGATCAGAATCGTGTTGCCGCCGCAAAACAATATTTGATCGACATCACAACGGCCGATCCAAACAACGCCGAAGCGCAGGGGTTACTGGGCGAAGTCTTTGCTGACTTCGAGCCTGATGCATTTCTCGAATGGAACGCCAACTTGCCGCAGGAAGTAGAAACGGATCCCGGCATCTGGCTGGCGCGAGGGAGATGGCTGCATGCAAATAAGCACACGCCGCAGGCTGTCCGATGCCTGTTGGAAGTCGTCAATCGCGAGCCGGAGAATCTTTCTGCATGCACGTTGCTGGGACAATTACTCAAATCCCAGGGGCAACAGGAACAGGGTAATGCGTTCACAGAGCGGAGTCGCAGACTGCAAAGAATTCTGGATCTCAACGAGCGGATCAAAGAACCCCGCGGAAGCGAGTCTGTTGGCCCGATGATTGACGAACTTGAAGCCACAGGGCGTCTCTGGGAAGCGTGGGGCTGGTGTGTCATTTCTCTTCAGGAACAGCTCGGCGTTAAGCCCGGGATTGCTACAATTCGTGATCGCATCGCACCGCAACTCAAGTACGACGTACCTCGCACGATTGCCGCTTCACCGCTTGCGAAGAAGATGGACTTGAGTCTTTACCCACTGCCGGATTGGGCCAAAATCAAAAGTGACGCAGTGAGCGATGTGACGACTCGTCAGCAAGCAATTTCGCCGATTCATTTCGACGATCTTTCCGCCGTGGTTGGTCTTGAGTTCAGGTATATCAACACGAAGGCTCAGGAGAGCGGTCACAGGATTTATGAAACGATGGGAGCTGGCGTTGCGGTCCTGGATTTCGATCAGGACGGCTGGCCGGACCTGTATCTGCCGCAGGGGAAGACCCTGCCGTTAAACACTGATACTGGGCCCAGTGATTCAATCTATCGCAACCTGCGAGGTCAACGATTTGTTGACGTCACGATGACCGCGAACATCCACGAGACGAATTATTCGCAGGGAGTGTCAGCCGGCGACATCAATAACGATGGGTTTCCGGATGTGTACGTGGCCAACCTTGGTCGGAATAGTTTGTTTGAGAACAATGGAGATGGAACGTTCACAGAGATTACTCAGGGAGCAGGCCTGCAGGAGAGCGTCTGGACCGTCAGTTGTGCCATCGCAGATCTCAACGGGGACAGCTTGCCGGATTTGTTCGACGTGAATTACGTTCAGGGCCCGGAGTTGCTGACGGCGACTTGTCTTGATCAGAACGGCCGACCGGTTGTGTGCCGGCCCACGGTCTTCGATCCGGTGCTGGACACCTTGTGGGTCAATCAAAGTGACGGCAATTTTATACCCATCCAAAAGGACGCTGGGCTCGAACTTTCTCAGGGAATGGGGCTCGGTATTGTTGTCGCAGATTTCAACGAGGACTCGCAATCAGACGTCTTCATCGCGAACGATATGACGGCAAACTATCTTTTGATTAATAAGACCTTAGCGCCTGGTCAGTCTCCACTGTTTTCAGATGAGGCGTTTCTAAAAGGAGTCGCCCTCGACATGAACGGGCTTGCACAGGCGTGTATGGGAGTTGCCTGTGCAGATGTTAATCGAGACGGGCGACCGGATCTGTTCGTTACTAATTTTGCCAGAGAATCTAATACGCTGTATTTGTCGACACAGACCTCGCTTTACGAGGATCAAACACAGGCGGCCGACCTGCGTGGACCCAGCTTTGAGCCCCTTGGCTTCGGGACGCAGTTTCTTGATGCGGATCATGACGGCTGGTCTGACCTGATCGTGATGAATGGTCATATTGATGAGTTTGCGGGCGAGCCATTCCGAATGCCGGCTCAGATCTTCTCTGGGCAACCAGAAAGTCGATTCGTGGAGTTACCGCATGAGCAGGCTGGAGAGCTGTTTCAGGAACAACGTCTGGCCCGTGGGTTGGCAAAACTCGACTGGAATCGCGATGGTCGTACGGATTTTGTGGCCACTGATCTTGAGCGTCCAGTACTGTTAGCAGAGAACACGACCGTCACTCCGAACAGCTTCCTTCGTTTGCGATTGACCGGCACTGTCAGTAGCCGAGACGCAATCGGTGCCAAGGTTGTCATAGCGATCTCAGAGGGAGTCGAACGCGTGTTGCTGGTGTCGGCGGGAGATGGCTATGAATCCTGCAACGAACGATGTCTTGAGGTTGGACTTGGCGAAGAAGATTCCGCAGGAAGTGTGGAAATTTACTGGCCATCGGGATTGTTCTCGCGGTTCGACAATATTGCCGCGAATCAATCTTTGCATGCTATCGAGGGACAGGCTGAACTCCTGGACGCGCCACGCTGATTGTCCCGATAGCGATTGTTCACACTCGGGACGGTGCGTCAGGGAATAACGGCGCCATCGCGTGGAGTTGACGTGATCGCTCTGATTGGAGTGCGTGCTCAAAGCAGAGGCGAGGGCTTGTGAACTTCTGTTCCAGGTTTGTAGCCAATCGACACTCGTGTTCAGTTGATCGGTAACTGGCAGAACCGCACAACGATTGAGCGAATGCTTGCCGCGTACTGCTTCATTTCAGCTTCAGTGTTTACGGCTGAACACAGGATTCTGATTTTTGCATTTGTGGCACGATGGACTTTTGTCCCTCGAACAGCATCAGGCTTTCATTGCCACTCATGCTGCTGCAATCCCTTGAACGCTCGTCTATTGTGGCGATGCGACTGGCTCACCGCGCCTTCTGTATTATCGCTCAGCTGCATTAAGCATCCCGAACCGGAATAGAAGTTGCGTTAAGAATCAGGGTAGTCGATGTAAGGAATTGAACGTATCGGAACATCTTCCATCGGAAGTGGAGCTGTGTTCACAGAGGTGGAGGCTCAGGCGCGGAATGAAACTTATCCGGCGCGCTAATTACTCATTTGACCTCCCAGTTGGTGGACAGGAAAGTCGAGCAAACGTTCGTAACTGCTGAAAGGAATTATTTTATGAAGTCACAGAGTTTGAGTTCTATGTTTGTTGCTTCACTCATCGCCATGGTATCGCTGACGGGTTGTGAAGAAACTCTTGAAGCGCCTGTGGAAAAACTGGTAGGGGGTTCGGGCACGATCAAGGTTGATGGAAAGCCGATGGGTGGCATTCGTATTCGTTTGACACCCATCAATGAAACCAAAAGCGTCGGAGGATCCTGGGCTATCACTAAAGATGATGGCACGTTCAGTCTGACGCACTGGACCAACGAGCCGGGCATTGCCCCGGGTTCTTACTTGATCACTTTCTCCCGCTATGTGAAGCCTGATGGGAGTCCGTTGGGTGAACGGGATTCGCCAGCAATGGTTCAGGCAAAAGAAACCATCGCGAAGAACTGGAGCAATCCGGAGCCCGATCAAATGGCCTCGGTGACTCGTCGTGTCGACATCCCGGAAGGCGGGAAGACAGACATCGAGTTCACAATTGCCACCGGGAAATAGCTTGAGGCTTGATGCTGACAGCACTGCAGTCAATGTCGAGGAATGTTTCTTCGACAGTTTTGTCGTTCTCATTCAGAGGGTACTAGTTTATGAAGATGACCAATGGAACCGCTGCCTTCCGCAGCAGAATGCTTCGAACAAGAGCGTTCACACTGATCGAACTGCTTGTGGTAATCGCGATCATTGCGATCCTGATTGCCCTGTTATTGCCTGCCGTGCAGCAGGCTCGCGAGGCGGCTCGCCGCACACAGTGCAAGAACAATCTGAAGCAGATTGGCCTCGCACTGCACAATTATCACGATACGGCAAATATGTTCCCTTACGCCAGCAATGCCGCTGCGTCAACTGTGAACAGCAACACGGCGATTATGCCGCTTCAGAAGAATCAGACCGGCTGGGTTTTGTTGCTGCCGTATTTCGAACAGGCTGCTCTGTATAGCTCGATTGATCATTCTGCAGCGATGGGTCGCTGGAGAAACGGTGGTTCAGCTCCACTGGCGAGCGGCGGTCCAACGGCAGCGAATGCTGCTGCGTCGGCGGTAAAGTTGGCGGCTTTGCTTTGCCCTTCCGATAGCGGGAGGCAGACCTTCCCGGGATTCGATGGAAACTACGGATGTGAAACGAACGTTGCTTCCTACAAATCTACCTATGGGTTCAGTGCCAGCGGACAGCCGTCAACTCTGTGGAGCAATTTGGGCCAGACAACACGCACGATGTTCGGTGCTCAGTCCAATACGAGCATGCGCGACCTGACCGATGGTACCAGCAACACTGTGGCGATTGTTGAGACAACTCTCAACGTTTACGACGGGATCACAGGTTCATGGGCCTGTAATCAGCACGTCGGCAACGGGATTGACTTCGCAAACCTGAACGGTCAGCGAAAAATCAATGACTGGGATTGCTGTGGCTGGGGTCCCGGTACGCCATGGAGCATCAAAAATGTTCCTGGTACGCTTGGTGAGTGGGGCACTCCCGGCAGCATGCACACAGGCGGAATGCAGGCTCTGCTGGGCGATGGTTCCGTTCGCTTCATCAGTGAGAACATCGACGCCACCACTCGTCAGCGTCTCGCTTACATCGCCGATGGTAACGTCATCGGCGAATTCTGATCGCCTGATCACAGAGCCCGCGGCTGTTGTCCGGTTTGATCAATCCGCATGCAAAACAGCATGATCTGAAAGCCCCTGCTCTACAGGGGCTTTCTTTATCGGGAGGCGGTTAAGCCATTGAATCAGTCGTCCACCGGATTGAACCGATCAGATTGAGCCGCTCTGATTCGACTGCTCCTGCAATTTTTCGCTTTGAGCCCCACGCTTTAGATAAGGGATTCAGCGAATTACGAGCTTTCGTCTGTTATTCGATCGCGGGTTGTGCGGGATACTTTTTAGAAACGCTCACGCAGAGATGCCTTGGTGGCATCGCGCGTTGATTTTGACTGACTTCTCAACGCCTGACGGAACCGTTACTGCGGGGAGTGGGGAACGGAGTCGTTCAGTCAATTTTCCGAGGAATTTCCCTGCGGTGATCCAACCAGAGAGAAAAGCCCCCCGCGTGGGCTCATTGGGCGGTTCAAGGCTGAGATTATGTCTATCATTCCTCAGAGGTCGATCATAACGTGAGTTTTCCGCATCAGAACGCGGTCTGCAAAGTCCATTTCGATGTCCATGTGGGTGCGAGTTCAACATTTTCTGGAACTCATCCGTTTCAGCCACACCATTTTCGCGCTGCCCTTTGCCATGTTGTCGGCGGTGATCGCCTGGGCTCAGGCAGACAGCATCTTTCGCTGGCGTGATCTGGCGGGAATCCTGATTTGCATGGTGACCGCACGATCGGCGGCCATGGCTTTTAACCGACTGGTCGATCGGGATATCGACAAAGAGAATCCTCGTACTGCCAGGCGGCATATTCCTGCAGGGTTGCTTTCCGTCCGCGCGGTGACGTTGTTTACGCTCGTCATGAGTCTTGTCTTTATCGCGACCACGATGATCTTTCTTCCAAAGCGGCTGCCATTGTATTTGTCGGTCCCGGTGCTGTTGTTCCTGCTGGGCTACTCGTGGGCCAAACGCTGGACGAGCTTTTGTCATTACTGGCTTTCAGCGGCCTTGATGATGTCTCCAATCGCCGCATGGATCGCCGTGCGAGATGAATTTGCTCTGATCCCGACTTTGCTGGCCGGGGTCATCTTCTTCTGGGTGGGCGGCTTTGACATTATTTATGCTTGTCAGGACGCTGACTTTGATCGCGAACGAAAGCTGCATAGCATTCCTGCTCGAATTGGGGTGCGGTCCGCGTTGAGACTGGCGTTTATCAGCCATCTTCTGACAATCCTGATGCTCGTTCTGTTATGGTGGCTGGCTGGTCTCGGTTTGCTTTTTCTGGTGGGCGTTGTCGCCATCGCCGGACTATTGCTGTATGAACATCGACTGGTGCGGCCCGATGATTTAAATCGGGTCAATGTTGCTTTCTTCAACGTGAACGCCATCATTAGTTTCGGAATCCTGGTGCTCGGATGCCTCGACATCTGGCTCTTCTGAAACGGCTGAATCTTAATTGCCTGCGGGACAACAACATGAATCTCTCCATCTCTGACTCACGAATACGGGCGATCGCGGACAAGGTTCTGGCCGGTGAACGCCTGTCGTTTGACGATGGCGTGCTTCTGGACGAGACCGCCGATCTGCACACACTGGGTCAGCTTGCCAACACCGTGCGAGAACGACGCAACGGTAACGTGGCATATTACAACACCAACATCCATCTGAATCCGACGAACGTCTGTGTTTACCGTTGTCGTTTCTGCGCGTTTCGCGCGGATCTGAAGGATGAAAAGGCATATACGTTCACTGACGACATGTTGCGAAATCGAGTTCTCGAAGGGCGCGCGGCCGGAGCCACTGAAATTCATGTGGTCGGAGGTCTGCATCACAAGAAGAGTTTCGACTGGTACCTGAACGTGGTTCGTGTGATCCACGAAACCTGCCCGGAGATTCATATCAAGGCGTGGACTCCGGTTGAGATCAGTTGGTTCAGCTTTATCACCAAACAACCCATTAAGTGGGTTCTGGAGCAGATGGTTGAAGCCGGGCTTGGCAGTATGCCCGGAGGTGGTGCGGAAATCTTCGATGAAGAGGTTCGTCGTGAAATCTGTGAACACAAGGCGGACAGCGATGTCTGGTTCGATGTGCATCGGACTGCTCACCAACTGGGGCTTCGATCGAACGCGACGATGTTGTACGGTCATATCGAAAAAGCGAAGCATCGTGTCGACCATTTGCTGCGTTTGCGAGCACTGCAGGATGAGACTCATGGTTTCCAGACGTTTATCCCTTTGGCGTTTCATCCTGAGAATACAGAGCTGTCGAATATTCGGAAGCCGGATGGATTGTTTGACCTGCGTATGGTCGCTCTGTCTCGCCTGATGCTGGATAACTTCGACCACATCAAAGCGTACTGGATTATGCTTGGCGAGCAGACTGCTCAACTAGCTCTTGCTTACGGTGCTGATGATATCGACGGTACCGTTGTTCATGAGTTGATCTATCACGACGCCGGTGCAAAGACGCCGGAAGGAATGACGGTCGATCAATTACACCGTCTGATTCAGGAAGCCGGTCGAGTTCCTGTCGAACGGGACACATTGTATCGCCGAGTCATTCGGAATGGCCGCGAGTGGAGCGTGGGCGAAGCCTTGGTTTCCGCCTGATTTTCCGAAACGCCGCGAGTCTCACTCGGTGGGCTTACGCCACACCGCTCGCCTTGACGTGTTCGGCGGGGAAGTTGGCGAGCGGAGGGTGTCAACCCTCCGAGGTTTTTGCGGTTGACGAAGTTGCGGTAAGCGGCCACGAGTCGCACTCGGTGGGCTTACGCCACACCTCTCGCCTTGACATGTTCGGCGGGGAAGTTGGCGAGCGGAGGGTGTCAACCCTCCGAGTTTTTTCGGTTTATGAAGTAGCGGTAAGCGGCCGAGAGTCTCACTCGGTGGGCTTACGCCACACCGCTCGCCTTGGCGTGTTCAGCTGGAAATTGGCGAGCGGAGGGTGTCAACCCTCCGAGGTTTTAGCGGTTTATGAAGTTGCGGCAAGTGACCGAGAGTCTCACTCGGTGGGCTTACGCCACACCGCTCGCCTTGACGTGTTAGGCGGGGAAGTTGGCGAGCGGAGGGTGTCCACCCTCCGAGGTTTTTGTGGTTTATGAAGTCGCGGTAAGCGGCCGCGAGTCTCACTCGGTGGGCTTACGCCACACTGCTCGCCATCAGAGTCGCCCTCTATTTGCTCGGCGGACTTTCACCGACTATGCTTGCGAGATGCCTCCTGAGACATCGTGTCGTCTCGGAAGCCTTAAACGCCTGACGCGGGAGTTCTGTTGTGCCTCGAAATTGTGATCACAAACATATTGGTACTCTGCTGACGCTGATACTGATTGCGTTCACAAACGGAGATGTTCTGTCTCAGCAGGCCGCGGAGCAAACATTCGCTGCGGCCGAAGCGCCCCGTATCAAATTTGATCTCGAATCACTGAGCAAAGCGCCTGCGGTCTTCCCGACTGATGTTGCGGTGGCCGAAGGAGTGAAATCTTTCTTCTATGAAGGGCTGCCGTATCACGGAAAGCCGACTCGAATCTTTGCGTACTACGGTGTTCCCGCAATACCCGTCGGTGCGGATTTGGAGAAAGCAAAGTTACCCGCAATGGTTTTGATCCATGGAGGTGGAGGAACCGCCTTTGATCGGTGGGTCAAGCTATGGAACTCACGCGGTTATGCGGCTATCGCGATGGATCTGTGCGGCTGCGTTCCTGTCGGGACTTATGGCAATTGGCAAAGACATGAACAGGGCGGTCCTCCAGGCTGGGACGCCAGCTTCAATCAGCTCGACGATGCTATCGAAGATCAATGGACATACCAGGCCGTCAGCGCTGTGGCACTTGCGCACAGTTTGATTCGGTCCTATCCTGAAGTGGATGCCGATCGAATTGGTGTGACGGGGATTTCGTGGGGCGGCTACATGACCAGCATCGTGGCGGGCGTCGATGATCGATTCAAGCTGGCAGTGCCGGTGTATGGTTGCGGCTTTCTCGGTGAGAACTCAGTGTGGCTGCCGGCGTTTGAGAAGCTGGGGTCCGACAAAGCCAATCTCTGGTTGAAGCAATGGGATCCGTCTGAGTATCTTCGCAACGCGAAAATGCCCATGCTGTGGGTGAACGGCACGAACGATTTCGCTTACCCCATGGATTCGTGGAAGAAGTCCTATCAGCTTCCGAAGGGCGACAGTACCTTATGCCTGCGAATTCGCATGCCGCACGGACACGGGGCTGCCGGGGAGAATCCGGAAGAGATCCATGTATTTGCCAACTCGATTCTTCGAGCAGGCAATCCGTTGCCGAAGATTACGGCCCATGGTTCCGAAGGCGACAAAGCGTGGGCTGTTTTCGGATCGACAGTCCCGGTCACAAAAGCGGAATTGTGTTTTACTCGTAAAGCAGGTCGCTGGCAGGACCGAGAGTGGGAGTCCATCCCCGCGGAAATAGACTCAGTAACTTCCAAAGTGACGGCTACAATCCCGACGGATGCCACGGTCTTCTATCTGAACGTGTTTGATGATCGTGGCTGTGTTGTTAGTACTCCGCATGACGAGCGATAAGCCGCCTTGCTCACTGCCAACGATAGCGCAGTTGTCGATTGATACGTCCGTAAACCCGCTGACGAAAAGTGACAATCCGTGTTTGTTACCTGTCGGCCAAGGGTTAGCAGCAGAATGTCTCCGGCAGAACGCAAGTCAATCCTCGTCGAAGTTGTACCCTTCGGCGTGGGATTCAATCTCATCGACCGGCATCAAATCAGGATCGATCAACTCTCGCAGTTTGTCGAGTGCTTTCATTTGAAGTTGCCGGACACGTTCTTTTGAAATCCCCAGGTCTGCAGCAATCTCTCTTAATGTCTGCCCGTCGGGATTCAAGCCACCAATTCCGAACCGGTGTCCAACGATCTGGTACTCGCGTTCGTCCAGAACATCCTTTGCCTGCAGCATGAGTTGTCTTACAACAGACTCAGGATCATCACAGACTCTCACCTGAGAATCCCGCTCTGGCACTTCGCTGAGCAGTTCGGAAACGGCGCTTGGGAATCTTTCTTTCCGCCGCTGGCGTACCTTCCACGACCGAAAGAAGTGACGCTGGATCGAATGAGTCGCGTAAGTGCTGAAACGCAGCTTTCGAGAATAGTCGAATCGGTCAATTGCCCCTAAAAGAATCATGCTGCCGTCACTGCTGAACTCATCAACTTCGCCAAAACTGCTCGAGAACTTTCGAGCAAGATTCGCGACGAGTCTGAGGTTTGAGCGGACCAGCTGCGAACGGATCTTTTCGACCAGTTCGAGTTTTTGCTCAATCTGGTTCATAATCCTGACATCCGGAGTCTCTGCAGACAGCCGCGATCGGAGCCGATTGATTCTGTAGCGAGCCAGATTCAGGGCCAGAAACAGCACCTGCTCCTGCTCGAAACTCAAGAGCGGATCAGACGACGACCAGTTTAGAAACACAACGGTCTCGTCATCCGCAGCATCAGACTTTAATCGCGGCTTTTTGTCAGGATCGCCACACGATAATTCTTCGAGAAGTCGATCGGCCGCCTTTAACGGGGCCGTGCTTCTCTCCATTCCCTCAAACTCCGGCGAGTAAATGAAGCGGTTCTCCTGCGACAGCATCGTCCGCGCCCGCTGCCGCCGAAGTTCCAACTCCCGATCGACCGATTCGCCCGATGAAAACGGTGCACGCACCGTCTTCTTCAGGCTCTTCTTGCACGCTAACTTTGTGACCCCCATGATGCTCTCCCAGCGATTGAAGACTGTAAACTGTCTTACTTGGGGAACGATCTTTAAATCGTTCAATCGTCAAAAAACGTTCAATACGATTAGACCGTCTTCCACTACGTCTGATAACCAGATTTGTTTGTTTTTCTTGTCCCCGCGCCTAGGCCTGAGAAATGCGGGAAAAATCGAGATTCGCTGATGCTGAACGGCTTTGGGGCAGGACCGGATCACAGTTTTTTTTGTTCTCAGTTTCGAAGTTCCGTTAACAATCCGGCGTTTGATGCGGACATTCGGACAGAGTCAAAACGTTCACTTTGTGTGAAGGGCGCTGAGATGGTGACAATCGACTGGGATCCGCAGGAGAAGCTCTTTGTGCTTCGTTCGTCTGTGGTTCTGGAGCATCCGCCGGATGCCCTGTTTGAATTCTTCAGCGATGCCTTCCAGCTTGAGCAGATCACGCCTCCCTGGCTGAATTTTAAGATCCAGACACCCGCTCCAATCGATATCCGAGAGGGCTGTCTGATCGATTATTCAATACGGGTGCGAGGCATCCCGATTCGATGGCGGACGGAGATTTCTGAATGGAATCCGTCGTTCTCTTTCGTGGATCGCCAGCTCAGAGGTCCCTACCTCCTTTGGGAACATCTTCACACATTCGAGCAACTACCTGAGGGTACTTTGGCGCGGGATGAAGTACGGTACCGGGTTCCTGGCGGTCGGCTGATAAATTGGCTACTGGTTAAGGACGACCTGATTCGCATCTTTGAGTTTCGTCGGAACAGAATGTTGGCCATGTTTCCACCACGCTCCGCTTCCCGACAGAAAAATCAGGTCGCAATATGAATTGCGTTCCACAACTTCGCTGCTTGTCGCTGAACTCCCATGCTCCGCAGAGTAGCGGGGAGTTCGTACTTTACTGGATGACCGCCAATCGGCGGTTGTCATTCAATTTTGGTCTGGACCGCGCGATCGAGTGGGCCAGGCAATTGAATCGCCCCTTGCTGATTCTGGAAGCACTTCGCTGTGACTATCAGTATGCGAGTAGGCGACTTCATAGTTTTGTCATTCAGGGAATGCATGACAATCAGAAGGAGGCAACTCGACAAGGGCATGCTTACGCGGCGTATGTTGAGGCAATTCCTGGGCAAGGCTCCGGACTCATCGAATCTCTCGCGAAGCAGGCGTGTGTCGTCGTTACCGATGATTTCCCCTGTTTCTTTCTGCCAAAAATGATTCGTGCGGTGGCGAGACGAATTTCGGTACGAATGGAGGCGGTTGATTCAAACGGCCTTCTCCCCATGCGGGCTGCCGATCAGGTTTTCCCGACGGCCTACGCATTTCGACGATACCTCCAGAAGACATTGACTCCACATCTGACGCAGTTTCCAACGGCCGAGCCTTTGTCCGATCGCACGATTCCTCGATTGTCGAAGTTCCCATCACATCTTTTCAGTCAGCATCCGCTCGCCTCCCCGGAATTGCTGCGGTGCGAGTCCGCCGCGCTGGATCTTTTGCCCGTTGATCAATCTGTGCGAGAAGCCGTCATGAGGGGTGGATCGGTCTCAGCTGATCAATGCCTGCAGCAGTTTCTTGATCGCCGATTATCTCGTTATGCCGAAGAACGCAATCAGCCGGATGAAGATGCGTCCAGTGGTTTGTCGCCATACCTGCATTTCGGGCACATCTCCGCGCACGAGATCTTTCTGCGACTCGCTGAGGGTGAGAATTGGTCTGTCGATAGGTTGGGCGATGTTCGACAAACTCGCGGCGGCCGGAGCGGTTGGTGGGGCATGGCGGAGAACGCTGAATCGTTTTTGGATGAACTTATCACGTGGCGCGAGCTGGGCTTCAACATGTGCTGGCAGCGTCCTGACTATGACCAGTACGAGTCACTTCCGGACTGGGCTCAGGGGACGCTCCGTGATCATGCGGCTGATCCGCGGCAGTATGATTATTCTCTCGAAAAACTGCAGGCCGGAAAAACACATGATCGCTTGTGGAATGCGGCGCAGAATCAACTGGTGACCGAAGGGCGGATGCATAACTATCTGAGAATGCTGTGGGGCAAGAAGATCCTGAAATGGTCGCGTACGCCGCAACGAGCATTAGAGGTGATGCTTGAGTTAAACAATCGCTTTGCCGTGGATGGACGGGACCCGAATTCCTACTCCGGGATTTTCTGGGTTCTCGGCCGTTACGATCGTGCCTGGGGCCCTGAACGGCCCATCTTCGGCAAGATACGTTACATGACGTCCGAGAATACGGCTCGCAAACTGACCCTGACCAAATACCTGAACCGCTATGCTCCCAAGCGAGAAACTGGTGGACTGTTCGGGATGCAATGACCGGTCATGAGATGACCGGGATTACATATTGCTGACACGATTTGCTGACACGATTGGTTCGCAGTGAGTGATGCGGGATGTTTTCTGCGTCTTGCACGCTTGTGGCTTCGGTAATGTGTGGCCACAATGGCGTACCTGCCATTTGCCTGCCTCCTGTTATCGATCTTCGCTTTCTGAAAGTGACAGCATGTCATCCAGACGACGGTACATTCCGGATGTCACCTCGACCCTGTCTGCGTTCGCGTTTTTGGCGGTGCTTGGATTGGCAGGTGAAGTAATTTCACAGGAGGCGAAGCCAGCTGAGGCGGCTGCTCCTGCGACAACGGTTCCTGCGACGGCGGCCCCTGCTCCGGCCGCCTCCCCCGCTGCAACCACTCCAGCCGCTGACGCGTCGGCCGGTACCGCACCTGCGGCGGCCTCGATGCCAGCAGCGGGCGAAGCGGAGAAGGCCAAAGAGGAGCCCGTACTGAAGGAAGGGCACTCGGCTCATGGCGAAGTTTTTAATGAAGGTCCTCGCCAGGCCGCTTATCTGATGAACGGCGTGGGCTTAGTCCGATTTCCGGTGACGACAGCCAACGAGGAAGCTCGGAAGTTTGTTGAGCAGGGCGTTGCTCAGTTGCACGGGTTCTGGTACTTCGAATCGGAACGATCGTTTCGTCAGGCCGCCATGCTCGACCCAGAATGCGGAACCGCCTACTGGGGCATGGCGATGTCCAATCGAGGCAACGAGAAACGTGCTCAGGGATTTATCGCCGAGGCCGTGAAACGTAAAGAAAAGATGTCGCGCCGGGAGAAGCTTCTGATCGAAGCTTTTGAACGCTTCATCAATGCGAAACATGAAAAGGATGAAGAGAAAAAGACGCGGTCCAATCGTTATGTGTCAGATCTGGAAGATGTTTTGCTGGAGTTCCCGGAAGACCTCGAGACGAAAGCGTTTCTCTGTGAGTTCTGCTGGTCGGGCAAGCGTGACGGTCTGGATATGCCGTCGAATCTCTCCGTCGATGCAATGATTCAGGATGTGCTCGATAAAGAACCCCTGCATCCGATCCACCACTATCGCATTCATCTGTGGGATGGCAAGAAGCCGGAGATGGCATTGCAGTCCTCTGCGCTGGGAGGAATGGCGGCTCCGGCGATTGCTCATATGTGGCATATGCCAGGGCATATTTATTCGCGGCTGCACCGATACCACGACGCCGTCTATCAGCAGGAAGCGTCGGCTCGAGTTGACCATGCGCACATGATGAAGGATCGAGTGCTCCCGGATCAGATTCACAATTTTGCGCACAACAATGAGTGGTGTATTCGCAATATGATCTCCATTGGGCGGGCTCATGAGGCAGAATCGCTGGCTCGCAACATGCTGAGCCTGCCGCGGCATCCGAAGTATAACCACATAGGAAAGTCGGGCAGTTTCAAATACGGTCGTGAGCGACTGCTGGAAGTTCTGCAGGCCTTTGAACTGTATTCCCAGATTGCAGCCTTGAACGGCACAGTATGGATGGAAGACACCGGCGACAAGGAAGAAGATCTCCGTCGCGACCGCGCGATTGGATCAGCGTTCGCGGCGTTGGGGAAGACGGCGGAAGCCGCGACAGTGCGTGATCGTATCCAGAAGATGCAGGACGCCGAAAAACAGAAACAACAGGAAGCTGCAGCGGAAGCCGAAAAGAAAGCACGCGAAGCGAAGTCTGATGATAAGGCCATCGAAAAAGCTCGTAAGGACGCCGAAGGGAAGTTCGCCAATGACCTGCGTCGGATTGAGAAAGCTCTGCAGGAGATTGACGGTCGCACGGCTGCTCAGGCTGGTGACTTCGCCAAAGCTCTGGACCTTCTGACCAAATGTGATGTCGGTGCAGAAGAAATTCCTTTGCTGATGCTCAAGGCCGGGAAGAACGACGACGCGATTAAAAAAGCGGAAGAGGTCGTGAAGAGCAATCCGGACGAAGTGCTGGCGTTGGCTACTCAGACGGAAGTGCTGTTTGCAGCGGGTAAAAAGGACGAATCCAAAGCCGCCTTCGAGAAGCTGCGGAAGATTTCCTCAACGGTCGATCTGGATGTTCCCCCGATGATTCGACTGGCTGCGATCGCTGCGGAGTTCGGTTTCGGGGGCGACTGGCGAGTTGTTCGTGAGATTCCGAGCGACCTGGGGGCTCGGCCGCATCTGAACTCACTTGGCCCGTTCCGCTGGACTCCGTCACCTGCGATCCCGTTTTCGCTGGCTGATATGGACGGGAAGACGCGAGCGTTATCTGAGTACAATGGCAAGCCTGTGATCGTCATTTTCTATCTGGGCTACGGCTGCCTGCATTGTGCCGAGCAGTTAAAAGAGATGACAAAGAAGTTTGAAGGCTTTCGCAACGCCGGCTTTGATGTGGTCGCCATCAGCACAGACAAGCAGGAGAACCTGAAGCGAGCTTATGCGGATCTGGAGGCGAGCTTTCCATTTCCATTGCTCGCTGACCCGGAGATGAACATGTTCCGCCAGTATCGCTGTTACGATGACTTCGAAAAGGCGGCTCTGCACGGAACATTTGTCATTGATCGCAGTGGATTTGTACGATGGCAGGACATTAGCTTTGAACCGTTTATGGATCTGGACTTCCTGTTGAAAGAATCGGTTCGGCTGCTGAATCTGGATCTCAATGTTTCAACAGCGAGTCCATCGCCGGGAGAGGCCGAGTAGCAAGCTGATGGAACCGACTGCGTTTAATCCGTATGCCGCTCCGGAAGAACAGGCTTTCCCTGGTTCTTTGGCTGCCTCTGATGCTGAGGTGGTCCGCAGACAGTTTATTCACTGTGAATCCAATATCAAGAGCATCAGTGGGTTGATGATCCTGGGTGGCTTACTGATCTCCTGCGGGTTCGCATTGGCGACGGCCGACGTGTTCACCGGTTCCAATGGCGATTTTTGGAGTTCGCCTCGAGGCCTGTTTTTTCTGAGTGTGATTCTGGCGGGAATCTGGCAGATCTACACGGGAATCCAGCTTCGACGGCTGAAGCTGACGTCTCGAGTTCCCGCTGCCATTGCCTGTGGGCTCTGGATCCTGTTTGTCCCTGTCGGCACGATTCTGGGCGGCGTCTCGCTCTGGTACATCCTGCGGCCCGCAGCCAACTTCGTCTTCAGCAAAGAGTATGCCGAGGTTGTTCGATGTACTCCGGAGGTCACAACATCCACCTCGATTGCAGGCTGGAGTGTGCTGCTGGTTATTCTTTTTGTTGGTGGACTCCTGCTGTTAGCCGGGACTCTTGTTCGCTGACTGCCCATGGGAACTTGCATGTAGTCCTGGCAATTCACGAGAAAGATTTTTATCCACGGATGAACGCAGATGAACACGGATAGATCGCAAAGACGGCGAGCGGTGCGGCGTGAGCCCACCGAGGGAGTGAGCGCACCGAGGAAGATTTTGGAACTGAATCGCAGATGGACCTGAGAGCATGACTTTGCTCCGTTGTTCGCGGAGTTGTACAGCAAATGCACTCGGTGGGCTCACGCCACACCGCTCGCCTGGAGTCACGGCATCACGCTGTCGCAAGTTCCATGATCTCTTCCTGAGTAACATTCGGACTATTCTGAAGTTCACCCGAGATGCGTCCGTGGCGCATAACAAGAATTCGATCAGAGAGACTCAAAATCTCAGGCAACTCCGAACTGATCAGCAGCACAGCTTTTCCCTGCTGAGCCAGGTCGGCGATCAGTTGATAAATTTCCTGTTTGGCGCCGATGTCGACGCCGCGAGTCGGTTCATCAAGCAGAAATACCTTTGTGTTGCGAAAGAGCCAGCGTGCCAGCAGGACCTTCTGCTGGTTGCCACCTGACAAGTGACTAATGAGTTGCTCCTGACTGGAAATGCGGATGTTGAGTCGTTCGACGTAAGAAGCAAACGCAGATGACTCTTCGTGCTGTCGAACGAGACCGCCGGTTTGGAGTCGCATCAGACTGGCAAGAGAAAAGTTTTCGCGGACGCTGCGAGCGGGGATCAAGCCCTGAGATTTTCGATCTTCTGTCAGCAGGCAGATCCCGGCATTGATCGCATCGCAAGGGGATTGCACACCGACTGTCTGCCCATCGATACGAATGGTTCCGGATGTTCTCCGATCAGCACCAAAGATCAGGCGAGCTGTTTCTGTGCGACCAGCGCCAACAAGCCCGGTCATGCCGACAACTTCGCCGCTGCGAATCTGAAAGGAAATGTTCTGGACCACGTTATCTCGACTAAGCCCGGACACTTCCAGAACCGTCGATCCCGTCACCGCCTGCGAGCGTTGGAACTCCCGCACGAGAACGCGTCCAACCATCAGTTCAATCAGGCGACTGCGAGTTAGCTCCGCCACACGACAATGGGTCACATGGCGGCCGTCACGCAGGACGGTCACCGTGTCAGCCATCTGAAAAATTTCCTCCAGCCGATGACTGATGTAGATGATGCCGATGCCCTGAGACTTGAGATCTCGCAGCAAAGCAAACAGTCGAGCAACCTCCTGAGGCGTCAGGGCGGCCGATGGTTCGTCCATGATCAGGATGCGGACGTCATGAGCCAGCACGCGGGCAATTTCGATCAACTGCTGCTGGGCGACAGAAAGCTGGCCGACGGGGACATTCAGAGGAATCTCAACACCCATACGTGCAAAGACGGCGGCGGCCCGTTCCTGTTCCTGACGACGAGGAATCCAGAAGTGACCATGATCACGTCCCAAAAACATATTATCAACGGCATTCAGGGCTGGCAGCAGAGTCAGTTCCTGGTGGATCACCCCAATGCCGGCCTTGATAGCATCAAGCGGACGCTGCAGAAGAACTTCCTGGCCATCAATGCAGATTGTGCCGGAGTCCGGCTGATGAGCGCCCGCCAGCAAGCGAATGAGCGTGCTCTTCCCAGCTCCGTTCTCGCCCATTAACGCCCGAATCTCACCGCGTTCCAGTGTCAATGAAACATCCCTCAGCGCCTGCACGCCGGGAAATGATTTACTGATGTTTCGCAATTCAAGCATTATGGGACTTTTAAATCGAAAACCCGCCCTGGAAGCCGGCATTTGCAGAGGACACTGGCCTTCGTAACCATTGTCAAAACTTTGCCAGAAGGCGCACGAATTGAACCTCAACAGGAGTCGCCGGGACGCCTGGTCATTTCGATGTGAAAGAATCAAGTGCTCGTCGCAGATGCTGGGAATGATGGATCAACACCTCGCGAGCCTCTTCGGGGCTCATTTGCCTCTGGTGAGCGACAATTGCAGTTTTCACCTGACCGTCGCAACGAGCGAGAAGTTCCCCAGCGGCGTTGGCCGCCAGTCCTGTCAGTTCTGAAACGATGCGTTGTGAACGATCCTTTAACTTTTCATTGGTGGCTGTCAGATCCACCATGAGATTGCCGTAAGTTTTTCCGATCAGCACCATCGCGCCGGTGGTCAACATGTTCAGGACCATCTTGGTGGCTGTGCCGGCTTTCAGGCGGGTTGACCCGGTCACAACTTCGGGGCCTACGATTGGTGCGATCATGATGTCGGACAGTGGAATCAGTGCTGAGCCGGTATTACAGGCAAAGCCAATTGTCGAAGCGCTGACACTGCGAGCGTACTCAAGTCCGCCGATGACATAGGGAGTTCGGCCGCTGGAGGCGATTCCCATCACAACGTCATTGGCCGTTAATCCAAGTTGCTGAAGATCCGACGCTCCTTCATCACGACGATCTTCCGCTCCTTCAATCGCAGACGTCAGCGCCGCCGTGCCACCGGCAATTAACCCGATCACCATACCGGGCTTCACGCTGAATGTTGGCGGACATTCACTGGCGTCGAGAACGCCTAATCGACCGGATGTTCCCGCGCCCATGTAGATGAGTCGTCCGCCTGCTCGGAAGCATTGCGCGATGAGGTCAACGGCCTGTGCGATCGCTGTTGATTCCGTTGCCACCGCAGCGGCGACTCGAGCGTCCTCCTGATTCATGAGTTGCACAATCTCCAGCGCGGACAAGCTGTCGATGGACATGGAGGCATTGTTGCGGGCTTCTGTAGAAGCAGCGGGAGGAAGCGGAACCTGCATGAGAGGGCTCGAAGGAATTTCTGGAGCGATGAAAATTGAGACAGAACCATACATCTTTGAGAGCGGAATGGCACTGGTGAGAAGTTGAATTATGTGCCAAACAAGCTCATTGGTTTAACGCCAGTACCGCTCAGACACTTGAGAAAGTGCGGCCCCCTGGATGCGCTCTCAGGAACAGGTCCACCTGCAAAGTCCGGGTGAACGTTAACTGTCGCGAGTGTTTTCCCTCAATCGCCAGTGGCGACCCCCTTGCGATTCGGGAATTGGTAAGCCAGATAAGCTTTGCCGGATGTTCTGATTGTAGCGATTACCCCGGTCCTGCCGATGCCGCTCCAGTGAGGTCTTTTTAAGGGCCTTCGGAACGATTCCGGAGAGCCCCTGAAGACTTCACGGTTGGCTGGTTTACCGATCCAACGTGGAGGTTTGTTAGTGCAATCCATCAATTCTCAATTTGACTTGCTGGGGCGATTGATCGAAGCGTCGGAAATGCGACAGCGAGTGATCGCCAATAACCTGACGAACGTTACTACCCCTAACTACCGTCGCATGGATGTGGAATTCGAGACGCAGCTTGCTCAGGAACTGCAGGGGCATGGCGTCGGGCAGGCTTCTCCGGAGATTGTGGAGACACCGGGACTCAAGACAAGAGCTGACGGAAATAACGTCGACGTGGATCGAGAAATTGGTCAGATGAATAAGAACGCGATGCTGCAGCAAACCTACGTGCAGTTGCTGGGAAGCCATCTCGAAAGAATGCGACTGGCGATTGAGGGATCATAAAAGACCGCGGCTGATTGAAGTGAAGGGAGGCCTGTGATGGCATTCGGTAAGATTCTTTCGGGCATGGAGATCAGCGCGTCCGGGCTGACTGGAGAGCGGCTGCGAATGGAAATCGCGGCCAACAACATTGCGAATATCGACTCAACGATGACCCCGGAGGGCGGACCATATCAGCGGAAGCAGGTCACCTTCGCCGCTGCGATGGAGAACGCGATGTGGGGTGGGGCGAATGAAGTCGGTGATCTTTATGGTGTCGAGGTTGTGGGAATCACTGAAGACAAAACACCGGGACCGTCAGTTCACAATCCGAGCCACCCACATGCGGATGCGAACGGATACGTCAAAATGCCGAACGTCAACATTTCTCACGAAATGGTGGACCTGGTAACGGCCAGTCGGGCCTATGAAGCAAACCTGAAATCACTTGAGACATTCCGACAGATGGCCGAGCAGTCACTGTCACTTCTGCGAGGTCTCCGCTGATGTCATTGCAGTCACTCTACGGGCCTAACGGGCTTTCTCAGACGCCGCCTTCGATGACCCCGTTGTCAATCAAAGACAGCGGGGCGGCACGAGAAGGTCTGCCTTTCACGGACCTGCTGAAGGGCATCGTAGATGAGACTGACAAGCAGCAACAAATTGCGGATACGGGCGTTAAGCAACTGGTGACCGGGGAAGCTGAGAGTATTCATGAAGTGGTGCTGACGACGGCCAGAGCAGACCTGGCATTTCGGCTGATGATGGAGATTCGAAATCGGCTGATCGCGTCCTATCAGGAAGTGATGCGCATGCAGATCTAGCGAAAGTGATTGATCAAGTGGCGCGGTGCTGGAAGCCTGTTTATCTCGTATTGTTTTGTCCTGGATGAAAGACTGATCGTTTAACAGCCAGCCGTTAAACGAAAACGCTTGGGACGTGGTTAAGTGAACCTACCGCGAGTCTGATACGGCTCATTGTTTATAGTACGTCGGGAAGATAATCATGGCCTTCTGGAGCTCACTCAGGGAACAAGCGCTGGCTCTGTGGAATCGCTGGACCATTGGCCAGCGGGCAGGGTTTATTGCAGCGGCTCTGGCTTGTATTGCAGCGATTTCCGGGACACTGATCTGGGCCTCTCAGCCCGAATACATCGTGATTGCGAGCCAATTGACGCCGTCGAGGTCCGTAGAAATCGCCGGTGTTCTGGATACTGAAAAGATTGATTATCAATTGAATCTTTCCAGCTCCGCTGTCTCCGTTGGTCGCGGGGACGTCGGGCGTGCTCGTCAGGCTTTGGCGGGGTTGCTCAATCCGGAAGAAGAGCCTGAAACATCCATCGGACCGAGTCTTTTTGAATCGCCGCGGAGTGAAGAAGACCGACGCCGACAGGATCTGGAGCGACGCATCGGGAAAGCGATCAAGCAGATTAAGGGAATTCGCGAGGCGACTGTCACGATCAGTCGGCCTGATGAATCGCCGTTCTCGATCGAGCAGTCGCCTGTTACGGCGGCCGTTGTCATTGAACCCATTCGAGGCGATTCCATCTCCAGCCCGACAGCACAGACAATTATCACCGTCGTCGCCAATTCTGTTCCCGGCCTCGATGAAAGCAACATTGCTCTGTCTGACACTAACGGACGTCAATTCAATGCGACGAGAGGGCTCAACTCTGATCTGGATATGCAGTTGACGTATCGTCAGAAAGTTGAGGCTTCTCTGGCACATAAAGCGGAAACCATGCTGCGTAAAATGGACGGCGTGCGAGCCATCGTACAGGTGACCGCGGAGATTGACTTTGACACCATGACTCAGAAGAAGGATGTCTATGATCCGGAGTCGAACGTGAAGACTCAGGAGAAAGTTCTGGACAGTAAGAATGACTCGGCCCCTGCACCCGCGATTGGAATTGCCGGCACGGGTTCGAATATCCCGACAGACCCGAACTCACGAACCAATGGCAATGGAAAGTACGAGAATTCACAGGTCGAGACGACTTATCAGAATTCCAAGACTGAAGAAGTTGTCACCAAGAACCCAGGCACGATTACCCGACTGTCCGTGGCCGCCATCGTTGATGTCAGCTCCGTCACACCCCCGGCCGGGGGAACCGCAGATCCATCCACAAGAACCGCTCTGGATCAGCTACAGATTGAGAAGATCGTCCGAAATGCGGTTGGCATTCAGGACGATCGGCAGGACGTGATCGAAGTTGTACTTGCGCCTCTGGCACCGGAAGAAGTTGAAGTCCCGGCCGTCCCCGGATTCGACTGGCAGCAGTGGCAACCATTGATTCAGTCTGTTTCACTGGGACTTGCAGCGACTCTGGCGTTTCTCATCGGGATGATGCTGATGAAGCGTATGAAGCCGATTGTGATCACAGAAACTGTCGGACCAGGAATCCCACTCGCTGATGCTCGTCGACTTGCGGCGTTGTCAGAACAGGCGAAAGCTCATCCGGAGATCGTCGCAAATGTTCTTTCTGCGTGGCTGAACGAGCAGGAACCAGCCATTCCGATGACTCCACCGCCCGGTAACCGTGTCGAGACTTCAGTCGAGACAACTCCTGACGATGCGTCGGTACCGCGACCCAGGAATGCCGGTGGCAATGCCAACGAAGGACGGCGAGCGGCCTGAGGCCATGGGTCGATCTGAGCTGAACAGCCTGCATAGATGATAATTCGATAACACCCCAAGTCCACGGATGGACAATGGACCGCGAACGACAGACTCTGGAACTGCTGCAACTGCTTGGCGATGAAGTCGCCGAGGCAGTGTTGGAGCGACTACAGCCTGAGCGAGCGCAGAAACTGCGTGCCGGTTTGAAAGCCGATACGCCACATCGTTCAACGATTAGTCGCCAACGCGAAGTTCTGGATGAGTTCGAATGCTTCTTCCAGTTTGCGATGAAGTCGAAACCTCCCGAACCTGTTGCACCGCCAGTTGAAGAACCATCAACTTCGATCACGATCGACTCTGCGACCTCAGCTTACACTGCTGGAGCTGGCGGAACGACAGGTGCTGGTCCGGCGGGAGAAGCAGCCACCGCTCAGGGATCAGCGGTGGAATCGATGGCCGAACCGCCAACCTTGAGCGAAGAAGCTTTGGCGGCCGAGCAGCAGGCTCTGCTTGCTCAACAGACCGAGCAAAATTCCGCAGCCGAGCAGAATGCGGAGCAGGCCAACGCGGAACATGGATCAGACCCCGAGGACTCTATGACAGCCACGCAAACTATCCCGATGTCAGATAATCCGCTCAGGGATCTGGCAACACTCAGCGTTCATCAGATTGCTCAGGCACTGGGATCTGAACAGCCACGGACAACCGCCATGCTGCTCAGCAGTCTGCCGGCAAAACTGACCGGCGATATTCTGAACCTGCTGAAGGCGGAGTATCAGAAGCTCGTCATGAAGGAATTGACAAAGGAGCAACATGCTCCCGCGATTCTGGTCGACCGAATTGCTCGTGCGACGTTTCTGCGGGCTCGTCAATTCTCGGCAGAGCCGCCAGACACCAGAAATCATGCAGATCGAGTGGCCGAGGTGCTTCGTAGTGTTCCGAAAGCCGGGCGAAGAAATATGTTGGCCGCGATTGAGGAGCAGGATCCGGATCTGGCGAAGTCACTGCTGACTCGCATCTACCGATTCGATGACATCACTGCTCTTAACAAGGCTGTGATTCAACGAGTTGTGGGCGAAGTCGACAGCGCAAATCTGACCACGGCTCTCTTTGGTGCGGAAGAAAGCGTTAAGGATGCGATCTTTGCAAACCTTTCAAAACGAGCACGTCAGACGATCGAAGAAGAAATGCAATTTATGACCAACGTATCTGAGACACGAATTCTGCAGGCTCGTGATGCCATCGCTGAAATCATTGCCAGGATTGATATGGAAAGCGAATCCTGATCATTCACGGTTCTCTTATGTTTGCAAACACCGGACCACGCTCTCGTAAATCGCTGTACTCATGAACTCACTACAGATCACCCTCAAACGCTCACCTCGATCACTGGTTGTCGGAGATCAGACGATTACGGTGGACCGTGCGCGCGGAGATGAGCCTCAACTGACAGAACGAGAGCAGGATCGGACGCGGGCGTTCGAAACAGACGGATGCGGTGAGCTTCAGTCTGACTCCCTCGCCGACGCCGCAGGTAACGAAACCGCTGCGGCGGAAGTCGAATCGTCCAATCACGAAGTCGTTGCAAGTCATCTGCCCACTTCTGTTGCCTCGGTGATTACTGATCCGGCCGGGCGAGTCATGACGCCACTGGCGCTGTCCAATGCGGTCCCGGTGCTGTCGGGTGCGACTCATGAAGTTGTCACTCCGGAGGAAGTCGGACTGGGTGGCGTTTCGGAAGAAGAACTGACTGAGCTTCGGCAGATGCTGGCCAACACCGCAGAGCTCGTAATGGAGCTCCAGGATCAGCATCGTCAGTCTTTGCATGAGATGCAGGAAGTTGCTGTGGAACTGGCAACGGCAGCAACTTCATGGCTAACGGGTGTCGCGATCGATCGCGGAGATTTCGCGGTCGACGACCTGATTCGCAAAGCGCTGCATCAGCTGGAGATCGACCAGCCTGTGCGAGTAAGGTTGAACCCGGCTGATCATGAATTGTTGAGGAACCTGATGCGCGATCCTGCTGGCCGCAGGATGTTGGAGAATGTTTCGTGCTTCGATGATTCCGCGCTTTCGCGTGGTTCATGCCGCGTGGAGTCGGGTCGTCGGATTGTGTTATCGGATTTGGAATCGCGGCTGGAGAATATCCGCCGCTCATGGATGGAGAAACTGGATGACTCTCAGGTTGAACGTCGAGGAGATGGCTCAACTTCCCGGACACTGCAGCGCTTTCCGGAACGTCGGGAAACTGCGTAGTGTTCGAGGATTGTTGCGGGCCGATATGCCTGCGTTCGTCGGAGAGTCCTGTTCTGTTGGGCTCCCAACGGGCGAACAGGTCATTGCGGAAGTCGTTGGATTTGACACTACGGAATCGCAGTTGATGTGTTTCGACAGCACCGCTGGTTTGCAGCCGGGGCTGGAGATTATTGGTCATGGTCGCAGTCGATCTGTTCCCGTCGGGTCCGGTTTGTTGACTCGAGTCATCGACGGCATAGGCCGTCCAATTGATCATCGTGGTCCGTTGCGAGTTCGCCGCTGGCGACCGGAGACGGCGACTGTTCCCGACGCAATGCAACGCAGCCGGATTACTCAGCCGTTAGTCACCGGCCAGCGCGTGATTGATGGGTTGCTGACGATTGGTCGAGGTCAACGTGTGGGGCTATTCGCGGGCAGCGGTGTTGGCAAGAGTACGCTGCTGGGAGAAATCGCCAAAAATGCAGAAGCTGATGTGAACGTGATCGCCCTCGTTGGCGAACGTGGTCGCGAAGTTCTGCCGTTCATCGAAGACTGCCTTGGCGAAGAAGGTCTTGCTCGTTCTGTCGTCGTTGTGGCGACTTCCGATCAGACTCCACTCATGCGAATCAAGGCTGTTCTGACCGCAGCGACAATTGCAGAAGAATTTCGGGATCAGGGAGCCCATGTCCTGTTCTTCCTGGACAGTCTGACTCGCCTCGCGATTGCTCAGCGAGAACTGGGTTTGCTGCTGGGAGAACCACCGGGATCTCGAGGTTATCCACCGTCGGTGCAGTCTTTGCTGGCCAGCGTTCTGGAGCGTCTTGGCTGCGGTCCGAAAGGAGCCATCACAGGGCTGATCACCGTGTTGGTTGACGGCGACGATATGGATGAACCCATCACGGACGCAGCACGCGGAATTCTGGACGGCCACATTATTCTGAGTCGAAAGATTGCCGCGACCGGACATTTTCCGGCAGTCGATGTGCTGCCGAGTGTCAGTCGAGTTTTCCGGGAAGTCACTTCTGACGAACACCAGAAGAATGCTCAGAAGCTGCGATCCCTGTTGGCGACTCATGCCGACATCGCAGATCTGATTCAGATCGGAGCCTACAAGGCCGGGACATCAAAGCAGGTTGATCGAGCGGTTCAGATTATGCCGGAAGCCAAAAAGTTCCTGCAGCAAACAGTGAATCGAAAATCATCGTGGGAAGACACTCAGAAACAACTCAAGGCCCTTGCTGACGGGTGGCCGTTTTAGCGAGGTAAGAAGCTGGCGGCGAGTTGATAGAAGCTAGTGGCGAGACGTAGTAAATCTCAAACCAAGCACCAAGCACCAAGCACCAAGCACCAAAAATGAAACGTTTTGTTTCCCGATACGAAAAAATTCGCCGCTTGAGGGCTCAACAGGAAGATGTTTGTCGAGCAGCGGCGGCGGCGAGGAATGCGGAGAGGATTGAGGCCGAACGAAGACGGAATGAGGCGGAACTTAGACTGTCTCGTTTTGAGACAGAAACAGCCGCAGGGATAAAGTTGGGCGTCACAGGATCGATTCTGCAGTCGATGGCGACACAGATAGAACGAGCGAAACATCAGATCAAACTGGACAACGAAGCACTCAGACTGGCCGACGACCGACTGGAAATTGCTCTGCAGGAACACAAGGAAGCCAGAGCGGAGCTAAGAATTGTGGAAGAGATGATCCACCGAGAGCTGACAGAGCATCGCAAAGCACAGCTGCGAATTGAAGAGAATCAACTCCTGGAACAAGCCGTACAGACCTACTACCGCAAGATGGAACTCAATCAGGATAGCGAGTCATGAAGAAGATTCTGGGAATGCTGCTGTACGGCGGAATGATGTTTGGCGTTACGGCCGGACTTGGCATGTTCATGATGAAGAAGTCCGCCCCGCCTGCAACGACCGCTGAGAATGCGGAAGGCGAGGAAGACGGTGAAGCTGGTGAACACGGCGAAAACCCTGTCGATGGTCATGGCGACAGTGAGGCGGACTCGCACGGAAACACAGCCGAACATCATTCGGCCAAAGTTCACGGATCCGACAGCCACTCTGGCGGGCATGTCAAAGATCATGGTTCAACCGAGCACGATGATCAGTTGCCGGTGGCGGTTCGTTCGACACCAATGACGGTTGAAGAAATCGTGCGGATGGGCCTGAGCCTCAAATCGCGGGATGAGTCGATTCGCAAACGCGAAGAATCACTTCGAGAAATTGAATCTCAGCAGCGTCTTGTTCTGGCCGACCTCGCGTCTGCCCAGCAGGATGTCGAAAACCTGCTGGCTCAGACGAGTGACCAGCGGGCTGCGAAGGAAGAATTGCTGGCTCGTATTGCTGCTCAGTCGGAATCGTTGCTTCGCGAACGAGCATCATTCAGTGGTGACTCAGACAAGCTGAAGAAAGAACAGTCCGAGCTGGAACTCGCCAAACAGTCGCTGGAAGCTGAGAAGCTGAAGCTGACACAGACAGAAAATGAACTGGCGATCAAGCGAAAAGCATTGGAAGACGATCGAAAAGCTTTTGCTGACACACAGACTCGAGTCAATCAGGACAGTGAAAAATTGGCGCGGGACCGTGATAGTTGGCTGAAGGATAAGGAAAGCGTCGACAGCGACAAGCGTCAGGTGGTACAGGATCGCAATAAGTTGGACTCCGATCGAGTTCTCCTCGAGCAGGAAAAGCGTGCGTTTCTCAGCACAACAGGTCGCAGCCTTCCTGAAGCTGCGGACCCTAATGCAGCTCCGCTGGTTCAGAATCCAAAAGAAGTTGCCAAGTTCATGGAGGGAATGCCGCCGGAATCTGCGGCGAAGAATCTCCGCGAAATGGACACTCAGGGGAATACGGACCTGGTCGTGGACATCCTGAGAATGATGGATCAAAGAAAATCCGGAGCCATCATGGATGCACTGCAGGATGAAGCTCTGGCCAGTAAATTTCTGCTGCGAATGAGTACTCGAAATACCGAAACAAAGTCTGCGAAAAAGCCATAAGAACACAAGGGTCCGAACCATGGAAACATTGGACGTCGTCGCTATCGGGCAAGACCTGTTGATTACATCTATGTGGCTTTCGGGGCCTGCTGTCGCGGTCAGTCTTGTCGTCGGTCTTGGTGTCAGTCTGATGCAGACAGTCACCAGCATACAGGAACAGACTCTGTCGTTTGCTCCTCGCATCGTCGCGGTGGGTGCCGTGATGCTGTTGACTCTGCCGTGGACACTGGAGCAGGCCTCAGCATTTACGTTACGCATGATGGAACGCATGATTCTGGTGACTCAATAATGGCAATCACCATCATCGAATCGCAGATCATCGCCTGGCTGCTCATTCTCTTCCGGGTTGGAGCATTCATTGCGTTCCTGCCACCACTGAATGGCCAGGGAATGCCGGCCACAGTCAAGATCGGGCTGGCAATTTCACTGGTTGCGGTTATCGCCCCGCAACACGCCGTGCAGATTGCGATATCGTCGGCCGGGGATTTCTCCAGTGCCGGTGCCTGGCTGCATCTGGCCTGGCTCACGATCCGCGAAACCGCTCTTGGTGCAGGTCTGGCCTGGATATTCAGTCTGTGTTTTGTTCCCGTGCGAGTTGCAGGGGCGTGGGTTGCTCAGGAAATGGGACTTACGATGGCGGGCCTTGCGTCGCCGATGGATCAGCAAAGCAGCAACGTTGTTTCCCAGGTTCTGGAAGCTATTGCGGTGCTGATGTTCTTCGTGATGGATCTGCATCACATCATGTTCTGGATGATTGGTCGCTCGTTTGTCGTTCGTCCTGCGGCATCCGGCTGGGAGATGCCTTCGTGGGAGACCGTTCTGTGGAGCGTGACACAATCCGTTGATCAGGGCTTTGTAATCATTGGTCCGGTGGGCGTGCTGCTGTTTGTTGTTTCACTGACGGTACTAATCACCATGCGAACAGCTCCTCAATTCAATTTCATGTCGTATGGCATGACGATGCGTCTGGTGGCCGGCATCGGCGGTTTGATTTTGTTCTTCCCGGACATCTGTGGTGCCGTTCAGGGGTTGCTCCTTTTTGTCGGACAGGAGGCCACATAAATGGCAGGTCCGGAGAATACAGGGACAGAAGCCCCAACACCAAAGCGTCGCGAAGATGCACGCGAAGAGGGGCAGGTTGTTTTCAGTCCTGACCTGACGGCATCCATCGCGTTGCTGGCGGGTTGCCTCGTGCTGCTGTGGTCAGGTTCCACGATCGCGGTGCGACTGATGGAAGGATTTCGTCGCTGGTTTGCTGAAGTTCCGTCCGAAGCCTGGGGCGTGCATCACGTCTCTGAGAGTGCTCATTGGATGACGAGTGAACTGGTGGCGATCTGCGGCTTCCTTGTTCCCGGGGTCATGGTGATTGGCCTGGCGTTTGGATTCGCCCAGGTTGGATTTCATGTCTCGTTTCAGGCCCTGGAGATCAAGTGGGAGCGGCTGCTGCCCGAGAATGGCTTCTCGAAAATCGTCTCTATGGAATCCGGCATTGCCGGCCTGATGAACGTTGCGAAAGTCTCGCTGCTGCTGGGCGTTTCGGCGATCTGCCTCTGGATCAAACGGACGGAGTTTTCCGTTCAGAATCACGCCTCAGTTGCGTCGCTGACTGAATCCGCATGGAGGCTGGGCCTTTACGTCTGCATTGCCATGGCGGGAGTTTCTCTGGGGCTGGCGTTGATCGACTACCTGGTCAAATGGTTTCGCAACGAGCAAAAGCTGATGATGTCTCGTGAAGAAATTAAACAGGAACAGAAAGATGACTCCGGCGACCCGCATCTCAAGGCCGCGATCCGGAAGAAGCAGAGAGAAGCTCGCCGGCGTCAGTCAGTGCGAGATGTTCCGAAAGCTACTGTGATTCTGACCAATCCGACGCACCTTGCGATTGCGATTCAGTACGAGCCAGGTCAGATGAAAGCTCCTCGCATCGTTGCCAAAGGGGCGGGAGTCTTCGCGAAGAATATTGTCCGGATTGCGAAAGAGAACAACATTCCTGTGCTGGAGCGAAAACCTCTGGCTCGTGCATTGTTCAAATCGGTCGATGTTGGTCAGGAGATTCCTTTCGACTTCTTCCGTGCTATCGCGGAGATCCTTGCTCAGATCTACAAAACGAAACAGGCCGCGTAGACCTTGAGTTAACTCAGTCACAACCCGAAGCGTGAGTTTTTGAGTTGCGTGGTTCAAGACTGGTAAAGATCGATGGGGCGAAAACAAGGGGAATTATCACAACCCGACGCGTCAGCGAGGGATTAACGGAGACATTGGTAAAGTGAGAAATCGCAATCCCTCGCTCACGCGTCGGGTTGTGATGGCCACAAATACACAACTTCAAAACGCGTGAGCTAGGGATCTCTCAATGAAAACGGAAACCGCAATCCCTCACTGACGTTTCAAGTTGTGATTAACAAATTGATGAACCGTCACTCTGTTTCGTTCTCAACAAAGCAGAAGGCGAACTCGTGTTTAACTATTAACAGAATGCTTCTCGCAGCGTGAGAACTCCTATGGACATAGCCACATTTTTCGGACTTATCACCGGACTGGCAATGATTGTCGCCGCGATGCTCTCGGCCGGTGATAATCCCGCATGGCTGCATCTGCCTTCGTTATTCATCACGATCGGAGGAACACTCTCAGCCGTGCTGATTCATTTTCCGGCCAGGCGAGTGCTAACCGCCTTCGCTGTGGCACGGACCTGCTTTGTGACAAGTCTCCCGGAAGCTTCGGAAGTCGTCAGTCGTTTTCGCGCGATTGCAACTCACGTGAGGCGAGAGGGGACCGGAGTTCTGGAGAAGGAAGCCGCAAAAGAATCCGATTCGTTTATGAAATTCGGGCTGGAGATGTCGTCTAATGAGAGCGATGCCACATTTGTCCGTGAAGCTTTGCAGCGTGAACTCATCGCCATTGAACATCGCCACCTGCAGGGACGTCGACTGTTCGAAGTGATGGCTTCTGCCGCACCAGCGTGGGGAATGACCGGAACTCTGATCGGGCTCGTGCAGATGCTGCGAAGTTTCGACGACCCACGAACGCTGGGCTCGGGATTAGCACTAGCCCTACTGACCACGCTCTACGGTGCCTTGTTCTCCAATCTGCTGTGTGTACCTCTTGCCGGAAAACTGGAAGCACGACATGCCGAAGAGGTGCTGATCCGCCAGGTGATGACGGACGGATTCGTGGCGTTGATTGAGGAGAATTCGCCGAACATCGTTGAGGAAAGGCTGCGTGCGTGGGTTCCGCCTCGCGAACGCACCACAAAACCAGACGACAAAAATCGCGCAGCTTAACGCGCCATCGCTATTGTTGGTTTCAGGGAGTCTTCACGGCATGGCCATCCAGACCGGAAAATCTTTTCATTCCGCGAATTATACCAATGCTTTCCGCGCTATGTTGCCGGGGTTGCTGATTGGGATTATGTTTCTGGCGGTTTCATTCGCGTCGAAGTCGGCGGCACATTCTGAGCAGCGAGCAATCGAACGGACGCTGGCTGCTAAGATTCTGGTGCCTGAAGATCTGAGGCAGGACATTCTTCTGGATGTCAGTCCCCGGAAGAACGCGTCCAGCCGCGTGAGCGTTCTCGCGACTACGGAAGCGGGGCTGCGACGTCTGAATAATCCAGAAGAGGTGGCACCGCTGGAGCGAGTGACTATCGAAATCGACATTGAGCCAACGAACACTTCTGATCACTCCAAACCGCAGATTCCTGTTGAACTGCTCGAAGTGCTGTCACGCCGTGCATCGGCTCTGCAGTTCCAGATGACTCTACGCGTCAATCCCGGAAATAAGAGAATAGCGATGCAGTGGTTCGACACGATCCGCAAAAGTGCAGAGCCGGAACAGATCGTGGACATCAGTGAGATGGCCATCAGCCTGGTCGACAGTATGCCGCTGGATAAGCTTCAGATTCACATCCTGCGAACGAAGAAGATGATTGCCAGACTGGAGTCGCAACCATGATTCGTCAACTGACTCCCGCGTCGCATCGATCGCCGTTTCATGCATCAACAATAAATCTTGCAGGTCTGTTGCTGTGCGTCTTCACAACTCTTGCCGTACTGATCAGTGTCTCCCGTGACCAGTCCGGGGCAGAACTTTCTGAAGTGACAACCGCCTTTAGCGGATCGCTGCGCGATCTCGGTCGGGAAGACTTCGCAGTGATCGCAGCCAGCTTTCGTCAGGAAGCTGATGCCGCGAATGAGAACCTTGCAGATCAGTCCGGAATCAACAGCATTGTGTCGCGCCAGAAGCTGCTTCGGGGAGCAACCCTGACGGTACCGGAAGAGGAAGAGTCAGGGCGATTCACTACGGACAAAGTTTCCCCCGTAGATTTGAACGGTCCGGTGTTTTCACATCTGATGACCGAACTGGAAAGGTTCTGCAACATTTCGCGATCGGTTGAGTTCGATGGTCAGCTCGCGTTGGATCTTCATTCACAATCGCAGCAATCAGACAATGCCGTTCGAAATGGCATCCAACGAATTCTGAAAACATGCCTGGAGGCCGGGCTCTTCAGTCAAGAGCAACCAGCAGAACTTGAAATTGTTGTCTGGGCATCGACGCCGGCTTCTGACGCACTGGCTCATGCGACCGATAAAGCCTTCGACCTTGAGCGGTCACTGCAGAAATCACTCAAGGCCAACTCCAGTAAGCCGATTCTGTTAAGCTCCAGCGGTAGAATCTGGACGCGATCCACAAGTCCTCGTCCCCTGACAACAATCTTCATCCGAACAGCAAAACGCTGATTCCAAAGCGCATCGAAAAACAAAAACCGCAAATTCCTACTCCCCTGCCGACTTCAGAAACAAGTCCCAGGCACCCGCCACGTTCGCTGTCTTCGTGTCGCCGTCATGGAAGAACATCGCGTAACGCAGTCGCAGAGTTTCCCCTTTCTTCAGGTGATGAGGAGCTGCCGGGCTGGCTCCGTTGGTATAGGCGTTTTCGCCGAATGGGCTGATTGAAAACAGACCGTAGTCGCGAACGTGATAACGCGAAGGTCGAAAGTTCTTTGGATGATCCATAATGGCGACTCCCACAGTTTTGCCGTCAACGTCGCCATAGTAGTCAATCCAGTTGTACGCCTTGCCCCAGCATTCCTTCGTCGTTTCGGTCCCGTCACAGGCCACGACATGACCACCGTTCTTTTCTTTCATCGACGGGGCGACTCGAAATCCAAACAGGCCTTCCTTGGTGTCTTCGAAGGTGACATCCACGTGCGAAGCCGCCAGATGCATGTCGTACACCACCAGACGATTCGGATGGATTGTGATGATCGCGGTTTCGGTCAACTGAGGAACCCCGGTCTCCGGATGACGCCATTCATTCACAGTTTCGAACGATGCCGTAGGTCCGCTGGCCAAGGGTTTGACGGAAACGTTATGAATCAGGCCTTTCTCCGCCCAGAACTTCACTTCATTCACTTCATCAATGGCGTTCCACATGCCTTTGTGATGGGGATGATCCGCGTCGGAAGCGTCTCCCAGCGCACGATTGATGACAATACCGGACGGAGATCGCACAGGCAGCATAAACGGCTTGGGTAGATCTTCTCCAAAGTTATATGTTGCAAACGGCTGATCATTGATCGTGATCTCCAGCGTCTTGCCTTCATTCTTCAATGCGACCTTGTCTTCAGCACTGGCTTGAGGCGAAGAAACGCGAGCAGCAAGAAGGATCAGGATTCCAGCGGTCAGCAGAATTCGGCGAAGCATGGAGAAGATTCCTGTTCAGGAAGTACGGGGAGGATGAAAACGCAGGCGGGCAACAGCAAGGTTCTTTGTAACGGATTTTCCTCAAATGCAAAACCCGTCGGCCAACTTTGCAGTCAGACGGCGGGCATTGGTGTTTCGTGTGAGCGACGACTTTAGTCAGCGGTGTTCCTGAAACGCTTCGCAGTAAGTTGGCTGAAGCCAACTCTACAGGATGCGACATTCTCAGTAAGTCGGCTGAAGCCAACTCTACGAGATGCCAAGTGATGAGTTAAACGGAGCAAGCCCCTGTCAGATCTGCCCGTCGACTGCCATCTGATGGAAGCAGTGTGTCACCTTATCCTGATTCTCCAGCAACCAGTCGATTGAAGGTTCGTTGCGCATGGCTTTGCCGATGGCTTTGGTAATCGCCGCGCGGTGAGTTTTGAAGAGAATGTTAAAGTCGACCTCTTCTGACACCACGGACGGATCCAGCCAAACGGACACGATGATTCCGAGATCGTTGGCCTTCTCCTTCGGGATGTCTCCGTTGCGGACGGAATCCAGAACTCCGTTGGCGATCGCGGCCTGGACGGTTCCCATCAGGATGTTGGTGTACTTTTCATTGTTCACTGTGACCTTGCTGACCATCACAGTGACTGGACGAATCTGCACATCGCAATTCAGAATTGCAAAAACCTTGGAGTGGCCCTTGCTCTGATCGCCCATCAGGTTTGCGATGGCATTTCCAACAGGTCCATCCAGCTCACCGATGACAACTTCCGGCTCGGCCGCTGACCAGCCTGCTTCGTCTTCAACCAGAGCTTCCCCGGTACGCATTACGATCCTCTGAGACATTTCCTGATGATCCTTTTTCTATTTCCCTGATGAATAAGTTAAGCAAAAAAAGCAAAAATTGAGACTCGGATTGTACACGTGGGCGGACTAAATGGCAGGGCAGTTGACCAGAATCGCGAACGTTGCAGACCGTTGCTCTCGCTCAGACGGCAAGAATTGCTTACAAAACGAAAAGGATTATTGGATCCTCTGCGTGCTTCAGGCTTGAGAAGCGACAGGTCCCGCAGAATGCTGCCAAACTTTGCTCGCAGTGACATGAGCTGAATCGTCAGCAGTGAACGCCGACCAGTACGTGTCATCCCGGACGGGCACTCATCAAACGTCTCACACTGTTCCGCCAGGAAACCGCCTCGCATAACTAACGTCGCGTCCCCTGGCACGGAGGCCAGAACATGTTCAATCGCTGCATTCTCTGTTTCACGATTGTGATGTTTTCCTGTGTGATGCTTTCCGGATCGGCCGTGGCCGACGAGGCGCCTCGGCTAGCCGAGCAACCGATTGTGGTGGTTCGTTACGTCGGGCTCTACGCAAAGTCGACTGAAACGTACTTCCGGAAACTCCGCGACGACCTCGGGATTGGTAGCGCGATTACCGAAGCGCTTAACAGCGACGAGCTGAAAGCGTCTGTCACGAAACGCGAGAATCCCGCTTCCGGATGTCTTGTGTACCTCGGGGAAGGATTGTTGCCATCAGTGGAACAGGTGCAGTTTTCGGAAGTCGTCGATCATGCGGAATTTGTGCGACTGATTAACACGCGATCTGAGAGTGCCGGACCTGTTTCAAAGCTGGATGGTTCTGGTGATCTGTATTCGATGTTGGTCACGAATACGTGGCGAGTCGAAGAAAACGCGATTAAGCCCGTGGGCAATTCGGAGGTCGTTGACGAATCCGCCGAAACCGCTGATAGTTCCTTCGCCGACAATGCTGAAATCGGCGTTGATGAGGCATCACCTTCCAGTTCTGGCAATGTGACGATCTCTCTTGGGGCTTCGTCAGGGACGGGAATCTTAATTGGCTCCAATTCTGATGAAGGTGAAGGAAAAGTGATCGAAGAGAATGGCAAAACGTTCCGGGAATACTCTTCGCAGTCGACGAGCTATTTTCGCTTTCATGATGGATTCATGTTCGAGAGCCCAACCAAAGCCCTGCATACCATGAAACTGCCGCCGGGCGATTCCTTGCGTCAGATGGACAACGCGGACGTGAATGGCGAAGTGACATTTCATCCGGATCGAATTCCGATGGGCGTGCGAATGCTTGGCTGGAATGCACTCAGCACCGCAGCCGGAGCAGAACTGCAACAGGAAGATGATGAGCCCGACGTAGACTATGCCTATCGACGGAGTGCAGGTGATGCTGGACTCGCACTCGTTCGCTCCGCCATGTTCGATACCGAAAAAGTCTCTGCCTGGCTGAAACTTGCGTTCGATGAAAGTCCTGTTCAGGGTGAGTTTCGGATCAGTTCCCGAAGAAACAGCGACCTTGGTCGTACCTTCCGTGATATCTCATCGGCCGAACGTCGCTTCGCCCCGATTTTGAACGACGATGCTGCGGCAACGCTGTACTTGGCCGCTCACTTGCCGGAGGAATGGCGAAACGTCGTGAGTGCCGGCGTAGCCATTTTGTCGGACGAGATTTCCAGCAGTCCAGATGTTTCTGAAGCGGAGCGCGCCGTATTTCTCGAGTGGTCCCGGTCAATCGCCTCCGTGGCAGAACATGGAAACGTCGAAATTTGTGTGAAACTTGGCTGGTCAAAAGAATCCGGCGGCGTGATCTATGGAGGCATGCAACTGAATGACGATCCAGAACTTCTCGCGGCGACTCAAGGCGTACTAAAAGACGACGAGGAACTGGATGTTCAAAGCGAAATGGTCCAGCTCCATGATATGTCGATGCTGAAGATGCTGATTCCCGAGGATTCGGAGCTGGAGCCGGTCAAGCTCTCTCACGTCTACCTCGCCAATGTCGATTCATGTTTGTGGTTTGCGGTAGGCGGCGAGAATGCTCATGAGATCATTCATCAGTCGGTGACTCGTTGTCGCGAAGCAGCTGGCCGAATCTCCACGCCGGTGTTTACGGCCGCTGTTGATCTGCAGCGATGGGCCGATTATCCACAGGATGATGCCACGGGGCTCACAACTTTCCATCAGCATTTCTACTCCAGTATTTCATCACTGGTGTCGTTCATGGCGGATGATTTCATGGGGAATCCGGACACCGACGAAGAAGAAGCGGATGATTCGCATAACGAGGTCTTTCAGCGAGCCATGTCGCTTGGTGGCTCACGCGCTTCCAGCTTCACTGTCGACACGGATGAATCCGGACTTGTGGCTCGCGGTTCCGTCGGTGACGCCGTCGCCAGAGGCTACGCGGCCGCAATGGTGATGACGATCGACGAACTTGTCAAAAACAATGTTACGGTCAAGGATTCAGAGCCGTCGAAGTAACGCTCTGGTCAATCTGAAGTAACGCATTTCCATGTTTTTGATTTATCAGTTTTCGCGAGTTGGAACGTCAATGATGGATTGAGTTTTTGAGTCTCGTGCCGCATGCCGCGAAAACTTTCGCTGATGCTGCCGTGACGCTGAAATCGACCGCCAACTTGCCGCCGGTGGCTGTGAAGAACAGAAAGAATGGCGATCGCGATGATTAGTGGATCGCCGTTCTCAGGGAATCCCCATCACCGGGCGAATCAACAGATAAGTCCCGGCAGTCAGGATCGGAACGCCAAGAATATTCAGCAGCAGTCCTCGCCGCGCCATTTCCCCCGATGGAATGCGGCCCGTGCTGAATACGATTGCATTGGGCGGCGTTCCCACTGGCATCATGAACCCTGCACTGTCAGCGTTAAGTCCGTTTTCGTCATTCCTTGCCAGAATGCCGCTACGGCCGTCCTTCAGGCGTTCAGAGATCATAGGTCATCGCGGATGCCCCGTAGCTGGTCCCCATTGAATAACTCCGGAGTCATGGAGGGAGCTTCGCTTCAGTCCTGAGATGACGATGGTTCGAGATTCGTCTGAAGCATCTTTCGCTGTCGCAGTTTTCGTCCGATGGCACCGACTCCAAGCATTGCGAGAACGGCAAAAGTTGATGGCTCAGGAACGGCGGCTGATGTAATGGTGATGGTCCCGGTGAAAGACGAAAGCGGATCAATGTTCAGTGGAGTAAAAACATCGTCCAAGGTATCTCCGGGCGTTCCCGCATCGTCCACGGACGAAAAATGTCCGCTGACAGGTGGACTCAGGCTGACTGTAAAACTTCCTCCCACGGCGAGCTCAGGATCACCGATCGCGGTGTGCTTCAGATTCAATCGAACAAGCGTCTTCGCTGTTGGCGTGAGTGTGACGTTGGTCTCCCCGGCCTCAAAAGTATCGCCCCCGGAAATCTCTGTCGGAGAATTCAGGAAATCGCCAAAGTTCCCTGTCGCTGGTCCGAACACATAGTTGGGCGGGGAGTAGTTTGCGTCATCCAGTTCCTCAAGGAACTCCAGAGAGCCTCGTAGGTTCGGTGAACCACCAATCGAGAACGCGAACGTGGTCTGGGCCAGTTGCTCACTGGCCAGGGAACTGCTGATCAGCACATCAACAAAGCCCGTTCCATTCGTGGTGAGGTTCGCGTTCTGAACAGTAATGATAATGTCCGATTTCGCGGAAGCAGGCAGCACAAGAACAGCCACGATCCATAAACAGAAGTAACGCATGAAAAATACTCTACCGCGGAAAAACAATCAGATCAGAAATCCATACAGTTCGTGCTTTGAGCGGTGAACACTCCGTTGGACCGCTTTTTTTTTTGCAAGACGACAGTTGGGTTCATGCGTCTTATCGTTCAGTTGTTGCAAGGCATTCCATTAGGTTCCCGGGGGGGACAGGATCACAGCATGAGGTGCCCCCCATGCTGTGCCTGTTTCCTGTCGGCGATTAGTCGTCAAGGAAGCCGAGCATATCGTCCAGCAGCTTCCTTCCTCGCTGCTGTGTCGTGAAGAGTCGATCGGTTGAGTTCACTGATCCGTTGCCGTCGAGATCTCCGTCCAGATTCACACCGGTACGACCGATCTGGCTGGTCACGAGATTCGTGTCGGCCACGTCGACTTTTCCATCTCCGGTCGCATCGCCGAACAGACGATGGAACTCAAACGACCGATCAGGAATATCATTGAACGCGGCGGTTAAATCGAGGTCCAGATAAACACGGTAGAAGCCGTTGCCTGCCTGTCGCAAACCGCCAAGCCCGTTCGCACCGAAATCCAGTCGCAGTCGATTTCCCTGCTGTGACAGAGTAAAGCCGGTGACTGGTGTCCCCATTCCCGGAGCGAGCACCGTGGCATCTATTCCGTAGCGTTCGACTTTCACGTGATCCGTCGAAAGCAGATTGCTGAGCCCGGTCGACGAACTGAACAGCACATCAAGATATCTCACGTACGAACGCTGATTCACACCGTTCTGCACATCGATCGCAGTCGCAGTCAATGCGGCTGCCGCAAAAGAGTACGTGACCGAGACATCTCCGCTGACCGGTGCTGGCTCGACATTACCGGCGGAGTCGCGTCCTCGACTGAAGAAGCGGTAGGTATGGCTGGTGCTGTCGAGTGGTCCCTGGAACTGGATCTGACCGGAATAGTTGCCGCCGCCCAGAGCCAGGCTGCTTGTGGTGCCTGCGAGCAGCGGTGTATTTCCATCGATGGAAACATACACATCGAACGCCGTGAGTGGTGTACCGCCAATTTTTGTGCCCGTCATCTGGATGGTAAACAGCCCGTTCGAAGTGGGCACTGCGGACGTCACGTTTGTGCTCGGAGGCACAACGTCGCCGATGCGAGTGAACGTATCCGACGTTGTTTTGGATTCCACATTCCCCGCATTGTCACGCCCTAGACTTCGGAACCAATACGTTGTGTTCGCCGAACCCGTAAACGTTGTTGTAGGAGACCCTGCTGGCACCGTGGCGAACTTCGTGAATGCTCCGCCCGATGAGACATAGAGATCGTACTCCTTGAGACCAGAGGCACTTCCTTCGCTGCCATTTGGATCGGTTCCCGTCGCAGTGACAACAAAGGACAGCGTCGACTGAGACGGGAGCGGAGATACGGAGCTGATCGGTTTGGTGACATCGGAGAACGTCACATCAATCGTACCGGAGAAGCCCGGATCCCGTGACAGTTCGGCCACAAGAGTGCTGGCGGAATCCAGAACCAGGCGAATGGAGCCGGTTGGATTTGTGAACTCAATCGGAGCAAACGACCCGTCGGTACTACGAATCCGCATCCGCCCGGTTTCACTGATGTGTACGTCTTCAATCACTAGGGATGCAATGCTCCCTGGAATGCGCACAATCAGGTCGTTTATTTCGGAAACATGCAGTCTTGACGATTCCATATTCACTGCGTTCAGGGAAATCTGGCCGACAAGTGATTCATCCCGAAGCTTGATACTGGAATTGCTGGAAGTCAGGATCGAGTATTCGATCTCGGTGAAGGAACCTGCAGCGACAGTGAGTTCGTCGGAGGGACCAACGTTTCCATCAAAGGTCCAGGTGTCAGCACGAAAGTGATTCTTCGAAAAATCGACGGTCCACTGATCCGGAAAGTTCGGCTGGCCACTGAACTCGGCCTGAACCGGCATCAAGAATGGCCCGTCAAGAATTTCCTGACCGTTTTCATTGATCTGAGCCTTGCCGCTGCTCAGAGAGACAAGCAGCTCGTTGGCAGCTTGACTCTCTGGAGCTGACGTTGTCAAGGTTAGCAGGTCATTGTTGCTGATGAATCCTCGCCCTTCCGCCTGTCGAATCACAAGCCCCGTCGGGTTTCCAAGAAGGATGCGGAAGAACTCATCGGCCTCAAAAGCTGTGTCGCCCTCGATCGGAATCGAGATGTACTTCAAATCGTTGTTGTTGGCGGCCCAGGTCAAGGTTCCGCTTTGAGCCCGATAGTCTCCCAAAGCATCGGCGGTGGCAGTGGCCGTGGCATCAGCAGTCGCGTAGTCGACGCTCACCGGATAACTGTGTTTCCCAATCAGCGTGGCAGTAAACACAAGGTTCTGCAATCCGTTATCGCCTTCAACAATGGCAAGTGAATCGATACCGACAACTGGAGGAACAATCACCGTCGCCGTTTGCATGGCAACCAAACCAGCGATTCCGGTAGTGGTATATTTGCCGTTAATGAATGCTGCGGTTTGATTCCCAGAGCCCAGCAAGTGCAAATCTGCCGGAAGGATCCCCTGAACAACTTTCTTCGCCTTGTAAATACTGGACAGGAAGGCTTCTCCTGCATCGGCACCATCTGAAGCCAGTTGCACTTTCTGCAACTCCAGAATTCCATTCACGATTGCCGACGACACGGCATTGGAATTCTCCACCGTTATTGGATCGATCGCCTGCTTCTCAATGACGGATTGAGCGATCGCACTGATGACTTCGGGGCTTGTGAGATCGATGGTACTCCCTTCGGTCGAAATGAACCTGGCGATCTCATCAAAGATCAGGCTTCCCAGAAGTGCGACGTCACGTCCCGAGACACCGGCCAGGAACTCTGCAAGGCCGACCGCCACGGAATAAATCTGAACGTGGGTCGAGTACGCCTGCGCCGCCAGGCCGTCATTACCAAGTACCTGGTAGAGCGATACGCCTTCCGCAAGGTTGTAGTTGCTGATTCCGAATGCCTGTGTCGTTCTCTGCACGGCTTCAGAGACGGTCCATTGGTTCAACCGGACCAGACTTTCAGCAATGGTCGAAAGGGGCGTAATATTAAACAGACCAATCGGAGCTGTCAGTGGAATGAGTCCAACGAGTCCTGTTGAAAGATCGGTGCCACCAGACAAGACCAGCCGGCCTTCGCTGGCGTCCACTCCGTTATTGTCGGTATCGAAGTCATCCAGTTCGAAGGCGAACGATCCATCAGCGGCAGTTGTTGCCGGGAGTTCCGAAACCTCATCGTCATCCTGAAGCCCATTGCCGTTGGCATCAAAAAAGTCGAGTACGCCATTGAAGTTTGCATCGAAGAATGCCAGACCGCCTTCCACGGGCCCTTTGCTGCCGGTCGCCACGAGGATTGTGCCGGGCAGAAAAGAAGTTTTTCCGTTGATGTCGAACACAGCCGTTCCTGACAATTTGGCCGTCGTCGTTGTTTCGAATGGAATCAACCCGACGGACGGACTTGTCGTAATGGCAACGGTTCCCGCCAGGACCAGTGCCTGGTTCGACTGAACAATGGATGCCCGATATGCGGCAATTGCTTCCAGATCCTCTTCGCCGCCCCATAAAGCAAATGTACTGCCGCCGCTCGGCTTGTCATCGTCCAGGATTTTGAATTCCCGCGTCGAAGCAGGATTCACCAGAGTGCCGGGAGCGGTCACGGCGACAATCGCAGCCTTGATAGTTTCATCGCCTTCGAAAACTGAATCCCGGATAATCTCCAAAAGAAAACTCGCTGACTTGTTGCCTTTGCGAATGATCAGGCCGCTCTTCGCATCAAGATCGAGGACTTTATAATCGACGCCAAACTCTGCCGTTCCACCGAAAGCGATCGCAACATTAATGTCGCGTGTTGCGGCCTGAGCCATTGCCACAGAGACCGTATGCTGTCGGTTCTTGTATATACGACGCAAACCCAACCGTGTAGTCGTTGCTGCTTCTGAAATATTCCCGCTTGCCGTCGAGAATGCGACAGCGTTCTGATCATCATCATTGATGGAAACGGTGGCGGCGTTCGCCGGTGCCTGCAGCGCGCCACTCGATACCGTGAAAGCGGCCGTGATGGTCTCAGTGTTCTCCGCCTGGGAATCATTGACAATTGGCAGGCGAAGCCTCAGTGACGTGATTGACGGTGGGATAACTGCAAGAAACGGATAATTAAGATGCTCCGGCATGCCAAGATAATTAATGAAAGAATCACTACGCTGCCTTGTGTAGTCGGTATTCAATACCGCAGTCCCTCCGAGGAAAACGAAAGCTGTGACACCGTTCCAGGTTGGCGCCGACAGCAATAGATCGAACTCAGCCGTCCCATTCTCTGGAACACTCGAACTGACTGCTCGGATCGACAAAAGTGGGTCATCATCGCGAATGACGATTGTCGAACTCGAATTAGTACCAACGGAAACGAGAGCGTTTGCGGGAAGCGTTCCGAATGCAATTCGAATCGTTTCATTGCCTTCGTTTGCCCCATCGTTCAGAATCTCCAGCGTTGCTGAGGCGGAAGTTTGACCGGCAGGAATCGTGAGCGAAGTCGTGTTGAATCTGAAGTCCGTATTCTTCGTCGCGAAACCAGTTCCCGTCGTTAAAACGAGTGGAATCGTGATTGGCTCAGAAAGTGCTTTCGTCAGAGACACACTCACCGTTTGATTACCAGCGTTCTCCCATGGGTCGGACGATGCTGTACTGAACGAGAGAAGTGATGTGTCGTTATCGGTGATCGTGATGAACGTTTGGGCGATCGATCCAAGTTTGTAGGACGTCGAGTCGTCCAGAAGTGCAACCATGATGCCCTCTTCGCGTTCAGCAGTGGAGTCGTCCACGATGGTTAGCGATAGTGAGGCCGTGGATTGATTGGCACTAAATACAAACGCACCCGGCGAACCCACTGAGTAGTCACGGCCAACACTTGTCGAAACTGCGGAACCGCCGAACAAGACCGGAACAGTGGTCGCCTCGGTGAATGGTGGACTGGCAACTGCAGTCAAAGTGTAAGTCCCTGCGGCTTCGCCGACCGTCACCAGACTTCGCTGCAATGAAATGATCCGCTCGTCGTTGTCCCGAATAGTCAGTGTATAGGCGCTGTCTGCCGGGGTCTTCAACGTGCCGTAGGCAGGAGCATTGAACTGAATTTTCAGCGACTCCGGGTTCTCTATCGCCGTATCGTCGGTGAGATGAATCGTGAGAAATGCGGTGTTGGCGCCGGCTGGAATTCGAAGGTAGTTGTCGCCGCCCGAAAACACACCTCCCCCCGCCAGAGTAAAGTCGCTGCCGAGTGTCGCCCCTTGCGTTGTCAGCGTCCACGGGACGAGAATGTCTTGTGTTGCAATGGCCGAAAGCCGCAGTCGCACCGTGGTTGATGTGTTTGCTTCATCAAGCGTCAGGCTGGTCTTCTCCAGCGAGATGTCCGGTGGAGCATCATCGTCGGCAACGATAACCTGGTACGTGGATTGCGATCCTACAAGATAGTCCGGAGCCGCATCGATCCGGACCGTGAAGAACTCGTTGGCTTCATCGATCTCGTCGTTGATGATATTAACCAAAGCTATACCAGTGGACTCACCGGCTCGAACCAGAACAGAGGAAGGTATCGCGAAATCCTGATCGACAGTTGCCGTACCACCAGTTGTAAGAGCCAGTTTAATGATTGTGTCGGTCAATACAGGAGCGTTCAGATTCACTCGTGCCGGCAAAATGCCATTTGGGTAGGCCTCAATCAACCCGATCTGAGCAAACTCAAACGTTGCCGTTGGAAGTACACTCAGCACACTGATCGATACGCGCGCCTCATAGGATGTTTGGCTACCATTGCTGATCGTATAGAAGAATTCATCATCGCCGACAGCATTGGTGTTTGGTGTGTAGATCAGATTCGGAGCGGTTCCGGTCAGAGTCCCTTTGGATGGCTGTTGAGTGATCGTGAACGTCGGATTGACGGCATCGCCCCCTAGCGTGAGCGGTAAAGCAACATTTCTGTTTGTCGACAGAGTCAGATCATTCGCAACCGGTCGCTCTGACGCATCCGTCACGGAGAGATTCAGCGTTCTCAATACGCTCGCTGCGTTCAGACCGTCGCGAGCCACAAGTTGAATGGAAAGGTCCCGATCGGCGAGGGTCTCGTAGTCAAACTCGCGACGAGTTCTCAACTGATTTCCAACGATCTCAAAATCAACGTTGTCGTTCGCGGAAGATGCGAACGCGAAAGTGATTGGCAATGGACCATCGGCATCCGTGGCTGACAGGGTTCCAACCACACTCCCGGCCGGAAGCGATTCGGCGAACGTCAGGTTGCTGAGTGCGATATTCGCAGGGGCCTCATTGACATTGGTAACACTGATCGTCAACGTGTTTGTCTGACTTCGGCTGCCATCGCTGACGGCGACTTGAACGACATACTGATTGTTGGCATCGGCATCCGCCGGTGCTTCGAAATTGGGAGAGGCTGCAAACGATAGCCGGTTGCCAGACACTGTGAACCGCGCCGCATCCGCACCGCCAAGAATACTGTAGGTGAACGAAGGAGTGGGTGAATCAAGATCCGTCGCTGAAAAGGTGGCCGCAGTGAGCGTGTTCTCAGCAACGCTGAGTCCAAGCGGTGATTTCAATTGGGGATTAAACTCGTTAACCGCACCCACGAAGATGGAAAGATCGCGGGTAATCGTGACACCGGCACTGGTCGCAGTCACTCGAACGACGTAATGACTGACGGCTTCATAGTCAAAGACCTCTGCGGTTCTAAGTTCCGTCCCCGCCAGCGAAAACTTTGCGTTATCCAGCGCGTTTGGAGCAAGGGCGAAAGTTGTTGCCAAAGTATCCGACCCAGAAGCGATGAGGCTTCCAACGGTAGTGCCTGTAGCCGAATTCTCAGCGATGGTGCTATTGCTGAGCCCGATATTGGTCGGCACGAGGCTGATTGCTTCGTAACGGTAGAGCTCTGAACCAAACTCCTGAGAGCTGCCATTAAAGTACAGACTACTACCAACGGCCGTAAGATTGTTAACGTTCCGTGTCGTAATCGCAGTTGTACCAATTGCCGTGCCATCACTGCGCATCAACGCGGTTCCCGTAACGCTATTGCTTACACGGAAGTACAACTGCCCGTTAATTGCAACCATGTTCGAAATGAGTGCTCCTTCAGTACCCGCTGCAATATCCTTGACCATGGCTGTGCCAGCTGACGTTCCGTCTGTTCGCCAAAGTTCGCGCCCCGTTGCATCATTTTGTGCCTGAAACAAAACGTATCCGTTCATTTGGTGGAAGTCGCTCGGACTCGACCCGGTCAGCCCTGGGGCAATGTCCTTCACAAATACGGGAACATTGCTGGTACCATCCCATTTCCAAAGTTCACTGCTTGTCGCATCGTTGACTGGACCATACCCAGACATATAGAAAAGTCCATCAGAGACAAACAGTGAATTTGCACCAATGTTGCTGGCTATGACAGTGCCTGCCGCACTGCCATTTGTTTTCCATATTTGGGTACTGGTTCCGGAAAACGCCGTGAAATAAACTTGCCCGTTGTGTTCTACAAAGTTTCCGGGCGAAGATGATCCAGACCCTGGATTTATATCGGTGACGATGGTCGTACCGAGGACCGTCCCGTCACTCTTCCACAGCTCGTTTCCCGTCGTGATGTCGTAACCGACGAAATACAGCGTATTGCCCACTGCCCTTGGAGAGGAAAAACGAGTCGGAAATCGACTTGAAGAAAGATTCCTGAGAAGCACAGTACCACTCGAAGTGCCGTCACTCTTCCACAGATCAATTCCCCCTGAGCTGTTCTGGGCTGTAAAGAACAACGTACCATTAACATTGATGAGATCTGCAGGAGACGAGTCACCAAGAGGATTTATGTCTTTAACCATAGCGGTGCCAGCCGCTGTTCCATCAGATTTCCAGAGTTCCACGCCGAGCGTCGTGCTTGATTTGGCTGCAAAGTAGGCTTGCCCGTTCATGCCCACAATCGGGTGAGTGCTGGTCGTAAAACTGCTTCCTAAGCCGCTTTGAGAGCCTGGCAGAATATCAATGACCATGCTGGTTGAGGCGGCACTGCCTGACGTGACCCACAGTTCAGATCCTGTACTCGCAGTATTCGCTGCGAAGAAACTTTTCCCGCCGACCGCAGCAAGCGCGTTTCCGGCGTTCGAATCCAGGGTGCCGGAGAATATGTCTTTAACCAATACAGTGCCGGCTGTTGTCCCGTCACTCTTCCAAAGTTCAGAGCCAGTCAAACCATCCGTGGCGGAGAAGAAGAGTCTAGTTCCAGAAACAACCAGATTGGCCACATTTGCACTACCTCCAACCCAGATGTCTTTGACCATGGCCGTTCCAGCCAAAGTGCCGTCAGTTTTCCATAACTCGGTGCCAGAACTGTTGGTAGCGCTGAAATAAACATTCGATTCGATCGTTCCAAATACGGTTGGTGTGGAACTGGATGATCCCGGAAAAATGTCAAGTAGCAGTGTGGTTCCGACCGTCGTGCCGTCACTAACAAACAATTCTGTGCCCAATTATGTCGATGCGCGGAACAGAAATCTGCTGCCAAGGTTTGCGAGAAACGTCGGAACGCTTCCATTGGTTCCTGGTCGGACGTCGCTGACAAGGGTCGTGCCGCTCACGGTTCCGTCGGTCCGCCATAACTCCGAACCATTGACGCTTTCCTGCGAACTAAAGTAGACGAAACCATTAAACACACCGAAGCGGTCAGGGAATGAACTCGCAGAACCCAGCTGGATATCCTTCACAAGGGACACATTTCCAGCGGCTCCAGTGGATTTCCACAATTCGCGACCACTTGATCCATCGTTCGCGGAGAAAATCAACTCACTACCTAAGCTCGTAACGGCACTCGGCGAAGAACTCAGTGCTCCCGGCGCTATGTCACTTACCCTGTAAGTTCCAGCGGTGGTGCCATCGCTGCGCCATAATTCAGTTCCAAAGCTACCATCGTTGGCCGCGAAGTAGAGCGTATTACTCACAAGGACAAAATTGCTGACGGCTGAACCCTGCACGCCAGGGCGAATGTCCTTTAGCAGGACAGTGCCAGCAGCCGTTCCATCACTTTTCCAAAGTTCCGTGCCTTCGTTTCCAGTCGCGGTAAACACTAGATTGTTATCGACAACAAACATGGCACCTGGGGATGAGCCCAATAGTCCTGGCGCAATGTCCTTAATCATTTGAGTACCGGCCGCAGTCCCGTCGGTTTTCCAGAGCTCCGCACCATTTGCATTGTTGGTGGCAGTAAAGTAGAGGGTGCCGTTTACATTTGTCAGACCGATTGGATTTGAGCTCCCAAATGGGTGAATGTCGGCCACCATGGACGTCCCGGCTGCTGTACCGTTAGTCTTCCAAAGCTCTCGTCCGGATCCATGTGATTCCGCGGAGAAATAGACAACTCCATTTACATCCACCCCGCTGGTTGGGCTTCCACTTTGTGGAGTTGTTTCAATGTCGATCAACGGGGACACGTCAGTCAGAAGCGTTCGGACTTCGAGTTGCTCGAATGAAGGGCACTGCTCATGTCTTTGACGCCGTGTGCTGACGGGACGCCAAGGCTTCGTGAGGTAGCCTGCAATGAGTCGTTGTCGCTTTCGAGCTGACATTTTCTGTCGATTAGAGAACAGCAGGTTGCGAATATTATTCAAGAAGTCTGACATGACATGGACCTTCAGGTGTTTTTGGATGAAAAGAGAGCTCAACGATAAATTGAGAATCCAACGGAACGCGTTCGGAAACCCTTTTTCGAAGGGAACTGAAACTCCGAGTGCCTGCTGTTTTCATTTTTGGCGGGCTACATCAGCAGTGGTTTAACAAATACGACTAGACCGACAGCTTCAACCGCGATGTCATGAATGTCCAGATCGCCAGTCGTATAGCCCACTTGAGGCACGTACATGCAATCATGTCCAGATGACAGCTGTCCAGATGACAGAACGTTTTCGAATCGCCAGAGCTGGTACAACGACGTCATCCACATCGTTTGTCCGTTGCTCCATAAGCCAAGGCAACGATTGAACGTGCGTTCAAAGACGGACAATCGCCCGTCGGGCTGAAGACCCAGCAGGAGCAGCTTCCCCGCCTGATAGGTGGTGAAGCTTAGGCTAAGCTTCTGCTCAGCCATCCAGTTTGTGAACTGACGCGATGTCGTGATTTCTAGAGCGGGTGTGCTTGTCATCATTGTTGAAGAATCAATGCTCAAAACTTCTACCGAGAATCACTGGCAACTTCCCAGAACGCCGCAGGCGAGGCTGCGGACATTGCAGCGCGGGCAGCCTCGCCTTTGGCTTGAGTGTCATTTCGAAATGCGACTCAACCTTCAGTGCCAGAAACTTCCTGACATTGAGTTTCAAGTTGCATCGGGCTGCCAAACATTGATGAGAAGCAGTACCTCTCAAGGCACGGCGACTTTGACGACCGGACGCGAGAACTGGAAACTTTTGCTGAATGCTCATCCTTCCGCAGAAGTTGGAAATTGCTTTCGGTGGGGGATGTCATAAGATCGCGACAGAATTTCCGTCCGGATTTGCCTCGCATCGTGCCTTGTTTCGATAGGGATCTGATGTCCATCATGGAAGCCTGTCTATCCGATTCAGAACGTCAAACTCTTATACTCTTGATGGAGGCTCAGGCCGGGTCGAACAGTTCGCTGGGGCAGTTGCTGCAGGGATATTCTGCCTACCTGAATTTGTTGGCCAGCGAAGAACTGGGCTCCGACATCAAGGTTAAGACGAGTGCTTCCGATTTGGTTCAGGATTCGTTTTTGGAAGCGAAGCGAGACTTTGGGCAGTTCACAGGCAAGTCGCCTCAGGACTTTCAAGCCTGGTTGCGACGGCTGTTGTTGAACAACGTTGCTAATGTGATTCGCAGTTATCACGGAACAGAAAAACGGAATATTTCGCGAGAGATTCCGGCTGCACATGGAGACCTGAATCGCATGCCCCTGATCGCCGACAGAGGCAGGACGGCCAGCAGCATTGTGATGAAGAACGAACAGCTGGATGCCTTGCAGCTGGCGATTCAAAAGTTACCCGGACATTATCAGGACGTCATTCAATGGCGCAATTACGATCGAGCGTCATTCGAAGACATTGGCCAGCGTTTGGAACGCTCGGCCGAGGCGGCTCGCAAGCTTTGGGCGCGGGCTGTGGAATTGTTGCAGCAGGAACTGGATGCGACTCATGAAGCAAGTGCCGTTAGATCCGGAATCACAATTCATTGAATTGCTGGCTAAGTTTGATGAAGCTTTAGCAACGGCTTCGAACGCGTCTTCGGTCTCATCACAGCCTTTCGTTTCGACTCTGGCAGATGCTGATTTCCAGCAACGGTTTGATCGAGTTCAAAGTTGTCTGCAATTACTGGATCAGGATCGTCGCAGGCAAGCCGCCACGTCGGCGAGCGGAAGACGCGAAGAAACTCCACGTCAGATTGGCCGGTTTCGAGTGATCCGCCGTCTGGGATCCGGTGGTTTTGGCGTTGTGTTCCTTGCTGAAGATCCGATGCTTCGAAGACCCGTGGCGATTAAGATGCCGCTGGCGACGATCTTTCAGTCGCAGGAGTTGCACGACCGGTTTCTCAGAGAATGCCGAGCGGCCGCGATGCTGAATCATCCGGGCATCGTCCGTGTACTGGAGTCGGGCGATGTTCACGGGATTCCCTATCAGGTGGCTGAGTTTGTTGATGGCGAACGCCTGAGCGATCTCGTCAAACGCCAGCGGCCGAGCGTGGTATCGGCTGCGAAGATTGTTCGCAGCCTGGCGGACGCCGTCCAGCATGCTCATGATCACGGTGTGCTTCATCGTGATCTCAAGCCCGACAACATTTTGCTGCAGAATCCTGTTGGAGTCGCCTGGAATGCGAATTCTGACTTTCAGTCGACAGAGAGCACTCGATCGCCAGACGCTGCCTTGCAGGAACAGGCCAGACAGCAGACTCCGATACAGGCAGCCCTGGTTCCTCGTATCACGGATTTCGGACTGGCTCGCGTGGCAGACGATGATGCGGCTTTGAGTCGTTCCGGCATGCTGGTCGGCACTCCCAAATATATGTCTCCCGAACAGCTTAACGGGAAGGTTCGTTTGCAGGGGCCGGCCACCGACATCTACTCGCTGGGTGTTGTGCTTCATGAACTTTTGACTGGAGCGGTTCCGTTTGCGGATGCTGACAGCCTTCAGTCGCGGATTGTTGCATCAGAAAATTCCGTACCGTCTTTCCGATCCGCCAGAGCAGATGTTTCAAAAGACCTGGAAACCATCTGTCTCAAGTGCCTGCGACTGCGTCCTGAGGATCGCTATTGCTCAGCCGGGGAACTGCGAGACGACTTGTCGAGATACCTGGACGGCCGTCCGACACTGGCTCGTCCTGTTCCGATCCACGAACAGTTCTATCGTTGGGTTGCCGGAAATCGTAAACGCTCGGCTCTTCTGGGAATGCTGACACTGCTGGTGCTGGTGGTCTTTGTTCAGGCAATTCGAAACGAACGGGCCAGTTATAAACAAAGCACGATGCTGTCGATGACGGTCAAACAGTTGATGGCAGAAAAGCAGCGGGCGGATGATTCTTTGCAACAGGCGAATGCAAGTCGTATTGAAGCCGTGCAGAGCGAGTCACGATATCGAGACGTTGCCTGGCTGGCTCAGCAAGGTGAATACTCCGCTGCCATGATGCAGGCTTCCGAGGCGTGGCAACGCGGCGATATTGCCTTGATGAACCAGGTGCTTCTGCCATTTTTGTCCTGGCATGATGACGAGTTACGAGGGTTTGCATGGAGGTATCTGTGGGGTCAGGGACAGTCGTTGCGACCTCTGATCGGACATTCAGAATTCGTTTGTGCTCTGTCCATCACAAACGACGGTGAACGTGCCTGGTCAATTGGTGAAGACAATACCATCCGTCGTTGGCACCTGAATTCGGGAGTTCTTGAATCGACCTGGAAGCTTGCCGGTGAGGGACATCGAATCCAGGCAGCGTTTTCAAAAGACTGCCGGCGTGCGGTCATTGCAAAAATTGTGGATCGAGCAGTGATGAGCGACGTGACTGTCTGCGATCCTGAATCAAATAGAGTGTTAATGCATCGCTCATTTCCGGATGACAACATTAATGCTGTGGCCATCTCCAATGATGGCAATGCCGTAGTGGTTGCTGGCAATAGCCAATCTACCACGAACGCGAGTGTGCCATTCATCCAGATTTGGCTGCCGGATACAGACACTGTGATCAACGATGACTCCTCTTTCCGCACATTGCTTGCAGGGGAAGCCACGGTTCCCGGCCGTTCAATTTCTTCAATCAGATTTTCGCCCGACGGCACAAACCTCATGGTTGCCGTGACTGATGCGTTTTCACCAGCGCATTCTCATGTGTTGATGACTTCATTGGGTACCGTGGCTTTGGAGGACGCAAGCAAGTCGGAGATGGCATTTGGTCCCCTCACACCAATTCGGTGGAGTCGAGGAAGGGTTCATCACATGGTATTCAGCCCGGACGGACGCTATCTCGCCATGACTCTGATTGGTGATTTGTTTTGGGCAGAAATCTGGGATCTAAAAACCGGAGAGATGGTGCGAGCGACGGAAGAATTTTCGCGGCCTATCAACGCGATCTCGTTTGATTCTACGGGCACGAATTTGGGACTCGGTTTGACCCTGGCAGAATTGGATTCCGCACTGAACGCCACCATGCCCATAAAAGAAACGGTACAGCAAACTCGATATGAATTTCGGCTCTGGGACTTTGCTGCTGACACATCACAGACGCTCCCGTACCAGGCCAAAAGAGACATCCCGTTCTTGAAACCGCTGAAGTCCGATGCTGGCGCCGGTTGGATCGTCGGCCACGGCGGTGGAGCGTTGAATATCTGGCGTCCGGAAGTAGTTGCACCGTATCACGAATTCATTGGTCATCGGCCAACGGAAGTGTGGGATCTGGCCTTGTCCAGTGATGGTTCCACACTGTTTAGTGTTGGCGATGATCACTTTCTTCGGTCGTGGGACGTTGCGACGAGTACCGAGAAGAATTCCAGCAGTCCGCGTTCTATCCTTGTTTCGTGTGTTGCTGTTTCACCGGATGGACGCTGGGTTGCTGCCGGGGGTTATGATGATGAGATCGTTGTCTACGACAAAGAGTCGTTGAATCCCGTGGCCACATTATCCGGGCATACCCACGATCTGCGAGCACTGGCCTTTTCACCGGACAGCCGTATGCTGGCCACTGGAGGACGAGACAAGATCATTCGCCTCTGGAATGTTCCGAACTTTAGCGAGGCTGGAATACGTGAAGGCCACCAGGATACAGTGCGCGCTCTGACATGGACGACGGATGGTCAATTGGTGTCGTCGGGTAGCGACAGAAGAATCCTGGTCTGGGATGCCAATGGCCATATCGTTCGCGAAAGAACAGAGCCGGAAGGTGTACATAGCCTGGCATTCGCTCCTGCTGGTTTGCGAGTTCCTGTGCCAGGAACGAATGCCGTCGCTGCAAGTGTAGAGTTCCGATCACCGACGGCAACTGATGCCGAAGCGACGAACACTCAACGGATCGTCACGGTCCAGGCCAATGAGTTGCTGGCACTTGGTATGAAACATGGCACCGTGCGTCTGTGGCACATTCCAACAGATACCGTTTTCTTTGAAGCTGTGAACCATGGCGTTGAAATTCGTTCGCTCGCCTTTTCTCCCGACGGTGGCAAGTTGGCTGTGGGAGGAGATGATGGAGCCGTCTCTCTTTGGCATGTCCCTTCCGGCAGGAAAGTGCTGGCGTTTGACCAACTTGGTTCATCAGTGAATCGAGTCGCCTTTTCACCTGACGGTTCACGCCTGTTTGCGGCGCTGCATGACGGAACGATCAGGACGTGGTACGCACCGCATTTAACACCACGTTAGTTGTTTCGGAATCCTGGATTCAACGGGCCAGGCCTCATCGAGGTGCGATTGCGAACTGCGTCCCGATCTCACTCACACTGATTGCGGCTGGTGAAACGAATCGCTTTCGAGTTCACGCGTCGGCCAGTGAGAATCTGGTTTATCTGCTGGATGCGAAAGAGGTGACCAGATCCCGGATGCGACCGGCCGGCATGCGGCCATTCGAAATCCGTGAACTCCTCAGCTTCCCTGCGATCTGAGGACAGTCGAACACGGTCTCGCTGAGAACAAAGTGCCGATCTCACGGAATCCCCATTACCGGACGAATCAACAGATACGTCCCGGCGGTCAGGATCGGGACGCCGAGGATGTTCAGCAGCAGTCCTCTCCGGGCCATTTCCCCAGATGGAATGCGTCCCGTGCTGAACACAATCGCGTTCGGCGGCGTTCCCACCGGCATCATAAATCCAGCACTGGCCGCCAGTGTTGCGGGAACGAATAACATTCGAGGATCAAGCCCCAGTGGTTCTGCCATCGCCAGCAAAGTTGGCAACACGGCACTGACTGTGGCGACGTTGCTGGTGAGTTCTGTCATCATAATAAGAATCGCGCAAATGATTGCCACCACCAGCCACGCTGGCAGCGTCTGCAACGGTGCCTGCAATGCCGCCCCAAGCCAAACGGCCAACTGAGTCGACTCAAAGCCCGAAGCCAATGCAAAGCCACCGCCGAACAACAGAATCATGTCCCACGGCAATCGATTGGCAGTCGTCCAGTCCATCAAAGGGATTGAGCGGGAATTCCCATCACGCTTTCCCGATGGCAACAGGAACAACAGCACCGCCATCAACATCGCGACGGTGGAGTCCGTGATCATATCTTTCGCGGGTAGTTTCGCCTCAGGCGTTCCCATGCGAGATGAGAGCCAGACAAACATCTGCTCATAATACTGCAGCCAGCCGGGCAGGATTGTGAAGTCACCAACTTTTAATGGCTGTCGAGTCACCCACAGGACTGCGGTCAAAGCAAACACAATCGTCATTCGCAATTCCGGCGCGGTCACGCGACCGAGTGCCTTCAATCGCTCCCGCAACGCCTTTTGTAATCGATCGTCCTGATCAGATTTCCCCGGGAGCCCCCAGGTCAAAACAAGCCAGACCACACCAAGGTAAAAAAGAGCAATCGGACCACAACTCAGCAGCCATTCGGAGAAATAAACCTCCGGCGCGTCTGGCAGTTGCTTGCGATAGATGCCGATGGCTTGACTATTCGTAGGGCTGCCAACCAGAGTCGCCATGCCTCCTAATGTCGCCGCGTAGGCTAAAGTCAACAGCAGGGGCACTGCGAGTTGTTTCGAACGCAGCGGCGTCGTGTCCTCTTGTCCCTCGTCCAGGATTTTCAGCATCGCCAGCCCAATCGGCAGCATTAACATGGTGGTGGCCGTGTTGCTGATCCACATGGACAAACCGAAGGTCGCAATGGAGAACCCCAGGACCATTTTTTTTGGGCTCACGCCAAATAGCTCAACAATATGGAGAGCCATCCTGCGGTGTAGTCCCCAGCGTTCGATCCCAAGAGCGATGATCATTCCGCCGATGTAGAGAAACAAGCTGTCCTCAACAAACGCTTTGCTGGTCTCCTTCGCGGACTGAATGCCCAACAGCGGAAACAGAGCCAACGGCAGCAGACTGGTCGCCGCCAACGGGATCGCCTGCGTCATCCAAAGACCGGCCATCAGAGTGGCGACTGCAATCAACCGATGAGCGGCCGCGGGCATGCCGGCCGGAGTTGGCAACAAGAAGATCGCAATCGAAACTGAAACCAGCACCGGCAGCAGCCAGCCCGGGCGCGAGTTATCGGCCAGCTCTTCCGTGGGAATCTTGTGAGCCATTCACTCGAACCTGCTACTCAATTTTGTATTCAATCTGACATCAGTCGACATCATTGTGATGATTTCATCACTAGCCAACTGCAACAGGGAATCTAGCCGAATAGTTGCCATAAATACAATCGCTGGAATGATTTACGAAATCGCTTCAAAAACATTTAAGTGATTGGCATCCGCTTCGCTTTTCGTTTCCCTCGCAAACAATCTCGGAGGGAACCGGGTATCCATATTGGACGCGACGAGCCCGAGTGATTTGGAGTCAGGATGTGTGCGAGCCAGCCACGGAGCAAATGTCTGGATGAATCACTTCTATGTCCGGTCACAAGGAATGACAAAGAACATTCGGGCCCTTTTTCCCCAACTCAACTCAATACGAGGTGACTGACAATGAAACGATTCATGATGATTGTGGCGGTACTGGTGGGAATGGCTGCAGCGGGTGCTTCAACGGCGAAGGCTGACCATCGCCATTACGGCCGTTCGGCCAGCAGCTTTTCGATCTCGTTCGGCAACGGGTATAACAACTTCGCTTACAGCAGCGGACGAGGCGGTTTCGGCAATCCTTATGGCTACGGTGGCGGTTACGGCGGCCATGGTCACGGCTACGGTGGCTACCCAGTCTACCGGCCCGTCCCTGTTTACTCCGTGCCCGTTTACCGGGTTCCAGTGTATGGTGGTGGCTACGGCGGCGGATACGGTCACGGACATCGCCACTGCCACTAGGACAAAGTCCCGGGCGAAGGCTGCAAATGGCCAACCCATTGCTGCTCGATTCTTCGAGGTTCCGAGGAGCCAACGGAGTCACGGGCCGCAATGGGTTCTTTTGTTCCGCCTTTGTTCGGCAATCTGACAGGTCGATACCATTCAAATCCGGCATGGCTGCGATTACAAAGCAGCAATGCCGGATTTGCATTATACCGAATTCCTGACACTCCTTAAGAAAAGCGGACTCCTTGCCCCGCCCCAGATCGAGTCTGCGCAGGATGTGGTGAAGAAGCTGCGTGACTCCGCAAAGACTTCTTCCACCGGTGATGTCACCGCTGAAGCAGTCGCGGCGAAGTTTGTTTCGCAGAATTTGATTACTCAATGGCAGGCCAATCAACTGCTCAAAGGGCAGACTGGATTCATCCTCGAAAAATATCGACTGCTGACACCCGTCGGCAAAGGTGGTATGGGGCACGTCTTTCGTGCGATCGACACAATCTCCGGTGCGACCGTGGCCATCAAAGTGATGTCGCGTAAGCTGACGGCGAATCAGACTCTCGTGAATCGCTTCCGCCGTGAGATCCGCGCGTCTTCATTGCTGAATAACAAGCACATTGTCAGAACACTTGATGCCGGGCGAGTCGGCAAAGTGGATTTCATGGTGATGGAATACGTGAATGGCGATCAGGTGGATCGCATTGTGTCACGTGTTTCCCTGATTCCTGTCGCCATGGCCTGTGACGTAGTGCGGCAGGCGGCGATCGGGCTGCAGCATGCTCATGAACAGAAGATGGTTCACCGTGATCTGAAGCCGGGCAATCTGATTGTCGACTGGTCTACGGACGGCAACGGTGTCGTCAAGATTATGGATATGGGACTGGTTCGATTGAGCACCGACGGGGAAGAACGCACTTCGGTCACTAAAGCCGGTCAGGTGATGGGCACACCGGATTACATGTCGCCGGAACAGGGCTGGGACACAGCCGCGGTCGATATTCGCAGCGATGTTTATAGCCTTGGGTGTACTCTGTTTCGTCTTTTGACTGGTCGCGTTCCCTTCCCTGGCGACAATCCGCTTCAGGTGTTGATGGCTCGCTGTTCCAAGGACGCCCCATCAGTCAAAAGTCTGCGGGGCGACGTGCCGGATCCCATTGACGCGATTGTTCGGCGCATGACGTTGCGAGATCCTGCCGGACGTTTTCAAACTCCGCAGGAACTGGTGGATGCCCTTGAGCCCTTCAGTAAACCTTTGACCGTTGAAGGACTCAAACAAGCTCTTCGAGAGGCCGGGGCCGATGACGCCATCCTGCTCGATCTTGCCAGTGCGGCCGAGAGTGGTGACGCGCAGGATGCTGGTTATCAGCAGTTCCTTCGGGAAATGGATAGCGGGGCGGCCGTCGATCTGATGCTGACAACCAATGGCAGCCAGGGACAGGCATTGAATTCCACATTGCCAGTTCTGCCTCAGGTCGAACGCAAACTGACTGGTCCTCGACGCCCGGTGAAAAAGAAGAATTTGACGGCCGGAGTCATTGCCCTTGCGTCCGCCAGTACATTGATTGCTCTGATTACGTTGTTTGTGATGGTCAATCACAAATCAGACGATGAAGTCATTCCGGTCAAAGTCCTCAACGCGAACAAGGCCATCAGCGTTCCGTCCGTGGAATTGCAGGCCGCCGCGCCGGTCACGTCACAGCCCGGAACGACCGTTCAGTATCAACCGGAGTTTGGTGGTGCGGCCCCCGAAGCTCCAGCAGAGGGAAGTCTCCGATTTCGCGCTGGCAAAGGAACTCCGGCTGGTGTGAAGGTTGATGAAAAGTCCGGGCTGGTTTCCTGGGAGATCCCCGGTGCTCAGGCCGCTGCTGACTATGAGATCAGCGTCGAGTTGGCTTATATCAATCAGAACATTTCAAAAGTCATTGCATCGACAAAGCTGATCGTCACGGTGGCCGCCATGGCTCCTCGGTTTACGTTGCCTGATCGAGAACAGCAGTTGGTTGATCCAGGGCAGGAGTTCAAAACCACGATCGTTGCATCGCCAGCTCCTGATGCTGCTTCGGGCTTGATCTATCGACTTGGTTCGGGAGCGCTTCCGGGCATGACACTGGACCCGACAACCGGCCTGTTCGCATGGACTCCGCCGGAGGACGAATCGGGCCGACACATCGTTGGACTGCAGCTCTACGATCCAGCCACATCGAAGGAAGTCGCGCGAGGCTCACTCGTTATCCTCGTAAAGCCAGTATTCAGTTTGCCCTCGTTTCCCGAACAAACAGCCATCGCTGGTGAGACGTTTAAACTGACTCTGATCGAGCGTCCTCCAAAGTTTTATGGACGGGCACTTCGCATTGTTGTCAAAGAAGGCTCACCACCCGGAGTGACCGTTGATGCGCGACGAGCAGTGCTGACATGGAGTGTTCCGCCTGATGCGTCCGGTCGCTATGAGATTGGTCTCGCACCGGAATCTCTATTGCCAAACGTGATGATGAATTTTGATCAGAATCGAGGTCTGGTCATCGTGGTCAACGTGAAAGATGCCCAGCCCAAACCCGTCGTACCAAAGGTTCCTGCTGAGTCAGAGGTGTCCGCTGCAGAGGCTGAATTGCGTGAACTCTTCAAACGCGAACTGGCGGCAGCCAAATCTTCCGGTGAACGTGCCAGCCTGGCCAATCAACTGCTTGATCGTTCCGAAGAACAGTCCAGCAGCGCAACGGACTTTGCGTTGCTGGATCTGGTTGAAGAACTGGCAGAGAAGAGTCGAGCTGCCGATGTCAGCCTGAAAGCGAACCGCCTGCGAGCATTGCGTTACGAAACCGTTGAGTTAACCACGGCTGTTGAATTGGCGGCTGCCGTACGGAGTTCATCGCTTAACGCGAATCAGGCCGATGCTGTGATTGAGCATTGTTTGCGACTCGCGCTGGTGGCCGCCAACCAAAAGAAGTACGCAGAAGTTGCCAGACTGTTGACACCACCGGATCAGTTGCTGAAGAAGGTCGACAAGGCTTCTGTGGTCAAGCAGTTGGCTGATGACGTGCAGAAATGCAAAGAGATCGCTGAAGAATTGTCGGTTGAAAATGCGATCGCATCGAACTTGAAGACCTCCGAGCTATCACGGCGTCTGGAACAGTGGCAGTTCGGTGATCTGTTTCGAGATATCAATGCGTTGCAGTACGTGGCATCGGGAGGGGCCGGAATTCCTGATGATGGTCGGGGACTTTGGCAGGTTGAACGGCAGCGGCTTCGTATGGAAGCTCCGCAGCAGGACGCGAATGTCAGCGTAGGGATCATTGATCCAGGCCATGACACAGGACGATATCTGATTCGCATGAAAGTCGTGGCCAGGTCGACTCCCATCATGTTGGTTTTGGGTGCTGGAAAAGAACAGAATCTGGACGCGAATCTGCTTTCACTGGATAAACAGGACTTCGGCAGAATTCTTTCGGTTCCCAGCGGCCAGATCCAGAGCCCGGCGGTCAGCGGAGTTAACTTGCCGGTGACTGGCTCCCATGAATTCGAAATCCTTGTCGATTCCTCGCAGATCAGTGTACGCCTGAACGGCGTATCCGTGATGTCTGCCGCAGTTCCCCTGCTGAAACCGGGACGCGTAGGATTGTTGATCCCACTGCAGCGAGCGAACACGACATCCATTGAGATTCGTCAGGCTCGAATTTTGATTCTGCCGGACTCCCCCGGAAAGTAACCCGCCTTCGGCAGACTATTTTCCGATCCTGTCCGCACTCCCTGGAATCTGGCATAGGCTTTGCGTCTCAGCAATTCCATGTCCGGCTGAGAAATGCGGAAACCGTTCAGGAAGTGCTTGCCATGTTGCGTGAAGGCGACAATTCGATGATGGCCATCAGCCCAAAAACCGGGCTGTCTGGAAATCCTCAGACCATATACAGAAATCAAGTGCCCTTTCTACAGGCAGCCGCCGCGCAGGGAACGAGCATTCAGCAGGCCATTAAACTTGAAGACGTAGTTCAGGCCTTTTGTACATCTTCGGAGCCGACTGATTTTTCGAGTCGCCTGGCAAGTGATGCGCAAAAAAGTTCTTCCGGGGCAAATGTTACTCTGAACGAAACTCAATGGCGAATTCTTGACCGGGGACTTCGACAGAGGTTTGAAGCGATCAGTGCGTGCCTGGAGGAAATCGTATGCGGTCGTCGAGTACCAGCTTATCTGATGGAGTGCGGTTTCCTGTCTTCTCGTATTCGATCAGAGTTGCAGCCTCTGTCCGACTCTGTCCGAGCTGAAGTTGCATGGACGTGGTTTGGCTCCACCGATATTCATCTCAAGGCCAATGGAGAACTGGCTGTCTTCGATCAGAATTTCTCCCTTCCGACGGGGCTGCAGGCTTTGTCATCTTTTGCGGCGGAAGGTCAAGGCTTGCCTCTGCTGTCATTGCCGAGGAAATCCGGAAGCGGCGGAATTGCTGTCCTGTTGACTCCGGGAGCGTTTACTTCCGCGGGGCCCGGGAACGAGTTTATCGCAAACAGTTTGAATATTCAGACCGCGCGAGGTTCTGATCTCTGTGTTCGTGGCAATTCGGTTTTCCTCCGCATGAGCGGCAAAGAACTTCCGGTGTCGACCATCGTGCGCCGCATTGATGATGATCTACTGGACCCTAACTGCTTCCGTCCTGATTCACTTGTCGGTGTTCCTGGTCTGGTGAAAGCGTGGAAGAACGGCGGCGTGGATGTGTTGAGTCCTCCGGGAGTGAGTCTCGCGAGTTGCCGAACCTTCGGTAAGTACATTCCGGATATGATCCTGGAATTCCTTGGGGAAGAACCGATTCTGGAATCTGCCTCGGTCCTCGAATGCGAGGATCCCTCAGTGCTGCGACATGTGATGGCTAACGTTAAGAACTATGCCATCCGCACAAATGATCCCCTGCATCCGGCACGGCCTTTCTTTGGTCGAACTGGCACGGCGGTGGAGTTTGCAGACCTGCTCATAAGACTGCGCAAGAATCCTTCCGCGTACGTGGCTCGCCCGCTGCTGGAGGAAAGTGACGTTCCGGGGCACAGCCTGCGAGTCTTTGCGACGATGATGAATCGCTTCCGACTGATCCCGGGATTCATCAGCCGACCTTGTCAGCCGGACGGTGGAGCTCCGTATTATCTCTAATCACTGTTGATCATTGATGATCGTGGGCTACTTCCGATCAAAAATCTCGCGTAGATCAACGTTGTCGATCATCTGTCGCAGTATCAGGTAAGCGATCGCAAGACCACAGCAGAAAACGCTCAGATGAACGCACTCTGTCAGCCCGGTTCGGAATGAAGCAAACCCCTCGGAAACCATGGGCGGGATCTGAGAACTCTTGCTGATCGATCGCAGGGCCACACTTCCTGACACGGTCACACAGACAGCAGTGATCCTGCCTGCGACGTTCGCGAGCAGGCCAATCAAGATCAGGAAGCAGGACGTTCTGCGAAAACGAGACAACACAAAACTGATACCACGACTAAGAGCTTCCGCTCCATCAACACCGTCGATGGCAATCGCCGACAACCCCAGCAGCCAGCCAGCCAGCACGACATAAAGCCCGACGAGTGTCAGCAAAGAATACAACCAGAACAGAATATTCAATGCATCAGCATGATTGGATCCTCTGGAGCTCCATGTCGGCAGATATCCTGCGAATTGAAAGCACAGCACCCCCAGAAGGACGATTGCTGTCGTCAGGAATGTCGAAACAACAATCGGCTTCCAGCATCCCACCATAAAGCGAAGAATCTGCAGGCCGCCTGAATGTTCATGCCGATTGACCAATAACGCCGTAAAGCGTGCAATCCCGACTGCAGCAAACCCAAGAAACAGCATACGAAGAACCAGCAACCCAAGGACCGCGAATCCACGGGTCATTCCGTACACGAGAATCACTTCAATGCTGAAAACCCACTGAGCGAGGGTTGCGGATCCAAAAGTTGATACAGCAGACGTGAGATCAAGCGACTCGTTTTCGAAGGTTTCGACGGGATTAAGCTGAAACCCGGCATAAACAAGGAACGCCACTATCAGACAGGGAATCGACCACGCGGCCCGCAACGATTCCAGCAACCGCACGGACGGAAATACCGCCGGCAGATCAATCTGATTGACTCGTACAGCATCCTTGTTCATCCATGAATCCCTGCAATGAGCTGAGCCTAAGACGCCAGCCGATTCCAGAAGTGCATTCAGCTATCGCCTCAATCTCGATAACTGTTAACTTCTGCCCGTATGGTAATAAAAGCAGATCTTTTCTGCCGGGTCTTTATGCCTCGACCAGCGATTGTGACGGGAGATAATCGTAACTAACTGATAGATAGACACTTACGATGAGAACGGCATTTGCCTTCTGTTGGCCGCATTGACCACATTGCACGATGCCTTGTAACGCTTCAGTTCGCAGGCGAAAAAGAAAGCCTTCATTTTGATACCTCCGCCGACACCGTAGCGAACGCTTCGATTCGACTCTGAGAGTCTACCATGAAAACGGGGCTAACCGAACCTCGCCAAACCAATTACCCCATCGCTGGGTGCAGTCGCGGATTTCGGAGGCTCGCAACGAAGTGAAATTCCGGGAGGGCGAGGCTCCTGCCGAGCCGTGCGTTTCCGCAGTGCAGTGGCTCGGCATGAGCCTCCCCCTCCAAAGTTTACAATAATCCGCGACTACACCCCCATCGACTAGCTGCCGATTCGCAAATTGCCTGTCTGGATGCCGCCTCCGTGGCGACGATATCGCCTTGAAAACAAGAATAGCAGCCAGGCTGCGGCGAAAACTTACTCCGGGCGGTTTGACGAACATGATCGAGCGTTGTTCCTGATCAGCACCGACAAGTTCCCGGTAGGCAGGAGCAGCCAAATTCTGCGATGACACCCAATCCGGACTTGCGCACGGGCCTGTTTTGACGATACACTTCAGAAGCGACGCCACATCGTGAATTGCGGACGCCAATTCAGGCTTCGGCCTCCCACCTCCGGCGAATGCAAACCCAAGCCACCAAAAGCTTACCAATTCTTTCCTCCCGGGGATGATCGTCCCATGAGCCTGCAGAATCCTCACGGCATTCCTCGCCGATCGTTTCTTGTTGCATCCGGGATGGGATTTGCCGGACTCAAATTCGGTCGCCCCGTTCAAGCGAAAGACACAGCCGGAGCGGCCAGTTCACCGGGAACTGCAAAGTCCACAATCCTCTTCTTTCTGAGCGGCGGAGCGTCTCACCTGGATATGTGGGACATGAAACCGACCGCTCCGCTGGAGTATCGCGGACCCTTTCAGCCAATTGCCACGTCGGCTCCGGGAGTTGTTCTGAGCGAGCATCTGCCGCTGCTGGCTCGCCAGGCTCATCATCTGGCCGTCATCAATTCCATCGGAGGATCTGTCAGCACCAATGATCATCACGCTGGTTACTACTACAACCTGACCGGACATGTTCCCGATCCGACATTCCTTTCCCTGGGGAACAGCCGGACGCCTTATCCTTCGGACTGGCCTTATATGGGAACAGTCGTCGCCGCCAGGAGGCCACCGCATCCACAGCTCACGAACGCGATTACTTTGCCGCACATGGAAGGCGCACCGGCTTACACTCGCCCCGGGCAGTTCTCGGCTCGTCTGGGCATTGAACACGATCCACTTTACGTTGATGGCTCTCGCGAGAATCCACTGAAGTTTCATGCGCCGGCTCTGGTACTGGACGGCGACGTGTCCCAGCAGCGATTAAATAATCGTGGATCATTATTGAAACAGATCGATGCGGCTCATCGAGAATTCGATCAGTATGCCGGAGTTCAAAAATGGAACCGCCAGCAGGCTCGCGCGATGTCGCTGCTGATGGCATCCGGAACTACGGAAGCGTTTGACCTTTCAACAGAACCCGTCTCAGTTCGCCAACGCTACGGCGAAGGCATCAACGGAACAAGTTTGCTGTTGGCTCGCCGCCTGGTCGAAGCGGGCGTCCCCTTCGTCACGGTCTTCTGGAAAGGTGATGAAAAAGCCGCCAATGAGCGCAAGTGCGCCAGTGGTGGCGGCTGGGATACTCATGGCAACAACTTTGGCTGTCTCAAGGATGACTTGCTGCCTCAGTTTGACCGAGGTTTCTCTGCGTTGGTTGAAGACCTGGCGGATCGCGGCATGCTGGACGAAACTCTGCTTCTGGTCACCAGTGAAATGGGACGCAAGCCAAAGATTGGCGATCCGCGTTCCGGTGGAGTCAGCGGTGCTGGCCGAGATCACTGGACGCATTGCCTGACGGATATCATGGCTGGAGGTGGAATTCGAGGCGGACAGACCTATGGGTCCAGCGATCGTTACGGAGAGTATCCCTCCGAAAAACCTCTGACACCCGCAGATATCACGAAGACTGTTTATCATGCCATGGGCGTTACTGACCTGCAGGCCTTTGACGCGGAGAACCGCCCATACGATCTGCTGGCTGAAGGCAGTGTGATTTCGGATCTGTTCTGAAGGCAACGGCTTCCCGTTCTGGTTGGTTTATTTCACGCGAATAACAAACCAGGGACTTCACGGGGTGTTGATCTAATCCCAACCCGCTGCGTGAGCGAGGGATTGTTGTTGAAAGCGCGGCAACTTTTATCCCTCACTGACGTTTCGGGTTGTGAAACCCCATTAAACTCGAGCCCAAAAAAAGAAGCGGACAGTTGCCTGTCCGCTTCGTTCATGTCTTTGCCCCGACATGAATGGGGTCGTCTGTTCGTCCTTTTCCTTCTTCAGGGGCGAGGCCATTATTCCTCGCTGTTGAATGGTACGCTGATCAATTGCGTGCCGTTGGCGGTTTTTACAAGAAGAACCAATTGGCGTTTTTCTTTCGCGGCCTGCAGGCCTTTTTCAAAGTCTTCCAGCGTGTTGACTTCCATTTTCCCGATGCGTGCGATGACAACTCCCGGCCGCAAACCGATTCGAGCCGCAAGACTTCCTCGCTGCACATTTGTCACGACCACGCCGGTGTCGGTATCCAGTTCCAGTTCCCGCGCGAGCTCCGGGGTGAGTTCCTGAACTTCGGCACCAAGGGCATCAACCTGCTGACTGGCTTGAGCAACCTGTTCAGGAAATTCGGCGGCCACGACTGTCAGCTCAATCTCTTTGCCATCGCGAAGCACAACCAGCGGATAGGATTCTCCGATGCTGAGACGCTCAGCCACGGTAATCAACTGCTGTCGATTGCTGACGGCTCGGTTATTCAGCTTCAGAATCACGTCCTGAACTTTGACACCTGCCTGTTCTGCCGGTGACCCCTTCGTGACTTCTGAAACAATCACACCTTTGGACGTCGGCAGCTCCAGAGCCTTTGCGATGTCAGAATCAACATCATCCGGCTTGACTCCCAGATAGGCTCGGCGAACTTTTCCATCATTGGCCAATTGATCGCCGACCCACTTGGCAAGACTGACCGGCACAGCAAAGCCAACACCATCGTATCCGCCACTGCGAGTTTCAATCGCCGTGTTGATACCAATCACTTCACCAGCGAGATTAACCAGCGGACCACCGCTGTTGCCAGGATTGATGGCCGCATCCGTTTGCAGAAACTCCTGTCGCGAAGGAAGATTTTTCAATCCCCGTGACTTCGCGCTGATAATGCCCTGGGTCACCGTGCGATCCAATCCGAATGGACTGCCGAAAGCGAGGACCCAGTCTCCGATTTCCATTTGGGAATCATCTCCCAGCTTCAATGCGGGTAACTGCCGATCGACTTTAATTCGCAGCACAGCAACGTCGGCAAAATCATCCGCCTTGATATCAGTCGCGATATGCTCCGTGCCATCGTCAAGCGTCACGGAAACTTCATCGGCACCACGCACCACATGCGCGTTGGTCATGATGAGACCATCAGACGACACAATGAAGCCGGAACCTTCGCCAGTAGCGATCCCCTGAGAGCCATCGCCCTGCTGTTCCCGCATGCGCTCGCGAAGCTGGCCAAGCAGATCATCAAACTGTCCGCCGCCGGGGATGCCGCCAAATTGATCCTCAAACTGACTTAACTGAGGGCTCTGCACCTTGCGAATCGTGCGAACAGAAACGATCGACGGCAGGGTCTGTTTCGCGACCCAGCGAAATCCTGTCGACAGCTCCTCCGCGCGAGCCAGCGTTGGAGGCCGCTCCGTCGCTTCGTCGGCAAACGTGCTGATGCTCCGCCCGCCATGATTCCACAGAACTGAACCCAATAAGGCAGCGACACCGGTCGCTGCGAGAGGCAATCGCAGTGACTTCATAATTGTACATACTCCAAAATCTGAAAAGGATTCTCTGCCGCAGGGAGCACTACCCCACATCCGATCATTCTGGCAGTCCACGTTTCCACGTAAGCAACCAGCATGCCGAAATCTGCTGCTCACTCAAGCACCGCAGACTCGACCTTCAAGGCCGAATTCATGTTGCTGGATGAGTTGCCGCAGCCGGAAAAATCCGAATAGATTTTTTCCGGGTTCGCGCAAAAGCGGCTTCAGAAACGCATCGCACAAAGCCAGGCGTTTTGAAGTTGCTCGTTTCGCGTCAAGGTAGAGCAGCCATTCGAGAACGTAGGCAGTTCTCATAACCCGAAGCGTCAGCGAGGGATTTTTGCAAACACTGCCGAAGCGAAAAAACGCAGTCCCTCGCTGACGCGTCGGGTTGGGATAGGCACAAACTCGCAACTTCAAAACCCGCGAGTTGGCACGTCGCTGTCCTTGCCAAGTTGCCGTGCGAGTACTTCAACTCAATACGAGACGCTGCCACTAATCCTTCGCGCTTGATCGTCCAGGGCGATAGCCTTTTCCCGGGGCGTTGCGTGACTGCTTCTTTGAGCCCTTGCCTTTTGGTTTGGAGCCCTCTGCGGCTGGAATTGTGTGCACGTAATCCCCGCGGACTCGAGTGTTTGCTTCCGAACGTCGCTTGTCGAGTGCTTCTTTGGGCGGATTGGCAGGGATCAGACAATCGCATCCTGAACCGATCAGATCCTGTCGACCGGCCTGCTCCAGAGCCTTGCGGACATCAAAGTAGTTCTCCGGCTTGAAGAACTGCATCAGCGCACGCTGCAACTTCCGGTCTCGCAGATGCTGAGCAACATACACGGGCTTCTTTGTGAATGGATCAATGCCCGTGTAGTACATCGCAGTCGCCACATCGAACGGGGCCGGAATGAAGTCCTGCACCTGGTCCGGTCGATAGTGATTGCGTTTCAGGAACAACGCCAGATCAATCATCGCATTCAGGTCGCTGCCCGGATGGCTGGCGATGTAATACGGGATGATGTACTGCTTCTTGCCAGCCGCTTTGGATTCGCGATCAAACACTTCGGCGAACTTATCGAAGTCGTCGCTGGCCGGTTTTCGCATCAGCTCCAGCACTCCTGCGTCGGAATGTTCCGGAGCGACCTTCAGATGTCCGCCCACGTGATGCCGCACGAGATCCTTCATGTATTCCGGAGATCGTCGAGCCAGATCCATGCGAATCCCGCTGGCAACGAACACCTTTTTGATGCCTGGGGTTTCACGTGCATCCTTCATCAGCTTGACCAGAGGCCCGTGGTCCGTCCCCAGCAGTTTGCAGATCGTTGGATGGACACAGGACTGCCGTCGGCATTTGGCCTCGACTTCAGGTCGACTGCATCGCATCTCGTACATATTGGCTGTCGGCCCGCCAATGTCGCTGATCACGCCCTTAAACTGAGGATCCTCTGTCATCGTCTTGATTTCACCGAGCACTGATTCGTGACTTCGAGACTGAATGATGCGTCCCTGATGCGTCGTGATTGAACAAAATGTGCAGCCACCAAAACAGCCGCGCATGATGGTGACCGAGTCCTTGATCATCTCAAAGGCAGGGATCTTCTCCGTGTAAGTAGGATGCGGACGTCGCGTATACGGCATGCCATAAATCGCATCCATCGCGGGCTTGGAAATCGGCAAGCGAGGCGGATTGCAGACAACCGCCTGACGATCGTGAAACTGGACCAGACCTTTGGCGTTGTACGGGTTGGTTTCGTTGTGAATGATCTTCGTGGCTTCCGCGAACTGCATCTTGTCCGAAGCGACCATTTCGAAACTGGGCAATCGCAGGAACTCGGGCGACCTGGAATCATCGCCGAATTTTTCTTCCGACTCCTTTGCCCCCAGGACATAGGCCATCCCGCGCATATCGCGAAGGTCGCGGACGGTTTCGCCAGCAGCCAATCGGCGAGCGATCTCCAGAATGGTGTCTTCGCCCATTCCGAATCCCACAAGATCAGCCTTGGCATCCAATAGAATCGAACGGCGGACTTTGTCGCTCCAATAATCGTAGTGAGCCAGTCGTCGCAACGAAGCTTCCACACCACCAGCAATCACAGGCACACCCGGAAACGCTTCACGAGCCCGCTGACAGTAGCCCAGCGTGGCCCGATCAGGACGCAACCCGATTCGACCGCCAGGCGAATAGGCATCATCGTTGCGGACTTTGCGGTTCGCCGTGTAGTGGTTAATCATCGAATCCATATTCCCCGCGCTGATCGCGAAGAATAGTCGTGGTTTCCCAAAGGTCTTCCATGCGTCGCACGAACGCCAGTCCGGCTGACTGACAATGCCAACCCGAAAACCGCCCGCCTCCAGGGTTCTGCCGAGAATCGCCATGGCAAAACTGGGATGATCGATGTACGCATCGCCCGTGATGATCACAACATCGAGTTCATCCCAGCCGCGTTCCTTCGCCTCGGCCATGGTCATCGGCAGCGGCTTTGCATCCCGCGCGCGGCGATCCTGGATTTTCAAAGCGGCCAGCGGATCGGCGTCGGCCACGGAAGAATTGAGAATTGGGAGGCTGGTTTTATGAGAAGTTGTCATGCCGCGGATGATACCAGTCTCCAGGGCAGTCATCCACGGGCGATCACGCTGAGTTCAATAGAATCGAAAAACGTTCACCGTTGTCTGTTTTCCCAGGGGACCATTCCCCTGAAGTTCTCCAGAAATGGCAGGCGATCTGGACTGGATGTTGTTTCCGGACCAGACCCCGGGAACAGCTCTCCGCAAACACCTGAAGTAATCATGGATTCCTGAATTCAAACACGGCCAGTACCGGACAATGATCCGATGCCATCGGTTCCGCGATAACTTCGGAGGAGATCATCTTCAACGACTCCCCGCGATAGAAGATATAGTCGATTCGTGAGCGAGGATTCGCGGACGGAGCACTCGGCGCGGCTCCTGCATCGATCGCATTCTTCCACTTTTCATCAAGGATCCGAATCGGTTCCGACCCAGGCTCGGCATTCATATCGCCCGCAAGAATTGTCATCATCTTGTCGACGCCGAACAGCTGATTGATCGCCCTGGCTTCCGCAACTCGATCCGCCTCCACATTGTGCTGAAAATGAGTACTGATAAAATTCAGTCGCTCGCCATTGGGCAACGTCACAACGACCGAAATGGCTCCACGAGGATAAGTCGTGACTTCCGGAGTCGCTTCGGTGTACGGCAGCGGCTGAATCAGGGTACTTTCCACGGGAAGATTTGTCAGCACCGCATTGCCGAACAGGCCGCCTTCATAATGCTGCGTCGGCCCGAAATGAGACTTCAGATTCGTCAGTTCTCCGAGGATCTTCACTTCGTGCAGCCGTCCGGAACGTTTGACACCAACGTCCACTTCCTGCAATGCCACGAGATCCGGCTTTGCAGCGTTAATCACATTCGCCAGTCGCTGCAGGTTATACTCCCCGTCATTGCCCTGACCATAATGAATGTTATAGCACAGCACTCGCAGAGTGCGGGGTTCTTCGCCCGCAACCTCGAGCATCGTGAACAATGGCAACACAAAAAGCAGAAGAAAAAACAACCGTCGATGATTCGGGATCTGCATCTGCAAACATCTCGCCTGAAAGGTATTGTCTTGTTAAGTCGCATCGCCACGATTGAACTTTAGTACCGAACCGCCTCAAATGAGGGTCAAAACAGAATACCTGCGGCGGCTTCTTCCCGCGATCGAGCGAACCCTGATTCGTTGGGAACTTTGATTCGACAGGAAATCAGGCAAAATCAACACCTCAAGTGGCCACGCAGGGTGGTTGCGACCTGGCGAGTTCATGTGACGAATTCAAAGAGGATCATCTCATGGCCAATGTGTTCGGATTTGGTGCGGTTGGCGACGGAGTAACGGACGACACCGACGCGCTGCAACATACGTTGGATTCCGGGGACGGCATTCTGCGACTGAACAAGGGCACCTATCGCATCACCAAACCGCTCGTACTGGATCTGGCGAAACGGGGCTACGGGGCTGTTCGCGGTGAGAATGGAACCTCGCGAATCATCATGGCGGGCGAAGGGCCGGCGATCAGAATCCTTGGCGATCATCAGGGCACCGCGTTTCCCGGCAGCGTACAACCTCACACGTGGGATAAGGAACGCCTCCCGATTATCTCCGGCCTTGAGATTGTGGGCGAAAATGCAAACTCCGTTGGTATTGAACTGCGCAGAACAATGAAATGCATTGTTTCGCAGGTGCTGATTCGACAGTGTCGCATTGCCGTGCATCTGGTGGAACGCAATCGCGATTTTCTGCTCGCCGATTCGCATTTGTATGACAATCACGAGATCGGCTTGTTCTTCGATCACTGTAATTTGCATCAGATTATCGTGCACGGTTGTCACATCAGTTGGAACAAGATCGCCGGAATCAAATCACTCGGCGGCGACGTGCATAACCTGCAGATCGTGGGCAACGACATTGAATACAACAACGCCACGGCTGGAGGTCCCAACGCATCGCCCGATGCGGCATCTTTATCCCGGCATCCTGGCGGCTCAGAAATCTGGTTCGACGCTACAGAAGGAGTTATCAGCGAAGTCACAATCAGCGGTAACACGATCCAGGCCACTGTTCAGGACGGCGGAGCCAATATTCGTGTCGTTGGGGCGGCTGTGAAGCGTCCACAACTCGCCGATGCGCCAGCGAGCAATACTCCGGACACTGCTCACCTGATTAACATCACGGGCAACGTGCTGGGCAGTCAGTGGCGAGCGGTCGAGTTACAGAACGTCTCCCGAGTCACACTGACCGGGAACACGATTTATGATTCAACCAACCTGAGTATCTTTGCTGCGCAGTGTTCGGGAATCGTCGTCAGCGGAAACTCGTTTGGCTGGCGAGGTATGGATTCGGAAGTGCCGAAGGATGGCCTGCGGTTCGAAGACTGCGATAACGTTCTGCTCAGCAGCCTGACGACTCAACGATTCTCCGCAGGAAGTCCCGACGCCGGCGCGGCGGTAATGTTTGTTCGCTGCACGGATTGCGGAATGACGGATTGCCAGATAATGGATCCAGTCCATCGCGGCGTGGAGCTGCAGGATTGCCAGCGTTGTCGTATTACAAACAACACGATTGTCGACCGTCGTGCCACGCCCACGATGCGGCAAGCCATCCGCCTGACCGGAGAGAGTCAGCAAAACCTGGTTTCGGGCAATATCCTGGCCGGCGCCACCGAGTCACTGCTCAGCGGGCTACCGGACTTGCCGGGAAGCTATGCCAACGTGTTACTCGGTGAGAAATAGCGGCACGGGAGCTGAGATGCTGCACGCCACTATTGAAAGATAAGGGAATACAGATCCGCCTCTTTCATTGCGAAGCGCAGAATCACCGGATGGCCGATCAGTGATTCGACGCTGGCATTGTTCTTCCATGTGACTTTGCGATCAATTGAATCGCCGTAGATGAGGTCACAGTCCTCCAAAGTAAACCCGGGAATCGCAGACCCGTCAGGATTGCAGATCGCCACTCGGACCATTCCCGCCGCACTGGTCGCAACGTTAATCGAGAGTTCTTTGCCAGTGAATGTAATCGGCTTCGTTTGCAGTTCACCTTTCTGCAGTTTGGCATGGACCGACGCAAAGCCGTCGATTCGGAGCGAATAACGACGCAGGCGAGAATCACGGCCTGTGAAATACGATTCCGTCGCATACAACGACAGCTCACGTGGGGTATCATCTTTCGTGGAGTCCGTTTCGACCACGTGCCACGCTATATAATTATCGCCATACGACCAGTTATGTTCAGTTCTCAAGCCGGGCCGCAGGAATACATCGTTGCTCTGACGAAACGTCTTACCGTCTCGACTGGTGATGTACACCGAATCTGTCACCGCCGTCCCATAACGCGGTGCCACTGTCATGCGTTTTTCGCGCAGACTCCATTCCGGCAAAAGCGGAGTTGATGCCGTCAGTCCATGGTCCACGTAACGCGCGGGGAATCCCAGGTAAATCTGAGGTGCTCGTTCGTAAGGCTTGATCTGGTTCACATAAAACTGAGCCAGTTGCTCGGGGCCTTCGCCTTCAGGAAACTGAATTGTCCCTTCATCCGTCCAATTCACAAAATCGTCCGAAACCGCGCGATTGACCAGACGAGTGCCGGTTGTTCCCTCACCGGAAAAAATGCGATAGTAAAGCACATACTTCTGCTCTTTGGTCGACCAGAACGAAATATTCTGCGAGTCAAAAATACCCTTGTCAAAAACGGGCTTGTCCTTCATTGGCTTCCAATGAATTCCATCGGGCGACTGATACGCCCAGACGCCCTTCATGCAGTCAAACCCAGCTCCGGTCGCTTTGTAGCGAGCTTCCGGCGTAGCCCTCGGGTTCGGGTCGATAAACGGTGAGAAGTCATGGCAGAGTCCTCCGTCCCCCATTTTGTCGAGCATAATATTGTTGTCTTTTGAACCGTTGAACTCGCAAAGTCCAAGGTTCGGGCGATCCCATTTGATCCCGTCGCTGCTCTCAAAGTAGCCAATCGTCAGCGGACCGCCGGGTTCAATTCCGGTTGGAATCTGCCATGCGTGATAATACATGCGATACTTCGATTCCTGTTTGTCATGGAGCACGGTGTAGTATCCGCAGCCGTTGCCTTCCCATGGTGCATCGCACGTCACGGCGATGTCTTCTCGGACTGGTGCATGCACCAGCAACTGCGCATTCTTCATCGCGCCAATCAGATGATCGTCGATAAACAGTTCTCGCTGAGCTCCCAGGTTGATAACATCATTCCTCTGCCCATAAGCCTTATGACTGATCGGATTGAGAAACAAAATTGCGACGATCACTAGTCCCAGTCGGGAGATGTCCGTGTTCATGCAGAAGATCCTGAGTAGCAGCGGGTAAGCGACTGATGGCGGGCAGAGCAAAGTCTGGGCGTGCATGCTCGAGGATTCACCGTCACACTGCAAGTTTCCGGAAGACGATGTTTTGCAGGGGGTGCAGTCGCGGATTTCGGTAGCCCACAACGAAGTGCAATTGCGGGAGGGCGAGGCTCCTGCCGAGCCGTGCGTTTCCGCAGTGCAGTGGCTCGGCGGGGGCCTCGCCCTCCCAAGTGAACAATCATCCGCGACTACACCCTTTTGCGGGAGTGAAGTTGTTAACTTCAGCCGACCTGCCTGCCGACCGGGGCATCGCGGCTTTCCTCGATCTGTGTGCATGTGATGACAATGGACAGTCGCAAATTCTCATAGCATCGCACGCAAGTTTCGCCAGACAGGCTGTTGATTGAATGGCTTTTCACAACTCGACACGTCAGTGAGGGATTGAGTTTTTGCGTTTCGCCAGTGTTTCCGCAAATTCCTCGCTGACGCTTCGGGTTGTGACAAATCCCTCTGTTTTTGGAAGCTTGATCAACCGAAGGTCTGAAATGCGCAACTTCAGAACTCACGCAGCGGGTTGTGATTTCGGGAACTTATTTCGGGACTGGTCCTCAGTGCGAAAGTGCGATCAGGCAGAATGTGTCTCCTCCCGCTCGTCAAGATGCAAACCGATGTGAGTCTGATCTGCCCAACATCGCAACAAGTGCTCACGCCGCAGTATTTGCCGCAAGGGTTGATGCGGCGGCGAAATTCTCCGCAACCCAATCCGTTCAGGTTGTGCGGGGTTTGAGGAATGTCCCTTGTTTTGCATCGAACAGTCGCACGAATCGCGTGTTCCTGTCCGATACAGAAAACGGAGTTAAGTTTTTCACGCCCAACGGATGGGGCTCATCGATGTCGCTTCAATGCCTGCCACGTCATATTTCGTTCGTCACTCTTGCCGTGGTGATGAGCTTGACTCAATTCGTCGCCGGGAATGAGATTCCCTGGTCCACTGATATCGAAAGTTCTCTGCAACGGGCGGCCTCAACGGGACAGCCTGTGCTGCTGGAGTTTACAGCTGACTGGTGTGTGTATTGCAAGCGGATGGAGAAAACGACCTTCGTTGATCGACGCGTTGTGAAGTTCGTGAACGAGAATTACGTTGCCGTACGAGTTGACGCGGACGAGCACAAACAGTTGGTCGCCGATCTGGATATCAAGGGACTTCCAGCCATTCTGGTTGTCTCTCCGACACTGCAGATCATCGAACGCATCCCCGGCTTTCAGACCCCGGAAGCCCTCCTGACGAAGCTGGACAAGAACTCCGGGGCTAACCAGCAGCAAGTCTCACAGAATCCTGCGGCCAAACGCCAGGTTCAGCAACCCGTAATTGCAAGACCTGCGTCGGCCGTTGCCTCAGCCCAAACTCGTCCACCGAAGCAGGAACTGGAATTCGAAGCGATCGAGGCTGAGCAGCCGATGGCTGAAGAAGCTACGGAAGAGCAGGCTATGGAAGAGGAAGCCACGGAGCAGGAATCTGAGCCAGAGTTTGTGACTGTCGCCGAGCGGGAAGCATTTGAACCCGCTGCTAACGACACGCCGGAAGACGAGATGACTGCGGAAGTGGATGAGTCAACACCTGCCGCTGAAGATGACGATTTCTTTGCGACCGTGAGCCAGAAGAAGATATCGGAACCCAAAACATCGCCACGCAGGATCGTGCCTGGTGAGGTAATGGATGCACCGGAATTCGAGGGCCATTGCCTGGTAACGGCCGTTGAGAGCCGAGAAATCATTGATGGCTCACCGCGTCATCAGACAAAGTATCGTGGCCACGTGCTGCACTTTAGTTCTGAAGAGGCCAAGCAGACTTTCCTTGCTAAGCCAAATGACTACTGGCCGTTGTTCGACGGGATTTGCTCCGTGGCCATGCTGAACGACGAGGAGCGAGTGATGGGCAAGCTGGAGTACGCCGCGTTCTTCCGAAAGCGTCTGTGGTTGTTCAGTACTGAAGAGAATCTGAAGCAGTTTCTCGAAGACCCTGCAGATGTCGCTGAAGAGATGCAGGCGCTTGCTGAAGCGAAGTCGGCTCGATAGTCCGCGTTGCAAAGACGAGTGGAACAAATGAGCGTGGCTTTAAGAGAAGCATAAAGTCGGTCCTTGTCCATTCTTCCTTGTGCGTATCTCAAGCCAGCGTCAAATCGCAATCGCTGTGAAAGCTTGCCGGCATTCTGAATATGCCGTAGCCTTGAGAGTGAACCGAGATAGCGCGCGTGCCATGGAGTAAGCCCGCAACTGTGGCGTGCTCCGACTGCCATCAAGGGAATGCCATGAATGTGCAGCGAACTGTCGAGAAGATCTCAGACACCGCGCCGCGTTCAACGTCAATCAGGAGGCAGAAACTCACTGCAGCCTGGTGCTTGAATGAGAAACCAACCATACTCCTGACAGGTGTTCCGAGTTCTCGAACGACTCGTCGAACGACAGAACGCCATGCACGGCTGAAACTCTGTCTGGTCACTCCGGGGGCATGTGATGCGAATAGCGATTGGTGGAATTTCTCATGAGACCAGCACATTTGTCAAGACGCCGACGACTCTGAAAGATTTCGAGTCCGGATTTGGTCTGTTCCGCGGGCAGGCCGTGATTGATCGTTTTACAGCATCCAACATCTGCGCGGGCGGTTTTATCGATGGCGCCACGAAACATGGTTTTGAAGTCGTGCCTGTGCTGTGGACGTTCGCCTATCCCAGCGGTCTGATTGTGCGACAGGATTATGAACGTCTGAAGGCGGAGTTCCTGCAGCGTTTGAAGCTTGCCGAAGAAACGGACGGACCTGTGGATGGAGTACTGCTCGATCTTCACGGCGCGATGGTTGTTGAGGGGATCGACGACGGTGATGGGGACTTCATCGCCGCCGTGAGAACTTATCTTGGTTCTGATCGGCCCATCGTGGTGACTCAGGATCTTCATGGCAATCACTCACAACTTCGCGTCGACAACGCGAGCGCGATCATTGGTTTCGATACTTATCCGCATGTTGACATGGCGGAACGAGGTCTCGAGGCCGCTGACCTGATCGTCTCGATCCTGCGCGGCGAAGTTCGCCCGGTGATGGCACTTCGACAACTGCCGCTGTTTTGGAATGTCATCTGTCAGGTCACAGCGAACCGGCCGATGAGCGAACTCATGCAACGCGTGCATGCGATGGAATCTCGCCCGGGAATTCTTGCGATCACTGTAGCAACCGGATTTCCATGGGCCGATGTTCCTGACATGGGAGCCAGTGTGATCGTCGTCACGAATGATGATCCTACACTCGCGCGAGCGACAGCCGATGAGCTGGGTGACTGGATCTGGGAGCACCGCCAACTCTGGATAACAAAACCCGTCGCGGTGAAGGAGGCCATCCGACAAGGGGAGTCGATCGGTAAGTTTCCCATCGTGCTGGCGGATCATGCGGACAACACTGGCGGTGGTTCCCCGGGAGATTCGACCGAGATACTGCGCACGTTTCTCGAACTCAATCTGCAGGATGCAGTGCTGCTGTACATGGTCGATCCGGAAGTCGTCGAGATGGCTTTTGCGGCCGGAGTTGGCCAACAAGTTTCCGTTGCTGTCGGTGGAAAGTCTGATCCGATCCAGGGGCCGCCTGTCCTGATGGTCGCACAGGTCATGTCTTTATCAAACGGCGACTTTACCTACGACGGCCCGATGTATGCCGGACTGACGGGAAACATGGGACGCTCCGCCTGGCTGAAGCAGGGTGGAGTTTCCGTAGTGGTGGTCAACGCTAAGGAACAGCCATTAGGCCCGGCCTTCGCGAGAACACTCGGGATTCAATGCGAACAAATGAAGTACATTGCCGTAAAATCAGCCGCGCATTTTCGAGCCAGCTTCGGACGTTTTGCGGAAACGATTATCAACGTCGATGCTCAGGGGATTCAGACTCACGATTTCGCTAAACTGCCGTACCGCAAACGATCACGCGAGTTCTTTCCTTTGGAGATCCCGAACTGAGAGTTTCTGAAACTCAGGGCTGAAGCTGGCTCTTTCGCGACCGCCGTTTTGCTGGTTCATGAAGCATATAACCAAACTGACCAGCTGCATCGCGAGCTCATTCGCGTTCTGCATCTCACCCGTGAACCGTAACGAAGTCGCCATTGCGAGTGAACAGGTTGACAAATTGAATGCTTCCGCGTTGCGGAACATTTTCTTCGTCGTCGGCTGTCATTCGACATCAGACGCATGACTCAGGTATACCTCGCCGTGCTGGAAACCTTGCAAATCGGTGTGACTGGTGTTCATACACTGGCAGCCCGTTGCGACCGCTTTCAGGCAGTTAAAAATCAACTGTGACACACTCCTCATCGGGGATGCTTTCGATGTCGCGATTAATTGTACTCGCATGGGCTCTGGCAGCTTTCTCGTCGTTTGCAGCAGCAGAGCAGCCAACACGATTTCAAGTTGGTATCTCTGCTATAGACGTGACGCCGTCGTTCCCGATTCGACTCAACGGCTTCGGCGGGCGTGTCAAAGAATCAGAAGGCGTCCGACAACAGCTCTGGGCGAAAGCTCTGGCGGTGGGAACTTCTGACGCCGATACGGTCGTTGTGATCACCGTTGATACGCTGGGAATTCCTGACGATCTCACTGAGAGAATTGCGGAGAAGTTGAAGGCTCATGGCCTGGAAAGAAGTCGACTCGCCATTTGTGCTTCGCATACTCACAGCGGCCCAATGATTCGCAACTGCGCGAATACTTTGTTTGGCAAACCGATTCCCGACGATCACTGGCAGCATATTCTCACCTACAGCGACGAACTGGAGGCAAAGCTGGTGAAAGTTGCGGTCGATGCACTGGCCGACCGCAAGCCATCAAGTCTTTCGTGGGCCGTGGGGAATGTCCGTTTTGCGTTTAATCGTCGCACCAAAGATGGCCCGGTCGACCATGATGTGCCGGTGCTGGCGGTACACGGTGAAGACGGCAGGTTGAGAGCGGTGTTTACAAACTATGCGTGCCATTGCGTGACGCTCAGCGACGACATGATCAGTGGTGACTGGGCCGGTTATGCGATGGAACATATTCAACGCCGCAATCCCGGCTGTACGGCTTTGATTTCTATTGGTTGCGGAGCGGATTCAAATCCTCGCGGCGGCGTGCTGGGTTCGAAGTTCGATGTGGCCGACGGTTTGGGCCAGGAACTTGCCGAGGAAGTACAAAGAGTACTCGCCGGCCCGCTTCGTCCGCTCACGAAAGCACCGATTACGGCGATTCAAAGAGTCACCTTGCCGCTGGCTCCGCTGCCGTCTCGCGAAGAATGGCAGGAGCGAGCGAAAGCCGACAATGCCATCGGATATCATGCTCGCGCTCAACTGGCACGACTTGATCGTGGTGAAGCGCTGATGACAGAGATCAGCTATCCGATCCAGACAATCGCCTTCGGCGATGAACTCGCCTGGGTCTTCCTGCCGGGCGAAGTGGTTGTCGACTATGCAAAGAGGCTGAAGCAGGAACTTGATGGTTCCCGAGTGTGGATGAATGCGTATGCCAATGCCTGTCCGGGTTATGTGCCGTCAGAAAGAATCCTCCGGGAAGGTGGCTACGAAGGTGGCGGAGCGATGGTCTATTATGACATTCCCGGCGCGTATGCCACGGGTCTTGAGCAAACCATCTTCGACGCAGTCTTCGGGCAGCTGAGGGATCAGTTTGCACCCGTTGTCGACTTAGCCAGAACTAACGGCGTGAGACCGTTGGCTCCCATGGAGGCATTGTTGTCTCTGAAGACGACGGCCGGATATCGAGTCGAATTGGCGGCTACGGAACCTCTCATTGAAAGCCCTGTCGCGATCGCATTTGGCCCCGATGGACATCTTTGGGTGGCCGAAATGAACGACTATCCTCAGGGCCGCGCGGATGGAGAAAGTGGAGGACAGATTCGATGTGTGTACGATGACAATCACGACGGTCAATTTGATCGCTCTGAGATTTTTCTGACCGGCATTCCGTTTCCCACAGGCGTCACGGTCTGGCGTAACGGGTTATTGGTCTGTGCGGCTCCGGACGTGTTGTATGCCGAAGACACCAACGGTGATGGCGAAGCGGACAAGGTTGAGAAGCTTCTGACCGGCTTTGCGACTCATAATTTTCAGGCTCGCGTTAACAGTCTCGAATATGGTCTCGATGGCTGGGTTTATGGTTCGTGCGGTTTGTTTGGCGGTCAGATCACCAGCACGAAAACCGGAACGACATTGGCTCTCGGTCAGCGCGATTTTCGTTTCAATCCGGATACGGGAGTCATTGAGCCAGCAGCCGGGGCAACTCAGCAGGGGCGGGTTCGTAATGACTGGGGCGACTGGTTCGGCTGCAATAACAGCGCGTTGCTGCTGCATTATCCGTTGGCCAGTCATTATCTGGATCGCAATCCGTGGTTGACGGCTGCGCAGACGGTGGTCGGGATCAACACCGAACAGAACCCGGGGCAGTTGTTTTCGATTTCCAATCAGGTGTTGTTTATGTTGTCAGGTCCGCCGGGGCGACCAACGGCAGCGTGCGGATTGGGGATTTATCGAGATGATTTATTGGGGGCCGATGTTTCTCAGAATGCGTTCACCTGTGAGCCTGTGAATAATCTGGTTCATCGTCAGATGTTGATTCCTCAGGCTGCCACGTTTAAATCTCGCCGCGACGATGATGAGCTGGATCGAGAATTTCTGGCCTCGACGGATCCCTGGTTTCGCCCCGTTCAGGCTCGCACCGGCCCGGACGGCGCGCTGTGGGTGGTCGACATGTATCGCTATGTGATTGAGCATCCGATCTGGATTCCGCCGGATACTCTGGCCACGCTGGATACTCGAGCCGGCTCGACGATGGGCCGAATCTATCGCGTCGTTCCCGAACAGACTCCTGCGCGACCCATGGTTCTGCTGAATAAGTTGAGTGGTGCTGACCTGGCGGCCGCGATGGACACGCCGAATGGCACTCAGCGAGATCTTGTGCAGCAGTTGATTCAATGGAATCAGGAAGTCGCAGCGATACAGGCATTGCAGAAGCTCTGTACCGAATCGAAAAATCCTGCCGTGCGTCTTCAGGCTCTCGCGACCCTGGCGAATCTGAAAACAGCGACGGCTGAGAATGTGAAGCTGGCACTGCATGATCAGGATACCCATGTGCGTCGTGACGCAGTACGAGTCAGTGAGTCGATGTTCGACAAGTCTCCGGAACTTGTTGCAGCGGTTCAGGAATTGGCGGCCGACCCGGATACTCAGGTGCTGATGCAGGTTGCGTATGCGGCCGGATTTATGAATGCCGAAGATGCCGCGAAGACTTTAGCTGCAGTTGGGGCGCGTGAAGCATCGGGGAGTCAGCTGGATTCCGCCATCGAGAGTTCACTCACAACATCGAACATGTCTGCAGTGCTCAGAGAAGTGTCAATGACCTCCGCAGGTACAGCAAACTGGAATCGCCTGTTGATGAATGCCGCAACTCTGGCTGATGAAAAGACGCTGATCTCCTTATTTGCATACCTTTGTCGGGTCGCTGTTTCTGACGTAACAACAGATTCCGCCGCTGTCTCTCTGGGGCGGTTATCGGCTTTCGTCGATGCGTATCGAGGTCGGCCGGAATCGACGCTGAAACCAAACAGCCCCGTCATCGTGGGCGATTGGTCACAAGTGATTGCGGTGGCGGAATCCGTCGCCAGGAATGAAGAAAAGGATGAGAAAGTCCGCGTCGCTGGCGTCAAGTTGCTGGCTCAGGGACGGATGTTCAACATGCCGAAGACCGATGTTCTGATTGAGCTTTTGACTCCTCGCAGTGGACCAACAATGCAGTCCGCCGTGATTGCTGCGTTAAGCAAAGATGGCAGCGAAAACATCGCAGAAATTCTCCTGTCTCATTGGGCGACACATGAACCACGAGTTCGCAAAGAAGCGATCGCGATGATGCTGTCACGAGCCAACTGGACTCAGAAGCTTTTGTCTGCCATTGCGGCTGGAACAGTCTCGGCGGCGGAACTGGATTTGGCTCAGCAACAAGCTTTGTTGGATCATCAGGATGAGATCATTCGCAATGCGGCCACGGCAAGTTTCAAGCCTCGAACTTCGGCCGGTCGTCAGGCGGCGATTGATCGTTACACCGCCGCGATCAACGAGAAGGGAGATCCCAATCTGGGACGACAGGTCTTTCAGAAACACTGTTCTCATTGTCATCGACTTCAGGAAAATGGCCACAGTGTTGGACCGGAGATCGCCGCTTACAGTGGCAAGCCCGTGCAGGCGTTGTTGATTTCTATGCTCGATCCGAATCAGGCCATCGATCCCCGCTATCAAGCCTATGTGGCGGTGTTGAATGACGGCCGAAGTTTGACGGGCCTGATTGCTGAAGAGGCGGCTTCGAATCTGACGTTGTTGGCCGCCGAGGGAAAACGCGAGACCGTATTGCGATCCGAGATAGAACAGATTCGCAGCACGGGCAGGTCTTTGATGCCGGAAGGATTTGAGCAGAACGCATCGCCGGAGGATGTGAATAATCTCTGGGCCTGGCTACAGACAATTCGTCAGCCGCCGAAATCCATCGAAGGCAACAGGCCTGGTATTGTTAAGGTACCATCGTCCGGCAATGTGGCTCTGCAGGCAGCTCAGGCGGAAATTTATGGCGGCGACATTACCTTTGAAACGCCGTTCCAGAACATCGGCTATTGGCATGACAAAGATGACGTCGTGCGTTGGCGAATTCAGGCCGAGAATGCTCGTGAACTGGCTGTTTGGGGCGAATGGGCCTGTGATCCGAACGCGGCCGGTAATGGATTTTTGATTGAAGGAGTGCAGCCGTCAATCCAAGGGAACGTCGGCAGCACCGGAGCCTGGAGTCGTTATCAACTTGTGTATCTTGGCAAGACATTGATTCAGGAAGGTGAGTCGGAAGTTGTGATTCGTCCGGCGGGTGATCTTCGGGCAGCCCTGGCCGATCTGCGAGCATTGCATCTGGTTCAAATCGGCGGCGTACCGCTCGCCACAGGTATGGTGGCCGATAATGAAAAGCCATCAAAGCCACCAGTGACAGCGGCGGAAATCGCGGCCCGATTAATCGACGACGATGCTGCTGCGGCCGATCGAGAAAAACTGATCGCAGCCAATCTGGAAAAAGCAGCGGAGATTATCCCGCTCATGGCCGTGGGACTTCCGGAAGAGTCCGGCAGCAAGGAAGAGTATCGACGCATTCCGTGGATCTGGCGAGTTGCTATCGCCGTTGGAAAGTCGGCAGATGCGGGAAACGTCAAGACTGTGCTGCGGGTCAGTTTGCCAGCCTCAGAAAAGCGTCTTGAACACTGGCAATCGGTGGTTATCGGCGGAGGACTCATTAATGGCCTGACGTTGGCTGGACACTGGCCGGATGAGGTGCTGAAAACGATCCTTCAAGGTGACCAGCCTCTGCAGGCGGGATGGGATCACGCTCTGCTTGAATCGTCAATGATGGCAGACGATGAATCAGTTCCGACGGGAACTCGCTACGATGCCCTTCGAATGGTTGCGCTGCGGGATTGGTCCATGGCAAAGCCACAACTGGAGAAGTATCTGCAGAAAGGTGTCCACGACGAACTTCAAATGGGTGCTGTCAGTGGGCTGGCGGACGTCCGTGATGTAACGGCCGCTGAAATGCTGATCGGTGCTTACGGTTACTTGTCAGACCATAATCGCAGGTTGGCGCTGGAAGGCATGCTGCGAGATGACGCGAAGATCCTTCTCACGTTGCAGGCGATCGAGAATTCCAGCTTGCCACCGGAACTGAAGAAGAACGAGATGGTGCTGAAGTTGCGAGAACACTCCAACGCAGAAATTCGGAAACAAGCGGCGTTGGTCACTCAATAGAGAACAATCATCCGCACAGGATATCAGGCCCATCCGCCACCGGGGAAACCCGGTGGCGGATGGTGCAGAGCCAGAACAATCTTTTACGGCTTCACAGCCGACGGAGCCTGCTGTTCGACCTTCAACTGGCTGTCGCGCTGAATCTTGCGCGACAACATGGCAGCTGGCGCGGCGTTTGATGTGATGCCTTCCAGGCGTCTCAACTGGGATCGATTGGTCTCGGCAAAGATCTCCAGGGCATCGACCTTCAGCTCTGCTCCATTTTCACTCAGATAAGACGCATTCTCCTGAAGTGTTCTGCGGCAGGCTTCAATGTCGCCCTGATCCAGGAACTGAGTCGCCAGCTTATTGCGCTCATTGGCCAGCAACGCTACCACGTCGGCCATGACCGAGTTGTCTCTGCTGGCTCTGACTTTCTCCTTGTCAGAGCTGAAGGCCACAGCCACGCTGCCTTCGAGTGTTTCTGATTTGTGATTGCACATGTTGGCATAAGTGACCGCCACCTTCGCCAGGGTCACAGGCTTTGTCCCATCATTGCCGTCGATTCCTTCAACGGCCATTGAGGCGGGAATTTCGACTTCGATCACAACATGCTTTTGCTGATCGCTGTAAACCTGAGCAAGGCGAGTTACCACGCTTTGGCCGTTGATGTCGGCCGCATTTCCCAGGACTCGCACCGGTCGAATGCCCTCTGGAATTTCAATCTTCAGATCAATCTCCTGAGCAACCACCGACAGGGCTTCGTCAAATTCGCGACGAAAGATGCTGGCGAGCTCAGAAGCGTTCTCGATGAATTGATGATTTCCACCGCTCTTGCCAGCTAAATTCACCATCAGGTCTTCATTATATCCTGATCCCAGGCCCAAAGTGGAGACGCTGATATTCTCTTTCTTGAGTGATGTTCCCAGATCCCCAAGTTCTCCGGGGGACGATGGGCCAACGTTTGCCAGACCGTCGGACAGCAGAATGATGCGATTCACATGTTTGTCATCGAGGAACTTGCGAACCTCGGCCGCTCCCTTGCTGACGCCTCCAAAGAGTGCAGTATTGCCGTTGGCCTGGATGCCGCGAATGACTCCGACGACCTGTTCCTTGTCGGTCAGTTTTGTTGCGGGTACGAGAACACTGACGTCGGTGTCGTAGGCAATGATGGAAACGATGTCCGTCGGTTTGAGCAGATCGAGAGCATTGATGGCGGCTTCGCGGGCCTTCTCGATCTTCTCACCCTGCATTGAACCGGATCGGTCCAGTACGATCGCCACATTGATCGGCGCGCGTTCGCCTTCCGGCTTGAGATGAAATCCCGTCAGGCCAACTCGCATCCATGCTGTCTGCTTTTCACCGGCTTTCAGCACCGAGTACGCTGGCCGGGCATTGAGAGTCAGCTTCAAACCGTCGTCGTTCGCAGCGATCTTTTCGGACGCCTCGGCAACTCGAAGACTCGGAAACAGACAAAGCGTCGCCAAAATTAAACGCGAGACTGCGTTCCATGACATCAAGTTTTTCATACTGACTCTCCCTGTAGGTCCTGAAATTGAAGGTCGTGAATACTGGAATCGTGGTCGCAGGCGACCTGTGTGTATTGGACGCAATTCGCGGAAAACAGTGGTGAGCGGCCTGTCACAAGTTTGTCAGAAACATGTGAAGGAGGATAGACCCGAAGAAAAGCGTTCATCCGCCTTTGCTGGCCTTCATCAGCGGATATTCTGTTGGCGGCCACGAGCGAGGCTATCCTCTGTTGTTAAGGTCTCACACGAACCCCCGGGCCTCCATTCACACAGTGCGGAGGCTGGACAGGCCGATGCCAGTGCACCGTGTTGCGTGGATGTCGCGGGGGAGACTCGAGATACCTCCGAAAACCGAGACGGACTCCCGTCAGACCCACAAATGCCTCGGAATACTGAATCCGTAGGGGCGGCAACCTCGACTTGAAACAACCTCCTGGCATAACAGGGCTCGGGATTTCGTGGTTCTCTGGAGATTCCGCCGCTTTTGCTTGCGGAAACGTGGAAATCCGGGTGCAATCGCCGCCCGCAGGCAACATTCTGCAAACGAAAACCGCGGATTGGCGTAAGACCGTCAGCCCCGTAATCTGCTCGGAGTCAGGACGCGGTCTGTTGTGGCCGCAATACTCCATGGAACTCAGGTGTACCGATGATTGAAACACGAAATCTGACCAAACGTTACGGCAATCTGATTGCTGCGAACGATATCACACTGAAACTGGCCGAAGGCGATGTGTTTGGATTCATCGGTCCGAACGGATCCGGCAAAACGACAACGATGCGGATGATCGCGACGTTGCTGAATCCGGATCACGGTGAAGCGTACGTTTGCGGCAAGTCGATCTACACGGATCAGGAGGAGATTCGTCGGCTGGTCGGGTTTATGCCGGACTTCTTTGGTGTATACGATGACATGACCGTCATCGAGTACCTCGAATTCTTCGCGGCTGCCTATCGAATCAACGGACCCAGTCGACGCAAAGTCTGCGAAGAGAAACTGGAACTGGTCGACATGGCCTTCAAGCGGGATGCCATGGTCAACGAATTGTCTCGCGGTCAGACGCAACGTATCGGTCTCGCACGGACATTGCTGCACGAACCTCAGGTACTGTTGCTGGATGAACCGGCCAGCGGTCTTGACCCGCGTGCTCGAATCGAGATTCGTAATCTGCTTAAACGTCTCGGCGAATTGAAAAAGACGGTCATCGTCAGCAGCCACATTCTGCCGGAACTGGCCGATGTGTGTACTCGCGTTGGCATGATCGAAAAGGGCCACATGATTGTTGACGGCAACGTGGCCGAAGTCATGCGGAAAGCTCGCCAGCGCATTATGCTCAATATTCGCGTCAAGGAGCGAACGGATGCCGCCGCAAAGCTGTTCGAGCAGTTGGACGAAGTTGAGTCTGTGAACATTACAAAAGACCAGCTTCTGGAAGTCACGATGAAGCCAACCGTCGAAGATTACAGCGCTCTGCCGACTGAACTGGTCAACGCGGGCTTCCGGATTACTTTGTTCCGCGAAGAAGAAGTCAACCTGGAAACTGCGTTCCTGCAGCTCACCAGGGGACTTGTGCAGTAGGTTGTTCTCTACACGGCACGAAACGAGGGAGCTTGTTCGCGGGGTTGTTAAATCGCAATGCCTCCCTGGCGGCCGCGGCCGCGGACGAAACAGAATCGCAGAATTTCGTGGTATCACAGAGACTCAGGTTTCCCGTGCAATTCATGGCACGGGAAACCTGTTTGTCGTTGTGGCGACTGGAATTACTTCATTGGAGAATAATCAGTCGCAGTCATGTAGACTGATTCGACCTTTTCCACGATCTTGCCATTCTTCTGAGTTTCCTCGGCAACTTTCTTCCAGACTGGATCTTCGCGGAATGCAGCCCATGAGGCTTCGGCGGCGGCTTTGTCCTTGTGAGCGATGACATAGATCAGCGTGTTCGGCTTGTCGACAGGCAGCCAGTACATGATATTCTTCATGCCGTGTTTTTCGAACAGGGCCAGCGTGTGATTACGGAATCGGGCGTTCAGCTCGTCGAGCTTCCCTTCCGGCGAGATATAGGTGCGGAGTTCGTAGAGCACTGGCGGAGTTTCCTTTGGCTTTTCATCGGCGGCCTGAGCGGATCGGAAGATTGTCGACTGTGTCAATGAGGAAGACTGAGACAGGGAAAACGTCAGAGCGACGCCCAGTCCAAGTCCACACCAAAATTTAACGGAATTCATAAAGCAGCTCCTGATTGATGCGGTAAGTCAAAACCGGTCGGATGTTAGCAAATGATGGATTCCGACGTGAATCAGCAGGCCGGTTGTTTCTGAGATGATAATCCCGGGCGACAGGATTCGCAGGGCTCTGATCTTCGGCTACAGTCCGCCCCATGCCACTTCTGAGCCTCAATAATTTGTCGTTTACGTATTCGAAACCCAACCTTCTCGAAGGCATCACCCTGCACATCGAGCGCGGGGAACGCATTGGCCTCGTCGGACGCAACGGCGCCGGCAAGTCAACGCTGATGAAACTGATCTCGGGGCTGCTGCGTCCCGACGACGGTTCCGTCGACCTGCAGGCCGAAGCCATCATCGCGAGACTTGATCAGGAGGTTCCGCAGGGCGGTGATCTCACTGCCTACGAAGTCGCGGCCGAGGGCTTTGGCAAGCTGGGAAAAGCAATCGCCGACTATCGCAATATCGGTCGCAAGCTCCATGAGGGCGTCGCACTGACTCCGGCTGAAGACAAGGCTTATGAAAAAGCCAGCCAGGATCTGGCCGACGCCGATGAATGGTCCGGCGCGGATCGCCTGGAGGATTTGCTGCTGGAGATGCAACTGCCGGCTGATCAGCCTTTCATGTCACTGTCGGCGGGTATGAAGCGTCGAGTTCTCCTGGCGGCGGCGATGATTCGCGAGCCCGATATTCTGCTGCTGGACGAACCAACGAACCATCTCGATATCGATTCCATTGTCTGGCTGCAGGGCTTTCTGAAGCGATTCCCGGGCACGCTGATCTTCGTGACTCACGACCGCGTGTTTCTTCAGGATATGGCAAACAGAATCGTCGAAGTGGATCGTGGTCGAGTCTTCGACTGGACATGCGACTATCAGACGTTTCTAAAGCGTCGTGATCAGTTGCTCGCGGCCGAAGCCGAGGAGCAGTCTCAGTTTGATAAAAAACTGGCGGAAGAGGAACGCTGGATTCGTCAGGGCGTGAAAGCTCGCCGAACACGCAACGAAGGTCGTGTTCGAGTATTGAAAGAGATGCGTGAGCAGAGACAGCAACGTCGGCAGAAAATGGGAACTGCGAAAATGCAGATCCTGGAGGCCGAGCGATCCGGTGCGTTGGTGGCTCGTCTGGAAGAGGTGACTCATGCGTTCAGCGGTGAACCGGTCATCAATAACTTTTCCACCACCGTATTTCGCGGCGACAAGATTGGGATTGTGGGGCCGAACGGGGCTGGCAAGTCAACGCTGCTGCGGCTTCTGTTGGGACAACTGACACCAAGTCAGGGGAAAGTTCGCCTCGGGACGAATCTGGCGGTGGGCTATTTCGATCAGTTGCGAAATCAGTTGGACGAAACCAGATCAGCTCGTGAAAACATCAGTGATGGTACCGACTTTCTGATGATTAACGGTCAGAAGCGACACATCATGGGCTTTCTGCAGGACTTCTTGTTCTCACCTGAACGAGCACAAACGCTGGTCCAGTTCTTGAGCGGGGGAGAGCGCAATCGTCTGTTGCTGGCCAAAATGATGTCGAAGCCTGCCAACATTTTGGTGCTCGACGAACCTACAAACGATCTGGATGCCGAGACTCTGGAACTGCTGGAAGACATGCTGCCGGCGTTCCCGGGGACCGTGCTGCTGGTCAGCCACGATCGAGCATTCCTGAACAATGTGGTTACCAGCACGATCGTGTTTGAAGGTAACGGTGTTCTGGGTGAATACGACGGCGGTTATGATGACTGGATTCGGATCAAGGAGCAGCGTGAGAACGCCGTCGACGCGAATGCGCCGGTCGCTGGCAGCAGTGTTGCTAAACCTGCAGAACAGACAAGCTCTTCTGCAACGACTTCAGCCGTCGCCAAAACACGCCGCCTTAATTTTAAGGAGCAGCGTGAACTGGACCAGTTGCCGGAACTGATTGCTTCTCTGGAGAAACGCCAGAAAGAGCTTGAGAAGGAAATGGCGACTTCTGGTTTTTATCAGAGCGGCGGCGACAAGATCGCCAAAGTGACCTCAGAGCTGGCCAGTGTTGGTGCAAAACTGGAGCACTGTTTTCTCCGATGGGAAGAGCTTGAAAACGGCCCGTAACACCGCATTGCGGCGAGCGGATGGGCGTCAGCCCTCCGAGTGGGTGAGCCGCTGCGTGTCCGCCCGGCGGCACATTGTTTAAAATGGGACTCACCGTAGTGTGCGACAAGCTTGCCGCGGCGAACTTGTCACGCACTACGAAACACTCAGAATTGCAGGACTCGGCAGGACTCGGATAGCTGACGCTATACCGCTCGCCTAATCGCACTTGGATGAACAACCAATCATCGAGACCGGGAGTGATTCAGATCCAACTGCGGATGCCCGGGCCATTCGCTACCTGTCGATTTCGCCCATGACAATATCCAGCGATCCAACGATCGCCGGAATATCGGCCAGGGGGACGCCCTGACAGATCTGGTCTGTGACGGATACGTTGCAGAAACAACTGCTCTTCGCACGCAGACGAAGGGGATTGCCTTCTCCGTTGCCAACGACGTAGAAGCCCATCTGGCCGCGAGGTGCCTCGGTCTCAAGATACACCTCGTCCTTAGGGAGCTTGGTGTTCATCTTGAAGGGTTCCCGATAGGAACCGGTGGCCGCCTTGTACTTTGGAATCGCCTGACGCACGAGGCGAATCGCCTGAACCACTTCCATCATGCGGACGTAGAACCGACACCAGTTATCGCCGACAACAACTTCGCGAGGTGCTTCTTTGAACGGAGCGACAGGAACTTCAAAATCGTAGCCCTTGTACATTCGCGTATAGATCGCTTCGCCGTCGCGACGGAGGTCAAAATCAACGCCGCTGCCGCGAAGGACCGGCCCCGTACAGCCATAACTGACAGCCAATTCAGGCGACAAAATGCCAAGACCGGCAGTACGGCTGATAAAAATCATGTTCCTGGTCAGCAATGTGTGATACTCACGAATTCGGAGTTCCAACCACTGCAGGAAGATCTCGATGACGTCCAGAAACGGCAAACGCTCACCCTTGTGCTTGCCAATCAGAGACGCCAATCCATCCGGCATTTCAATCTCGTCCGGAAGGTCGTGAGTTGCCCCGCCGATCGTGATGTAGCTGTAGGTCAGGCGAGCACCGCAAACTTCTTCGAACAGATCCAGAATAATCTCGCGTTCACGGAACGCGTAGAGAAACGGACTGAATGTTCCAAGGTCCAGGCCGTAGGTTCCCATCCCCACGAGATGGCTCGCGATGCGGCCAATCTCCGCAATCAGAACTCGGAGATGAACGGCCTTTTCCGGGACTTCCATCCCGATCAGCTTCTCGACAGCCAATGCAAAGCCGAGATTCATGTTCATCGCGGCCAGATAGTCCATCCGGTCCGTATACGGAATGTACTGCGGAGGCGACAGGTTCTCACCGATCTTTTCTGCACAGCGATGCAGATAGCCGATATGAGGCGTGCATTCATGCACAATTTCCCCGTCGGTTCTCAGCAATAGTCGCAACACACCATGAGTGCTGGGATGCTGAGGTCCCATATTGACCAGCATCTCATCGGTCTGAACGTCGAACTCAACGATGCGTGGATCTTCAATCTGCAAACTCATGGACAAAGAACTCCTGGCCGAACACTGCCGAGCCAACTCTTCGAATAATCCCCGGGAAATTCACAGTTAACGACCACGCACACCATGATACTCAAGCGGAAAGGCGTAATCCTTACGCATTGGATGACCAATCCAGTCTTCCGGACACAGAATCCGACGCAGATTAGGATGGCCTTCGAAGTGAATCCCCATGAGATCATAGGCTTCGCGTTCGTGCCAGTTGGCAATTCCAAACACTGCACTGAGAGATGGAACGACCGGCAACTGCCCTTCTACGTTGTGCTTCCAGCGAGGTACAACAACTTTCAACTTCAACTGATGTCTCTGCTTCAGGCTGCTGAGGTGGTATACCACTTCGACATGCGGCTCATGGCCGAACTTGGCCGCCTTCTTTGCATCAGGCTCTAGATAATCGACTCCGCAAAGATCGTTCAGATGATTGAACAGGAATCGTGAGTCATCACGCAGAAACGTGCAGACTTCTACAATCGAAGCCGCAGAAACCTGAATCCACGGGTCAATCGCCTTAAACGTCTGACTGCCGACAACAGACTCGCCAAATCGTTCCAGCAGGATCGAGTGAATGCCCTGAATATCCATGAACAGTGGATCCAATTTTAAGATCTAAAGCAGCGAAACTTCGAGACAAGACGTCAGGCCATTCCAGCCGTCTGATCCTTCGCCTGTTGTGATTTCTTCGTCAGAGCCCGGATCCAGTCCAGATCCCCGCGTTTCCAGACATAAGCGAATCCCACCAGAAGAACTCCGAAGAATACGAGGATGTCCGCCAGGCCTATCCAGCCCAGCTTGATTGCCGCATCTGACGCAACTACGTAATCAGGAGTCATCGCGGTGGGATCAATACTCAGCAATCGCGCACTCAAGTCTGACCGTGCAGCATCGGTGATTCGCGAGTCAGCCAATTGCATTGCACTGCCATAGACCGACGCCCATGGAAAGAAGAACGCAATTTCAACGTCGAAAATGATGAACAGCAATGCCACCACATAGAACCGAAGGTCGAACTGAATGTAGCTGGAACCAATGGCTGGCTCACCGCATTCGTAGATGGCATCCTTCTCCGGATTAGGCAAATTGGGGCGCAGAAATCGCCCGACAATCAGCGGCACCATCAGGAAACCGATGGCCAACAATCCAAACGCTAAAAAATGCCCGACGAGATCCGTCATCACTTACCCTCTGAAATCGTCATACTTCCAAGTTCATGGTCGAGCAGGATTCGTTCTGATTCGCCACAGGCCCCGGAATGCCAACCTAGCACCTCGGGTTCACCGGACTGCCAGCAGAAGAACACTCGCTCTCCTCCAAGATCCCCCGGAAAGTCGACTCGACCTTCCGCCGGATCCGTCAGAAACCCTCCGATATCCAGAAGCTCCTGAGCATAAGAGCCCAGGCGGACCTCATCATCGGCCAGTTCCGATTCCATCTGCAGAACCTCCTGCTCGTAGACAGAATCGTTCGACTTCGGAGCTGGATGCCGTTCTCTGAGCGACAACAATCGCTGTCGACGAAACGAGATATCCGCATGAAGACTAACGATGTCCCCAACGATTGAACGAACCAGCGGCAAACGCTGATTTACTTCATCCGCAGTCAGCAAAGTTTCATCCGCAACCATGTTCTGCTTTTCGTAAAGTACACTCGATCAATCATCCTCGAACTCCGTCGAAGATCTCTACCGAATCTGCACTACCACTCAAACACGGCAAACTGCAAATACCAGAATTCTCTCGATCATAAACTCCGATTTGCAGCTTCAAAATCACCCGGCATCTCGACCTCTATAACAGCCGAGCGGCCTTTTCAGCACATCACACCACACACACTCGACATCCGTTGTGCGTTGTCAAACTCCAATATCAATTTGGACATTTCTGTCCGACTGACTTTCGACAGGCAAGAGTGCCCATTCTGCTATAGACTCGCCTCTTTACACCCTGCTAATGCTCAGTCCCCGCAAACTCAAACGGACTCGGCTCACCCTTCACCCAAACTGGTGAGTGCAGAACTTTGGATTCCGCAACAACCGTCGGATTCAGCGAGGCCTTACCCCATGCAATCTGCAACGGCAGTTTCGCATAGTCAACAATGCATCCATCACGACTGTAGCAGCTGAGGTCATGATTGGACCCCATGAAAATACAGTCAACAGGACACGGATCGACGCACAACGCACAGAACATGCACTTGGTGTAGTCAATCGTAAAGCCATTGATTCGGAAGCCTTTTCCGACCGGGCTTTTTTCTTTGTCGATATAAATGCAGTCTACCGGACAGGCAACCGCACACTTTTCACAGCCAATGCATGTGGTCAGGTCAAATCGATGGAAACCACGATAACGAGGCTTCACCTTCAGCGGCACTTCCGGATACTCGTAGACCTCGGTAAAAGTGCGGCGGTTGTACGTCTTGAACATCGTCAAGAGCGTGACGTACATCCCCTGCAGGACGGTCACAACAGACATCCAGACGTTGCGGAACCACAAAAACATGGGAATCAACCCCCGGTCGCGGCCTTGCGAATCGCTCTTTAAGGCAGGAATATGACAGTCAGAAAAGAGTTGACTGGATTATAGAACTGCTCCCTGGAGACGCAACCTGCTCAGGGGCGCTCCTGGCATTGGGAAGCAATTTTTGTGAGGAAAAGTCGGCTCAGGGCCGCCGCACGAGAATCTTCGATCGTTCGTTGGGCGATCAATGCTCTAACCCTCAGAATGACCGGTCTGAACTGCTGGTTTTGTGTGTTGCCTTCGTAAACGATCTTTCCTTCCGGGGGTCTAATTGGTGTCTGTTTCGCGGTTTATCGAGCTGGAAGGTGGGCGAGTTCACAACTTGCAGGGCATCTCCCTGAAGATTGCTCATCACGCCCTGACTGTGATCTGTGGACTCAGTGGTTCCGGAAAAAGCAGTCTGGCGTTTGATACTCTGTATGCCGAAGGCCAGCGGCGATACATCGAAACTTTCTCTCCGTCAGCGCGGCAGTTTCTGGATCGCATCGAACGTCCGGCCGCTGATCGCATCTCGGGTTTGCCGCCGGCGATCGCGATCCGACAGCAGTTACGCTCGGATGGTGCTCGGAATACTCTCGGAACACGTTCTGAAGTTCTCGATTCTCTCCGCCTTTTGGTGGCTCAGGCTGGCCGTCAGTTTTGCCCCGCCTGCCAGATTCCGATCGATGTGATTTCCGCAGAACATGCGGCTGTCGAAATTCTCCAGAAAGCCGCCAACTGTCGCGTCCAGATCTGCGCGGTGATTGGTTTTGATCGCTCAACAGATGCAAATTTGCCGGCTGACCTCGTCCGACAAGGTTTTCCTCGCGCGATCGTGGGAGAAAAAACCGTGCGGATGGAAGAATTGAATCTCTCACTGGCGCAGTCTCCGTTGATCGTCGTGGCCGATCGACTCAAAGCGGACTCCTCAGCGGCCACTCGAATTGCCGAAGCCGTCCACAACTCCAGTTCTCTTTCGAGCGCGGCCTGTCTGGTGCTGGTCGAATCGACGTCCTCAGTCCGCTCAGAAAACGTGTCCTCAGAAACCATGGTCGTTGACGGTATTGCCTGGCAATGCCTCCGCTATTCGCATCGCCGTGCCTGCCCGAACTGTTCTCGTCAGTTCCCCGAACTCTCAGCCGATCTGCTGAACTTTCTCTCACCTCTCGGTGCCTGTTCCGTTTGCGAAGGGACCGGCCAGCAAAAGCTTGCTCCCCCGCCGACTTCGAAACGAAAGCGGACGTCGGAGAAAAACGTCCTGTCCAGTTCGCCTTGCACATCATGTCACGGGACACGACTGAATGAGGAGGCTCGACACATCCGCTGGGGCTCGATGACGTTGCCCGAGATCGCTCAACTGGAGCTTGAGGACCTTACAATCTGGCTGGAATCTCAGTTCGCAGCTCTTTCAGCAGAAATGAAAATCGGCCTGCGTTCTGCTTATGAGCATGCAGATCGCCGCCTGCAGTTTTTGCGTCAAAGCGGTCTTGGCTACGTGTCGCTCGATCGCGCTATGAAATCACTTTCCAGCGGGGAAGCTCAGCGAGTCATGTTGACGTCGGCTCTGGGTTCCGGATTGATCAATACGCTTTATGTTCTGGATGAACCGACAGCCGGATTGCATGCCAGCGATACAAATCGCATCATCAACTGCGTCCGTAATCTTCAACGCGCAGGCAATACGGTGATTGTGGTCGAGCACGATCCGCAATTCATTCTCGCGGCCGATGAGATTGTTGAAATTGGCCCCGGAGCTGGTTCGGAAGGTGGGCGAGTAGAATTTCAGGGCTCTGTGGCTCAATTGCTGAAGGCGAAGACTCTGACGGGTGAGAAGTTAAGGCTAAACAAAGCCCAACTCTCCTCGACCTCAGTCGCTTCCCGCCGAACACCCGAAACATGGCTGAATCTTCAAAACGCCAATTGCCACAACATCAAAGGACTGAATGTTGACTTGCCGCTCGGTGTTTTCTGCGCGGTGACCGGAGTCAGCGGCAGCGGCAAGAGTTCTCTGATCATCGATACTCTTTATCCGGCGATGTGCCAGCATCTGAAGCTGCCGATGCCGCCTGATGCGACGGGAACTCTTGATCGCCTGGAGGGAGCTGATGGCATCGATCATGTCGTGTTGCTGGATCAGAGTCCGGTTCTAAGATCTCGTCGAAGTATTCCGGCCACGTGGATCGGCGTCTTTGATGACATCCGAGTTCTTCTGGCGGAAACGCATGAGGCTCGTAAACGAAATTACTCGCGTGCCATGTTCAGCTTTAATGCGGCTTCCGGCGGACGATGCCCGGTGTGCGAAGGGCGAGGCATTGTGACTGTGGCAATGCAGTTTCTGGCAGACATCGAAACGGTCTGCGAAGAATGCAGCGGTCGCCGATTTCGTCCGGAAGTGCTGGAGGTTCGGTACCGGGATCGTTCCGTTTTTGACATCCTGAACATGACGGCCGATGAGTCATTTACGTTCTTTAATGGGCATCATCGAATTCAGCAACGTTTGAACGCAATCCGCCAGACTGGCCTCGGATATCTGCGACTCGGGCAACCGTTGAGTACCATTTCCGGTGGAGAAGCTCAACGACTTCGCATCGCCGCAATGCTGGCCGGGATTCCGCTGGCGGACGGCGAAGTGGCTGCAGAAAACCGCAAAGCGGCTCAACTCGCACGTTCCGGCAGGACGCTGTTTCTGCTGGACGAACCTTCCGTCGGCCTGCACATGCAGGATATTGAACGTCTGGTCGGCTGTATTGAGTTTCTTCTGCAAACCGGCCATTCCGTAGTGGTTATCGATCACGATCAGGCACTGATTTCACAGGCCGATTGGGAAATCGAATTAGGCCCGGGTCCCGGAAAGCAGGGAGGCCGGATTGTCCGCTCAGGACCACCGGCCTGAACCATCCGCGATTTTTGGAAGAGCTTTCCTGATACACTTCCCGACAAGAGAATGTCGCTGAGCCAGCCCTTGCTGTTGCCCGATGGTTTCAATTTTATCCTCTGGTGTCTGACTCAAAGTTTCGAGCCAAACTGAATCCATGAGTCCCGGTTTGAGTCAGCAGGATTGGTACAGCGTGAGGAATTTTAAGACTTGAGATCCCGTTCGCATCAAGCGAAATCGCGCGAGCAATCAGGCAGCGGATCACCTGGCAGTGAGCAACGATCAGAACATCCGGCTCTGCAAGATCCAACACCGTTTCCAGCGCTGGCCATACGCGTGAAGTGACTTCAGAAAGGTTCTCACCCCCCGGAGCCTTCTGTTGATAGTGGTCGCGAAAATTACAATAGTCGGAATCGCTTTCGTACTCCGGGAATTCTCTGTAGACCTCTTCCTTCGCGCGGCCCTCGAAAAGCCCGAGTGACCGTTCGTTGAATGCGGGCATTGCAGGCAGCAGTTCTGGTGCTGTCGTCAATTGTTGCCTGATCAACTGCAGCGTGTCGACAGCACGTACAAGCGTTGAACTGACTGCGTGAGAAATCCTGAACTGCGAAGTGTCTGCCAGAAGTCGTCCGACGTCGAGTGCCTGCCGTCGACCTTTCTCCGTCAGAGGTGTATCAATCTGGCCGCAGAAAATCGCCTTTTCTTTCCAGACGGCGTTAATCTCAGACTCTCCATGTCGCACCAGAATGACTCTTCTCATTCGGTTATGTGCCCCGTTAGGGGGAATGACTTTGGATGCGAAGGATAAGACAGGAAAGCCAAATCGGACTTATGGGACATATGCGAGTTATGTGACTTATGGGACCTATAAACCATTAATCCGGTACTGCACCGCTTCTCCGATAAAACCGACCATTAACTTGTTCCAGCGGCTTTCGCGCGTTCCACTGCGGCGGCGATTTCGCGTTCAATCTCGGGCAGCGGTCGCAGAGGCTCCGAGGGATTATCAACGGCCGTGACCTTGTTGGTTGTGGGATCCCAATGCACAGGGCCGAAGCTGGCCGGTGCTTTGTTGCCGGTGAGGATATGCCCGAGCCCGTCACCTTTGTTGTAATGCCAGAACTCAAACGGAAAATGCATAAAGCCGTGTGACTCCATCACTGCGGTGATCTCAAGTCGGTTCTGCACAAATTCCGGCTCGACGAACGGACTTCTCATCGGCGTTCGTTCGCTCATCTCCAGATAAGTGTTTCCACGCCAGACTTCACTGCCGTCGTCACGTCGAAAGACCGAGATATCAATCGCCGATCCGGACATATGAGTTCCCACTTTGGGGATATTGGCGATCAAAACAGAGCCCCGACGGAACACCAGCTCGACCGGCGGAATCGTGCCTCCGTTCTCCCAAATGCATTTCTTCAGAATGGCGTCGAATAGCTCCGGCTTGCTGCCGAGCTGTTTCTGCATCGCCAGCGAACGATAGCCGTCCTCGATCTTCAGAATCCAGCCACGACGATTCATCTCGCGGCCAATGGCCAGCACATCTTTCACGAGGCTCTGTCGCATGTAGAAGACGCGATCCAGCGCGCCGGCAATCTTTGAGGTCGAAAAGAGGATCTCGACTCCATCTTCTTCGACCGCGTCTTTCAATGACGCAAAACCTTCGCCTGATTCCTGCACCGGAAAAGCCAGAATCTGCTCGACGAGTGAATAGCCTTGTTCCATCTGGTCAGCCCAGAAGGCCTGAGGAGTCAAGTTTTGCGGCGTGTTCATGTTTTTATCCTGGGAAGAGACGTATTCTTCGCAACCGATCATTCTGTGAGCATGGCAACGGATTGTGGCGGACTGTTCAAGCGACCCCGGTTGAATTTCAGCGAGTGTCTGACAGAATCGCAACTTGTGAGACGAGTGCCGCTCGCCGGTTCAGCATTTCTGGTGTTCGCAGCATTCGTAGCGTTGGCTTCAGCCAACATTGTGTTCTCAAGTCCCGTGACAATGCCGACTGAAGTCCGCACTGCGATCGAAATCGTGTTTCGAAACAGGGAGTCTCATGAGTATCTGGTATCGTGGAGGTTTCATCGTCCAGTACTCCCGTTCACTCGCCGCCTGACGCTGATTGAATTGGTAAAGGTTGATTTCGAACAACGCTGGACTCACAAAACGGATCCAAAGTCGGTTGAACAGTGTTTCGATGAGTGGCCGGAACTGAAAGAGCCGGACGGTTTAGCTCCATGTGATTTCGTTTGTGAAGAATTCCACATTCGGCGTCAATCGGGCGAAGATGTCAGGCTGAGTAAGTTCGTGGCGCGATTTCCGGGTTTGGCCGATCGACTCAAACGACTCATTGGTCAGGCCGAATCCGTTGAATCCAGTTCGATGCGGGCAGAATCGCGGCAAAAGATGACTCTCCCGCCCGGCGACACGATCGACGATTTTGATCTGTTGACTCGCCTGGGCAGCGGAGTATTTGCCACAGTGTTTCGGGCTCGTCAAAAGTCCATGCAACGCCTGTGTGGCGCTGAAGATTAGTGTCACTCGCAGCAATGAAGCTCAGACGCTCGCTCAACTGGATCATCCGGACATTGTGCGAGTTTACGAACAGCGCATACTCCCGGAGAGGAATGGGCGTCTGCTTTCCATGCAGTACGTTGCCGGAGCATCGCTTTCAGAAGTGCTGGGCCAACTGCGTCTGTTGCCGAAATCCGATTGGTCCGGCACGGCTTTGTTGAAGGCGATCAGTCGTCAGTTGCAGGAATCCGGAAGCGGCTTTGGGGTCACCGGGACTGCTCACGAACAGCCTTTGCACCGTCGACTACAGAAAGCCACCTGGCCTGATACGGTTTGTCTGTTCGGAATTCAGGTCGCGTCTGCACTCCAGTCTGCGCACGAGCAAGGCGTGCTTCATCGAGATCTCAAGCCGGTTAGTATTTTGCTGGATGAAAACGGGGCTCCGAAAATTGTCGACTTCAATATCAGCTTCTGTTCAAAGCTCGACCGGGTGCCCCCGGCAGCTTACTTTGGCGGCAGTCTGGCCTGCATGTCGCGCGAGCAACTGGAAGTCTGTCACTCGGGTCATGCACGGGAAGCCGATGACGTCGATGCTCGCAGCGATCAGTATTCGCTGAGTGTTCTGCTGTGGGAAATGTTGTGCGGGCAACCTCCGTTCAATTCGTTCATCCCAGGCCGACACGTCAGCGAGGGATCGAGATATTGTGCAGAATCCCTCACTTAAGTTTCGGCTTGGGATTTCAAGGCATGCCAGTATCCGGAAGTTATTTTGGGACTGTTCCCAAGGCCGTGTGTTCGCGGGATGCTTGATTCAGATCATTACCTCCATGTTGGTCGGGGCGGAGTAAGTACAAGCTTCATCGGAAGTTACAGTTTGCGGGATTGGGGCCTGGTTTGGTCAGGGGCTTTCCCGGTTTTATCAGGGGCCGTAAAGATCTCGCCGTAACCCATGTGAAAACTGCGGAGGCCGCTACAATCCGGGAGGGCGTCAATATTCTGAAAGGATTGCTGATATGAAAATGGGCTCGATGGTTCTGCGAGTTGCGGCTGTTGTAAGTATGCTTTCAACCTTCAGGCCACTGCTGGCGGCAGAAGGTGAACCGGCCCTGATTCGCTCGGTGGAAGGGATTTCTGAGTATCATCTGGACAACGGCATGAAGGTGCTGCTGTTCCCGGATAAGTCCAGTCCGAAAGTGACCGTCAATCTCACGGTCTTCGTTGGGTCACGCCATGAAGGTTATGGCGAAGCCGGGATGGCTCACCTTCTGGAGCATATGGTCTTTAAAGGAACACCCACACATCAGAATATTCCCAGGTCATTGCAGGAACGAGGAGCAGAGTTCAACGGGACGACCTGGCTTGACCGCACCAACTACTACGAAACTCTGCCGGCCAGCGACGAGAATCTCGAATTCGCATTGAAGCTGGAAGCCGATCGGCTCGTGAACAGTTTCATCAGTGCTGATGATCTGGCTAAAGAATTTTCCGTGGTCCGCAGCGAATTTGAACGCGGTGAGAATAGTCCTCAGCGAGTTCTCATGCAGCGCGTAACGGCGGCGGCGTTTGAATGGCATAATTACGGCCAGTCCACCATTGGCAACCGTGCGGACATCGAGAAGGTTCCGGCGGACAACTTGCGTCGGTTTTATCAGAAGTATTATCAGCCCGACAACGTGATTCTGGTGATTGCGGGTAAGTTCGATGAGAAGAAGTCGCTGGAGTTCGTGAAGAACTACTTCGGAGTTATTCCACGTCCTGAACGTAAGCTTGAGCCAACGTACACAGAAGAGCCGGCTCAGGACGGCGAGCGGATGGTGACACTGCGACGTGTCGGCGATGTAGCTCTGGCTGCGACGCTCTACCATATTCCCTCCGGTGGTCATCCCGACTTTGCCGCAGTGGATGTGCTTTCCACGATCATGACCAGCGAACCTGCCGGTCGACTTTATGAATCTCTGGTGAAGCGTCGAGTTGCCGCCAGCGTGTTCGGAATGACGTTCGCCCTCCATGATCCCGGCATTCTGATGTTTATGGCCGAGGCGACTCAGGGAACCGACGGGACTGCTCTGGTTCAGAGTCTGATTGAATCGGGCGAAGGCACTGCTGAGAAAGCCTTCACTCCGGAAGAAGTCGAACGTGCTCGGTCTGAACTTCTGAAGCAGCGTGAACTAACGGTCGCCGATTCTCAACGCGTGGCAATTGAACTCAGCGACTGGTCAGCTCAGGGCGACTGGCGTCTGTTCTTTCTCTACCGCGATCGCCTCGAAAAAGTGACGGCGGAAGATGTGACTCGTGTCGCTGCCACCTATCTGGTTCGCAACAACAGAACAGCCGGCGTCTATGAGCCGACGAAGGAAGCTCAGCGAGCCACCATTCCGGCAACACCGGATCTGGCCGAGATGATTGGCGACTACAAGGGCCGATCCGATGTAGCTCAGGGTGAAGAATTCGATGTGGATCCGTTGGCGATCGAAAAGCGGCTCGCTCGTTCGACATTGTCGTCCGGAATCAAAGTCACGCTGCTCCCAAAGAAGACTCGCGGATCCATCGTCAATCTGCGACTCAATTTTCGATACGGAAATGCAGAAGCTCTGAAGGGCCTTGCCGTGGCTGCCGAGTTGATGCCGCAGATGTTGAATCGCGGCTCAGAGCATATGACGCGTCAGCAGATCACGGATGAACTGAACAACTACCGGGCTCAGTTGCGGGTTTCCGGGACCCCGGGCGTCTTGTCGCTCTCTGTGCAGACCAGCCGCGAGAACGTCGCGAAGGTTCTTGAGATCGTGAAGGAGGTCATGAAGCATCCGCTGTTCCCGAAAGAAGAGCTGGAGATCATCCGCGAAGAGCAGATTGCCCAGATTAATCAGCAGATGTCCGATCCAATTGCTTTGGCTATGACAAACGTCAGTCGCAAAATCTCACCATATCCGGTTGATGATCCTCGCTATGTGCCAACCATGGACGAAGAAGCCGAACGCGTGAAAGCGGTCACCGTCGAACAGATTAAAGATGTTTATTCCCACATGTTGTCCTCGGCTGTTGGCGAACTCACCATCGTCGGTGACTTCGATCCGGAGCTGGTACTGCCCTCTGTTGATGAGTTTACGATGGGTTGGTCTTCCGACGTTAAGTTCGAACGACTGGCTCGCGTTTCCGTGAACAACGAGAAGGGCGATCGTGAACAAATCCTGACGCCGGATAAGCCGAACGCTGCTTACATCGCAGCTATGACGATCCCGATGCGAGATGATCATCCTGACTACGCGGCTTTGTCGATCGGAAACTTCGTATTGGGAAGCAGCGGTCTTTCTTCAAGACTGGGCGATCGTTTGCGACAGAAGGAAGGACTTTCGTACTCCGTGCAGTCCAGCCTGCAACCATCGGCCGTCGATGAGCGAACGACGTTCTTCCTGTTCGCGATCTCCAATCCGGACAATGCTCCGAAGGTCCACGAAGCCATTCAGGATGAACTGAAAAAGCTGCTGGACAACGGTATTACTGCGGAAGAACTGGAAGCGGCCAAAGCCGGTTATCTTCAGGAACAGCAGGTCCAGCGTACGGAAGATCGAGCTATCGTGCAGACGCTTGAATCGTATGCATTCATTGGTCGCGATATGAAATTTGTGGCCGAGTTCGAAGACAGGATCAGTAAGCTGACGGTCGAAGAAGTGAACGCTGCCTTGAAGAAGCATATCGACCCCCAACGCTTGTTTATTGTTCAGGCCGGCGACTTTAAAGCTGAGGAGCAGAAGTAAAGCACAAGGTCAAAAGCACAAGGTGGTTGCGGAGCCAGGATTCGACGTATCATCCGGCTGAAGCTTTTCGGGGCGTGGAGCTTGCGTGAGCCGATACGGCAGCGATGGACTGCCGTATCGGTGAACACGGTTTGCCTTTTCAGCCGCCGATGAGGTCGCGACCGCGATGCTTTCACTGATCATCAAGCCGTTTTGCGGTTCACCCGGGGAAATGATCCAATGAGTATGTGGCGCTGGAGTCAGAAATTCGACGCTCTTCCTGAATCTGCTCAGATCTCACTGGGTGAAGGGAACACGCCGCTGGTGAGATCTCGCAAAATCGGTCCGGAGGCTGGCCTGAAGAATTTGTTCTTCAAGCTGGAATGCTGCAACCCGTCGGGCTCGTACAAGGATCGATTCGCTTCATCCGCGATTTCTCACATGGTGGCCAACGGTCAAACGCGGTGCATTGCCACATCCAGTGGTAACACCGGAGCATCGCTGGCCGCGTATTGTGCTGCCGCAGGGATCGACTGCCGCATCGCGATCGTCGAAGGCGCGCCGCTGGGGAAGCTGAAACAGATGATGGCCTACGGCGCGAAGATCGCGCGTATTCGACGATTCGGGACCGATCCCACCATTTCTGAACATGTTCTCAGTCGATTATTGGCGATCGGTCAACGTCCCGGGAACGCTCTTCAGATCAGCGCGTTTGTGTATAGTCCGGCGGGAATGTCGGGAGTTCAGTCGATCAGTTTTGAGCTGGCGGAACAATCTCCATCGTTGATCGATCACGTCTTCTGTCCAGCGGGAAGTGGTGGACTCTGTATCGCAACGGCTCGCGGATTTCAGCAGTTGGTTATCGACGGAGTTCTCTCGAAACCAGCGGCGGTCCATTGTGTTCAGCCGGAGGGTAACAACACTGTCGCCGGGCCGTTACGACAGGGTCTGCTGAAAGCTCAAACAGTCATGTGTACGACAAAAATCAGTGGTCTGCAGGTCGCGAGTGTGATTGACGGAGATATCGCCGTCACCGAATGCCGCGCAACCGGTGGGACTGGGCACTTGGTGGCCGACGATTATGTCTGGGCTTTGCAAAAACGACTGGCGCGAGAAGAAGGTGTGTTCTCGGAACCCGCAGGCGTAGCCGCTTTGGCCGGAGCACTTCAGGCGGCGGCCGCTGGTGAGATTGATCCCGAAGCCACCGTTGTCTGTCTCGTGACTGGCTCTGGGTTTAAAGATGACGCGGCGATTGATCGCATGAATGCCAACGATGATTGCCCAACGATCGATGCGGATCAACTGGATGAGTGGTAAGCATCTGGCATGTCCTGCGTTCTCCGGCGCGAACTCGTCACCCGTTATACGCGCCAGTATTTTCCTGTAGGGTGTGACAAGTGAGCCCTGGCGAACGCAGGCTCACCATCAGCACCTCAGGTCTGAACCTACGGAGCATCCGCAGCCCACAGGTCACGGATCCGCGCGAGTTTGCGTTTGATCGTGGCCACTGACAAGCTCATTTCCACGGCGATCTCAGTGACTTGAAATTCCTCCATTCGCTTGACGGCAATGGTGCGCAGGATTTTGTCCGGAAGGGCTTCGATTCGCTCGCGACACTCGCCCAGGAGTTCGTCGACGAAACGACGGGGATCCGCAAAGTTAGTTCCACTAATACGACCTTGCGCGACCAGGCGAAACACCGAGTCTCCTCGCACCTGCCCGTCGCCGCGTTTCTCCGCGGCTTGTCTTTGCTGGAGGGCGTGCGATTTGCGAGCCATCACAGTAATCAGAATTCGCCAGAGTTCGTCGCTGTTCGTGAGTGTTCTGAATCGCCCCGCTTCTGCGGCTCGAAAGAAGCTCTTCATTGCGCTCTGGGCAATATCTTCCTCATCCGCAACTCGCTGATCTTTCACGGCGATTCGACCTCGAGCATACGTCACGATCCGCTCATAGACAGACTGCCAAAGCTTCGCGCAAGCATCTTCGTCGCGGCTGTTCTGAATTCGAAACAGCAACTGAGTCAGCTCACCCGCATCTTCACTTGCTGTCAATTCTTCCCCCTTGTTGGCAATCCCGAGTCAACTGTAAGATCTCTGGGATACTGTTTACCGTCAGCACAAGCCGGCATGCAAGAGAAGTTCGGAGGCAACTCGTAAATCGCCGGCGTCCAATTGTCTCAGCACCGGCTGGAGTGATGTCCTGAACTTTCTGTTCACATTGAACTGCCGCATCTCGCTGACAATCGAGTTCCTGTTAACTCTGAATGTGGGGCAATCCCCGGCGAAAAATTCAAACTCGGTTTGAGGCAAATCACCCTGTGGCCTGTCATCCAGAGGATTCCAGGAGACGAACGCTTCTCAATTCAGTTCGTGTTGTGATGTAGCATATTCACCATCGCGACAACGCACATGAGTGGCGGCCAGCGGCGAAGTCCCGCTTTGCGGAGAGAGCCAACTGAATTTGGCGGCCGTCGCTGCAATTTCTCAATCGGAAAACATCCGTGAAATGCTGGCCGTTGTCGCGTATCATACGGGTTTATCGGGCAAAGCCTGAACCCCATCATCGGTTGATGCGGGTCGCCAGTGATATGGAAGACCACCAAACGCTGACTATCACAGATAACCTGACTATCACAGAAAGAGATCACTGTGCAACGCCCTCATGGAAATTCTGCTCCATTGCCTGCCCCAACAGTACTGATGACGGAAGGTTGGCACTGTCTTCATATTTATTACCGAATTAACCAGCAGGCCCTGATGGCTCTCGATCCGGCTGAACGGGCTCATGGCCGTGCTGAGGTGATAGAGATCCTCAATCCGGAAGGCGAATATGTTCCCCTCCGCATGCAGGTGTCTGTCGTCTCCGGTCATCGCGCTGATTTTGGCCTGATGATGATGGATGCTGATCCGCTGAAGATCGACGCGATTACTCAACGGCTTCGCGCCAGTCGACTGGGGACAGTTCTGGAACCGACTTACTCTTTTGTTTCGATCACCGAAGTCAGCGAATATGTTCCGACGATCGAACAGTATTCAGAGCGACTCGTTCGTGAGGGAACCAAACCCGAAGATCCCGCTTTTCAGGCCAAGCTGAATGCTTACAAGCAGCGACTTCCGGCGATGAATCAGCAGCGTCTGTATCCCGATCTTCCGCCATTCCCGGTGATGACATTTTATCCGATGAATAAAGCTCGCCATCCTATGGCGAACTGGTACGCTGAACCATTCAGCTTCCGCAGCGATCTGATGGCCGAACACGCTACATCCGGAATCAAGTTTGCCGGGCGAGTCTCTCAGTTGATCACCGCGTCGACCGGCTTCGATGACTGGGAATGGGGCGTAACCTTGTGGAGCCGTGCTCCGGAGCACATCAAGGAAATCGTCTACACGATGCGTTTTGATAAGGCCTCCGCGAACTACGCTGAGTTCGGGCCGTTCTACGTCAGCTACATCATGTCAGCCAAAGAAGCGCTCGAACACCTTCGCGTGTGATTGCACCAATCGATGCAGGCACGACGCTCACGACCTTTTGATTTAATTCCCCCCTGAGCCTGCCTCAGGGGCCAGTGGGCTTTTGTACCACTGAAAGTGTTGTTTTTTGCTGGTGCAATAGCGGTTAAACCCCCGACGGGGGGTTTTTGAAGTTGCGCATTTGGCGACACGAACGGATCAATACTTGCAAAAATACAGGAATCCATCACAACCCGAAGCGTGAGTTTTGAAGTTGCGCATCTGTGCCCATCCCAACCCGCTGCGTGAGCGAGGGATTGTGTTTTTGCGTTTTACGCAGTGTTTGCGTAAATCCCTCGCTGACGCTTCGGGTTGTGATAATTCCCAATGCTTTTGCAGGCTGCACAAACCAAAGCGTCGAAACGCGCAACTTCAAAAAGCGTGAGCGAGGGATTCTGGGGGAAGAATTGTTCGAACGCGAAATCACAATCCCTCACTGACGTTTCGGGTTGGGATAGTCGCAAACGCGCAACTTCAAAACGCGGGGTCGGGGGCGATCGGAACAACAGCTTTCTCGGCCACTCCCTGCAAGGTTTGGCCGAGCGATGTCATTCACCTTACGAGCACAGTGGTCGAAGAGTTTCCAGGATCTTTGGAATGGCTTCAAACGGGGACTCGGCTTCTTCGTACTCCAGAGCCACAAAGCCGCGATAGCCAGCGTTCTTCAGGATCTCGATAATCTTCGCGTAATCAGCCGGCTGCTTCTTTCCGTTGACGGAAATCGAAGCCTTAATCTGAGCATTCACTGCGTACGGCGCGATCTTCGCGAGATCTCGATACGGATCGTCGGTCTGGAAATTGCCGCTGTCAAAGTTGACGCCGAACCACGGCGAAGTCTCGATCTTGTCGATGATTTTCATCATCTGTTCCGGAGTCGCCGTGATGCCGCCGTGATTCTCCAGAGCTAAGAACACGCCTTTCGTGGCAGCGTATTTTAAGGACTCATTGATGCCTGCCGCACATCGTTCAATCGCTGCATCTTCGTTGTCACCACTGGGGACTTTGCCGGCGAAAATTCGAATGGCCGGGGCTCCCATAATCGAAGCGTAGTCAATCCATTCGCGACACTCCGCCAGTTGCTTCTGGCGAGCATCCCCTTCGACCAGACAGAAGTCATTGCCGATCGCTGTTCCGGAAATACTTATCCCCAGTCGATGAGTCATTGCTCGTATCGACAGCAAGTACTCCGTAGTAATCACCTTTGGAAAATAGTAACCGGTTAGTTCTGTCGCCCCGAGCCCCTGAGCGGCGCAGAATTCGATGAACTTCTCGATACTCATCTCCGCCTTCGCAATTTCTTCCGGCGTTCCACGTTTGGCGAACATCCGATTGAATGAGTAACCTGCAAGACTGAGTTTCAGCAACGGGCTGCCAGTTCGTTTGGGCGGATCGGCAGCCGTCAAATGCGACAATCCCGAAGCGCAACAAACCGCTGCTGATGCGGCCGTGAATAATTGACGACGTGACAATGTCATGACGCTGACCTTCAAAGGATTAGGAATCAAATGCGAATGACCGTGAGGGCCGCTGGGATTCTCGATTGATTAGTGACCAATCTGAATTCACAGAGATTCTCGCGCCGTCATTCCCGGAGACTGGTGATTCTGCCCAACATATCAGGATGAATTCCGGGTTGCGAGGCATCGCGGCACTAGACAGCAGTCGCGCGGCGTCGCGGATTTCAGTAGTTCCTGACTGCCGGGCAGGACTTCGCGGTTTATTGCAATGTGGATACACGTAAACCAAAGATCCCGGCCAATATCCAGACGCCTGTTGCACACCCGGTTCGCCTTGCAGCAATACAAGAATCCCTCCCGGCAGGTCTTCATGTGAGATTTCTGACTGAGCGGGAAATGCGTAAAAAGACAAAGGTGTTGTCTCGGCTGTGAAGTGGGGCTCACGTTATCAGCTGGAACGCGGTAGCGACTGTTTGCACGATGTGAATCGTACGCCCACAAGCCGAGCCTTGGGGAATCTCGCCTTAAACTTGGGCGTCAGGCTCGCTGTTTCTCCGTGGAAAAAGTCGTTGTCTACTACAAGCCGTGCACGAAAGGCAGCGAGCTCATCAGGGTGCTGCACGGAGCTCGCGATATTCAGCGGCTTTAAGTTTGAATCTTTGGTTGGACAGTTTTCATCGCGATTCGCCAACCTGAATGCATGCATTGTCTGGAGGAGTCGCACTGTATTCTGTTGTAGGTGCGAACAGGCCGGAGTGCGTTCGCGAAAGGTCGGACCGGTTCACGGTGATAGTCAATCTCGCCGCCCGCTCCCGCATTCCGTCTCCTGATGCTGGTCCGAGTTATTCGAACCATTGCGTTGGAATGGCAGTATCAATTCGTTCAAGCCGATCTGGCAGAAATGAATTGTCCCCGAGAAACGGAACCCCGTAACGTTCCGTATTCAATTGACCGACCAGTCCCTGGCAGATGTGGAACGAGGGGGACACAGCACTTTGTGAACAGACGGCATTAGGTCTATACATCCAGCTCTCGATTGCTCCGGTATTGCCGCCGTTATGAATCGCACTGTTCGGCGATGCTTCTTGTTGGGGCTTCCTCAAGCACCGTCTCGAACGCGATGAAGTCTTCGTCCCTGGTAAAGATCGGCATCCGCGTGTTCGCACGGTTCAGCAATTGATAAATCCAACCCCCTGAAGTTGATCGTTTTAGTCGTACCATGCCAAAAAAATGCCCAAACGCCTCTCAACTATCAATAAACGGTTCCTGACACCTTTTTGTGCCTTCTGACACCTTTTTGTGCCTTGACACCCCTGACACCTTTTTGTGCCTTGACACCTTTTTGTGCCTCTTTTGTGCCTTCATCAACTTCCAACTGGGGGTCGCCGATCTGCCGCAGCGGACCTCTGCCGCACACATCCTTCAATCGCTGCAAGCGGAATACAACTCACTCCATGCGCTGGCCGGTCAAGTTGCACCCTGCGAATTTCTTCGTTCGCCGACCTCTTTCTTGCGTGCGATGCTAGGCTTTCATAAAAGGTTCTGAAATTTCCATCCGCCCTGCGCACGCTCTTTTCGTCGAAAAAGCACTGGTATCCATGAAGAACCGCTACTTCACTTGCTCGCGAAAATGGATTGTCGTTTGGGTATTCACGGCATTGTGGTTCGTTGGACTGGCGGTTGGCACTTGGAACGCAGTCATCGACGGAGTAAGTGGTCCCGTGGGGTTTCCTGAATGGTATCCCTATGCGATCCTGGCGGTCATGTGGGCTTGTGGCATCGGGCTCGCCTGGTTTAGCAATCAACATCCATGCACATCGGTCACGGTTGGTAAAGATGGTGTCGTTGAAGGACGGGCGACTTTTCCATTCCGTATTGTACGCCGCAAGTTTCGTTATGAGGAGCTCATCCCCCTTCAACTCATCGAAGATCAGTATGAGGATGGCGGCGCTCTCTTCGAACTACAACTTCCGGTTCCGATCATGCCGGGCCATCCACTGGTACTCGCCGAGGGATCCCGGGATCATTGTCTTGCGGAGAAAGCTACCTTCTTGGCGGCGTTGGAGCAATGCGAGCGTGGGCGAAGGGACATCCACGGCGAACGATTCACTTGATTGCGTTTTGGCTGGTCGCGAAATGCTTTCATTGATACAAAAAGGTGTCAGGAACCGTTTATTGACGATGGAGAGGCGTTTTAGTAATCCTGCGTGATGGGAAGACCAGAACGATTAACTCGAGGGGGTTGGATTTATCATGTGCTGAACCGTGCGAACGCGCGGATGCCGATCTTTACCAAGGACGAAGACTTCGTCGCGTTCGAGACGGTGCTTGAGGAAGCGGTGGCTCGCACCGGCACTCGGCTTCTGTCCTATTGCGTGATGTCAAAAATTTTCCATCTGGTACTGAGATCTCGACCCGATGTCGTGAGGGAATGGAGCGAAGAGGATGTGGCTCGGCGTTGGCTGATGCTGTGTCCGGAGCGGCGGGATCAGAAACGTCGTCCGCTGGAGCCGGCAGAGTTCGAAATCAACAGCATCGTGAACAAGAATGACAAACTGGCAACGGTGCGAACTCGACTGAGTGATATCTCGTGGTGGATGCGGCTGTTGAGTCAGAGTATTGCTCAGCGAGCCCAGAAGGAAGACGGCGAAGGCGGCAATTTTTTTCCGGCTCGTTATCGAACGGTTCGGCTTCTGGATGAGACCGCGATTCTGGCGTGTGCGACGTATGTGGATCTGGATCCGATTCGGGCTGCAATGGCGGAGACGATTGAAGAGAGTGAGTTTACGTCGGCACTAAAGCGGGCGGCGGGAATTCGTCGCGAGTGTTCAGTTGGCAGTGTTCAGTGTTCAGAAAACGCCCATAGAGATTCGGCGGGCGATGACGTTCGAGGTTCGCTGTGCTGCAGCCAGAGCAAACGACTTCGGTGGCGGAGAAGGCCCCGGCGGCGGAGCGACGGGTGTACGGTACGGGAAGTGTTGTTCGGCATCTGGCACCTGTGGAACTGAACGAGCGACTGGGAGTCTCGGGGGAGATCTGGTGTCTCCTGGTGAAAGACTTCGGCAAACTCCTCAGTGTCGTCGCCGGTCAGCCTCAGCGAATCGTCAGTCATTCATCGAAGGCTCCCAAGTCCGCTCATCGCTTCAGGATTCGTCGAGCGGCTCGGGAATTGATGGCGAGTGGCTCAGCAGCAGGCTGCTGAAGGAGGAAAGCTGCAGCAGGCTGCAAGCAGTCCAAAGTATTCGGTGAGCCGAAGCATTTGAGGCGAACGCCATTCCGCTCACCAACGCCACGCCGAAGGGACTTAACTTTCAATAATCGGATGAACCACTTCCCCATGCACGTCTGTCAGGCGAAAGTCGCGTCCCGCATAGCGATAAGTCATCCGCTGATGGTCGTAGCCCATGAGATGAAGAATCGTCGCATGCAGATCATGCGAGGAAACCGGATTCTCAACGGCCTTGAAGCCGAAGTCATCAGTGGCTCCATACACAGTCCCTTTGCGAATTCCGCCGCCTGCCATCCACAGCGAAAAGCCCCAGTGATTGTGGTCGCGGCCTTGACTGGCTCCGGAACCGTCCTGACCCATTTCCACAGACGGTGTTCTGCCAAATTCGCCCGTACATAAGATCAGAGTTTCATCCAGCAGACCTCGCTGCTTGAGATCTGTAATTAACGCGGCCAGTCCAGAATCGCATTGGCTGGCGACTCGTCGATGTTCGTCCTTGATATTCGAATGGCTGTCCCACGGCTGCAGGTCACCATGCCACGTCTGAACGAATCGCACTCCGCGTTCAACAAGTCGGCGAGCCATCAGCAACTGGCGATTCTGAGGTCCCTCGCCGTACATCTTCTGGATATGTTCCGGTTCCTGCGAGATATCAAACGCATCACTTGCTTCTGTCTGCATCCGGAACGCCAGTTCGAAGGATTTGATCCGTGATTCAATCGCGGCCTCTCCCGGACGATCGGCCTGATGTTGAGCATTCAACTGCTGCAGAAAGGCAAACTGTTTTGACTGTTCAACGTTAGAGAGTCGTTTGTTCTGCAGGAAGTCAATCAGCCGTGTCGGATCCGCGTTCGATGTATCAATGCGAGTGCCCTGATATGCCCCCGGCAGAAACGCGGACCGCCAATTGCCAGCTCCACCCACCGGCATTCCTCCCGGACACAACGCGATAAACGCAGGCAGGTTCTCATTGATCGAACCCATGCCCCACGTCAACCATGAACCAAGACTTGGACGCACCAGACGCTGATCGCCGGTGTTCATCAACATGAGAGACATCTCATGGCTGGGGAGCTCCGCATGCATCGAACGAATCACGGTCATCTCATCGACGCACTTCGACAGATGCGGAAAGATATCGCTGACCTCAATGCCGCTTTCGCCGTGCTTTTCAAACTTGAATGGACTCGGCAAAGCGACGCCGGTCTTACGTTCGGTTTGCAGGTTCTCGAAAGGCAGCATCTGCCCGGCTCGGCGAGTCAGCTCAGGCTTCGGGTCGAACGTATCGACCTGAGAAACTCCGCCGTTCAAAAACACATGAATGATATGCTTCGCACGACCGGGGAAATGAGTCTGCATCGCTCCGCCGGAGTCTGCAGCATTCGCAGGATCCTGCAGCATATTAGCCAGCGCGAGCCCGCCAAATCCCATGCCGCAGGTCTGCATCCAATGTCGTCTTGATTGATTGAACATGGTTAATTCCTGGTTCTATATGCTTCTGTCGTGAACTAATACGTCATCACAACCCGACACGTCAGTGAGGGACTGCCATGGTCATATGGCTATTGATTTAGTCGTTTAACGGCAAGCCGCAGGCGTTGCTGCTGTATTTCGCCTACGCCTGCGGCTCGCCGTTAAACGAAAACGATCAATACACGATCTCAATCAACACCACGGTCAGCCAACGGCATTGGATTTGTCGACCCTCCGGGCCTGAAAATGCACAACTTCAAAAACTGACACTTCAGGTTATGATTGGGCCTTCTATTAAACGTTCTCTTTCAGTCTCTAATGATCACCGGACGGCTCGCGCCGTGCCGCTTTGATGATTAATCCAGAAACGTAAATTCATTCGACGCCAACAATGCGTGAGCCAACAAAACCCAGCCACGTTCGGGATCTGTCGCCGCGCCTTCCGGGTTAGTTGTGTTGGCCGTTGCTTCTGTCATAAACGTACCGGCCTGAGCGATCTCGGATTCGGTTGGATTGCGACCAAGTGCCTTTCGTACCATGACTGTGATTCGCTCGGCGTCCGACACCAGTTTCATTTCCTTCGTAGAGACCGCAAGTCGAGCAGCACGATCCTGAATAAAATCAGAATTCAAAGCAAACAAAGTCTGCTGAGGAACAGTGGTTTCCTGCCGTCGCGCGGTACACGCATTCGGATTGGCCGTATCAAAGGTGCTCATCAGATTGGCGATCACATCGCGATTTACAAACCCGTAAACACTGCGGCGAGGAACCGCAGGTGAAGAATTCAGGTCAATCGGACGACCGCCCATCGTGACATCCAGTTCATCCGACGCCGCCAGCATTGCATCACGCATGGCTTCGAATTCCAGACGGCGACGCGGCATACGCCACAGCAAAAGATTCTCTGGATCAAGCTGGCGACTCTGTTCATTCTCAACCGCTCCCTGAGCGTACGCCTGACTGAGCATGATCTGCCGATGCAACCATTTCAATGACCAGCCGTTCTTTCGCAGTTGATCGGCCAGATAGTCCAATAACTCAGGATGTGTCGGTGCCTGCCCGCGAGTCCCAAAGTCATCTGGTGTCCTGACCAGCCCCACTCCAAAATGATTCTGCCACGCCCAATTCACCAGCACGCGTGCGGTCAGCGGATTATTCTCCGCCACCAGCGATTGGGCCAGTCCGAGACGTCGATGGCCCGATTCATAGGTTTTTGAATGATCGCCCGGCAATGATGACAGGAATCGTGCCTCGACGACCTCTCCTCGTGCTAAAGGGTTGCCGCGCAGGAAGATGTGCGTCGGTTTTGGCAACGGATCTTCTCGCATAATCATCGCTCGCGGAGGCGATCCAGGCGATGACAGGTTCAATTGATGAATTGCCCCTTTCTTGCCACTGGCGAGGTCAGCAATGGTTCGGTTCGTCAGACGAATGGCGTCTTCATCGGACAGATCAAAAGGCGATCCTTCTGCGTAAAGATGATGTCGAATCTGGCGATGCGATGGACTGTTAATGACCTGATGCTGCGGATGATCGTCCGGCAGGACTGTCCCACCGACCGCAGCTTCTGCTGATGATTCCAGTAACGCCTGTAACCATGTTCGCTGCTGATCTGCGAATACTCTTCCGTACACCGCCGCAACAGCACTCAATGAGCCTGGCTTCTGCTCAACCAGAGCATCCACAACAAATGGGTTCCATTTCAGCGGTTCACCACGCAGAGCGTGCAGTTTGTCCGGAGTTCGTCCGATCGCATCCAGCTCTGCTGAAAGTCGACCGAGATACTCGTCGCGTCGTGTCGGAAATTCGGCTTCCGGGATCGCACCCCAGGACTGCATCTCCAGCCAGGGACCGAAGACCGGATCCTCTTTGCTCATTCCCGCCAGCCATGTCCGCCAGCGATTGAAAACGAGCGGGCGAATGTCGTCGGTGCGATAAGAAAGGAATTGAGTCGACAGGTCCTGTTCGCCGATGCCTTTCGCAATCTCGGCAAGGTACAGCCCGACCTGCATTCGCAGGCGATTTCTCAGCACTTCGTTTTGTTCTCGAGCAAACTGCTGAACCTTCAATTTCAGGTCCGCCAGTTCGCGTTCATACTGCTGGCGAGCCTGCTCATCAGTCACTGCACCGATGGCCGGAAGCTCCGGTGGAGCTTTGCTCGGAGCAATCGCTGCGTACAACGCATAGTAATCAGCGGTCGGGATTGGATCGAATTTGTGGTCGTGACACCGAGCACACGTGACGGTCAGTCCCATGAGTCCTCGTGTGACCACATCGATCTGGTCGTCGATCGTGTCATGGTAGTTGCGAAACTGCATACCGACCGTCATAAATCCCAACGCCGCCAGCGCGGGATCACCGTCCGGAAGTCCCATTTGATCCGCGGCAATCTGCTCCTTCAGGAAGCGATCAATCGGCAGATCATTGTTGAATGCTTTGATGACATAGTCGCGATAAGTGTAAGAGAACGGGAAGGACGTGAAACCGATCGCCGCGCCGCCGTGAGTATCCGCATACCGTGCGATGTCCAGCCAGTGTCGTCCCCAGCGTTCACCGTAGCGTGGCGATGCCAGCAGTCGATCGATCAGGCGTTCTTTGCTTCCGGCGGCCGTATCATTCTCAAACGCTTCGACCTCAGCCCATGTCGGAGGTAATCCGGTCAGATCAAATGTCGCACGACGAATAAACTGAGCGCGACTGACTGGCTTCGAGTACGTGAGACCCGCCTGCTCCAGCTTGTGCATCAGAAAGCGATCAACCGGCGACTTGTCTGCGTCAGGTGTTGGAAGTGTCTTTAAAAGATCGTCGGAATTCGCGATCGGCTGAAATGCCCAATGCCCCGAATATTTTGCGCCTTCCTGAATCCATTGCTTCAGGATTTCTTTCTGCGCTTCGGTCAGAACTTTTCCGGTTTCCTTTGGTGGCATCACCGTGTCGGGATCTGTCGAACTTATCCGATGCATCAATTCGCTGTCGTCTGGTGATCCAGCCACGATGGAGGATTTCTTTGCATCGGCCTCAACATCCAGGCGAAGATCCGCGCTGCGTTTTTCGCCGTCGGGCCCGTGACACTGCAGACAATGCTCCGCAAGGATCGGACGCACCTGCCGATTGAAGTCCACCTGAGCACTTGCGTTGACACTAACCGCAAACCAAAGCAACAGGCACAGCGCTGCACGTGCTTGAAGATAAGCAGAAAAACGTGACATAATGATTTCTCGGTGCGGTGGGAGGGATGCCGAGTACGGGTAGGATTTGGACGCGGACGCAATAAACGTCCGCCATGGATTCTATGCTCGTCGATCGCTATTCGAAAGCAAAACCTCGGGCGAACCAGAATCGGGGGTGTAGTCGCCGATTTCGGTTGATCCTGCCCTGCGGGTTCATCTTTCCGGGCACGGTCGATGCGGCATTCCGCCCGCACGCAACCATAGTGGCGTCACACGGTTGATCTGCTGCTGCCAAATCCTATTCAATCGGGCCCCCCGCCCAACCCTGCGTCGGCTGATCCTCGGTTCGGAAACTACTTCGGACAGTTCTTCCCTGGAATCCCTCAGTCTCGCTTTTTGGAGTTGCGCGTTTGCAGCCATCCCAACCCGAAACGTCAGTGAGGGATTGCTCTGTCGCGTTTTGTCAATGTCTCCGTAAATCCCTCGCTGACGCCGCGGGTTATGATGATTCCCTTCGCTTTGGCACTTTTCTGGAATTCCGCAACGCAAAATTGCGAAACAGGGCGTTCTTTCGTCTCAGGCGATAAACGCCATCGTGAAAACGAACAGGATTCCCACCCAGATGATTCCCAGTGCATGCCAGAACCATTTCGCGAACGTCACACCCCAGAAGTATTCATGGTCGTATCGATCCGCGAAGGCGGACAACGTGACCCACAGCAGAATAGACTGAGCAACAATGAAATGCATGCCGTGCAGGGCCGTCAGCATGATCACGAAGCCGTGGACCCCCAGTTGCGAGGCGGCCGGGTTTCGCACGCCTTTGTCGATCGCCCAAAGACCGTAGCCCTGCACTGCGACAAATGCTGACGCAAATGCGAGTGACAATAGAAGGGCTCGCCGAAACTCCGGCTGGCGTTCTCGCTTCACAAACGCATGAGCGCGTTCCATGTACCAACTGCCGACGGCCAGAAGAATCGTACTGATGACGAACGCCCGGGGCAGCCGTATTTTCTCGGCCGGAGGTTGTCGTCCAAAAGCATAACACAACACGATTGATACAACGATCACCACTGCCGCTTGCAGAATCGTGGCGAGATAAAAACGTCGAGCCAATGAAACGCGAATCAAATCCCAGCGATCCGACATAGTTGGCTCTGACCAAATCCGGAAAGGTCTGCTTCCCGAATTGTCTCCTCTGCGTCAATCTGTGCGGTACAGCCACCCCGTTTCAAAAAGAATTCGGGGCAAACATTACTTGACAGCAACGTCGCGCAGTTCCCGTTCGATGGTACTGACCATCGTGGACTTGCTGTTAATCTCACCATTAATGGTTGATTTCGGGAACAGCAGTTTGGGCACCGAGCCCTGGCCGACCTTCTTGTACAAGTCCACGTGTCGTTTTACGTACTCGGACGGAATTTTCGAGGAGTATTCCTTGCGGAATTTTTCTGCTCCGACAAGTTTCTCAGCCTGGGCACGAGCCGACGCAGGGGACCGAGTCGTCTCGAACATCCAGTCATGGAACTCGTGAAACTTGTCCGGGGAGACTCGCCAGACAGCGATCGAAATCTTTGCCAGCTCACAGGATCCCGGATGCCCACCGCCACTCGCGGCATCGTTGCAGGCCCGTTCCAGAGGAACCGGCAGAGCCAGAATCGCGAGCCTGTCGCCGTAGTTTTCGAATGCTCCTTTGATCGCGTTGTGAGTATTCCGGCAGTGCGGACACGTGTAGTCGAACATTTCCACGAAGACATACTGAGCTTCTGAATTGCCCAACAAAGGCCACTGCTTGACATCGAGGGTCACTCGATTTCCAGCAACGGTGATCAGCTTACGAGCCGGTGGAGCCGGAGTGACTTCAGCTTTGGCTTCTTCAGCCTTCTCGCCCTTCTTTTCTGTCGCTTCAGTGCTGCTGTCTGGATTTGAGCCATTAGCCGCTGGTTTACTGCCTTCGGCCGTTGTCGCTGAGGCCCCAGCGGCATTCTCCCCTTCGGAGACCGAGGTCGCTTCAGCTGGCTTTTCGCCCTCAGAGGCCGTGGCATCCTGACCGCTAAACGCAATCTGCGTCAGGTTCCACAAGCGCGGTGGAACCAGCAATAATAACGTTGAGGCGACCGGTTGAGTCGTCTCGGCCTTTACGGCTTCATCTGATTCTTCCGTCGTGGTACTCGCGGAGTTGTCAGCCGGAGCTTCGTCGACCACAGGCGCTTCAAACATTTCTCCAGGAGCCGCGAAAACTTCGCCCGGAGCTTCGAATACATCACTTCCGGAATCACCGGCAGCAATCGTGCTCGTCGCCACCTCAGGGGATGTCACTTCGTCATAACGAATGACTTCAAAAACTTCAGGTTCCGGAGTCATCGTCTGGACGGTAATCAGTCCCGCCACAGCCGCCGCACTGAAGGACGCGGCCATCTTCTTGTGGTGCGGTTCTGAAAAGCGATTGCGGAGCATTAAAGCCGCCATCACTAAACCGCAGGTATGCACCGCTACACAGTACGGACAGATCTTACTCAACGCAAAAATCTGGAGGCTGATAAACCACAGTGCGGCCAAACCGGCCATGCAAGATCCAGCGGTCAACGCATTCCAAACCATCTGCTTCATTGCTCGAGGAGCATTCAGACCAGCGAATCCCAGCAGAACCAGCATGCTGGCGTATAAACCACCAGCCGGAACGCTGACCGGAATGCCAAAAACTTTGGACCATTTGCTCTTCAGCACGTGACCACAGTCGATCACATCGCCGCCGCCGCAGCCGTAAACCGGCGTCATGCTCAGCGCAGTCCAGGCCAAATACACCGAAATTCCAAGCCCCGCGACACACAGGCCGCGCAGCATCCAAAGCATTCGCAACGAAGGATGACCGTCCCCAGGGACATCGCTCAGTCGACGAACTTCGCCCGATTCACCCATCTCGGAATTGACCGTTCCAAAAGAAACGCTCATTGCACTACTCTCTGCGCAGCCGCGAAGCTGCAAAAAACAGATCCCACTGTTTTCGACCCAGAATGACGGAGGCTGAATCGCTGCTGTGCAAACGTTAAGCAATGTTCGTGCCGACGAACCCAACCCCTCAGAATGCACGTACTCCCCAGCACGGCATTCTCCAATTCAGCTTACAGGCGCAACTTCAGCCCGTCATGGTGCAAAAATGTATCACGTCGTTTTTCTCGCAAGAATACTGTTTCTCGGAGAATCCAGGATTATCAGCTTGATCGAGCCGGTCGTCAGCGCATTCGGCTCCGTCGGAGTTCTTTGACACAAGGTGCTCTGCGTTGGCCCCAAACCTCCCAGACAACCCAGCTGGTTGAGGGTTGCTGCCCATGGGGAGAACCTTGCCCTCCGAGCGGTCGCTGCTTATGTCCAATATTCCAGCGACGGGCAGGAATGCCCATTGTGCTCTAAAGAATCAAGTTTTGCCTGAGCATTCGCCGGCCAGTCTTTGCGCCCCTTATATCTTTCCGGTCGTTGCAGAAAGATGCTGAATCAAGGGGCGGTTAGAAGGCGATTTTGCAGCTCCGCAACTCTCATGAAAACCTTTGGTCCCGGCTATTTGGCTTCTGACGATTGTTTCTCGGCCGCCGTTCGGAATGGCGTTTCCGGGCAGACATCAGCCAGGATTTCTCTAACCGTCATACGGTCTTCCGCGGATAAATGAGCAAACTTCTCTGATGTGTCTGTGCCTGACAGAATCTCATCCAGCCTCTGCCAGACGCGAGTCTTGACGCCGACCGGAAGTTGCTGAAATGAGTCTGAGGTGATCAGGAAACTGCAGGGATATTTGAACACCCGCGTCTTCAGGTCAACCTGACGCAGACTGCGGCCTTTCGAATCCAGCGGACCTCGCGCAGAAAATTCCTCCTGAAATGTCGACGAACCCTTTACGACGTCCGTCAATGGAGGTGATTCACAGAACAGCAGCGCCTTGACGACACTCTCGGCGGCCGATGCGTAGCGGCGAGCTGTTGATTCGGATTCAAAATCTTCCGGTCGTTCCAGCGCTTTGTTCATAATGATCGCATCGCGAGCTGTGATTCGCCCCGAATGATTAGCGGCGGTGAGCACGTTGTGCATCATGGCCTGATGCTCCAGAACCATCAAAGCGACGATGTCGCTGTGAGCGGTCAAATAGGGTTTGACGTTGAAGTGTCCCGACAGATCCGCGAGGTTGGCGCCGGCTTCCACGTCCAGCTTCTCGGAAACGTTTTCATCGGCAATCACACAGTTTCCCATGTGACGCTGTTTGCCGTGTGTTCCCGTGACATACCAGCCTCCCCACCGCTCAGCGAAGGGGCTTGTGTCGTCGGTCAGATGGGTTCCCAGTCGATAAATTGGCTGTCCGCCCGGATCGGAAAACACAGATCTCACGATATGTCCGGGAACTCGCCGAGTATGCGTCGATCCATGACACTGCAGACACCTCGCGTTTTCACGCTGAATGAGGGCCGGTTCATCATGGTGCTGAGTGAGTGTATAAAAGGTGCCGCCAAGTTGTGGGTCTGCGGCCGAGATTTCCACAACATCGCCCCGCTGAACCCAGCCGAGGTAAACGTCATCGTTGAAGTAGATGGCTCGAGGTGTCCGCGGTGTAATGCGACTGATCTGCAAACTGGTTTTTGAAAACACCAGCGTCTGGCTCGAAGCCGGTATATCCAGATGTTGCATCAGGGAAGTGAGATATCCATGCTTTGGTTCCCAATCCAGCTTGATCTCCCCCGCCTCAAGCCGCGCGGCCAGGCGAGCGACGGGGTCAGTGGGTTTTTCGTTGCTGTAGTTGATCGGTTCCTGTTCATGATCCAGTTGCCCGAAGCCAGGGCGAGCAACCAACAGCATCGTCAGAACAAGTAATGTTCGCAACATGGCAGAACGAATCCTCTTTCCGCGAGTTCAGCAGAAGCAGCAAGTTACTCCTCGCAATGCATACAACGTACCGACCGGATATTCGGGCCAAAGATTCTGGCAAATAGACCGTGCGAGTTATGCACTTTGTGAAAGGTTCGGATGCGAAAGCCTCACAGTCGATTGAAAACAGGACGTCATTATCTTGTTTCTTGGGTTTGGTGACCAGAGGCGGCAATTTGCGTTCAATCCGCGTCGTGTGCGAATCGTCACGCGGCACCGTGCAAAATGCGGTGGCAGCACAACTTCTGCGAGCGGCAGGGCGTCAGCCCTCCGTGGATGATTACCCTTTGCGGCCGAATGCTCGCAGAACTCCGGCATGGGACGCAGAAACTCAACGTGCCGAAAACCTTCGCGGCTTCCGCGACAATCCGTGTCGCTCCGTCAGGCATAAAAGCGCAGGTTGGATACTCATGTCGAAAATTCCAGCGACGGGCAGGAATGCCCATTTTGCGCCAGCATCAAGTCCTGACTGTCCTCAGCCAACCGCCACCTTAGACATCCGTCCTTTTTAACGTCTCATCATCCACTCGCGCCACCACCAGTGAGACGTTGTGACCGCCAAAGCCGAAGCTGTTATTGATGCAGTACTTGACCTGCTTCTTGATCGCCTTGTTAGGGATGTAGTTCAGATCGCACGCTGGATCCGGAGTCGTGTAGTTGATCGTCGGAGGAAGAATGCCAGAGTTCATCGCCAGCACGCAGGCCGACATTTCGATTGCGCAGGCTGCTCCGATCATGTGACCGAGCATGCCCTTGGTTGAGCTGATATGCAGTTTATAGGCATCCTCGCCGAACACCGACTTTAACGCGACCGTTTCCATCGAATCGTTGAAATTCGTGCTGGTGCCGTGAGCATTCACATACGTGTCGTCGGCAATTTCCGCAGAATTCAGGCCAGCCTTCTGCAGAGCCGCATTAATCGCTTTCACGGCCTGACGGCCTTCCGGATCAGGCTGGACGAGATGATAAGAGTCACTGGTCGATCGACCTGAGAGAACTTCCGCCCACGCTTTACCGCCACGTTTCCGCAGATGTTCTTCGGTCTCGAAAATCAACACGGATGCGCCTTCGGCCATGATGAATCCACCGCGATCTGCATCGAACGGACGCATGGATTCCTTCGGACGATCGTTCATCGTCTTGTTCATCGCCTTCATGTTGACGAACGAAGAAATTCCCAGCCGAGTCAACGATGCTTCGGTTCCGCCGGTGATCACAAAATCGGCATCACCGCGACGCAGGTACTCCATCGCATCGATCATGGAATGCCCGGACGAAGAACACGCGCTGCTGGTGGTGTAGCAGGTTCCGCGAGCTCCGAACGCAAGACTGATATTTCCCGGAGGAGCATTCGGCATCAGCATCGGAATTGTGAACGGGCTGACTCTCGATGGTCCCTTGGTCAACATGCGTTCCATCTGGAACTCATAAGTCTCCAGGCCCGCCAGGCCAGCACCAATAATTACAGCAGCGTTTTCGCCGATATCTTTTGTCGGCAGCCCCGCATCTTCGAGGGCTTCATGAGCCGCATGGACCGCAAACTGACTGGCTCGATCCATTTTGCGAGTCGAAACCAGATCGTTAACGTTGATGCGAGCTTCATTCAGATCGCGAACTTCGCCACCAATATTGACTTCCAGATCCGTGGTGTCGTGCAAAGCCAGACGGTCAATACCGCACTGGCTATTGATGATATTGTTCCAAAACGTTCGTCGGTCGTTACCAAGGCAACTGACAACACCGATCCCCGAAATAAAAATACGCTGCATGAGGATGATCCGAAATCCTGTATCTGCTCTTTGACAGTAAAATCCCGACTGGTTGCCGCATTGGCGACCCAGAGTTCAGCCGGGCTGTCATCGCGCATCCCGCGCTTGTGGGCGTACTACAGCAAACGCCGGCGGGACTTCAACCCCACCGAATCATTCGACTTCGGAATCTGCCGGAAATGACTGGCTTTCGGAAAAATCAGAGTTCCCGTCGGGGAGCTTCCGGCAAGCGATAAAACATGCAAACCGGAACCAACAACAACGCTAAAGACGCAAAGACGGCCCATTGGTGGCGAGCATCCCCGTTTGGACCGGCGATTCCTCGCAGTACCGTCCCGGCAACGCCGACAAACGCGGCGGACAGCAAAATCCCGATCCAGGTGACCAAATTCTGCACGCCCAACAATCGCCCCTTAAATTCCGGCGGCGGTGCCTGCTGCAAAAAGACCTGCACGGGGACAACGAACATTCCGGCAGAAACGCCCAAAAATACCATGCTGAATCGAAGACTCCATTCCAGCGTATCGGCTGACAGCAGGCTGACCAGGATCGCCTGATCTTTCGCTTCAGCGTTTGCAGCAACCCCGACCAGGCCGCTGCCCAGAAACGCAATCAGCGACAGCGAGATCAGCAGTAGCCACGAACCAATCAGTACCCAGCGTCGGCCACTTTGTCCTTTGCCAAGGAACCCCGCGATAATACAGCCTGCCATGATTCCAAAGCCAATCCCGGCCACCATCAGACTGGTTCGAGTATCGCTGAGTTTCAATGTGGCTTTTCCGAGAGTATTGACAGACATCTGAGTCACCCCGCCCAGAAACCAGAAAATCGCAGCAATCAGAATTGCCAGCAGCAGCCCTCGGTCGCGGCGAATCAACTGCGCGATCTCACGCGGCAGAAAGAGGTCTTCCATTTTCAGAGTCAGTTTCGGCTGGGCAATCGGAGTGCGAGGAATAAGCAGCGAAGCCGTCGTACCGACGACGGCAATCCCAATCGCGATCAGACTGCCAATCCACATGGACCTCTGAATCTGATCCAGAGCAATCCCGGCTCCGGCCGTCCCGAAGATGATCGCCAGAAACGTCGTCATCTGCACTGCCCCATTGACGGGGAGCAATTGTTCTTCGCGAAACAGCTCCGGCAACACACCATACTTCGACGGAGCAAAAATCGCACTGTGAGCTCCCATCAATAGAAGTACTCCGATCAGACTCAACAACTGTGCGTCCGCAGACAGCCCGTCGATCAGCAGTACCATCAGCCCGACGCCCATGATGCCCACTTCTGCGATTTTGCAACCGACGATGACGCGTTGCTTGGCACATCGATCGGACAAAAAACCACCGAGGCCCGACAACAGGATGAAGGGGATCGCAAATGCTGCCAGCGCCAGCGGCTGACGATCCGGGGCACTTTCGCCCTTGGCCCTGGCGACCTGACTCACGCAAGTCAGCAGAACCATCTGCTTGAAATAGTTGTCGTTGAAGGCCCCGAGAAACTGAGTGAGCAGAAAACTCCAGAAAGCCACGGACAGCATCGATCTGGGAGAATCCGATCGAACAACAGATGTCGCATCGGGCATCGGGCCGGAAGAACTCATGAGGCATCCCTGCAATGAAGGTCAAGAACCGGCAGGACTCTAGCAGCCCGTTTCCCCCATCGCCAGCGGAACCTCCATCCGCTCCGTCCCTCATGCCCCGTCGCCAGCAGAGCGCGGAGCCCCGACCTGACGCCCCTGCGGAGAAATACGATAATAATAAGTGCCATGCACTTGAATGGAGGTGGTGGATTGGTTATGCTTTGGATATCCAGGTCATAGCGTTTAAACGGAGCGACGGTTGTGCCACGAGTGAATCGAGTGGAGATCTTTGCGGATGACGAGATTCAGGTGTTTCATCTGGTGAATCGCTGCGTACGGAGGACTTATCTGTGCGGGCGAGATGAAGAAACAGGTCGAGACTACTCGCATCGGAAGCAGTGGATTCGTGATCGACTGGAAGTGCTCGCGGGGATTTTTTCAGTCGATATTCTCAGCTTTGCAGTGATGAGTAACCACCTGCATGTGGTGGCTCGAACCCGGCCGGATATCGTGAAGAAGTGGTCCGATGATGAGGTGGCTCTGCGTTGGTGGAACCTGTTTCCTCAGCGACGTCGACAGGACAAATCGCCTGAAGAACCGACGGAATTCGAACTGAATCACATCCGCAACGATGCCTCCGGGTTGAAGGACAAGCGGAAGCGTCTTTCGAACGTGTCGTGGTTTATGAAGTGCCTTGCGGAGCCGATTGCTCGGCTGGGAAACAAGGAAGAGAAGGTGACCGGCCATTTCTGGGAGGGACGCTTTAAGGCTCAGCCGCTTCTGGATGAAACGGCGATCGCGGCCTGCATGGTTTATGTAGATTTGAATCCGATTCGAGCCGGTATTGCGAAGACTCCGGAAGCCAGCGATTTCACGAGTGTAAAAGAGCGAGTAGCCGATCTTCAGTCGGCAGGCGAGGTGTCGTCGGCGGATGTTCAGGACGTTCGTGTTGAGCACGGGGAGAAAGCAGGCTGGCTGGCTCCGGTGCCTCTTAATCCACCTCGGAAGAAGGTGCGAGAGAAAACCAGCTCGCGTCGTGCTTCAAACAAGGGTTGTCTTGCGATGACGCTGGACCAGTATCTGCAGTTGCTGGATTGGACGGGCCGTCAAATGAGAACTGACAAACGCGGCGCAATACCGAAAGGGCTTGATCCAATGTTGGAACGTTTGCAGTGCAGTGAGGAGAGTTGGCTGGATCTCGTGAAAAACTTCCGCAGACGCTTCAAAGTGGAGATTGGACTACCCGCAGCTCTGCAAGCCGCCTCTTCTCACCGCCGAACAAATCGCACCACAGCGCAGGGGTGATGCGTGAAAGGAATGGAATTCCCACCGAGGCGACGGAAGTGCCTCGTCGGAATCGCAGCATCGGTAAACGCGAATTAATGCCTTCCATGGCGGTTCGGTTTTCAGAGGTTTGGTGACAGCCGAGCTCTGTCAACTCGTGCGTCTCTTCAGCGTTGGTCTCGGTCGTTTACAGCAAATCCTGTCCTTCGGCCTGCGCGCGCAGTGTGGTAATCACTTCATCGGTACTGCCTGGATCGACTGCGCGGCAGGAGTCGGTCAGGATCGCGGCCAGTTCGGTCATGTCGCGACGCCATTCCACGGGATCCAGTCCGGGTGGTTCCAGCAAGGCGAATTCGCCGCACAGCAGGATCATCCGCAGGCAATGTCGGAACAGAATACCCTCCTGCTTGGTCAGATCGCGAGCTTTCACGAAGCGATCGAAGTTGCCTCCGAATCGCAGCAGATCGCCAACACACCAGACGCTGCGAACATAGACGTCCGAAACACTCGGAAAATCGCAACGAAACAACAGTCGCATGCGATCCCCCAGAGCCATCGGGTAAACTTTCCGCCGAGTCACCTCGTCGAAATACCCCGTCAGCTCCTGCTGAGTCACCAATCCGCGAGATAGAAGCAGAGGATTCAGAAACTCAGTCGACAGCGGCCCGTCCGGCATTTGTTCCGATGAGGGAACTCGGACGGCTCCCGAAACCGACGAAGCCAGATCCAGCACGCTTTCCAAAAGCTGAAGACGTTCTTCGTAGTTTGCCTTGTGCATGTGCTCCGCGAGAAACACTCCGTAAAGCGAATTGATACTGCGGAACGTAAAGAGCAGATCCATTTGCTCCGTCGCAATTGCCAGTCTCGGTGAATAGTCGAAATCGGGCAAATCCGACTGTTTGGAAGACTTCGGTCCCTTCTTGTCTTTCTTTGAGGTCACGCTGTCCTTCGGGGCGCCAGTGCGAGCCTGCTGAAGCAACTGGCCCAACAGACCGAACGAGCCGGGCGTTTCTGTTTTCTCAGCCGCGACTTCCGGAGCAACCACCTCTTCAACAGCGGGTTGCTGAGGTATGACATCGCCTGCAGTCGCTGCATCTGCATCTCTGGTGGCCGAAGCGGGACGAGATGTCGCAACGGCTGTCGAATCCTCCTGCGTAGCCGTCGCTTCATCAACTCCTTCGCCGAATTCACCGGGATCTTCCTGCGGAGTTTCGTTCGCAGTCTCCGAGATCTCTGACAACTCGGCGGCCATCTCTGCTTCCGTCATCGGTGCGAGATGAGTCGAGACCCAGCGGCTTTGTTGCAGATTGGCGGTTGCGGTCATCGCGGGAATGATCTGCGAAATCACATCGCCGGCTTTGATTGAATGAAAGACCGGACCTTCGGTCTTTGCCCCGGTACCCGGAACATCAGGCGGCTTCGGGGGTGGTGGATCCAGGGTGATAAAGCCGCCGGCTTCCAGAGTCATCAGCATGCGAACGAGATGTTTTTCGGCATCGTCCTTTTCGCTGGAATCCAGCAAGCGTCGTCGCACTGCTTCCTGCAGCCCCATGACGGTTCCGGACTTGCGAATAAAGAACGCCAGCAGTCTCCACGGCATTCGACCACGACTGGCCAGTTTCGCTGGCGGGGCTTCTTTGAGCGTTTGAAATTGTCGTTCGGTCCAGTACTGAAAACCCTCACGCCGGCGCGGCATCTTTTTCTTCAGATTCTTCTTCGCGCGGATCAGATTGGGGTCCCTGGTGTCTTCGGGAATCTCATCGTATTTCTGCTGCCAGCGAAACAGCCGAACATCGTCTTCATGAGCCACGGCGACGACATAACCGCGAGTATCAAACTGCGGGCGACCGGCACGTCCAAACATCTGATGAGCCGAGCTGGCGTCGATCAGCTTCATCGCTCCGGGAGGACCCTTCAGCAGCGAAGTCATCACAACTGATCGCGCGGGAAGATTGATTCCGGCTGCCAGAGTCTCTGTGCAGACGCAGATACTGAGCAGTTTCTTCTGAAACAGTCGCTCGACAACTCGACGGTACTTCGGCAAAAGTCCTGCATGGTGAATGCCCACGCCGCGAATGATAAACTGCTTCAGCTTTCCTCCCGCGCCGATGGACCAGTCGACCTGTTCAATTTCGGCGAGCAGTTGCTTCTGCTGACCATCAGCCAGCAGGCGTTTGCCTTTTAACTGTTCGGCGACGCTCCAGCATTCGTTGCGATTAAAGCAGAACACAAGCGCCGGCGTATACCGAGTCTCCTCGTCGCCGTCTGCCATGATCTCCAATTGATCCGGCAGCATCTCGTCGGTGACCCAGCGAAAATCGAGTGGCACGCGGCGTTCATCGCTTTGCAGCAAACGCAGGCGACGTCCATGTTGGCGAGCCAGCCAGACGACGAAATCCGTCGCATTGCCCACGGTCGCACTGATCAGCAGCAGTCGACAATGTTTCGGGAGAAGTCCCAGCGACAACTCCCACACGATGCCTCGTTCCGGATCGTTGAAGCTGTGAAACTCATCCATCACCACGGCCGAGACGTCGTCGAAGGACACTTCCTCCGGCGACAGGAGTCGGTTCAGCAAAATCTCGGCGACGACAACCAGAATTCCGGCGTCAGAGTTTTCGCGGCGATTGCCGGTTATAAGTCCGACATCGGTCGCGGAAAAACCCCAGCGAACAGCCGACTCCTGAAGTTCGCGAAACTTCTGTTCGGTTAATGCGATTAAAGGAGTCGTGTAGTACGCTCGTCGCCCGGTCATCAGAGCTTCGTACAAAGCCGTTTCCGCGATGACAGTTTTTCCCGTTCCTGTCGGCGCACAGACCAGAATGCCGTCTTCCGAATCAAACCATGTCAGGATCGCCTGTTCCTGAAACGGGTATGGCGGCCACGGAAGTTCTTCCAGATAACGCAGCGCAATTTCTTCAGACGATGGTGGGGGAGAATCCATTCGATCGAGTTTCAGCAGATACGGGAGATACAGGGTTGGTGCAGATAGTGGGCAGAGTTTAATCGGTGGTCATTCTCTTTGCGAGAAGCCTTTACTCTGAGCCCATTTTTGCACCAGCCGGCACGTTCTGCGTTTGTTCGTTCCCTATGGAATTCGGGAAATGGCTGCTACCTTGTCATGGCTGCTGTCTAACATTGCTATCTATAAAAGTGAAGGCGATTGTGGCAGAGACTCCATTTCCTCATTGGCTGTCACCGCTGCAATGGCTGCGTAGGGCGAAGTCATCGTATTTGCAGGCCCTTTCCCGGTTGAATCGTCGCCGGGAATAGCTGACGGAGTCAGTGGAATTGGAGGAGGCTCAGGGGCCGTCAGTTTTGTCGCTGATCCGGAATCTGTTCTGTCTGTTGCTTCAACTTTGGCGCCACTTCCGAGTTTTCCGGCACTCGATTCTTCGCAGCGAACCAGAGCCTTACCTTTGGATTTGACTGCATACATCTTTCGAGTCAGCTCGAGCCCTGCAACGATCGCACCGAGGAGTGTGACCAGGATCAGAGCTATTGAGTTGATGATTCCTTTGTAGTTTGCGATCGCGAAAAATACGCTCATAAATCCCATGACGCAGACGAGGAAGATGCGCCCGTTGATGCTAAGCCGTTCGGTTCGCAGAGCATGGGTGACGAGAGCTTTTTCAACCGAATGAGTCGACACGCTGCGGAATGAATCCATGTTCTGTCGCAGTTTCTCGACATCAACTTTGGCCCGTGGGATCATTGGAGCATTCTCCGGGTTATCTCCTCGCGCCTCAGCGTGTGTCGCGTTTGAATCGCTGGCTCCGCTATCCTCAATCGGCATTGAACCGTCGGCCATGTACTGATCAATATAGGATTTAGCCTTCGGCGGAGACTTAGTCGCTGCCGCTTCCGGCTTCTTCCTTGCTGCAGGAGCCGGTGACGGACCCGATGACCTGCCCTTACCTCCACCGGAAAGTTCTGATGGCAGAGAATTCCCTGCAGATTTGCGACTTCTGGAAAGCAACTGCTCCATATAGTCGCGAACAAAATCATCTGATGTGTCTTCTCCGGCGGCACTGGCAGACGACTCCGGCGTTGGTTCTTCAACATGTCCGGAGATGATCCTCGACGCATCTTCTCCAAAGTGCAGAGCGACAGGTTTTTCAGCTCCCAGTGGCTCAGAGGCATCCGGCATTTCCTGTGTTGAGAGCAGTTCCTGAGCAGGCTGCTCAGCTTTCTGCTCATTCAGGCCAAAGAGGCTGGCCAGTTCTGCGCGCAGATCAAGTGCAGCACTGGCTGAAGCTTCATCATCCTCATCGGTCAATAAGCTGACAGGCTCCGCTTCCATGCCGAAGATAGCAGCGCCGGGGCGAAGAGACTCAGTTGAGCTCTCCTCGTTCAGCTTCCACTTGCTGGTTTCTGACTCCGCCGCGTAGTTCGTGACGACGGAATTCTGCTTCATCGCGACCTGAATCTCCGTTCGAGCCACTTCGAGTTGCTGCCGTGCATCGAGCAGTTGTCGCCGCTGGTTCTCGACTTCCTCCTGGGCGTTCGACACCATGCGAAGTTGTTCGCGAACTTCTTCTTCACGAGTATCCAGAACGCTGGCTCGACGATCCAGTTCCCGAGCTTCTTTCTGGAGATCGGCAGCATTGATGTTCTCGTTGGCAGAGAAATCAGCGGACTGTTCGACCTGCTTTGATAACCGTATTCGGAGTTCACGAATCAGATCATCTCGGTCCGAGATGACTTCGGTCGCGCGATTCAATTTAGCCTGCAGTTCGTCCACCTGAATCATGCTGACCGGCGCGTCTTTGTCGTCGGTCATCGAAGTCAGACCGGAGATTCTGGCCTGCAACGCCTCATTCTGCAGACGCAGTTCATCGATGATGCGATCCTGTTCCCGCACGGCGAAGGCAGAGTCTTCATTCCTCGAGTAGTTCTGACCGCCCGACTTCAGTTCGGCCTTCAGTTCTTCCAGTTGCCGCATCAGCTCAGCTTCGACTTCTCCCGATTCAGTGTGACCATCACCGAAGTTTACGTTGGTGCTCGTCCCCGAAGATTCAGTCTGAGTCACCGAAGATTCGGCAGGTGTGCTGCCGGAATGGTATGTCTGCAACTGTCTTTCGAGAGACTCAGTGTGACTCTCAGCCTGACGAAGGCGTGATTCCAGTAACTGCAACTGACTGCTGCGTTCTTCAATTGTTCGATACAAAGTCGCGAGAGTTTGTTCCTGCGATGACGACTCTGCTCGTAATCGATTGGCTTCTTCGACGTCTGCATGAGCATCCAGCATTGCTCGCTGAAGCTCTCGCACCGCCGCCAGGAGGGCGTCACGTTCCGCCTCGACGCCATCAAGCTGCGATTCTGAAGCCTGCAATGCTTCTGAGAGTTCCTGTTCGGTTTTCGGATAAATGCGGATACTGCTGACGGATGCGGATTTTGCTCCTGATAACTCCGCGACTTCAGCCGAGACAGAAGTTTCTCCCTGATCACGATTCTCAGATTTGAACTGCGTGACTCGACGATGCAGTTCCTCAGCACGCAGATTGAGTTCGTTCTCAAGCTGCTGCAGTTCGGAGCTTTGTTGATTCATCGCGAAGAATCGGCTTTGCAGCTCTTCCGTCTGCTGCATTACGGCACTCTCACGCTCCGACAATTCACTCGCCCGACTATTAAGATCCTCGCTGAACTGCATTAATGAATTGCGTTCACAGATCAGATCGTTGAGCAACATCTGTAACTCATCACGTTCTGCTTCCGCATTGCGCAGAGCGACATTGGCGGCATTCTCACGTTCTATGGCACGTTTCTCGAGTTCCGTGAATTCAGCCTGTCGCTCGAGGAGTCGCTGATGTTGTTCCTGAAGTGCAGCGACGTCCGCTTCGGCCTGCAATGAGGAATTCCGGAACTGCTGCTCCTTCACTCGAATCGCGTCGCGTTCAGACTTGAGTCTCAGAACTCGCTCGGCCAGTTCGGTACTTCGGTTCTCGATCTCCGCCTGACGCGAGGTCAGCAGCAGCTCTTTGTCCGCAAGGGCGGCCTTCGCTGCTTTCAGCTCTTCCATCGCCCGTGCCGCTTCCTGACGCGAGCGGATTGCTGACTCTTTCTCCGCTGCAATCGCCATGAGTTGCTCGACACTGCGAGTGCTGTTGGACGACTCATCCGAAAGCTGAGCAGCTCTGGCAGATAACTCGACTTCGCGTTGATTTAACTGACTTACGCGTTGTTCAAGGGCGCCGAGTTGATCTGTCAGGGAGGCTCGCAGCAGATTCAGTTCCTGCCGCTGTGTTTCGAATTCCTGCTGAGACAGCGCCAGGCGAGTCTGCTGTTCGTCCATCCCGGCCGCACGGGTGATCAGTTGCTCTTCAAGCCGAACGGCCTGCGCATACCTTTCCTGTGAATCCCGCTGCAATTGTTCCAGTTCATGCCGCTGGCGTTCGACTTCGGCGCGTGCTTGTTCAACCAGCGTGAAGTGTTCGAGTGCGTGCTGAAGCTGCTGTTCTGCTTTCCGCATTTTCTCTTCTGAAGCGATCCGAATTGATTCTGCTTCATTCATCCTGCCTGACGCATCAAGGCTGAGTGTTTCCGCGGCTGTCAGATGAAGTCGAGCTTCCGAAACTCGCAGTTCATCCATCGCGAGAATGCCTTCGCGTTCGCGCAAGGCGTACTCCAGCGCTGTCATGGCCTTTTGGTTTTCGGCCAGATCGGCAATCGCGTCATGCAGTGCTGCTTCCCGGGAATGCAGTTCGGCAGCGCGGTACTCAACGGCAGTCGTCGATGTCTGCAGTTCGGACTTCTGTGAATTGATCCATGATGCAAGCTCTTCCAGTTCGTGTCGCTGTTGGTCCTGTTGTGTTTCGCGATGCTGGATGTCATTGAGTCGAGCGGACAATTCGTTTCTGGTCTGTTCAATCTGCGCGTAGCCATGCGCTGTGGATTCCATTTGGCAGGCGAGCTCGTCTTCTCGCTCAGTCTGCTGCCGAAGACGACGTTCAAAATCTCTCTTTTGCTGGTGCAAATGCTCGCGCACGGCTTCCGCCTGCGTTCGCTGCTCTTCGATATGATTCTTCTGCTCGTTCAGAACCTGAACGCGTTCGTCGAGTGTTGACTGACGATCCAGACAGATGCGTTCACGATCCCGAATCAGCAGCTCAAGCTCCTGAAGCTGCTGTTCGCGAGCCAGCAGCATGCGGCCGCGACTCTCCAGTTCAACACTTCGCTCTTTGAACAGTGATTCAGCAGCGGCCGAGATCTTTACGGATTGGTCTTCGAGGAACACCGGAGGCAACGGGGGCGGATTGAGGGGAAACGCGGGGGCGAACAAAAACGGAACGCTGGTGGCAACTGGTGCAGACTGAAATACTGGTTTGGGTGAGACTGCGAATGGGTGTGCTGACGCATCGTGATGATTCGTTTTCGAGGGAACATTCGCCTCAACGGCCTTCAGCGGGGCGGAAGCAGGGGCGGTATCACGGGCAGGAGCAGCAGGCCGAGCAATCTCATCGATCTGAATGGTGACGGGGCCAATCGAAACGATATCTCCCTTTGCCAGTACCGTTTCTGAAGAAACGGGGATTTCGTTGATCCAGAGGCGTCCATCAATCCGCTGGACCGTCAGGATTCCTGCACTCAGATTGAACACGCAATGGCGATCGGCAATGCCTTTATGATTCAGGCGAAACTCGCAATCATCTCCGGTCCCGCAGGCAATTTCAGCATCAGCGACAAACTGCCACGGTTCGCAGGCATTGTCGTAGAGAGGCAGAAGCACCGGGAGAGTGCTTCCGAAAGAATTGCGTGCACCCTGTCTCTTTGTGACCGACATAGATTTCTCCGACAGGCTGCGGATGTAAGCCGCGATGTCCCTCACTGCTCACCAGAGCCTGCCGTCGAAAAGCCTCAGAATTCATTCTGAAATGCTCTTGTCGATTGCGCAGGGTGAGAAATGATGACGCGATAATGCAACCTGATGGATTACATAACCTACGGAACGGAGGCAGGCTGAAAGGGCATGGTGTCAAAACGCGACACACTGGAGAATGCTGGCTGCCGATTCCCCCCATTCCGGATTTTCCGGTTCTGCAGGCGGGTCAGACGCGGACGCACTTACGGATTAGCCGGTTCGCAATGTTGGCAAGCTATGACATGCCGTTACGATTGGAGGGAATTTACCAGCGGAACAGTCCCGTGCCCCATGTCAGTCCGGCACCGAATCCACACATCAGCACCAGATCGCCTCGCTGAATACGACCTTCGCGATACGCCTCATCCAAAGCCAGAGGAATGGAGGCGGCTGAAGTATTTCCGACACGATCCAGGTTGTTGTAAACCTTACTGCGCGGAATCGACAGGACCTTCATGGCGTGGTCGATAATGCGAATGTTCGCCTGATGCAGCACGAACAGGGACACATCTTCCATCGTCACGCCGGCCTGTTCGAGCACGACTTCGATCGATTCTGTGACAGCCTGAATCGCCCACTTAAAGACGTTCCGGCCATCCATTTGCAGGAAATGCTTTCCAGCGGCGACCAGTTCCGGGGTTAACGGCTGCGTCACACCTCCGGCTGGACGATCCAGCATGCAACCGCCAGCACCGTCAGCTCCCAGTTGATAACAGACGAGACCCTGGTCAGCTTCTCCCGCGCCCAGAATCACGGCCCCGGCTCCATCACCGAACAGGGGAGCCGTTCGTTGATCATCGGGCTGGACGATACGACTGTTAACATCCGCACCGATTACCAAAGCGCATTTGGCATTCCCGGTGGCGATGAACTGAGCGCCGGTTGCCAGGGAGTACATAAATCCCGAACAGGCCGCCTGCAAATCCATCGCCGGGGCGTCGAGATTCAATTTGTCCTGAACAAGGCAGGCGGTCGATGGGCAGGTGAAGTCTGGTGTAAACGTCCCGACAATCAGAAGATCAATATCCGATGGAGCAACGCGAGCGGCCAGCATTGCGCGTTTGGCGGCTTCGACGGCCAGGTCGCTTGTGGACTCCCCTTCCCCGGCGAAGCGGCGTTGAGAAATCCCGGTGCGGCGTTTCACCCAGCCTTCTTCAAAGCCGTAACGCTGCTCCAGCTCTTCGTTTGTGACAATTCTGGACGGAACGTAGGAGCCAATAGAACGGATCGCAACGCCAGTCAGCCGCTGAACTCGGCTGGAGCGGCGAAACAGAAGACGAGGTTCTTCATCGACTTTTTCACGAGGAATTGGCTGCAACTCGTTTCGCACCTTATGAACATCGATGGTCGCTTCAATCGATTCAGTGAGGGGGGAATTCATGTTTATTCGTTCACGGCAAGGCGAAATGGTCGACTTCTCCTTTGCAGCCAGCCCCTTGCCAGCGCATCGATGTTCAACTCTCTTCCCGTCGACCGTCGGCGAAGTCTACTCATCTTTCCAAAGATTTGAAACCACGGCCCGACCCCCTCAGTAAAAAGTTCGTCGGACAAATGAAGAAAGGGCCCGCCAGGGGCAGGGCGTAAGAGCGGACAACTATGTTCACGCCTGGAAAAGTGGCCCTTACCTGATCGCTCGGAAAGCCGCGCGGGCCGCGATGTTCATAAATTCTGAACACATCGAGGAATCGACGGCAATCGGGAGATTTCTCTGATTTCTAAAGTCGAATGGCTCTGGCCCCAGCGGGAATTCTCACGCCTCCAGCTGGCCAAATGTTAAGCTTTTTCGATTGGGGAAATCTTCAGGAACAGGTCGATTCTCCGCAGAGGTGTTTACGGCAATTATCTGTCATAAACGGAAGCCACTGAGGAATCGGTGCGTCATCCCGGGCACTTCGGGCATGCCTCTGAATTCTTCTGCGGCAGTTCAACGCAGCAATCCGAAGAGAGATCTGGTGGGCAACACGGTCGTTGACACCGGGGCTTTTTCTGAAGTCAGGATGACAGTCATGGTTCGTCTCGTTTCACTTTGCGTTTACGTCTTTGCAATTCTGACAGTACACGCCGCAACCATGGCTCAGGATACCGGACTTCCGCCAGTTAACGGTTCGCCCACTTCCCAACATCCAGTGGCAACCAATTCACTCGCAAAATATGCGGCCGTACGAACCGGCAATGCCACACTTCCGAACGGCGCGTTTAATGGATTCCGTCAGATTCGAGTTACGCCGGACTTAGGTGCTCCCGGTTCTGCCGGCAACGGATTCAATCATTTTCCGCTGCCGCTCGACAAGTACACAAACTGGTATCGCCCTCGAGCAGCATCGCTCACTCAACATCAGCGATGTGCGCCCGATGAATTTCGGCCACGAGGATTTGGTCACTTGTTTGCTCGCCCTTGTGATGGCTTTCGTATGGAGTACGAGCCTTATGCAATCAGCGACGGCATGTCGAACTATGGCCCCGCCTATTTTTCACGGCTACCAAATCCGCAGTGCGACAGTTGTGACCACTGCGATGATGATTGTGAAGATTGCAGGAAATAGATGCCACCGCGATTCGGTGATAGGTTGCCTTCACAGGGCGTAGTCGCGGAACTCAGCAGGTCTCGCTTGCTGAGCGGGACTTCGTGGACCGTCTCCGGATCTTTCCGAAGTAAGGGCCTGCAGAGATTCGCGACGACGCCCGCCTTCACGGTATTTGGTGGCTCCCGCTGTTGAATCGCCAATGCGTTTTGTAAGATCTCTGTCGAACCGAACCCGTGATCACGCGGCTGTCTGCAAACGATTTGAATTCAGTCTGCGAGACTGCGAGATCGAAGTGGGTGCATCGTCGGTTTGGATGACGGACTCTTCCCGGCATCCGCGATTCGCTCATGCCGTGAGTCTACTTCTATGTGTTGTCTGAGAGCTGTTGGATTGAGTCTTCTATTCGTCGGTTGCATGGATGTTTCTGAGCCCGCTGCTCAGCAGCCCAGTGCTCCTCCAAAACCCGCGGAGATTGGCGAGTTTGATCAGAAGGCCGGAAAAGAAGTTGTCACGCTCGATGCCAAAGTCACCGATCCGATCACAGGGCCTCTGGAAATCCTGAAGAAGGCCAGAGTGGAAATTCCGATGCTGGCCATCGAGCATGCCCTGAATCTCTACAACGCCAGCGAAGGACGATTTCCACAATCACACGACGAATTCATGACGCAGATCATTTCTGCGAACAACATTCGGCTGCCGGTCCTTCCCAGCGGACTAGACTATCAATACGACGTGGACGGTCATCAGCTTGTTATTGTGAATACTGCCGACGGGAAAACCGTTGAATAAGGCGTTCTTCCCCTGAGAATCTGCCATAGTCGCCAATTCTGAACGGGTCCCGACGAACTCTTCAGATACGATTCCTGTAGACAGGAGAGTGTCCGGGAAATGGTTGTACCCTGCTCAGAGGATCTCACCCGCCTGCAAAATTCTTCCTGCACAGTCAGGCAATCGACGTTGGTTTCCGGATCGGCCGGTCCAATGCTCGCTCAACAATCGAATGAAAAGTGCCGCATGAAGCGTTGACGCTGATGTGGAACACCATTTCGGGCTCAAGCTCATGATGACTCAAATTTGCTCCCAACGCGGTCTCCATTTTTCTCTCTGGTCGGTCGTCGTGCTTATGACGCTGACACAGTGTCCCGGTAACGCTACGTGCGCCGATGAGCGTGGTGACTTCTTTGAGACCAATATTCGGCCGCTGCTGCTTGATCGCTGCGTCGAATGCCATGGTGGAACAAAGCAGGAAAACGGCGTGAGACTGGATCGACGGAACGATCTCCTGCAGGGCAAGGTGAGTGATACTCCGCTGGTTGTTCCGGGAAACCCGGCTGAAAGTCGCATCGCGAGAGTGCTGGAGCATTCGAAGGACGACATCTCGATGCCTCCTTCAAAGAAATTGTCAGACGCCGAAATTGCAGCCGTGCAAAAATGGATTGCCGATGGAGCTGTTTGGCCCGAATCTTCCGATCTTGAAACGGAAGCACGACGCAGGGTGGAGAAATGGCGAGAGCACTGGGCTTTCCAGGCAGTCCAGTCGCCAGATCTGTCAAGTCTTCACGAAGGACAACATCCGGTCGATTTTTTTGTCGATCAGGCTCTCGTTCAGAAGAGTCTGGAGCGCTCTGAGCCGGCTTCCGCCAAAGTGCTCGTGCGTCGATTGGCTTTTGCTTTGACGGGGCTTCCGCCGGAGTTGGCCGACCTCATGGCAGCGGAACAGGCCGAAGCGTCAGGACAACTTAGCGAGTGGAAATCCGCGTACGTTAATCGATTGCTGGCTTCGCCGCAGTATGGTGAACGCTGGGGACGATACTGGCTGGATGTCTCCCGATATTCTGACACCAAAGGCTATGTCTTCATGGAAGACCGGGAATATCCGGATGCCTGGCGATACCGCGAATGGGTCGTTAACTCGCTGAACAACGATATGCCGTATGATGAGTTCCTGAAGCGTCAACTGGCAGCGGATCGGATGCCCGGTTCAGAGGATCCCGCTCAATTGGCAGCGATGGGTTATCTGACTTTGGGCCGTCGGTTCCTGAACAACACTGCGGACATCATTGATGATCGCATTGACGTTGTCAGTCGAGGCATGTTGGGACTCACGGCCTCGTGTGCTCGTTGCCACGACCATAAGTTCGATCCGATCCCGACCGCCGACTATTATTCCTTGTATGGCGTTTTTGCTTCGTCTGATGAACCGAAGAACGAACCGTCGACGCTTCGCCTTATTGATCGACCTCAACCTGTGGAGCCGGTGATCTTCGTGCGAGGTCAGCCTCACAATCATGGTGCCCAGGTTCCTCGAAGATTCTTTACTGCCCTGTCAGGGCCGAATGCGGAACCTTTCAAGGATGGTAGCGGACGACTGGAACTGGCGAACGCGATCGCATCATCGGCAAACCCTTTAGCAGGGCGAGTGGCCGTCAATCGCATCTGGATGCACTTATTCGGGAAAGGTCTTGTCGATTCGCCGAGTGACTTTGGCGTGAGAACAGTCCCGCCCACTCATCCGCAACTGCTGGATTACCTGACCGACTATTTTGTGAAACAAGGCTGGTCGCAGAAAGCTCTGATTCGCCACATCGTGACATCAAACACATGGCAGCAGAAATCTGATCGCAGACTGGATGCGGAAAAAGCGGACCCTGAAAATCGCTTGTATGCTCGTATGCATCGCAGTCGTCTCGACTTCGAATCGCAGCGCGATGCGATTCTGGCTATCTCCGGAAAAATGGATCGCACGATCGGCGGCAAATCGGCGGACATCGCGGCAGATCCCAACATCCTGCGGCGGACGATTTACGCCAGAATCGATCGACAGAACCTGCCCGGACTTTTCCGAACATTCGATCTGCCAAATCCGGACGCCCACGCTCCTCGACGATTCGAAACAACCGTTCCTCAGCAGGCCCTGTTTCAGCTCAACAATCCCTTCGTGATGAATCGAGCGGTTGATATTGCGGAGCAGACAAAAGATGTGAGCGCGACGGATGGCCCGGGTAAACGAATTCGCCAGATGTTTCTGCACGTGCTCCAGCGGGAACCCGCAGAGACAGAACTGACCGAACTGACAGCTTTTGTCGAAGAGATTCAGGCGAAACAGGACATTGGCGGCGGCTTGCCCGGCTGGTCGTACGGCTACGGCACCTTTGATGAAGCGTCGAAATCTTTGACGGCTTTTACGATCTTCCCGTTTGCTGGCGAAGGGAAGTGGCAGGGTGGTAAAGATCTGCCTGATGCCAAATTGGGCTGGGCAACGCTCAATAAATCCGGCGGCCATACGGGACACGGACTCTCCTTTTGTGCCGTGCGACGTTGGACATCGGAAGTCGATTGCCGAGTTGCGGTCAATGGCGTGATAGGCCATGAACAGGAAATGGGCGACGGCGTACGATTGCGAGTTGTCAATTCACGACTGGGCATCCTGCAGGATGTCGTGGCGGAGAACGTCACGTTGCCTGTTGCTGCGGCACCGTTTGATATTCGTGCTGGTGAGTCGATCGATTTTATCGTGGATTGTCGAGTCGACGAGAGCCACGATTCGTTCCGTTCGAAGTTTATGATTACTCAATCGGCCGACGGAAAAGTTCTCCGCGGCTGGAATTCCGAAGACGATTTCCGAGACCAGCCGGGAGCCAGCCGATTAGACGCATGGGCTCAGTTGGCTCAGGCGTTATTGTTGACCAATGAATTTGTTTTTGTGGACTAGAATCCGCGTCGGGGTGTTTTATGCATACGTTCTCAGAAACAGACCCACAGTCAGCGATTGCAGTGGGACGACGAGGAATGTTGTCGCGTTGCGGCATGGGTTTCGGTGCGTTGGCCATGACCGGTTTTCTCAATGACCGTTCCGTGAAGGCCGCACCGTTTCCTGAGGCGGCTTTCAATCCGATGTCGCCAAAGCCGGCTCAGTTTCCGTCAAAGGTTAAACATGTGATTCACCTGTTTATGAACGGCGGTCCCTCGCATGTGGACACGTTTGATCCCAAGCCCGAACTGCAGCGTCGTGGTGGCGAATCAATCTCGGCGGGCAATCTCAGTACTGAACGTCCCACGGGGGCGTTGTTTCCATCACCGTTTCGTTTTCGTCGTTACGGCGAAAGCGGAATCCAGGTCAGTGAGCTGTTTCATCATACGGCACAGCATGTCGACGACATGGCCATCATTAATTCCATGCATGCGGATGTGCCTAATCATGAACCGTCTCTGTTGCTGATGAACTGCGGCGAAGCGCGGCTTGTTCGGCCGAGTATGGGTTCGTGGTTGACCTACGGATTAGGGACAGAGAATGAAAATATGCCGGCGTTCGTGGCGATGTGTCCCGGCGGCTACCCGATTCAGGAGTCACAGAACTGGCAGAGCGGATTTCTCCCGGGTGTCTTTCAGGGCACGTACATCGACACCAAACATACCGAGATTGAAAAGCTGATTGAGAATATTCGCAACGACCGAGTCAATCGATCGGAACAGGCGGCTCAACTGCAACTATTAAGAAGTCTCAACAAGAGGCATCTCGAAGAACATCCGGGAGACGCTCAACTCGAAGCAAGAATTCAATCGTTCGAGCTGGCCTTTCGCATGCAGACGGAAGCGGCCGATGCCTTCGATGTCAGCCGTGAGCCGCGGCATATTCGCGAGATGTACGGTGACGGGGTTCAGGCTCGGCAGATTCTGATTGCTCGCCGGTTGATCGAACGCGGCGTTCGCTTTGTGCAGGTCTGGCACGGCGAAGGCCAGCCGTGGGACAATCATGATGATATTGAAGTCAATCATCGTCGACTGGCCAAACAATGTGATCAGGCCATCGGCGCTCTGTTGACCGACCTGAAGCAACGTGGAATGCTGGAAGAAACGTTGATCATCTGGGGTGGCGAGTTTGGCAGAACGCCTGTTGTGGAACTTCCGAAGCAAGGTGCCAATGCCGGCAAGATCAACGGACGAGACCACAACCACTGGGGATTCACAACCTGGATGGCTGGCGGTGGAGTCAAGGGTGGCTACGTTCATGGGGCCACTGATGAATTTGGTTTCAAAGCGGTGGAGAAGCCGGTTCATGTTCACGACCTTCATGCCACGATTCTGAAACTGATCGGATTTGATCACGAGAAGTTTACGTATCGCTATGCGGGGCGAGACTTCCGCCTGACCGACGTGCACGGGCACGTTGTGGATGAACTGATTGCATAAACGCAACGAGACCCTGAGCGGTGAAAGACTCCAGGCGATGAAAGTTAAGAGTCGCCGGAATCGTGAAGATTCAGATGCGTACAGGCTGCGGATTTATAAATCCGTGCCATCTGCCGGGACAACTGATTGTCTTTCAGGGGAGTAATTGATCAGACTGCGCTGCAATGTTTCGTGAGAATCTCCGCGATTGGACTGCTGCGAGTGAAGCATCTGATTGCCTGAATTTTGAACGCATGTGAGAACATGTCTAACGATGTGATCCAGGCCTGCAACTTGTCCAAGGTGTTCCAGCTCGAGGGGACAGACGTCAATGCGTTCACGGACATTTCGCTTTCCATTGCTCGTAGTCAAATGGTGGCGATCATGGGACCCAGCGGATCGGGCAAGAGTACTCTGCTGCATGTGATGGGTGGAATCGAACCACCGACATCCGGCGAGATTCGGATTGATGGTGCAAACGTTGCCGACCTGGATGATCAGGCGCTAACGCTGCTGCGACGGCGAAAAATCGGCTTTGTCTTTCAGTCGTTCAATCTCGTTCCAACGTTGAGTGTGATTGAAAATGTCACGCTGCCATTAATTCTGGACGGCGTTTCTGCACGAGAGTCGGAGCCGCGAGCTATTCTGCAACTGGACCGAGTCGGCTTATCGCATCGTCTGCGGCATCTTCCTTCCCAACTGTCAGGCGGCGAGCAACAACGCGTGGCGATCGCGCGGGCTCTTGTGATCAATCCTTCGCTGATTCTGGCGGATGAGCCGACGGGTAATCTGGATTCGGTCCGAGGCCGCGAGATTACTCGGCTGCTGTGTGATGTGGCTCACTCGGGCCTGCAGACAGTTGTGGTTGTCACTCACGATATTCGAGTCGCCTCGCAGGCGGACCGACTGATTGTGCTGCTGGATGGTCGCATTCGATACGATGGACGGCCCGGGACTGATGCGGAATGGATGGCCGCTTTGAAACTGGAGATCGACGGATGATTCCGTGGAGTTTCTCCTGGAACAATCTCCGGCTGCGTCCACTGAGAACACTACTGACTGTCCTCAGCATTGCCGGTGGAGTCGCGTCTGTAGTCGCCGTGTTGCAGGCGATCGCAGCGACACGCGTGCAGTTGGATGCGATGCAGGAAATGCTGGGTGAGCGAGAGTCTCTGGAGATCGTGGCCAACGATAAATCCGCTTTTCCGTTGAATGAGCTGCCGGACCTGAGTCAGTTTACAGGGGTGCAGAAAACGATCCCGATCTTTCGCGTCTTCACGAAGATTCTGCTGGGAAACGAAGAAGCACGGGGTATCGCTCTTGGTGCGAATCTTGAAGAGTATCTGAGCGGCAAAGAGTTTACGCTGGTTTCCGGACAAGTTCCCAGGACAGCCAACGAAGTCTGCCTTGAGGAAAGTGTTGCCGAACATCTGCATGCAAAGGCAGGCGACGAGATCAGGATCGGAGCTCGTGGACTTCCGTGGCTGCTGACGAAGCAGGTCACCGGTATCCTGAAGTTCGAGAAGATGACTGCAGTGGAGGAAACGGCCTCGATCTTCATGCCCATGGCTGATGCGGCCCGGCTTGGCAAGGCTCCGGGGAAAGCGACTTCGCTGCAGGTTCTGTTGAAGCCGGAGGCTGATGCTGACGAAGTATCGGACGTGATTCAAAGAACTCTGCAGCCTCCTCTGGTTGTGAATGAGCCCGCGTCGGCGGCCGATATGACACGCCCCACGGAAGCCATCATCAATATCGGCTTGAATGTTGCGGCTTTGTTGTCAGTCGTGGCGGCAGTCTTCATTGTCATCAACACGTTTCAGATTTCAGTCACGGAGCGACGCAAACAGACAGCTCTGATCCGAATCGTGGGGGCCACGACAGACCAGGTCGGAGCGTCGATGTATCGTGAAGCTTTTGTGCTGGGCAGTATTGGCACTGTGGCAGGGATCATCTTTGGTGTGCTTGGTAGTGCGGCAATATCCAGGGGAATGGATGGCATCTATGGATTTGATCGCCCGCTGACAATTCCGATCCATCCGCTGGCAATCGTCGCCGGATTGATCTTTGGTCCGATCGTGACATTGATTGCGGTTTGGTATCCGACGCGTTTGGCATGTGAACAAAGGCCGCTGGCTGTTCTGAAATCGGCCTCCGCACCGCATCGGGAGTTTCCTGTTCGACGAACGATGCTGTGGGGATCTATTCTGCTGGCAACCTCTCTGGCCCTGTTTGCCTGCACGGCCAGGAAGATTATGCCGGATGTTACTTCCATCCTGGGCATTTCGTTGGTGCAAATTGCGGGTGTCGTCTTTTTACCGGGGCTGATCAGACCTATCGCGGCGGCTCTTTATTTTTTCATCGGCCGGGCGTATCCGGTCGAAGCCCAGCTTGGACATCGCCAACTGCTGGATAACTTTGGCAGGACCTCGTTGACGATTTCGGTCATGTTCATTGTGTCCGGGACCAGTATCAGTGTGGGTAACACGACTTTGGCGATCACGCATGATGTCCAGTCCTGGCTGGATCGAACACTCACCGCCAACTACCTGTTGCGAGCCAGCAAGCCGCGTGTGGATATGTCCGAAGCTGAGCCTCTATCGCCAGAACTGGCAGCAGAAGTTCGTGCGATTCCGGGTGTTGAATCGATCGACCCGGTGGCTTTTTCACTCGCCTCGATCGACGGCATTTCTGCAACATTAATGTCCAGAGATTTGACTGGCCCGGAACCGCTGCCAGTGGATCTTGTTGAAGGGCAGTATTCCGGGCTGAGGGCGAAGATGATGGCGGGCGAGGCCGTGGTTGGCAGCGTTCTCGCACATCGCCTTGGTGTGCAGTCGGGCGGAGAGATTCGTCTGGAAATCGGAGGGATCACTCATGTTCTGCCACTGGCCGGTATCGTGCGAGAATACACGGCCGGTGGCTTGATGGTGATTATGGATTCAACGGCGGCGGCCGAGCTGTTTCCGGTGCAGCCAGCACAGATTTTTGGCATCAAAGCGACTGCCTCGGCGACGATCGCAACCGGAGAACAGTTGCAGCAATTCTCCCGCAAACATGGTTTGATCTATCAGTCGTATAATGATCTCAAAGAACTGGTACAGTCGCTGATTCTGGGGCTGACGGATCGATTGTGGATGATCCTGATTCTGGCATTGGTGATAGCGGGATTTGCCATCGTCAATACGTTGACAATGAATGTGATCGAGCAAACTCGTTATCTGGGCCTGCTTCGAGTTGTCGGGATGACTCGCGCACAGGTCATCCGCATGTTTCTGTTTCAGGCGTTTGTGCTCGGCAGCCTTGCTTTGTTGCCCGGGGCGATCATCGGAGTTGTGATGGCCTGGCTGATTACTGTTTCGTATGCGGGCGTGATCGAGCATGGCGTAAAGTTCGCCATCAACTTTCCGCTACTGGGGCTTTACCTCGCGGCGGGAGTCCTGCTGTCCGTTCTCTCTGCCGTTCTGCCCGCCATCCGCGCCGGACGATTGAAACCCCTGGACGCGATTCATCAGGAATAGGTTATTGAATAGGCTCCGCCAATGGACAACTCCGCGCAAAATGAAGTGAGCAAACTGTGTGATTCGGCCCAGGGGGCTGCCAACATGTCAGCCCACAGCAACGCTCCGGGAAGCAGATCCGCTGGAGTGTTTGAGCCCTTAAACGGCGGGACAAATGGTGCTTATGATCTCATTCGTCAGTCTGTCATGAATTTATACCGCCCCGATGGGGCTTGGCATATTCTTTGATTTCATAGTTGGGGCATTGCCTCAGGCTGAGTTGTGTTTGCCCCATTCGGGACGAAATCGCACTGCATGTCTCGCAGAGCCCAATGGCCTCATCTGGCTCCGCGAGATGCTGCAATCCTGTTGTGAACCGTCAATAAGACGGTTCGCAGGATTCAATGTCAGACTAATATGTCGCCGCAGACTTCGTATCGCCAATCTTTTCGAGAACCTGCTTCATTCCAGTCAGGTTCTGCTGCAGGCTTTCTTCGGCATCGAGTTGCTCGCGGTGGTCAATGATTCCGATTGGTCCTGCATAGCCCGAATTTCGAATCATTCCGATCATCTCCACATCGTGTTGACCCTGTCCGATCGGAAGAATCTTAGGTTGAGCGTTGTCGTTCATCCCATTCAGATTGAGACACAAAAGATACGGCTGCAGCAAAGCGAGTTGGTCGGCGAAGTCAACAATGTGTTCGTGACCGTGATGCAGGTTGTAAACAATACCGACATGGTCGCCCTTGTGATTCTTCCGCAGATACTCACACACCGCCACCATGTTTTTTGGCTCACCGCTCCAGCCGCCATGGTTGTAAAGAGCCAGCTTGAGGTTGTACTTCCGAGTCTTCTCGACGAGCGGCAATAAACTTTCTGCGGCCGCCTTGATCTTCTCCTCTTCGGTTCCTTTCTGTGGAGCACCAAACATTATCCAGATTTGCGGATGAATTCCGTGCTTTGCAATCAGCGGTTCAAACGCATCGTGCCAACCCCAGAAGGCGAAGAACTCGATGTTGTGTTTTTTGTACTGCAGAATCTCGTCTTCAAACGTCGGCACATGGACGTCACGCCAGTCGTAGGCTACTCGAGTCATCCCGAGGCCACGCACCATGATCGCTCGAGCTTCCGGCCCGCGCTGTTTGGCGTCGAACGGAACGATGCACCACGCGACCAGTTGATCGCGATGAAAATTGGTCTGTTCCGCCTTCTTTTCATCGGCCACAACCGACAACACTCCGCTGGAGACTCCAATGAGTCCGACCAGTGTGAGAGCGCAACACACCTCTGAAATAATTCTGCGACGCATGAGCCTGCCTTTATATCACGTTACCGTGAATCTTTTCCCTGGGATCTTCCGGTGACAGTGACGACATCGTCACCGGCCACGGTTTCACCGGTACCACTATCGCGATAGAGCACTTCCACAACTTCGAATCCGAGCGAACGATATAGCCGAACGGCTGCTTCATTCAATGCCGTGACTTCCAGCATCGACCAGCCCATGCCGCATTGGATAAACCCACGCAGCGCCTGAATAACCAGAGCCCGGCCAATACCCTGGCCACGATGTTCCGGAGTCACCCCGACGTTCTGGATCGCTCCAATGCCGCCGTTGCGAGTGATCCCCTGGATTGTTCCACAGTCACACGCTGGCCAGTCCGGCTCGGGCTGATAAACCACCATCCATGTTGCGGCAGCACAGAACATATTCTGAGAAGCGATTTCTCGCATGAGTTTCAGGCATCCCTGTGGTGCACCGAGACACGAGAAGACTTTGCCATCCAGGTCGTCTCGAAATGCACGCCACTTGACCTGAGCATGACGTTCCAGCAGCAATGAACGCCATGAGAGCCAGCGATATCCATCCGGTAACTCCGGGGGATTTAAAAACAGATGCCGCATTTCAAGCTGCATCCGAAATCGCTTGTATGCCGTCCTGGACATTCACAGACTCAAAGAAACACGTTCGTGCGGGGGATTCGCTCTGCTCTGCATTATGCCGACAATAAGTGTTCACCGGAATTGCATTTCCCACGGCATTCTCGCATTTCGTCGAAGACGAGCGGGGCGATTTCGGATTCAACGCGAAATCATGGTACGAACGCAAAAGTTGAAGTCCCTGCGATTATTCCTGAAAGGATCTCAGAGAGTAGCCGGCGGTCGCCGACTGGCTGCTCTCGAAACGGAGGAAATGAAACGGTGATCGTATTCCGCAGGCTTACTGAAATGCCGGGCGACGCGCGACCGGCGTGAAGGCATCAGTTTGAACCATTGATGAACACTAATGAACGCTAATGTATGCAGAAAGTCAGAGAAAAAATGCGAAGCAATGGCGTCGTCCGTTGGCAATTTTAATGCCGTGCACGTTCGATGAGGTCTCTGAGGCGAGCGACCGGACCTCAAACGGCATTAGCGTGAATTAGCGTTCATTAGTGGTCTCGACAACAATCGCGTTCCGCGCACTTCATTTCAGGCAGAACCATTTTTTATCCGCGACAAAGCACTACGCGAGAATCTCGTTCACCACATGGCCATGCACATCGGTCAGGCTGACATCTCGACCACCAAACCGAAACGTCAGCTTCTTATGGTCAATGCCGAGTTGATGCATGACCGTCGCGTGAATGTCCTGAATCATCAGCGGATGTTCGACAACAGAATTCCCAAACTCGTCAGTCTGGCCAAACGCCATTCCACCTTTGAACCCACCACCCGCAAGGAAAATGCTGTAGCCATTCACATGATGATCTCGACCGGCCGTTTCGGAAATGGCTGGCGTGTGCGGAGTGCGTCCCATTTCTCCGGCCCAGATCACAATTGTGTCGTCCAGCAATCCGCGTTGCTTCAAATCGAAGATCAGGGCCGCGACCGACTGATCCGTGATCATGGCGTTCTCGGCATGATGAAGCTTCAGATTGCCATGCTGATCCCAGGGAGAATTATTGGCATGAGTCAGAGGACAGGTGATCTCGACAAAGCGAACGCCCGCCTCCACAAGCCGTCTCGCTCGCAGGCACTGCAGAGAATAGTACTTCTGGTAATCGTTGGAGCTGTCGAGTCCATAAAGTTTTCGAGTCGCCTCGGTTTCGCCTGAAACGTCGGCCACTTCCGGAACAGCCGTCTGCATGCGAAAAGCTGTTTCGTAGTTTTTCACGGCCGCGTCGATTAGCTGCCGTTCGGGCGTTTCTGTGGCGAATGTTCCGTCCTGCTCTTTCAGCAATCTCAGCTTGCGACGTTGCTTCTCCAGCGAATCACCAGGTTGAATATTGTCGACGGTGGCCCCTTTCGCTCGGAGTAGCGTGGCGGAGTTCGTTGCCGGCAAGAACGCACTGGAGAAGTTTTCAAAGCCTCCGTTCGGAATCCAGTCATTGTTCAGCAGGACATAGCCCGGCAGATTCTGATTCTCTGTCCCAAGTCCATAAGTAATCCACGACCCAAAACTCGGAGCCAGCCCGGTGACTCGTCCTGTATGCAACAGAAGATTCTGTTGACCGTGCAAAGGCTGTTTGCCCACAAGCGATCGCACCACACAGAGATCATCAGCGAGATCTGCTGCATGAGGCAGCAAATCACTGACCCACAGCCCGCTTTGACCTCGTTGAGAAAACTTCCACGGACTTCCAAACCAGACTCGCCCGGCACTGCTTTGTGACAGCTTTGAAACCTGAGAATCGCCGATTGGCTTTCCCTGTTGCTTCATGAGCTCAGGTTTATAGTCAAACGTGTCGACATGACTCGGCCCACCATCCATGAAGCACAGAATGACATGTTTTGCACGAGGGCTACGTGATGCCCCCGGAGTAGCGTTGTCTGCCGCCTTCGCATTCGACAGCAGCCCAGCGAGCGCGAGTAATCCGAATCCGTTTGAGGACGCGGCCAGCATTTCACGTCGCGAGTAAGGAATCTGCATCTCGCCTGTCCTTCATTTTCAGTGCGAACATCTGACGGGGAGGCGACTCAAAACGCCCCTTCATTGCACAACATATCTCTGCGTGTTTTACGCGGAATCCCGCGCCGGTGCCAGTCGCGGATCCTGGTAGGTCCTGCCGGCCGGGCAGGACTTCGCGGCTTGCCGCGACTTCGGTGGAATTGGATTGATAAAGCCAGTTACACTCTTCAGACAGTTGCACTCATGGTTTGTCATGCGGCAATACGAAAATCCTTTCCGGCAGAAAGGACCTGCTTTGCAGTCCACACCCTTGGGGCGAGAACGCCAACTTTGTTAGACTCAGCCAATTGCTTTCGACTATCGATTGGAGGCGGAGAAGTCTGCATGACGGGATTTCAGTTGTCTCAGCAAATTGTCTGTGGCGTGTTCGTCTGCATTTTGATGACGTCCTCCTCGACAGCAGGTGATCCGCCGCTATCTCCGCGAATCGATGAACTGATCGCAGCCAGGTCCGCCGGTCAGTCGCCAGCACCTCTGGCGGACGATGCAGAATTCCTGAGACGCGTGTGGCTGGATCTGGCGGGCCGTATTCCGAACGCGGACGAAACGCGTCGTTTTCTGGATAACAGCGATCCGAACAAACGCTCGCAGATGATCGATCAACTGCTGGCCGCGCCGACGTATGCCGAACGGATGCAGGAACTGTTTCATGTCGTACTGATGGAACGTCGAGGCGACAATGAGAAGTGGAAACAATACCTCCGCACCGCCTTTGAACAAAACAAACCGTGGGATCAGATCGTTCGCGAACTTCTGAACCCGGATGCTCAGGATGAAACTCGTCACGGTGCGGCCTTCTTCTATGCCAAACGCATTGAAGCCAATGGACAGAACCCGATTGATCATCCAGGGCTCACTCGAGACGTCGGGCGACTGTTTCTCGGAGCCGATCTGCAGTGTGCTCAGTGCCATAACCATCTGTTCATTGACGACTACAAGCAGCGAGACTTTCAGGGACTGTATTCCGTCTATCTCAACATCGCGGCTAAGAACGAAGCCGACCTTCCGGGTGTGACGGAAAAGCCCATGAAGAAGAAGCTCGAGTTTGTGTCCGTCTTCGATCCCACTCAAAACGAAACCGGACCACGCATTCCATTTGGCGCAGAGATCCCGATTCCTGAACCGGCCGCAGATGCTCCAGCGGATGCCGCACCAGTCAGCGTGCTGGCGTTACTGGCGAATGAGTTCCCAGCGAGTCAGAACGTGCTGTTTTCGAAGAACATCGCCAATCGCCTGTGGTTCGTGATGATGGGCCGAGGACTCGTGCATCCGCTGGATCTGCATCATTCCGGCAATCCTCCATCGCATCCCGAACTGCTGGACCTGCTTGCTGCAGAATTCGTCGCTCATCAATACGACATCAAATGGATGTTGCGACAATTGGCGTTGAGCCAGACCTACCAACGCAGCAGCCGTTATCCGGTGGAATCAGCCAGCGTTGAAAACTCGGCGTCCGCGGTCGACGCTGAAGCGATCCTGCCGCAGACTTACCTCGTGGCGAATGAAAAGCGAATGCTCGCGGAGCAACTGCTGCACAGCACGCTTCAGGCCACCGGTAATCTTGAACGACTGCAGCAGCCTACAGAAGAAGGCAAACCCAACAAGGAACTTGTTGACCTGACGACGCGATACGTGGCCGCCTTCGCGAATGAACCTCGTGAACCCGAAGACCAGATCAACCCCACTGTCAAAGGGGCGTTGTTCAGCTTGAACGACGACACGTTGTTGCAACTGCTGTCACGTCAACCCGGCAACCTGATCGATCGCCTACTGGCGATGACCGACGAAAACCTTTTGGCCGAGGAATTGTATCTGTCCGTGTTCACTCGCCGCCCCACCGAGGAAGAACGCAGCGAACTTGCGGCCTGGCTGACAAAACACTGCGAACGTCGAGAAAAAGCGATCGCCACCTGGACATGGTCGATGCTGACGTCGATGGAGTTTGTGGTCAATCACTAACAGACTGTTGATTTCATCCCAATCCGCTGCGTCAGCGAGGGATTGTTGTTGAAAACGCGGCGACTTTTATCCCTCACTGACGTGTCGGGTTGTAAAAAACAACAAAACCAACAGCCTGCTAACACCATGAACCAACAACCATGAACCAACAACAACTCTGCAAACCCTGGGAACATCGATCTTCTCGACGCCAGATGCTGGGCGCGACCGCGGCCGGAGGACTCGGCCTGGGCACGTTTTTACAGCCGTGCGTGGCCGATGAGCTGGCGAAGAACGACAAGCAGGTTCTGCTGATCTGGCTGGATGGTGGCATGAGCCAACTGGAAAGCTGGGACCCGAAACCGAACACGGAATTCGGCGGCCCATTTCGAGCGATCCCGACGTCTGTTCCGGGAACCCATGTCTGCGAACTGTTGCAGCATACGGCCAAACAGATGCATCATTTGGCCGTGCTCCGCAGCGTGTGTACTCAGGACAACAGCCATTCCGCCGGCGTAGCCCGAATCAATCGTGGCGATCCCAAAAATCGAGGCGTCGACTATCCGTTTCTGGGTTCCGCTGTTGCCAAACTCATGGGACCAACCAGCAGCGGCATGCCACCATACATCTGGATCAAGCCATACGGCGGTGGTTTCAAAGCCAGCGACGCCGGGTTTCTGGGAGCGAAATACGGGGCTCTGGCTTTAGGCGATGGCAAGCCACCGGACAATTTGCTGCTGAACAAATCTATTAGCCTCGAGGAGAACGAACTTCGCAACGAATTGCGTCAGAAGTTCAATGATCGCTATGCGGCCGGACGTCGCAAAGAATGGACCGATGCCAACAGCTATGTCTATGAGTTGGCACAGAAACTGATGGACCGAAGCGACCTGTTTGATGAGTCCTCATTCACCGACAAAGATCGCGAACGATACGGCAAGCATGAACTTGGACGCCATCTGCTGCTGGCTCGACGCACATTGGAAACAGGCGTGCGCTTCGTGAAAGTCAATTCGTATCACTGGGACAGTCATGGTGACAACTTCAATGCCTGTGACAGTCTGATTCGCCAGTTCGATCAGCCGTTTGCGGCACTGATCGAAGACCTGCACGATCGCAGCATGCTGGATAACGTGCTGGTGATTGTGATGAGCGAATTCGGGAGAACGCCAAAGATCAATTCGCACGTTGGACGCGACCACTGGCCGGAAGCGTGGTCGATTGCCATGGCCGGAGCAGGAATCAAAAAGGGCGTCGTTGTTGGCAAGACGAATGATCAGGGCACCTTTGTCGATGGCCAGCCGCACGATATCGGTGACCTGTTTCACACGTGGTTCAAAGCGATGGGCGTACCGCCGGACAAGATGGAATACATCAACCGGGGGCAGCCACTTCCCGTGGCTCACGACGAATGCGGCCCGATTGCCGAGTTACTGGCGTAGGCAACAGTCATGATATAAGTACTATCTATCCCAACGCGAAGCGTCAGCGAGGGATCAAAATGTTCCGTCTACCTCAACCCGAAGCGTCAGTTTTGAAGTTGCGCATTTTCAGGCCCGGAGAGGCTGTGAATTTTTGCAAACGTAGTTTTCAGTTCAGATTTTGGCCTGGTGGTGATGGTTTCGGTGCGCTATAAGGATTTTATGAGCACAAAGACAAAATCTCAGCAGCGTGGTCAGGCTCGGGTGCA
>JAPLOA010000079.1 GCA_026400835.1 Planctomycetales bacterium | reverse complement strand
CAGGGCAATCGCACGTTCAAGTGGCTTGAAAAGCTGACAAAATCTTCTTGAGGTTGTTCAAATTCCATCCTGCAAGCAGACGTTTGCCTCGGACGTTGTCTTTGATGGTGGTGTCGGACTTTAGAATTGACAGACTTAGTCTGCGAAATGCGGAAATAATTTCGGGACCATTTCCTTTGCGAATTCGGCTGGCATCTTCGGAGAATGTGACGTCCAGAGTGTGGTGCAAAGAGTTCTCCACGCTCCAGTGATTGCGAAGGTGTTGCATATGCTGGCGGACTTTCGGAGCGAGGCTGCTGATGAAGTGGGAAACTTCCGTTTGCTCTGTTCCATCCGCCAGCGTCCGAGTGCGGCAGATCAGTCCGATTGTTTGTAATCCCGACCAGCGTGATTTTAGTTCTGCTGGTGCCGGAGCCACGATGCACGTGCGGACTTCTTCGCGAGTTCGATTCCGTTCGGTGATGGTCTGCATGCGGACTTTGGGTGACGCATAGTTCTCGGATTCGTAGTGTTCCATTTCTGATTTGATGCTGTCCAGCAGAGCTCGCTGATTGCCCTTCACCTGAATCACGTAGTCGGCTTCTTTCTCGATGATCTTCTTCACCGTTTCCTTCTGACAATGCATCGCGTCTGCTGTGACAACCCCACCTTTCAGATTGAGAATAGACAGCAATTCCTGCACGGCCGGGATCTCATTGGACTTGTCATCCACACTGATGCTGCCCAGGCAGAAGTTCACATGCTTCGCCCACGCATTGACAATATGCAGTGGCTTCTGCCCGTTGATCTGGTCGTGCGATCCACACACCGTCTTGCCATCAATAGCGATCGTTTTTCCGTTCAGTGAAAACTGAAGATGCTCAACCCATTTGCTCAAACATGCCTGAAACTCAGCCGTGTCCAGACAGCGAAAGACTCTCCCAAAGGTGTCGTGGGATGGAACGCCGTTGGGAAGTTCCAGAAACTGTTCGAACCATTCCTGATGAGCCAGCGAGAACCGCTCAATATCGGCCCAGGTATTCGCCCCGCAGATTGTGCCGCACAACGCGAGTGCAACCATGTCGATCAGCAAATGATTCTGCCCGCGATCCAGTCGAGGGTCCGGCAGCTCTTCAAAGAATGTAAGAAATTCAAAGTATCCGTTGGCCTTCATGACTGAGACTCCATCCCGCACTCACAAACCACGGCAATCCAATTTGCCGCTTGACGAATGATGTCTCAATGCAAAACTAAAGCCGAAAGGCCAACGCCGACATGCGATTTCCCTGGAGTAACATTGCAGCAGCGATCAGCATTGGTTTCATGTTCAAATTCCCAAAAATGATTCAAGAGATCTCTCTATAATCGGACCTTAAACCGAAAAGTACGAAGATTCGGCTATAGTACCATGGGTGAGATAAATTTGAACACTGTCGCATTGATTTTTTTAGCGTTACCGATTTCATCAATTTCGACCATAGGACAGAGAGGCGTTTCCTGTTTTCACAGTCGCAACTTCCCCAAGCTTCGAACGAGATCTAGCCTGTATTGCGCACCACGCCCGTGGCTGGGCGTGAATTTTTTTGTTTTTCACAATCAGCGGCTGCTGGTCTGTTCAACGACCGAAAGGTATGTGCGCTACCGTTTTTTTACCCCAAATGGTCGATTTGGGGCATCTCTGCGCAGACCTTCAGGCACGGCACCGGCTTAACCGATTCCGGAGCGTTCGTTGCATGACCGCTATTTGAGCGGCAGTGGAGCGAAAGAAATCCACGATCGATTGCACGACTCTGTTCCCGACACCGACCCGAACAAATTGTGACTCTGCCAGCGTTCAAGTGTCGTCGTCACATACGAATTCACGGCCTTCACCGCGCGAGTCAACAGCGTCGCGCCGGGCCAGTGGCTTGCCACTCGAAACCAGATGTGGCGATGAGTCGCCTGCACCAGTGCACCCGCTTTAAACAGGCGAGTCCGCGCCGTGCTCACTTCCATCCTGTTCAATTCCGGCGTCGCTTCATTCGCTTCGCGAAACAGAACATACAGAGCATACGCCAACAAGTGCGTCATCAGTTTGTGACCGTTCGCAAGGAAGCGATGCGAACTCAACCGATCCATGTGCAGACCATTCTTCAGTTCACCGATCGGACGCTCGGGAACATTGCCGCGCTGAACATAAAAGCCCTGATAGATTCCGCCGGCAAGACCGCTCATGTTTGTCACAACGAAGCGAACATTCGTGCTGCCCAACTGAGTGATCTCGACCTTCGTAACAATCCTCCGCGCTCGAGACCATGATCGGGCCTGATAGTCGTCAAACATGTGAAACATTTGAAATGCTTTGCAGCCCGACATCCACCACAACAAACGCGCGTTGTCTTCCAGTTCCAGCTCAGAAACCCTGTGTTTTAATGCGGGATTTATACCATAGCCGAAGGTGTAGAGAATGCCCTGTGACTCGCAGTATTCATACATTTCGGGGCCAGCCACTCCTGCATCACCACGAACAAAAATCATGATGTCGGGCCAGTGTTGTCGCAATCGTGAGACAATTCGCTCAATCATTTCGACCGCGCCAGGTCCCGCATGCGCTGTCCCATGACGCAACCATGCGCCGAGTGGAAATCCGGTTGTGCCTTCGAACAGCATCATCGGAAGATACTGGTGCTGATCATAGAAGCCATTGAACATCGTGAGTTGCTGCTGTCCATGTGTTGGATCGGCGGTGGGATCGAGATCAATGATGATGTGCGCGGGCTGTTTCTTTCGCGTACGCACAAACAGGTCGATAAGAAAATCATTGATCGCGTTGATGCGTTCGACCTGGGCGCGACGTACTTCAAAAATGACGCCGCGTTCCTCCACGGGCTTCTCCGCTTCACGCCGAGTGAACGCGTGCAGAAACCGATTGATGGTCGAGCCACTGGCGAGCGATTCGTCTTCCTGACGAGGGTCTTTGCCCACAATGGTTTTGAACAGCGGATCGTTTCGCAGCAACTGCGCGTCGTTGCCGTCCGGATAGCCCGCGAGTATTTGATAGACCTGCTGAGTCAGGATGTTTTCGACGGAATGGGTGCACGCTCTTTCCGATCTTGGATCGGGCAATCTCCGCGCCGCTTCCGCCAGGATGCCGAGTTTCTGATCCAGCTCGCGAATCGGGAGCAGGCCTGCATCACTGACGACCTGGCCACCGTCAAATGTCATCGTGACTTGCTGCCGTCCCACTTCAAAAAGCTGCAACTGCGAGATACACTGTGTCTCAGACATCGATCTGCCTTCCGTGCGTGTTAAGTGATGATTAGACAACCACTTATACGCACGTGAAGGCTTTTTCATTGGGACGAGGTGCGCAATTCAGGCTAGGGGGTTGCCAGCTACGAACGGGAGGAACTCGATTCGTTGTCGCTATGGCTTGATTGTCGTCCATCTGTTTCGGTGAATGGACCTCGCGTATGTTGGATCGGAGAAATACAGGCTCCGTGAAGTGATCCGTCACTCAATCAAATCTGCCAGCGGAGCAGGGCGTTCCTCCGAGGCCTCTGCAAAGAAATGTTCGTCAAACCCCGGCAGAGGCGTCGTATCTCCACGAGCGATTCTCAGCAATCGATAACCAAAGATTCGTTCGCCATCAACAAGATGATCGAGGACTTGTCTGATCTTCCACGTATACGGCAAATGAATAGCTGTTGCTTCGGATTCAGCGATTCCTCGCCATATAACAGGAATCTCGACCAGTTGCTGTTCCAGCACAGGAAGAACATCGTTTTCTGGTACGAGGTTGATGTAGCCAGCAAAGAAATCTGAGTACTCATTTTGAGCGGGACGCATCGACTGTCTTCCTGAACATGTTTCTCGGGGGGGCTACAAATCCAAAGATGAGGAAGCGGCAGGAGCCGTTCAGGAGTTCCTGCAGGTTTGCTGTGGCAGGATCTCGGCTTTGGCGGCAACGCCGAGGTGATTCAACTTTACTCGCGGCGTTCAACCTGCCACCGAGTATGAGGCTTCGTCCCCTTCACAACCTGCATTGATGAACGAGCGGAGAATTCAGAGTAGATGTTGTTGGCCAACTCAGAATTGATTGTGCCGGAGTGAATGTGAAGCAGGTACCTCAACGCCAGCGGCTCTTGTTTTCTGGTTGTGATGGATGTCTTCATGCAGGGCGATGCGCAAAGCCAGCCATCGTCGCGGACATGCCACCCGGTTGGTTGGCCCGGGTTGGAGGGATGATCGAAATAGGTGATCCCTTCGGTCTGATTGCTCTCGCGGTTTGTTGGGCCGCTGTAGTCAATCCAGCGAGCGGATTGCTCGAACAGATTCTTTTCTGTCTGAGCTCCCTCGCTGCCGGTCAGAACGCCGCCGCCAAAGACGGCTGAGATGGACTTGGCGACTCGAACCGCCAGGAAACCGAAGTTTGTCTTTTCAAACTCGAGCGACTCCGACACTGGTACGAAGCGGCTTTGAAGTTCCAGAGTGAACTCGTTCTTTGCGGCAAGCGGTCGGACTTCGCAGATCAATTCCTGCTTCAACAGGGGCGCTGGATCATGACCATCGAACCAGCCGAGCTCCACGGCCATTCGAGACGCATCGTCACCGTCGTCGTATGCCAGCCATTGAAGTTGCCGAATCACGGCTCCCGATGCATTGCCCCAGAAATCGATTCCCATCACCTTGTGATGAGCAAACCAGATCGACTGATGATGATCATGATCAGGAGCTCCCGGATGTCCCATGCGCGTCAGCATCGCACCCGAAGGTGCGACGACAGGGAAGAAAAAGGGACGAGGATAATCGTTGCCAAAATTCCATCGCAGGATTTCTCGATCATCGATCGAGACGGACGTCCGGTGGCCAGCAAGCGGAACGATCTGACATCGAGGCAAGTGGTTCATGAAAGGCCGTCTCCTCAGTCTTGCCAATCAACAGTCATGATGTGCGGCCATCAGAGCCGCCACATTCATTAATCGCATGTGCTGCTATTGACGTGTTGGAACGCGCATAACCTCGGAGCCATTGTCTACTGAGATTACTTCCCACCGCTTCGCAGGAACATTTGTCCCAACGCGGTTGGCGCGCTGCCGTAGACCTGCTGAATCGCTCGTGCCGCATCTGGGTTTGTTCGTAATTCACCAACCAGTTGTTGGAACCGTGCCGGGCCGCCTTGAGACAGGAGGAACTTCACCAGCAGATAGCCAACATCACCGACTTCTTCTGGCGCTAGAGTTCCATCGTTGAACAGTTTTGCCGGATCATCGATTGTCGCGACAGCCTGTCCTGCGCGAGTGGGCACAGCCTTAACATATTCGGCGTTCCGCTCAACGCCTGACTCCAGCAGTCCGAAACCCTGCTTCAGCCAGTCTGGCAATGTGGATCCGTCCCGAGTCAGGTAGCACTGGCTAAGGAGCGACTTCAGCAATTGCTCGGCCGACAGAGCGTCTGCTGATTGAGTATCGCCCACGTCGTGCATCGCAATGTAAGCGGTTTCAAAATTTGCGTTGAGCACAGTGTGGCCTGAGACGGCCTTTGGGGTTCTCCGGCCATTCATCAGCACCGTATTGAATTCTTCGTAGTCGAATCGTTCACCCGTAACAAAGATGGCCAATCGTCCGCGAAACGCCGTTTCTCCCGCAGGAAGACCATAAGTGGAGGTCAGTTTTGTCAGATGGGCTTCCGCTTTTTCGCCGAGTTCCTTCAGGCGATCTTCCGATGCTGTGCCGTAGAGATAGAAATTGCTTGTGGTCGCGGAGACGCCTTCTGTCTTAGGGGAAACTCGTTTCCAGAGTTCTGCAGTCTGCGTGATACGTCGCTCCGCAAATTCTGCATCTGTCATGGAGGCTAACTTCGCAGCTTCCATTTGTGCTTCCGTTGGCACGATTTCTCGCAGCGGAGCCTTCGCATCCTTTCCATCGAAATGAGCCCCTTCGCGGATCCAGGTTTCAAGAGCCAACGCCTGTGATTGCTTCAGCTGAGCCTGTCCCGCTGGCATCTTCAGCGGTTCTTGACGCAGGACAAGATCGACAATGTAGCTCTCGTCGGGCTTGCCGGGGACGATGGTTGTGCCCGTGGGGCCGCCTTGCAGCAATTGTTCGAATGTTGTGAAACCGAAATTGCCGCGAGGATTGTTTCCGGAGTGACATCCCATGCAGATATTCACCATCCATGGTGCGATATCCTTTGAGAAGGAAACAGTCTCTGTGCCATCGGCCTTCACAACGGTCACTGGAGGTTTCTTGACAACCATCGAGTCACCAATTGGTGCATCCTGATCTTTGCCGTCGAATGCAGCCCCTTGTTCAATCCAGCGAGCGATCGTCATTATCTCAGCGTCATCCAGTTTGGCGCGTCCTTTTGGCATCCTCTGTGGTTCGTTCTCAGCGACCATGCGAAGAACGAGACCGCTGCGTTGAGGGATGCGAGGAACAACCGGGACTCCGCTTCGTCCTCCTTTGGCAATCATGCTGTACGTGTCAAGGCGGAGATTAGCGCTGGCTTGTGCTTCGCCGTGGCACTGGAGGCAGTTTGCTTTCAGGATTGGAGCGACTTCCTGTTCGAAGCTCACGGGAATCAGATTCTTCGCCTTCTCGAGGGCGGTTTTGAACGTTGCGTAGGATCGATCTTTTTCGTCCTCTTCAATCGCCAGTTCCTTAATGCGTTCTTCGGTCTTCTTGATCAACTCTTTGGCCTGATCAACCTCTTTCTTTTTCACCATGCCCGGAACTTCTTTCAGCTCTTTGCCCAGCGCAGTGAGTTCCTTCTTCACTTCAGGGGGCAACGCGCAACGTCCCTCTGACGCAAAAATTGAAATCGTGATCGCGACGAGAGCTGACAAGCGAAGAGTTCGAGAGATCATAAAACGGTATTCCAAAAACCGACTGGAGAGGGAGGTCTGGATCAATGAAGTCTGCATCAACATGGTCTGACGGAGAAGGTGGACCACAATTCGTCCTTAAATTCGATGCACGATCTGTTCAGATCAACACTGTATCGAGAAAGCATCGCAAAACCACGGTTCAAATGTCAGCTTCCATCTGTGGAGAGTATACCCTTTGACTTTGCAGAAATGCCATTCTTTATCGTCAGTAGAGACAAGAGAGAGGGGCTCTCGAGTCTCCCTGCTGAGTGCTTGATCCTCGGTAATGCGGCCGGGGGGGGACAACCGCACAATCGCATTCGAAACACAAGATTGGGCTCATCGCCAATCAAAATGGGGTTTCACTTTGACGACACCCGCGGCCATGCTTAGACTGTCGGTCCTTCCTACGCGCCTTCCCAGCCATGTGTTCTTCGGAAAACCTACCGTGATGGCTGTTTATATCACACCTGTAATGTCTCTACGCCGCACAGTTGCTCTGGCTGTCGCCTGTTCTTTCGGTGCGCTCCTCAGTTTGCCCGAGGCATACTGTCAGGAGCCGGTCATTGATCGACTTGATGTGGCCAACTTCCGGCCTGGGCAGAAGGCTACCGTTGTCGTCAACGGCAAACAGTTGATAGGGGCAAGCGGTCTTTGGACTCCGGTCGGTACTCTTCGGCCCAAAGAAGGGTCAGATTTGTCGAAAGATCAGCCAGTCACCTTTGAAGGTGATATCAAGGCTGATGCGATACCGGGCATCTATCCGGCGCGAATGGTCACAAATCATGGTTGTTCGGAGGCCGGTTGGTTGGTCGTGGATGACTTGCCGTCCATTGCTCTGACACCCGAAAGCCAGGATCGTGCTGTTGGTCAGGTGGTTACATTGCCATGTTGTGTCGAAGGGCAGCTCAATCCCGTCTTGTCGAGATTCTTCCGCGTTGCATTAACGGCTGGTCAGTCGGTGAGTGTGGAAGTGCTGGCTCGCCGACTGGGTTCGGATCTTGATCCGGTTCTTCGAGTGACCGGTCCAGATGGCAACGAGATTGTATACCGCGATGATCTGCCTGGTGCAGAGGGAGATACACAACTTCAGTTCACGGCCGCCGTTGCTGGCGAGCATCGAATCGAATTGCGAGATGTGCGTTATTCAGGCGGTGCCCGTCACTTCTTCCATCTCCGAATGGGAAAGATGTCGCTGGCCAGTGCGACAATGCCGCGAGTTACTCAGGTCGGTGGGAAAGTTTCTTTGGTTGGTAGTTCGGGAGAGGTTGTCGGCGAGGCTTCTGCTCAGGGATCCGCTGATCTTCCGGCTTCATTTGTGCCGGTCTCTTTTCGATCAGCCGAGGCAGATGCGAGTACGCTTGGGGTAGTACTCGTTACGACAAGTCTGTCGCAGAATGAAGTGGAGCCGAATAATGGTCGAGCTGAAGCCACGGTAGTGGCGGCGGAATCGCAGATGCTGACTGGAAGCTTCAATGCAAAGGGAGATTCCGACTGGTTTAAGGTGACCGTGGCCGAGCCGACAGCTCTTTTGGTGGTAACTCGAACTCGTGAGCTCAGCAGCCCCACCGATGTGATGCTTGAACTTTACAACTCGGAAGGTGGGAAGGTCGCAGAGAACGATGATGCGGGGCCGCGCGATGCGGAACTCACGTTCATGCTCCCTGCTGCTGGTGACTTTTTTCTGAAGGTCAGTGAGATCGCAGGGCGGGGCGGTTCGGAGTGGATCTATGCCCTGGACTTGTTCCGAGGACGAAAGGCCGTCAAAGTGACTGCTCCGGCCGATCGTGTCAATGTGCCCAGAGGTGGCAGTGCTGCGATGCTGCTCGCGGTGAGGAGAATTCATTACGATGGTCCGCTGAAAGTGGAAGCTGTCGGGCTGCCGGCATCGCTGACAATGTCCCCATTCATTATTGGCGGAAAGCAGAGCGCCGTGCCTGTTGTCCTTACTGCGAAAGATCCTGCCGCAGCTGCATCCGATGCCGACTGGGGACCAATAACTCTTCGCATTACAGCACCGGATGGTGTTGTCATGCCGCCGGCTGAAATTCAACTGGCCCCGCCAGCTCCAAAGAAAGCTGAAGCAGAGCTGTTCCGAAGTGCCCGAGTCAGAACCGATCTCTTCGCTGCCGTGCAACCTGCAGTTCAGTTTTCATTGTCGGCAGAGCCATCAGGTCTCAATGTCACGCAGGGTGCTGCCGCAACAGTTGTCGTGAAGTCGACTCGAACCGCTGAATGGACGGAGCCGATTGAAATCGCCCTCGCAACTCCGGCTGATCAACTACCGGCCGGAATTGCGGTGACGGGTGGGTCGATGGCTGCAGGAGAGTTGGCAGTCACGATTACCGCTGCCGCTGATGCCCCAATCGGAACTTTCACTGTTTTCCTTCAGGGAAAGTCGAAGAAGGATAAAGCTGAACCTATTCATCCTGTTCCGCCAATCGTTGTCGAAGTTGTTACCAAGTAGTTTAATGGGTTATCGATTTCTGTTTTTGAACCGCCCAAAGATGCCACCCCTGAGTTGCTGATACGGCAATTCTCTGGATAGCTAAAGTTCCTGGAAAGTGCGTATTCAGGCCAACGCCTGCCTACAAAGAATCGCAAACAAAGGCCTCGTCACTATGTTCCGCTTAACCTGCCTGTTGTTGACGTTTGTAACTGGTGTTTCAGCGTCCATTGCTGCTGAGCTACCGACTCTATCGCTCTCTGTTCAGCCAGCTGAGATTGCTCTCGTTGGTCCTCGCGGTGTGCAGCAATTGATCGTTACTGCGAATGGCGATGCTGCCACAATTCACGATGCGACAGGGCTTGCAGAGTACCGGACCGATGACGCTGCAGTCGCTGTCGTTGAAGGCGGAGTTGTAAAGGCTAAAGGAAATGGTGCCACGACGGTGCATGTGATGCGTGGTGGCCAAACGGCATCGGCCAAAGTCACAGTATCGAACTTTGACATGCCTGCTCCAGTTTCGTTTCAAAATGAGATCCTGGCATCACTGACGAAGTCGGGTTGCAATATGGGAGCCTGTCACGGTTCTCCGTCTGGCAAAGGCGGGTTCCGTCTATCTCTTCGAGGATACGATCCTAACGTGGATTTGGTGACATTGAGGGGTGAGTTCTTCAATCGGCGTTCGAATGTCCTGAACCCTGATGAGAGTCTACTTCTGCGAAAACCGTTGATGGAAGTGGCTCACGGTGGTGGTCGTCGGCTGCAGAATGGAGATCCTAGTCATCGAGTTTTAAGAGACTGGATCGCTGAAGGAATGAAACTGGACTCAGACGGCGCTTCCACGTTGTCACGCATTGAACTGCTGCCGTCTCCGAGAGTTCTCCGGGATGGCGCTGATCGACAACAGCTGATTGTGAATGGCTATTTCAGCGACGGATCAGTGCGAGATATCACTGCGCTCACGGCATTTGATTCTTCGGATGAAGGCATCGGCATGATCTCACCGTCTGGTGTGGTCTCGCAGCAGGGGCGTGGAGAAGTGACGGTTCTGGCCCGCTACCTCGACAAAGTATCCACAACTCAACTCACCTTCCTTACCGAACGTCCTGATTTTCAGTGGCCGAGTCCGGCAGAGACGACGGAGATTGATCGATTGGTCTTTGGAAAGCTGAAGCAACTGCAGATCCAGCCTTCAGAATTGTGCAGCGACACCGACTTTCTTCGCAGGGCAACGCTTGACCTGACTGGACGTCTTCCGTCTTTGGAGGAATCTCAGCAGTTTCTTGCCAATCAGTCTCCGGACAAGCGTGCTGCTGTCATCGATCGGTTGCTCGCGACAGATGATCATGCTCGCTTCTGGTCGATGAAGTGGTCCGATCTATTGCGATCCAACAGCAAGAAGATGACTCGAACAGGCGTACATAAGTTTCGCCGATGGCTGTTCGATGTTGTTAAGAATGATGTTCCATTGAATCAGTTTGCGCACGAACTGCTGACCGCTACCGGCAGCACTCAACAGAATGCGGCTGCCGCTTATTGGAAAGCAAGTCGAGATGAAATTGACGCTACTGAGACGACAGCCCAGTTGTTTCTGGGGATTCGCATTCAGTGTGCGAAATGCCATAACCATCCGTTTGAAAAATGGACTCAGGATGACTATTACGGCACAGCAGCCGCTTTCATCCGCGTGGGGCGTAAGGAAACCGGTCTCCCGGATGATGAAATGATCTTTGTCAAAGCTGGTGGAGAAGTGACTCAGCCGCGCACCGGGAAACAAATGAAGGTTCGCCTATTGATGCAGGGGGATGTCGATGTTCCTGCCGATCAGGATCGTCGAGTTGTTTTTGCGGATTGGCTGACGAAGAACGACAATCCATTCTTTGCCCGCTCCCTCGCAAATCGTATCTGGGGCCATGTTGTCGGTAAGGGAATTGTTGATCCTGTCGATGACTTCCGAGATTCCAATCCGCCGTCCAACCCTGAGCTGTTGAATTATCTGGCTGGTGAGTTGGTTAAGAGCGGGTTTTCCTCAAGCCACCTTATCCGTACGATTATGAACAGCCGTGTTTACCAATTGAGTTCACAGAGAAATAAGTATAACGCTGACGATGAGATCTACTTCAGTCACGCGACTACTCGCATGCTGACAGCGGAACAGCTTCTTGATTCTATTTGTGCGGTGACTGGTTTGCCGGAAGACTTCGCAGGAATGCCGGGTGGCACCAAAGCTGTTGAACTGGTTGACCCTCCTGAGGGCCATAAGTTTCTGCAGGTCTTTGGGCAGCCTCAGCGAGAGCTTCCCTGTGAGTGCGAGCGATCCACGGACAGCAATCTTTCTCAGGCTCTGCAGTTGATTAACGGGCCGACAGTACACAACAAACTGCGGTCTGACGCAGGGAACGTGCACAAGTGGGTCGCTGGCGGAAAGTCGGATGCAGAGATTATCGAACTCTTGTATTTGACGGCCTTGAGTCGGCCTCCGTTGGCTGAAGAACAGCAAACAGCACAGAACCACATCAAGGCCAATGAAGACCGGATGCGGGCTCTGGAAGATATTGCCTGGGCTGTGATCAACAGCAAGGAATTCCTCTTCCAGCATTGAGGCATTCACCGGGCGTGAGGTGTTCTCGAATAAGGGTTCCGTTCAACTTATGGGACCGAGAAGCTTACGGCTCTGGAGAGCGGCTGACGGTGATAAGCTGTTGATAGTTAAGGGGCGCTGGAATGGCTGGACCATTGCTGGGAAAAAGCCTGAAGGAAAAGATGCAGCGTGGTCAGTCTGTCTTTGGAACCTTCATCCAGTACACCGTAAATCCGGCGATCGTTGATGTGCTTCCGGAAGGGGCACTGGATTTCGTGATTGTCACGGCAGAACACAACGCATTGGAATTGGCTGAGTTTCTGCCGTTGAAGTATGCTCTTGCAGCAAAGGGGATAGCCTGTCTGGCAAGGACGCACAGTCGTGATCCGGACGATGTCTCAAGAGTCTGCGATACTTTTGATGGAGTCGTCGTTCCCTATATTGAAGACGTGGAACACGCTCGTCGTTTGGTCGCAGCAGCCATCTATCGTCCACTGAAAGGACTCGCTCTGGAGCGAGTCCTTAGCGAGGGAGTCTGGCCTGACGAGAAAAGTCGCAGGTATATCCTCGAAGATCGATGTCAGAACACTGTCTTTGTGCCCATGATTGAATCTCTCGCAGGTGTTGAAAACCTGGAGGCGATCTGTGGAATACCGGGAGTCAACGCGATCTTTGTCGGGCCCAATGATCTGACGACAACGATGGGAATTCCGAACGAATATGATCATCCGGATCTGATCGCCATTCTGAAGCGGATCATTGATGTCGCTGATCGTTCTCATATCCCGGCAGGCTGCTGGTTCGGGAAGACTGAGCAAATGCGGCGAACGATTGGTCAAGGTTCGAGGTTTGTTGTCTATTCGAACGACGGCGCATTTCTGCGTGAGTCGATTGGCAATTCATTTACCGCGCTGCGGAGCAGATAGGAATCGAGTCGGACCGGCATGGTAGGTGCCCAACAGCCTGGCGGGGGGGAGGCGGGGTATCTTGATCAGGCGATTCGTATCTGTCGATCAGCCCAATCTGCCGAACTGCTGATCCAATGTGCCACGGCTCAAGGTCAAGGACGTTGGGCGACCATGTGGGCAATGGTGCGAGTCATTGACCAAATGTCTCTGCCGAAGCAGTTCCTGCATTTCTTCGGCAGTGAGGCGGTGTCCTGACTTAATTGCAGCGCGGCAGGCCATCGTATGCAGCATGTGATCCAGAAGGTCGCGTCTGGACATCTTGCCATCGTTTTGTACCAATTGTTCTGCAAGATCTTTGACGATTCGAGCCAGATTGCCTCGCGGGATTAACGTTGGGTAGGACATGAGCAGAATGGTCGTACCTCCAAATTCCTGAAGTTCGAACCCAATTTCTTTCAGCAGGTCGAGCGACTCCAAAAGTGCAACGCACTCGGTGGCGGTACATTCGATGGTATCCGGGATCAGGAGGCGTTGACGTTCCACTCCGCCCGACAGGATTCGATTCCTCAGATGCTCATAGAGAATTCTCTCATGCAGTGCGTGCTGATCAATGACCTCCAGCCCGGCATCACTGGCAAGGACAATATAGCAGTCATGAATTTGTATCGCCCGAAACTCATTGTCAGTCGAGGTGATTACGTTGTTGAGTGATTGCTCCATTCGGTCGTCAGCGACGGAAGTTTCGGCTCTGCTCTCCATTGCCGAAACTTGTGATCCAGGGACACTGGAGGCCGATGGCAAAGACTCCGTTGAATCTATTTTCGGCGAAAGCCCTGAGAAGTTTTCATTAGCAACAACTTCGGAAGTCGCCGCACTATTCTGCTGAGTCGAGGGAGTTTGTTGCTGGCTCTCTCGCGCCTGGTGCGAATCGATCGCAAATGCTTCGATCACTGCAGGATGCGAAAATACCGAGCGATCATTAAAGGTTGATCTGTGGGCCGCTGAATCGCTGCCTGCCGACCGTGCAAATTCGCCAACGCGGGGAGGAGTCGTGATCGTCGCATGGGAAGCCCACAGGTCGAGTTCCCGCTGGGGAACTGCGGGCGATGCAGGCTTATCAAACTTCAGTTCGTTCTTTGAAGAGGGTGGAGCGGAGTTGCCAACGTCGATGTTCGAGCGAAACTCGAGAGTCAGGAATTTGTCCCGAAGCGTTTTGAGGAGTTGTCGATAAAGTATCTGGCTATCCTGAAAACGAACTTCACTTTTGGTGGGATGGACATTGACATCGACCATCGCTGGCGGCAGCTCCAGAAAGAGTATGCTGACTGGATGTCGACCCACCATCAACAGACCGCGATAAGCTTCTCCAAGGGCATGCTGAAGGCTCCGATCCTGAATCCAGCGGCCATTCAGGAAGAGATACTGGTCCTTGCGAGTTGAGCGGCTAAGAGATGGCTCACCGACGTATCCCCACAGTCGAATCTTTTCTCCTGAAGGCAATTCTGATTCTGAGGTGACGCTGATCAGGTGGTCGGAGACTTCACTACCCATGAAGCGTCGAACACGTTCAAGTGCATTCGCGGAAGCGGGTAATTCGTAGACCAGCTTTTCGTTGTGACGCAGCACCAGATGCAGGTTGGGATTAGCGATCGCAATTCGTGAGAACTGTTCTGCGATCTGGCCAAATTCGGTTGCCGGTTTCTTGAGAAAACGTCGACGAGCCGGTGTGTTGAAGAACAGATTGTGAACTTCCATCACGGTGCCAGCCGGACATCCGCAGTCTCGATTGGCCACGATTTGTCCCCCATGGCTTTCCAGTTCTCGACCGACAGGACACTCTTCCGGGCGCGTGCGAATCCGGAATCTTGCGACTGAGGCAATTGATGCAAGAGCTTCACCCCGAAACCCCAATGTGCTGACATGATCCAGATCGGCGTCGGAGCGGATCTTGCTGGTTGCATGACTGGTCACTGCCAGCAGCATGTCTTCCGGGTGGATGCCTTCACCATTATCCGAAATCCGAATCAGGTCCATTCCACCATTAACAATGTCGACTTCAATTCGCGTTGAGAGGGCATCAACGCTGTTCTCAAGTAATTCCTTGACCACGCTTCCTGGTCGTTCAATTACTTCTCCCGCTGCGATACGGTTGACGACATGAGCATCCAGTTGTTGTATTCGAGACATTGTGATGGCAGATCAAGAGCGGGCTGGTCGGTAGCAATTTTCCGTTGTCTCGGAGTATAACCGGATTTGCATTGGATTTCCTGCCGGACAATCAATGCGTTGCACACGTTTGAAAGGATGATTCAGGTAATGGTCAAGTCAGGGCTTTGACCGCCGGCAGACCTGAGTCCCATCGGAACTGAGGAAAATGGATCGTGAGACATTGAGAGCCCTGCAGGCTCCTTTGAAGTTGCAGTACCAATTGTCACCGGACACCGCCAATGTTTGTCTTAAAGCTGAGGGCGTCGTGGAATTCGATGTCCCGGGTTGTCGAGTCGCTTTGCCCTGCAATGATGGCAAGTTCATTAAAGCAGGCTTGCATCCAAACGCCGGCGGTGACGGGACTCAAGCTTGTTCCGCTGAGCTGCTTCTTCAGGCGCTGGTGACTTGTGCAGGAACTACGCTGGCGGCGGTATCGATATCAATGGGTCTTCAGATAAGTCAGGCGATGGTTTCTGCCAAAGGCTGGCTCGATTTTCGTGGAACCATGGGAGTCGATCGATCTGTGCCTGTTGGATTTACCAGTATAGAAATGCTGTTTCGAATCGACACCGAGGCAGACGAGACTTCCGTCCGGAAACTGATCGAATTAACGGAACGTTACTGCGTCATTTACCAGACATTGCTCGTCAGTACGCCTGTTACTTCAGTGCTGGTTGAATAAGCGACTGGTAAGCCGCCGCGCCCACACTCGCAGATTATGGCTTCGCGTTGGCCTCTGGTGTTGGCTCAAGAGCTGGTTGAACATCTGCGGGTTCATTGGGCTCAGAAGGATTCACGGTCGGCTGGGCGTGGCCTATTGCTCTCTCATAGAACTGATCAAGAACTTCAGAGAAGTCTGCCTCCTTGCCAACACCAAGACCATCTATCTGTGCCTGGACCAGATCTGTGGGTATGGTCAGCAGCGCACGATGTCGGACCTTGGTCACCACAGGAGCCTCAGGATACATTCCCATCATCTTTGAATCGGCGAAACGTACGTCAGCAGTGATCGCAGCTAATTGCTCGACGGACTTAGGGTTTGTTTCTTCGAGGAGATGAAATTGCGTTCTTGCATCTGAAGTTGCGAAGACAGCTAACTTTGGATTGGAGACTGATGCGTCTTTCAGCAAGTGGAGGAACACAAGCTCGTATTCACGCTGGGCGTTGGGTTTCGCTGCGACGCCTTCAACATCCAGAGTATACTGAAATCCCAGAATAAGAGTTCGGCACAACGCCGGAACAAATGCCTCTGTTTCATTCCAATAGACCCCAAGAGTTCTCAATTCTCCTATGGATTTGGCAATCATGGGCTCAGCGATCGAGGCCAACGCTGGTGTATCCAGCCGCACAAAGGATGCTCGAATCAGCGGACTCAGAATCACACGCCCCTGCTCGTCGTGGTAAAAAGAGGGTTGGACTGTCAGTTGATGCGCCTTCAGGTAGTCATCGATAATTCCTCTGGTCACGCTCGGCAATCCCTCACCGAGTTCTTTCCCCAACTGAAGCCGAATGGAGAAGGCACATTGCCGCCCAAGTGGCCCTGCCGATCCCTCTAAGCACTCAACAAGGGGCTGGATCACATCGGTTCCGGTTTCGAGCAACGAGCAGGCACTTTCTGCGCTCGATGCTCTGTAGCTGCTCTGCACAGCAGTGAGTGTCCATGGAATCGCTTTGAGGATTCTGTAGTCTTCTGCAATCGGGACCTTGGAGCTGATACCCGTGAGCATTAATCCCTTTGATTCCTTCAGCAAAGATCGTTCCTTTGATGAGGTTGCCAAGGGCGATTGGCCAGAAGATTTGTTGTCATCTTCAGTTGGCCATTTTTGTTCTTCTTTCAGAGTGCTTACGACTGTAAAGACCGAATAGCCAAGCATCAGAACCGTAAATGGAGCGAGTACCTTATTCAGTTTCATAGTGCCACTCTTTTGAAGCCATGATCAAAATGTTTCCACCATTCATTTTTTGGCGGAATTGAACTTTGTTCCACGATAATGCAGTGACAATCCAGAGCATCTCACCCCCGACTTTGGATCACATATTCGAGCAAAGTGTGCTTGGGTTTGAATGGAGTGTATCGCCAGTTTAAATCGCGAGGGAGGCAATTCTTTACCGTTTATCCTTAGAAAGATCGCGTTCCGCTTGCCTGTCTCGTCGAGGAGATTGCCCATGTTTCCTATCGGGGCTATCTCAGCCTGTCAAAAGGGCTGTCGTGGACATTCTCAGGTTTTTAAACGAGCTCTGTGTCCACGAGAACAACACATCCGACGAAAGCTGAAATCTCCGATTCCGGGACATTGAGAGATGAGTAGTTACTCAACTCACCGGGAAAGGAATACCCATGTCCGAAAAACTGCGTGGTCAAGGGCTTTCCATTGCGCGTCATGCAGGCGACATCTATGTTTAGAATGGCATTACGGTATTCAATAAGGATGTTTCCCAATGGAGTGTCCCGCGGACCGCCGAGAGCTTTCCAGTAGGCTTCTTTGAGCGTCCAAATGGCAAGAATTGCATTCGGGTCTTCAGTTAACGCTGCTTTCATCAGTTGGCCATGCTCGAGTCTATTGATGAAAGAAAGTCCGAACGCACGGGCATTCATCTGCTGTACAGTTTCGATATCGACCCCAAGCTCATAGCGAACGTCACTCAGTGCGATTGTGGTCATATTCCCGGAGTGAGACAGGCTGATACTGGCAACCTGACGTCCCAGAGAATCTACCAGCATCGGTCGACCCGACTCCATTGTGTCTACGAACAAATTGGCTGAGTTGGTTCCGAACTCACAATTCAACACGGCCTTCGTCACCAGTCGGGAACTCAAAAATTGTCTCTTTTTCTCTATTGGTCTGTACCTGTTCCAGCGATCTCGATCCCGATTTGTCAGCAGTGTTTCAGCTAGTCTCTGGTCGTGAGCGGATTCCGATGCATCTTTGCAAGTGCGATCTTCGGCAACCCACAGCCGACAGTTTGGCATCAGATGGAAGGGGCCCCAAAGTTTGTGTGACATACTGGTTCGGCGACTTCCATTTACACTTGTTGTTTGCCAGAAGACGATGGTTGGCGTCGCTTGACGAATTGGTCAGGCCGAAAAGGCATCTAACACCTCGACTCGCTTCAGATCTTTTGCTTCCAGACTTCAGGGATACGTGGCTCACTTCTTCAGAACCAATGATGGTCACACGAAGTGCTTATTCAGCATCATCGCAGCCACAGAGGGATGACATAGTTTGCCGAACTGCGATCTTTCGAGACATTACTGGTTCGTAAGCGGCTTTCAAAACTGAGGCATCGCGGATGGACTCTGTCGATCTAATTGCTGTAATGTTCGATTGTACTCGGAGTCCAGTTGCTGCCGCTGTTTCTCGTAGGCTTCAAGCGGATTCACCGAGGTTGGACTCGTTCCGGGCCTGGAGCCGGTGGGAGCACCAGAACTTCCGGTTCCCCATGAAGGCGAGTTCTGCGGGGGCATTGTTACTGGCTGGCGACCCATTGACTGTTGTTCCTGCCATCGCTGAGACTGAAGTTGTTGCGATCGCAATTGCTGCTGCTGCTGGTTGGCCCAATCCTGAGAGGGCAGGGCAGATTCTGGTTGCTGATACATGGCACCATTGACCAGGGAGTTGGTGCCAGGAGAGCTAACGTTGCTCATGTTAATGTTTGCGGTTCGTCCTGCGGGATTAGCAAATGCTCCGCTCGCTGGACCTGGAGCACTCACTGGAAAAATTGCTCCCGGACCTGCATTTAGTCCCTCCAAATAGACTGCTGGGGAGCCATTTGAATTCACTGGTGCCGAAGCCCCGTTAGTTGCAGCGGCAGGAGCCTGAAAAGCCGCCGCTGCCGTGGGTGCGTTGAATCCCATGGGCTGGCCGTAACTTACACTGCCGTTTTGAGGTACCTGAAATGTGCCGGATGAATGAATCGGCACAACTTTGGCTGGGAGAGGATTGACGCCAAGTGGTTGTGGCGCAGCGACTGGAGTCGAATTCATTGTTACTGACGATGCCGCGTTTCCATGGATGTTATTGAGAATGGGCATTCCATTGACAAGTGGATTTGGTGACGTTGTATTCATCACAGGAACGTTTCCGTTCGCCGCGCCAGTATTCAGAATCTCATTTGACATACTGACGCCGGACGTTGACATAATCCCATCGTTGCCTGGAGCGTAGCTTCCGGGATGTCGAACGCCTTGAGAATTGCCGTGAGCAGGCAACTCTCCCCCATATGCACTTGTGCCAGTCGGAGGAAAACCTCCTCCTGACTGCCTGGCATCCAACATCGGACCATTGTCATTACTCAAAGTCTGACCGTTCTGAAACTGTGCCCCCGATCTGGCAACTGATTCCGCGTGTCGGTCTCCTGGGATTGATGTTGGGAGCCCCGTTTTAGCATTGTAAGCGGATCCGTTCGGCAAGCCATTGCGGTTTGAGACAATCTGAAGATCGACCCCTCTCATTGGCTGGTGCTGAACCTGCGGCATCATCGGCTGCTGATGCATTTGACTTGCGGGCTGACCGGCCGGCTCCTGAGACATTCCCTGGCCGGCTCTGCGGCGTTCTGCTTCTAATCGCTCTTGCCGAGCAAGCTCCTGCACTTGCTCGAACGTGGCGTTGGATGGGATGGATGTTGCAGTATCAGTCTTGAACGCTGCCGTCACGGCCGTCGTCTGGCCTTCAAGTTGGGCCATAATCTGCTTGGCCTGCGCACCGGAACCGAACTTTGAAATCACGCGACTCTCAGCAGACTGACAATTTCCCTGTCGTAAATCCAACAATGCCAGATTCATCTGAGCACTCTCATGCTGCGGATTCACCTCGATCGCATGATTCAGATAACGAGCTGCTTCAGCATAACGATTCTGCAACAGGTATGAATATCCGATATCACAAAGCAGATTCGCATCCCGCGGTCGAATTCTGAGCGCCTGACGGTAATGATATTCTGCATCGGCCCACTGTTCGGAAAGATCAGCTGCCATCGCCAGTCCATGATGAGCAGTGGCATTATCAGGAGACGAACGGAGAACTTCATTGTACGCGATACACGCTTCCTCAAGTCGCTCTTCCTGCAAAGCCAATTGACCATCTGCAAGCAAGCGGTCGACCTGCTCCTCGGCCATGGGAGCCTGCCTCGCAGACTCTTCCTGAGACTCAGATTTCCGACTTGCAAACTTCGGCAACTCCAGGGCAGAACCGCTTTTCTCTGCAGACGCTTTATCTGCTGATTTCTGAAATGGATTCCACGCAAAACGGCTGGACTCACTGGACTGACAACCGGTAAGCAGAACGATTAGCGAAAATGGCAGCAACGAAGACCAGCGATATCCTGACATGGTCAGGTCTCCAGGCGAATGCACGGTGAGAAAGGAGGATTGCAGATTTCGCGGACAGCGTCAGCAAAAACATGCGGAGAGAGGAGCAGAAACACACAGCAAGAATGAGAGGAGACTGGGGTTGTAGCGGAATCCGGGCGTTCCTGTCGAGATGAACCTTGGTCAAGCACTTAACGCTCTGCTAAGTATGAACTTACGTCAAATAGTAAGCCATCTTCTGGATATCGTGAGTGCAACGAAAAAGGGACAGCAGCCTCTTCAGGCTGCTGTCCCTCATACATGCTCTGCTGATTCCGGAGGTTGGCTCAGGGAATCAGAATCCGCCAATCCCGCCACCACCACCGCCAAAGTTATTTCGGCCGCGAATCTGTCGGAATCGACCGTAGTCCTGCTCACCCTCCATCGAGTTGATGCCGTTACTGTAAGGCTGCGAAACCACAGTACGCTGGTCAGCATCCTGATTGCCCAGATCTGTCAACACTCGCACCACGATATCTCGTCGAATATGGTCGAGTTCTGGGTCGGCATTATTCAAGCTTCTCTGCACCAGAACAGGAAACGGAGCAGATGGCATCCTCGCTGCGATCTCCATGATGTGGTCACGACCGTAGGGCGTCAGCTCAGATGAATTGTCCACGAACTCGTTTCGGTAGATCACGAAATCGGCAGCTTCTCCGTTGGTCTCCATCATGTGCCAATGAGCCCTGTTCACCGCCCCCAATGGAATGACGTCGGGAATCGCATATCGTCCCCGAGGGTAGCTTTTTCCACACCACGGAAAGCATTTCGAGTACCAACTGCTCGAACAGCCGGAGTTGTCACATGACGAACCGCACTGGTCAGAGCAGTTGTCGCATTCCGAGGTTGTGCAGCAGTCATTTGTAGAGCAGCAACCCGAGGCCATCAGGCTCGTTAATGCTGCTGCGGCGAATCTCGCCCGAAGAGTATGCGTAAGATTCATGTCAGTGCTCTTCCTGTCTGCACGTCGTGAGGAACGGTATCAGTAACGAGGGATGGGTGTAATCTGAGATCGAGAAAAAGTTTCCAGTTCCATACTGGACAAACAAATTGCCGAGTCCCTGATCCTACCTCTGCACAGGTCTGTTCCACCCAACAGGTTTCACAGCATTGTTTTGTGGCTGACCATCCTTACGGAATGTGGATTTCATTCTAGTCAGCATGGATGGCTTAATCTGGCCTGCATTTCCCTGTGAAGGAAATGCCTGAGGTGGAGCTGGAGGCAGTGGAGTTGAAGGTCCCTGTTGAGGTATGTACTGAGATGGTGGAGCCCCCATCGGTTGCATCTGCGGATAGCTCTGCATCGGAGCCGTCTGATAAGCTCCACCCTGCGGCATTGCATACTCAGGCTGCGGCTGCAGCCCTTCAACCATGCCCTGAGGTCCGGACATATAACCCTGTCCAGACATCGCGGCTCCACCGCCAGGACCTGGTCCGGGTGTATAGCCACCGTGATTAACGGCAGGATTATAGAGACTGTAGCCCTGAGGCACACCGTGCATCGATCCACTGCCATATGGCGAGATCTGGTATACCTGATTATCCGGTGTACCTTCTGTCTGACCACGATGCCAGAACTCATCATCACTTGGATGAGTCGCGTTGTGCCCGGGAACAGGGGGGACTTCATCCGGCTCCATTGGTCGAACGATCTCAGGAGAGACCAAAACCAAAAGTTCGGTCTCCACTTCGGAAGCATTCTTCGACTGGAAAACTCGAGGGCCAATATATGGAATGTCTCCGAACAGTGGCACTCGACTTGTCTGTCCGATTGTCTGCCGCGAAATCAGACCACCGATGGCGAACGTTTGGCCTTCACGAAGTTCCACAGTCGTCTGTACGCGTTTAACGTTGACCCCGGGGATACCGTTCACTGAGTTCGCTGCGTTCAGTTCACTGAACTCCGGAACAACCTGCAATCGAATCAGATCTCGATCCATCACGGTCGGTGTTACGACGAGGCTCGTGCCAAAACCGCGGAATGAAGTGGCCTGGCCGCCACCCAGACCAATAATTGTTGGAACGGCAAACTCACCACCGGCCAGAATACTGGCACCAGTGCCACTGATGCAGACGATCTGGGGCTCCGCCAGCAGCTTGATCGTGCCATTCGATTGTAACCAGCGAATCAGAACCTGAATCTCGCTGTTCTCGAAGATGCCGCTCAATGTTGTGCCAGTTGCACCTCCCATGGAAGATCCAACGGCATGGCGTCCGTCCCCGAAGATCACTCGCCAGTCAAAACCAGCATTTCGCATTTCCGAACGATTGAGCTCGGCGACCATTACGCGCATCTTCACATTGAATTCACCGGGGATCGAGAGTTCGTTGATAACAATGTCTCTGAAACCATCGTTAACGCCGTTGTTTCCCCCGCCACCCCCACCATTGTTCCCGTTGATGCCGCCGGATGCGGAAAACACATTCAGAGCAGCTCCGTTGTCCAGATCATTAAACCGTCCCAGTGACCGCATTACTTCAGATCGAACAATCTGGAGAATATTCTGCGCTTCTTCTCCATCGTAGGCCTGACCTCGAACCAGCACCTGAGCGCCGACCGGAATTAAGGCCACGGTAGAATTCGGAAACAACTGTCTTATACGACGCTCCAGCTTTCCGAAGTCTATGGTTCTTTGCTCTTCAAGACTTGCATCACGAACGACTGAAACTTCATAAATTGAAGGTGCAGATTCGTCCTCAAACCACAGTGTCAGGTCTGTCTTACCCAGCTCAAGACCAACAACACTGATCTCTTTTTCTGAGTACTGAACGTAGTTGGCCACCGTGGAATCTGTGACCGCAATTCGCCGCACACGTTTGTTTGTGATCACCAACTGACTATGCCTGCGTTCAATATCAAGTTGATATTGTGGCTTGAGAAGTTTGTCTACGTTTGGGCTCAGCTTGGCGTCTACTCGCCCCGAGACAGAGGAGTCTTCGAGCTGAAGGGTTTGCATCTGTGCTGGCCGAATGACCTGCTGAGGTGCTGCCTGAAAGCCGTCACCCTGCTGAGCTTGAAGTGTGCCACCAAGCAGGCAGACGCTGCTTACCGCTCCAGCGAGCACCTGACGCAATGGTCGGGTTCGAAGGCATTCGAACCATGTCTTCAGTCGAAGACCCAGACCCGCAAAATCAGCTGACATTCGAAGTGCTCCTTCCGTGTCGCAACTCCGCGAACGACCGTTCCTGGATGCTCGCGTTCCGTTACTTGTTTGCCCTGAACACAGGTGCCACAGATCCATGCGGCAATCGGCAAAGGGTGCCTCATTCACTGAACGGGCAAAGTACAGAATTCACCTGTGGTATCGACCTCAGGCAGACGCTCGGTGAATGGAGACATAAACGTATTTTGATGTCTCTATAACAGCGGGACGGTTCAGCCGGTTGCGTAGAATAATCCAACCCCCCCCGATAAGCATGGCCTTGCCAGTGCGGATGAGGGTGTTGCCCCATCAAAAACTCGGAGATATTGGACCAGACCGAAAAAACACAGTCTTTTTGTTTGCACTCCGAATTCTGTAAGGCTTTGTGAACGTCGGCGAGCAGGCTTTGTGCTTCCAAAGCCACGTCTCGATAAACAAAAAAAGCCGGTTGCACGCAAATTGAGCACCGGTCATTTCATCAACCGGCAATTCTGTGCAGGACTGGCTATGAAGTTTAGAACGAACCAACCTGTGATTTCAAAATCTGCAGACGGTAGAATTGTGAGACTTGTCCCGGCTCCCCTGGTTTGACTCACCAGACGATGGTGACGTTTGTTGAGGGAGTTCCCGGGTGCGCCCATGGGCGTCGGTAGCTATGGTAAGGGTATCGATGATGAATGTCACCACCATCCATATTGGGGAGTCCTTCATAACCACTCAGAAAACTTCCAACGGTCGGACTACCGGAGTGAGCATAGCCTGAACCGTAAATGCTGCCAGCGCCGTAGAAACTGCCCAGTTGCATCATTCCAGCACCGACACCACAGCAACTAGTCGCGGCTGAAGTATACACGTAAGCGTTTTCAATGGCTGGAGCAACGCTCACTGGTTGTGCATGGACAACAACGGGAGCGTTGTAGGCAACCCGATTGGATGAGCCATTGCAATCACAGGCTGCTCGACGTCCACGAAACAGATCACCAGCCATTCCCGGTGAGGTGACCAGCACGAGTGTGACCACCGTCAACAAAACACGAATTCCCAGACTGTTCTTCATACTGTTAATGTCTCCCAAAAATATCGTACTGTCGGAGAGGATGTCGATCCGTGGAGAATGACAACGGTGACCACGGTAATCTGATCTACCCGCTGTTTTCGCTATTGCGCGAAAGAATGCCTGCCGGAACACAGGAAGTAAAGATTTGACGGTCGGAACGTTCGAGATGCGCATACGACGCTGACCTGAACGGCACGCCTGTTTCTTCAGTTTTGGAAGAAAATGATCCCTGTTGATCGTCCGATGTAAGAAGTGGTTCCACATTGACCGTACGTTCCACGGAGCTGGCGCAACGGCAAGTTTACTACTGTGTATTCGACCCTCGGAGGGATTCAATGCGTCGATCACTCGTCTTTGCCTTTGCGGTCACCCTTTTCAGTGCTGTTTCGGCGCAGGCTCAGGTTGGCATGCCGGGAATTCAACACTCAAATACCGTTGCCGGTGGTGATGGAACGCAGCTTTATCCCTATGACCAACAGGATCCATGGATCCACGGTTACTTTCAACGCTACCCAGTCTACGGCGGATTCTCGAGCTTTCGCCCCTACAACTACCGGCACGTTTTCTCACAGACTCAGATCGCGCAAGGTTGGGGGGCAGCGCACGGAATGCCGTACTCGCAGCAGTTCTGGAACAAGTATCGAACCAGTTATCTCGATCAGAACCTGCACTCTGAAATGGCCCCGCTTCCCTACCCTCCAGCCGCTGAATCACAGCCTCAGCCACTGATTCCCCGTCCTGGAATGTCGGTCTACGAGGCCAGTATAGGCAACCAATCCGTTGCCAATCAGGTAGTAATTTCGGCAACGAGCCATCCGACGACGCAGGATCCACGTCCGGTCCATGTATTTCCAAATCGCTAGACGAACGATTTAGGTCGTCTCCCCATCTAAAACGCTCCACGTTGAACTTGATTCGGCATGGAGCGTTTCAATTTTTGCAGAGGCACACAGGACGATCCCATCGTTGACTCTGTAAACAACGGTTTCTGCGGGGATCAACTCGCAGATGATTTTCTTCTGACGAACCAAACGCAGCTTCGCAGGCAATCATACGTTCGATCCGCTATCATTCTGGGCGTCCTCGGTCCCCGGGTTCTCCCGAACTTATTCATCTCAGGTCGATCGTGTGTCCCGTCAGAAACTCCAGAAGAACACCATTATCGGATTCGTTGTAAGCCTTCTGCTTTCAATCGTGAAGCTGGCAGCTGGTGTTCTCGGAAGATCCAGCGCGCTGGTCGCGGATGCTGTTGAATCGTTTGCAGATACGCTCGGATCCATGCTGGTCTGGCAAGCTCTGCGAGTCGCCTCAAAGCCTGCAGATGAAGATCATCCATACGGCTATGGAAAAGCAGAAGCCCTTGCATCGCTGGGCGTTGGGGCATTGCTGGTCGTAGCGGCCTTCTACATCGTCGTGAAAGCTTTTCACGAAATAGTCATCCCCCATCAGCCTCCCGAGCCGTGGACGCTGATTGTGTTGATCATCATTATCGCGGTCAAAGAATTGCTGTTCCGTGTCGTGATGAAAGGTGCGAATGAGTATGAGTCTGACGCAGCCAGAGCCGACGCATGGCATCATCGCTCCGATGCCATAACGTCATCCGCAGCTCTGTTGGGAGTCAGCATCGCCGTCTGGGGACCTCAACTCACTGGCATCAATGGTCTTGTCATAGCAGATGAGGCGGCGGCAATTCTGGCCAGTGGCGTGATCCTTATCACGGCTCGCCATCTGATCCGGCCCGCGTTAAGAGAACTTCTGGATGCCACCTCTCATGAACTGGCAGCGAAGGTGATATCGGTCGCTGAAAGAGTTGATGGAGTTCGATTTATCGAAAAGGTGCTTGTCCGAAAGAGCGGAGCCGGGTTTCACCTCGATATGCATGTCCAGGTCGATTCGGATCTAAGCATTCGTGCCGCGCATTCTCTGGGTGGAAAAGTGAAAGCAACTCTGAGGAAAGAATTGCCGGGACTTGTGACAGCATTGATTCACGTCGAACCATTCGAACAGGTCAGGTCCGAAGATAATTCGCCCCGTGTCCCAACTGTTTCTCCGAGTGACAAAAAGGCTGTGTGATCTCCGCAGATGACTCTGGCCGATTCAGGTTTGTGCAAGATTGATTCAGCCGCCATTCTGTTGCCATACCGCGTCCATTTCATCAGCCACCGCTTCATACGTAACGATTGAATCATGCACATTCCAGACGTCATCAGGCTTCAGATACAGCCGACGCCGATCGAGCCCCAAATCCATTGTTGCTGCATTTTGATCCTGCATCTCTGCAGTGATAAGCAGGTACTGCTGCGATCGTAGAGCGGACCAGCTATCGCCTACCAGACGCAGCAGCCGATCGCTTTCGCAGTCGAAGTCTCTGAGCATGGGCCGCAAACTCTGAGGCCCCACAGCGAGAGTGGCAGTATCCTTCGATTCAGCGTCTTTATCACCCGAAACCGGCGCACCTGTCGGTACCCGCGAACTTTCATTTACAGGTTCGCCTTTCAAATAATCAGCCAGAGTTGGCAGAAGGTCAAAGCTCCCCGCCAGCTTTTGTATGCGTCTGGCATGCCCCTTTCCGTCGTCAATCCAGAGCGGCACATGAATCAGACTTTCCTCACAACCACTGATAAAAGGTGGAGCGACGGTTCGCGATAGACCACGCATTGAAGAAACAATCAAAATCGGATGTTCAGCGAGATCGCCAAAAAAATAGTGGCGTAACTTTGCGATTTCTCCTGCGATGAACTCGGACCACGACGAGTCTTGTTCCGAGCTGCCGTTGCGAACATCAATCCATAGTAGATCGGCGTCCCGAAAGCTCGAGTCAGCCACCATGCGTTCTGACAGCAGCTCTCCCTGCTCCGAAGGAGACTTCAGAGAAATATGAATTGTGTTCGCACCGTGTTCGAATCCCTTCAGCAGGGGTGGATCGGCATCAATATCCGCCCACTGATCCGTTCTGCTAAGAACAGTGTTGACCATCAGAAAACCATGCTGCGTCAGCAATTGCTGAAAGGTCCGCACGGCTTCTTCTCCACCCAGCACATCAGTGGTCGTGACGCCGTTATGAGCATCCTGAATCAGATATTGTTCGAAGAACGCAGATCTCATATCGAGATCGTCAAAGGCTGTGTATGCCTTCTTTGATGTCACCTCCGCTCTTTCGACTGCCAAACTATGATCGCCGGCAGCGAGCTTGTTTTCTTCCGCCCCATCCGTGACTGCGGTCGAATCTTCGCGAACAAGCTCACGAGCACGCTCAAGCGGCAGGCTCTCGTACATCAACACCCATACGGATCGACGATGCAGGCGCGGTTGTCTATTGAGCACTCAAGGATTCCATATCAAGAAACAGGAAACAGATCGAGTAACGCTATCAGAGCTGCCCGATCAAAAACTGCCATCGAACGACTCTTGTCAGTTCTCCAACATGGTACGCAACTGAATCAGAGCAGGAATGAACGCATCAATTGTCTGCTCGACGGGCTCTTTTTCCTCCGTCTCACAACGGTTGAGGGCAGGTCGCAACTGCTGCCACTCAGCAATAACTTCATCACATTTGATAACAAGGGTTCCCTGGTCGCGGCCGGTATTGATCAACTGTGTCAGTTCACGACAGCGTTCTGAAAGCCGTTGAATCTGAGTGCCCAGAGCCACATCCTGCTGCCCTGATCGATTCAGCCATCGTCGGACAATTAACTGAAGATGATCGGCCATACCCTCCAGCGTCGCGGCCTGTCGTGAGAGGACTCTTCGATCAAACGTAACGGTGACTCCGATCGCATCCTGTAACAGATCAATCGACTGACTGACTCCTTCGATCCTGCGCCGAATCTCCGGCGTTCGAATTGTCACGAGGTAAAATTCGAACAACTTCCAGCGTTCCTGAAGATAGAGCCAGGCTTCTCCAACCGCAGGCAGTGCTTCTTTTCGAGTTACAACATCAGTCAGGTTCTGAGCCGTACCAAATAACTCATCTGCAGCAGCCGGCAACGACCTGCTATCGGTCAGAGACAGCATCTGTTCCAGTGTGATCGATCGATACAATTCTGTCAGTTCACGTTCCAGTGTCTCTGCCATTTTTTGCACCATGGTCTGGTCAAAACTGAATTCCAGTCGCAACAACTGATGGATGGTTCTGTGTGTCTCCTGAATTCTGGCCGCTGTTCGACTTACGGTGCGTGCGGAGTATTGATCCAGTTCCGGTCGCAGCACCTGCCAGGACTGAAACAGATTTCGGTATTCGGCAACAACAGCCTGAAACTGCCCACCACCAGCAGCGAGATTGGCAAACAACGTCGCCTGATCCTGAAGCTTCCGAAGTCTGGCCAGAAGTCGACTCCGGTCCGGAGACAACGAACCGTTGTAGCTCACTTCATCCGTCAACGTTCTTATGTCTGCCGACAGGACATCCGCAGCTCGAACAAGTTCACGAATATTGAACTGGTCTCGGATTCCCAGAATCTGACAGGCTTGCGCATTTAACTGACTGATTCGTTCGGCTGTCTGTCGCAATGTCGCCGAACTGTTCCGTGTTGTGCCGATCTGGTAAGCAAGTGGCTTCCAGGCCTGGTCCATATTCTGAATCATGAGCTGCATCGCCAGATGATTGTTCTCGCGATCGGCTCGCTGCTGACCGGCCCGAACAATTCCCTGAAACTGAATCACATCAGCCGTGAGACGTCGCAAATCCGGGTTTCGGCGTCCCTCTTCCGACACAACTGCTGACAAAGCGTTTGTGTCCTGACTCATGGAGGTCAGTATTCTGCGAATCTGAATCATCTCAGGTGTCGCCTGAGTGGGCCGAGGGATCTCTCCGATGACCGGCGGAACTGGTCTTCCCGGACCAAAGGTCTCTCTTCCCTGACGTTCAAGCTGAGACTCAATCAAAGCTCTCAACAACTCTTTGGCAATCTCCTTGCCTGCTTCATTCCTTTGTGCCAGCGCCGGCGTTCGACAATAGACCATGATGACGAACATCAGAATCAATGACCGCCGCCAGATCGCTCGACATCCGCATTGATCCAAGACCTGCCGGCTGTTTCGCATCTTCATAAATCACCTCCTTTGAAGAGCGAAAAGAATCCCTCTTCGACGGTCTATTCTCAGTATTTGTTGCCAGCGCAATTGGCGCTGGGGTTTAAGATTTGGATTGTCGTACATACGAAGAAAAGGACGGCGATAAGAATCATCTGTCATGAAATGGTCATCGACGGATGGCATCCTTTCAAGCTTCATCAGTTCCGCGCATCTCACAATTCAGCACTGTGTCGATATGGGAACGATAACGACAGCGGGCCGTTTTCGGCAGCGAACCGCGTGGTCGCCCAAAAACAAAAACGGTGATCATTCTCGATTCCTGCTCTCGATCTAACACTTTGTGCAGTGTAGAGGAGTCGGGTCCGTATTCTGCTTTTGAATTAATCGGTTATGATGTGGTTGTAACGGTCCGACATGTGGCTGTGCACAAAATGAAAGTCAATCTCACGAAGGCAGAGCCCGTGTTCCTGAGATTCCTGTTGTTACTGGCAATCATACCGTTGACTGAACTCTGGCTGCTCATTGAACTCACAAAGAGAACCAGCCTTGGTTGGACGATCGCGCTTGTGCTGTTCACCGGGATGTTGGGGGTGAGTCTCGTACGGTGGCAGGGAATGAAAGCTCTTCGAGAGATCCAACAGCAGGTTGCTTCCGGTCAGTCACCATCCTTGTCGATCATCGCCGGTGTTCTGATTCTGGTTGCAGGAGCATTCCTGCTGACTCCCGGAATCATCACGGATACGGCAGGGTTTCTCCTGCTGATTCCTCAACTGCGGATGGCGCTGGCTCGCTTTTTTCAAAAACGGTTGATCAGCACTGCGGTCAGCGGAATGAAAGGTTCGGTCTGGGTCAGTTCGTTTTCAACCGGTGTCCCCAATCCGAATTGTGCAGACCCCTTCGACTTATCAGAGCGCCCGAGCGTGCAGGTTATTGACCCGAATCAGCCAAAGCTCAGACACTGACCAATGGTATCGGATACCTGCCTGCGCGCGACTCTGAATAACCGAACTCGAGATGGCTCGAACGGCATTTGCGGGTTCAGGAAAATCCTGGGTCCACATCGTCGTCAAACCAGTTCTCGAATGACTTCGCCCTGATCAAGAATGTGCTGCGGCCGCCCCTGAGGATCAATGATCGCTGTGCGATGCGCCTCAATGCCGAGATGGTGATAAATCGTTGCAAAGACATCTTTGTATGTAACGGGGCGAGAGACGACATCGCTGCCCGTTCGATCCGTGGCCCCGATAACCTGTCCACCTTTCAAACCGCCTCCCACCAGCAGAGCAGGGCCCACCTGAGGCCAATGATCTCGGCCACCGTTCTTTGGATTAATTCTCGGTGTACGACCAAACTCGCCCCAGACAACGATCAACGTATCGTCCAACTGACCTCGCTCTTCCAGATCCAGAATCAACGTGGCAAGTCCATGATCCACAATCGGCAGGACGTGACGCATTCGAGGGAAGTTGTTGCTATGAGTATCAAAGTCACTGATTGAAAGACTCACGCATCTGACACCAGCATCCAGCAGTCGTCGAGCGAGGAGAAACTTTTGAGTGGCCCCGGGATCTTCTGATGTTGTATTCGGCCGACCTCCTGTGGCTGTCAGAGTATAGCGTTCCCGCACCTGCGGATCTTCCCTGCTGAAATCCAATGCATCTGACAACGCACCGGACGTAAGGATTCCCACAGCCTGTTCCGTAAATCGATCCATGGCCAGCATCATTCCGGCTGAATCAACTTCACGTCGAAAGGTATCAAACTGAGACAACAGTCTCGTACGATCAGTCAGCCGATCCAGGCTGATTGTCCCGTCGAGTTTCAGGCTGACAGCATGATTTTTCCCCAGGCGAGCCAGCTCATTCTTCATTCCCGGCTCAAGTTCTCGCGCAAATAAGTGAGAGATATCGGGTCGAAACGCCTGGTAGGCTGGTCCCAGAAATCCTGGTCTCGCACTGTTTCGAACCAACGCACGTCCCTGCATCAGATCAACAAAGACAGGAGATTCATCTTTTGGCGATCCCTGAAGTTTGGTGACAACGGACCCCAGCGCCGGGCGGCCTCCAAGTGACTCCAGATTCTTTGCTTCAAACCCGGACTGACACTGGAAGGCATCATGAGCACCCGCAGAACCGACCAGAGATCGAACAAACGCGATCCGATCGGCGATCGATGCGAGTTTAGGAAGCAACTCACAGATGTTGATTCCCGGGACCGATGTTGCGATCGGCGTAAATTCGCCACGAATCTCCACAGGGGCTTCGGGCTTCATGTCGATCGTATCAAGCTGCGGCGGCCCGCCATCCAGATGCACAAACACAACGCGTTTTCGAGTCGCCTTTGGCCCGGCAATTTGCTCTGCTCTGAGCCATGCGGAAAGCGACGCGACAGCACCCGCGAAAACTCCGGTCCGCAAAACATCACGTCGTCGCAACTCAGCGGGCGGCTGCCGGTTCGTCTCCTGCTTTTGTTTCATATTTGGATCACTCCTGAAGAAACCGAATCGACGATGATGAAGCAGACTTTACCTCCTCGCAGCGAAAGAGTCACGACGAACCTTCATCGAAGCCCTGACAGATCGCCAGATTTCTGATCTTCACAGGCCCTCGAAAACGATGACGACAGTTCGGCCGCTCGAACACGACTAGTTGCACCACTGTTCCCACTGTTCGTCCAGCCATTTCCTGTCGGGTGCTGCGTCCGTGATCAGGTACCGGTATTTGCACCGAAAGGGATGCTCGCGATCGATTTCGAACTCATCATCGACGCACGGCGAGAATACGAAATACGGTTTCGTGGGATGAATTCTGGCCGCCTGAGGTGCGCGAAAATTGTCGCGATGACAAAGCACGGCTATCGTGACGGTCTGGCCGTCCATGTGTCCTGTCAGAGCAACCCATCGCGCGTGCTCATGATTGCCTTTGATTCGATCGGAACCGCGAGCGTTCAGAAACTCACCGGACAAATGCATGGCGGCCGGATTCGACTTGTCTCCGGACTTCTGCGCATCACCGTCTTTTTCGGTGAGCCACGCAACGGGTCCTCGAAGTGCTACTCCACCATAATGGTACTTCTGCACGAGCAGCGGCTTGTCTGTCAGTGCAGACTGAGTCGTCTCCAGATCAAAACCGTGGCAGGAACCGTCGGTCTGAAAAGCTTTAATTCTCCATCGTTCCCGCAGAACATCGACGACAGGATCTTTGACAGCACGATGAATCAGATCGCATTCAAAACCGACACCATCCTCTTCCTGAAATGTTCGAACGATTCGCTGATGAAGAACTCGCCCGGTGCCACCGGCAAGGTTCCAGAAATCAATCTCGCGATCGTTCCAGGTGGTTTTCACCCACGCCGTAAATATGCCGTCCTGGTGAGCATGATCGAAAGGATACATCGCCGTGACGACATGGCCTGCCGGCGACGCAACCGGATGCAGGAATCCAGAGCGTGAATAAATCGGATCAATGCCATCAGGCACGGCAGGAGCCTGCTTGAGATAGGAAAGAATGATTTTTCCCGACTGCCGAATCGTCACATCGGAATCGGTCTCTTCAAGCAGCAACGTTCCCTGTGAGAGACTTCTGGAATAGACCAGTGGTACGGATGCGGCTTTCATCTTCTCCTGCGAGAACAGACGTTCCGTTTTCGGGACTTCGTTACTCAACGCGGTGGCCACCAAAACGGCCATGGCGCGGCCACCTTCGGTATTCAGATGCGTATGATCCGCACCGTTCTCGGACATCGGCTCCATAGCACGCCAGGCGGTCGGGCCGAGCTGTTCACAATGTTGAATGCTGAGCGAATGCAGATCAATCAATGGAACGTTCTTTTCCTTCGCAACGATTATGGTTGCTTCAGCATACTCTGTCAGAGTCGAAGCAATGCCTCCATCTTCTGCCCATGTCCGTCGGGTCAGCGGAGTGATCAGGACAGGCACAATTCCGGCGGCTCGCGATTCGTCGACGAACGCTCGCAGATGATCCCGGAACGCATCGGCAGCGGCCGATTCGCGCTCGGGGCCTTTCCCCGCCTGGTCGTTGTGGCCAAACTGAATCAGAAGATAATCCGGTTTCGCATCAAGACACTTTTGCCAGCGTCCTTCAGTACGATAACTTCGTGAGCTGCGACCACTGGCGGCCAGATTAATGCACTCCACATTCTCGCTGCATAGCTCGGCAAATCCTTTGCCCCAGCCCGCCTCGTCAGTCACCGTAGAATCACCGGCCAGTACAAATCGAATTGTTTCGGAGTTAGGATGCTCCTGAGCCACGATCTCTGTTGAACAGAAAATGGACCAGATTCCGATGACCAGAGCAAACGGCTGCAGAAATCGATTCGACTTTTTCATGGATCACCTCAGGAAGCGCAGGGCCAATACATGCGATTAATTGTCTTAATGATCGTGCTGTTGTCGAGTACAGTCGCAGCTCAGGATTCTGTTTACAAGAATACGCTGCCGGCAGATCCTCCGTACTATCGTGTCCGCTATGAGGCATCAACGGTTGAGGGCGAACTGATTTATCCGGCCAGCTATACAGTTTGGATACCTCCGGCAACAAAAGTCCTGCGGGGAGTCATCGTCCATCAGCACGGATGTGGAGAAGGTTCGTGCAAGTCCGGTCTGACAGGTGCCTACGATCTTCATTGGCAGGCGCTGGCACGGAAACACGACTGCGCGCTGCTGGCACCGGTCATCGAACAACCAGAGAAAGCCGATTGTCAGAAGTGGTGCGATCCACGAAACGGGTCGGACGCGGTCTTCCAGCGATCTCTGATGGACCTCGGAAAGCTTTCTGGACATCCGGAGATGGCCACAGTGCCCTGGGCAATTTGGGGCCACAGCGGAGGTGGTCACTGGGCAGGCGGGATGGTTCTGCTGCATCCTGAGCGAGTTGCAGCGGCATGGCTTCGTTCGGGAGTGCCACCACTGACCGCTGCAGAAGGCAAACCCAAACCTTACGAGATTCCGGAGGCCGCCTGTAAAGTTCCTATGATGTGCAACCTTGGGACTCTGGAAGGCGTCACGGATAAAGAGGGACGATTCTCAGGGGTCTGGCCGGGCGTTGAAGCGTTCTCGAAAAAACTTCGTTCAAGAAATGCCTTGTTGGGCGTCTCCATTGATCCCATTTCCAGCCATGACTGCGGGAATCAACGCTATCTGGCCATGCCCTGGTTTGATGCCTGCCTGACGGCTCGACTTTCGAAAACCAATAGTTCAGAACTCAATCTACTGTCCCCGGCGGAAGGCTGGATCGGACAGTTAAGCCCTGGAGCCAAAGAGATTGAGAAGCCAGTACCGGCGGCAGAATTTAAAGGTGAGCTGGAGACATCGGTTTGGCTGCCCAATGACGCTGTGGCGATTGCATGGACTCAGTATTCACGTGACACAGCGGTGCAGGATCCAACACCACCTCCCGCCCCTGAGGCTTTGGTCGTGAGCGGTGCTGAATTAAAGTGGACAGCGACCGCAGATCTTGAAAGTGGTCTCGCGGGTTTCATCATCGAACGCGACGGTGAGCCTCTGGCCAGTCTCCCTGAGCAACCCAGGAATCCTTTTGGCCGCCCCATTTTCCAGAACCTTTCCTATAGCGACACGCCTGCTCTGCCCCTGGTGGAAATGAAGTACACGGACGTAAGCCCGGTCGCCGGAAAGGTCCACCGGTATCGAGTTTTCTCTGTCAACACTGTGGGGGCCAAGTCAGAGAAAGCGGCCGAGTAGCCTTTGGATCAATGGTTGGCAGCATTAATGAGCCCGGCGTTGATTCGCTGGAAGAGACCCGCCCTGAAAAGGGGCTCAAGAACCGCTCTGGCCTTAATTCAGGCGTCGGACTAGACTCCAATCGAAAAGCGGCAAAAATTGCCGTTTCATTTCAGTTGGCTGTTCAAACACAGACGCAAGTTCGACAGGGAGGTCGGCGTGTTTCTGGTCCGTACCATTCGTAGACGGCTGGTCTCGCTGTTCGCCGTTGCGCTGATGCTGATGACCGGAATGGCTGTGATTGGGATTTATGGACTGGTCTGGCATCAGGAAGCCGTCGATGACCTCGACTTCTTGCTGCATCGAAGCCCAAACCAGGAGCACCTGAGCCGATCCATCAGTCGCATCACTGAAGTCCTGCACAACTCTTTGGACCTCCGCAAAGAGCAGGCGATCAGCGAACTGAAACATGTGTACCTTGAACAGGTGCAGGACGCCGAAACAGAACTGTTCGATTTTCGTCGCCGCATCGAAGCGCTGCCGTTGACGGCTGAATTAACAATGCGTCAACGAGATCAGGTACTATTCCGACTGGACAAGATCTACTCAGAGATTCATATGCTGCGGCAATTGTCGCGTCAACTTGTGCCGATCTCCGGAGCAACAAGTACTGAGATGGATCTGCTCCGATTCGATGTGGGAGACGCAGTTGCAAGAGCACAAAAAGGACTGGAAACACTTCCTGCTTATCAAACGAAAAACTGGGTAGTCCTTTCACTGGAAAAGGAACGACGTCGATCTGCCAGAATGCTGCAGATTCTGTCGTGGGGGATTGTTGCCGTTGGCGTGGTCTTTGCTGGTGTTTTGACGTGCAGCTTCCGCTGGATTTCCATGCCGCTTCGGAAGATTGCTCAGGGATGCACCCGAATTGCCAATGGCGACATTGCCCACAGGCTGCCTCCGGTCTCGCGGTGGCAGGACGAATTCGCAGATCTGGTGGCTGGAGTGAACTGTGTGGCTGACCGCTTTCAGCAGGCGGAAGAAGAACTTCTGCACAAAGTCAAAGAGCGCAGCGAACAACTGGTTAGATCACAGAAACTGGCGAACGTGGGTTTCCTCGCTGCAGGAGTTGCGCATGAGATCAACAATCCGCTGAGTGCCATTTCGATGGCGGCGGAGTCCATGGAATATCGACTTTATGATCTCATCGGACTTCAGTCGCAGGAAGCGCGGGAGATCATGGATCGCGTTGCCATGATTCGTCGCGAGTCACGACGCTGCGGGGACATTACCGCAAGGCTGCTTGATTTTTCGCGGGGGGGGGAGAAAGCCGGCAGGCTCCCTTCTGATATTGCCGAACTGGTGCGTGAAGTTCTTGTTATTGTTCACCACCTTGGACAATTTCAGGATCGACTGATCGATTTCGACTGTGATCGCTCCGTCATTGCGGAGGTTAATTCCGCGCAATTGAAGCAGGTGATTCTGAATCTCGTTGCTAATGCATTGCAGGCAACAGGACCGGGTGGAACCGTCCGGATCAAATTGCAGGAAATGGTCGACAGCCTGGTCCTTGCCATCAGCGATGATGGCTGCGGAATGGATCAGGAAACCTTGCAGCACGTGTTCGATCCATTCTTCACGACCCGGGAAACAGGACAGGGGACCGGGCTGGGATTAAGTATCACTCACCGGATCATTGAAGATCACGGTGGAACGGTCACTCCAATGAGTGAAGGAATTGGCCATGGCAGCACGTTCCAGATCCGCCTTCCTCGCCGACAATCGCAGAAATCAGCGGCCTGATAACGAATTGCTATCCGATGATGTTTTCAGTGCGGATGATTCAGCGGACAAATGGAGCCGTGGTTAGGGCATCGGAAGCCGATTTCTGAAGGAAAATGATCGGGGCTGAAATCTCGGGGGGCAAACGGTCCGATTAGGGGAGACTTCGGCAAAACAATTCAGGTTCCCTGCCTTCCGGCACGAAACAGGCTGGAATGGGAGGAATTCTGTGGCTTATACTCGACGATACATCGAGTTCAAGTTTTTTCAACGAGGCGGAGAGAGAGAAATGGCGGGCAATTCCCGGGGAGTAGTTCTGGGGTCAATGGGAGTCGCGGGGCTGATGGGTCTGGCGGCGATCCTGGACTTGGCTCTCGGGTTTCCATTTGGTGGCCAGATGGTTCTGGACATCATGTTTATTCTGGCGGCCGGCCTGGTTGTGTATATGGGAATCGACTGCATGAAGGACATACGATGAATCGGTTGAGCTGGTGATGCGATTTTTCGCGTCACGCCGGGCCATCTTGATACACATCGACATGGCTTATGCTATGAGCGGCCAGGATTAACGCTATTCTCCGAAGGTGTCCCGCGAACACGCGGACTCAACTCAAACCGTGAGGAGAATAAAAATCATGATTTCTGCTGACGACGCGACAAGGAGGTCCGACAGTGGCAACGTTGCTGCATCAGCAGCTCAAGCAACATTATGTTTCAGACTCTGATCGACATGAAGTCGCCGTTGGAGCTTTCCGCATTGATGCCGTGGACCGCAGAGGTCGGCTGATCGAGATCCAGTGTGCCTCTTTGTCGGCAATCCGAGACAAGGTTCGAACGCTGGTTGAAGATCATCAGGTCATCGTGGTCAAGCCGCTCGCAGCTCGCAAGAAGATTGTCACGTTGAAACGTGCGGGGGGTGATATCAGCAGTGCTCGTTACAGTCCGATTCGTCAGTCGCTGCCGCATTTGTTTCTTGAACTCGTCCATTTCGGAATCTTCCCGCATCCGCGGCTGCAGTTAGATGTTCTCCTGACCGAGCAGGAGGAAATACGAATTCCGCCCACAGCGCGAAGTTCGTGGCGAAAGAAATACAGTGTTGGCGATCGCACGCTTGTAACTGTGCAGCAACACCTGAAACTGAAAACTGCCGCAGATCTATGGAGAGCACTCGACTTGAAAGTTGCCGGTGAATTCACAACGTCGGATCTGGTGCAGACAAACGCCATGCCGCGTTGGCTGGCACAAAAAGCGGCATGGTGTTTTTGCCGCATGGAGTTTATTGAGCCTTGCGGCAAGCAGGGAAACACGGTCGTCTACCGTCTCAGAAGACCAGTCCGCCAACGACTTCGAAAGGCGGCATGAATCAGCGATTCTTCATCGGTGTGATGGCCATGCGAATCAGGCCCTGGATTGTTGTCCCCATCAATCGCTCAAATTCGCTGACGCAATTCGTTTGCTCCCTTTTGCAGATCGAAGCAGACGGTCATCCTGTCACCCTGTCGAAACACTGTGCCGGATTCAAGATTCCTCAGGCTGGAGACTTCTTTCAGCGGTAGCGTCTGACCATCCTGCAGAATCTGCGGCGTGGCTTGCATAGACGGCAGCTCCACGGTCAGAGCAGGGCAGCCATAAGGAGCTTTGAACAGGAACGCCTCTGCTTGTCGACTGATGCTTGTGAGTTCCTTCGCGGCCCAATATCGTGCGATTTCACTCAGCTTCATCCAGAGAAGATGATCGTATCGCTGATGAAGTCTGTCGACGACTTCCTTGAATACGTTGAAACCGTATTCTTCACCATTAAAGAAGATCCCGGGCCAATGGCAGACAATAATCGCGGGCTCACCCTTGTCGATCACTTGCGGCAGTCGACCGCCCTTAAGATCGGCTGTGATAAATTGGTCGACGGAGCCTTTTTCCAAACCATCCCAACCTCCGAACCAGTCCCCGGTACAACCAATGATGGAGACGACGCATTTCGGATCAGCAGTCTCGAGGCCGGATGCGCGTTGGACTAGTGGAACCACACTTTGGTCGTCCGTGTACAGATCACGGAAGTAGTGAGGGATCTCGGTGCTGAAAACTTCTCGGCAGGAATTCATCGTCGCCTGACTCAGTGCCGGTCGCCCGCGATTACCGAAACCGCCGGGAGTTGTCACGCCTTCACAGGTCAGGCCAGCGTTCTTCAGAATCTGCAATGCGTATGTCAGGTAGTCCGTCAGTTCATCGGACGACTTGTTGACGCTCCAATCCCAGTTCTCCATGAACTGCGGGGAGCGCTCTTTGTAAGGATGGCCGGTTTTCGTATTGATCACGAAGGTATGCGTCACCATTTCCGGATGAATGTCCCAGTTGGGAGCTATCCGTTTGCGAACGACAGTCAGGCTGTTTTCAAGATCGGTTCGCGACCACCCGGGGAGCCGCTGATCGACTCGTCCCACGCACGCCGGATATGGCACGATACTATACTTGCCCTTGATGTTTCGCTCACCGCACCAGTCTCCAAACTTGCGGACGAAATCATCGGGAATCTCACGAGGAAGCTTACGCCAGTCCTGAAGATAGCGGTCTGGAAAGACCTCAGCAAACTGCGGTACGGCAAAATGAGCAAGGTTTACCAGACACGTCGAATCATCAATGATGAAACTCACAGGGACCCGTGCTTTGGGGTTGATAATCCTTACACCATCGGGTGGCGGGGCAGGGCGGTCGCCAGCGGGAGGTAACTCGCGTGTCTGCATCATCATCGCATTAGAAACGCCGGCGGCAAAAGGGAGGACGGCTCCTGCGGCTGCAAGTCCTGTAATGCTTTGCGAGAAGAACGCGCGTCGGGTCGAAAGTCCTGTCACTGCGGTCACTCCTGAGTGCCTCGAAAGATACTTGCATGGAAAGTCAGACAGGAGTTCCTGTTACTCAACTCTGACCATCATAGTCGGAACAGGAAGAACTCTGGTCAAGTTAATCAGGTTACTGAGTACCGTGGCTGATTGCATTTGTGATCAGACTCTGGTTAGTATGCCAGCGGAACGCTCGCATTTCAGGCAACTCTGAGCAAATTGCACGCACTTGGAGTAACCATGGTTGCTGTTTTTTGGGGTCAGCAGGCGTTCGGCATTTCCTTTAACTCAAGTCATCGTGGAGATTTTCGTAATGGCGGAACCGAACGTCGACCAATCCTCAGGAGCAGGCCAGAAAATGGTCTTCTGGGGATGTTTTATTGCCCTCGTAACAACATCGTTTGCTTTCATCAGCCGCATCACGCTGTGTACCGTACGATTCGGAACAGAGTTTAATCTCGACCAGGTGAAGATCGGTGAGCTGATCGGTGCCGGGATCTGGCCATTTGCGATCTCCATCATTTTGTTCAGCCTCGTGATCGACCGAATCGGCTACAAAGTCGCCATGCTGTTTTCTTTTGTCTGCTTCGCGATCTATCTCGTATTGGCCTGTCTGGCGTATTCCAAGGTCCAGGGAGTGGAAGGCGAAGCACTGATTGCCGGACAAAAGGCTGGATATGATCTGCTTTATCTCGCAAGCATAATTCTGGCACTGGGGAACGGAACGGTCGAAGCTTTCATCAATCCTGTTGTTGCGACAATGTTCAACAAAGAGAAAACCAAGTGGCTCAACATCCTGCATGCGGGATGGCCAGGTGGACTTGTATTCTGCGGCCTCGCAACGATCTATCTTGAAGAAACACTGAAGACCGGCGACTGGCGAGTTGTTGTCGGATTGGTTGGAATTCCAGCCGTAGTGTATTTGCTGATGTTGCTCGGAGCAAAGTTTCCGAAGAGCGAACAGGAATCTGCAGGGGTCTCTTACCGCGAAATGTTGGGCGAATTCGGCGCATTCGGAGCCTTGGTTGGTTTCGGTCTTATCTTTATGCAGCTGGGTGAAGTGTTCGGATGGAAGGAAGGCTCTTCAAAGTACATTGCTCCAGTGCTGACAGCAGTGCTGGCGATTGGTTTTGGGGCCTATACAAAGAGCCTTGGCCGAGCAATTCTGGCGTTCCTGATCATCATCATGATGCCATTGGCGACAACGGAAATTGGTACCGACTCATGGATCAGCGGATTGATGGAGAAGCCAATGGAAGCTGCAGGACGTAATCCTGTCTGGGTTCTGGTCTACACGTCAGCGATCATGATGATTCTGCGGTTCTTCGCAGGCCCAATTGTACACAGCCTGTCTCCGATCGGTTTATTGATCACCAGTTCCGTGCTTGCCATTGCCGGACTCTTTGCATTGTCAAAGTGTGGAAATGCAGAGTTGCCAATGATCTTTGCGGCAGCCACTCTTTATGGCTTTGGTAAGACGTTCTTCTGGCCAACCATGCTGGGCGTGACAGCAGAGCAGTGCCCCAAGGGCGGTGCTTTGACGCTGAATGCCATCTCCGGAATCGGAATGATTGCGGTGGGAGTTCTGGGGACGCCATTCATTGGTTATGTTCAAGCCCAGACAGCCAGTACGGTATTGACTGAAAAATCAGCAGAGGTTGCCAAGACGGTAATCTCTGACAAAGAGTTCATGGGAATCGCCTATCAGGCAATTGACCCGGACAAAGAAAAGGCTATCACGGACGAAGCTGGTTTGGCCGCTTTGTCTGACGCCAAAAAGAGCGGCAGCTTTGAGGCGCTGGGGAAGATGGTCATGTTTCCGGCTTTCATGCTGGCTTGCTACGTTGCCTTGTTCCTCTACTTCAAGTCGAAGGGTGGCTACAAAGCTCAATCCCTTTCCGGGCACTGAAACGTTGAAGTCGGTCTTCGCCCGCTCTAATTGACGGTGGGATAGAATCTGAAGAGCCCGGCACATAGTGCCAGGCTCTTTTTGTTGCACGATTCATTAAGTCGACGCGGAAATGCTGACGTAAGCGTGATTTGGGATGCACATTCCTGAGCCAGTGATTCGGGCGAATTCAAGTCTAAGTACGCAGTTCGAACTGCATGCTTTCTTCACAGCTTTCGTGATTTCGTCACGCAAGCGTTCGCTTTCGGAAAGCTGGAGAGGACTCTTTCGAAAAACTGCAATTCTCCGATCTTCCGACGCGAGACTGAAAGTATGGCAGAATCGACGAAAAACGGTGCTGAGGCGGTGCGATGTCGAAATCTGCCGGAACTTTTGGCCAACCGAAATCCGAACGAGGGTATAGTTTTCTTCTGACAGCGGCGGTTTCTCAGGGAGTCGCCATTGCTCTCTCTCGAAAGGTTGGATTCATGCGTCTGATAGTTTGTGTCGCCACTCTGGCTGTTATTGGCCTCTCAACAGCAGCGTCAGCCGGCGAAAACGCCGTTCATGTGCTACCAGCTTCAACAGCAAGTGCTTCGGTTCCTGTTGTCAACGTTTCTCAGTCAAACAGCATCTTCCAGCCTGTTCGCCGAAGCCAGGGTGGATTCTTCAATCGAGTCATGGAACTGGAACGTCGCAAAAATGCATGGTTGCGTCGAACCTTCCTCCAGTAAGCCACGGACAGAAACCAGGACCTGCGTTCTGCACAGGATCTTTCGGAAGTTCCTGACAAACCGCTCGTATTGTTTACCGCTTCAGGCTCGGTGTCGGCCCTTCAGACCGACAGGAAACTAGATTTGGCGTTCTATGAGGCCCTCGTCTCGCTTCCCGCTTGTCGTTGGCGTTAGAGGAGAGTATGCCTTCTGAACCGCATGTTTCAGGAAAGGCCCATATGTAGTCCCGGTGCGGATGTGCAAGTTCCTCTGCTTCCGCACCGGATCAGAGTCTGTTTTCCAGAATTCCAATGAACGCGTCCAACTGTCTTGTCAGTTGGCCGCGTTTTTTCGTTTGCGGGTCAGCCTGAACAACTCTGATGCGTCGCCAGGTGAGGTGACAACGCTCGATTTCTCAGGCTATTGAGAAAGATCCCTGACAGTCTGACGACTCTTTGCGGGTAAGCATCGTGTTGTCCAGTTGCCACCGCATGCACACTCCATTGCTGCACGTCGCCCGGTGGTTGAACCTTCAGAATCTGTACAACCCGCGTCAGGCAATCTCCGGTTTTCCCGCAGTTAGCAGTTTTGGCGCGAGCGCCAGGGAAGCCAGAAGAACCCTGACTCCGATAGCCCAAGCGTGACCGTTCGGTTCGGATGATCGAACAGCCTGTCTCATTGGACCGGCCTCGACTGCACAGGCTCAGCACAGCATGCCCGTTCCGGCTTACCCCGGCCGCGGACTGGTGACTCCCGGCACGGATGGAATGTGTTACCTTGACGGCTGCTAAGGATGTCAACTGAATGGAGAAAGCTCGGGGGAGGGCGATACATCCAGCCCCGATTTGCTTCCGGATTTTCTGCACGAATACAATGGTATCGCTGCGGGGTATATCTACACCGGTGAATTTTTCTTCCTGGCCCACAGGGGTATGGACCGAAATCGAGGCACAAAGTATCGAGGTAACCTGGACCTCGTCCTGACTGCGGATACTGAGGCGATGGATCTTTTGGGAGGGCGGTAAATTTTTCCTCTACGGCAACTCATTTCATGGCCGCACTCTGACAGCCAACCACGTTGGCGATGCTGAGTTTTACAGCAACATCGACAGCAGGCCTCGGCCAGCAGATGAATTCCAGGTCGCGGAATACTGGTATGAGCATTCCTTTGCCAACGGTGACATCATTGTGAAGCTTGGAAAACAGGATGCCAAAGCTGATTTCGCGTTCGTCGACCTCGGCGGTGACTTTATTAACTCTTCGTTCGGACTGATTCCCACTGTACCACTGGCCACATGGCCAAATCCTGGCATGGGAGCCGCAGTGTTTCTGAATCTGACCGACAGATCCACTACAAGACTGGCGTCTACGACGGTGCTTCCACATTCGGTATACCCACCGGAGCCAGCATGGCGTTCTCAACAGTCGGGGATTTCGGAGCCATGACTCTGCAGGAGATCTCCCTGACTCCGCAGTTTGGAGCTGGGGGAGAGTTACCTTGCAGAGTTTGTCTTGGTAACTGGTATCACACACATTCGTTCGAAAATCTTCAGACGAATGTGGTACGATCCACGGAAACTACGGCTTCTGGGCCTTCGCTGACCAATTGCTTTGGAAGGAGCCCGGTTCAGACGAAGAACCTCAGGGACTTGGTGCCTTTGCCCAATGGGGCTGGGCTCCGGGAGATCGCAATGCGGTGGAAAGCTACCACGGCGGCGGCCTGACGTATCGAGGTGCCGTCAAGTCCCGCGACACGGATTTGATTGGAATCGGGATCGCCTCGGCAGGCTTTTCGGCAACGGGAGCAAGTCGCGAAGAGGCCGTTGAAATTTTCTATAAGACACAGATCACGGAACGGATCACAGTGCAACCTGACATGATGTACATCGCGAATCCGAGCGGTGTTAACAATGATGCCTTCATCGTGGGACTGCGGTCAGAAATTGTGTTTTGAAAGCATGGCGACATGCTCGAAGCCCAACTGTAGTGCGTTCTCGCTAAATAGCTTGTTTTCGCGAAGACAAACAGTAGGTCTATCAATGAGAAGAGCCGTCGCGAAACCCGCACTTCGCGACGGCTCAGACCCCGAAACTGCTTGACTGCAGTGAGGATATCAAATTGTATTCAGCATAGACTGTCTGATCAGACCGCACCTGAGCCAGACAGCTGACTCACAAGCATGACCTCATGAGTCGGCTGAGATCCATGTTGATATCATTCAGTAGCAGTTCCGATGATGAGTTCCTCTTCTTCTTCCTGAATAATGATACGAGGCGTAACCATCAGCATCACGCTTTCAGTCTCGCGTCCCACACCACTATTCTTGAACAATCGGCTGATGTAAGGAATCTTGTTCAGGATCGGTACTCCAGCCATATTTCGGCCTTCTCTCAACCGCTTGATTCCGCCGAGGAGCACGGTACCACCGTCCGGAACGCTGACGACGGTTGATACGGTCAGGTTGGAAGTAACAGGCAACTGCAGTGTTCCGGCAGTTCCTCCACCTTGCTGACCCTGCTGACCACCCTGGCCTTGCTGGCCACCACCGCCACCTCCACCACCTCCACCACCGAAGCCGCCGCCAATTCCGCCGAAGCCGAACTGACCACCACCACCACCACCGCCGCCTTGTCCACCAAAGCCGCCACCACCACCACCACCACCAAAGCCACCAGCAGCTTGTCCGCCGCCGACATTGGTAAAGGTCTGCATTTCAATGATCTGATTGAAGACTGGTAAGATGGACAATCGAACATACCTTCGATCCGCAGAAACAACTCCGTTTACCGTTAGGGTAACACCGTCGAGGGCCTGGCCGATCACTGATTGAAAACCAATGCCGCCCTGACCTACAACCGGAATCTGTTGTGCCACATAGTTTCGAATAATATTGTCGCTGACGCTCGCGGTTTGACCGTTGTACATCGTGACTTTTGGAGCAGTCATGATGTTCGATCGAGAGTCACCCTGTGCGGCCTGAATGAAGAAGAAGGCTTCGATATCACTCAGGATGGCCATCCCGACCTGAATACCTGCATTTGGTTGGAATCCACCAAAGTCTGGCACACCAATTTCAAATGATCCCTGACGGAACTGGATGTCGTAATCCTCAGTAAACTGATTTGGACCTGACATGCCTACCGTCTGACCATTGAAGTCGTCGCGAGGGGAGTTGACTCGGTTTACACGGTCAAACAGTCGGCCACCACCGCCTTGCTGGCCCTGCTGGCCCTGCTGACCCTGCTGACCACCGCCACCACCGCCACCACCGCCACCTTGCTGAGTATTTCCTCGCAGGTCCTGTCCCTGTTGCCCACCTCCACCACCACCACCGCCTCCACCACCAGTTGTCCCGCCTGGGAATGTCAGCTGGCGAGATCCAAAGGCTGGTACACCGGCAGGATCACCAAGGTTGTCCTGCACGTTGAAGTCGAAGTCGACGCCAATTCGTTCAAAGAAGTTGTCAGAAACACTGATAAATCGCACTTCGACAGTTACTTGCAAGTCCTGCAGCTTTCGCAACTGCTTCAGCAAATCGGCGACCTGCTCATGTGTCGCAGCCGTCTGTCGAATCACAAGGCTCAATGTGTTTTCTTCAGTCCCGATCGTCCCACTTCCACCATCGACGTCCCATGTGCCAGGTTCAATAGTGGTGGTCAGCAGATCGATGAGCCCCGAGAAGTCTGCATGATTGTCAGAGTAGTCAACAGTCGCACCGGAGTTGGTTCGACCATTTCCACTGATGTTGACAGACAGATCATCGTTTACCTGATACAAGCCCATCCCAGGGCTTTGCGATTGATCCTTACTGGCCTGAGAGTTGGTGCCAAGCTTATTTGCGACCGGGACAACCAGATCTGCTACATTGTAGGTCAATGTAACCAGCTTGGTTTCCTGCTCCAGTCGATTCGAGATCATCAGCGTCTCATTCTCGATCGTGTAGACCAGACCACCGGCCTGATCCAGCAAGAGATTCAACGCACTTCTCAGAGTAATTCCGTCCACATCAATACTGACTGGTTGATCGGCTGTCAGACCTTCCGTTTCGATAGCACGAGTCTGCATGGCAATATTGATGCCATGGACTGTTGCAATGTGTCGAATGACTTCCGTCAAGGCCACGTCATGAAAGTGCAGGGAGACTTTCTCACCGAGGCTCTTCTCGATCTGCAGTTCGCTTTCCGTTCGTTCACGGCTGTCTGCACGGCCGTACTTTTCGCGACGTTTTGACAGGTCAGTCCACGACTTTGCATCCGGCATCGAGAAGTCTCCTCCCGGAGGCATAATCGAAGCCAGTTCTACATCGTTCAACTGCTGTGTAAAGCTGTCGGCCTTGCGTTCCCGCACGTCATTGTTGAAGGCAACCTGACGCTGAATCTTGGCTTTTTCAACCATGATTGTGGCCTGAGGCAGATCCGGATTCAGATCCTTCGCTTTCTTGGCCAGCAGCTCTGCTTCTGCGTAGCGATGTTCTTTCATCAGTTCGTTGTACTGATCAACAAGTTCCGCGAACTCCTGCTCGATCCGAATCTTTGATTCTGTCTCGCGTTTGATCGCTTCCATCACGTTACGATTCTTGTTCTGCTGAGCGATGTTGGGCCCTTGCTGATCCATGTACTCGCGAATCGTTTCCTGACTGCGACGAACATAACCACCCAGAGTATCCAGTGACTCCTTGTTGAGAGGAGCTGCTTCGACTGTGGCAAGTGTGTTATCCAGGATTTGCAGAGCCTCTTCCGGGTTATCCTTCTTCAGCTTCTCTGCTCGGAATACACTGTTCATGACTTCTGTGCGAAGACGTTCGTAGCGAACATCAGACTCTTCAGTCGCTGTTGTCAGCGGATCTTTTTCATTCATTGGGCTCATTGGAAGTTCGTTATCGATGGAGATCGATTCACCCTCCTGGCCAGATGCCAATTGCACATCCGGAGCAGCAGCAATGTTCTGCATAAAGTCCTGCAGTTGTCGACGCTCTTTGCTGCCCAGATCTCCAGCATTCTTCGAGGCTTCAGAGAATGCGGCCTTGGCAGCCACTCGATTTCCACTGCGAAGAGCGGCAATGCCTCTGCGATAAGCCTGCGAGGCAGACTCACCTTCTGGTGCCAGAACCGGGAAGTCAAACTCTGCCTCGTTGTTTGAAGCAAGTGAAGCAGATGCACGTCCCTCAGGAGTCACATCCACAGGGCTTCCGGACGCCAAAGCGTTTCGGCCATTCTTCTGAGAACTATTCTGGGCCATCAACTGGGCTTCTTCCAGTACGGTCTCTGGACGATCTTCCAGAAGTCCGAACGAAGCGTCGTGCTGCTGGGCCTGAATTGCAAGATGCTGAGCCTTCTGATGATCGCCTTTATTCAAGGCAGACCGAGCTTCTGCAACCAGTCGATAGGCTTCTGATTCCGTGGCAGTTTCTGCGTCTGCAATGTTGTCGGTGCGGGCTGACTTCTTTGATTTGCCCTGACCACGCAGTGCCAGTTCGATGTCATTCAGAACAAGTTCCGGACGGTCATCCAGAACGTTGTAGGCAACATTCAACTCGGATGCCTGAGCCGCCTTTTCGCGAGCGACGCTCAGTTTTCCATGGACCAGGGCTTCACGTGCTTCGTGAAGCAGCTTGCGAGCCATGACAGCATCTTCAGATGTATCACTGTCTGCTGACGCAAACGTCGAGTTGACAGCCGCACCGGTTCCCTGCAGTCGCTTGATGTCCCGGGAAACGAGGGTCGGATTATCCTCAAACATGCCGTAGGCCACGTCCAGTTTGGCAGCCTGATCCGCAAGTTTTGCGGCTTCCTCAAGGTTGCCTGCATCCATCGCGGCACGTGCCTGAGTCAGCAAGCCTGTTGCCTGCTCGTACTCGTTGTCAGCACTCTTTGAACGAACTGTCGGCTTCTCAGATGACTTGCTGCCACCCGCAACAAAAGTCGATGTCTTTGTCTTCTTGTCAAGGTCGGCAATAACATGTTCCGGCCGATCATCCCACAGTCCCCACGAGGCTTGTAGCTGTCGAGCCTGAACAGCACGCGAACGGGCCGTTGCAAGATCACCCTTGGCCAGGGCAAACCGAGCTTCCTTAACCAGTCGTTGAGCCTGCTTCTTCTTCAGCAGGTCGTTACTGGCCATCGGAGCCTCAACATCAGCATCTGCCAGTTCCTCGAAAGGATTGACTTCCTCTGAGTCGGCTGAGGCAGAATCATCTGTCTCAGCCATTTCAGTGGATGCTGCTTGTTTCTCGAAATCAAAATCAACACCCTGCTTTGCCACAGGCTCAGCGAGTGAATCCAGAAACTCCTCAGGAGTTTCTTCTCCTTCATTCCACTCAGCAGACAGCGATGCCGCTGTCTCAGCCAGTCGGCGAGCTTCGGCAGTCTTGCCTTGCTTCACCTTCTGCCGAGCGTCCTGAAGAAATCGTCTGGCAGCAGCATTGTAGTTGCCAGTAGGTTTTCCGGAGTCAGTCTGAGCTGACAACGTTCGTGACGGATCGCCGCCGCTGAACAAATACAGCGACACGGCCATCACCGAAGCGCATGTGATGAGTCCGATGGCCTTTTGCAATGTAGGATCCTCCTTCAGGAATGCGCGTCAGAGCGACCTGGCTCTGGCAGCGATCGTCCATGATTTCCGAACCAGTCGATTCTGGTGCGGACCATGAGTCAAATTAGGTAACTCGATCCGAGCCCGGAATCCGTTTCCGGGGACTCGTGATTTAATCTGATCTGAGCTGTCTTGATTCTCCGCTCGTTCACTGCCTCGCAGCGCAACACTCGGACAATCGTCGCGGGGTGATAACTGTTGCGATCCGGAACGGTCAATACGGCGACAGCGTCAATTTGGACTCATTTTCTTCGATTCCTTCGTACAGCGTTTCACTTCGGCATTGCCTGCCGATTTCACAGGGACCAAGGCACTGCAGGCCGAATCAGAAAGCCTTTTTCAGCGATTTTCGCTGAAAACAGTAATCCCGGGCCATCGCCGGAGACCTCTGTCAGCGACGATTTGAGCATCCTGATCACTTCTATGTCGCCTGTCGGTCGAAGTTCAGGCTGCGAATTCTGTCCAACCTCGTTTTTTCCTTCTTGAGGTTGACATGAAGAGACAATAGCCGCTTGTGAGGAGTCGAATTTCTTCGGCTGCCGGCGGATTCGAGCGATTCGCCTGGGCAGAAACTCTGCGCGCACATCCTGAGCGACTGTCAGAACCCCAATAACCATCCGTCACTTCGCAGACTTTCAGGCGATATTGCCAGTCATATGTCAAGTCGCTCCCGTAACGCTCGATCGAGCCACCCGGGTTTGAACAGGCGTCCTGCTGGAATTGTTTTAGGCTAGAGTACAGGCGGAAAGACACGGCATGAGCACAACGACTGCCAGAAAACCAGAGTCACTTCAGGACGCGATCAGGGCTGTGATCAGTTCGGATGACTGCGAGCTTCCAGTGCTGCCTGAGGTTGCCGCTCAGTTGTTGAAACTGACAGGCGACGTCGACTGCGAAGTATCGGACATCGTAGCTTTGATAAAACGCGATCAATCGCTGACCAGCCATCTGCTGCGCATTGCAAATTCTGTTCGTTACTCCACCGGCGTAACCGTATCGTCGATTCAGCAGGCTGTTGCGCGACTAGGTCTCCTCTGCGTCCGGGAAATCGTGGTCCTTATTTCCTGCCAATGCAAGATCTTCGACGTACCTGACTTTGAAGCATACGTTCGTCAGTCTTTTCGAAGATCGCTTGCGACAGCGGCGTTTGCTCAGGAGATCGCTCGAGTTCGTCGTATGAACGTTGAAGAAGCTTTTCTTTCCGGCCTGCTTCACGATGTCGGCCGTCCGATTCTTTTTCAGGCGCTTGCAACTCGTCGGCGTTGTTATGGCCTGGCAGCATCAGACGCCGAAATCTGCGAAGCTGCAGAGAAACACAGAATCTCGCTCGCCGCGAAGCTCATTATTTCCTGGGACCTCTCAGCCCGTGTTGCAGAAGCCGTTCAGTTTCAGCTTTCTCCACAGGACGCTCCCGGGTGCTTGCAACAGGCTGCAACCGTCAATCTCGCGAGTTATCTCGCAGATAAAGCCTTGTCCTCGACACCTGCTCCAGAGTCTTCAGACTCACATCCAATGCTCATGGTGCTGAGTATTTATCCGGAGCAATTTCAGGGCATTCTGCGAAACCAAGATGAAATCCTGGAATGGGTTAACTCAACTACATGATCGCTGAACGCCCGACATTTGATGTGCTTGTGATCGGAAGTGGCCCGGCAGGTCAAAACGCTGCGTTGGAAGCGGCAGAACAGGGTGCCCGTGTCCTGATCATTGAGCAGGAGCCTCAGGTCGGGGGAGCTTGCGTGCAGTATGGGACTATCCCCAGCAAGACTCTTCGTGAAACAGCCCTGACTCTTACTGCTTTTCAACGTCGCAGCGGGGACGTCTACCAAATCAGCCATGACGCTGAACTCAGTGTGACAAGCTTGATGAAGCGACTGAATGAAGTCGTGCATGCTTATCAGGAAACAACCCGAGACTGTCTCGAACAAGCTGGGGTTGAACGAGCCTATGGCCGAGCCCGGTTTGTGTCCGCCCATGATATTGAGTTTACGCGTGTCTGCGGCGAACAAACCACGGTGAGCGGAAATACTGTGATCATCGCGACGGGGTCGCGACCACGAAATCCTCCGAACATCAGAGTTGATCATGAGAATATTCTTGATAGTGACTCGATACTTTCGATGAGCTACCTGCCAGGATCGATTGCAATATTCGGCGGCGGAGTCATTGCCTGTGAATATGCATCCACTTTCTCATCTCTCGGTGTTCGGGTCACGATGCTGGACAGGGCCAGTCGGCCGCTCGGCTTTGTCGATGCAGAACTTGTGGAATACTTCCTGCGACAACTCCGTGCCAATGGAGGAGAGTTCATCGGCAACTGCGAATTAACTGCAGTCAAATGGGACGGCTTGAGTTCCGTCAGAACAATCTTGGCGGATGGACGGGCATTTGATTCCGATAAAGCATTCGTGGCACTCGGTCGTGTGGCGAATATTGATTCGCTGGGGCTGGCGAAGGCAGGGCTCCAGGCTTCAGACAGGGGTCTTCTGACAGTCAATGAGTTTTGTCAAACTGCCATCCCGCATATCTACGCTGTCGGGGATACCATCGGGCCTCCGGCTCTGGCATCCGCCTCAATGGATCAGGGGCGAAGAGCTGTTATTCATGCTTTGAGCGGGGTGCGAAGCCAAACCAGTCTCTCGCTGCCGACAGGGATCTATACGATTCCGGAAATCGCGACTGTTGGGATGACCGAGCGGGAAGCCAAAGAGAAATTCGAGGCTCCTCGAGTCGCCAGAGTGAGTTTCGAACGGATCGCACGAGCACACATCACGGCAAATCCTTCCGGCATGCTGAAGATGGTGACATGCCCTGATGGCCAGCGCATCCTTGGTATTCAGGTCGTTGGGGACGGCGCCACCGAACTTGTTCATATCGGTCAAATGGCCATGATCGCCAACCTGCCTGTGGATACATTCATTCAGACAACGTTTAACTTTCCAACGATGGCCGAAGCCTATCGTCTGGCAGCTCTGGAAATCGTTCATACTCGAGAAGCCATAAGTTGTGGTCAGCAGAGTCGGCGAAGGAGCCATAATCTCGATACGCCAGCAGTCCTCAGCAGCAATCTCTGAAATTGAACTCGTCGATGCTGAACAGCCCTGGTTGCCACAATGCGCCACTTTTCAGGGCAAATGGCGAGCGTGTTCGGGAATCCCTACCTATTGTGATCAATAGAACCTTCCGATTCGGAACAACCGTTTCGGCGTCAGCATCGAACGAGGACTTGTTGAAAAAAATCCACAGGAATCATCCAAAAGGCGATCAATAGTTCAATGAGTTGTAGCGAAAGAAAATTCACCTTTGGTTAATTGGTGTACTGGTCCCCTCGGGGAATTTGCCTGCAGCCGTGTGACAGTTTGATTTCATGGATAGAGTCGTAATCTATGTTCGAGCGAATTACTAACTTCTTTCGGCCAGAGGATGCTCAGAAGAAGGCATCAGTGGCACTCGCACGGCTGTTATCCCAATACGAGATGGATGGTATCGCGTACCGCAGCGAGATCACTGAGAGCCGGCGACGCAGCGAATCAAAACAACTGGCTCTTGGCTGCTGGATTATCCCGTTCGAAACTGATCGCCCACAAATTCTGGATTTCACCGCAGTTTCCTCGGCAGTGACTTACGACATGCGACGAGCTGGAGTCGGGATACTGACTTTTAATCCGATTGAGTTGAAGAACTTTGTTATCGCTCTCCCCGATAAAGAGGGGGGCTGGCGATTCTTTGAATGTGAAAGTTGTCATAACACCAGAATTCCAGGCGGGTGGAATCTCTCTGGATTGAAGCTTATGAGACTGATCGAACTGGAACATCGCGATGTCTCAGTCTTCCGCGACTGTATCCATGAAGAAGTGAGTGCGCCCGTTGCAGTAGGCTGGAATGGTTGATGTTTGTGGATCCCTGATGGTCAACTTCCGGCGAGGGCTCTTTTCTGTTCTTTTAGAGAAACAGAATGATCGGATAGTCACGGGAAAACGAAGCCGCAGGAGAAGGGATCGATTCAAAGTGCGTTTCCGGCTCTCTTTCGCACACAGATTGAAGCCTGCTGACAGGACTCAGTACACTCGCGATCTCTTTGAATGCCCTCTACAGACTCTTGTTCACCGCCTGAGCATTCTTCCAAAGAATCGGGAAACCTTCGCGTGACACATGGCTGCTTGACTGTCATTCTATAATCTCTACGCCGGTCCGGACACGGTTTACTCTGCCTTCTAACAGCCTATGCGCTGGCCCATTCGCAATCAGATACTGATGCCTTTCGCCCTGTTGCAGGGCGTTGTCATCATGATTATCTCGTTTAACGCATCATGGATTGCTGCGCAGCGTGCAGAACGTGAAGCCATTGCACGTCTCGATCAGGTTGTGAGGACGCTGAGTGAATCTCGATTTCCGGTCCAAAGCTCGGTCCTCGAACAGATGAAGGGGCTGTCCGGGGCAGACTTTATTGCGACTGACGCCAATGGGATCCTGACTGCCTCAACGCTTCACGAAACTCGCGCGTTGTCGATCCTCTCAACACCACGAGCGACCGTGCCGGATCTTGGCCGACTCAGTGAATTTCAACCAGTTTCAGTTGCTGGTGAGATGTGGCTTATCGGCGGTGTTCAAGCACAGCGGTCCCCTGATCTGAAGGAGTTATTGGTTCTCATCCCTGAAAGTGAATGGCAGGCAATTCGCAATGAAGTCGTCTTTCCGCCACTCCTGATCGGAGGCGGTACTCTTCTGGCAATGGTTGGGCTTTCCTATATGATCGCAGCAAAGCTGGGGGCTCGACTTGATCGTATGCAGCGTCATGTTGGTAAACTGGCAACGATGGAGTTTGAGAATCTTTTGCCAGTCTCAGGCAATGATGAACTCACCAGCCTGGCACTTTCCATCAATCGGATGGCTGTCGATCTCCAGCGAGCTACACAGCTTATCCGAATGTCTGAGCGCACAACCCTGATTACGCAGGTCGCAGGCGGACTTGCTCACCAGCTAAGAAACTCGATCACCGGAGCTCGTATGGCAATTCAACTGCAAATGAGACGATCTCCGAACAGTGATGTGGAAAGTCTGCTGGTGGCAAATCGTCAATTAAGCCTGACTGAGAATCAGATTCGCGGCCTGCTGAGTCTTACGCGAGATATCCAGCAGAAACCTCTTCCGGGGCAAATTGATCAGATTCTGGAAACAATTCGTGATCTGCTTGAGCCACAATTCCGGCATTCAGCCACTTGCCTGGAGATCGAGTTTCCTGCGGAACACGTCCTGAATTCATTGGCTGTTGCGGATGCCGAACAGATACAGTCTGCATTGCTGAACCTGATTCAGAATGCCCTTGAAGCCTGTCGCCCCAGTGGTCAGGTTCGTGTCGTTGTTAGATTGATAGAAGATTGTATTCTGGTTGATGTCCTTGATAACGGTCCCGGAATTGCCGACGATGTCAAAGGGCGAATCTTTGAACCATTTGTGACAGGAAAACCAGAGGGTATTGGTTTGGGTTTGACGTTGGCTGCACAGGTTGCAGAATCTGCAGATGGAAGATTAACGTGCGAACGGGTTGAGAGCTGGACTCGATTTCGTTTCGAGATTCGCCGCATACGCTGATTTCCTGAAGTCCATCAAAATGCCTCACGTTCTGATTGTCGATGATGAACCATCTATCTGTTGGGCCCTGCGAGAATGCCTGACGGATGAGGGTTTCTCTGTGGATGTCGCGGGTACGGCCGAACAAGCCCTGGTAATCGCTGCTCGCAATGTTCCCGATGTTATTGTGATGGATGTGCGGCTTCCGGGAATGGATGGTCTCAAGGCCCTGAGGCTCCTGCGCGACAGGTCAGTCACGGTCCCTGTCATCATCATGACAGCCTTCGGAAGCCTCAGGATTGCCGTTGATGCAATCGATGGAGGTGCTTTCGATTACCTGACAAAACCGATTGATCTGGACAAAGCAGTCGCCGTCGTTCAACAGGCCGTTTCAACACCTCTGAAGTCATGCTCTGCCGCCACTGCTGCCGCAGAATTGGATGATGCGTTGATTGTTGGTAGTTCTCCGAAGATGCAGGAGGTCTTTCGCCGTATTGCTCTGGTCGCTGAGCGAGACGTCCCGGTGCTGATCACGGGAGAAAGCGGGACTGGAAAAGATCTTGTGGCCCGAGCCATCCATCAGCACAGTCATCGCAAAGGTGGTTTCGTCCCGATCTGTATTCCGGCGCTAAGCGAAACCGTCATTGAAAGCGAACTCTTTGGACACTCCCGTGCCGCGTTCACCGGGGCCGACAAAGATCGCAACGGGCTACTGGAACTCGCAAACGGTGGCACCGCGTTTATTGATGAAATTGGTGACGTCTCCCTGAATCTGCAGGCCAAACTTCTACGCGTCCTTGAGACCGGAGAACTGCGCCCTGTGGGAAGCAACGATTGTCGAGTAGCGTCATTCCGGCTGGTTGCTGCCACTCATAGATCTTTGGAGCAAAGAGTCTCCTTCGGGGAATTCCGAAGCGACCTGTTCTTTCGTCTGAACGTCTTCCGAATCGAAGTTCCGCCGCTTCGAGAACGTCTGGAAGACCTTCCTGCACTTACACAGAGATTTCTGACGAACTGTCCCCGCGGAGGACGCATCCTGCAGATGTCAGACGAAGCCCTCCGTGAGTTGATGACACGACCGTGGCATGGGAACGTCCGGGAACTTCGCAACGTGGTGGAGTCTGCCAGCGTTGTTTGTCGAGGGGATATGATCCTGCCTCAGCATCTCTCTGATCCAACGTCGCTGCTGACGACTGCGTCAGTGGAAACATCTATAGATCCAGTTACTCAGCTCAACTCGGCAATCCACGCATGGACCACGGCACAGTTGAGCAACCCGTCTGCGACCGTGGATGACCTGTATAATCGTTTTCTGAAGGCAACAGAGCCGACGCTTCTTTCAACCACGCTTGAACACTCCAGCGGACAACGTGGTGAAGCTGCCAGGATCCTGGGGATTCATCGCGAAACCCTCAGGGACAAGCTCAAACGAGTCGAGGAGACGCTGAAGTGAAATCCTTGATTCCTGTCGTCGGAAACAGCAGAGTTTTGCACACTGCGACTCCGGGGGGAATAACAGTTCCTCAACTCTCGCAATGAAATATCAGCAGTTCATAGAGCCTGCAACACTCAGCTTTGCATTAGTGACAGAGCAGGGGGGATGGCTGAAGCATTGAAGCGTACGATGAGTTCATTGCACCATAACATTACAAGTTTACGGATCAGTGTTCGTCCGCACGTAGGTCGATGCAGGGCCATTGCGATGAAAGTTCGGCGGGCCAACCCGAACGGAATTGTGAGCCCTCACTTCAGCACTACTTGATTCACCTGATTCTGAACACCTTCTCAACATCAGATCCTGTGGATGACAGGGCAAAACAGTTCCGGTTTTTGCCAGAGTTGCCAGTGTCGTAGCGTCAGAAGCATCGCCGACAAGGATTCCACCAAGTAGCTGTTTCCCATCCATTGTGAATAACAGTTTTCGGTAAACTCCAGCAAAGGCATCTTCCTCAGACAAGACTGCGACATTCTCAGTGTCGGTTTTCCACTGACCGAAACACGCAACATCAACTCCGAGGAGCCTTAACTTTATCGATAAGTCGCCATATTCAAAGGGGCGACTGTCTCCACAAAAGTTCGCAGCCACGGTCTCTGCCATGGTATAACCAGGTGCTGTGACTCCGAACTTTGTTCCCGAATGCAAAGCACATTCACCAATGGCAAAGATTCGTGAATCACTGGTCTGCAAGCGGTCGTTGACCTCAATACCACCTTGCTCACCAACAGTAATTCCTGCGTGGCGAGCCAGTTCATCTCGTGAACGAATGCCATCCGAAATGATCAACATATCGCAATCGATTGTTGTGCCGTCATCAAACACGATTCCTTGAATGTGGCTTTCACCTCGTACCTCCGTCAGTGTCTTTGACAAATGGACGTTGACGCCGAGATCACGAATTCTCCGAAGCAGAGTTTGTGAGCCAGCCCGATCCAGATGAGCTGACAACAGTTGATTTTCTGGCTGAACAATATGAGTCAGCAACCCCAGTTCAGACACTGCGCCAGCAACTTCTAATGCTGAAAGTCCACCGCCTAGAACTGCACAAGTCCGAGCTTTTCTTGCAGAAGTTACAACATGTTCGAGGTCATCAGCGGTACGGTAAACAAATACGCCCTGCTTCTGAATACCATGCACTGACGGTACCCGAGGATAAGCCCCCATTGCGAGGATCAGAAGATCGTACTCAACGTTGACACCTTTCATCGACCGCACAACATGACGATCCCGGTCAATCTGGATTGCACGATCCGCAAGGTGCAGCGTGATTCCAACTGCTTCGTACCAATCTCGTCTTGCCAGCAATAACTTCTCGGCATCCCGTTGAGCAGTGAAGCTGAAGAGTCCTACTCTGTCGTAGGCAGATCTGGCTTCCTCACAGAAGACGACAAGTTTATAGCGTCGCCGCTCATCGAACGCCGTCAACTGCTCACAAAACCGCAGACCCACCATTCCGCTGCCGATCACGACAATGGTTTGTTGTTCTGCGAAACTCATCGGCCGATTACCCTCTGGAAAAATTCAGCAGGCTGACAGTCAGCCTTATCGAAACAAAAGATCTAACAGCACACGCCCCGATTCATCACGAAAACTTATCCAAATCATGCACATCAAATTTTCTTGAGCCCACATTCTCGCGCCAGAGTTGTCGACACGATCCAGCTGGCGTTTCATACCTGCATCCATGCCCCCCTGCTGCCGAGTCAACCACGAGGCTCTAAAGAATCGGGACAGCGACCTCGCAAGTTCTTTCCTCGAACATTTTCGAAGTGTTGGGGAAGCCAGTCCCGGTTTCGTTGGGCATTCTGAAATTGTTCTGCTTCAAGGCTCCGGGTTTCGTAGTGACGGAATACTCTGGAATTTCATGGACCGTAATCGATCAAATCGACTGGCCTCCGACTGATGATGATCAGCAACGAAAGCTCTGCACAAATCTCTTTCAGCCTCGGAATTCTGATGAATTCTTAATGACAGCCAAAACAACCCCTGATGGACCTGCCAGCACTTTCGCATGATGACTTTAGCTCCCGAAAATTCAGGAATGATTCTTCATCAAACAACACACTGTTCTGCTGCAGGGACCACGCTTGGGCGATCCTCTGCAGTTTCTGGTACTCTTAAATGCTCCGCAGCGAGTCTATCCCCAATCCAAAAAGCCACAGAATATCCTCAGTCTTTTCATTCCCCTGAAACTCAGGGCAAAACGCATACCGATGGCGATTTTTCTTTGCTGATCATGTGTTCCCGGTTAAGTTTCCAGCTCAATTGCAGTGACTGTCCTGCACAAAAAATCCGCAGGATTGAATTCTTAAAATGAAACGCCCCTGTCTGGTGAATGATGCTGCTACCGACCTTGGCAGTATTGCCTGAACGGTTTGCACCGGATTGACCAGCGATGGCCCCCAAGAGCCGCTTCTTGAATTGCCCCACGCAGATTCCCAGAGTTCCAAATCTCTCTGCTTGCAGTGATTCTGGTCTGTTTTGGAGTGACGTGCACGCAGCTAAGTCAAGAGTTTGCAGGTCCTGATAGTGCGGTCGCCGCGTCCGGCAGCTACAACTCTCGATCGTTTCGCGGCAGTGCTGTCGGGCTGAAATACGCGATTCCATCAATTGCGTAAGCTTCTGCGATCGGTCGGTTCCTCCTGGTTTTTGAGTTGATGAGACTCGCGAATCCGAGGACTGCGATTACTTCTTAAGATCCTTACTGGGCGTCAACAAACAGACGCGAATCTGTATCGGAAGTGATCGGAACCATCCTGCGATGATTGATCAGAATTCAGACAGGAATAGATTTCTTCATCGTGCTCAATCCAGAACATCGGTTCCGATACAATGGTTGAAACAATCCTGTGTCTGACTTGACGACACCTCTCCATGAACAAGTTAAGCTTACGACTTGAGGTGAGTAGCGATCTCAGCCAGGATAAGAGAATACAAAAGAAAGCCCCTCCATGGTGAGCCCCGGTGAGGAACAGAAATCAGGCGGTTCTTCCCCTGCGATGATCCTGAAAGGAATCGTTCTTGGACTATTCTTGCTCGCAAGGGTAACGGCGGCCGATGAGATACTTCCCGGCACAGCTCCACTGACCGTGGATCGACCGCTCGATCAGGTGATGGTCGAGGGATTAAATATGTTTTGCCTGCGGGAGTTAGCCGCATCCCCTCGGCTCCGATCAGAACGATGGAAAGACGACTTGGTCACCGGTATCGCCCTGGAGAAGAGCCTGACGGATCATCGAAATCGTTTCCGAAGCTTGATCGGGGCTGTTGATATTCGCGTAACCTCTCATCCACCGAGACCCGAGGACTTTGAACTGATTACTACCCTAACTCAGTCATCCATCGTGGCGAAGAGTCCACGTGTTACAGTACATCGTGTTCGGTGGCCGGTGATTGAGGGTGTCTCTGCCGACGGATTGCTTTTTGTTCCTCCAATCATTCGGGCAGCCGTCGTTGCATTGCCGGATGCAGACTGGACTCCGGAAATGTTTTCCGGGTTGCAACAGGGATTGCCGGAAACGGCTCAGATCGTCCCCCGCCTGGCAGAAGCTGGCTGCATTGTCGCTGTTCCGATGCTGCTTAGCCGAAGTGATGAATACTCAGGACGCGCGGAGATCGTGTTCACAAATCAGCCGCATCGAGAGTTTCTTTACCGTCAGGCCTTCGAGGTCGGAAGACATATCATCGGTTACGAAGTTCAAAAAGTTTTCGCGGCAACGGATTTGCTTGAGCAGCAGTTGAAGCGGTTGGCACCGGATCAAATTGGAGTTCACCCAAAGATTGGTGTCATTGGTTTTGGCGAAGGTGGGCTCCTGGCACTTTACTCGGCGGCCATCGACACACGACTTCAGGCCTGCTGGGTGAGTGGCTATTTTCAGCAGCGAGAGTCTGTCTGGCAGGAACCGATCTACCGGAACGTCTGGGGGTTACTAACCGAGTTCGGTGATGCGGAACTGGCTGGAATGATCGCTCCACGAAGACTGATCATCGAGTCGTGTCGGGCTGTTGAAATTGCTGGACCGCCGCATCCCCGAAAAGGTTGTACGAACGTGGCCGCTCCCGGGCAGATCAGAAGCTGCCCACTGGAATCGGTTCAGGCAGAACTCGATCGAGCAAATCGATTCTTTTTGTTGCACAACAAACCTGAAGAGCTCATCTCGGTCGTCAGCGCAAAGAGCGGTGCAGGGCCTCCAGGCACTGACAATGCTTTACGAGCCTTTGCCGAAAGGCTCGATGTGTTGGAACAACTTGCCCAACAGCCGACGCCGTGGGCCACCAATACACTGCAGGATAGTGGGCCGGAACTCGTTACTCGCGATGCTATGACACGGGAGAAGAGGCAAATTGATGAATTGCAGGCTCATGTTCAGAGTCTGCTTCTCCGCAGTCACCAGGTCCGCGATGCTCGTTGGCTTATAGATCCAGCGGCAATCGATGAGTGGAAGAATCAGGAACCTCGGCTGAGGGAATGGGTTCATGCAGAGCTGATAGGCAAGTTGCCGCAGCAGCGACAGTCGCCTCAAGCTCGCTCTCGACGAATTCTCGTTAACGATGCTTATGTCGGATATGAGATCGTGTTAGACGTTTTTGAAGATTTGATCGCTGGCGGAATTCTTTTGATTCCAAACAACATTAAGGACGGTGAGCAACGCCCCGTCGTCGTATGCCAGCATGGATTGGACGGGACGCCCATGGATACGATCTCGCGTGAAGCCGAACACTATCGATACTACAAATCCTTCAGCGAGGAGCTGGTGAAGCAAGGCTACATCGTCTACGCACCACAGAATCCGTATCGGGGTGGAGACAAGTTTCGACAACTGCAGCGCATGTCAAATCCTTTAAAGCGTTCCCTGTTCAGTTACATCATCGCTCAGCATGAGCAAACACTGGACTGGCTGGCGACGTTACCTCAAGTTGATGCCACGCGGATCGTATTTTACGGACTGTCCTACGGTGGTAAGACGGCCATGCGTGTTCCGCCTCTCGTCGAGAAGTACAGCTTGTCAATTTGCTCCGGGGATTTCACAGATTGGCCACGCACGATGGCATCGAACAGTGAGAAGTTCAGCTATCTGTTTACCTCGGAGTATGAAGTCTTTGAATGGAACCTGGCGCATGTGGCCAGTTATGCAGAACTCGCCATGCTGATGACACCGCGACCGTTCATGGTCGAAGAGGGGCATCGTGACGGAGGTCAGCCCAGCGAATGGGTCGCCGGGGAATTTGGCAAGGTCCGCCGCCATTATGATCAATTGGGATTAAGCGACCGAGCCGTTCTGGAGTTCTTCGACGGCCCACACACAATTCACGGGAAGGGCACTTTCGAATTCCTTCGCCGCCACCTGAATCCGCCACAGCAGCCATAGTGGTCTGCATCTGCAGGCAACATCGGTCACGGGCTGGCGACCAATGGCAATCACTGCTGGCGGAACAGCGCAAGCTGTCGGTTGATTGAACTTAAGCTCCGTGCAAAAACCGGACGGCTACCGCCGTGCCGCTTCAAAACGGCCGAATGGTGGCTGAGTTCACCGGAACCCAGCCACCATCGAGTAACGCCAACACTACATGTTGATCTCATATCCCTTGCGATTCTCTCGCGACAGGAACGAGTTGGCCTGATCATCTCCAACGATTTCACGCTTGACTGCATCCCAGTTCAGAGGACGGTTCAAACGCATCGCGATATTGCTCAGATGACAGATTTCCAGCATTCGGTTGTGAGACCAGACGTCTGAAATCGGCTGCTTTCGAGACTTCATCGCGTCCGTAAAGTTGGACGTATGATTCTCGCTGACAGGACCACCGTAGACGGCGTCAATAGCATCTTCTGGCAGAGGCTTGTCTTTCAAGGCTTCAACAGGCTGGCCGGTGATCTTGCCACGATTCACGAAGAAGCGGCCTTCGGTCCCTTCGAACAAAATACCATTGTCACCTTCGCTGGTGATGATCATTTCAACGTCGTTTGGCATGTCGACCTTGATCTTGAAACTCGTCGCCGCGTTGTACTGATCATTTACAACAGGATGTCCATCCTTGTATTCAACGGGCAACTTAAACTCGACCGGCGTGACCTTGCTCGGGCCGGTTTCTGTCGCACCAAGAGCCCAGCAGGCGATGTCCACATGATGAGCACCCCAGTCGGTTAGCTTTCCACCGGAATATTCATGCCAGTTTCGAAATGCATAATGGCAATTGCTGTGAAGAGGCACGCCGCCACCGTATCCCGTACGCATCTCAGGGAGTGATCGATAGTCGACTTTCGGAGCAGGGCCGAGCCAGAATTCCCAGTCGAGTTCTTCCGGTACCGGAGCGACCGGAATCACGGGCGATGCGTCCATCCCGTTGATCCCGCAGGTTACTCGTTTCACGGTGCCGATACGTCCCGCTTTGACCAGTGCCACGGCCTGCAGGAATCGCTGGTCAGATTCCGTGCGCTGCATAGTGCCGACCTGGAATACGCGACCGGTTTCCTTCACCACTTTCTCAATCAACTTGCCCTCGGCAATCGTGAGCGTCAGCGGCTTCTCGCAGTAAACGTCTTTCCCGGCATACATCGCTTCCACAGCGATCTTGGTGTGCCAGTGGTCCGGTGTAGCAATCATGACTGCGTCGATATCTTTTCGATCAAGGATCTTGCGGTAGTCCTTGTAGGAATCAGGCTTCTTCCCCTGGCCTTTTTCAACGTTCTCTACGTTGACCCCCAGAACCTTTGAGTCAACATCGGCCAGGGCGGCAAAGTCAGCAAACTTGAATGACTTGCTGGTGATAGACCAGCCCTGGTTTCGAAGTCCAATCGTTGCAAAGACTGGTCGATCATTGGCAGACTGATAGCCGAATGCTCGATTTGTCGAAGGAATCAGAACAGCAGCAGCCCCCGCGGCCGCAGCAGACTGCAGGAAATGACGACGCGTAGACTTACGAACAGACATCAGGAAACTCCTCTGGGGATGTGGATAACGACGGGGATGTGGGAAAAACTGGTGCAAATTCACTCATCGTCCACAGTATTCAGGCCTCAGACTGTGAGCGAGAACGGCACCTTCAACGACAAGATGGTAACCAAAATTGACGACGATAGAACTATTTCGATAACAACATTTCTGCCAGGGTCAAGTTACGCAATGATCTCATGGATGGGTTCACCATGATCAATATCAAGTCGTTTGCGTCCCGGGATTTCCATCTGCCGTGAATCGAGCCCGAGTTGTTTCAGAATTGTAGCATGAATATCGGTAACGTAGTGACGATTCTCAGCCGCGTGGAATCCAATTTCATCCGTCGCTCCGTGCACGATTCCTCGCTTCAAGCCACCGCCAGCCATCCAGACAGAGAAGCCGAAGATGTGATGATCGCGTCCGTCGGATCCCTGTGAACCGGGAGTGCGGCCAAACTCTGTGGCGAAGACAACAAGCGTGTCGTCCAGAAGTCCTCGGCGATCCAGATCTTCCAGCAAGCCGCCGATCGGCTGATCGACCGCCAGTGAATTGTTGGTATGGTTGGCTTTCAAGCCACCATGAGCATCCCAGGTTCCAGCTCCGCCAGCCCCATGCTGAATCTGAATAAATCGCACGCCACGCTCGACAAGTCGTCGGGCCGCAAGCAACTGCATGCCAAAATTCTTGCTGTGAGCGTTGTTGATTCCGTAGAGTTCCTGAGTCTCTGCTGTCTCCTTCGAGAAATCAACGACCTCCGGCACGGACTGTTGCATTCGAAAGGCCAGTTCATACGAAGCCACTCGCGCGGCCAAAGCCGGGTCCTGAGGATACTCTTCGCTTCGCAGCGAATTGAGTTGGCTAATCAGATCTCTGCCGATCTTACGGGCGTTGAGGGAGAATTCTCGCTCAGGCCTACTGAAGTCCAGTGGATTATTGGGATCTATGCGCATCGGTACAGCATCATGAGCAGGGCCAAGATAATGGCCGTCGCGTTTGTTCCAGTATTCCCGATTCCCAATCGAGATGTACTGCGGCAGATTCTCGTTCAGCGATCCAAGCCCATAGTGAACCCAGGCACCCAGATTGGGGAAGTCGCCATCATTCGAGTGACGTCCGGAATGAAACTGCGTTTGAGCCCCGTGATTGCTGTCAGTCGTCCACATTGAACGGACAATAGCGAGCTTATCGACATGTTTTGCAGTATGCGGAAACCAGTCACTGACCTCGATTCCGCTTTGGCCATGTTTTCTGAATCCCACCTGCAACGGGTACAGCAGGTTTCTTTGATTGCCATTTCCATCCGGAACAACAAGCCGTTCAATGGCCAGTTTTTTCGGGTCCTGTGCTTCCGCAAAAGGCGTCTCAGCAATCGTCTTGCCGCCGTACTTTGTCAACATGGGCTTCGGATCAAAACTCTCCATGTGGCTGAGACCGCCATTCATGAACAGCCAGATGACGCTCTTCGCTTTCGGCACAGAATGTGGATGCCCGGTTGGAGGAGCCCAGCCGCCGTCGCGAGCGTAGCCATCTCTTTGCAACAACGCCCCAAGAGCCAGACTGCCGAGACCCATCGCGGAGTTCAGAAGGCAGGAGCGACGGGGGAGGGCAGAAGGGGAGCGAAATACAGAGGGGGAGAAAGGGAGATGGAGGGAGAGGGGGAGTTTTTTCATGGGAGGGTCGATTTTTCTGAATGGTGAATCATATGAACTATCATCGCGACCACCTCGTCATAGCTGCTGTAAAGCTGACGCACGTGATCGCGATCGGCATCTTCACATTCGACTGCAAACTGAAGCCAAACTTGACTCTCTGCGGCTTCGGCCTCGCTGCCACTAAGTTTACTGATGAACGCTGCTTCATAACGACGTTTTCTCCACGCCTCGGCCATGTTCGCACAGACAGATCGTGATGATCGGCGAATTTGATCAACAAAAGAGTATCGTTCTTCTGACGGAAATGACTTCGATAACGCGAAAAACTCCATCGCCAACGAAAACGCCTTCTTGTAGACATCCAGCTCCGTGTGTCGAACAATCTTCATTCCCAGCCTCCTCTTCTCCCACTCTCCGGTTCTCCCAATCTGCCCTACCTCAGCGTGACAAAGTCATTGTGGTTGATCAACGCCCAGATGAGATTCGTGCGAGCGGCTTCAGTTGAGTTGCTTTCAGCCAATTCTCGCCACGATTTCAGCGCCGCTATGCTGGCTGCAACTTCGGCCTCGCTGGGGTTAATCCCTGTTACAACTCGAAACGCCTTTCGAACAAATTCGGCTTCATCAACAGAGCCTTCAGAAAGTCTGAGAGCAATCTGCTTTGACGAATCCAGAGCCAACTGACTGTTGCTTAACGCAAGAGCCTGCTGAGGAACGATACTCTGCTCTCGCCGATAACAATCTTTGACCATAGCTTCATCGAATGTTGTCAGAAACAGATTTCGTTCATTGTTCGAGTGAAAGAAATAAAGACTGCGACGAGTTGAAGCCGCCTGTTGATCTGCAGGGATGGAGGGTCCGCCGATTGTAGAGTCCAGAGTTCCTGCCATTGAAAGCAACGTGTCTCGCACAAGTTGCGACTCCATCCGAATCGGGACTCGTCGCCACCAGTAACGATTCTCCGGATCGCTTACAAGATTGGGAGAAGAGGAGATCGGGGGATGGGGCGACAATGCCGGATCCTTTGCGTCTTTCTCCCCATCTCCTTGTCTCCCTAACTCCCCCTCTGCAATTCCTGGCGTTCGCACAGAGGAACTCAGGCGGTACACAGACGATTCCACAAGCAACCGATGCAGATGCTTCATACTCCAGCCACTGTCGATTAGCTCTGCGGCCAGCCAGTCGAGCAGCTCCTGATTCACGGGCGGAGTCCCTTTGCGGCCAAAGTCGAACACCGTGGGCACCAGCGGCTGTCCCATGTGTCGAGTCCAGATATGGTTGACGGTCACGCGCGCCGTTAAGGGATTACGGCGATCTGTCAGCCAATTCGCCAGTGCCGTTCTTCGGCCCGTGCTGGTCGAAGAAAACTTGACTTCGGGATCATCCTGCCCTGAATTGAAGAAGCGAGTCGGCGTCCAGGCCGCACCAGTCATTCGCGTAAACTTCTCCTCAGGTCGGATCTCGGCCTGCACTGCCGCGAGAGACTTCTCGAGAGCCGTCCGAGCATCCCCGACTGCCTTTTCAGCCGCTGCTTTTTTATCACCGGCGGCAGAGAGCAGGGCTCTTTCCGCCATGGCAACTGCATGCGCATTCTTCTCCGCCTGAACACGGCGTTCTGCCATGATTGCCGCAGCGGATTTCTCCGGCCGTGATGCATCTGCTGGATCCCATTCTGCTCGCTGAGCATCCGCGCGTTTCTGAGTACTTTCGAGCTCCGCGTCTGCAACCATCAAAGCCGCTTCAGCAATTTTCAAATCGGCCCGAGCACTTTCCGACGCGGCCTGAGCCATCTTGTGCGTCTGAGGACTGCTCAGAGGATCAGAGCCCGGCATTCGCAGTGGAAATTTTGGATCAAGAGGGCTGATCGTGAATTGATGAAAGGCACAGAGTGCATCAAACGTGATCAGTTGCAACGCGCCATCGTTGCGAGGCAAAGGCGATTCCCATGCGATCACAGGTTCGTCGTCCAGTGAGGCGTTGATCAGGGTGTCTCGCACTTGAACTCGAAGTGTATAAGTTCGATTCAGCTCAATTGGCATGGCTCGAACAGCTTCGCCACCGGGGTATATCCATTGACCGCCTCGATGCCACGCAGCCTGCACCTTCGAGCCGCCCGCAACGGCACTGACATAAACATTCTGCTCACTGTCAGTCGCTGTGGCTGGCTGGGTTGGATCGGCCTGAGTTGCATCGAACGTGATACCAACGCTCCGCCACTGACTGCCTCCCAGAATGGTAAATCGCACGGAAGCCTCGAAATCGCGAGGTGGCTTTTCGAGTAGTCTCAGGGCAGCTCGAGTCGGGCCATCCATCTTTTGTTCAAGTTTTCCGGGAGAATGCATCCAGTTGCCACCAAGCGGCTTCCATCGAGCCACGTCCAGCGTTTCGAATCTCTCTGTCAGCAGAGGACGCGGCTTGTCATGCTCGGTGAGCTTATTCTCCTCGTCCTTCTTCTTCAGCTCGGCTTCTTTGGATTCCGCAGCCTGCATTTTCTGCTGAGCATTCTGCACTTCGGCTTTAGCAGTCTCAGACCGTTGTTGTGCCTTCGATATGTACGCATCAAGAACCCAGGGCCGACGCTCCGGCTCTCGGGCTTCTTCCGGAAGAGTCACGGGGGAGATCGAGAGATCTGCAAAACTCAGTACCTGAGGAACACCTGGTTGGATAACTCGGGATTTGTCCGGGTTTCTTTCATCGCCTCGAACATACATGTAAGTGGGCTCGTCGGGCAGACCATCAAAGATTCGAGGAATTCCATCTCGAGTCAAATCAGACTCACCGGGCACAACATCCAGTCGTACATGGTACGGTTCAAAGAACGCTCGCAGCCGATAATAGTCTTCCTGCGCGATCGGATCGTACTTATGGTCGTGGCAACGAGCGCAGTTCATCGTCAGACCGAGAAAGCCCTTACTGACATGTTCAACCGTTTCTTCCATCCACTGCGGTCTGTTAAAGAGCCAGTAGTTTCGCGCGAGATATCCAGTGGCCCGGAGTTTCCCGGGATCGTTCGGATGCATTTCATCCGCCGCCAGCATCTGCCGAACCATCTCATCGTAGGGCGTATCTGCGTTTAAGGACTCAACAATCCAGTCGCGCCAGTGCCAGATATGCTTCTGACTGTTTCGCAACTGATCTCCAAGTCCCCACCAATCGCTGTACCGCCAGATGTCCATCCAGTGTCGCGCCCACCGTTCGCCGTGACGAGGATCATCGAGCAGTCGTTTCACGGTCTGCTCATACCAGAGTTGTGATGGATCCGCTTCACAGGCGGCGATTTCTTCCGCCGTCGGAGGAATACCGATCAGATCCAAATGCAGTCGTCGCAGTTGAATAATGCGCGGAGCTTCAGGTTGATGCGTGATGCCATGTTTCCGCTGATGATGCTCCAGAAATGCATCGATCGGAGTACGGCACCAGTCAGAAGAATCAGCCGGTACCGCAGGCCGAACGATTGGCTGAAACGCCCAGTGTTTTGCAGGATCAGCTTCTGGCCGTTCATCTTTCGGCGATTTTGCTCCAGCGGCTATCCAACGGTGAATCAGCTCAATCTGTTCAGCGTCAAGAGGCTCTCCTTCTTCCGATGGCGGCATTCTTTCTTCGACATTTGTGGCCGCGACACGCTTCAGGAGAATGCTGCTGTCGGCCAACTCCCCAGCGACAACGGCAGCCCCGGACTCACCGCCTTTGATGGCCAATGCGGCCGTATCCAAACGCAGCCCGGCTTCTTGCTTCAGGGCGCCGTGACAGGCATAGCAGCGTTGCTGAAGGATCGGCTTGATCTGTGTCAGATAATCCACGGGCTCGTCTGCAGTGATCGCCTCAGAGATGCAGAGCAGGGCAGCCAGCCAGATGAAAACAGACACACGTCCCGTGACGCGAAAGACTTGAGCATCGCAGTTCCACGGCCGCACAAAAGACGAAGCTTGATGCATGACGATTCATCATTCGTTGAAAGATGTGAAACGCAGTTCCGAATTTCTGAACGAGACTTACGGCTCAAGCTTACCGTCAATCCGAAGGCCATTGAAGCCTCCGTAGATTCCCGTCCCCCATTGAACAGGCTTAAGCCTGGGCTGCCGTTCAAGCTTTTTGGCCAACGCACCGGAAATTGTGGTCGATCCGATCAGTTTTCCATCCTGCGAGATCGTCATTTCACGACCGGACACGGTGAACTCAAAAACGGTCGCGCCCGGTGTCCAGTCCGCCTTCGCACCCAGATGACCGGGGATCTTCATCCGATACACAGAACCGTACGACTTCCATTTGTCATCCGCCAGAAATGGAAACGTGTCAGCACTCCATTCGCACGGATACTTGGCCGATGTGGAAACAAACAGACTGTCGCGGCTGGTCACCAGGCTCGTGATACGCTGACCCCAGAGATTGCTGACCTCATGCCCGAGATTCTCCACGTCGTAAGGATGCACGATGTCCTTCGATAACTCCGGATGAGAGAACATCCGCTGCTGAAAACGCCATCGATCAGCATCCGGGTTGTAACGCCAGACTTCGCCCCACGGCCAAATGCCCGCAAACAGTTCGCCTCCACAAATCGCTGTCGTCTGCGCTTCGCGAGAACTGCTGGTGACACCTTCCAGCAACAGCGGCCAGTCAGCGCGATCGGTGATGGTGGTTCCGTCGTATTCAAAGAGTCGCCCCGTGGGATACTGTCCCATCAGCAGCCGATCCTTCATCGCTATCGTGGAGTACAACTGATAGCTGACGCTGATGTTGGGCTCCAGCAGCTTGCGCCACTTGTCGTTTTCCAGAACATAGAAGCCACCAATGTTGGAACCGGTCACGATCTGTTTCCCAAACTGGCCCCATGCGAATGTCGTCTCGCCAACAACCGGCAATGTCAGAACGATAGCTTTTGAAAGATCAACTTCAGATTGCTCAGAAGTCCACGGACAGGCATACAGCTTGCTGAAGCCATCGTCGTCACTCACAAATGATCGATAAGCACCATCGCGGCGATCGACGTGATAGAAACATAAATACCCATCGGCGTAGAAGAACAACTGATAACTGCCGCTGGAGGGTTTTGAAAGAATCGTGCGACCATCATATTGAACGGTGCTGTCGCCAAACGTCAGCAGGCCCGAACCGACTCGCATAGCTTCTTCGGTTCCACCGACGTTCGGAGCCGCCTGCCACTGTTTCTCGTCCGGGTTCCAGGCTCTGACGCCGCCGTAAGTCGAATACACGACATCATCAAGAGTGTAGAGATAGGTTCCGCAGAGATTATTCGGACGCGGCAGTAACTCGACGTCGGCACTACTTTCGCTTTCCGTCAAACCACCATCGGCCGATCGCACGAAAAACTGAACAGCATGCCGATCGGCTCGATAGCGAGTGTTATAGCCGTTCTGAAAACCGGCTCCGATCGTGATTGAACCGTCTTCGCTCTGCACTTCAAACAGTGATCCGAAGTTCTGGCCAACATCGGCTCCTCGGTCGATTGTGACTTGAAACTTGGTGGAGTTCTCGGGTGTCTGAAAAACTACCGGAGCGTATTTCGCGATCAACGTTTCTCCGCCGCTCTGAATGTATTCCGGCGTGCCATCATCATTCAGATCCAGCAATCGTTCTTCGATGGAAATCGGAGGCAGTACTAAGCCGGTATGCTGCAGTGCGAGGCGATCCTGAGAGGGCCGATAGACATAGCTGCGGAAATTGTCGCCGGTCTGAGTACCCACTACGACAACTCGTTCCTTTTGCCCCGGCAGCACGATCGACTGCAACTGACCGTGCAGGTTTTGGAAATCCGGATGAGTATGGCCGATGGTTTCCAGTCTTTGCAGTGGAGAAAGAATCGGCGTGTGATCGTCTGTCTCGCCCTCGTTTCGGACGAAATAAACTCCGCTGCCGGGATTCGGATCATTGGCACCGTAGGTCGCTCCAGCCAGCACGAGATCCAGTCGCCCGTCATGATCCAGATCCAACGGAGCAGCCACCGCGCGATGATGAATGCGGATGATCTCTCCACGGGTGTCCTTCAACGGCCCAAAGGAGCGGAATTCGAAGCGATCATTTTCTCCCAGAGGCTTCTCCGGTCTCAGCAGATACAGCCAGCCCTTGTCAGTGCCGACGACTAAATGCTGCTGACCACTTCCGTCGTAATCCCATAACGCTGCTCGATGAAAGCCCCAGCGAGTCATATGCTGGATGTCCGTGCCACCGTCGACCTTGAAGATTCCGTTCTGATCCAGCAGTGGAAATCGTGAAGACGACAACCTCGGCCGCCCGTCGACGACCGTTAACTCGCGGAACGTCCAGTGCGAATCGTTTTCCAGCAGAAAGCGACGTCCCTGACAGTCGGTCAGAATTTCGGTGAAGTTGTAGCCGCGAGTGGTGACATTCTGCCCACTGATCCAGCGTTCAAATCGGAACTTCGGAACCGGTCCGGCCCGCTTCAGATTGCGACAGACAGCAAGATCACAACCACGTGAAATCAGCAAGTTCGGCCACGGTCCCTCACCATACACGGCCAGCACCGCGTGATAGTTGTACGCGTCGTAACCATCATCCGGCAGATCCTCAATAGTCAGCTCCCCGAGATCACGAAACACGGGTTCGTTCTCGGCCCCGTTTCCGGCTCGCTGCAAATAACGAATGTGGTTTCCATCCATGCCGCTCAGCACAATCAGGTCGTCGGAGTTCGTCTCGGCGTTGCGGTACATCACTGGTCGAGAAGCACCGCCCGGATAGCGAATACCGTTCTCCGTTCCCTCACCAATCAGCAGAGGTTGACCATTCTCATCCTTCAGCAAGTGTTGCGGCCTTGCGTAATCAACGCCATCACGCTTCTTATAATCTGCCCCTGCGAACACTGGCAGCCCGTGGTCAGTGTCAACATGCGGCAGATGCCAGAGTACGCCGCCCCAGTCACCAATGATCAGATCGGCACGCGTCGAATTCTGTGGACGATACACGGTTGGGTATGTGTAATTGAAGTTCTGCGGCCAGATCAATTCCGGATGTTCGGCCAGTCGATACTTCGGATTGACGAACGGGATATTGAACGGCAACCCTTCTTTTGTCAGTAGCGGTTTCGCAGCGACCTCAAGCGTGATGTTCGGAAACTCGCCCACACGTTTCAGGCAGGAGATGTTTCCCTGACGATCCGTCCCGACGGCTTCTTCTCGTCCATCGCCGTCCCAATCAACGGGCTCAACCATCAGCACAACATGCCCAAGCTGATCGCATAGTCGAATCGGTTCACCGATGGTCTGCAGGTCCATCGAGGGATAAAGATAAACGCCATCCCAAAGCCGAGCAATAAGCAGGTCCTGAGCATCCGGCGCTGACCATGAGACAACATCCGCACTGACGATGGTTCCGAAAGACAGACGGCCTGAGTCCGTTCGCAATTCCGTCAGCGCACCGAATTCCACGTTCGGCTGCGCGTGGCAGACAGCGATTTCAGCGAGGTATGCCAGGATGGCGAGCAGTCTTAGCACACAGCGCAACGAGTTCATAGATGGCTCGCGAGTAGAAAAGGATGCTTACTTTTTTCGAAGATCCAGCCTGCAGTCTGAATCAGGCGGGACAGGCTCCCCGATTTTCGAAACAGGGTGGTTGAATAGATAGTGCCAGACAGCCTCATGAAGGAATTTACCTGACGCATCCTTGACTGCAGCACCGCCTGGGACGACGGAACTGTGAGCCCGCTTCTCGTCATTCCTGACATCCGCGTTTGTGATCAGACGCCTCGAATTCCCGAAAGGGGCTGGCACCTGATCGACATTGATAATCGGGCCAAACTTCGACAGCCCCAGCAGTTGCCAGCTTCGGCAATAGTGATCACCACTCCAGCCACCATCGAGCACATGACTGAAGCCAAAGAATCGATTCGCCTCGGTGACCGATGGCAGACCCTGCCAGCTTTCGTACTGATCACGCGGCCCGCAGAACATAACAACGCGATCAACTTTCTGATGTTTTGCGAAGCGAGCAGCCGTCGTGGAACCATGGGAGCTTCCCGCCATGATCACTCGATCCCAACGCAGCCCATCGTTGGTGCTGTTAATGAAGTATCGCCATTGTCCCTGCGGATTTTCTTTATCGAGCCACTCCACGAACCGAAAGGCTCGCTCCATCATCCCATCGGGCTTCGGGATGGAGACGACGTCACTAAAGTCTTCTCCGGTGGCCGCTTCAAGTCGGATCTTCCCAAGGAAATACTCATCCTCCGGAGCAGGCTCCTTACCAAATTTTCCGAACCAGCCATTGGCATAATGCACCTGAATGGCATGCAGCCCATATCCGGAAACTCGTTCGAACAATTGGGGACTGTGTCCCATGAGCCAGATCACCAGCTTGCCCTGCGGAGCCACGCGAGTATCCACAATGGCATTCTGAAGATCCTGCGGCCTCCCATCTTTCTCGAAGACAAATTCAATCTCCGGATGTGGCTTTGTCGCCGGATCAATTTGGCTCGCACGAGCTTTCAGTTCATACTTCTGTGGCGTCTTGTCCTTAAACTTCAGCTCCGGCTCCGCACCATTAGTCACCGCAGCAAGCGTTGCGATAATCAAACAAGAGAACACGCGGAAGTGGCGATGGCAAATCATGTTTAGCGATCTCCGGAAGTTGATCCATCCATTTGATCTCACATTGCAACAAAGCGCAGTTGCACTATCAAGCGAAGAATGTCACTCTGTGATTGGCCGAGAAGCGTTTTGGCTTTATCAATCGAGGCACCGGAACGTGGGTTGTTGATCTAACAAATTGGATAGCATGGAAGGGGATTCTAATACTGCTGGCGTGACGTTGTCCTCGAAAAAAGCAGTCGGTTGAACGTTGAGTCAGGAGGCTGTAGCTTTGCATTGCTGATCCGTCGAAGAAAGAACCCGACGATATCAGGACGGATTGCATTGGAGGTTGCGATAAGTCGCAAAATCCCACTCGCCCAGGGACACGCGCCGGACTGCGTACACTTGAATTCACAGGCCTCGGTTCCCATAGTCATCGAGAACTGGTTAACGCTCTGAGATTGAATGCCGACACACAGCCGAAAATCGGCGCCGAAAAAGGGGATGATCATGCCGCAACGAAATCTGGTCGTTCCTCTTCTTTCACGATTCATGTTTCTTAGCCTGACGCTGTTTGCAACGCTATCAGCTCAGGCAGACGATGTGGCGACACCGTGGGAACAGTCGTACGAAGGCACCAACGCAACTGGCTCGCACTTGCTGGGGTTGTGGAAGTTTGATTCGGAAGATGGCATTGATTCCTCGGGAAAGAATCCCAATGGAGAAATCCGCAATGGAAGACTGGCTTCCGACGGGAAGTTCAGAGGTGCTTTCGAGTCGTTTGCGGGATATCCGGAAGCCGATCAGTCTCATGGCTTCATCGTTGCCAACTCACCGCGTCTGTCGCCCGGCGGAGCATTCACATTCGAATTGTGGATCAAGCCCAAGCCCGAATTCACGCAGCGCGACTGGTCGGTGTTGATCGATAAAAAATACGCTGGTCATGATGACTATCAGCTCTCGATCGGTGCGGCCGATGGCAAGCAACAGCGGCGACTGACTTTGTCCCTCGGCTTTTCTTCTGAGTCGCAGAACTTCCTTTCCGAACCCGCTTCGTTCGTGATCGATGAATGGGTTCATCTGGCCGCCACATACGATGGCAAAGGGAAGGTTCGCTTCTTTCGCAATGGGGAATCACTGGGTGGTGCAGATGCCCCGGGACGAGGAGCGATCTCGGCGGGTTCCATGGCCCTTTCAATCGGCGATCGACTGGGCAGTAGTTTTCCAGGCTTTCCGGGTTACATCGATGAAGTCCGACTGACCAGCGGCGTTCGCGAATTCGGACAGGTACGCATTCAGTCTGACTGGCCTCGAAAGGCTTTCGTGAGATTTGAGCCCGCTCCGAAGTGGACCGCATCGATTCGTAATCTGAGTCCCAAACCCATTACAGGAGCGACGTTGCAGGCCATCATCGAAGGCCACGCCGTTCAACAGGCTGCGTTGCCGGAGATTGCTCCTGGCTCCGTTCACATTGCGGAGTTTACATTCGATACAGCTCTTCGCCCCGACACATATCCCGTGATGCTGAACGTGACAGTTCCTGGCGAGCCGTCACGACAGTTTACAGAGACCACGACGATTCATCTGGTGTCTCGTCAGTTGCCGCACAGAATGCCGGTCGTGATGTGGGGCATCGGCGGCGTGACGGATGTTGTCACCGAACTGCCGCGACTGAAGCAGATCGGCTTTACTCATTGCCTCGGCGGGGAAGTGGACTACAAAGCGGCGACCTCATCAGACGTTCCGGTTTCGATGCTAAGACCGGAACGAGTTCCCGCAGCAATCGAAATGTTGGACACCGCGCTGGTCAATGATTTTCGAGTTCTTGCGGCGACGTCGCCCTCGTACTTCGCCGGTTATCTGACGGAACACTTGCAGGTCGATCGAGAAGGCAAGACGTACAAACGAGAAGCTTTGACTCCAAACGCCCCCAAAGTGCTGCGAGCATTCGAAATGGCTGGCGCGTCGATCGCGAAGACTTATGCGGATCATCCGGCGTTTGAAGGAGTGCTGGCGAACTCAGAAATCCGCGATGAAAGCGAAGTTTCGTTCTCGGAGTCGGACCTCGCGGCTTATCGTCAGGCGTTCGGTCCGACGGCCGAGTTTCCGGAATGGGTGACGTCGAAGTATCCTCCGAGTTATACAACTCTAAAAGATTTTCCGTCCGATCGAGTCATCCCGGAGGATAATCCGCAACTGCAGTTCTATCGCTGGTGGTGGTCGGTCGGTGATGGGTGGAACGCTGCTCATTCGGCTGTGCATCGAGGGATGCATTCGCAGTCGCACCGGAAGGACTTGTGGTCGTTTAATGATCCAGTGGTGCGTTGTCCTCCATTGTGGGGCAGCGGCGGCGAGGTAGATGTTCTTTCACAGTGGACATATACCGATCCGGATCCTCTGCGAATGTCTTTGCCGGTTGATGAACTGTTCGCCATGGCTGGAGGACGCCAACCTGCAGCGCGAGTGATGAAGATGACTCAGCTCTTCTGGTACCGCTCCACAACAGCGCCTGCGGAGAAGTCACCGCGTGATGGAGACTCCCCGGCGAAGTGGGCTGACAAAGATCCGAATACGAGCTTCTTCTCAATTCATCCCCATCATCTGCGTGAAGCGTTCTGGACAAAGATCGCGCGGCCGGTCGAAGGCATCATGTATCACGGCTGGAGTTCTCTGGTGCCCACTGACGGCAGCCACGCTTACAAGTACACGCATCCTCAGTTGCAGCATGAGCTGACTCGACTGATTCACGATGTTGTGCAGCCCCTGGGACCGGCACTGCGTCAGATCCCAGCGGCGAAGAGTGACGTAGCGTTTCTGGAAAGCTTTACGACCTTTGCCTTTACTTCGAAAAGTACGTGGGGATATGCCGGCGGCTGGCAGTCAGATGTCTACTTTGCTCTGCAGCATGCTCATCTGCAGCCGGAAGTGATTTACGAACAACATGTACTGCGTGATGGGCTCAAGGATTACAAGGTTCTGGTTCTCTCCGACTGCGAAGTCCTGACTCAGCCAGTGGTCGACGAGATCCATGCGTTCCAGAAGTTGGGCGGTATCGTGATCGGTGATTCGAACCTGTGTCCGGCCATCAAGGCAGATTTCAAGCTGGTGCCGTTTCGACGTCAGAAAGACGCAACGGCCGATAAAGCTCAGTTATTGAAACTGGCGGCGGAGATTCGTGACTTATTGGACGCTCGATATCAGCGAGTTGTTGAGACCACATCACCAAACGTGGTTCCTCATTGTCGCCGTGCTGGTTCAGCCGACTACGTTTTTCTGGTCAACGATGCTCGTGAACCCGGCGACTATGTGGGCCAGTATGGACTGGTTCACGAACAAGGCGTCCCGACAGCAGCCGACGTGCGACTGAATTCGAACGCAACCGCTATCTACGATCTGGTGACTCGTCAGGCTGTTCCGTTTCAGCGTGATGAGAGAACCGGTGCTCTGACGATTCCGGTCACACTCGGTCCGTGTGATGGCAAACTGCTGATGGCTGTCGAAAAGCCAATCTCAAAAGCCTCAGTAACAGGCGCTGATGAGAGCGCCCGCGGAGCACAGTGGACAGGTAATGTTCAGATACTGGACTCTGATGAGCAGCCAGTTAACGCAGTGATTCCCGTTCACGTTGAGGTGTTCGATGCGGAAGGGCGACTTTCTGAATTCAGCGGCTACCACACTGCGATAGAAGGGCGTCTGACGGTGACGCTGGATATCGCCTCAAACGACCAGCAAGGTGTCTGGGAAATGCGTGTGCATGAGCTGGCTTCAGGTCAACGAGCACAACATTTCTTTCGCGTCAAGTAGGTTAGCTCCAGTGCTGCAGAAGACAGCGTTTGGAGCCTGACGTTAATTCTTCGGGGCGTGCTCGATTCGCAGCCGCTTGTAGTAGCCAGAATGCCATGTTGGAGAGGTTCCGAGCAGCCAGGGACTGCTCACATGGCTGGGTACTTTTGAATCCGGCAAAGGATAGGATTCAATATTGAAGAAGAAGTCCTGCTGAAGAACACCCTCAGCCTGTGGCCCGATGGTGGCGTCGATATCAGACCAAAGAAAGCGGAGTTCGCTGGTCACACGAGCATCGGTGACGTGCCCCGCCGACTGGCTGTGTGCCTTTCGATCCTTAACGACCCGCAGTCCACCGTTTTCATCGTAGTCGTAGTAGTAGGCATTTAGTGATTGGGGACCATTGTTTCTCGCGGCATACAGCGACAGTTGAACGCCTTTGCGATCCGCCCCCATCAAGGTGACTCCGAGATTTGCGGAAACCTGATCAGCAGGCTGGTCGATTCCGACGTAGAGAGCTTCTGGTGTCCATGCGAGACGAATGCTGGTTGGATTCTCGTTTGCCTGAGCTGGATCACGCGGTACCATTCGAGCTGGTTTGCTGAGCCCCCAGAATGCTTCGTTCAACTGACCATCGAGAGTGACATCGGCATCAGAGATGGCCACCGGGCGATGTTCAAATTCGGTATCCTCGAGCATTAGTTTCTCCATCAGAACCAGCCCGTTCTCAATGAAGGGCCTTGCCAGTTTCTGACCGTCTTCGTTAAAGACGGTCGCGATGTAGAGGTCCCAGTCTTCGCGGTGGCGGCGCAGAATCTCTTCGCGTGCAGGAAAGCCGTGCGATTCAGCAGTGTGGCCGCCACGAAGATGTGATTCCAGCCATAAGAATACCGAGTCGATAACAATTCTCTCCCGGCGAACATGAGTCTGTCGGACTGGATCTTCGTTTGTCAGCCGCATCGCTTCATCAAGCCAGCGATACGCATCCGCAAAGAATTCGCTGTCACAAAATGCTTCGGCCCAGACCTGCCGTTGAACATCCACAACGCGAAGAGAAAGATCGGCTTGTCGATGTTCGATTTTCTTCAGCAATTGATGCATCGGCTTTGCGGCCGGACCGTAATAGCCGTCGCAAAATGCTTCCACCAGCAAATCAGGGTTCTTTGCAGGATCATCGATCAGCTTCAAACCAATCCACGTTCGCAATGGCATGAACGACTGCAAGTCGACGCTCACAGGTTCTGCGTTGATGCCCGCGCCGAACAGATCTTCGATCTCGATCGTGACAAGCTCTACTCCTGACTTCTGAAACATCTTTACATCTTCCGAGATTGCCCGCACATTCGTTGATGGAGCGAAGAATCCAGGCGGATGTTGCTGAAAGACTCGCCAGTAATCCCAAACTCCAAGCTTGCAATCTTTCTGCTGCCAGCCAGCGAACACAGACATCATTCTTTTGTTGCGCGGATGACTCAACGGATGAGTCAGATCGGAGATGCCATAGTTGTCGCAGTATCGCACAACGACGTTCGATTCCGGCCGTAAGTTTAGAGGTGCATTCAGGGTGAAATTGTAGGCTTCCGTCTGTACATGAACGTTCGGGAATTCCTCTTTTAGGCCGCTCGCAACATGGTTCACGAATTCAATGAGCGGTCCGCTTTCTGAACCCTCGCGTTCCATCACAGCCTTGCAATCAGGACAAAGGCAAAGGTTCGCTGTGTTGTCGTTTTGTGACAACACCAGCCACTCTGCAGGTGTTCGTCCTTCCGTGCTGGCCGCCGCATGGTCGTCTTGCAGGAACTTTCTGGCTCGTTCCAAAACGATCCGGCGCACATCGAAGTTGGTCATGCAGAGTTGTGTCCATGCAGACGGAGTCCCCATGTCGTCGATGATTCGCTTACCTGTCGAATCCATTCCGAAGTATTCCGGATGAGTACTTGCGAACTCCTTTGATGAAATAAAGTTGCCGAAGGAATGCACGCCCGTCGGAATCATTCTGGCGTGGCCACCGACCGCTTCTCGACCGTCGATGATGTTCTTGTTCCAGACACGAAACTTCTCCGTCAGTCGGCCATCCTGAGCCGGATAGCCATAGGGAAACCCGGTGAAAATTTGCCGAACAGGAAAAGCAGGGCGCCCGGTTCTCTCGACTGCCGGCAACGTCAGTGTTGGGCGATTCGGCACAACTTCGGTGAAAGGATCCAGTACCAGAATCCCAACTTCCTGTTCCAGAAACTCAGTCACAGAATAGATCGTCCCTCGCGGCGGCCCTCCGGCGAGGATGATCGACGGTGCCGCAATTCGAACGTACCATTCCTCGGGCTTCATGCCAGCCTTGTCAAAGCCCGCAAGATTGGCTGCCCGTGTTGCACCAACATAGAGGCTTGTTGCGGTGGCGGCAGGATCGTCTTCGTTAACGATCTTAAAGTCTGCGTTGGTCACCTGTTTCAAAGCCGCTGATAGCCATTCGGCGGCAGTGACTTCCTCAGGGCTTGGCTTTGTCGGTGTCACGATGACATAGTCTGTGCGACCATCCTTCGACAACGTGATGTCTTCAGCTTGCAGTTGGGAACTCAAGGCCAGCAAGCAGACCAGTATGCAGCGAGCAACCATTTTTTCGCTCTTAAAGAATCCAACAGTAATGAGACGAGATCCAAGGCCACCGAACCCTGACCTGTTCATTCTGGTGAGGGTACAAGCAATTCTCTCATAGCGTAACCCATAGCCTCGCCAATGAGATAATAGGTTTCCGCATTTGAGTTCCAGTGATATCCCTGTCCGCTGGGAGATTGTTCCTGCGGACGCCAGAATGATTTGGTGCCGACGAAGGCGACAGTGCCCTGAAACTCCGGATACTCCGCAACCGCCGCCTGTGCTTTCATCAGTGAGAGTGCTCGCGGGTGAGTTTCCGTTGGTCCCGTCATTCCCGTTTCAGCAACGACGAAGGGCAGGGCGGGCGTTCCCAGATCCCGGCGAATGTCTCGAATGAAGTTGACCATGTTGGATTCATATTCCGCATTGAACTTGTCACTGATACGATCGTTCCAGCCTTGATGCCAGCCAAAACCAACGACCTGATAACGACCATTTGACTCAGGTACAAACTCGTCGATCTTCGCCAGAGTGGCCTTCGTGATCGTCAGGATTTCTCGATAGTATTTTCCAACGATTAAAGGATCGGCAGCGATTTCGGCATCCTGTTTCTCTCCCAACGAATAAGAAACTTTGCCTGAACTCGGCGGACGAAAATCGACGGCCAGACTCTTTCCTCCCCACGCGCATTTGATCAGGAGGATTGGTTCTTCAAGTGACTCGCCAAGCACCCAGCCGATACCCAGCTCAGGGCCGATCCGATCTGATTCTGCACCATAACCGACTGTGAGAGGTCCACTTCGATCAAGATACGTAATCCATACGTCGTTTCGGATGACCCATTTCCCATCCGCCGTTTTGAGATGTCCAAAGTTCTGCGCGAACTCGGGAGACTGCACGAGATACTCAAGGCTGCCCTGGCCACCGTTACGCTTTGGGTCTGCGGAAATGATTCCTTGTCCCTCCATATTGGATTGCCCGGCCAGGATGAAGACCTTTGTCGGCTTTGGAGGGTCGGCAGCAGCCAACAGCGGACTGAGCCAGATGGCGATGAGTGGGCTGAGCAATAAGAGGGAAAAACGATTCATATCGCAATACCTGTTTTCAGAATCGAACGTCCCAGAGATCATTCCTGAATCAAACCTGCCATGGACTTTGTACTGGCTAAACGTTGGGAGTGAATCTGTGTGCACGTTGTCGCAGGATATTCTTCAAGAGTAAACTCTACGACTTTCCGGACGGATCAAAACCGTTCAAGATGTCTGCTCTGCCATTTCACGCTCAATGTCGATGTCAGACTGACAGCCTCCCCACGTGTGTTGATGGTCAATCCCGGGATGTTTTCACTCAAACGAGTCCGACAGTCGGGATCTTCACGTTTCCTCAATCATTTTCGATCAACATCAACGGCAGTTCGGCCTGATGATGTACCTTCTGTTGTTGGAGCAAAAATTGAAAAGCTTTGGATTAGCTCTTTTGTGCCTGCTGTGTTGCTGCTCGTCGGGAAGAGCGGATGAATTTCGAATCCTGTCCTGGAACGTCGAAAGCAATCGTCCGGGACAGCCACCGGTGAGCGATCCGGCCACGATTGCCGCTGAAATTCGTCAAATGGCCGCCACTGAGGCTACTCGTTTTTCGATCCTGGTTCTGAGCGAAGTTGAACCGGTAACAGTCGATCGGTTTCAGTCCGCGGCGGCGGAAGGGCTTGGCACGACTGTTGATTTTGTAACATCTGCCAGCGGAGGATTCAGCGACACAGACAGTTTGATGTTGCTTGTTGATACTTCAAAATTCGAGATTCGGGATGCCCTCGAAATCCATCGCCACGGCGGCTTAAAAGGAAACTTTACCAATCCTGCGGACGCTTCAGAACCCGGAGCCCTGCGTGCTCGTTCGCCACTTGCGGTAAAGCTGGCTTTCAAGTCGAACGGAGCAACCTTCTGGGTGATCGCCAATCATTTGGCAAGAGGAGAAGCAGATCTGCGGACTGAGCAGGCTCGAATGTTGCGTCAATGGGCGATGGATTCTCGTGAGCCAGTCATTGCAGCCGGAGATTTCAATTTTGACTTCGATTTCAAAACTCAACAGGGTAATCCTGGATTTCAGGCGATGATGGAAGAAGATGTCTGGACCTGGTTAAAGCCTAACCCTCTGGTTGACTCCAACTGGTCTGATGATCGCCAGATCAAGGATCGAAGAGTTGACCGTTATCCGGATTCGATCCTGGATTTCGTGTTTGTGGCCAACGATGCAAAAAAATGGAATGGTGTCTCCAATGTCGTTGTGCGGCCTGGAGATTTTCCAGACAGTGACAAGACGAGTGACCATCGCCCGTTGTTGACAGTTTTTCAGCCGGTAGGCCAGCCAGCTAAATAGACAAGAGCCGGTCTTGAGTTCGGTGCAGCAGATTCCACTTGTGTCGTTCCGCTGGCAACTCCTCATTCAGGCCTCGAGTACTCCATGGCTGCTTCGAAGTTACTCGTGGAACGAATTCGATATGTGCTTTCCAGACGCCGGGGGATAACAGAGAAGAAGATGTTTGGTGGAGTCTGCTTTCTGCTGAATAGGAACATGCTGGTCGCCGTCTGGAACGACTCGTTGATCGCACGATTGGGTGTCGAGCGAGCCGAAATTGCACTGACGGAACCGGATATCCGCGAGATGGATCTCACCGGTCGACCAATGAAAGGCTGGATTATCGTTGGGCAGGATGGGATCGACAGCGATCAACAATTGACTCGCTGGATCGATCTCTCTTTGACCTTCGTACGGACCCTGCCAGCGAAATAGCGACATCTAATCTTTTTTTGAATTCATTTCCTGCATTCGCCATCCCGATGACTGACGGACTTACTCGCTGACTGGCTGGCCTTGAACTTTGCGGCAATAGCCCTTTCTTGTTGGACAGACCAGCGTTTCAGCAGAATAATCTGACGGGGTCCGCAACAGGAGATTGCCAATGTCCAGTCATGATTCATGTCATACAGCCATCGATCCGCGAGGCTGTTCCGGGTTTCGTCAAATGTCTCGTCGAAATGCCGTGCAGGCAGGAATCTGCGGCGCACTGGGACTTTCGTTGGGGGACTTGCTGACGCTCGAAGGTCGGGCTGATGAATCGACCAATCAGGCGTTCTCTGCTGTTGGCTCTAAAACCAAACTTCCCGCAAAAGCGCTGAGTGTTATTCAGCTTCATCTGGGCGGTGGCTGGCCACAGCAGGAATCGCTTGATCCAAAGCCTGAAGCTCCAGTGGAGTATCGTGGCTCGTTTGGTGTCACGAAGACAAAGAATGGCGACATCTTCAGTGACAACATGCCTCAGACCGCTGCAATCGCCGACAAGATCACGGTCGTGCGAAGTCTTGTCGGCCGAATTCCGGATCATCAGCAGGCGACTTATCATCTGTTCACCGGCTACACGCCCACGGCCGTGATCGATTATCCTCAAATGGGCTCTGTGATCTCGCATGAGCTTGGCGTTCGTGGTGAACTTCCGCCCTATATCGCAATCCCCAATAATCATAGTTTTGCCGGCAGCACGGGTTTCCTGAGCAGTACCTATGGAGCGTTTGATCTCAACGCGGACCCGGGGCAGAAAGGATTCAAGGTCAGAGACTTCTCGATTCCTGATGGTGTGACAGCAGACCGCTTTTCTCGCCGCAAATCTGCTCGCGATGTAATTGAGCGACAGATTCGCGAACTGGAAGCGGACCCGGCTACGCTGGAGACGATGGACAACTTTTATCAGCGAGCCTACACGCTTCTGACTTCGGCCTCCGCTCAGACCGCCTTCACGCTGGACGGCGAAAGCGAAGAGACATTTCAATTGTACGGGAGAGATGTTGTCGGATTGCGAGGTCCGGACAATCAGTTTCATCCTAAGGGACTCGCCGAACGTCTGATCCTTGCCCGGCGGCTTGTTGAGGCAGGCACTCGCTTTGTGACTGTCACCTATGGGGCCTGGGATTCGCACGTCGACGTCAGAAACAACTGTCTCGATCAGATGCCGGCACTGGATCACGCGATTGCCGGACTCGTCACTGATCTGGATCAGCGAGGCTTACTGGACACGACACTGTTCTGGGTCACGTCAGAGTTTGGTCGAACTCCCAAAGTAAACTCCACAAATGGTCGAGATCACTGGGCTCGATGCTACTCAAACCTCCTCGCCGGCGGTGGATTTGCTCGCGGACTGATTTATGGCGCAAGTGACTCGACTGCCGCGGAACCATCCCGCGATGCTCTGGTGCTTGAAGATCTGCTGTTCACGACTTATCACCAGCTCGGAATCGACGCCAACAAAGAGCTTGTGGCCTTCGGTACGCGACCGATTGAGATCATCAAAGATGGCAAACTTGCCAGAGGACTGATCTAAACGTACGTCCTGCCGAATGGCTGGTCTTCGCTCTTCGACAAAACCTATGCGGCATCGTATCTGGTGATCACCTCCGCTGAGGGAAATGAATTGATGACACCACTGGCATATCGATTTCGGCCGGAACCCGGAGCAGCGTCCCGCGTGATCCACCTTCAGAGCAAAACAACCAGACCTTCTATTGTTTCGATCGTCCGATGTCTGGCTTCTTTGACGCTGGTTCTTCTGCTGTTCCCGGGGCAACTTTGCGCCGGAGCCATGTTGCTGCACATCGGGTCCACGAGTCCACGTATGGCTCAACGGGGCACGACGGTCGAAGTGACTGTTCAGGGAATGTGCCTGAAGGATGCTCGCGAAGTCGTCTTTTATAAGCCGGGCATTCGAGCCATCAACATTGAAGTACTGCCCAACCTTGCTCACCCAATCGGATTGGCTCACGCCGGTCGTATTGAAGAACAGATTCGCTGTGTATTCGAGATCGCACCAGACTGCGTGCCGGGCGAACATCCTTTTCGAATCCGAACAGATAAAGAGATCACTTCGCTGGGAACATTTCATGTTTCGCCCTTCACGATGATCGACGAAAACGAGCAGGGGTATAACTCCAACGACACGATTACGACAGCAACGTCCGTGTCGCCAAATACAACTGTACGAGGCTGCATGGGAGCGAGTGCTCGTGGAGACGTGGATGTTTATCGAGTGACCGTTGCGGCCGGCCAGACGCTGTCGGCAGAGGTGGACTCGGTCAGGATTGCTGATATCCATTATGGTGATTCCGCCTATGATCTGACCGTTCGAATTCTGGATGCGTCCGGGCGCGAGTTGTCCGCCAATGATGATAACTCACTGCATCTTCAGGACCCGATGGCGTCAGTCCTCGCTATAGACAACCAGGATGTTTTCGTTGAGGTAAGGCGATCTCTCTTTGCGCCCGCTGACAAAGACTATTGTCTGCACATTGGAACGAATCGACGTCCGCTGATCGCGTATCCATTGGGTGGCACGGCTGGCTTTCAGCAAATTGTTGAACTGGCTGGAGATCCCGCAGGCCTCTACGAGCAGACGATTCAAATTCCACCGTCACAATGGGCTTCCGGCAATACCTTTGAGTACTTCGGAGAAGCTCCGTCACCAATTCTCCTGCGATCGAGTCACCTGCAGAACCGGATGGAGGATACACAGGCGGCGTTCACGGTTGCCGAGTCCCTGCCAGTCGCATTGAACGGACGGATTGATCAACGCGGTGATGTCGACAGCTTCCATGTCAGGGTCAGCAAGCAGGATCGCTGGCGTGTTCGTGTTTATGCAGCCACGCTGGGTTCACCGATTGACCCAACGATCAGGATTCGCCCGGTTGATTCTGTGGGCGTTCAGGGAGAGCCCGAACTGGAAGCCGATGATTGTTCATTGGTTGATCGCGATGTGTTTGGGACCAGTTTTCGGAGTGGAGGCGGCCTCAAAGAAATTCTCGATCCATCCGTCATCTGGCAGCCTCGGCTTGACGGTGATTACATGATTGAAGTCTCGGATACGAACGGAGTGAGTGGGGCAACTGCGGTCTATCGGATTGAAGTTGAACGCGTTGTTGATTCTGTCCATACCGTCTTGATGAGTACTGCGTTTGACTGGGAAGAGTGTATTCGAACCAGTGGCCTCGTCGTTCCCCAAGGCAATCGCTGGACAGTCAATGTCAGTTTACCGCGAGGGCAGGGCACCACTTTCCAGAGTGAACTCGAGCTTATCGCGAACGGGCTTCCGAATGGCGTGACAATGGTGAGTGGCCGAGTGCCCGCAGGACGAACAATGTGGCCTGTGCAATTCGTCGCGGATGAAGGTTCCCAGCCTGGCACGGCATTGATCACTTTGGAAGCAAAATCTGTCGATCCGAACGTGCAGCTTGAGAGTCGTTCACAACAGATGATCCCGTTCATTAATCACTCTGGAGGCGATGCGTGGCGCACGGTAAGGCTCGATCAATTTGTCTTTGCTGTCACAAAGCCAGCGCCGTTCTCCGTGGAAATCTCAGCTCCACAGGCCGCTCTGGTCCGAGGCGGAGAACTGGGGATTCCCGTGCGGATCATTCGACAAGAAGGATTCAATGATCCGGTAGAAATCCAGTGCGACTGGGTTCCCCCCGGCGTTTCTGTCCAGCCAGCACAGATCATTCCTGCGGGAGTTAACGAGGCCGTTCTGCATATCACGGGAGATCTCAATGCCCCTCTCGGAAAGTGTCCGATTGTTCTTTCTGCATCCACAACTCGAGACGATCTGGATGCATACCTCGGCACAGGTCTCATACGAGTCTCCTCTCCGCTGGTTGAATTGATCATTGCCGAACCCTTCGTGGAGCTCAGCAGTGAACCGCAGACGGTTCGGCGTGGCGAAAGAAAGAAGTACAACTGGACCATTCAGCACAAAAGTCCGTTTGAAGGTAGTGCCTCGATCAAACTGCTGGGATTGCCTCGTGGCGTTAACGTTCTGGCACCCCTTCCGATGCTGACTCGTGACAGTAAAGAAGTCTCCTTTGAAATTGAGGCCACGAACGAAGCTCTGCTGGGCAGCGTTCGCGGCGTCTCATGCGAAATCACAGTGGAAAGTGTTGGTCAGGAAATTCGACAGCGAACCGGAAATGGAACACTTCGCATCGATCCAAGACTTGAATAACTCCCGCGGCCAACGACTTTTGGCTGGCCGTTGAAAACATATTTGAAATACTCTGGCACGTTCGCCGGAACAGACTCCGGCTGACGCCTTTAGTGGACCGAGAACAGGTATGACAAACAGAGTTCAATGTTTCAGATTCGTGCGATGTTTCAGCGTGGGATGCTTGCTGACAATTCTTTGCGCCGGTGATCTGGTCGCAGACGAAATCAGTTTTCGCCGCGATGTCATGCCCATTCTGTTTCGAGCCGGCTGCAATGCAGGAACCTGTCACGGTTCCGCTCGTGGCAAAGATGGATTCATGCTTTCCTTGTTTGGCTACGACGCCAGTGGCGACTACGAACGCGTCGTCAATGAGATCCCGGGACGAAGAGTCAACCCTGCAGTACCGGAACAGAGCCTGTTGCTTCTGAAGGCGACTGGAGCTGTCCCGCATTCTGGAGGAAAGCTTTTTTCGAAGGACAGTGAATACCACCAGACACTTCTGCAATGGATTGCTGCCGGTGCGCCGGATGACACTGGTGACGTTCCCGTAACCACATCAGTGGTGCTATCGAAGGAACGCTATCTGTTTAAAGCCTCGAGGCTCGAGGAAGCCGCAACCGTGACCGCTCATGCCAGTGATGGCTCTTCGCGCGACGTGACGCGACTGGCCCGCTACTTTTCCAACAACGAAAGCGTGGCGCGAATCGATGTGAATGGAAACATCACAGCCGTTGGTCCGGGCGATACGCACGTGTTTGCTCGGTTCAGTCGATTCACCGTCGGCGCAGAAGTCATTGTGCTGCCCGAGAATGATAACTTCGCATGGCCAGATCCACCGAAAGCGAACTACATTGATCAACTTGTTTTCGACCGTCTTCAGAAATTGCGAATTGCTCCGTCGGAACTTTGCGACGATGCAACCTTTCTGAGACGAGTGACACTCGATCTTGCCGCACGCACTCCAACGCTGGAAGAATTTCAGGCATTTACGGCTGATAATCGACCGGATAAGCGAGCCATCAGGATTGATCAATTGCTCGCTGACGATGCCTTTACAGACTACTGGACGGCTCTCTGGGCGGAACAGTTAAGGATCATCGGCGGAAACTATGCTCCGGATGCCACTGACATCAAAGCGGCCGATGCTTTCTATTCGTGGATTCATAAGCAGATTGAATCGGGCCGGCCGATGAATGAATTTGTCGCAGAGATGGTCGATTCGTCCGGCAGCAATCTGACAAATGGTCCAGTGAATCTCTACACCATGTTGGTTCACAAACCCCAGTTCGATCCGAAAGCCTTTGCGGCAGACTTCTCTCAGGTATTTCTCGGTGTCCAGATTCAGTGTGCCGAGTGCCACAATCATCCGTTTGATCGCTGGACTCAGGATGACTACTACAGCTTCGTCAGTTTCTTTACAGGCATGAAGCGAAAGTCTGGTGTGGAGCCTCGTGAGCGCCGCATCTATTGTGATCTTTCGGCTCCTCCGGCGAGACACATCGTGGATGGCCGTCCCATGCCGGCGAAAGTGTTGGGCGGAATCAATCCGGTATCAGCAGGCGGTGATCCTCGCACGACACTGGCGTCGTGGCTGACTGCTCCGGAAAACGAACTGTTCAGTCGCAATCTGGCGAACCGAATCTGGGCACAATTAATGGGACGAGGCATCATCGAACCCGTAGATGATGTTCGAGCCAGCAATCCGCCGGTCAATGGTCCTCTGCTGGATGCTCTGTCGCAACGACTGGTTGAAGTCAAATTCGATCTCAGAAGTCTCGTCAGAGACATCTGCAACTCTCGCACATACCAGTTGAGTGCGAAACCCAACGATTCCAATCAGCGTGATACTCGCCAGTTTTCTCACGCGCATCTGCGGCGATTGCGGGCCGATGTGCTGATGGACTCCGTTGTCATGGTCACGGGCGTCGACCGACGGTTTAACGGATTTCCGGAAGGAACAAAGGCGATCGAATACTACCCGCGTGAAGCTGGCGATACCGAGGGACCTCATTTTGGCGATCCATTTTTTGCAACGTTTGGCCGATCAAGTCGAGGAACCGTCTGTGCCTGCGAAACAAAAAAGGAACCGACGTTATCGCAAACGCTTCACTTGGCCGTGGGCGACACAGTTCGAGACAGAATTTCAGCGAATGCTCACATTGCCCGCCTCCTGGAATCGAAGTTGCCGCCCGATGAAATCATTGAACAACTTTATATTCGCACACTTTGCCGCCGACCAACGCCGTTTGAGCAAACAGCTTTGAAGGAACTGATCGGCGAAAATGTCTCAGACCCACAGGCCTATGAAGACATCTTCTGGAGTCTTTTGAATTCGACAGAGTTCGTGTTCAACCATTGAAGAACCCGTGGCATTCAGTCGCTCTTCTTCACATCGATTTTGTGAAGTGTTGGAATACACCGTACCCACAGGCATTGATCATGACGACCAAACGGCTGACGCTTCACACAAAGAGAACCGCCCGTTGCACAATGATGTTGCTGCTCTTCTTTGCCATCGAAGCCAATGGTGATGAAAAGATCTCGGTCAACTACGACGACCACATTGCGCCGATATTTCGCAAGCACTGTTTTCAGTGCCATGGTGAGTCGAAGCAGGAGGCTGGTCTGAATCTTGCGAGTTTTGCGACTTCAATAAAGGGCGGTAGTGGCGGAGAAGTGCTCATTCCGGAACGCTCGAACGGCAGTCGCCTGTTTCAGGCCATCACGGCAGAGGATCCCGCAGAGCGGATGCCTCCGAACAATGATCCTCTGCCGGCAGACGATGTGGCCATGATCCGAAAATGGATTGACACGGGTCTGAAAGAGAACCGCGGAAGCGCGGCTGTCCCGGCGCGAAAGATGAACTTTGTTCCTTCCGCAAAAGCGGCGGTTGATGGCCCGGCTCCGCTGCCAGAAAACCTGCCAGCGTTGCCATCCATCAAGTTGAATCGTCCGTTTCCTGTTCTTGCTGTTGCTGCGAGTCCTCGTGGAGAATTGGCAGCCATTGCCAACTACGAACGAATCGACTTTATTAACACAGTGACGCGAACAGTGATCGGTTCCGTGCCGTTCCCCGAAGGTGAACCGCACGTGCTGCGATTTAACTCCTCAGGAACGGTTCTACTAGCCGCTGGAGGTCGCCCGGTACAACACGGCTCAGCAGTACTATACAACGTCAAAATGGGAAGTCGTCTTGCTGAAATTGGCAATGAAACAGACGCCATCATGGCCGCAGATATTTCACCGGATGAGAAGTTTGTGGCGGTTGGAGGATCTGGTCGAGCGATCAAAGTGTTCTCAACAAGCGACGGCACACTTCAGCAAACACTCGTCAAACATACGGACTGGATCACGGCGGTCGCCTACAGTCCGGACGGGAAACTTCTCGCCAGTGCAGATCGAGTTGGCAATATTCATCTTTGGGATGCGACAAGTGGAGGCGTGGTACTACCGCTTTCTGAACACAAGGGTGCAATCAAAGCTTTGGCCTGGCGATCAGACAGCCAGATACTGGCCTCATGTGGTGAAGACGGTCTGATTGTCTGGTGGGAGATTTCAAAAGGCTGGCCGGCGATATCAAAACCCGAGGCCCATCCTCCAGTACGTCCTGCCGGGATGTATGGCAAGATCGCGAATGGCGTCCTGGATGCGTCATTTAGTACCGCTGGCGAACTGGTGACCTGCGGAAGAGATGGCCAAATTCGGATCTGGTCCGCCGACGGCAGTCCGAAAGCCTCCTATTCGATTCTCGGCGAATCCACAAAACTGAATCAGAAGCGTTCTGTTCGCATAGTCCCATTACGGTCCGTTTTCGCCAACGGTGATCAACAGATCCTTGCAGGTGACTCCGCCGGTCAACTTCATTGGCAGAATGTCCAATAACAGCCTGTTGATTTAGCCGATGGACCCTAGTCATCCATCAATATTTCAACGGTGGTTGCCGAGACTTTATCTGCCAGCCGGGCCTGCAGGACAGGACGTTCGAGATATGTTCGAGCTGCCTCGGAACGAACGTTCATTGAAACGTCGCATCGCGTAGTTCAGTGATCAACCAAAGTAGCCGTCTCGCTCCGCCGAGACGTGCCTTGCAGTACCCCGCCTGCAGCCATCAGGCCTGTAGACTTCCACGACGCGTACACACGAAGCGGTCTGCATCGAGTGTTGCAGACAAAAGATTAAGGGCTCGTCTCGACGGAGCGAGACGGCTACTTTGGTCTGTCCAGAATCACGAAGTCCTCCTCGATGCACTGTTGGGGATGGTCTCGTTGTTTTGACCGGTCACCAGACCGAGCCAATCGCTGCAGATCCTGCCAACCGGGCCTGCAGGGCAGGACATTCGAATTATGTTCGAGCGGCCTCAGAACGAATATTCATTGAACGTCGCGATGCCGCTCCGAGATCAACCAACGTAGCCGTCTCGCTCCGCCGAGACGAGCCTTGCAGTACCCCGCTTCGCCCCAATCGCGAAACCGTATACAACATCGAAGTCGACGGAGAACACGTCTTCTACGTCGGCGAAGATGGCGTGCTGGTTCACAATACCTGTGACTGGCGAATGTGGGAAAAGCAGGCCGGGAAGCATTTTAAGCGGAAGGGTTTTGACGTTGTCGGTAGCATCCGAAATGCGAGCGGCCATGGAATCGACATGGTGCTGCGAAATCGAAAGACCGGTCAGATTTTCATCGCGGAAGTTAAGGCGCGTACACGCAGTTGGGGAGCGTTGTCAAAACTTCAGCGTCAAGGTTCGGCAGCCAACGCGGGAAGAATCCTTAAGGAGCTTTTCGACGCGAGACAATCGGGGCGAGGTCATTGGGCTCCACATAATCTTTCTCCGGGGACGACCGTCGTCGAAAGCGTTCTTCGCGAAGCAATCACGGATGGAAATTTTGGTGGTGGCTTTATTGTACGGATTAACGAAGGATTACGTGGAATATCGGAGACACCATGGCCATGACACATGAACATGCGGCGCAATCCAGTGGCCGTCGACAGTTAATCGCTGCCGGAGAACTTTGTCTGCAGGATCTTGATCGATACGCTTTGGGGCGAGCTGAAGAACGCCTTTCACATGCCTTATCGGGTCGGGTGCCGAAGCAGATGCGCCGTTCGGGGACGCAGCCCTGGAACCTTATCCGTTCCAGTTGCCTGTACTTCGGAGATTTCGAAGTAGACAATGGCAGGCTCGCGTTGCTGAAAGGCGACTCCAGAGGCTGGGAGAGGTATTGGTTGGGCTGCCGCTTTCAGATTCTGTCAGAGGCCGTTTGGCTACTTGAACTCCAAAAGACTGAGTTAAGAAGCACCGATACGAATTTCCCTGACGGAGTACGTTTGCTTGCTTGCGCCATTTTGATGCAAGATTTTGCGTTGGCAGACTTGCTTTTCTCAAGCATTTTGCCGATCAGCTGGACGCACCGCACCGTGAAACCGTCACCTGAGGCAATAGCTCAATCGCAAAATCAATTTACCTCGCCCGACGAGAACCCAAACGCGGTGCGAACACTTTACAACTACTCATTAGTCGGACTCGATTCGATGTTACTTAGACTGGTGGGGCGAAGGCTCGGGCGGCCTCTTGAGTTACCGGATCAGCCAGAGTTTGCCGCCTTGGGGCCGTATGCTCCCATACTCGAAGCTTGGGACGATCCTGCGGACATTGAGACTACCCTGAAATGGATGTGCGAGGATCGACTTGTCGACTCCCGAGTTATGCGCCTATGGAAAGTTTGTTCGCCGAACCCGTGGATCATTGTCCCGGTAGAGATACTTACGATTTATCGTGTTCGAAAAGATATGGGGAAGGAGACGCCGATATTCTCGCATCCAGTCTTGGAGGCTCCATTCGATCATCTGCCAGACAAAGTCGTTCGGCTATCTGACCCGCGGCTGGATAAGGCTGTCGCATGGGCAAAAGATCGCTATCCAGAACTCGCGGATGCCGTATTCTGATGAGCTGTTTTGTTCCAGGATTTAGCCGTTTAGAATTGCCCTGATGTCAAAAGATGAATCACCGTCCGGATCAACGCTACAGCAATTCCTTTTGCTGCTTGGTGCAACAGATGCCCAAGCCTCTTTAGGTGGCCGACAAGATACTCTGAACCCTGAGGCGGATTGGAGATGGCACTTCCAGTCGAACGTTCGAGATCTTCCATGTAGCATCCAATCGGATCATGGTGTCGAATCTCCCTGGCAGTTGTTGCATGACTTACAGCAACCTGCACAGCAGGCCGGCTATTCGATTACACTGCTGCCACAGGAGGAGAATGCTTCGTTCGAATCGTCCGGTAGAGTTTTCTCATGGCCTGACGATCAGCCTCTCGACGTACGTGAATTTGTATCCGCGTTTGCTAATTGCTTTGAATGCCGCGAGGTTTCAGCGTCACAATTCCTAACCGTGGACGCGGCGGACCGCCCTGATTCTCCACAACCGCAGTCGGACAAGAATGTCCAACCTACGATTCAGGGTTTGACAACGCAACTCGCTTCGGTGAGACCGACCGACGCGTCGAACGACCTATTTTCCAGGCAGGAAGGGGTCACATTGGCGGACATCAGCTTACGGCACGCGGAAGGGTATGGGATCTACCGTTTGCAGGCGATTTGTGTTCGAAACCTAATAACTCACCTGAGCCGTTGCGCCGGGTACGAAAGCGGGATACTTTTCTGCCGCGAGGGTCTGAGCTTGTGCACTGTTTTGTGCAGGGACCATAACAACCATCGGTCGAGCACGAACGCCCGGTCGAGGCGTCATCTGGACTTGCCAGATGTGTGCGAACCCGGCATTTACAGCCATCATGCTCAACTGCATCAACTGAATCTGTTGATTGGCCTGAGCGGCAGCTTCCTGATTACGGTGGTACTCGGCCGCAGAGGCCTCGGCTAGAAAGCTTTCACGGTTTCGCTCGTCCTCTTCGGTGGCTTCTGCTTTCCATGTGTCCCAGCCGGCTTCGAGAACTTCGCGTTCCTTTTCTGAAAACAGGAACAAAGGAACTGCAATCTTCTCACCGTTTTCAAGTTCCATCAGGACGCCGTCAACAGTGAAGGATTTCTCTTTTCCTCTCAGCTTGCGTCCCCAGAGCGCAAGATCAGCTTCCGTATTCACCGAATTGTCGTCGAACTCTGCCACAATCTTTGGCATCATTTTTTTGTAGATCTCGTCCATTCTGCTCAATGGTGTCTTGTTGACCTGGATTGCTCCAGACTGAGTCGTGATCTCAAGTGTTCGTGTTCCGTAACCGATCACTCGACCGCGGAGACTGACTCCTTCTCGACCAGTCCAGGTCTGCATTTTCTCCGGAGCGACATCATCCGTTTTTGACTCCAAATACTCCTTTACGAACGCCTGATCGGCTTCGCTGAGTTCAGAAACGACATACGCCTCAAGTGTCTTGCGTTTTCCTCGCAGCAGGATCGTTTCAGGGCTGGCGGCAATCAGGTCTCCTGAGAACTTGTGTTTGCCAGTTGCGTCGGTCCAATCACGTGCGACCGTAGTCTCTGACACGAGACAGGAAATGGCGACAAGCAGGGCAGCTATGGATTTGGAATTCATCGTTCGCTCTCGGGACTAACATGGATTGGACACACGGTCGGAATGAGCATTCCGGAGAACAGTCGATTCCTGTTCGGTCTTTGGCATACCATTGGATCCGTGGATTTGCATCAACACAAGAATTCTAGAGGAAATTCAATCGTCATTGCGACGAACTCGCGGTTGTTTGTAAAACGATTCAGGGCATAATCCGGCCGTGTTCTGCTCCTGAATAGAACAGCGGCCTGAGAAAATGCAGAACCTCGTTGGGATACGGAATCTGAAAGGCGTCTCTTTCTCTGCCTGCCGGGACAGCATAGACTCCCGTCAGACTGACGGTGTCCGGGGGGACAACGCCAGTCGGGAACAGATGCAGGGACAACATGTCTTCACCGACTCAAACAGTCACTCAAATTTCGATTCCGCCGAAAGTTCAAGCACTGATCCGGCGCGTGCGTTTTCGATTGCGGCGTGATGCCGTGGCCACTGGTGTCCTGCTCACGGTGTGTTTTGCGGCCGTGGTCTTCTGGGTGACCACCACTCTGGACATTGGCTGGTTTCTGCTTCAGCATCTCGAGCTTCCTGTCGGTCTTCGAGCAATCCTGTTGGGCGTGATGCTGCCCGCCGTGTTATGGCTTCTGGCGAGTCGCGTTTGCTTTCCGCTCCTGCGCCGCGTTCGTGACCTGGACATCGCGTTGATTCTGGAACGCAGGTTTCCGCAGTTCCAGGATCGCCTGATCACATCGATCGAAACATCAAAAGGCTTGCCAGTTGAGGGGCCGCTGACACGTCCGATGCTGGAAAGGTCGATTCACGAAGCAGAAGCACTCGCGGAGACCGTTGTCTCTGATGAAATCTTCGACATTTCATCAGTCAAACGGTTGAGTCTCTTCGCGGGCGGGTTGCTGTTGTCTTTGCTCGTTACAGCCATCGCTCAGCCGCAACTGCTGACTCGCTGGTGGAGTGCATTTGTTCTTTGCGATGAAACCTACCATGAACGAACCACAGATCTGAAAATGGTCGCGATTGCTCAGCCGGGCGACAGGGCTGTCGAATTTGTTCCGGCGGATGATCAACTTCTGTATCGTCATCCGCGCGGGGCTGATCTGGAACTTGAGATGTTTGTCCCTGACGGTGGTCCCACTGAAGGGCAGGATTGGATCGTTCCGGACCGTGTTCGAGTCGATGTTGTCAGAGCAGATGGTTCACGAAGTCGAACGTACGTTTCTCCGACATCATCATCGAACCGAAAGTTTCGCTTTGTTGTGACGCGTCTGCAGGAACCGATCATTGTGGAACTGCTGGCTGGCGATTATCGCAGCCGAACGCCCTATCATGTGGATGTGGTAAATCCGCCTGGGATTGATGGGATAGTGCTGAAGTGTGTTTACCCTGAATACACCGGCTGGAATCAGCAGCGCGAGACGTCGATTTCCGTCAATGGCAGTGAAGTTCAGTTGCCGATCGGAACATTATTTGAACTGACGGCAACCTCCAGCAAGGCGCTGCGAGGCGTGCGAATTGTTTCCGATCAGTTTGAGCTCTCAGGAGACCACGATGGTTCAACACTGACCATGAGAGACTCGCAGTCGTCAGACTCCAACGGAAGAAAACTGATTACTCAGGATGGGATGGCCTTTTCTGCTCGATTTGAAATTACCTCACCACTGCCTGAAACGGCAAAAGAGACTGTCGCCTCAAGTGGCTCAGAACCGGACACAACAACTGTCCCAGTGACTGCAGAATTGGATGTTCTGAAGATCCCCTCGAATGCCAACCTGCGTTTCTTTCTGCATGACGTCGACGATGTCATGACAGTCAGCCCCGAGACACTTCGAGTGCAAGGGCTGGAAGACAAGCCGCCAGTTGTTGTGGCCCAGCTGACTGGCATCGACAATGCTATCACGCGATTCGCCAAGATTCCGGTTGCTGGCAGAATCAAGGATGACTACGGATTGAAGTCGGCAACTTTTGAGTTTCTTGTCGACGATGAATCAACGTGGCGACCGAGGCCGTTTCGTTTAATTCCGGACAAAAACACGACCGACTTCGAACTTCGCCGTAGTGAGACTGAGGCGTACGAACTGTTTGATGTTCAGGTGCTGGAACTGTCGGAGGGGCAGACGCTGACGCTGTCAATCACGGCTACAGATGCTAACATCTTTCCGGCCCCGGGTGTGACTCGTGGCGAGCCTATGCTGTTTCGCATTGTCAGCATCGAGGAGCTTCTGTCGCTGCTCTACACGCGTGAGATTGCTCTGCGTGGGCGGTTTGAGGAAGTGATCAGCCAACTGGAAGAACTCAACAACGACTTGCTGTTCCACAAGGATGTTGCTGCGAGAGTCGATGAGGCGGGGGCAAACGCGGTTCAGGAGGATCGAGTCAGCCTGAATACCAGTGCGACGCGCAGTGGCAACAATTTGCGTCGACAGGCTAACGAGCTGAGTTCCATCATTGAAGGCTTTGAGGAAGTCGTCCGCCAGTTGATCAACAACGCCGTGCCTCCACAGCAGCTGGCCGAGAATATGCGATCATCCATCGTGGATCCTCTAAAGGTTGTCAGTGCAGAGATGTTACCTTCTGCCGACCGAGCCGTCAGTGCCCTGAGAGTCGCCGCGCAGGATGGACAGCCCACGGAATTGCTTGTCGCGAATGCGAATGCAGAGGTGACAAAGGTCATCTTGGCTCTGAAGGTGGTTCTGGAGAATGTTCGAGATATGGCTGAGTTTCATGAGGCTCTCCGTGATCTGAAGGCCATCCTTGATGAACTGCAGAAGAACCGGGACGAAACGAAAAAGCTGCAAAAGAATCAGCTCATTGATGATATCCTGAAGTAATGATCAGCATTTGTGTAAACCAAGACCAACAGCTGAACTGTATGTGAAATACTGACCGCCAGGTTGAAGCAGGGCAGGAGAACCACTCCTGAGGATAGATCACTATGAATATTCGCAGCATGATCTTTGCGGCAAGTTTTTGTACCTGTTTGTGGATGTGGTTTGGCGTCGTTGCTCAGGAGCCAAAATCATCGGACTCGGAACCCGACAAGAAAACAGTGCCCCCAAAGGTTGTGACACCTAAGGATCTGCGTGACGATGCGTTGGCGATCAGCGGGCGGTATGCTCGCTTTGAACGAATGCTGACTCAGATGGCCGATATCCTTGGACGTCAGGATCCGGAGCGAGCCGATCTGCTGCGACGTGCCATTGGTAAAGGACGCGAGGATCAGGTCAAAGAAGATATTGAGAAGGTTGTTGAGTTACTCAGCAAGAGCGAACTGGGGACGGCGACCGAGAAACAGACTGAGATCGTTGCCAGTCTCGAAACATTGCTGAAGTTGCTGCAAAGTGAAGACCGTCGCAGCAGTGTTGAACGTGAGCAGGAAAGACTCAACGGCTTGCTGAAGGATGTTCGAAGCATATTGGCTGAACAAAAATCAGCCCGAGCTTCAACACAGAATTCTGAAGCTCCTTCGAATGCAGCTCCCGGCCAGCAAAAAGCTCTCGAAGGTGCCAAGAAGACACTGGACTCGATGAAGGAGCACGACGACCAGCAAGCTGAAGCAGAGCAGGGCGACGACAAAGAAGACGACGAAGCCAGGGATCCGGACAGTTCAGAGGAATCGGACGGGAAAAGCACCGGGAAATCAAAGGATGGCAAGTCGGCCAAAGGAAAGCCGACTGATGGCAAGCCGGGAGAAGAGAAGAAAGATGGCGATACTGAAGGGACGGATCCCGAGGGCAAAGATCAGGAAGACAAGAAAAAGGGTGACCGCGAGCCCAAAGGCGACAGTGCTCCGAACAGTAAGCCTGGAGATGGCGAGCCTAAGGATGGCGAATCGAAGGACGGCAAATCAAAAGGCTCCGGCTCAAAGTCTGAGCAGAAGTCATCTGGCAAGAAAAAGTCGGCTGGTAAGTCCGGAGAAAAGTCCGGCAAGGATGAACCCAAAAAGACTCCGGGTCGTGAGCAGCTCGAGAACGCACAGCAGCAAATGGAGCGTGCACTTGAGGAATTGAAGGAACAGGAGCGAGAAAAGGCCCTGGAGCACGAAGACGAAGCACTTGAGGAGTTGCATGAAGCGGCATCAGAGCTGGAAGAGATGCTGAAGCAGCTTCGTGAGGAAGAGAAGGAGATGCTGCTGGCCTCGCTGGAAGCCCGATTCCAGAGAATGCTGGCTGCAGAGACTCAGATTCATGAAGGCACCGTTAGCCTCGCAGCAACGCCTCAGAAAGAATGGCTCGATCAATACTACGGGCAGTGTCGCGCATTGGCTCAACAACAGACGGAACTCGCCAGTGAATGTGCACAGACGGTGAACCTGCTACGGGAAGATGGCACATCAGTTTCGATCCTGCTGGCCGTTGAAGACATCGAAGCTGATATGGGCTCAGTTTCGGGATGGCTGCAGGAATCAAAGGTCGAAGATCTGACTCAGTCAGTACAAAATGACATTATTGAATCGCTCAAACAGTTGATCGAGACAACACAAAAAGAAATGCAGGAGATGAAGGAACAGCAGCAAAAAAGCCAACAACAGGAGGGTCCACCGCAGAAACCAGGACTCGTTGAACTGATGGCTGAAATCAAGATGCTGAGAAATCTTCAACTGCAGGTGAATCGACGAACAAAACAAGTTGACGGTCTGCTCCAGTCAGCTTCCAGTGAAGATCTTCCTTCGCTGAAGAAGCAGGTTCATGACCTTGCTGTCCGTCAAAGGCGTCTGATCGAGACAGCAAAAGAGCTTGCAAAGCAGCCTCAATAATCCGGACAATCTGCGACGCAAGGCGGGTAGCCCAATTCAAAGTGACAATCCCTATGCACCGCCACAGGAGGTTCCCGATCAGGCAGTGCAGGTTAATACGGAGAATCGGGATTTCGAACTGACCGAGAACGGAATTCTTTGTCGATCCAATGTCACGCTGCCGCAGTTTTGCCTCGTCACAGGGCAATCCGACGACCTTCGCGTTCTTACATTGAAAGTGCTCGCCCCCAGTGATGGGCTCCGAACACTGCGACATCTTGCAACAGGCCTGCTTCTGATTCCCTTGGGAATTCTCTTGTTGATCTATCTGGTTGTCGGAAGAAATAGCCCGCAGGAGGCAATTCCTCTCTATTTTCTTCTGGGAGTTTGGGCTTTCGTCGCCATGCTGATCAATCTTGCTGTGGAATTGAACACACCTCGAGTCTACCTGAAAGTCTCCTAGTCAGCTCAAAAGTACCAACAATGGAAGTGGCTTCAGTGGGCAGTACTACCTGCAATTGGCCTGACGGCCTGCAGCGAACTGATAAAGGAACTCTTTGGAGTGATGGGTCTATTTGTTTGCTGGTTTCTTGTCCTGTTGATTTTGGCATTCTTGCGAGGACGTTTGTCAATGCGGTGGCTTGATGGGGCAAACTTGATCGCGACGCGGAAATCAGAGGAGCATTTCGAAGTCACCAGCTTTTCCGTATCGCTCATGACAGCTCTTCGAGAACATGTGATCAGTTTCAGGAATGATCCACTCGCAAGCTAAAACTTGGAATTTGGGCAGTCTGCAGGACAAGTGGGAGAAGGTTCAGTCTCAAGGTCACTCGGCTGATTTCTTGAAAGCGACTGGATCATTGGAATCACATTTAGTGATCATGAATTTTTGTTGACATTCCGCACCGGGGATTCAAAAATCCCGCAGCGGAGGGATTCAACGGTTTCGCACGTTGGAAAGGGCTGTGCCCCCTCGTATGTTTGTTCAAAGGTTAACTGCCGGAACAAGTCGATGTGAGTGGCGGCCCTCCAAAGCGAAAATCTCCAGGGACGGAGGTGAAGGATCGATGACAACATTTTTGCAACCGGTTTGCACCCCACTGGAGTCTTTGAATGTCTTTTATGTATTCCGAAGCCGATGCTGGACTTGAATCTTTGTCCGAAATTGAAGGCTACGAATTCCTGAGCGATCTGGATGCCGGGTTTGAGGAAGAGTTGCGGTCGTTGGGTGTTGATCCCGCTTCTCCAACGGCGGCCAAGCCTGGTTCTGAAGAGAAGGTCATGATGCTTGCGGCTCGCTATGCAGCCGGTCTTCCATTGTGGCATTCAGACGACTGTTATGATCACGGACCCGGCAGCGTTGGCAATCTTATTGTCGACGACGAGATTAGTGATGATGGTGCAGAGTCGTTCGACATCGCCTGAGGTTGCACTCACTCGGTGAACCACAAAGCCAAATAAAAAACGCCACAGTAACCTGTGGCGTTTTTTATTTGGCTTCAAAGAACCTTAGTTGCACGTGCCATAGATGTCTTTGGAACCGCCTTTTTGCCGTCCAGGCGGTTCGCATCTATCGAAATCACTGCGGCCGGGACTATCAGAATCCAGTATCTTCTTCTTCCAGTTGCGACTGAAGTTGGTCTCGTTCTCGACGTGTCGTCTCCAGGTCAAACATCAGATATTTGACGTCAAGTCGAAGTTGGGACAACGCTTCCTGAACAAGGTTAAGGATTCGTCGGCGACGTTGGATTGAATCAGAGACTCGGTTGAAAGCCAAAACCAGATTTTCTCTCTCCGGTCCTTTCATAGAATCTATCAAACGCCCCAACTCCAGCATTTCTACTGGTAAAGCTTCGGCCTCGGTGTCGTTAAATCGCTTTTGAACTGTCATGGCAGACATCCTGGGAAGGGGGGAGTCCGTGAATTGGGACATCGCGGGCAATGCTGAAGATTCTTGTCGCCGTGATTCTTCATCACAAGCAAATAGCCGGGCTGACATGAGTTTTTTTGCAACGTCTGACGGAGAATCTCACCATTCTCTCACGACCGGGCAATTTTTTGTAAATCCAGCCTGACCACCCCCGGAGAAACCAGCACTTCGCCAGACGGATCCGTAAATCTGGGCTCGGTAAAAACTGCGACTTTCGCTAGCATTCTGACTCCCTGCAGACAGTCTGTGGCGGATTAAGATTGAAAGACAGAATGAACACGGATGTTCAATGTTGTCAGCTGATTCTCATCCCTCAATCGAACGACAGCGTCCGCAAAATGCGAACAGCCGAAGGCCTGTCACGTTCGGTCCGTGGAGTGCTTTCGCCGGACGTCGTTCCTGTTGGAAGTTTCTCACGTTAACTGTAATTTTGCGGCTCACGCTGGCATCATTCACTGCAGCCGGCGAGACATTGTCTGAAACGGTTCCTTCAAAGTGGGCCGTTGTCGGAACCCAAAGGAACACTCGGGTTGAGCAAAAGCCCGCAACCCATGACGGCGTGGCGGTTCAGCGATTTCGACTGCTGAACACTCGTTTGCCCGAAGATCTTCAAATCCGAACTCGTGTGCCTGCATCGGTAGTTCACAATGACTACAAGGCCTCTGTCGAGATCCATTCGTCTGTGATTGGCATTCAACTGGGGTTACTGGTGGTGCTGCCAAACTATGCTGATCCAAGAACGGGTAAGCCCCTTGAGCTTATTCTGCCCGGTGAAAAACTATCAGCGGCCGATCAGTGGCAGACTCTCCATGTGGAAGCCACAAAGAAAGTGATTGAGTCACAAACTCGACGTGTTCGCGCTGAGTTAAACAGCTCAGATATCCGCATGCAGCAGGCAATAATTACAGGTCTTGTACTGTTCATAGAGGCGACGCCTGGTGAGATTTTTTTTGACCTCGGTGTCGTTTACTCCGGCCCCACCATCGCACCTGCCGAGTCTCTCATTAAGCTTGTTTCGGAATCGTCTCCTGGATCCTCACCTTTGGAGAACGAAAGGCGGTTTGTCCCTGTCGACGTCGAGCTGGGAGGACTCATGCTTGATCATAAACCCGTCATCATGAGGATGGCTCCGGATCATGCCGAGCATATTCAAACACTGAACCAAATCGGCCTGAACTCCGTCTGGGTTCCGAACAGTAATGATCAGGATCGTGCCAGGAGTTTGTATGAAGCAGGAATTGCCGTCATCGCGACCCCTCCCCATCCCGAATTCGAACCCGGGGACTACACGCGTCTGCTGCAATCACTTCCACCTCTCGATCAGCAGTATCCTCATGTGTCAGCCTGGCTGACAGGAACTCGAGTTTCTCCCGAGGAGCAACCTCATCTCCTGGCATGGTCTCGCGAAGTTCGCAGCGCTGACAGAAGGTATCAGCGACTGCAGATAGCTGATGTCACCGGGTCAGAAGGTTCAGTTGCTCGGGAAATCGACCTTGTTGGAATTGGGCGGCATGTTGTTGGGCGAGATATTTCCTTTGGCTCTCTTCGAAACTTGCTGATCCGTCGCCAACAGAATGCGGGCCAGATTTCCTGCCCGTGGACATGGGTTCAAACTGAGCCATCGGCATTGCAGCGAGCCTGGCGAGAAGATCTGGGACTTCGTCAGACGTTTCTGGAACCGGAGCAGATTCAACAGGGTGTCTACACGGCGTTGTCTGCCGGTTATAAGGGTATAGGCTTCTGGAAAACGCATGCTCTGCAAATCGACAATAGTGCGGATCGTGAAACCGCCATTGCTATCGAGCTTGCCTGCATGGAAATTGAACTGCTGGAACGTTTTCTGGCTCGCGGCAGAATTGAAGGTTACCTCGCACTTCATCAGGGCGAACAAAAATCAGTTTCACGAAATCGTGACACGCGATCACGTTTGAATTCTGCTCTCGGAGGCCGAACGGCTGGAGCAGCGGTCGCAGGCGCCGAGGGGCCTTCAACACATGATGCCGTTGTCATTAATGGCAACGGGGATACTCTGATTCTCGCAACAGCGTGGGATAACGTCTCGCAGTTTGTTCCAGGCCCTCTATTTGAGCCGGAAGTCAATCTGATCGTGGCTGCGTCGGAAACTTCTTCCGCGTGGCAGATCTCCACGACAGGTATCAGTGGGCTTCCTCGGGAAGTGACGGCAGGCGGCCTGTCACTAAAGATTAAGAACTTCGATCAAAGCGCGGCGCTGGTGATTTGTTCCAACCCTGCGGTACTGATTCCCGGGCTGGAAAAGCAAATTCACACGATGGCCCCGCGGGCTGCCGCAAGAACGACGGAGCTGGCTTCTCTGAAGTATCTGCGAGTTCTGGAAACTCTCGAACTCCTGCGGGACGAGCATACTGTCTCACCTCAGGTCGATGCTCTGATGTCGCAGTCCAAACAGATGCTGGATCGAGCTGAGTTTGAGCTGAAGAATCAGGACTTCCATGAGGCCGCACAGCGAGCGCGTGACTCCATGCGATTTGCCAGACTGGCTCAACAGGAGTGCTGGAAACTTGCCATTGCAGATCTAAGCTCGCCGACGTCGTCTCCACACACCATATCGTTCGCAACGCTTCCCGATCACTGGCGTTTGGTTCACTACATTGAGCAACAGCAGCACCGTCTCAGTGATAATCTTCTGCCATCGGGCGATTTTGAGAACCTCCGCTCGGCATCGCAGGAAGGCTGGAACCTCAGCATTGCACCAAAGTCGCCCTGCTCGGCAACCGCCGATGTGTTACAGGATCCCCGCGCGGGGAAGGTTCTGCGATTGATTGCCTGGTATGCAAACCCCGAGTCAAACCGACTCTCACGCGATGATTCAATGCCGATCACGGTGACAACGCCACCTATAGAGGTAAATGCGGGAGACGTGATGATTGTCAGCGGACGAGTTAGAAAAGGGCGAACTGCGTCGCCTGAATCGAAGCGTCCTCTTGTGATCTTCGACTCTGAGCTTGGTCCTGAGAACAGCGTGCGCACGGAACTGGAATCCGAATGGACCAAATTTGAGATGATTCGCCCGGTCAGTTCATCAACATCATTCTCTGTAACTATGGGCCTGATGGGACAAAGCGGAGTTGAAGAAGCGCATATAGACGACCTGAAGATTCGTCGCATACCAACGCTGCAATCGTCTGAGCCGATGCGACTTACAGGCGACGAGAAATCTTTGCCCCTGAACAGCCCTGAGTAGAACGCTTGCAATGACATGGATCCTGCTCAGCTTATGCTCGGCCGTTTTTCTGGGATTCTATGAAATCGCCAAGAAGGTTTCGCTGAAAGAGAATGCCGTCCCTCCCGTTCTGTTTTTTAATGTTCTGACTGCCGCGAGTCTTTGGCTTCCATTGATCCTGTTCTCTCAATTCTATCCCACAGGAGTACCGGCTCATTTTCTGCGGGTTGAATCGCTGTCAGGAACGGGGCACATTCTGTTGTTCCTGAAATCGCTGATCGCAGGCAGTTCCTGGATCTTCGCATCGTTTGCTCTTAAACATCTGCCAATGTCGATTGCCGCCCCTATTCGAGCAAGCAGCCCACTCTGGACGATTACGATTGCAGTTGTTTTCTTAAGCGAACGGCCCGATTTGTGGCAGTGGGGCGGGATCACCATCATACTGATCTCCTTCTACGCATTCTCGCTGGTAGGGCGAAAGGAGGGGATTCACTTCCACAGGAACCGCTGGGTTGGCTTTATGGTGATCGCAACGCTGCTTGGGGCCTGCAGTGCCTTGCACGATAAGTTCCTGCTACAGAACTGTCATCTGCATGCTGCGACTGTTCAGGCATGGTTCTCTGTGTATCTTGTGCTGGTCATGACTCCTTTGGTGACGCACTGGTACTTTAAAGGGCGCACGACGACTCCCTTTCAATGGCGCTGGTCAATCCCCGTGATCTCCATCCTGCTGCTTGTCTCCGACTTTCTTTACTTCACTGCGATTGAAACGCCAGGAGGATTGATCTCGGTCATTTCTCCGCTTCGAAGAACTTCGATCGTGATTGCATTTATCGCCGGAGTCAGAATCTACGGAGAAAAGAATCCCTTGCCCAAAGCCGTTTGTATCCTCAGTATGCTGGTCGGAGTTTACGTTCTGAGCCTGTCGAGAGGATAAGAGATGATTACGAACACCATGAGTCCATCGAACAGTTTGTCTGGCCAATCCGCGACTCCGTCTGCTAAAGACAGTGTGCAAAAACGCTGGTGTCGATTTTTTTCTGGAAGAACGCTGTGGAAGTCAGGAATCGCGGCTTTAATCGTTCTCGCCAGTACATCGATTGTGGCGGCCTGTAACATTCCCGTATTTCGATTTGCACTTGAGAGATGGAAGTCCGACGTCTGCGAGCTTGTTGTCTTCTTCGAACAACCGCTTTCATCTGACGATGAAATGATGATTAAAGAGCTCGAACAGGAGTCCATATTGAAGAGCGGTGCCGCGAATCTTAACGTGCTTCGCGTCGACATTAATCAAACAAATGATCCGGAGCTTCGAGACCTATGGATTACGACGAAGCAAAAAACGGATCTGCTGCCACCGGCAGCTGTGGCCCGGTCACTGAAAGGGAAGGGGCAGACCATCAATCATTGGTATGGATCTCTTCAGGAGCTCAGATCTTCTAATCTTTTGCGTTCTCCGGCCAGAAGCCAACTCCTGCGACGTCTTCAGGAAGGAGACTCGATCGTCTGGCTCATGCTTCGATCATCAGATGAGCAGCGAAATGCGAAAGTCAGAGAACTCCTGAATACTCAGTGCAAAGAACTACCAAGACGCATTGAGTTACCGGAGGGCATCGGACTGCCAGGCTCAGAACTCTATTCAGAGGTTCCTCTGCTACTTCAGTTTTCCGTGCTTGAAATCAACCCGAATGACCCAGAAGAACAGTATCTGGTCCGACAGATTTCCGGGCTCAAAATAGACGCTTTTCGGGAAGGGAGTCCGCTGATCGTTCCTGTGTTCGGGCGGGGACGCGTTCTTGAAGTGATCCCCGGAGAACAATTAAACGCAGATTTGATCCACGATCTGACTGAGTTTTTATGCGGTGCTTGTTCCTGTCAGGTTAAAGAACAGAATCCTGGCTTTGATCTCTTGCTGACCATCGACTGGAATCTGGCTTTGTTTGGGGAAGGTGCCGAGGGGCCTCCAGCAGATGCTGAGATCGGCAGTGGACAGAAAAGAACGCCCGAATTGATACCTATTCCATCCGGGCGTTCAAAAAAAGAACGTTAGGCGTGGTTCGATGTCGTCAGGTCTTAAACCATTGAAAAACTATTTGGCAATTGCGGCCTCAAGGACCTGCGTCGTCCATTTTCCGCCTTCAAGGAATGTCATGACGGCCTGATCTCCACCTTTCCGCCGTGCTGCGGAGACAGATTTATCAGTCTCGCGTATCAATGAATCTGCCCGCACTGCAATTCCATTCTGCGGCGCGTAGTACGCTACTCCAATACTGCACGTAATTTGTCTCAACGGATCTTTTGTCGAAAGTTCTGACCGGATTCGGCTGCGAATTTGATCACAGACCATTGTGAGCATATCCGAATTCACGTCCTTGAGAATGATGACAAACTCATCGCCACCGTATCGGACGACAGAGTCAGAAAGTCGAACACACTCACGCAGGATTACTGTCACCTTCTGCAGCAGCATATCGCAGAACTGTGGGCCCGCTTCCTGATTGAGCCCTCGAAAGTTATCAAGATCAATCAACAGCAGCCCAATGGGAACCTGGTGCTGATGAGCCTGATCGATAACGGAACTCAATGCAGGTTCAAGCCAGCCGCGATTGAAGGCGCCAGTCAGGTTATCCTTCCATGCGGCCTCTCTCACATGCAGTGACTCTGCCGTTTCGAGTCGAATTCTCTCGAGGCGTTCGATCCCAGGATTTGCATTCACAAGTCGCAGTTGGCCAGCCAGCGCAATCTGTCCCAGTAATTCCTGCGCTTCTGCCAGAATGGATTCCAGGGCCGGAGGTCTACCGACATCAATTCCGAATGTTGCACTCAGCTCTCCGACTCGTGAATCGATATCGGCAAGGACGCGGAAAACATCATTGGGACGCAATGCAAAGACCTGTATCAGGAGTCGTTCGATATGTTCTCTGCTGCAACTGAGATTGTGGCTGACCTCTTCGAGGTATTCAGAGACATGCGTTGCCGTGATCAAGGCTGCGGGCAAGGAGGTGCTGGATACGAATTTGAGTGGCACCACTCTGTGAGCCAATGCATGATGAACGCCGATTGCATCGATGAATTCACTCTCCAGATTCCATTTTCGACACAAGCCCTGGCTTACTTCCACGTGAGTAAATCCCAGCCATTCCTGCTCCCGTTGGCGCTGAGTACGTTCGTCCTCCGGCTCCAGCACGTTTTCCACATAGGCTTCGCCGCAGGTATGCAGTAACGCAAGTCGGCCAATGTCCTGAAGCAGCCCGGCCAGGAACCAGTTTGCGGGATCCACCTTACCTCCCTGCCGCTCCCCCAGAGCTTCGGCAACAGCGGCCTGAGTTAAGGATTCGCGCCACACCATCTGATAACTGCGACGTAAGTTGAATGACTTACGGTTCTGGTATTCGGCCAGGCAAAATCCCAGTACAAGGGTGCGAACCATCGTGGTCCCAAGTCGAGGCACTGCCTGTTCAATGGAATTTGCCCGAGTTCTCATGCCAAGCAACGCAGAGTTGGCAGTCTTCAGAATACGTCCTGCGATCGCGGGGTCGGTACGGATTGTTTCAATCAGTTGGTCATAGTTTGGATCTGGGTCGCGAGCGATCTCCACAATTCGGGCCGCTACTTCCGGAAGGCTGGGAATTCGCTCTGATGCGAGAATGGATTCAAGGGAATAAGGCACGATCTGCTCCGGAGGAATAATCGACAGGGAACTACCTCGACACACTATCAGCCTGGCACAGGAATGAGGCCGGTTGCATTTTTGCAGCATCGCTATCGGGTAAATGCCCAGCAACTTGCGGATCGATTTACCCCATTTGCCCATATTCAATGAATACTGCTGGTCATGCCGATTGTGCGGAATTCGGATTCAACGCCATGAATCAAAAGACGGCAAGGCAGTGCAGGGTAGTCTGAACAATGGATGGGATGGATGGTCACAGCCTGAGCGAAACAACTTTTGCCTGACCGCTAGATTCGTTTAATCCCACCGTAACTGAGCAGTCCCTGAAATCACAATTTATGCGACATCACAACGGATTCCGGCAAATCATTACCGAGCACTGCTGACCACGTCGCTGTTCTTGCCGATAGCCGAATGCAGGTGCGTAAATCGGCCTCCAGCACATTCACTGTTCGGAAGCAGCTCAACTTCTGAGTCGCCGGTTTTCTTCGGAGCGAATTCACATGCGTTTTTGGTTTCTTACCTGCGGAATCATGATCATCTCTTCGGCGGCGTCATGTCACGCCCAGCACGGAGGGTGGAAGTCCGACTATGCCGAAGCATCCACTGCGGCTGAGAGAGATGGACTACCGATTTTTCTGCATTTTCAGGCTTGGTACTGTGGGCCTTGCCAGCGGATGGACCGAGATGTTTTCCAGCACGCTGATGTTCAGAAAGCTTTGTCCTCCGGATTAGCTTCCTTAGAAATTGACGTAACTAAAGAGCCGGATCTGGCCGCAAGGTTTGAAGCGTCAACGGTGCCGCGTGACGTTGTCGTGTTCGCCGACGGGACGATAGAAACGTTGAACATTGGCTACATGAGTCGGGCAGCGTACGTTTCTCTTTTGAGGGACACGGCAGAACGCGGCAAAACCAAGGTCAAGGTTAAGCCTCGAGGCGAAGAAGAGAAGCAAAAGAGCAATGACGAGCCCGTTCCGAATCCGAAGGATTCGTCATCGCAAACTGCATCCCCTCAGCCACCTGTCGCAGGCGATTCCGAAAAGACAGTGAAGCCAGAGCCTGAGAATCCTGAACCAACGAGCGAGTTGCTCATAATGGGACTGGATGGGTATTGTCCGGTCCGACTCCACGATGCGCGAGAATGGACGCCCGGCCTGGATTCGATCGTCGCCGACTATCGCGATATTCGCTATCGATTTGCGTCAGAATCTGATCGCGACGAGTTTCAAAAGAACCCCGTTAAGTACGCTCCACAAGACTTGGGCTGTGATCCTATTGTTCTTACAAAAGAGGGCAAGGCCATTGCGGGCCGGATTCAGTATGGTGCCTTCTTCGACCAGCGGCTTTATCTATTTAAGTCGCAGGAGAATCGTGAACTCTTTAAGAAATCTCCATTGCAGTATATCGAGATTCGCAGCGCGCTGAAGGCGCATCAGATCGAGGACATTCGCAGGCAATGATCTGTCGCAAGTTGAAACGTCGGCCATTACGGCTTCAGCATGGACTGCAGTTCTTTAAGCGTGGTTTTGGCTGTCGCCGTTGTACTGACCACATTGCCCTTTGAATCGATTAGCCATACCGATGGGGCACGCGCAACCCCCCAGAATCGAATCAGCGGGCTGTCCCAGGATCTTTGCTGAGCATTCGGAAAGAAGATCTGCTGACCCGGGACATTGTTCATCTCCATGAAAGAATTCAATGTCGATTCGTCTTCATCCAGGGCGACACCAACGATACGCAATTGATCAGAAGGCCATTGGGACCGAATCTTCTCGAGCACAGGGAGTAGCCCCTCAGAGAATTCCGGGCTGTCTGACTCCCAGAAGTAGATCAGTGTAGGTTTTCCCGGAAAGTCGTCTGCAGAAACAAATCCACCATCAGCCGTGGGGCCGGAGAATTGTGACAATTGCTGCCCGACAAGAGACAGCCGACGCAAAGATGCAGTAGCGTTCTGCCCCTGTTCTGTCTTGCTAAACTTTTCTGCCAGGGTCGTGTAGCAAAGCTTACATTCGGTCATCAGCCGTTTAGACAGTTCACCATCGTCTGTTGCATTAGCGTGCAATTCACAACTCCGCGCGGCTCCGAACAACAGGCTGACCGCTCGCTGTGTCTGCTCAGGGAAACGGTCTGCGAATTCGCGAGCCCAACGCGACAATGTCTCGAACCAGACTGGTTGAGCTTTACCATGTAACCCAGCTTGGGTGTGAGCAAACTTTGCGATCGTGTAGACACCCTCAGCCGCTGCGACCGACTTCGGATCGCGATCGTTGAGTGCCTGGACATCCGTGTAAAGCTGATCGATTTCAGCCTTACCACCCAACATCGCGAGTTGGAATCTCGCTTCCAGCAGCTGTCCGATCGCCTGATGGAACTGTGGTTTGCGACTTTCCTCGTCCATGGTCATGCGAAGCACCTTCGTTGCCATTTCAACGATTCGCTCGTTTCGTTCACGGCGTGCAGCACTGGCGTCCTTGGTAGCCGCAGGCAGTGGTGCGATTCGGAGACGCTGAACTTCCTTCAAAGTCTTTGTGGCATCGTCATCAGGAAATGGCGATTTTTCGGCCGTTTTTTCTGAATCTGTACTCCCGGGATTGCTTTCACCGACTGTCGCTTTGGCGGGGCTTTCGATGGATGCCGTAATCGCCTTGACCGACTTACCGGGAGAAGGAGTTTCCTCAGCAGTCTGGATTTCTTGAGGGCGTTTCTCCGAAGCATTTGCTGGCGTCTCGGAAACACCGCTCTGATCGCCAGTGCCGCAGCCCAAAATCGCTCCGGCAATTAACAAAGAACCAGAAAGTTGCTGAAATCGAATCATGGACATCAACGTCGATCCTTCGCTGCGTCGGCCTAATCTCTTGAATTTACCCCTTGGGCATCGACTTTGGTTCTATCGAAAAACCGACTTTGTGGAAATACGAATTTGCGAGGAACCGCATGCAGTGGCATGTTCGTTGCTCTGGTTCCTGTTTGTGGAATCGGTCAGCATGTTTCGATAGCCTTCGTACACGGAGACTCACTGGTGTTTCCACTCCTGAAACCAGTTTGTGGTCGTCAACAGCTCTGATAAAGATGTTCTTAAAGGATACTACCACGTGACTTCTTCAAAAACGGCAGTTGCGGTCGACCCCGGGCAGTTACATGTGCTTGCCATCCATGCTCACCCAGACGACATCGAATTCCAGTGCGCTGGCACACTGATGAGGCTGGTTAAACTAGGGTGTCGAGTTTCCGTTGCCACAATGACCCCGGGTGACTGCGGAAGCGCCGAGCATAGTTGTGAAGAGATCGCTGCGATACGCCGCGAAGAGGCCCGTAAGGCAGCAGCCATTATTCAGGCTGAATGTTACTGTCTGGAATTCCGCGACCTCTCGATTGTATTCGACAACGACAGCCGCCGACGTATGGCCGAGTTTCTTCGCCGCACGGCCCCCGACATTATTCTGACAGCCCCGCCGATCGACTATATGCACGATCACGAAATCACCAGCGCCCTGGTTCGCGATGCCTGTTTCAGTGCATCGGTGCCAAATTACCGAACTTGCCAATGGGATCCCGCACCTCCCACCAAAAAGATCCCCTGGCTCTATTACGTTGATCCGATCGAAGGAATTGATCACTTTGGCAATAGAATTCCTACGGACTTTGTAATCGACGTCAGTGACGAATTCCCGGAGAAGCTCGACGCTTTGGCATGCCATGCCAGCCAACGCGAATGGTTACGCCGACAGCATGGCATGGACGAGTACCTCGACGCCTGCAAACGCTGGAGTAGTCAACGAGGGCACGAAATTGGTGCGAAATTCGGGGAAGGGTTCCGTCAATACAAGGGGCACCCGCATCCTTCCAGCAACATTCTTGGGGAACTGCTGGGACTTTGACATCTTCTGTGAGAAAGCCAACCGGTGGAGTATTCAGGACTCATCAATGCTATGAACCGGGCTTAGCCAAGCGGAAATTTTGGAAAAGGCTTAAGCCTTCGCCGCCAGCCCCTGAGCAACGATCAAGTTGATTCCAATTCCTGAAAACTGAAGTTGAGTAATCCAGCCCGGATTCGCAACATTTCTGCTGCGTGCTATGCTTTTCGGAGCCGATGTCCTTGGCAGTCACCCGAATTTATCTGTTTTTGTTACCGAGAGAACTCGATCCATGTCAGACCATGCTTCCCACGACGCTGCTTCTGCCTCACAGGACGCTCCACTGTTTTCTGCAGTGGAAGTCGAGCAGTTTTCTGCGGATGATGTGACGGCTGGCGGCGCGATTGGAAAGATGCTGTCCGCACTATTCCTGTACACCATCTTTGCGATGGCAATTGCCGGATGGTGGACTCATTCATCGATCATCGCTGACAACGCCTACGGGTCAGGTGCGGAGCAGGGCGAAGCGGCAGACCATGCAGCGGATAAAGCTGGTCATTGATTTGCGCTGAGACCGATCGCGGTTGCGGTTGCGTATTCGCGAGCATGTGAAATGGTGATCAGGATCTCGGCGATCTTTCGTTCGCTCGCTATCCGCGAAGCCTCGCCGCTAAGTTTTACTGTTGGTTGCCCGGTATGGAGTGCGATGATCTCCACATCGTGAAAAGTGATCCCTTGGACGAATCCAGTGCCGAGTACCTTCACGACGGCTTCTTTTGCAGCCCAGCGCCCGGCAAAACGAACGGCTGAATCTCGATGCTGCATCGCGTACTCAATTTCCACTGACGTGTAGCATCTCTGCAGGAAATGATCGCCATGCCGCTCGATCATGCTGCGGATCCGCTCAATCTCAACAATGTCAGTTCCAATGCCGAGTATCATCGTTCTCTACACAATCAAACAGATGGAAGTCGGGTGGCAGAGCAGGGGAGAGCGTTTTCAATGACAGAAAATACAGTTCTGATCCGACAGCCAATTAAGGAATATTAAGGAGATGCCACTAAGGATATGCCTCGGGCAAGTATCCTTGTGTCATGGCCATTGAGTAGTCCACTTGATTTGACGGCTGGTCGATGCGATAGATGTGAATGGCGGTGGATATGAACGGCAATTGCTGCGAACGGGGCAGCCGTCTTCGAAGAAGTGCGTTCGCGGTTTTTAACACGGGAACGCACCATTCCATTGAGCATCGATCAAGCGCCGTACTTCTCAAGGCGCCCTGCATGGGATAGAGCCTGAAGCATCAAATACCTGGCTTCGAACATTCCCAGTTCGCCGACTCGGCAGGCCGACTCACCGAACTGCTTTGATCCGTCGAAGCGGCAAATGTCAGAAACAAGCATAGTCGGGACCGGATGGCCACTATGAGACTTCATCTTTGCGGGAGTACTGTGGTCTCCTGAAATAATCAGGACGTCCGGCTTGAGAGCGTTGATTCGCGGAATCGCCGAATCATATTCCTCCGTTCGTTTTACCTTCGCGTCGAAATTTCCGTCTTCACCAGTGCTGTCCGTGTATTTGAAATGAATGAAGAAGAAGTCGTATTTCGACCAGTTCTCTTCCAGGCACTTCATCTGATCGTCGAGCGTGTGTCCTGCATCCAGGATTTCCATATCGACAAGGCGTGCGAGGCCACGGTACATCGGATACACCGCAATCGCAGCTGCTCGAGTTCCGTAGACTTCCTGAAATTTTGGTATCGGAGGCATCTTCGCAATCCCCCGCATCGTGAGCAGATTCGCTGGTGCATCATCTTTCAGGATAATTGCAGCCTGCCGTATGAACTCGGCCAGAATCTCGGCTGTTTTTTGCGAAGCCGAATCAGCCCCCTGTGGCTTTAGTGGAGCGGCTCCGGTTCTTTGAGGGTCTGTGTCATTGACGCTGCCTCCAAGTCCATCGCCACGAATCACGATTACCAGCCGATACTCCTTCACATGACGCACAAAGACTTCGACACCTGGAATGGTGATCTTGTCGATTTTTTCGCAGAGCTTGGCTGCAATGTCACTGGAGATGCGTCCTGCTCGGCGATCTGTGATGATTCCGTTGTCATCAACCGTACAGAAGTTGCCTCGAACTGCGACATCACGATCAGTCAGGGCGAAGTCGATTCCCAATGCCTCAAGAACTCCTCGGCCAATGTCGTACTTCAGGGGGTCATACCCGAACAATCCCAAATGGCCCGGCCCGCTTCCCGGGGCGATTCCCGGAAGGACAGGAATACTCATCCCCAAAACACCTCGTTGCGCTAACGCATCCAGATTGGGTGTATTGGCAGTTTCCAGTTCTGTTTTTCCACCCGGCTGCAGCGGCAGGCCACCGAGACCATCAGCCACATAGAGTACGATTTTTGAATCAGAAGCACGCTGCAATCGTCGTGTCAAATCATGAATGTCGGTCATCGAAGGCCGTTCCTGATACGATAAAAGTGGAACCAATTAAAAACAGTGGTTGCAGAATCGACAGAGGATTAACCATGTTCGCCCGCAACCTAACATGAACACAGCAACAGGTTACAAAGCCTGCCGTGGAATCAAAGTGAGTCCAAAAAATTCGTATCGCAGATGAGATGACCAATGTTAACGAACGTCTGTTTACCAGCAATGTGCCAAGGGGCTTGCCCGCGTTATGTGATTCGGGTCCAGTTCGGCAGAATGTGCCCGAGCGGATACCATCGTGGCGAATAGGAGCGTAAGTGATCGCCCGGTATTGAGACAAAAGATTTCGAAATCTGCGAGAAGTTGACAAGTTGCTCGCGGTTGTTGCAGTTCAAACTCAGGGGCCTATAATCCGGCGGGCATTCGGAATCAATCGGAACTCCGATCTTCTCTATCGCCTTTCATGACGTGTTTTCCTAACCTTGATTTCCGCGGGAGGAGCGTGACTCTTGGACGCTCTGCTTCGAACGTTGAGCCTGCCGGCTCAGATCCTCTCCAGAGTTCCCGGACTGGGTTCGCTGATCAAAGTCTGTTCAACCACGGTTGGGCAAAAGATTCTGATGGCGATCTCCGGACTGTCTCTCTGTGGTTTCCTGGTCGCTCATCTCGCTGGGAATCTGAAACTGTATGCGGGTGAGCAATCGTTCAATGACTACGCGCATACGCTGCATAGTCTTGGGCCTATTCTGGCCGCTGCTGAAATTGGGCTGTTTGCCATGTTTGCGCTACACATCGGGCTGGCCGTTTCCACCGGTGCTTTGAACAAAGTCGCGAGAAGTAAGGATTATTTCATCAAGGAAACGAAGCAGGGTGTTTCTATTCTGCCCGGTGGTGCATCTTCCTGGATGATGGTGACAGGGCTGGTCGTTCTGTTTTTTCTCGTGTGTCATATCATTGATATGAAGTTGAAGGTTGGTCCCGGTGTCGATTATACGCCGGCCCTGAACGCCGAAAAAATAGTGGATAATGAGTATCAGGCAGTCAAAGCAGTCCTGTCGACTCCCTCGCGGGCATTCATCTACACGGTCGGTCTTGTTGCGTTGGGAATTCACCTTTCCCACGGTATCCGTAGTGCTCTGCAGACTCTGGGCATCAATCACAAACGATGGAATTTTATTCTGCACTGGCTATGCATCGCACTTGCATGGACTTTGGCGGCTGGATTCATCAGTCTCGTTATATGGGCGATTGGCGGAAGATAATGAATTGCGACTCTGATCGTCAGAGTCGTCGGTTAGTGGTCAGCCAGAACAGTTTCAAGAAATTTTCGAGGTCTTCCCATGGTTCGCGTGGCAAGTGACACACTGAACTCGCGAGTTCCCGACGGCCCGCTTCAGCAGAAGTGGGACAAGCATCGTTTTGATCTCAAACTGGTCAACCCGGCTAACAAACGCAAGTTTACTGTGATTGTTGTTGGCACAGGCTTGGCTGGTGGTTCGGCTGCCGCTTCCATGGCAGAGTTGGGATACAACGTGAAGGCGTTCTGTTTTCAGGACAGCCCACGGCGAGCCCACAGTATTGCTGCGCAGGGTGGAATCAATGCTGCCAAGAACTATCAAAACGATGGCGACAGCGTCTGGCGGTTGTTCTACGACACTCTCAAGGGGGGAGACTACCGCGCGCGCGAGGCGAATGTGCATCGGCTTGCTCAGGTTTCTACAAGCATCATCGATCAGTGCGTTTCTCAGGGCGTTCCATTTGCTCGCGAGTACGGTGGAACTCTGGCAAATCGCTCGTTTGGCGGTGCTCAGGTTTCTCGAACTTTTTACTGCCGTGGTCAAACCGGACAGCAACTTCTTCTGGGTGCATATCAGGCGATGATGCGGCAGTTGGGGGCCGGCAAAATCAAGTTATTTGCTCGGCGAGAAATGCTTGAACTGATCGTTGTTGACGGTCTTGCTCGTGGGATCGTGGTGCGGAATCTTACGACTGGTCAGCTTGAGACCCATACTGCTGATGCGGTTGTGCTCTGTACTGGTGGTTACGGAAATGTTTATTACCTGTCGACGATGGCGAAGGGCTGTAATGTCACGGCCGCCTGGCGATGTGCTCGGAAGGGTGCATTGTTTGCCAACCCATGCTATACGCAGATCCATCCGACCTGCATCCCCGTCAGCGGTGACTATCAGTCCAAGCTGACTCTGATGAGCGAAAGTCTGCGAAACGACGGCCGTGTTTGGGTTCCGATGGCGAAGGGTGACAAGCGTTCTCCGGATCAGATCCCGGACGCGGAGCGAGATTACTATCTGGAACGACGCTATCCATCATTCGGAAATCTTGCCCCAAGAGACATTTCCTCTCGCGCGGCGAAGGAACGATGTGATGCCGGGAATGGCGTGGGTGATTCCGGTCTTGCCGTCTTTCTTGACTTCCGTGACGCTATCAAACGTGATGGCGAGGACGTGATCAGGAAGAAATATGGCAATCTGTTCCATATGTACAACAAGATTACGGCGGAGGATCCATACAAGCAGCCGATGCGAATCTTCCCTGCGGTCCATTATACAATGGGCGGGCTCTGGGTTGACTATAACTTGATGAGTAACGTGCCCGGCCTGTATGTCCTTGGTGAAGCAAACTTCTCCGATCATGGTGCAAATCGTCTCGGAGCCAGTGCGTTGATGCAGGGGCTCTCCGACGGCTATTTTGTGCTCCCGTACACGATAGGCGATCATCTCGCCACATCGAAACTGGATAAGATTCGGGATGATCACCCGGCCTGTATGCAGGCGATGCAGGAGGCGCAGAATCGGATCAACAAGTTGATAGCAGTGCAGGGCAAGCGGTCGGTCGATTCATTCCACCGAGAGTTAGGACTGTTGATGTGGGATCAGTGCGGAATGGCTCGAAATCGCAAAGGTCTTATAGAGGCGATCGATAGAATTCGTGGTCTCAGAGATGAGTACTGGCGGGATGTTCGAGTTCTGGGTTCCGGAACAACACTGAATCAAAGTCTTGAAAAAGCGGGCCGAGTAGCCGACTTTATGGAGTTTGCAGAACTTTTGGCCACTGACGCCCTACATCGTGAAGAGTCCTGTGGTGGACACTTCCGCGAGGAATATCAAACAGAAGAAGGCGAAGCCGCTCGTAACGACGCAGACTTCTCGTACGTCGGTGCATGGGAGTACCGTGGCACTGAACAGGAGCCTATTTTGCATAAGGAACCGCTGGTCTTCGAAAACGTTAAGCCATCGACCAGGAGTTACAAATAATCATGAGCAATCATCTACTGAATTTGAACCTCCGGGTCTGGCGTCAATCAGGGCCTAACGACGGAGGCAGTTTCAAAACGTATCGACTGAGCGGTGTCAGTACTCACATGTCTTTCCTTGAGATGCTGGATGTTCTGAATGAGCAACTCATCGCTCAGGGGGAAGAACCAGTTGCCTTCGACCATGACTGCCGCGAAGGGATTTGTGGCATGTGTAGTCTGATGATCAATGGCCAGGCTCATGGCCCGGACAATGCAACCACGACTTGCCAATTGCACATGCGACGCTTTAGTGACGGCGACACGGTCACGATTGAACCCTGGCGAGCATCGGCGTTTCCTGTTCTGCGCGACTTGGTGGTCGATCGATCTGCTTTTGACCGAATCATTGCCGCTGGTGGGTTTGTCTCGGTCAACACTGGTAATGCGCCCGATGGCAATGCGATCCTCGTTCCCGGCGTCAGGCAGGAAGTTGCCATGGATGGGGCGGCGTGTATTGGCTGTGGAGCTTGCGTCGCAGCCTGCAAGAATGCTTCAGCGATGCTCTTTGTGTCGGCAAAGGTTTCCCAATTGGCCGTGCTTCCACAGGGGCATCCCGAACGTAACGCACGAGTGCTGAATATGGTCGCTCAGATGGACAAAGAAGGTTTTGGGTCGTGTACGAACACGTCCGAATGCGAAGCCGCGTGTCCTGCTGAGGTCTCCGTTTCTCACATCGCAAGACTTAATCGAGAGTATCTGCGAGCATCGATTCTTGCTGGCAATTAGATCCTGATCAGGCGGCCTCTGATGTGGCTCGCTGAAATTCTGGGCAGCATTTGAGTCATCAACGAACGTGCGACTGCGAGTTTCGGATTTGCACTGTTCAGGAATTTGGTGAAGGATGTCACACAACTAACGACAGGTCCGCTCGTGCGTAAGACTCCTCTGAATTTGTGGCATCACACGCATAATGGTCGGATGGTAGACTTCGCCGGCTGGGACATGCCGGTTCAGTATTCCTCGATTGTCGATGAGCACTCTGCGATCCGCAACGCTGTAGGGCTCTTTGACATTTCCCATATGGGACGCCTGCAGTTTCGCGGCGACTTGTCTGCAGAATTCCTGAATGGCATTCTGACAAACGACACATCGAAATTCCGGGTCGGCGATGTTCGATATTCGCTGGTGTGTGGAAAAGACGGCGGCATATTAGACGATGTTCTGGTTTATCGCCTTCCCGATCGGTGGGAACTGGTTGTTAATGCCTCAAACCGCGAAAAGCTCATCGACTGGTTTTCAAATTCTGCAGGTTTTGCTGCCATTGAATTTACCGACGCGACTCTGCATACTGGCATGATTGCAGTGCAGGGGCCCAGGGCGTTGGAGTTGCTGGGGCGTGTCGCTTCCTTGCCCCTTGAAGAGATGCAGTATTACACAACTGCGGACGTGACATTGTTGGACTCACCTGCGTTGGTATCAAGGACCGGATACACCGGTGAAGACGGCTTCGAAATAATTGTGTCGGCCCATGAAACCGAGCGGATATGGCAGAAGATAATGGAGGAAGGCTCGCCCCTGGGAGTTATTGCAGCAGGTTTGGGCTGCAGGGACACACTTAGACTCGAAGCCGCAATGCCTCTTTACGGTCACGAACTCAATGAGACCATCGATCCTCTGACCGCTGGCCTTGGATTTGCCGTCAAGTTCAATAAGCCGGAGTACACTGGAAAAGCCGCGTTGGAGCAAATCCGTTCCGCGGGACTCAGAATGGCTCGAGTTGGCCTCTTGCTTGGAGGTCGCCGGATTGCGCGGGAAGATTCTCCGGTGCTGGTTGAGGGAGAACCCGTTGGCAAAGTCAGTTCAGGCACATTTTCACCTACGCTGCAGAAAGTCATTGCCATGGCTTACATTCCTCACCAATTTGCCGCCGAAGGAACGAAGGTGGAGATCAACATTCGGGGTGCAATGGTTTCAGCCGAAGTGACTGGCTTGCCTTTTTATAAGCGAAAGAGCTGATTTCCTTGACGGAAGTTGCTCTTTTCGCGGAGTACACCGACAGTTTTCACCAGTTGCTCGTTGAAAATTCAACCGCAAATCCCGATTGGTCAGAAAAACTAATGATCTGTTGGAGTCCGTGCGAAGACAGACCCTGCGAGTTGCCGAATACCTCGGTAATTTGAACTTTCCGAATGTTCCATTTGGACTCAGACGATGGCCGATCGCGACTACAGCGCTTATCAGCAAAAAGTCATCAAACGATACTACGACAACAAGGATCAGATCGACGAGCAGCGTTTAAGCGAACTGGTAACCAATCTCTACCTCGCTCCTCCCAAGAAGCAGGCAAAAATGTGGGAGTCCGCTGAAGAGTTGATGACGCGAATGAAGATTCCAGTGACTCGCATTGACCATGTCATGCAAGCCAAGGATCCAGCAGTGCTGGCCAAGGTGGTTGAAGAACTGGAAAAGGGGATTCTGAAGCGAGGCTAAGCGAATGCCCCATGGCCAGATTGCTGACACCGGTCGCCGTAGGCTTATAGTGTTGCAGGTCCTTCCCGCACTCGAAAGCGGCGGCACCGAGCGTGGTGTCATTGAAGTCGCTGAGGCGTTGGTTGCGGCAGGCCATCGCTCAATTGTAGTCTCTGCTGGCGGGCGGAAGGTCGTCGAACTCACAAAACTCGGCAGCGAACATGTTCAAAAGGATCTGGGCACGAAGTCACCATTAACTTTGCGTCATATTCCCTGGCTCAGACGATTTCTGCTTGAGCAGAACGTTGACGTGGTTGATATCCATTCCCGGATGCCGGGCTGGATTACTTTTGCCGCGTGGAAAAGCTTGCCAGTGTCTCGTCGGCCTGCGCTGGTCTCGACCGTCCATGGGTTCTATTCTGTGAATTCCTACAGCAGCATTATGTGCCGTGGTCAGCATGTGGTCGCAGTCTCGGATTCAGTCGCTGACTACATCCGCCAGAACTATTCCTTTGTGCCAGCCGAACGACTTCATGTAATACATCGTGGAATCGATCAGGCAGAGTTTCCTCTGGGCTTTCGACCAACAATGGCGTGGGAATCGGATTTTTTCCATCAATTCCCTGCGGCTGCAAACAGGAAAATTCTGGCAATTGTGGGGCGGATCTCTCGCTTGAAAGGGCATCTCGATTTTATCCGGCTTGTAGGCGAACTTCGAGTTCATGATCACGATATTCACGGGCTGATCGTAGGGGATGTTGATCCTCGAAAGTCAGCTTATCAGGAAGAGATCAGACAGATGATTGCGACGATGGGACTAAACGACCACGTAACCTTCACCGGGCATCGATCCGACGTCCGCGAGATCTACTCTATCTCCAGAATCGTTCTGTGCTTATCTTCGACGCCAGAGTCCTTTGGACGCACCGTTGCAGAAGCCATTTCTGTTGGCACACCTGTTGTGGCCTACAGCCATGGAGGTGTTGCGGAAATTCTTGCAGCGGAGTTCCCCGAGGGAGCAGTGGAGTGTCAGAATTTCGGGGCATTGACAGCCCGAGTTCGTCAAGTTCTTGACAGGACAGACTTATGCATTCCTGGTGTCAATCGGTTTGAAAAATCAGCAATGCTGGAAAGAACGCTGGGACTTTACGAAGTCGCCAGTGAGCAGCGAAACGATAGTCGTCGAAGTTGAATTGACTTCGTGTAATATGCATGAAAACTGACAGCGAACGAGAATGACGTTTCCTCAAGTCTGATCGCGAAAGTACACTCGGGGGATGAATCGAAAACCGTTACACTCGCTGGAATCGCATTTAAACCGGCGCCGACATTTGCTGCAGCTGGGGCAATCGGGTTTGCTTGGACTTGGATTGGGTTCCTTCATGAACTCAACTTCAGCCCGCGCGGGGGTGGGCAATAACGAGATCCGGTCACGGGCAAAATCGCTGATCATTGTTTTTTGCACCGGTGCCATCAGTCATCACGACACGTTTGACATGAAGCCAGATGCTCCGCTGGAGATTCGTGGTGAATTCAATCCGATCCAGACTCCAATTCCGGGAACAGTGATCTGTGAACACCTGCCGAAACTGGCGTCAAGAGCCCACAAGTATGCTTTAATTCGCAGCCTGTCGCACAAAGATAACAATCATCTGATGTCTACGCATCATGTGTTGACCGGACATCTGCAGCCAGGTGCGTTCTTCGATAAAGTTGCCTCACGTGATGACTGGCCCTGTTATTCCGCTGGCTGCGAATACCTGCGACCTCGAACTGATGGTATCCCGAGTGGTGTTAACCTGCCGACATTCCTGATGTCATCACCTTTAACGTGGCCGGGGCAGCATGCGGGCTTTCTTGGCCCCATGTACGATCCGTGGCAGATCGTCGGTGATCCATCGTCAGCAGAGTTCAGAGTTGATGCTTTGACGCTTGCTCAGGGGATTGATGCCGTCCGCCTTGAACAGCGGCGATCGTTATTGAGCCGTCTTGATCAGACGGCTGCGGTTTCCAGGGATGCCGCAGCCTGTCGAATGAACGAAGACCAGAAACTGGCGTTCTCGATGCTGTCCTCAGGTAAGCTTTCACAAGCTTTTGAAATGCATCGTGAGCCATCAAGTGTTCGCGACGCCTATGGAAGACACCCGTTTGGCCAGTCTCTCCTGTTGGCTCGTCGTCTGGTGGAAGCAGGTGTTCCGATCGTTCAGGCCAATATGGGGCCAGTCCAGAATTGGGACAGTCACCAGGCAATATTTTCAACACTCAAGGGCCGCTTGTTGTCACCACTTGATCAAGCAGTAGCCGCTCTCCTGGATGACCTTGAGTCCAGCGGTCGTCTTCCTGATACGATGGTCATATTGCTGGGCGAATTTGGCCGAACCCCAAAAATCAACAAGGAGGGCGGTCGAGATCACTGGGGCCCATGCTTCACCGGGCTGTTTGCTGGAGCAGGAGTGCAGGGGGGGAAGGTCATCGGTCGAACTGATGATATTGCCGCCTACCCAGACTCTGCGGCATACTCGCCGGACGACATTGGAGCGACAGTCTACCAGGCTCTTGGCCTGGAGCCGCACTCCATCGTCCATGACCGAATTGGTCGACCGGTACATCTCAACGAGGGGAAAGTTATTGAAGCCTTATACAATGGCGTTGAAAGCACCTGAAGATCATTAAGTCAATGAATGAAGCCGTTGTAAACGTCCTGAGAGAGGCGTTCTTGTCGGGTTGTTGAAACCAGTAAATGAATGCCAGAGCAGGGCAGGGCACCGGGCATCAGCACAAAAGTGATCAGGGTGTTTCCAGTCGGTCGATTGATCGAAGGAAATCCATTTCAACTTTCGAAACATCACCGAAAGCCGATTGGAAGTCTTTCAGACGCTCTTCTGCGGTATAGTGCTGCAAAGGATCGCGTTCTCTCAGAATCTGAAGATACCGAGTGTATGAACGAGCACGCGCGGGACTCTCAGTCATGAAATATGTGAATGCCCACGCTGAGCTATAAGCATCCAGGGCCTGATTTTGAAACATTTCGTCGCCAGCAACGATGCGTGCCAGATCGCCCGGCTGACGGCGCGATTCGTAATCGGTGCTGAACCAGTTGAGTCGATCACTGTTGATTTTGGCAGCCGCATCGGATGATCCTCGAACACGAATTCCTGGTGCTTCCAGAACTGTGGCCAGTCCTTCAATCACCCATGTTGGCGTCTCACCGATTCGCGAATGAATTCCGATGTTGTAGCCGACCTGGTGAGTCGTTTCATGAACGATTGTGTCTGCCGTCTCACCCGCGACACCATTCAACATCGCCGCCAGGGTGACCTGATCTGTGGCCAGATTCTCCAGCGTCAGTTTATCCGGCCCCGGGACATCCGCACTGGTTGATGAAATAGATCCTTTGCTAACTGCAGTTAGTGCGTTATCGGCATTCAACTTGACAGGATTATCATACAACACGACTCGATTTGACTTGAGCGAATAATATCCCCTCAGGTCTTCAGACCAAAGCATCTGGTCACGTCCACAGTACTCTTTGAACTCATCGACAGTATTCAGGACGATTGCAACCATCGTGAATTCCGGAGCGGATGTCTCGAATCCTCGAATGCTGTAAAACGCATCAACTTGCCTGTAGATCTCCTCGAACAAAGTTGAGTAGGCCTTTGCCTTGCCCTTTTTTCCTACGACGACGTAATGTGCCGACACGTGAATGTCATAATCCGATCGAAACTCTGTCAGAAGTTGTTTGCGAAATTCGGATGGCGCGACTCGATGAAAACTTTCGCCGATCACTCGAAATGATGTCAGTCCAGAGATGTGATGACTAGTCAATACGCCGAACTCATCCATAAGAAAACATCGTTCCGCGTCCTTCGCGACAATCTTTCCGGTATAAGTCTGAGACTCATCCTTAACTTCGAGTAATCGCGACTTCGACTGGGCCCAGGCGACATCTCCGGAAACAAGTGCCGAGATAGTCGTAGCGACCAATTGAAGAACGATTAGGCGTCGGCCTCGCATAGAAAATCGAAAAAGTTTTATGGCAGCAAACGGCATAGACGGCGGTAGTCCGTACGAAGTTTCGGAATGGATGCCACGAAGCCTGGCTTTGGACTTTGTTTCAGGACGCAGAATCCTGACGATTTCTGTGCAGGTTCAGATTACTGGCGCGTAGAAGGCTGTCGTGCCACATCAAAGCAACATCTGAAGACAGGAAGGCAACACGGACACGCCTCGATTGTTGTCAATAGCCAACACTCATTGATGCAAAGACACCCCCACCTTGTTGCTTTTTTGCCACAGCGGTGGATAAGTGATGCAGATTCGCAACACACCGTAATCAAATGCGACTCTCGAATCGCTTAATCACTTCACAAGTTCACTGCCCTCACATTCGGCATAATGGCAAAAACACGTCCCCTATGATCTGGAGCAGCAGTTTGGGCCGATCTTCCTGGACTTGCCCTGAAGAAGTCGCGTTCTGGATCTCGAAAAGAATCAGGTGAAAAGAAAATGCACGCGCGATGCCCCGGCGCTGCCTCAGGATGCCTTGAAGACACAGGATGTTTGTCATGCCCCGTAATATGTGGTTGAAACTGGCTGTTGCCCCGTTATTGCTGTCCCTCTGCTCTGCCAAAACTTCCGGTCAGGATTCGCTCTATGCGATTGCGGAACCTGCATCCTATTTTTCTGCTGGCGCTCAGTATCTTTTCACCACTCGAGATACCAATTTCGTAAACCCCGGAGCCTTCATAGCCGGGCCGGATTCAGCGAACGTCGGGTTTGGCGCGGCAGACTTTGGCTATAAGTCAGGCGTTCAGGCATTCCTGGGTTACCACAGTGAAGGCGTTCGAGTTGAAGCAATTTTTTCAGACTACGGCGGGTGGAATTTTCTGAACACAGGGACACTAACCACTGGGTTGGCCTTCGACGAAGGGATTGGGGGACCATGGGCCGGTGCAAATCTGATTAATCTTACGACGGGCTTTGAAAGTCTGCACGCCGCGGCATCCGCCGGAATGGGAGGGGATGCGGACGAATTTGAAGGACTGGGGCCGGTTGGCGGTTTTGCCGACGATCTTCCGACATACTCGGTCTTCTATCGCAGCATTATGCAGTCATACGAGGTGAACGTAGTAACTGAAGATCCGGAAGCACGGGTTCAGATCGGACTTGGGTATCGACATATCGGCCTTGATGAAATTGCCAGTGTTGGAATTGAAGGTTCCCTGAGAGCCCTCACTGTGGCCGCTCCAAATGGCGGAATCTCGCACAACAGTCTGATCACTTTCGGCGGCCTCACCCACGTCGCAGGAACTGCCAATGGATTTGAAGACGAGACTTCAAATGCTTCCACTTTGCCAGACACTCTCCAGATGTTTCATGATGCCCGCACATCAAACAGCCTGAATGGTGCCCAGGTGGTTCTGAGTGAACAGTTTATGTACTGGAAGGGTTGGACTATTGATGGAATTGCAAAGGCTGGGGCTTATCACAATCAGGTAAAAGCCAGTGTGTCGGAAACCTATATTGGCACCGACATGGGACCAGGTGGCGACTCCTCAACATACGGCCGAACGTTTACGGATACGAAGTCTCAACTGGCCTTTGCTGGTAGTGTTGGCCTGCAGTCAAACTTTCCACTGAGTGATCATTGGAGTCTGATTAGCGGCTACGAATTGACCTACATCTACGGCGTCGCTCTTTCTCCGGAGCAATATGCAGGTGTTACGGGGCCCACCTTCGGGACGCGAACCTTTAATGCCGACACACACGGTGAAATCATCGCGCATGGTGGCAACGCAGGTCTTCAGTTCAGTTATTGATCCATGAGCTGTCGATGACGATCTTCATTCTGGATCTGGACAACACGCTCTTCGATACTCGGTCTATTCCTGCCGAGCTTACCGGTCGTCTGCATTCCCGCCTGCGACAGGCGAATGCGGAGTGTCATGCTGTGTCTTCAGAAGTGCTGGAGCAAGCGATCAACGACATATGGTATGCTCCCTTCTCGGTAGTGTGCGAACGCTACTCACTGCCCCGAACTTTCCTGGCCATCTGGAACGATTGGCAGGAAACAGTATCCTTCGACCAGCCGCTAGTCCCCTATCCGGATGTGATGAGGTCGCTTCAAATACTTCGCAATCAGGGACATCTGCTTTGCCTGTTGACCTCCGGCTATCGAAGATTCCAGCGAGCCAAAATCGAAGCCCTCAGAATCACTCAGCTTTTTGATGAAATTCACATCGACGCTGTCGACGATTTCTGCCTGGGAAAGGCAGCGATTATCTCGGACCTGCTTCTATCAAGGAACTGGAATCGCAAAGATCTGCTGATCGTTGGTGACAGTGCAACCAACGAGATCGATGCTGGCTTACGTCTGGGTATCTCCACGATTCAGATCCTGCGTCCAGGGGTTGTTGCCACCAATCTGGCTGATCGTCACATTCATTCGCTGCTTGAGCTGTGTCACGACACCGCGTTTTACTGAGATAAAGCCACTTAGAGATCATGTACCCCGTGTAAATCCAGTGACGCTGTGGTTTCAAGCGGAATGCCAGAAGCGCTGGTGCATCGCTTGACGTCCCGCAAAGGTTGACGACACTTCCTGAGATTGACGGCTTGCCGAGAGCTAACGTGAATTGGGAGGTGCTGGTATGTGCATGCGATATTTGAGTGTCTGTATCTGTCTGCTTTTGAATATGTCGTCAGGAATCGCCGGAGACTGGACTCAATGGCGCGGCCCAAACCATAACAACGTCGCTGCTGCTGGGCAGACCGTTCCCGCTGAGTGGAGTGAGTCGAAAAACATTGTATGGAAAGCCAGTGTCCCCGGCCGTGGTCATGCGTCGCCCACTATCGTCGGAAACAGTGTCTTTCTGAGCACGGCCGTTGAAGCAACTCAGACCCAAAGCGTGATCGCATACGATCGCACCAATGGTAAGCAACTTTGGGCGACGGACATCAGCAAAGGTGGCTTCCCGCCGATCCATTCGAAGAACACACACGGATCATCCACGATCGCGTCAGACGGCAAGTTTATCTTCGCGACCTTCAGCCACCACGAAAAAGTCGAGGCAGTGGCATTAAGTCTGGCAGGAAAAATTATCTGGCGTAAAGACATCGGTGGCTTTCGTCCTGAAGCCTACGAGTATGGATATGCAGCATCGCCAACTATTCACAAGGACGCGCTGATCGTATCCGGGGATAGCGACACCGTGGCATGGGTCAAAGCAGTGAAGCTGTCGAACGGTGAGCTGATCTGGGAACAGCAGCGTCCGAAATTCCTCAACTGGTCTTCTCCGATTGTGGCAAATATCGGCAGCCGTGATCAATTGCTGCTGAGTGGTCTGCACATGATCGCTTCTTACGATCCCGCGACCGGGAAACTGCTATGGAAAACTGAATGTCTCACAATGGCCACGTGTGGAACATGTGTGTGGGAAGGCGACCTGATTTTTGCCAGTGGAGGCTACCCGGACGCGGAAACTGTTGCCGTTAAGGCAGATGGATCCGGAGTTGCCTGGTCAAATCAAGTCAAGTGCTATGAGCAGTCAATGGTGGTTCATAAGGGATACCTGTATGCATTCAGCGATACCGGGATTGTCTATTGCTGGGACGCAAAAACCGGCCGCGAAATGTGGAAACACCGCTTACAGGGGCCTGTTTCTTCATCTCCCCTCATCGTTGGAAACATCATTTTTGCCACTAATGAAGCCGGGACCACCTGGGCATTCGAAGCAAACCCACAGAAGTATGTTGAGGTTGCAAAGAATCAGCTTGGAACCTCCGGCTTCGCATCACTGGCAGCCGTTGACGGAATGCTGTTTATCAGAACTTCATCGGGAGACGGTTCAGAGCGCAAGGAATCACTATACTGCATCGGAGAGAAATGATTTGAGGCCTGCTGGCAGAGACCTGCCCTTCAGCATGGTCCACCCTAAGTCCCCGCTGCGGAGTATTTTATCAGATGCCTCTCCACCAGCCTGACGTCCTGATTGTGGGAGGCGGAGTAATCGGGTTAACCACAGCACTGTGTCTCGCAGACAAAGGCTTATCAGTCAGCGTTTTGGATCGGCAGGCTCTGGGAAAAGAAGCTTCCTGGGCCGGTGCAGGAATGTTGCCACCGGGCAACCTTCAGAATGCAGCAACACCAGAGGCTCGACTTAGATCTTATAGTCACAGCCTTTGGGCTGACTTCAGTCAAAGGCTGCTGGAACAGACGGGAATCGACAACGGATATCGAGTCTGCGGGGCGGTGAATGTTTTCAATAAGGATGAAGGCAATCTGTTCCGGACTCACTCTCAGGCCTGGACTGATGAAGGGGTACGCTTTCATTTGCCAACAAGCAATGAGGCTATTCAATATGTCCCGGATCTGAATCCAACGTTTGAGTCGACGGTCTACCTTCCCGATTTTGCACAGGTCCGGAATCCACGTCATCTTCAGGCACTGAGTGCAGCATGTCTGCAAAAAGGTGTCGAGATTATCGAACATGTGAGCGACGTTAATCTCGTCGCGGCTGACAATCGAATCGTGCACGCCCGACTGCCAAATCGAATCCTCTCCTTCTCCTCGCTCTGTGTTACTGCGGGCTCATGGTCAACGTCGATTCTCCAATCTCTGGGAGTTGAAATCCCTGTCCGACCAATCCGTGGTCAAATTGTTCAGTTGCAATTGCCTGAACTTCCATTCAACTGCGTCATCGAACATGGTCGGCAGTATCTTGTGCCAAGACAGGATGGATTGATTCTGGTTGGATCGACACAAGAGGATGTTGGATTCGAAAAGAAGAATACGGCCGAGGGCATTGCACAACTGCTGGAGTTCGCGGTATCGCTCGTTCCGACATTACGACATGCAGAAGTTGTGCGATGCTGGTCCGGACTTCGCCCGGCATCGCCGGATGAACTCCCCGCCCTTGGAGCAGTACCGGGACTCTCAAACGTATTTGTCGGAGCCGGGCACTTCCGTTCGGGCCTGCAAATGTCGCCGGGCACTGCTGCGATTCTTGCGGATGTGATTTGCGGAAGTGAAACGGTTATTTCCTTGGAAGGCTTGACGGCCGATCGCTTTTTGTCCACCCGGAACTCGCAAGCTGCCGCAGTTTCCTGAAATACCCCATTGCGTTGTGTTCATACAGTTTCCAGCCTGGCACGGGAATCCTCGCCCCCAATGAGAGCAGTCATTCAACGAGTCTCCGAGGCGTCTGTCACTGTGGATCAAACTGTAGTTGGCAGAATAGAACGCGGCTTTTTGGTTCTGGTGGGAGTGGCCGATCCGGACGACGAAAAGGATGCTTTTTGGATCGCAGAGAAAGTGGCTGGGCTGAGAGTCTTTGAAGACCCTGATGGAAAAATGAATCTCTCGCTGGCAGATGTTCAGGGTGCCGTATTGCTCGTCAGTCAGTTCACTCTGGTTGGAGACTGCAGAAAAGGGCGCCGACCAAGTTTTGTGGAGGCTGCGCGGCCCGAAAAGGCCCGAGTGCTCTATGAGAAGCTGGCAGACAACTTGCGCCAGCTGGGGCTCACTGTCGAAACAGGCACTTTTCAGGCCCACATGGAGGTCAGGCTGCTCAACGATGGTCCGGTGACTCTGCTTCTCGACAGCCGAAAACTGTTTTGAACCGGACCGGTCTTTTCCTAAAAACCCTGATCATTCTATACTCCGCGGCCCAGAGTATTCCGGAAAGTCAGGGAAGACGGGAATGAACTCACACCAGATCGTCGACATCGTTGTTCTTGCCGTGCTGCTGTATTGCATGGTCAAGGGGGCGTCGCGCGGATTGCTGTCGCAACTTGCCTGGGTGATAGCACTTCTCCTGTGCTTCAAGTTCTCCGGCACCCTCGCTCCAGCCATTGAACCAATGATCGGTGTCGCGCCACCCTTAAAACAGTGGATTGCGATGCTTGTGGTCTATGTTGGACTCTGTGGTGTCTCGTTTGTGGCCGCTGGCATGCTCAGCAGTTGGATGGAGAAAGCCCGAGTCATTGATTTTGATAAACACCTTGGTGGAGTTCTGGGGCTCATCAAGGGCGTAATCATTTGCATGACAGGGCTATTTTTTGCCATAACCATGTCAGAACCCATGCGTCTGATCGTAAGCAAAACGTACTCTGGACTGGCAACCGCTCATATTCTGAATTTGTCGCAGCATGTCATCCCCATGCTCCCGGAGCATACGGTTCCGACAGTTCAAAACGTAATTGACGAATTCAACCGCCGTCTTCAGCCAGTCGGCGACGACCTGAATGGTGCCACACCATCCGACGCGGATACATTTGGCGATGGCTCATTCGCGGGGTCAAACGGTCTCGATGACGACTTTGATCTTTCAAAGTACTTCCCTGACCCGGGTACAGGCAATTACTCTCCAAAGAATCGGCCCCGAGATCGAGATGTAACAATCGCCACTCCATCCCTGCAGGATCTGTTGAGCCGTGTGCCAGCACAATTGCGTCGCGAACTCACTCAGCAGGCGATGGATTCACTTCGAAGCTCATCCCCTGAGGAAAAGCAACGCCTGCTGGAAAGACTGGGAACTGGGATTCCTGAAAATGCGGGGGTAGTGCTCGACGATTTTCTTCGACAAAGAACTGAAGCAGGGGGGCAGGGGATGAGCCCTGAAGCTCACCCCGCGGCTCGATTGGGAAAGACAGAAACCACCCTGCTCAGTGAGATCGCGGGTATCTACAGCCAAAGGGACGATGTCGCGGCGAATACGAAACGCTACTTGGCGGGTGTGCCCAGTCTCGTGCAGCGACGTGTTCTCGAAGACTGGCATGCGGACGCGATCGGACTCAACTTAGACCCGGATCCATCGACCGACGTCAACACTCGACTCGACGACCGGATTGTGAGACAACTGTCTAAGGCGGGTATCTTGATGGATCGGCTGGACCGGGACCTGCGGAATCGCCTCAGCGGCGCTGTCGACACCTCAAATAGCTATGGCCGGAACTGAGGATCAGCCAGATCCACGGATCCTTGGGTGGGTCTTTCCGCCCATTGGAAAACAGCGGTTTTTCTGTATTAACTTCACATAACGGACATTATCGGACGTTGAGTGTGCTTGTTTTCTGCTCTCGGGTCGTCTGGACTCCGGGTCTCTTCGGGCAGACTTTGTGTGACATAATCTCCGCCCAGCCGAGCTGAGGTAGATCGCTCAGGCGAGATCGAAAACATGTTGGCTTGGGGGCAAGACCGCCAGCTTTGAGGACCGGTCACCCTGCCCGCTTGCGGTCAGCGCGAGGTTCGGTCCCGGAGAAACGGCAAGGATCCGAAGCACAGCACTGACCAATCAGGCATTACCACCAAACGCGACGTTGTCATCAATCACGCTGACTATGGTGAGAGAGCAACGGCAGGAAAAACCCAATCGCTAAACGGGTCCATTCTCATGAAAGACGCCGATGCGACGATATCTCTGGTAACGGCGTTCCAATAGCTGCGCACTCGACAGCGACTCAAGCCCTTGAAGTGATTCAATCAGCCGGCTCTTAAGCGTTGTGGCCATCTTGAAGTGATCCCTGTGCGCACCGCCAAGCGGCTCTGGAACAACCTCATCGACAACGCCCAATTCGACCAGGTCTTTGCTCGTAAACCGCAAGGCCCGTGCGGCCTTGTCAGCGTGCCTCGAACTCTTCCAGAGGATTCCGGCACATCCTTCGGGGCTGATTACGGAATAATACGCGAATTCGAGAACGGCAACATGGTCGCCCATTCCAATACCAAGCGCTCCTCCCGAGCCACCTTCTCCAATCACCACACAGATAATCGGGACTTCTAGGGTCGACATGTCTCGCAGGTTGACCGCAATGTTGTAAGCTTGGCCTCGCTCCTCAGCTCCGATTCCGGGGTAGGCGCCTGGAGTGTCGATCAGGCAAATAATCGGAAGTCCAAATCGGCTGGCCATTTCCATCTTTTGCATGGCTTTCCGATAGCCCTCGGGATGAGCGCAACCATAACAGCATTCAGTCCGCTCCTTCAGATTTCGCCCTTTCTGATGACCTACAAACATGACCTTCCGGCCAGCCAACCGGGCAAACCCGGTGATAAGCGCTCGATCGTCACCAAAAGCCTTGTCCCCATGCAACTCGACAAATTCATCGAACACGAGTTCCAGATAATCTGGCGTTTGAGGGCGGTCCGGATGGCGCGAAACCTGAACAGTCTGCCAAGGATCGAGATTTGAGTAACGCTCGCGCGTCATCTGCGTAAGCTCGACTCGCATCCTCCGCATGCTCTCTTTTTCGGCTGGCGAGGGATCTGGCTGAGATTCGAGCTTTAAAAGGCGCTCTTCGAGTTCGTAGAGTGGTTTTTCGAAGGACAATTGATGCAGCACAGCCATGAATACAACCATTCCCGCAGTGAGAACCCCAAGATTGACGCCATCCATCGAGGCGGCTTGCAGGGAGTTTAGGGAATTTGCCGCCATATGAAAATGCTAATGAATTTGACAAAGAACAAGTCCGGGAATCATGGTGATTAAAGGTAAAATATGATGATCGGGAAATCTACGAGATATCAGGAAGGTCTGTCATAAAGTCAAGATCTTCTGCAACTTCCGGCGGTGAAGACTTTGCCGATCTGCGATCCAATGGAAGTTGCACATTCTTTACGCCGTTCTCTTTCGGCGGAGTGGCGGCAAGCTGCCCTGTGAGTACTCCCGCCGGGACTGGTTGCGAACTAGCATGTGCAACCACAGAATTCGGCGGAGACTGCGTCATTCCCGGAGGGCTTACAGGCTGTTGGGCCGCCATTGCAGGAGGAAATGGCTGCTGCATCATTGGAACCTGGGGCATCATCGGCTGCATCATTCCCGGATACATCATTCCCGGCATTCCTTGTGGCGGCATCCCGTATGGCATTTGAGGGACCATACCGGGCATCATGGCAGGCATCATTGGTATGGCAGCAGGTTGCGGTTGTGCTGCAGGAGCCACGTTTTTCCCCGCCCCAATCTTCTTTACAGCTTCCATTTCACCAATCGGCGCCGTCATGCGTTTGCCCTTTGTTGGCTTTGCCGGAGCCGCGATCCCGCGAGAAACACGGTCGGCGTCAGCGCGACTATCGAGTCGCTTGTCGACACTCAAACTCTCGTTCGCCTTCGCCTCCTTTACTTTGCGTTCATACAGTTCGAACGGATCCTCCTTAAAGCACTTCACGTTACGAAGCGCAGACATAACTTCGCGCATTTCCGCATAACGATCTTTAGGTTTCTTAGACAGCATTCTAAGGATTACAGCATCCAGCTCGGGCGTTACATTAGGATTAGCAAGAGAGGGCGGAGCTGGCGATTCGCTGATGTGCTTTTTGAGGAGATCGCTGGGGCTCATTCCCGCAAATGGTGGATTTCCCGTAACAATTTCATAAAACGTCACCCCTAAACTATAAATATCAGACTGTGCAGTCGGAGGGTTCTTCAGAATAATCTCCGGCGCGATATAAGTTCGCGTTCCCATAATTGCCTTTTGCTTGCCAGAGAGCAGCTTCATCAGGCCCGTGGCTAGTTTCGTCGACAGGGAAAAGTCGATCACCCTTACTTCACCCGTCTTATTGACAAGAATATTATCGGGCTTAATATCGCGATGTAGCCAGCCCTTTTCATTCATGTGAACCAGAGCCTGACACACCGCTTCGGCAATTTTTTTGAATCGACTCTGTGTCTCGGCCAGATTTGCGGAGATCTGGGCTTTCAAGCTGGGGGCACGGAAGTAGTCCATAATGTAGAAGCCGTGGTCCCGGGTCACTTCCAGCTTATGCAATCGCACGAGACTTGGATGCTCAAAGGTCGATCCAACCTTGTATTCGTGCTTGAGAACAGCCTTGGCTTCCGGGTCTTTAAATGCATCCGGCAGGAGCAGTTTCATGGCAAATGGAGTGGTCGCTCCTTGCTGCGCAACTTCCCAAATCTGTGTCGAAGCGCCGCTTGCGACACAGTTCTTCAGCTCGTATCCCCCGACAACGTTCTGATTTTCGCTCATGGATCTCTCCGGGTCTGGCATGACCGATATATGAACAGTTGTGACTTTTGTCACAGAGTCTGCCGGGATCATAGAAAACCACCCCGATTTCTGCGACTTCACCGGCAAAAGCCCAGTATACCAGTGACCAGCGAGGCAGTTGGAAGTCGAAAGTCGCAACATGTGGCTCCCAGTCAGGAAGTCCCACAAAAACCACAACTTAAAGTCCTGCCAAGCTTCTGAATTGTGGTTCCTGCTTCGATCTGACATATTTCGGAACTGGCGAATTTGTCTCCGTTGTCCGTTTTGACTGTGGGTCGCAACGACTTGTTGCGATTTTGCTTCAATTAATCGCCCAATTTGTTTGTGGTCATCACCTTACCGCTGCGTATGAAGGCCCGGTTTGATGTTTTCAAATTTGATATCGTTTCTGCGTACTCCCGGATTGACCTCTACTCGACTAACAGTTTTTGTTGTCGTCGTATTAATTCAGCAGGTTGTCACCGGTATCATGCCAGATGGGCACACACAGCACTCAACCTTTTCTGGATCGCTGATACAGCCAGGAGAGGGCGATGGAGAGATTCTGCGTCGGTTTGAAGCAGACCTCTACACAATTGGCAGCGAACACTTTTTCACGGTGTCGGACGACCTTCGAGCAGGTTGCCCGTGGCCAGACAGCTTTGGCCTGACAGGTCCCGCGGTACCTGGAGACAAAGTTCAACCTCACCTTGTCTACAACTACGATGGTACGATTTATCTGATCAACCTGCCCCCACTTGTGACAGCCCTGCCCGCTGCAATCGCACCGGACACCACCTGGGAGCACGCTGGTTGGCAAATGACGGCAGTAGAGGAACAAACGCTTGATGGCGTTAGCGTATGGATCGTCGATGCTCGGGAACGCCGAGGCCGTCAGCAAACACTCACAGTCGAGGCATCTTCGGGGGTTACTCTGAGAGCAGAGGCGGATGTCTTCATGGGCCAGGGCGACCAGTTTCGACTCACGCTCGCAAGAGCTTCATCAAAGCAACTGGAACCTCCCGTGGGGACACAGCTTTCTGAACTGAAAGGCCAACTTCTTTCGCTTCAAGCCGCCTTGAAGAGACGTCCGGACTCTCATGGTTATGAGTTATCCCAGAGGCAGGTAGACGATGTGCTGGCAGGGATTGAGCAAACGACGCGACTCTCAAAGGGTACGCCGCTCGAAGATCTCGTTCGAAGAATGCGAGCCGATGCCGAACAGCAGCAAAAGCGACTCGCCTCTGCTGCCAGCAGGGCTAACGAACTCATGAATTCAGACTCGCCGGCGTTCGTGCTGGATCTCGTTAGCGGAACAAAAATGGACTCCGCTTCGCTGAAGGGAAAGACTGTGGTCCTGCACTTTTGGGATTATCGAGACGCTCCGTTATCTGAGCCCTATGGCCAAACTGGGTATCTTGAGTTTTTATTCAATCAAAAGAAAAAACTGAACGTCCAAGTTGTCGGCGTCAGCACAAATCCTGATCTTCAGACCGCGGAGAACATTGGCAGAGGCAGGCGATCAGCACGCAAGCTGTCAGAATTTATGAACCTCACTTATCCGATCGGACACGACGATGGAGCCTTGATAAAATCTTTTGGAGATCCGCGAGACTCCAAAGGACAACTTCCACTTTGGATCGTCCTGGCTCCGGACGGCAAAGTCGCACACTATCACGCGGGCTTTTATGAGGTCGATGCTTCGCAGGGATTGAAAGAGCTTGAAGCGGTCTTGTCAGAACTGCTTCGAAAGTAGCCAATCAATTAACTCGACAAATCATGACTTTCAGATACTCGGTCTCGGGGCACGTTACGCTGACCGGATGATCGGATGGTTGGCCACGGTTTTCAAGAATCTGAATGTCTCTCCCTGTAACTCGCGCAACCTCTCCCAGCATTTCCTGAAACTCAGCGCGAGTCACAAGTCCTGAGCAACTGCAGGTCACCAGGATGCCGCCGGGCTTCAGGATCTCAACAGCCAGTTGATTCAGGCGAGAATATCCCGTGACGGCTCGATCTGTGCCTCCGCGAGTCCTGGCCATGCGGGGTGGATCCAGTATGACGGCATCAAATGTCCTGCCCTGCCCTGCCATTCCCTCCAGGGCCGGGCGAACGTCATCTTTCTTCCAGCGGCACCGATCAGCAACGCCATTTAATTCTGCATTTGCTTTTGCAAGCACCAGAGCAGACTCAGAGGAGTCGATTCCCAGCACTGAAGCTGCACCACCAAACTTTGCGGCTGTGATTCCAAATCCACCTGAAAAACAAAAGGCATCAAGGACATCGAGCCCCTTCAGGTAACGACTCGCTGCAAGACGGTTGTCACGCTGGTCAAGGTAACACCCGGTTTTCTGACCCTGCTGTACATCGACACCGTAGCGGACCCCGTGCTCCTCGATGAACAACGGGCGAGGCGGTTCCTGGCCAGCAATTAGTCCGTCGACAACATCCAAACCTTCCGCTTCGCGCATCCCCTTCTCAGTGCGTAGCCAAATTCCTTTGGGGTGTAGCTCAGCCTGTAGGGCCGTCAGGATTGGCTCACGATGCTGAAACAGCGCCAAGCTGGTGAACTGTACGAGCAGGTATCCGGCATAAAGATCCACCGTCAGTCCCGAGAGCCCATCGGACTCACTGAAGATCAATCTGCATGCTGTTCTGGAGTCGTCGAGCTGAAAAAGTGATCTTCGGGACGCAACAGCCTGTTGAATCAACGGCTGCCAGAAATCGCTCGTCAACAGAAGATCGGGCCTCCAGGAATAGAGACGAACAACAATTCGGCTTTTGGAGTTATAGAGTCCCCAGGCAATAAATCGCCCTTCGGAATTGATCAGACGAACCACTGTTCCTGGTGGGATCTGATCAGGCATTGCCCCTTTGACATGGTCAACTGCTCCCGCAAAAACCCAGGGATGCCGGCCAAAGAATGGCTGAGCCCTGCGATTGCGAATCACAACGTCGATGGCCGTGACATCCGCCGCTCCAGATGCAACGTCTACCTCTCGGTTCTCCTGAACAGGTTCGCTGCGATCGGACGACATGAATGATTCTGGCTCGGACATCTTTGAAAACAGCCTTCATAAGCGACGGACAAAGAAAACTCAGCACACGTGAATTGGTCAGTCACCTCGGAGGACTCGATGCTCCATCTCTTCCAGATAGGCCAGCAATCGATCTCGTTGATTCGACAAGTGACGAACCCGCAAGAGCGATCGCACTCGAGTCCTGAGTTCCAGTCGATTGACCGGTTTAGTCAAAAAGTCATCACAGCCCGCATTGACTGCCTTCTCGATATCGCCCGCCTCATTTAGCGCGGTTACCATCAGGACAGGAATTCCTCGCTTGGCAGGATCACCTTTAATCTGCGAGCAAACCTCATATCCGCTCATTCGCGGCATCATGATGTCGAGCAGGATTAGATCGGGCTGACGATTCTCGACCATTTGCATTGTCTGGTGACCATCAGCGGCCATCAGTATCTCGTAGCCCTCATCCGCGAGGTATGCCTCAAGTAATTCACGGTTCTGCTGAATATCGTCAGCAATCAGGACACATGACGATGAAATATCGATATCCGAAGTCTGCATAGTTCATTGAATCCGAAACCGGAGAACGCGCCAACGCTGAGTCAGATTGGCGCCAAACGAACAAAACCCTTAGCAATCCTGCCGCCCTGCCCTAAAGGCCCAAACAGCTGGATTGCCGAGATTATAGGGGATCGCAGGAAACTGCAAAACGATGTTGCTCAAGGGCAAAATCGACGCCAATCATAGAGCCGAATCAGCAATTCCATGGCCGCGAGCGTCCGCATCAAAACCAGCCACTTCGGCTCGTCTTTCCGCAGCATTGATCAGTCGCTGCAACAAGTGGGCACTGATGCCACCGCGAAATCGCACCTTCCCGTCGATTTCCACAACCGGCACAGACTCGCCGAACTGCCTCATGAGTTCACGAGAATCATCAATATCGATCATCTCAATTGTGGGTAGTGCTCCCTGAAAACCCGCCAGAACAGCAATTGCATCGTCACACAGTGGGCAATGTTTGCGAGTGAAGAGCCGGCAACTGGAAAACAAGGGGCGAGCACGAGTCTGCGTGCGGTTGTGAGGCGACTTAAGCATCATTGCAGCGCAAAACAACATGACTCCACACAAGAGCAGGTGTAAGGATCGGGTGGAATACCAGACCGTTGGAAACTCAAAAGGTCGCATATCCATTCGATCAGAGAAAATGAACACCGCGAAAAGCGAGGACAAGACCATCAATCCTGAGCCAAGAATGACTCGAACACGATCATTAAGCTCCAACTCATGCGAATTCATTGCGACGCACTCCCGTGATCACCATTCCCACTTCTCACAACGCTGTTCTCGGAAAACATCTCAAGCGCCTCTGTAGATAGGTTGGAAAGGAACAAGAATTCCGAGAGAGGGGAAGCCTAACAAATCCCGCAATCTCTGCAGAGAGCCGTTTGGAATCACGGCGACGAGTTGTCCCGAGGGCGCGATTTGGCGGGCGCTTTGGTTGATTCTGATTTGTCAACGATAGACAGTCATTTTGAACTGAGAAAGTCGCAGTCAGAATCGTCTGAATTCGGAGAGTCTTCGTACTGATACACTTACGAAATTCTCTCAACAAACTATGAATGGAATTCACGTGAGCTCATTTGACAGTTCTTCATGTCTGGTTAACATCGCCGCCGTTGAGTGAGTAAGCGCTCGAAGACGAATCTGCACTCGTCGTCGAGTATAACCTGTCAAAATGCCAGTCCTAAAGCACCGCCCTGCCCTTGAGGCGACAGGCGATGGAGTGCCGCGCAAGCTGCTTGCTTTCGCGAATTGCCCCGTCTTTGTCGGAGGTGATGCTGCGCGATGGCGAAAGAGGGAGGGGCGCATGACGCAGCCCGCACGTCAAGACGACAAACCGACGTTCGATGCTTTGAGCATCTCCGCGCGAACTTCGGTTTCCAGTTCTGTATATGCGCAATCTTCGGTCATATCTTCTGAGCTCGATCGAATTACACATTCGGTCCGTGACGCCGTTGGTGAGCAGAATTTCCAGCACTGGTTTCATAAGCGTACGCGATTCGAGATCTCTGGCGATAGACTAATCGTGCGCGTTCCGAATCCATTTATTCTGGGTTGGTTGTTGCGACGTTTCAGAACGTCGCTCAATCAGGCTGCACAGTTGGTTCTTGGTCCGTCAGCAACATCGCAGCTTGAGGTTGACGAGTCTCTTATGCTGGAGGTTGCTGGGGCTTTCAGTGCCATCTCCACGCCGGTTTCCGGGCCTGTTGTTTCCGGGGCCATCGACAATGATGTGAAACTACGCCGAGACCCGGGAAATGGTCCTCTTAAAACAACAAAGAATCTTCAACCGCTTCCAGCCCTTCCCTCTGAGTTTGATCGACCGGGCTCCCTGAGCCTCCCGGGAAATCGCCGACGCTTCCGACGTTTCGACTCGTTCATCTCAGGGGAGTGTAACGACCTGGCAGTTCTGGCAGCCCGTCAGGTATCCGCAACTCCGGGAGAGAGATACAACCCGTTGTTCATCTACGGTGGAACAGGCACTGGGAAGACTCATCTGCTGGAGGCGATTTATACTGAAGTCCGTGGAAAGCATTCTGAAAAGAATGTGATGTACCTGACCTGCGAGGCCTTCACTAACTATTTCACCTCTGCCCTCAGTTCACGAACTGTGCCATCGTTTCGTCAGCGATTTCGGAATGTCGAAGTCCTGCTGATCGACAACATTGAGTTTCTGGACAACAAAAGAGCCACTCAGGAGGAATTCCTTCACACGATTACCCAGTTGATTGACCATGGTGGCCAGGTCGTGATCTCTTCGGATCGACATCCTCGATTGCTCACGAAACATCGTGAAGAATTGACGACCCGATTCATGAGTGGACTCGTCTGTCGAATCGAATCCCCTGACGAAACCACAAGGCACAAACTTGCCAGATCTCTGACTGCGGGCATGAGGGCTGTTTTTGCCGACGATGCCCTTGAATATGTCGTTCGACGATGTCGTCGGAATGTCCGTGAACTCCAGGGTGCCCTGAACCAGCTTGAAGGACAGTTCGCATTAAATGGTCGACGAATTACGCTGGCTGTTTCTCGTGAAATTCTTGGCGAGATGGCAGAGGAATGCCGTCGACTTGTCCGAATAAGCGACGTTGAGAAAGTCGTGTGTGAAATTTTTGGCGTAACAGTCGCTGATCTTCGATCGGCATCGCGGCGCAAAGCGATCGCCCTGCCCCGTGCAGTTGCGATGTTTATGTCACGACGAATGACGAAGTCCGCCTATCGAGAAATTGGCATGTATTTCGGTGGACGAGATCATAGCACTGTCGTGGCCGCTGAACGCAAAGTTGCGGAGTGGGTGACAATCGGCGAACCGATTGGCCTTCCGACCTCATGCTCGGGACGAACAATCGGGGAACTCATTGACGAGCTGGAAAATCGCCTGCAGAACCTCGCCTGCTGATTCTGAACGTTCCTGTCGATGATTCCTGCATCACGGTTTAGCTGCGCACAGCGACTTTATACGCGCAGGACTTCAATTGGTGTTCGCCGTTTCACTACACTCCCGTCTGAAGTGTTCGTGGGCAGAACTCCTGTTCGAAATGTTTTGCTGCCAGGGGTTGCACCAATTCAATGGCATGTTTCGAATACGGATATGCGAACATCACGAGTCGTTCCATCAGCGAGATTCCCAATGCGATTCTTTCTCGTACTGCTTCTGTTGACATCCCTCATCCGGGCAAGTGAGTGTGCTGCGTTTGATTCAATTGATTTGCCCGTTACGAAAGACAACTCAATCGTAATGGTCGACGGTGAGTGGGAACAGAACGCGGGGCAACAGGGAAGAATTCGAGTGAAAGGCAACCAGCATATGGTTGCAATGGCATTCGACACATCAGCAATTCAGGGCAAGCAGATCAGGAAAGCGACCCTCGTTTGCACGCGAGGCGAACAGAACATCAGTGGAATTACAGTTTCGACGATTGCATCTCAGTGGGATGAAAATCGCTCGAACGGAATTTCGGCCGGAATCGACGGCATCCAGAACTGGGGGTACCCGGAGGCCAGATTTCCCGCTGTCTGTGGCGGAAACAGCTTTACCCTCGCTTACCAATCGCCGTCTGAACTGAAGGATGGCAAGTATCATTGGGGCATACCTCCCGACATGATTCATGCGATGTCGACCGGCGTCGCTTACGGCCTCGCAATCCACGAACATGATGCCGACTATGGTCGTAACCCAACGATCTTCTCCAAAGAACAATCGGGCAACCGTCCCCTCTTGATTGTTGAACTCGAGGATCATCATGATCCCGCTCCCGAAACAGCAGCCGATCTGATGGTGATGGCATCTGATGTCGATTCCGCAAAGCTGCTTCTTACGTCACCCCAAAATGGATTTGCTTATGACATCACGGTCAATGACCGGCCTCTTGGGCGACACAATGTCCCTCTCATATTGAACAACCAGCGACAATCGATTCCTCTGCGAGATCTGCCCGCAGACATCAATCCTGGCCAGCCCTGTGAAATCAAAGTGGTGACTCTGAACCGTTGGGGGCAAAGATCAGCCCCTGCGGTCATCCGCAATGTCATCTTGAGTACAAAGCCGGTGATCACTCCGGAAGCCAGAATTCCTGAGAAACGCCCATTGTTGAGCTCTGGCCTCAGCGTAATTCCCGTCACAGATAAGTATGACTCCACCGGCCGTTCAGTGGGAACGCTGCCAGACGATTACCGTGGTCACAATTCATTGTTTGACGGTCAAAAAGTTCGCCTGACTGCCGCTGCAGGTGAGGTCGTCAGCTTCCAGCTTCTATTAAAAAAGGAACGTGATGCGAACGCTTCGGTCAGGATTGAACTTAATGATCCCCGAATCCGCATCAATCTCTATCAAGCCGTGTATGTACCGTCACAGGGACGTCGGATTCCCGATCCCCTGTTGCCGCTGCCGCAGTCAATTGATCTCAACGAAAGTACCGACCAGGCGATCATTGCCGATTTCTTTATTCCCTTCGACTCAATTGCGGCTCTTCGAACAGGCTCCATCAGTATCTCTGACGGACGTCGTCTGCCTCTCGAGGTTGTGGTATTGCCCTTTGCTCTGCCCCGAGAGGCGACCTTCTTCTGCGAGATGAACAGTTATGGGCTGCCAGATAATGTTAACGAATATTACGCACTCCAGCAGATCGCTTACGATCATCGAGTCCATTGCAATATCCTGCATTACTCTCACAACACGGCCACACCGGGATCCAGAAAAACTAATCTGGATATGAGGCTTCGCTCTGGCCGCCGTATGGATAACAAGAGGTACGACAATATTCAGCCAGGTGACGTTTCGGGCTATTGGGATGACTTCGCGGAGGCCTTTGGACCTTACCTTGATGGATCTCTGTTCAAGGATAGCCATCGAGGGCCAATTCCCGCCCCGGGTTTCTATCTGTCTTTTCACGAAAGCTGGCCTCTGAATTGCCGAGCTTTTTTCAATGGCAATGCTGATGCATATCAAGCCTTTACTGAGCATCCGGCCTATGCAGAGACTTACGTGAATATCCTTCGCGATTTCGTTCAGGTTGCAGATGCGAGAGGATGGAACAAAGCTGGCTTTCAGGTTTATTTTAACAACAAAGGCTCTCTTGCAGAGAAGTCGAAGGCCCCATGGATTCTGGATGAACCCTCAAGTTTCTGGGACTATCGGGCTCTTCAGTTTTATGGAGCGCTCACAGATCAGGGGCACGAGAGCAGACCGAATGTAAAGATCCAATACCGCGTAGATATCTCACGTCCAGAATACTGCCGAGCGCAGCTCGACGGTCGAAGCGATCTCTGGGTCGTGGCAACTTCTGCATTTCAAAACTACCGCCGACTGATCACTGATCGGATTGAGCGTGATCGACTTCGAGTCTGGATTTACGGTACGTCGAATCATGTTCATGAGACGAATCGGAGTATTCAGGCATGGGCTGTTGATTCTTGGCAACATGGTGCAGGGGGGATCGTGCCGTGGCAAACGGTCAATAAGACCGGCAGTGCTTTGACCGAAGCCGATCAACTTGGACTCTTCATCTTTGACACGGCCCCCAGTGGAGAAATTTCGATCCGGCATTCGATGCGGCTCAAGGCATATCGGGATGCACAGCAATTGATAGAATATCTGACTCTCCTGAAGAAGCACCAAAACTGGACACAGAGTCAGATGCAGGACTTCATCGGCCACTATGTTAAGGTGGATGCACTCGTGGAAAAAGCCAATGACGACGACGCTGGTACAACGACTTTCAGCCAGCTTTCGGCGATGGATCTTGAGGCATTAAGGACGGCTACGATTGAAGTGCTGATTGGCAGACCGATCCGATAGGCCCTCCATTCAGGCTTTAACAGAACCATGAAATACATCTCTGAAATCATTTACTTTTCCGGGCGTGTTCAGGGGGTTGGGTTTCGTGCGGCAACCCAACGGCTCGCCAGAGGCTCCGGAGTTTGCGGTTATGTTCAGAATTTGACGGATGGTCGGGTTGAAGTGTTTGCAACTGCTGAGGCGGCGTCGATTGACCGATTAATTGTGCGGCTGAAGGGGCTTTTCGGGGATGGAATTTCAGACGTTCAACGACTGCCCAGAATTGGCGTGGAGGAGTTTTCCGGATTTGGCATACGTCGTTAAGCGCAGAGGCCAATGTGGCAATGTTTTCGCTTGGAGCTATCGAAAACGCTGCTAGAGTGGCAATTGGTGCTACAGGCCGCCTTTGGCAGATTTCCCCAACGGTATGATCTGGAGCAACGTAACAGACTTGTACAGGCCAAATTGAGCCCGTTTTCTGGCTCCGCATCCGGGATTTTCTCTGTAATGAACAGATTATTGACTTTCGCTGAAGGCATTCCTGTTGCTCCACCGGTCCAGACAGACTGGACTCTGACATGGTTATCCGTGTTTGGGCTGGCTGCGGCTCTTGTGGCTGTTTCATACGGAACACGCGTCGGAGTCATTGCTCGGGCTACGACGAAGGAGGCCATTCGTCAGCCTTTGTTCCTGCTGTTGATCGCAATATCGTCGATCGTGTTGTTGCTCAACTCTGTTATGCCATTCTTTACTCTTGAAGATGACGTAAAGATGTTGAACGAGTGCGGTTTGGCGACGCTTCTAATTTCTGGTGCACTTCTTGCTGTTTGGACTGCGGGGACCAGCATTACCAGTGAAATTGAGGGCAAGACGGCGATGACTCTTCTGAGCAAGCCGATTGATCGTCGCCAGTTTATTCTGGGAAAGTACATTGGAATCGTTCAGTCGGTCATTTGGCTCTTCGTCATCCTGACTGCGTTGTTTTCGGTACTGATTTTCTTCAAAGTAGGTTACGACCAAAGAGAGCGTTCCGAGGAAGTGACGCCAATGTGGCAATGGCACAAGGTATCGAACGTGGAGATTCCTTCGCCGCATCCGGATCGAGTGCGTGTTATTGCTCAGATTCTGCCTGGGGTTGCTTTGTCATTTCTTCAGGTTTGCGTTCTCGGAGCAATCAGTGTCACTGTGGCAACGCGAATGCCTATGGTGATGAATCTGGTCGTTTGCTTTGCCGTATTTGTGATTGGGAATCTGACGGAGATCATTGTTAACCAAAGTGTCGCGGGGCAGGCGAATGAGTCCGTTACGTTCACGGCTCGATTGATTTCGATGGTCGTGCCATCACTTTCAACATTCAATGTTTCATCTGCCGTGGCCACCGGACGAGTTGTCCCTCAGGATTATCTCGGGTTGAGCCTTGTGTATGCTACAACCTACATCGCTGCCATGTTGCTGCTTGGATTCCTCCTTTTCGAAGATCGAGACCTTGCCTAAGGCTGGTTGGCGTACGGATACAAAAGCTTGTGTCACGATACGCTCCATTCAGTAAATTCCTCCAGAAGTCGCCAGTCTTGCAAATCCACTGACACATTGGTGTTGGATTTGCAATGTTTCCGCTTCAGGGTTTTGAATCTGGAGTGACAGACTGTTCAATACAGGCTGACAACTCAGCTCTTCTGGAGGATTCTGCCGTGTCTGTGTCACCAGAGTTTCATCGTCTCGTTTCCGCTCAGAGTCTTCTCGGCCGAAGGCGGTTGCTGGCTTCTGGTATCAGTGTGATTGCCAGCGTATGTCTAGCTTCGGTGATTGTTATTTCCGGCGGTATTGCGTGGGTGCTTACGCAGCCCAGGGCAATCAGCTCGACTCCAAGCCGGGGCCTATTGCCGCTGGCCTCACACCTGAAGCACGGTTTTGCTGATCGAACGATAAGCAAAGCGATCACAGCCCTGCCCATACTTCATCATTCGTCATCCGCAGTGATTTCAATGAGTATGACGTGTTTCGTCCTGCTCGTACTTCGCTCTGGACTTCGAACTGCGGCCAATGATCTTCTGGAACAGGATATCGCCGCCGAGATACTTCGGCTTCGTCAACATATTCATCGCAAGTCCTTACGGCTGGAGCCTGCGGATCTGACTGGTGACCAAACACGCGCGACTGATCAATTGTTTCAGAATGCGACAGTAACACTGGAGAACGCTGCAACTCGCTGCGGAGCCATTTCTCTGTCTGTCATTCCCGATCTGGTTGCAGTGAGTTTCGCAGCATGGCTTACCGACTGGCGCGTTTTTCTTCAGACCGTGATCCCGGTTCTTCTTGGGAGAATGGCACTTCGTGCAGAATCACAGCGCAGTGATAACTCGCTGCGATTGCTGTCTGAACAGGTCTCTCGAGGACTTGCGAGAATGGCAGAGAGCCTGAAGAAAACGAGAATCGTGACCAGTTTTGGAATGGAGAAAACCGAACAACAGCAATTTGAAAATCACCTCAGAGACTACCAGAAACGATGCCGTCAGTTTCATCGTCAGCAACGCTTCGGGACGGGAATCCGAAAGGCTATCTTCCTTATCGTGTTCATGATTCCGTTTGCGATCCTTTCAGCAGGAATTCTTCAGGGATATCACCCTGCGGTAAGCGTGCTCCTTGCGAGTTGTCTCTATGTCATCTTCCAAAGACTGGGACTTCTCGAAGAGAAAACAGATCTGATTTCAGTCGGCAGTGAAAAGGCAGATGAAGTTTCTTCCTATATCAATCGCATTCCTGGCGTCAGCCAGGCACCCGGAGCTGGGTTTCTGGAGCCCATGGCCAAAACTCTGACGTTTACTCAGATCTCCTTCCAGACTCCTCAGCTTCCACGATTATTAAATGGACTGGATCTGCGAATCGGTTTTGGTGAAACAGTGGCTTTACTGTCATTGCAGCCTGGTGCGGCGCATGCACTGGCCAGCATGGTTCCTCGTTTCGTTGACCCTGATTCCGGCCAGGTATTGATCGACGGGAAAGATATTCGACAGGGCACTCTGGAATCACTGCGTGCAGAAGCCATGTTGATCGGTGGTCAGGATCCGGTTTTCAATGCATCCGTCCTCGACAACATCACTTGTGGGCAGACCGACATTAGCCGCCAACAGGCCATGGATGCTGCTAAGCTCGTTCATGCAGATCACTTTATCCGCAGCTTGCCGCGCGGTTACGAAACCCCATTGGGGGAACATGGGGCCGCACTTGATCCTGGACAGATCTTTCGGCTGAGTCTGGCAAGAGCCGCCGTCAGGTCCCCTGCCCTTCTGATTATTGAAGAGCCTCAGACCACGCTGGACTCAGAAACAAAGGCCATGCTGGATGACGCTTATCAGCGACTCTCAGCCAACCGTACGGTTGTCTTTCTGCCGTTTCGGCTTTCGACGGTCAAGAAATGTCAGCGTATCGTCTTGATCCACGAAGGACGTGTTGCGGTCGACGGAGTTCACGAACAACTGGTGCGAACCAGTGAGCTATATCGCCACTGGGAATACGTCCGGTTCAACCCTTTCCGTGATGAGTCAGAATAGTTGCATGTGCCCTCGATCGACTTTGTTATTGGCCGAACATCCAGATCCATCATTCGCTAATCACGGCTTCGCTTCAGCGTAAGGTGCATATGAGTCGCGAAGCCTTTCCGCCGCTTCCACTGGATTCATATTAAACAATGCTCGACCACTCGTTTGCCAGCCGGATGGCGTTAGCTGAAATACAGCACAGGCATCTCGCAACATTGAAACGGCGGCAACATTCTCCATGTCGCCGCCTTCGATCGCTTCGAACGAAATATTGACACCAGCCAGCAGACAGATCTCATTGGTCTGTCGATCCTTCAGCAGGATCATTATTGGCAGCCACTCACATTGCGTCCACCGCAACCCCCTGGGAATCCCGGCCTCCCGCGCCTTCTGAAGAAACGTCGATTGCAGCCGATTCCGCTCCATCTCGAAACGACGCAGCAGATTCGCCTCGGAAAGACGCGGCGTAAACAAGCGCAACAACTTCGTGAAAAATGATTCCGGCAAAACAAGACCTCTCAGTGCTGAAAACTTGAAGAGCAAAACGCGGGCTCGGCGAGACAATGATTCGAAGAATCGTCCTTTCATCAGTCCTGTCAATAGACTTCTCGCGAATCAACTCAAACTGGCGCTCTTTGCCTCTGGAATAGAAAACAGGCGTGAGTACATCCCTAAAAGATGTCCCTGTCTGCCTCGAGAAGACCATAGGTACATGAGATGGCCATGTGCTCAACGCGGTGCTGATTCGGATCAACTTGCGAGAGAAACAGATGCCTAAACGGATCCTGCTGTAGATGTTTAGGTGATTTGCAGATCCTCGGTTTTCATAAAGAGTTCATCATGACTTGATGTTTGGAAAACGGATTGCCCTCAAGGCCACTAACCTGCAATCATCTCTTGTGGGGCGATGATCAGGCCTCGCAGCGGGCCTGTTTCGAGCGTGGTGATTCACGCCACTTACGAAACATCGAACGAGGCGGGCTTGAAGGTAGAATATCGAATTCCCGAACCGGCGTTATGAAAGCTGAAACGGTCAAACCGGTAACCCAGCATCGGAATATGTGTGTGTCCAAAATAGATGTTCTGGACTTCTGGAAGCAGAGCGGTCTCGCAGCCCTTCAGATACTCAAGCAGAGTGCGACAAGTCTGCTGTCGCGTATGCCGCACTCGTGGAACAAGACTGTGCAATCGAGTCTGCACAACGGCGGAATACATTAGATTACTCAACTGCCCTTTCGCCTTCTCGTCGTGGAAACGCTCTCGATAACGCTCCAGACCACCGACATGCCTGATCCCGTCCAGCACATCTCCATGCAGGAACACATTGCTGCCAATACGCCAAAACGTCGGGCTCCAGTTAAAGGTGGTATGACGGTCGCTAATAGACTTCAATAGAGCCTGCATGCGAGGATGGCAATCGTGGTTTCCCAGCAGATACACCCACGATGCCGACGGATTCAAGGCAATTGCTTTCTCCAGCCATGCGGCCGCCGCATCAAGCGAGGCCTCAAGACTGCCAAGCTGACTCCAGCGAAAATCGAACATATCTCCGCCCAGAACGATCGACTTTGCAGCGGCAATCGCATCGGTGTTCTGCTCCCAATGCCGCTGACCAATGGAACGGCGGCTGAATAAATGCAGGTCAGAGAGAAAGAGTCCGGTCGTCATGTTGTCAGTCCCGTGTCACTCAACAAAGCTCTGATGGATGTCGGCCGAGCGAGTCGCCCGCGAAATCGTGAAATAATCAATGGTGTTACGGATCCTTAAAGTCGGTCAGGTCATGGGTTTGGCTGTTTTCTGAGTCGTAACCGCTGATTTCTGTCATCAGACGCAGCAGTCCATAACACAGCCAGTTTACGAACCGGATGGCTAACGGCTGCTGTTCCCAGTTGGACTTGAGAATCTGCTGACTATCCGATGTTATGCTGACTTTGAGACTTTCTGCCAGAACCGCACCAAAAATCTCGTCGTCGACAACAAGGTTCGCTTCGTACGAAAGCAGCAGGCTGAACGGATCGATGTTTGACGATCCCACGGTTGCCCAATGGCCATCAATCACGCCCACTTTGGCGTGGAGATAACTTCTTTGGTATTCGTGGATTTCAATTCCCGCATCAAGAAGATTGCCATAGATCGCTCGCCGCGCATGATGTTCGATGAATTTCTCCACCTTTCCCTGCAGCAGAAGGACCACTTTGACCCCACGTCGTGCAGCGTCAATCAACGCATGGCGAAACTTAAAACCCGGCAGGAAATACGCCTGAGCCAGAATGACTTCCCTTTTTGCCTGACCAATCGCCTGCAGATAGGCCGATTCAATATCTCGGCGATGGCGAAAATTGTCTCTCAAAAGAAATGCGGCCCGCGTTGATCCCCCGCAGAACGTTGTTGCAGGCAGCTCTGAAACGCGACGCACGCGTCGGCGAAACGTGCCTGCAGCCACTAATGACCACAACTGCACGGCAGAATTACGGATGGTATCCACCAACGGCCCCTCGACCGCGACAGCGTAGTCATAACGGGGCGCCATTTCGCTCGCGGCAGCTCTGTCGTCGACGATATTGATCCCGCCGACAAAGGCTATCTCCCGGTCGACGATAACAATTTTCCGATGCATTCGCCGGAGACGTTTACGTCGCAAAGTCCACGGTGATATTCCGGGCCGAAAGATGCGCAGCTCGATGCCGTCCTGTCGCATCTGGTCTCGCAGGGCGTCCGGCAAATCGCTGGCCCCGTATCCGTCAACGACCACATAGACTCGAACTCCACGCAACACCGCACGCTTTAACGCGGCCGCAATCCTTTGACCGGTAGAGTCATCTTTGTAGATATAGGTCACCAGATAGATTTCAAATCTGGCTCGATCAAACGACTGTTCGATAGCAGGAAAGAACGCTTCACCGTTTTGTAACAGAGTCACCTGATTGCCCGGAACAAAGCCGGACTTGCCCGTTAAAGTCGCCACCGGAGAGGCAATCATGGCCGTGCCATTTCACATGAGGAATCATCGTTCATACGGAATCATTGTCTTTCAGACTCTGGGCAGCAACCCGCTCCTCAAGAATCGAATCTCAAACCTTTTCCGGATGATGGATTTCGCTGCGTGGGGAATTCTCTGCGCCACCACACAGAATCGGCAGAAAACACTGGCTGTAAAACGCTCCTTCAAAGGTCAATCAGACGGGCGATAACGACCTGTCAACGCCTCTGTCCGGGTCAATTCATACGACGCTTTTCATAAATTGGCGATCGGCTCAATCGGCGACACGAAGTCATCCGGCTTGATTGTCAGAATACTGCAGTCGCAGGTATCCAGCACTTTGTCTGCGGTGTTTCCCAGCAGTAGCCCCTGAATTCCGCTGCGGCCGACGGTTCCAATCACAATCAGTTCTGCCGCCTGATGTTTTGCGATGCGTCGAATTTCCTGCCATGGCGTTCCCCACGACAGATGCGACTGAATCTGAGTGCGATCAACGCTAAGTGAAGCGACGAATGTATCCAGACGTTTTGTGGCTTCGTCGTTGATTTCCTGTCGAAGAGTACTGCCTTCAGGAACTCTGGAAATCAGATCTTCGGGCACATCTTTCGAATCAATGATATGCAGCAGATGAAACTCCGCGTCCGCCTGTTGAGCAATCTTCAAACCTTCCTTGACAGCCTTGAAGCTCACCTCAGAAAAGTCTGTCGCTGCAAGGATAACTTTGGGCGGTACGAGATGTTCGGCCTTCACAATCCAGACCGAGGCCGGACACTTTCGAATCAGCCGCTTCGCCGTGCTGCCGACAAAGAACTGTTCAAGTTTTCCCGCACCACGTGTTCCCGCAAGCACCATGCCATAGCCCTCGGCCTGAACGGCCCGAGTAATCTCGACGAACGGTTCACCCACGAGCGTCCGAAACGTCACGTCCAGATCCATCGCATTCAGATCCCCGATGACACGGCGCATCGCAGTCTCGGATCTGTCATGCAGCTCGCGCTGGTTGACTTCTCGTTCATACGGTCCCCAGTGGACCGACTTGCTGAAATCGGGTATCGAATGGGTCAGAACGATCGGAGTGCCGGTCCTGCGAGCCAGCCATACGGCCTGCTTCAGTGCCGCCGCTGAATAGGGCGAAAAATCCATTGCTACCAGAATCGGTTTTGAGTTCAGGGGGTGACTCATAACGAAGTTCCTTCCAGGAATGCGGTATGGGTTTCGAGGTTAAGAATATTCGATGTCGTCACGCGGGCAATCTCACTGAGCGCTTCGTTGGTGAGGAATGCCTGGTGTGATGTGATCAACACGTTGGGAAACATCAGCAGGTGTGACAGTTCGTCGTCCAACAGCACTTGGCCGGAAAGGTCATGGAAGAAGATCCCTTCTTCCTCCTCATAGACATCCAGCGCAACACCGCCGATGTGCCCTGACTTCAACGCGGCAATCAGCGCTGCTGTATCAACCAGTTTGCCGCGACTGGTGTTCAGAATGAATACGCCCGGTTTCGTGCGAGCGATTGTCTGAGCATTCAGCAGATGCAGCGTGTCTGGAGTAAGGGGCAGATGCAGCGAGACGATATCACTGGCTGCCAGCAGATTGTCCATATCGGTATATTTGATTCCGTGCGAGTTGGCCCAGTCAGTTGAAGGAAACGGGTCATACGCCAGGACGTTGGCTTCAAAACCTCGAAAGATCTGCGCGGTGATACGACCGATCTTTCCTGTCCCGATGATACCAACGGTCCTGCCCTGAATGTCGAAGCCCACAAGACCGCTCAGCGAAAAATTCAACTCACGTACCCGGTTGTAGGCACGATGAATTTTACGGTTCAGTGTCAGTAATAATCCCACAGTGTGTTCGGCGACTGCGTGAGGCGAATAGGCTGGCACACGAACCACAGGCAGACCAAGCTCTCGCGCTGCCACCAGATCCACGTTGTTATGACCCGCACATCGGAGGGCAATCAGCTTGACCCCCATTGCCGACAACTGTTCCAGGCACGCACGGTCAGCATGGTCGTTGACAAAGATGCACACCGCCTGCGCGCCGCTGGCCGCTGCTGCTGTTTCCTCGCTCAGACGGAATTCGTGGAAACGCCATCTGATGTTCTGAGCGCCGGCAGCCTTGCTGAGATACTCCCGGTCGTAGGACTTCGCGTCATAGACGGCCACTTCAATCATCTTCTTGTGTCTTTCAAGTTCTGGACAAACGCACTGCTGTTGTCAGCCACACGTTGATGTGGTCATTAGGAAAGGAACAGAGGCTTATCAGTGTTCCGTATGATGTGCAATGCAGTTTCTCCGAAGATGCGTCTCAGCAGGAGATTTTGTGCGCTCTTTCCAACCACCGTAAGATCCGCACCCCAGTTTTGCAAATAAAGCAACAAATGTTCTTTGGGAGATCCGGTGATGCACTCAGTTTCCGTCTCAAGACCATGAGCTCGACAGTAGTCAGCGGCCTCTGCAATGAGACCTTTTGCGTGTCCGGTTCCATCGTCGAAAGAAACGATTCGCAGTTCTTTTATTGGCCAGAGTTGCATCTGGACAAAATTCTTCATGGCTTTTGCGGACTCCATTGAGCCGCTATAGGCAATCAGTACCTTGTTGACAGGTCGGACCTGTTTCGAGACAGCCAGAAGCGGCCGGACCCCGGTTTGCACCAATCGCACCAGTGCATCGTGTGGATCGGCAACAAGATCAGTTTCAAAGAGGCTCTTCAAACCGAAGACCATCAGATCGTGGTATCTCGCTTCATCCGTCATCAGTGAAAATGGTTCACCGACTTCCTGAACGACGCGATGTCTGACACCTACAGCCTTGCATGCCTCCGTAAACTCGCGAGTTGCCCACTCGACTTTTTCACGTGCTTTGGCCAGAGAGCTTGCGGTCTCCGGATAGGCCATTGGTCCGTCGCCAATCGGCATCGCCATGAATGGAGTAACCCGCGCAGGATCAATAACGCTGACCCCAGTCAATTCGGCATTATGAGCTATCGCCAAAGCAACGGCTTGATTGATAGCCGCTGTGGTGTAGTCACTGCCCCCAAGTCCCACGAGGATTCGCTTTAGCATCTGTTTATCTCCTTGAAGAACGTGAATCATCCATCACCGGAATTACTTCGTTTCAAGTCCGTCGTCTTCTGCCGTCGGCACGAAGACTGCTGCGGAGAAATGCGGTTCGGCATTGTGTTGCAGATAAGTTCTCACCTGAATTCGATCGATAACTCCGTTCACACCTGCAACACGTTTAATGCACTCCAGTGCGACTTGACGCATAAACCAGGTGGGCAGTATCCCCTCAACAAATACAATGCCTTCATCAGCTCTGATTTTCAGTGATCGATGGTGCACGTAGCCCGTCTGGCCGAGTGAATTCACCACGGTTTCGCACAGGTCGTTTGCAAACGATGCTGAAAGCGAATCGGTATTGGCTTGCACGGAAATGTCTCCCTTGTCGTCAACGATGATTCTGCAGTTCGGCATCTGACGTTTTTATTCCGGAGTCGAAGGTGGTTGATTGACACGAAGTTCTCTTTCAGCCTCCAGCCAGAAATCGAAACCGTCACCTTCCGGGAATCCTGCCGCTTCCCATTTGAAATACGCCAGCTCACGAACCGCCATATCGAAGTCATCAGAGTAATTTTCATGGGATGGTTGGCTTACTGTCTGATCATCACTCACCGTCTCATGATCCTGACTTATGGAAACTGAGGCTGCAGATTTCGATTCTGCGGGGCTGGCTGCTGTTACAGCCAGATCTCCGGGGTTCGCATGCTTCGAATGGTCATTACGATCGTGTCTTTTCGTTTTGGTCATCACTAAGCTCCTGTTTGAATGAGTACAATTCCCGCTCACGCCACACCCTGATCGAAGCGCTTCGCCCACCACCACTTATGCAGTTCCACCGCCGGAACGATCAACACACTGACACCAATCGCCACCACCCACGACAATGAAACCACGGGGCTGGTGCTCAACGCGTCCTGAAGGAAAGGCACGTACATCGCCGCGACATGAATCAGAAACGCGCCCAGCGTGCCGAAGAACAACACAGGGCTGCGAAGAGGTGACAGAGCGAACGCAGACCGAGTCTCAGACCGGCAGTTGCCGATATGAAAATTCTCATACAGCACCATTGTCAGCAACAAAAGATTACGAGCCTCCGGCACCGACCAGCCTACGCGAAGAGCAATGTCGTAAACCACGAAGCCGCCACCTCCGACCACCAGCATCGCCAACACCGTTCGTTCTACCATCAGCTGGTTAAAGACGGATTCGTTCGGCGGACGCGGTTTTCTTCGCAGGCTGTCTCCTTCACCCGGTTCGAAGGCCAGAGCAACTCCCTGAATGCCGTTGGTCACAAGATTCAGCCACAACAACTGCACGGGCAGCAAAGGAATCGGATGGCCGGCAATCACCGACAACAGAACCATCAGAAGTTCGGCCGCACCCATTGAGACCAACAGATAAATCACCTTGCGGATGTTGTCATACGCAATGCGACCCTCTTCAATTCCACCGACGATGGAACTGAAGTTGTCGTCGCTGATGACCAACTCAGCCGCTTCACGAGCCACGTCGGTTCCGGCCTTGCCCATTGCCACGCCGATGTTGGCCGCTCGCAGCGCTGGTGCGTCGTTCACGCCATCGCCGGTGACCGCGACAAAGTGTCCCGACTTACGAGCCGCCTCCACAATCTGCAGTTTCTGACGCGGCGTGACGCGGGCAAACACACGGATTCGTTGCACCATCTCAGCCAGTTGTTCCGACGACTTTCCTTCCACATCGGCGGCCGTCACAACCTGATCGTCTCGATCGGCCAGTCCCAGATCACGAGCAATCGCCAGAGCCGTTACGCGATGGTCGCCCGTCACCATGGAGACCAACACGCCGGCCCGGTGACAATCGGCCACAGCCTCGCGCGCTCCCGTACGGAGCGGATCGATCATGCCCAAAAAGCCATGCAGAGCGAGATTCGTGGGTTGCGGCGGAGCGTTTTCGGGACAAAGCGGCTCCATCAATTGTCCGCTGGCCACGGCAATCACGCGAAGCCCGCGAGCCGCCATACCCGCCGCCATACCCGCCGCCATCTGTTCGGCTCGCGATCGAGATGAAAAGGGAGATGAAAAGGTGGCAGGCACCGTTTTTCGCTGCAACCCCTGATTCAGTGCAGAAACGGTTCCTGACACCTTTTCGTCACATGACACCTTTTCGTCACACATCTCCAGCACTCGTTCCGGAGCGCCTTTGACGAAGACTTCTACCCGTTCCCCGTTCTGATGAAATGAGGCTGCAAACTGGTGCTCAGGTTCGAACGGGATTCTGCTCAACTGAGGATAGGTATCAAGCAAACGTTCGCGCTGCTGATCCGACTTCACTCCCAGACTCAAGGCGGCAATATCGACAGCATCCCCGCGCCAAATCCAGTCATCGTTACGATGATGCAGATCGGCCTCGTTGCACAAAACGACCGCACGAATCGTCGCAGCCAATTGAGCATTCTCTGCGAGGTCCGCACGACTTCCCGCCTGCTGCACTTCACCCTCAGGAAGGAAGCCCTGACCAGTCACGGGAAACACCTGACCATCGGGCAGACAGACTTCTCTCACGGTGAGTTCATTGCAGGTGAGCGTGCCGGTTTTGTCCGTTGCGATAAGCGTACAGCTTCCCAGACCTTCAACCGCAGTGAGCTGGCGGACGATCACGTTTCGCTTTGCCATTCGTGTTGTCGCCACCGCGAGGGCCACGGTGATGGCCACTGGCAATCCTTCCGGGATCGCGGACACGGCCAGCGCGACGACAAGGAAGATTGTGTCGACGACCGTGTAGCCGCCCAGCAGAATCCCCAGCCCGCCGATGATCGCAGAAGCGCCGATCGTGCCGATCGCGACGTAGTTTGTAAATCGTTCCATGCGAGCCAGCAAAGGTGGCTTTCCGCCCCCGCTGCCCAACACATCCAAAGCTAATTGTCCGACGCTGGTCGCCGAACCGGTCGCCACGACGACTCCCTTGGCTCGACCACGGGCCACAAGAGACCCGGCGAATGTCATGTTCAGTCGATCGGCCAGCGTTGCGTTCTCGACTCCCTTCGAGGCATGATCTTTACCGACGGCAAGTGATTCTCCGGTGAGCAGTGATTCATCGACCTCGAGGCCCTGAGAAGAAAGCAGTCGAATATCTGCGGGAACTCGATTGCCCGACTCGAGCCACAGCACGTCGCCGGGAACCACTTCATCGGCCATGATCTCCCGAACTTCTCCGTCTCGTTCCACCTGAGCGTGCATGCGCAGCAGTTTCTTGAGCGCATGGCTGCTGCGTTCTGCCTGCCATTCCTGATATGTTCCGATAATGGCGTTGAGCATCAGCACAGCGGCGATAAACGAGGCGTCTTTCAAGTCGCCGATCACGGCTGAAACGACGGCAGCGGCCACGAGAATATAGATGAGCGGACTGGCGAACTGACGCAGCACGATCTTCCAGACCGGCGTTGCTCCTCGCTCAGGAAGCAGGTTCGGTCCGTACTTTTGCTGACGACGCTCGACTTCCGTCTGCGACAGACCATGCTCCGTCGTCTCCCACGCGGCGAGTACTCCGTCAACCGGCTCTGCGTGCCACGCCCGTGCGTTCTGTTTTTCGAACGACGCCATTCAGTATCCTTCCGCAATGAAGCCTGTGCCTGGAAGCCTGCACTTACTGCCCTGCGGTTCATTGTCGCGTGATTACGTCGCTTCGAAAATCGAAGCTGAAACCATTCGAGCATGGTGGATTCCGCCATGCCGCTGTCGATGGCGGTTTGGTATCCTCAATACATGACAAACGATCCTCCATTCGAAACCCTGTCCGAAAGCGAATCACGTTATCGTTCGCTGCGGGCCGCTGTTGCCGATTATCACTACCACGTTGAGGTTGAAGACGGGCGGATTCGCAGAAAGATCCATGGAGCAAGATGCGAGGCTGTAACCGGATACATGGCCGACGAATACGCCGCCGATCCTCCACTGTGGATGGCGATAGTACTGGAAGAAGACCGAGCCATCATCGAACAGCAGATTGCCGATGTGATTTCCGACCGCGAACCAGCACCAATTGAATATCGCATTCGTCGCCGAGATGGCAGAGTTCGCTGGATGCGCAAGACTGTAGTTCCCTATCACGACATTCGAGGCACGCTCATCGCCTATGATGGCCTTCTCCGTGATGTCACCGATCGGAAGCAGGTCGAACAGGATCTCAGGCAAAGCGAGGAGCGTTTTCGCTGGATCTTTGAAGACGATCTGACGGGCGATTATCTGGCCGCGCCGGACGGAACGATTCTGCTTTGCAATCAGGCCTTTGCCGACATTTTTGGTTTCAGCAGCCGCGACGAAGCCGTTGGCAGCAGTCTCGCAAATCTCTTCGATTCACCGCAATCGTGGCCCCGTTTCATTCAGTTGCTCATCGAAAACAAGTCACTTGAACGCTACGAACGTGCCGGTCGCCACAGTGACGGGACGATTCGTTATGTGATTGAAAACGTGTTAGGAACGTTCGACGCTCAGGGGGAGCTTGTCCGCATTAAAGGGTACGTGTACGACGACACGGACTCCAGAATCAAAGAATCGAGGTTGCGTCAGCGTAACGCCGAACTTGAAGAAGTTGTCACTCAGAGAACCCATGCTCTTCAGGAGAAACACGAACATCTGCAGGCCATCTGGAACTCGGCGTTTGACGCGATCATTACGATCGACAGTCAGGGACTGATCGAAACAGTAAACCGAGCTGCCGAGACAATGTTCGGCTACGAGTCCTCAGAGATGCTTGGTCAGAACGTCAGCATGCTGATGCCATCACCGTTTCGAGAAGAACACGATGGCTATCTGAGACAGTATCGGGTGACGGGGCAGCATAAGATTCTCAACATGCCCCGTTAACTTGTCGCTTGTCGCAAAGATGGGGCTACGTTCCCCATTGATCTGTCGGTAACACAGGTGGAGAACTCGGAATACTTCACCGGAATCATCCGTGACCGATCAGAATGCCGTGAACTGCAGCAACATGTTCTGAAGAGCGCGGCCGACGAACAGCGCCGGATTGGTCTTGAGCTGCATGACGGCGTCGGACAGGAACTGACCGGGCTTTCGCTGGTCGCGGGGACTGTGCTGAATTTACTGACGGCTTTGCCGGAGCACAAATCAGACGGTCAGGCAATGAAGTGTCTCGACGAGACCAGCTTCACTCGACTCTGTGACATCGTCAGAAAGCTCAATCATAAAATTTCCGACGCCAATCGGCACGTGCATCAGCTCTCGCACGGAATCATGCCGGTGCAGATCGATGCCGAAGCCCTCCGGTCGGCGCTGGAAGAACTGGCGGCTTCCACGAATACGCCACCCAAAGTTTGTTGTCGCTTCGAATGTTCTCAACCTGTCCTCACTGTCGGTAATGCGACCGCCACGCACCTGTATCGCATCGCTCAGGAAGCTGTGAACAACGCGTTGCGGCACAGTCAGGCCAGCGAAATCTGTATCTCCCTGAGCCAGGATCAGAATCAGATTCTTCTCGAAGTCAGCGACAACGGCGTCGGAATCGATGCGACTACTGCGAAGAATAAGTGTTCTCATGAGACTGACGGTCAAGTCAACGCAGATCTCAAATCAAGAGGGATGGGACTGCGAACGATGCTTTACCGCGCCGGTATGATCTGTGGTACTCTGCAAATCGAACGTCTTGAGACCGGCGGAACACTGGTCAGATGCGCGTCGCTGACCGCAGGAGGAGTTGATCTGCCATGACGAAACGCCCTGCCCCAGCCACTACACCGGCGCCCGTGAAGATTCTGATTGTGGACGATCACCCGTCGGTCCGTGAAGGCCTCGCGCTGCGAATCTCGCTGCATGCTGACCTCGAAGTATGCGGCGAAGCGGAAAGCGAAGACCAGGCCGTGGCTCTTGTGAAGCAACTCAAGCCTGATCTTGTGCTTGTGGATATCTCACTGAAAAGCGGCCACGGGCTGGAACTGATCAAACGCATCCGTTCGATGGATCCGACCGTTAGAATGCTGGTCATCTCCGGCTTTCAGGAATCGTTGTACGCGGAACGCGCGTGTCGAGCCGGTGCGCTGGGATATCTGAACAAGCAGGAATCCAGTGAGAAGATGATCGAAGCGATTCGCACCGTGCTGGGCGGGGAACGTTTCCTGAGCCCGGAGATCAGTCGTCGCCTGATCAGCCAGGCTCTGGGATCGTCCGACCGAAAAAAGACGCCCATTGAACAGCTCACGGATCGCGAACTGGAAGTCTTTCGCATGATCGGAGAAGGCCTGTCCACCGGAATCATCGCCAACCGCCTGTTTCTCAGCACACACACGATCGACACGCACCGCGAGAACATCAAGCGCAAACTTACTCTCAACAGCGCCGCCGAACTGTCCCGTGCTGCCGTGCAATGGTTGCTGGAGAACGGATAGGCGAAGTCGGTTTCAAATCAAACCCTCCGACGGCTCTCCCGGCACGCTCACAGTACGATAGGAAGCACAGGGCTACGGAGACGTTAATTCATTGAACGACGAATACTGACTCGTTCAGATTCAACGAAAGTAACATAGCTTTCCCGGGGAATAATCAAACGGCATTCCGCATTCCTTTAATCTGGCGGTGGAGCGAAAAAGCATTCGATGGCATCCGGTCACATCTTCCGGCAGTCGTTGCCGCAGCAGTTTTCCTGAGGCAGATTTGAACCCAATTGCAGGGTCCAGCTAAGTGGTCTGGACGCTCCGGCTCTCCTCAAAACTCGTTCGATCAGCACAACCGGTCTCATCGTTGGTACCGTCAAAGTCCGATAGTTGAGAGCGATTGGTACTCTTTGTTGTCGGGGCTCTCCGCGTCTTGTGCAAACGATTCGCATTGGTGAAGCCCGGTGTTACGCGGGCGATTGGAAACTCCTGCAAAGACGCACTGGCAACAAATGGCAACCAATGGGGGGCGATTCTAAGCCTGCATTCTTAAGGATCACCAAGGTGAAACGGCAAGGCTTTCTCGCAGCAGGGCTGCTGGGTTCAGCAACGGCATTATGTTTGTTGTTGAATCGTCACGGCGGTCTCGGTGCGTCCGAAGAACAACCACGGTCATTCCGCGAAGCATTGGCGGGAACCAAAGAGACGGCTGCAACAGAAGTTGAGGACGGAATTCGCCTCAATTACTTCGATACAACCTGGGCTAAAGTCCTGAAGGATGTTGCGGAGAGTCATGAGATGACTCTTGTCATGGATTCGGTGCCTCCTGGTCGATTTGCCCGGCGTGACAAGAAGCAATACGATCTTGAGACAGCGATTCGTATCCTGAACAAGGAACTTGAACCGCAGGGGTATCGCCTTCTTGCTCAGAAGTCATATCTGATCGTGCTGAATCTTGATAAAGCACGCACTGAATACTCGCGTCCCAGTATCAAACCTGATGGCTCAACCGAGCAGGAGCGAACTCCTGCGACGGAAGCCCTGATTCATTCCGCATCGGACTCCCGTGAAGTCTCCGGAGACGGCCAGAAACAGAAGAGTTTTTCCCCTGTTCTTTCCAGTGCGAAGAGACGGGACAAGTCCGGTTCTCCGGATGCTCAAAAACCGAAGAGTGTCTCTGAACGCAATCGGAATCGCTCTGATTCTGCGGGGGATTATGACTGGAATGGTGTTCCTTCAAAATCGTCAATTCGTCCGGTTTCTCATGGTGGCAAAGTTGTTCAGGAAGAATTGGCCGAAGCCGATCCTGCGGGGCCGATGTCTGTCGAAGAGATTCCCCTGACCAATGGCAATGCGTCCGAGTTGGCCAGAACAATCTACGTAGTCTTCGAAAAGCGTGCCGCGCTGCAAAAGAACAGTGTGAATGGGCTCCCGGGCTTTGCCGTCTATAACCGAGCCGAAGATGGTTCGGAACGGAAAGAAGAGTCTCCTCTGTTCCGGATTGCCATCGACCAGGACGCAAATCAGCTCGTGCTCGAGGCCCCTGCTCCGCGGATGAATCACCTAAAGAAGCTGATTGCTGATCTCGACAAGCCGGCCGAGTTCGGCAGCGAGGCGGCGGTCAAAGTTGTCGAGAACAAAGGCATCTCCGCCAAAACGGCTAAAGAGCTGAATGAGCAGATTCACCTGCTTGTCTCCATGGCCGATGAAGGTGCTGACACGCAAGGGGCTGTAAAAGATGAGAAGACTCGCCCTGCAGGCGAACTCGCGAATGGAGACGATCCCGCCATCAATCTCCGTGGCGAAGTCAATATTCAGGCCATGCAGGAACTTGGCATCCTGATACTAAAGGGAAATGAAGCCGACGTTGCGAAGGTGGAAGAGATCATTCAGCGACTGGAGACGATGAGTGTCGGATCACTCCCGGCTATTCATGTTCTCACGCTGCAGAATGTTGACTCCGAAGCCATGGCGACATTGTTAACCAGTGTCTACGAAGAGCTGACGGAACTTCGTCAGCGCGGAAGTGAGAACCGAAAGACCGCTGCGTTCATTCCCGTGATTCAGCCGAACGCGATTCTCATTCTCTCTTCAGAAATTGAGCGTCAGTCAATCCTTGAACTGGCCGATGAGCTCGATAAACCGCTCAGTCCGGAGTTGGAATTTCAGGTGTTCCCGCTGAAGAGCGCCATTGCGTCTCAGGTTGTGACAGCTCTGGAGAGTTTCTACGAAGAACGGCCGGGACTTGGTACCAGCGTCAGAGCATTTGCCGATGTTCGAACGAACTCTTTGATCGTTCAGGGCCGCGCGAATGAATTGGCAGAAGTCACGAAACTTGTCGAGCGAATCGACAAGGATGATCCGTCAGCAACCGTCAGAATGCAGATCATTCCTCTGAAGCAGGCTGTGGCCCAGGAACTGAGTGATACGATCAATCAGGCGTTGCAGGCTGTTATTAATCCACCGCAGCAGACGACTCAGGGCGGCGGCGGATTTGGTGGTGGCAATAATACCGGTGCTCAGGAACTGCGTGATAATAAATCAGTGGCTCTTGAGTTTCTGACGTCCAATGGCGGCGTTCAGGATCTCATTCGTTCCGGTATTCTGGCAGATGTCAGAATCAGCCCGGACGTCCGCTCCAACAGCCTGATTGTTTCTGCCCCTGAAGCCAGCATGACGCTGATGACAGCACTCGTTGAGGCACTCGACCGAGCACCCGGTGCCACGTCGGAAATCAAGGTCTTTACGCTCAGAAATGCAGATGCCCAGCAGTCTGTCGATCTTCTGGAAACATTATTTGATAACACGAATCAGGAAGATCAGCTTGGGATCCAGTTGGCTGGCACGGAGGGTACTTCCAGTAGTCTGATTCCGCTGCGATTCTCAGGGGACATTCGTACCAACACGGTTCTTGCTGTTGGTAGCGCTGAGTCACTGAGTGTTGTAGAAGCAATCCTTCTTCGCTTAGATAACGACGATACCCGAAAGTTGGAGACAACGGTTTTTCAGTTGCGAAATGCTCCAGCGGATCTTGTTGCTGAAACCCTGCTGAACTTTCTGGAGCAGCAGCAGGCACTGCAGGACAGCTCTGAAGACCTGATCAGCAACATTGAGCGAATTCGTCAGCAGGTTCTGGTGGCACCGGATGTCAATAGTAACTCATTGATCGTCAGTGCCTCGCCGCAATACTTCAGCCAGATCACCGGTATTATCGAGACTCTGGATGCTCAGCCACCAGAAGTCGTTATTCAGGCTCTGCTGGTCGAAGTCACACTGGATGCGACGGATGAGTTTGGAATCGAACTGGGATTTCAGGATCCGCTCCTGCTGGCTCGTGGGATGACGGCAGCGACAGCCACAACAGCAACTCCCGGGCTTAACTTCAACAATACCAGCGTTGCCTTGGGTAACAATTTCACGACGGCGGCACCGAATACAGGCAACGTAGCGACTCAGGGACTTTCGAACTTCTCGTTGGGCCGCCAGAATGGAAACCTTGGTTTCGGTGGCTTTGTCTTCTCTGCTCAATCAGATGCCGTCAGCGTTCTTCTGAGAGCACTGGCAGCCCGACGTACGCTGCATGTCTTAAGCCGACCTCAGGTTCGAACAACTCACAATAACCTGGCACGTGTAAATGTCGGTCAAAGTGTTCCGTTGGTGAACGGTGTTACCGTTTCACAGCTTGGGCAGGCGAACCCTCAAATCGTCCGGCAGGATACCGGGATTACTCTGGAAGTGACTCCACGTATCACTCCCGATGGCATGGTGGCAATGGATGTCTTCGCCTCCAAGAGCGGTCTCGCTGGCACAGATGTACCGGTCTTTGTTAACAGCGATGGCAGCACAATTACTTCGCCAATCATCAATCAGTCAATTGCAGACACGATCGTCAACGTCCCTAACGGCCAAACGATCGTCATCGGTGGAATGATTACGAAAAGCGACTCATCACTTGAGCGAAAAGTGCCCTGGCTGGGTGATCTTCCGGTTGTGGGGCGTGCGTTTCGATACGACAGCACGACCGTGTCCAGAACGGAGTTGTTGATCTTTCTGACCCCTCGAATCGTGCTGAGTGATCTTGATTCAGAATTGATCAAGCAGGTCGAATCTGAACGACTTCACTTCATCGAATCAGAGGCCGAAGAGATTCATGGTCCGCTCTACAGTGTGCCACAGACAAGTTCCGAGTTGCTACCGCATGAACTCTACCCGGACCTGCAGCCAGAGCCAATGACTCCCGCAATACCAAACGCCGTTGAAAATGATTAGTCTCCTCGGACAGACGTCTCTCACGAAACATTTGTCCGTAAAAGTCGTTCCCGTGAATCATATGGCCTGTCAGAGCTGTTCCAAACGACGACGTTGTGGATGGCGTTGCCTTACCCTGGTTGTACCGCAGCAAAACTACGGGGCTGATAACGAACGAGGATAGCCAATGAAGTCTTCAAGTCTCTCAACAAATCTGATAGCGATTTGCTGCTGTCTCAGCCAACTTTCGGGCTGTAACTCCGGGGGATCATTGTTTCGTGATCCCGGCGTTATGCTCAAGGACCCAGGGAGAATTGTTGGTCGTCCGAAGGTCGAAAAAAATGTTGCCCGGATCGTAACACTGTGGGAAGCAGCACAGGGAAAAGATCCGGCGGACAAACCTGCTCGCGGTTTTGCGGGCCAGATCCTGTTCTTCGGGCCAAATGGTGAAACTGGCGCACGTGTGCATGGACGTGTGGCGATCTACGAGTATGACAACTACGAGTCAGACTGCATTGACGAACCAGAGCCCCTGCATTCCTTCACTTTCGAGCCGGATGCCTGGGATGTTCACCGCACGGAAGGAACTCTGGGGCATTCCTACAGTTGTTTTATTCCCTATATGAATCGGCATAGAGATCAGGTCCATTGCGGGCTCAAAGTGGAGTTCACGGGCGAAGATGGCAGAAAAATCAGCTCAGAAATTGTCGAGGTTATGCTGCCGTCTCGATCTGCAACGACAAAAGCAGCCTCACTGACCAGAGGGTTCGTTCGTGAATCGCAGCTTGGAAATCATCCTGTTGTCCATCCGACTCCAATCGCCGAGCCAGTCGAACAGAAAACCCAGAAGCTTGAGTCGATGACGATACCGTTACCGAAACGAAAATGAAGTTGCGCAGATCTGGTGTAGCCTTGCGGCATAAACTGTGTTCCGGACTAATTCCATCCAGAATCCGGCCAACAAGTCCCCCCCGGAGGTTATTCTGGTATGCATCCGATTTTCCTGGTGATCTCACCGGAGATAAACGGTTGCTCAAGGGTTCCGCCAAAGCGACAAGCCGTAACAATGCTTTGTCCCGTGGCACCCGTCCAGAATACAGCAGACTTCTGCAACGGCGGAGTTCGGCGATCAGAAACGATCGTTGTCGCCAGCGTGATGTCGGTGCAGTCCGCAAGCCGGATTCCATAAGGTGCGGAATCCAGAATCTGGTTATTGCTGAGGATGATGTTGGAGCATTCATACAATTCCAGCAAGGCTTCTCGCTGAAGTTCGGGAGCTTCGGGGTACAAATGCCGACCACTCAGGCAATCCTGCAGAATGTTGCCCGAAAAGATGCTGTCACGGCAGTTTCGCAGCGTAACACCGGTACAGAGTTCTCGTTCGACACCGTAGTCTGCATTATGGCCGAAACAGTTGTCGCCCATCACAATCTGTGAACATCCCTCAATCAGCATATTTCGATTGTGGCCGGAATAGATGGAGTTCCCCGAAATCGTGACTCCCTGAGCAGCCGTCATGTGAATATTGTTCCACTGACTGCCAATCAGGTTGCCGGTAATTGCCAGCATCCCGACCTTGGCATTCTTCTCCTGAGGCTGACCGATAATCCGAAGGTTAGCTCCGTTTGGACTGTACGTGGCTTGAATCGTGTTGCTGCAGATTGTGCCTTCGCGAATGCTGCCCTCGCTGGCATCAAGCCAGATTTCTGCCGTCGGAACACCATCAGCATCAGGGACTTTGTGACCCCCATTGTTGTTGTATTCGATATCGTTGCCAGTGATTTGCAGATTACGAATCTCACTGCGTTCAATGCGAATGCCGCCCAGTCGACAGTAACTGATATGAGAATCGCTGATGATCGTCTGATGCAGGTTCACACCATCCAGAAAGACTCCAACTCCAAGGTTGTGGTAGATGTGGCAGTGACTGATCAGCACATTGCGTGCTCGGCCTGCAATCTGAATGCCATGTCGCAACTTCCGAAGCAATACGGCTGTGATCGTTGGCTGCATGACACCTTCAATTCGGATGCCGTCAGCCTCGGGATGTTCTCCGACAATTTCAAGCTGACTAATCATTGGCATGCGTTCATGAGTCCACTCGGAATCACGGAACCCATCCGGAGCTGCTGTCGTGGTGTGAGTCCCTTTGAGCAGAATTGCGGGCCCACTGCCGTGCATCAGAATGCGAGCTGTTCCGCTTTCACCGCGAATGGAAGTGCGCCCCACTTTAGCAAGATCAACGATCAGCGATCGAGTAAGTCTGTAATCCCCTCGCGGCAACAGAAGCTCACCGACGCCTTCATCAATGGCGTGCTGTAGTGCCTCGGTGTCATCGGTTTGTCCGTTGCCTGTCGCTCCAAAGTCGCCTGCCTGAGTCATCGCTTCAATTCTCCAGAAGTGTCATGCCAGCGATCAGTTTTGAGGACTAAGAGGGGGTGTTGCTCACTGATCGTCGCAGATGGTAGTCAACAAAAGCCTGAAGCCCCAGTGACAGAGCATTTGCTGCAGTCATTGAGGCTTCAGAGTTCGCTGGCGGTAACTTCAAAGAAGAAATCTCAGCGGATTGTGGTCACCTGCAAAAGGTTCTCAATTCGATGATTGGGATACATTCGACGGGCTGCTGTTGTCGCGACTTGTTTTGCATACCACGACCCGGCTCGCCCGGTCAAAGTCACAGACTGAAATCCCACATCGACGCAAAGGTCATGAACAACAACGCTGGCCAACTGCTGGATCAAATCCATGCAGCGGTCTGTTTCGGGGCTGGTACGGGGCTGAAGTCGCATCGCTCTCCTCCATGAAGATTGTGCTGACAAACGAAACAGAGAAATTTGGGGATCACTGTCGGCTTGTGAAGATCGAACTGGCGGAAGATACCTTCGAGACGTCTGGTTGTGCAGAGCAGGATCCGAAAAACTTTCGGAGTATGGGACATCGCCACCACACCATGCAAATTCCTCAATACACCGGAAAGCCCCATGTCAACCAACCCCCTTCTTTGTCTGAGGGGGGCATGCTGTTCCGGAGAAGTCGACGACGGAGACACGCACACTATGTTTTGGGGGAAATTCATGTCGTTTTGCCGTCTTTGGCACTCAGTGACTTGCCGAACATCAGTATCGTGTCAACACCAGAAGTAGTCGTATCTACGAAGTGGAAGCCCGTGATGTCGGACTATTCCTGAGCTTTCCGATCAATCTCCCGGGTACCAGTTAATCGCCCCCGGATTACGAATGCGGCCCAGGTCCAAAGCAGGCCTCCAGTCCATCCTCCCATCACATCCGATGGGAAATGCACTCCCATGCAAACACGACTGATACCCACAATCAACGCTATGGCGAGCGGAAGTCCGGTCATCAACTGACGGAGATGTCGATTGCTGGTCATTTGACTCAGGAGCAGACCAATCGTGACATAGACAACGACGGACATCATCGCATGGGAGCTTGGGAAGCTGGTGTTACCGGAGACGTGAGATAAATGCGGTACAATCGAGGGTCGCTCTCTCTGGATCAGGCGTTTCATGAGTACTCCCATCCAGAAGCCACCGAATGTGGTTAGCCAGAAGAAATGAAAAGTGCGTGTTCCGAGTTCAGCGAAGGCAAATATTGAGAAGCCCAGAAATGTGGTCACCAGAACTGCATAGCCTCCCAGAGCCGTAAAGTCGCGCATGGCTTCTTCGAGCTGCGGAGGTCCGATCATGCGGGCCGGATTGTCAGGCTGCCGCAAAACCTCTACGAATCGATGATCCAGATCTTTGTCGGCAGAATCCGATCGCGCGTTGGCCAACTCAAAGAATCCCCATGCCAGACCAACAAGACACAGAGTGAAGGGGAGAATTCGCAGATACGGGGGAGATGACATGTTGCAGTTTTATCAGAGACTCTTAAAAAAATCAGGTCGCAATCAGCATTGTTCAGTGGTGTCCTGAATTGCGTCGATTACGCAGCTCGGTCAGACGAACCAGAAATTCGGCCTCCCTGCCGCGATCAACGGGATTGTAGTATTGCCGATCCACGCCGAGGTAATCCTGATTGACCCAGCCTTCAGCACCATCGTGAGCATACTGATAACCAACCCCGTGCCCCATTTTTGCTGCCCCGGCATAGTGACCGTCCCGAAGATGCATAGGCACCGGGACGAGTGTGTTTTGTTTGACATCGGCAATCGCCGCATCAATGGCGACATACGAGGCATTCGATTTTTGTGCACACGCGAGATAGGTGGTGGCCTGCGCAAGGTTGATTCGGCATTCGGGCATGCCGATCGTTTCTGTGGCCTGCCACGCTGCAGTCGCAATCGGCAGTCCCATGGGATCGGCATTGCCAATGTCTTCTGAAGCGGCGATCACAAGTCGCCGCGCAATGAAGCGAGGGTCCTCACCGGACTCCAGCATCCGCGCCAGCCAGTAGAGAGCCGCATCCGGATCACTTCCACGAATGCTCTTGATGAACGCACTGGCAACGTCGTAGTGATCATCCCCGTTGGGGTCGAAACGAATAACTCGCTTCTGCATTGATTCTTCAGCGACGCCTTGATCGACAAGTTTAGTTGTTCGAGCGACCGACAGAACGGCAATCTCCAGAGCCGTTAACGCTCGGCGACCATCACCATCTGAAAGCGTCGCGAGAAAATCAAGGGCTTCCGGTTGAACCTTTACTTTATGACTCGCCAGGCCACGACGGTCATCGCTTAGTGCTCTCTGCATCATTCCGATCAGATCCGACTTGTCAAGCTCTCGGAATTCAAAAACCTGACTTCGACTGATTAGCGGAGCGACCAGAGAGAAGAATGGATTTGCAGTGGTTGCCCCGATCAAAGAAATCGTCCCGCTCTCAACATCCGGTAAGAGGATATCCTGCTGACTGCGACTGAAACGATGCAACTCATCAATAAAAAGCATTGTCTGAGTTCCATCGGCTGCGAGGCGATCAGCTGCGGCCTGAAGAACTTCGCGCACCTCACGCACACCTGCTGTCGTAGCGTTCAAACGTTCAAAGTGTCGCTGAGTCTGCCTCGCTATCAGCTCCGCGAGAGTTGTCTTTCCTGTTCCTGGCGGACCATAAAAAATCATGGATCCGATTCGGTCTGCATCCAGCATTCTCCGAAGCAGCTTTCCGTCACCCAGAATGTGGGTCTGGCCGGAGAACTCCGCCAATGTCGCAGGTCTCATCCGAGCGGCTAGCGGCTTAGCGCTTTCGCGATTGTTTTGTTCTGCCGCAGCAAAAAGATTCATAATGAAGGCCTCAGAGAACGAAAGTTTGCAGACCGAGCCGAAAATCGCCGCCCATGGTACGTGTCAGGGCCAAAAAGGTCCTGATTACGATACAAAGCGGCATTGTAACGGCCTGCCTGGGATGTTCTTTCCGACAGGCATCCCTCAATCTCATGTTTTTCCGCTGCCCAGGTTTGAAATCAGTGGCAGGGCTGAGTTCCTGCGGACAGAATTCCAAAGAACTGGACAGCTTCGTCTCAGATATTCCAGGCCAAGAGGCTATTTGGACTCAATTCATGGTGGCAATTCTACATCCAACCGGACCTGGAATGCAGATTCCCATCGACCGAGCCGTCGTTCTTATCGGACGCAGCCCGGAGTGTGATGTCGTCCTTGATGTCAGTTCAAAGATTTCTCGAATGCATTGTGCTCTGGTTCAGGTTGATACGGCGTACTACATTCGTGATCTTGGCAGCCTGAACGGAGTAACCGTTGCTGGCGAAAGGGTTGAGAAGGACGTCAAGCTTACGAATGGTGCCGAAGTCCAGATCGGTGACGTGAAATTCCTTTTCCTTGAAAACGTGCTTCCTGCTGCCCGAGTTGCCAAAGCAGCACCGGCAAAAGGGAATCCAGTCTTCATTGATGAAACAATTGAGGTTCTGGATGTTGATGAAGTGGAGGTCGTCGAAGCAACTGCCCCACGTCGACCAATAGCGGGATCAACCCCTGGTCGCATGCCCACTCTGCGAACCCATGTCGATGACGCTGAAATCATCGATGCCGAAGTTATTGAGGACGTCGAGATACTTGACGCCATGGAGATTATTGAAGACGTTGAAATCATCGAACATGTAGAAGTTATCGATGATGGCGATATTATTGAAGACGTTCAAGTCGTTGAGGATATCGACGTTATTGAAGACGTCGAAGTCATTGATGAGCAACCTCGAAGATCGCGCCCTCGACCGAGGCTTCGATGATGGAGCAGGAGGTTCATTCTGTGCCAGGCAACCTTGGCAGTTTGCAGACAGACGATTTTGAATCGTTTACCGACGACCGGTGACCGACAGTGTTGACGCTATTATCGCAACAAAGATCCCAAGGACGTCAGTCCAATGGATTCGCGATTCACGAACGGTTCCCCAAAGGCCTTCCCGATTGACCAGCCCCAGTACCTGGCTCGATCACGGATGTCGTCAATAACGGTGGGGAACGACTCCGGTTTGCCTTTGATCAACTGGCTCTCATAAGCCTTCACTGCCTGCATTTTCGTTTCAATATCAGAAGAAACATCAAGCACAAACGATGCCACCGGATGAATACGCAAATGGATGCTGAAGTAATGAAGCAGCATTGGGGACCAAAACGGATCACCGTCCATGTCTGAACGACTTAGCTTCGCCCAGAATCTCGCATCGTCCACGAGACTACTGGCCGCCACATGATCTGGATGGACGTCCTGCCAGTAGGGAGCCAGGATGATCTGAGGTCGCACGAGTCTGATCACCTGTGCCAGTTGTCTTCGAGATTCCAGCGTTGGCTGCAAACTGCGATTGGGTAACCCAAGATTAGATCTCCAGGTCAGGCCGAGGATCTCAGTTGCTGCTGCAGTCTCCTGCTGCCGAAGGACAAGAGAACCATGAGGCGTTGGTTCGCCAGTTGTCAGGTCCACAACGCCGACGCGCAGATTCTGCCGCAATGAAGAGGCAATGGTACCTCCTACGCTGATTTCCGCATCATCAGGATGAGGCGATACAACAAGTATGTCGAGTGGATGCATAAAATCCTCTGGGCGCAATGAACCGGTGTAATACACTCGCAACGATTTCGACTCACCACCTGCGATGTGTTGAATTCTGATTCCTGTGACGTTGACCGTCACTGCTGCGAACACCGTATTGTCCGAGGATTTCCATGATTCATTTTCGAATGCCAATAGTTATTCTCGGAATTCTGGCCATCGCGGTCACAGGCTGCGGCCTGGTGGAGCATCCAAAATCTGCCATGCGGCGAATGACACGCATGTTCACGCCAAATCCGGACGATTGGGACAAGGGTGCCGACGAAGACGCGGGCGAATGGGACTTTGTCGGGGACGAAGCACGCGGTGATCAGGCCCGTGAGAAGGATCCTGACCCCTGGTTCAAGAAACATCTGATGTCAGAAAAAGCCAATAGCATCGAGCGAAACCTCGGCATCGACTGAGTTTAATCGGCAAAAAACGCTCTGGACACATTTTCACAGATTGGGTACACCACCGGCGATTTCTGCGGGTCTGTGCGCGAGAATTGCAGAAGTTGCAGGTTTGAAAGGTACTTTCCTTCCTGCCTGAGCCCATAGGATTGGTCTCAGCCGGGTTCCCAAACCTGAACGTGTTCCGCGCTTCCACTCCGACTGTTCACAGTCAGGATTGGAATTGAGCCTTTTTTTGCAGGAAACCGACAGGATGTCCAGGTTCCCATCACGCATCTTTATCGCTATTGAAGTGCCCACACTGTTAGCAGCAATCAGCGGCTGCATGTATCAGCAGCCGATGTATCAACCCGGCCCTTACGGTCAGCAAATGTATGGTGCTCCTGGCGGATATGTGCAGCCTGGGACAATGGTGGTTCCGCCATCGAATGGAACTCCGTACCCCCCAGGAAGCACGTATGACAGTGCTCCTCGCGCCGACGATTTCAACGCAGAAAAAGGTACATCTGGCGGGAAGTTCTTTGGCGAAGATGGTGGCGTCCCGACTCCAAAAGACACCGGATCAGATACGGGTGTCCAACAATTCAATCGTGACCTTGGAACGTGACTTCGACCTCACAATCTCCGACATGAATAAAACCTCGAGCCACCATGTGGTGACTCGAGGTTTCCAGTGCGTAGCTGAAGTACGGCTTTACTGCTTCTTTTCCGGAAGTTCCATAACTTCGACTTTGCGAATGAAGACGTGGCTGCCCGGGTCATGCTGCTGAAAAGCAAAGTGACCTTCTTTGAACGTCTGATTGAAATCGAGGTACTCGTAAAGTTCGTTGCCGTCGACGGTGATCTTGATTCGAGTTACTGCTCGCCCACGCCACACATCGTCACGAACTTCCAGGTCATATGTGAACCATGTATCCGGCTTCACATGCTGTTGATAGACATGACACATTCCGTATAGTGAACCTGTTCGGATCGGATCTGTGTGAGTGCTGTCAATCTGAGCTTCATAGCCATCCGTAAAGCCGGGCTTGCGAGTTGTCCGGAAATAAAGTCCTGAATTGCCCTTATCATTAATCTTTACTTCAGCGCGATAACGGAAATTTTTGAAGGGCCCTTTCACGTTTACCAGCATCGAAGCTTCACCGGATCCGGCAAGAGCCCCGTCTTTGACTTCCCAAACGCTCTTGTCGCTGCCAACTTTCTCCCAGCCGTCCAGCGTCTTTCCATCAAACAGAGAAACCCATTTCTCTTCCTGCGCAAACACAGCGTTGCCTGAGCATACAGTAACCGCGGCAAGCATCGCCAAAACATACGAGTGCATAGACTTCATCATGAAATTGTTCCCGATTTTTGATGGGCTGATCGAACGAACTTACGTACAACCAGAGACTAATCGAACCTCAGAAATTCTAGCGAAACCAATTCCCGGAAACCATGCCTCAGCCAATTCACATGCAGCAGCGCCGTGAATGCTTTCGGGACGCCCCGGACGTCCGCAACATTCAGCGTGGTGACTCACGCAGCAACACGCCGAGGCCGAAGGTATCCTCAAGCAGTGACGCCTTCTGCCGCAACTCCATGCGCTCGAGTGAAAGATCACCGGCGGAATTTGTGACGTTAACAACCAGACGATTTTTCTCGATCGTACACTCGATATCTCGAACTCGCTGACTGCCCGTATGATCCAGCGCTACTGCGACTCTTAAAATCCCGGCCAGACGAGACACAATGACACGACTGTCACGATCCAGTCGGGCAAAGGTCTCGTGAGTTGGTTTCGGTGATGCTCTGCGGTGGTATCGTGCAATCATCGCAACCAGTTGATGGTCCAGAGCATTCAGCCCGAACAGTTCGCTGTTCATGATGAGATAGTACGAATGCTTGTGATAGCCCGATAGCCCGACAAAGAGCCCTGTCTCATGCAAGAGGGCTGCGGCGTACAAAAGTGTCTCGCAACGAATATCCATACGATGTTCGGACTGCAATGAACGAAAAAGCCTTCTGGCAAGATCCGCGACGTGCCGAGCGTGCTGCAGGTCGACCTGATACTTCCGAGCCAGTTCAAGCGCCGAGCTAATGATCTGATCACAGAAATCTGCAGACCAGTCATTCGATCTCAACATTCCCTGAAGCAGTGCGTCACGCAGATTGAAACCAGTGATCAGCAAGTGCTGGCAGTTCAACAACTGAGCCAGTCGCAGATTCGCCAGCAGAGCGGGAACCAGGGTCTCGGCCTGAGAGAGCTCAATATGGTATTTCTGCATGATGCGATCGACGGTCATGGAGACCAGCCGGGAGGACAACTTTTCTATTTCCTCAACGGGTATTTTGGTCAGCCCGGAGCTTTGCAGATTGATCCCCAGCACACGGGCAGCAAACCGCATATCGCCACCCAGAGCCACAAACCCGGCCGCTCGCCCCTTTGGAACAAGATCAATCAGCGGCTCAACAGTTCTATCAATCTGGCCAATCATAATACTGCCAGCTCGACTGCGAGTTGCCTGAGATTGAAGCACCATTTGTTGCAATCGCAACGACCCAAGCCGATAGGGTTGCGAGTGAATAATGTCTTTCCCTTTCAGCACCAGCACTTCTGTATTGCCACCCCCGACTTCGGCAACCACAGTCATTGCATCTGTCAGCGTCGTATCGTTCTGCAGCAGCGGGCGAACGCCCAGATAGGTAACACGCGCGATCTCAGCATCGTCGATCAGCTCAACAGCGAACCCCGTGGCAATGTAGATTCTGTCCAGAACCTCGAGACGGTTGGTCGCTTCACGAACGGCACTGGTGGCGACGATCCGGATATGCTTCGGATCGGTGCATTGGTACTCCTTCAACTTCCGCCGATAGCTCTTGAGAACTTTCACACACTCCTGCAAAGTCTTCCGTTGAATTTCTCCATTAGTGAAAGTGTCCTTACCGAGACTGACTCCGCGAACTAACTGCTCCAGAACTCGGACAGAAAGACTGCCGTCACTTTCCCCTATGGCCATGCGTATGGCTGATGTGCCCAATTCAATAACTGCTAGCGGAAACGTGTTTTTGATTCGCTGAGAATCGACGGGGGCTTCCGCACGCGGGGCGTCATTGCGAACCAATTGATCAATTCGATTAGGTTCAGTTGGGGTGTTCATGGCAACACTGGCTTCAGAGGAAATTAGGAGACCGTTTCGAGGGAAAGCGTCTTGAGCTTAGGTTTTTTTTTCCGACTTCACGGCGGACTCCTGACGCACCCATGCAGCAGCGCCCACGGCCCCTGCCAAGTCACCTAATTCACTGACTTTTAGTTTCGCGCAATCGGCGAGTGACGGTAGAACGTTGCGTTTGATGCCCTCTCGAACGCCCTCGAGATACAACTTTGGCATCGCTTCTACCAGACCACCTCCCAGAATCACAACATCAGGTGCAAGGATATTGATAAGGCTGCCGATTCCACGTCCTACCTGCTCTGCTGCTCGACGCACAATCATCTCGATTGCTTTGTCTCCCATGTCGATAGACTTTGCGAGAATCGAACTACGAATCTTTCCGATGTCAGTTCCCGCAAATTCTTTAAGGTGAGGTGCTTGTCCACGGAACACAGCTTTGGCAGCCTCAGCGGAAATCGCAAGACGACTTGCGAGACCTTCCAGTGTTCCGACCGGACCGACACCGGCTGCCGCCCCTTCAGTTGCCATCTGGAGATATCCAACCTCCATGCATGATGATCTTGAGCCTCGAAAGATCTTCCCTTCGTAGACACATCCGCCGCCGATCCCGGTACCGGGGAACACCCCAAGCACACAACGTTGCCCCTGCCCTGCTCCTGCGCTGTATTCACCGAAGACACCAGCATCGACATCGTTGCAGAGGGCTGCAGGACACTTAAACCTTTTCGACAGAAACTCCTGTAATGCAACATTCTTCCAGCCCAAATTCGGTGCTTCCAGAATGACACCTCGCTGAAGATCCAACGGCCCAGGTACACCAGCACCAATTCCAGCGACTTCATCCGGATGAACCTCGGCCGCCTCAAGAGCCATTGTGATGGTTTCAGCGAGTCGCTCCAACGCAACCTGCTCACCTTCATTGCCACGAGTTTTCCGGCGTTTCTTGGCGAGCACCTTCAGTTTGTCGTCAAATACGACAGCCATCATCTTGGTGCCACCCAGATCAAATCCGATCCAGATGCGGCGTTTTGGGGTCTCGTCTGTCATTTTGCTCTCAAGTTAGTACTGATGCGGGACAACAGAATGTCCCGGCAATCTTCGTAGGATAACAATTCAGGCAGTGGATGCTCCAGTAACCACGAAATCAGATTTCTCAGTCGACAGCCATCTGCAATTCGCCGCAGAACTCCGCCAGAACACGCGAGCTCAAGGCGAACGAGTAGGCTGGACGGAGGAACGGACAGATCTTGACAGTTCCTGCAGAATGTTTTCCAGCTCCGCCGCTGGTTACGATAGAGCGAGTTCTTGAATTGTCGTTCGACCAAATAACTCATTGAGACGAATTGAAATGTCTTTCCACGCTCGCTCGCCACTGTTTCTCTGTTCCATGCTTCTGATTGCAGCAAGCAGATTATTGTCAGCTGCAGAAGATGCCTCTCAACCCATACTCCGATCGGAGTTTGTGTTCCCATTGCACCCGCAACACAATCATGCCCCGGGCATCGCGGAACTTGCAGATGGCGAATTGATTGTCTCCTGGTATCGTGGCAGTGGCGAACGAACGGCCGATGATGTGGCCGTTTATGGATCTCGATTGAAAACCGGCCAGAAAGAATGGGGACCGGAATTTCTGATGACCGACACACCGGGATTCCCTGATTGCAACACGGCCATGATGACCGACCCCAATGGACGGCTGATGCTTTTCTGGCCGGTTGTTATCGCCAATAGCTGGGAATCATGCCTGACTCATCTCAAGGTTAGTGACAATCCCGCTGGTGATGGTTGCCCTCAATGGAATCGCAGTGAAACGATTCTTCTGAAGCCCGATGATTTCTCGCCGGAAGCGATTCGAATTCTCGATCAGGTTCTTTCCGCATTGCCTGTACCACTTCCCGAAAAACAAAAGCTGGAGATTGAAGACGCGAAGGAGAAGCTGAGCCAGAAACTCTATCAGCGCATGGGCTGGCAGCCTCGTTGCAAACCCACCGTGCTGCCATCGGGTAGAATCCTGTTGCCGCTTTATACCGACACGTTCTCGATCTCGATTATGGCGATCAGCGACGATGGCGGTTCTACCTGGTATGCCAGTAAGCCGCTGCTCGGCTTCGGTGCAATTCAGCCTGCGGTGCTGCGTCGCGATGATGGAAAGCTGGCTGCCTACATGAGAGAGAATGGTTTTACCGGACATGTGCGAGTCTGTGAATCAACTGATGATGGAATCACATGGGGCCCCGTGGGTGTCTCCGAACTTGTGAATCCTGGCTCGGGGTTGGATGGTGTTCGGCTCAGAAACGGCCATTGGGTGCTCGTTCATAACGACACATCCTCCGGCAGAAATCAGCTCGCCGTGAGCCTTTCCACGGACGAAGGTCTGACGTGGAAAGCGTCCCGGCATCTGGAGCAGAAAGCGACAGGATCTTTCCACTACCCCTGCGTAATCCAGACGAAAGATGGCATGGTCCACGCGGTCTACAGCTATTTCACTGACGGGGGTAAGACTATGAAACATGCTGCATTCAACGAAGAATGGATTCTGACGGGCGACGCTTCCCCAAAATGATCCACGTTGAGTCGTCAGCAACATTGGTCAACGGGCAAGATTCATCTCCACGACGAACGATGCTTCTCAGTCCACGCCGCGTCGGACTCTCCGTGATTCCAGAAAGTTCTGGAGCAATATCTGCGCGGCAATCTTGTCGATGCGATCCTTACGTTGTTTCTTTGTCAGGGCCGCATCCGTCATCAGACACTCAGCTTGAAATGATGAGAATCGCTCATCCTGAAAACAATACGGAAGACCGGTTACTGAAGACAGCCAGTCTGCAAATTTCCGTGCTTCACGAGATTTCTCGCTTTCGTCTCCGCTCAGATGAATCGGCAGACCAACAACCATCCCGACAGGTCGGTACTCTTCGACTAATGTCTTGAAAAAGCGAGTATCCCCCTGAGTCCCCTGCCGCTGATGATTGTAAAGTGGACTTGAGAACTTCTGGTCGCGATCCGAAACCGCAACTCCAACTCGCTTTGTGCCATAATCGATTCCCAGCAACACACCGACATCGGGAAGGTCTGTCGCTCCAGTTTGATCGGATTCTTCTGTAGACATTGTCGGTGACGCTCGGTAATTCCCGGACGGGTCGTTCTAAGCAACTGCCGGCGTATTCTACCCGGACAGTCTTCTGAGCATAAATGACTCCGGGGGCTCCCTGCTGAATTTCCTGGCACACAAACATCTGAACGACTCACTTGTCATCTTTCGAATGACCCATGAGAATGTCGGTTCGAGCGACTATCCACGGATCAGTTTTTGTTGAGGTTTCCATGGCCAGCAAGCCAACTGTCATTATCAGTGCTTTTGCCGACGAAGCGGCTAATCGCCGTACTGCTCTTGAACAAATGACGGCACTCGCCGCGATTGGAATTCGGAACTACAGTCCGCGATTTATCGACGTTCCGGGCGATGGGAAAATCGAACACGTCACAGAACTCAATGCGGAGAAGCTGGAGCGACTTCGACAATTTCATGCCGAATACGGCGTGCGAGTCACCAGCATCGGGGCTCGAGTTGGCAAGGTTAAACTCCTGAATGTCGAAGATGGCTCTCATAATAAGTTCGTGCCTTTCGAAGAGTATCTTGCTGGAGAAGTGGCCCGGACAATCAATGTGGCGAAGGCGCTGGATACGAAGTTGATCCGAGGTTTTTCGTTCTATCATCCGCGAGGCACGAAGCCAGAGCAGCATCTGGATCAGGCTGCTGATCAGATTCGTCGCATCACGAACCTTTGTGCTGAAAACGGCCTCGTGTACGGGCTGGAAATTGAACCGAATCTCGTCGGCGAAACCGGTCCGTTAATGGCAGAACTTGCCAAACGCGTTGACCATCCGAATATGGTCCTGATCTTTGACGGTGGCAATGTTACGGCTCAGAACAAGAACGCCATTCAGGTCTTCGAGGAATATCGTGCAACTCTTCCGTGGCTGGGATGGATGCACGTCAAGGACTATCGCATTGATCGAAGTCTGGTCTGGGAAGGTGCTGTCGATGAGGAACGCCTGAAGAATTTTGTTCCCTGTGACGAGGGCGATTCTGGTCATGAAATGATTTTTCGTGACCTGCGAGAACAGATTCCGGCTATCGAGCAGCGACTGCAGAAACTGGGTATCCCGGGGTTCTATCTTGAAACCGAGCCACACCTGAAGGGCGGCGGCCAATTTGGTGGATTTAGCGGACCGGACGGAATGGGTGTCGCGGTTCGATCGCTTTGCTCCGCACTCGATTACACCGGAATCGGGTATCGACTAAGGACATTTGCAGACATTCGTGAATTGAGAGGATTCTGAGACATGGTCTTCAATTTTGAAAAATCAAGCAGCTACCTTGTTTGTCCAAAGTGTCATTCGGACCTCGTTAAGGACGGTGATTCACTGGTTTGTACGAATCCCGATGTGCGTCTGAAGTATCCAATCCTGGATGATATTCCTCGGTTGCTGGTGGAAGAGGCAAAGGAACTTAGTCCGGACGAGTGGAAGTCTGCAATGCAACGAGCAGGTCTTTGAAGAACTCAGTCCCGAGAAAAGTTCCCTGCATCACAACCCGACGCGTCAGCGAAGGATTGGTGTCTTGTAGAAAAATCCCTCACTCACGTTTCGGGTTGTAATTTCTCGCCTCAGTAGAAACCGGATGTTTTTTCGGGACTGTTCCTAAAGACTAAAGAACTGACGCAATGCTCAAGGTCATGGTCCACACAGAAAACTTGTGGCGAGTTTAGTTCGCTTCATGCCCCGTTTCGATTTCGTGCGACGCTGTCGCCAATCTCTTCAAGTTGTTTTCATGGCTCTTCGACTTGTTCTTATGGGTACTGGCGAATTCGCAGTGCCGCCGTTTCGCGCTTTGCTCGATTCGGAACATTCTGTGGTAGGAGTTCTGACGCAGCCGGATCGGTCGGGGCGCGGTCACCATCAACACGTCAATCCTGTGAAGGAAATGGCGGTTGCCTGCAATATTCCCGTCTTTCAGCCGGAGCGAGTCAATCGTCCGGAAATGCTGCACACCCTTCGCTCTTTGAAGGCTGACGTTTTCATCGTTGCAGCCTACGGGCAGATTCTGAAGCCCGAATTACTGGCAATCCCGCGGTTAGGGGCCTTTAATCTTCATGGCTCCTTGTTGCCGCGGCATCGAGGAGCAGCTCCGGTTCAGTATTCAATCTGGAAAGGCGATACCACGACCGGTGTCACAATATTTCAGATAGAGCCAGCTTTGGATTCAGGTCCTGTCGTTGGAAAAGTAGAGACCCCTATTGGGCTATCTGAGTCCTCAGGCGAACTGATGCTGCGACTTGCGGAGCTTTCCGTTCCCCTATTATTGCGGGTTGTTCGACAACTGGCGGATGGGACGGCTGTTTTTGAGAGACAGGATTCTTCTCAGGTGACTTTGGCGCCTAAGATCGCAAAAGAATCCGGAGCTATCGATTGGTCGCAATCATGCCACCAGATTGATTGCCACGTGCGAGCCATGCAGCCGTGGCCAAAAGCCTCAACAAGCCTGCAACGCGACGGTCAGCCTGCCCTCCGCTGTACGATTCAGCAAGTTGGTCTCTCGCCAACCGTCGCACTTCCATCGCTGCCATCGGTCGCTGGCAGCCTCCATGAATGTCACGGACGCCTGTTCGCAGCGGCTGGAGATGGCTGGCTTGAGATACTGCGAATTCAGCCTGACGGCCGAAAGAGTACGGACGGCCGCTCATTTATCAATGGCCATTCAATCACCTCGCACGACCGATTTGTCCGCGACATTCAGTGAGGGCGTTCGATCTCGATTTCCGTCACCGCTGAACGCACCAGTCCGGATTCAAGTCGAGTCGTAAGAATCTCGCCGGGTTCGACCCCTTCAGCGGATCGCAATAAGGCACCGTCCGACGTTTGTGTCAACGAGTACCCTCTGGAAAGGACTCTGAGTGGGCTCATTGCCTGCAGTGATGCTGCAAACTCCGACAAATCTCGCCCTCTTCGCTCGGTCAATAAGCGAACGGCCTTCACTGCACGCTCAGAGAAAGCTTCACAATCGAGCCGTTTTTGATCGACGAGACTCATGGGCCGCTGAAGTACAGACCTCGCCTCAATCGTACTCAGTCGAAGTCTGGCCCGATCCAGACGGTCTCGCAGAGTCTGCCTCATGCGGTGCGCCGTGTGAATCAGTGAATCATGAAGATCACGAGCTGACGGAACAACCAGCTCTCCAGCTTCGCTGGGTGTCAGTGCTCGGCGATCTGCGACCAGATCGGCAATTGAAACATCGATTTCATGCCCCACTGCAGCGATGACAGGGATTCGACACGCAGCCACAGCCCTTGCGACAACTTCGGTATTGAAGCACCAAAGATCTTCAAGACTTCCACCACCTCGTCCGGTAATCACAACATCAACATCAGGAATGCGGTGTACGAGTTTCAAGGCCTTCGCAATTTCTTCCGCCGCCCCATCACCCTGAACGCGAACAGGTACGACCACGATTTGAGCTGGCGGCCATCGCCGAGTAATCACCTGAATCATATCGCGAACGGCAGCACTGCCCGGACTCGTCACAAGGGCAATCCGACGCGGTATCTGCGGAATCGCTCGCTTTCGCGACTCATCAAACAGGCCCTCTGCTGATAGTTTGTCGCGAAGTTGTCGAAAAGCCAGCTCAAGTTCCCCTATGCCCTGTGGCATCAAACGGGATATGACAAATTGACAAGTCCCTTTGGCGACATAGACCTGCAAGGACCCCGTGGCGAGGCATTTCATTCCATCTTTCGGGTCAAAGCGAATCTTCTGAGCAGCACTTCGCCAGATCACAGCACCGATTTCGGACTGTTCATCCTTCAGAGTCAAATACCAATGTCCGGCCGGACTGCGCCGACAATTGGAGATCTCTCCTTCAACGGTGCAGGGAGGCAACGCGGTCTCAACCACCTCTTTAAAGGCATTGACGAGATCTGAAACACTGACAACAGGAAACTCCGACAACTTACTATGACTCCTCAAGTGTTCTTCGGGCCGCTAAAATTGAGGCCGGGTATTCGCGGGGTAGATGATTCAAATCATTGAGTGAATCATGGCCGCGCACAGAACAATATTACTCAGCAACACCATTTTCGAATGCACTGAGAATACAATTCTGTGCCAAGCTGAAGCTGTTCCAGACTAATCCACTCATCATCTGTGTGAGCCTGAGCGATATCGCCAGGACCGAAGACCACGATGTTTTTCAACTCTGTGAAGATCGCCCCATCAGTTCCGTAGGCAGCAGTGCGAGCCGACGAACGCCCAGCAAGTTGCAACAGTTCATTGACGAAAGGTGCAGAGGGATCCGTGTAAAGCGGTGAACCGGAAAACAACGTGTCAAACTTCAGCCCGTATTGCATGGCCAACTGCCGAAGTCGCTCAATCATGCCATCAGCATCCTGCCCGGGCATCGGACGAAAGTACGCCAGACACTCCGACTGAGCGGATGTGATGTTGATCCCTGTATTGGTATCACGAATCATCAGGTTGAGGGTTGGTGTCGGCGGCACAAATCTGTCGTCGCGCCACGTCTCAGATGTTTCCATCTCCTCATTGATTCCTTGAATCTCCACGAGGAAAGGAATCAAAGCCATGTTTGCATTTACGCCCTGCCCTGTACTGGAGTGAGCAGCTCGCCCGACGGACGTGACTCTTACAGCACGACCGCCCTTGTGGGCGTAGACGACATCCAGCGATGTCGGTTCCCCAACGATTGATGCTGGCTGGGAAGCAACGATCTGACGATACAGTTGCGAATCTTCGACAACCTTACGCGCCCCATGCATGCCCACTTCTTCGTCGGCTGTAACGACATAGAAAATGGGAGCCCTGAGTTTCGCATGACGAAGTTCGCATGCCGCAGTCAGCATGCAAGCCAATGATCCTCGCATGTCGCAGGATCCACGGCCGTACATTCGCCCGTCCGCGACATGAGGAGTCCATGGGCCAGAAGCCGCAAAACTCCAGGAATTAACAGGCACAACATCCGTGTGCCCGAAGTAGGCCAGCCCGCCTCCCGTCGCAGGACCCTTTCGGGCGACAAGGCAAGACTTCGAAACGCCGTTCTCGTCCTGGTAACTCAGACGCTCGATCTCAAAATCCAGCTTTCGCAGCCACTGGTCGATGCGGTCCGTAATCTCGGTGTTCGAATCTCGACTGACAGACGGGAACGGGATCAGTTCTCGCAGGTATTCATCGGCTTGCATGATTTGAGTACAACGAAGAAGCAGGATGTTTGAAAAATCAAGGGGCGGGACAGCGGCTCGCTCACTGCAAATGAACTCCATTCTCAGTCGAGAACCCTTCGCATCCCTGAACCTCCGAACGATCGACGATGCTCGTCAGAAACGCAAGCAAGACCAGTCGTGCAGAATTGCACAGGGCGAAAAGCTAATGGCAGACGAAGCTTGCTGGGACGCTTCAGAAAGGGAAAAAAGTTGAAAGTTTGCCCTCGACGCGGGCGCCCGGTTATCCCAATAGTAACGATTGTGCGAATTGTAGAGGTTGCAGGACACATAGCGCTGAAGAGTTCCGCACAGTTTTGTCCACTCCTTTTTCGGAGACGATAACAATGGGTATTTCTTGTAAGACGGGCTGGCATTTGTCCTGGCTTGCCTGTCTGCTGCTGGTCTGTTTCGGGCCAGGCGCCAAATCTGCTTCGGCAGATGAATTGTCCAATTCTGTGACATCTGAGTTACTCAATCTCTCTCGAGCTTTTCGCAGCCTCGACCAGAGCTTTCAGCACCGCGGAATGTCCAGCCGACTTGCATCAACGACAGGTTCGGTATTCGTAGACTGGGAGGCGAAAGGCGTCCCGGTAGAGCAGGCGCCGGCCGTCAGGGTTCCTGAGCCTGTGCTGGTCGGATGCGCGGCAGAACGGGTGAATGCTCATCACTGTGAGCACTGCGGCGGTTCTCCACAGCCAGCAGAAGACCCCTGCTGTGCTTGCCAACATTCAGGATGTGGAGGCCGGAGAGAGTCTGGACATCACGATGTCCCGTTGCACGGTCGCTCTCAAGGAGGTTGTGCTGCAACAATCGGAATCCCGTTGCATCCACTGCATAACGATTGCCGAGCAACGATTGGTATTCCACTCCATCCGGCTGCAGCGTGCGAAGCAAATTCGCATCAACGCGGTTGTTCAAACTGTGATCGTTGCGACGAATGCTCACACAATGCGGCAGTGATTACTCCGCCATGTTGCACGACCTCGCCAAGATGCGAGTCATGTTATGTGGTTGAACAGTACCGCGATGGAGTTCTGACACGGACCAAAGTTCCCATCGAAAGCTGTCATGCACAGAGTTCGCATCAGTGATAAGGTCTCTGTTGAAATTCTGAAGGGAACCTTCATCGGATTACGATGAAAACGCAGCCCGGTTTCTCTGACCGAAAAACCGGGCTGTGACTCAGATTAGTAGCTGTCGTGTTTCTGTGCCTCTGCAGCTATTTGATCAACTCCGCCACTTTCTTCGCTGCGGCCTCAGCAGCCACGGCCTTCACGTCTGCGACCTTGACGGGCACAAAGCCACGTCGTTTGCTTTCGTCTGCGGCTTCCATAAAGGCGTAGAGATCCGTCGTTTCTTCGGCGCTCACTGGAGGCTGGCCAGAACGAAAGAACTTTACGATCTCGACAACCAGCGGCTTGTAACCATCGTATTGACCTGCAGGTGCGATCCCTTTGGTCCCGAAAGCTGTCCCGCCGTAGCCCGAACTTCCGCTCCGAATTCCTCGAAACGTACCAATTCTTCCCTTGTTCCATGTTCCTGTGACAAGATCGAAGTCCGGCGTTTGAGTACGAACGACTGTCTCAACTCCCGGCCCCATGATCGTGAACAGCGTTTCGCATCCGTGAATTCCGTACCAGAAGAGGTCCGGGTGAGTTGGCTCCAGTGAGCACGGAGAATAGGTGTCACAGCCCATGACATCTCCGATTGAACCACCGCGGATTGCCTGAGCTCCGTTCGAGAATCTCAACGAAGATGAGCTGAAGACCGGTGTCTTGTAATGCTTCGCCAGCTCAAAAATCGCAATTGTGTCCACCAAAGAGCCGGCGATTGGTTTATCGATAAAGACTGGCTTCTGAGCCTTTAGTACTGGAAGCACCTGTTCCAGATGTGGCCGACCGTCATTCGTTTCCAGAAGCACGGCGTCAACCTGTGAAATCATCGCATCAAGGTCTTCAATGATCTCAACACCCATAGCCTTGATCTTCTCGGTGTACTCCGGCACACGTTTGACACTACTCTCAATATCCGGGCTTCCTTTGGGATAAACAAGAACCACTTTGCAGCCAGCAAGTGCAGGATCGGAACCTCCCTTGTTCAGCAAGTCGGCAAATGCAAGACAGTGGGACGTATCAAGTCCGATCATTCCAATCCGTATCATCTTTGCTGGCTCATCAGCAAACGCAGCCGACGGATCGAGCAACACGGCAGAGACAAACAACAGGCAGGCGCTGATCAATCTAAGCATCAAGAGCTCTCCTTTGGGAAGGACAAAAAACGGCAGGAACTTCAGGTGTGAGGTGAAGCTTATCGCAATGCTCGATACTTTACACTCACATCTGAATGTCCCTGAAATGCACAGCTCTTTTGTCAGAGCTGACTTGACTTTGCTGCAGAGTCCGAAGGCTTCGGTAAGGGGGCATTCGGATCAAAATCCTTCGGAAGATTTCCTTCCAGTTTAAACTCTTCAATGAGTTCATTGCGGCGGCGTGCCACGGCTCGGTCGAACTCACTCAGGACGTCCAGAGCGCGATCTCGCGATGTGACGAGACCAATAATCAGATACTGAGTTATCGCCATCAGATAACACACCCAGCCGACAAGCCAACGCTCTCGGTGTCGAACCAGAAGGTCAGACTCGCGCTTGAGGTCCGGAACCATCTTCTGCAGGGCATCGAGTGTCACGAGGGACTGCATGGGGCAAACGACGGCACATTGCTGACAATAAGCCCAGGAGGCGATGGTGTCGCGTCGAAGAATTTCCTTCTGGTCACTATTCAATACCGGCATCTGCGAGCCAATAATTGCGCACATCATTGCCAGCACGGGAGACGATCGGTTTAGATGGCGACAAACAAACCCCTTCAGGAATTTCCATTTCAACTTCCAGAGTTGAACGACAGGATTCTTTCCCTTTTCCAGCTTTGGTGGCCCAGGGTGCAACACTGCAAACAACTCCTGATCGGGCATGGCTTCGATCACGCTGATGGCCAGCATAAGCCTTAAACCCATTGTCAGCCAGTCGGCACGATCAAGCCAGTCGACCTTCTGCATCCAGCCAAACAGCAGATGCTCCATGTTCGCAGTAGCGGCCAGCAAAAGGAGTGCCCCGCGAAACCACTCTTCCAGGTCTTTCTCAAGTTCGTCGTCCAGGTCCTGAAGACGAAAAACCTTACGCATGATGAAACGAAAAATGGGAATCGCAATTAGCCCGACCAGCACACGCGAAATAGGGCGCAGTACGCTGCGAAACAGCGGCAGGTCCATGAATATGCGAAACAAACTGCCCAATTGCGACTCTTTCCAAATTCAGTTCAGGCGTTCAACTCACATTGTGACCACGGCGAAGGTTGGCGATTCGACTTCGCGTGACAAGACTGTATCCTGCCGAGTCGGCTCACTCCACCGTCACCCCTAAACTGGTCGAATGTCGGGACTCAGGCAGGACGCCCCTGACATCAGGCTACGAGAATAATCATGTTCGGTATCGCTGGCGAAACAGCATTTGACCTGCGTTTCAACCTGTTCGGAATTCCAATTCGCATTCATCCGGTCTTCTGGATTTCCGCCGCGATGATGCGATGGAATCCAGAGCGGCTGGATCTCGTCGTTTTGGGAGTCATCTGTGTCTTCGTAACCGTGCTGATCCATGAACTTGGTCATGCACTGGTTCTTCGTCACTACGGATGGCCTTCCGAAATTGTACTTTATTTTTTGGGCGGATACGCAACCGCGACTCGCCTTTCAACCTGGCGTCAGATTTGGTCTCTGGCAGCTGGCCCACTTGCCGGGCTTTCTTTTTCAGCGATTGTGTACGGCGTGATGATCCTGCTGCTGAAATCTTCGCCAGCTACCTTCGAGGACTTTCCCGCTTTGAACTACGTTTTCTTTATGCTCTTATTCAGCGGCATCATTGTCAATGTGATGAATCTGATCCCGACCCTTCCACTGGATGGCGGGCAAATCATGGCCACGCTCGTAACGCACTACGGCGCTCGTGGCCGTCAGGCATCAGAGCTGGTTCTGAAGATTTCTATCGGTGCGGCCGGCGGAGTGGCTCTGTGGTGTGCCTACTGTTCCAACTCAGGTGCCGATGTGCTGCCAAGCATTTTTTACTCATTTCTGCCAGCCCCCCACGCTGGCATTCTGGCTCGACTTCAGCCCGACCCTCAGTTCCTGATGATCTTTTTCGGAATCCTCTGTGCCCAAAGTGTCATCAACTATAACCAGTTCAAGGCGTGGTAGTGCCATCGGGAACGGCGTCGAATAATTCCAACACGTTCAGCGCGTTCATTGATTGCTTCTACGGAAATTCAAGCCGCATCAGCCATCGTTACTATTCGCAAGGCATTCGATATCGCCATTCCAGTGGTTGTGGTAGTTCCTGTGCTGTGAATTCTAAATGGATGACTCGCCGATGCCCGGGATTGCTCATCGGCGAAGAGGCATGCAGCAGCAGAGGGCTTATCAATGTTGCCCCACCTGCGGGCACCTCACAAACGACTTTATTCGCACTGGAGGAGATTTCTTCAATCCGATTCGATGTCAAAGCGTCGGAACGGTGACTTCCGAGTAGCACCTTCAAAGCCCCGTTTGCAGCAAAGCAATCATCCAGATGAAGCCGAATGGCGAGGATCCGCGACATCATTTCAACAGGAGGCTGGACGCACTGGACTCCGGCTTTTCGAGTCCACGCATGAAAGCCTTCAACCTGGTGACGCTCTTTAACGGCGATTGCTAAATCCTGGTGCCAGAATACTCCCCAGTGTGCGCCGTCCGTTTTGTCAAAAAGCGTTGAGCGAACCATGAATGCCCCGGTTCCAAGAACTGCTTCGACCAACTCTGCAACTTTCGAATTCAACGACAGTTCAGCAACTTCCGGAACAACGTCAACAAGATTTCAGAGCGCGTTTCCACTACTGCTGCTGGAAACCGACTCAGCCGCCTCATTTCGCTTGCGAGCCAACTCAGTCAGATGAATCAGACTTGCAACAGTTTCGCTGTCCAGACACTCCGGAACGACTGCGAATTCCTGTTCCTGATACATCCTCTCCAGTCAACTATTCATAAATCGGGCAGAACGTATTGAAGGCAGATTCACAGAACACGCCGGGATCATTGAAACGACGACCTCGGTCAAGCCCACTGATGGCGTCCATATCCGACTGGGATAACTCAAAGTCAAAGATGTTCAGGTTCTCGGCCATCCGATCCAGAGTCGATGTTTTGGGAATCACTGAGGTTCCTCGTTGAACTCCCCAGCGAAGCAAAACCTGTGCTGCCGACTTTGCTTTCTCCATACCGATGCACTGAATAATTGGATTGTCGAGCAGAGACTCGGACTGGCTGGCCATCCCAAGACTGTAGTAGCTGGCGGCCCCGAGAGGAGAGAATGCGGTGAACGCAATCTGCTCCTGTTGGCAATATCGCAGTAACTTGGCCTGCACAAGAAAAGGATGTGACTCGACCTGAAGAACACTTGGCCGAATTCGAGCGTACGAAAGCAAATCACGCAGCAAACTCGTGCCAAAATTGCAGATGCCGATGTGCCTCACAAGTCCACTGTCGACCAGATCTTCCATTGCCTGCCACGTTTCACTGATCGGAACTCTATCCTCCTCCATGCGAGGTGTCTCAGCCGCGGGATCCACAAACCATCCCGGCGGATAACGCAGATCAAACGGCACGTATTTCTGAGCGATCGGAAAATGGATCAGGTAGAGATCGAGTTGTTTCAGCCCGAGATCATTCAGTGATTTCTCACAAGCCTGCCGCACATGCTCTGCCTTGTGATAGGTGTTCCAAAGCTTGGAAGTAACCCATAGGTCTTCGCGTTTACAGAGACCATCCGAAAGAGCCTTTTTGATCCCCTGCCCCACTTCACTTTCGTTTTCATAATCACAGGCACAGTCCAAATGTCGGTATCCAATTTGAATCGCCTGTTCAGCGACGTCAGCCGCGAGAGGACGATCGACTTTCCAGAAGCCAAAGCCCACCGAAGGCAATTGAGCGCCTGTATTGAGAGAAATGGATGCGGTCATAAAGCGATTTGCACTTTCTGCGTCTTGATCAATGATTCCGACAAACATCGATTAAAAAGTCCAGGGCCTTGGCAGGTGTGTGGCCATAAATTTTCGCGTATGGAAGCCATCCCGTTTCTGAATCAAAAGACTGCCGGAGATTCTGAAACGACCTCCGTCGTTGAAGTAACCGGCTTTGTATCCGGGCTGCTGACAGATTTCGATGACTTGGCACGCAGTGTGTAGTGAGCAAACACAGCTCCAGCCGCCGCACCAAGTAAATGGGCGTCCCAGGCGACGCGTTTAGCAGCAGACGGCAACAGTCCCCAAGCTAATGTGCCTCCGTATAGAATCACCACCAGAATTGCCGTACCCGCAGAAACTAGTTTTCTCTCATGGATTCCTGCTGTGATCAGATAAGCCGTCAGTCCATAGACCAGACTACTTGCACCGACTACAGGGCTGGATAACCCGATCACCCATGTGAAAAGCCCGGCAAGAACGGTAATGCTGATTAAGACGCGGCGTGCGTTATCGCGAGTCACCGAAAGCATAAAGAGCAGCACTGCCAGAGGAATCGTGTTCCCCAGCAGATGCTCGAATCCATCATGCAGAAACGGCATCGTGAAGATCCCAATCAACCCGGATACGGATCTTGGTTTCAGCCCGTAGTTCTGAACCAGATTCCAGTCGGTCAGCGAGAGTGGCACATTGATCAAAAAAATGAGCCAGATAAAGCCAACAAACGCAAGAACGCTGATCAGATTTCGTCGTATTTCCAGTTTCATGATTTCACCAGGGGGCCCTATCGCAAAAGGCCACTTTGTTCAGAATTCTACTGATACCCATCACGGGAACGCAGAAGCGCGGGGAGCGGATCACAGACTTTCCAGAAGCAGCTGCAACTGTTCAATCTGCTTTTCTGATAGTTCCATTTCTGAATTGTGATGTGAAGTCTTCAGAACTTCGGCAAGCGTCGCCGCCCGACCGTCATGAAAATAGGGTGCACGCTGGCTTACACCTCTGAGCGACGGTGGATTGAAAAGCGTTTCTCCCTGCTCATCATGGATCCCCACATCGTACATATCGCGACTCGTCAGCGCGGACCCTGCATGACAATTCTGGCACCCCGCAGTTTCGAAAACGGTTCTTGCTTCCGCCAGAATTTCATGGCTCGGCATTTCTGTTCGCGCGAGATGAAGCGATGGCGCCGGAGCAAGAGTTTTCAAGTACGCTGAAAGTCGTTCGATTGGTAATTCGTCTGTCGGGATCTGAGTCTGCATGGAAATGATCAATGACGTTTTAATTTGTTCGTCCAGACTATTCTTGCTTCCCGTCCACGCCCATGGCCCAGAATCAGCCACGCCACGCAATGAGACAACTTTCTTGGGAGCCCCGCGATCCTCATCTCCAAACGTGTCTGCTCTTTGCCCATTTGTATGGCCATCGGTATGGCATGAATGACAGCTGAACCATCCATCCAATGAAACGGACGCGTCATAGAATGTTTGCTCCCCCTGCTCTGCCAATGTGAGTTCTCGAATATCACCCAGCGAAATCGTCGTTTCGACCACCGGGGCCTTACCCCCAAGAGAAACGACCGTGATTGAATCGTCAAAGCGATTCGCAATAAACGCCCGTGTCTGCTCACGATCCAAACAAATGGCTTGAGGCCTCTTCCCTGTTTTCAAACGTTCAAAAGGCATATGACTGGCGGTTCTGAATGCCACTTGATTCACGCCCGAAATCACAATCAACGTGGTATCGTCTTTGGTTACGACCATGGCGCCGGGATCACCCGATCCAATTGATGGCGTACCCAGCGGGTATCGCTGCTGTGAAGCATATGACGTTCCGGAGTATTCCGCTTCCCCCGGAGCTGTGTCGCCAGCATCACCAGACGATGACAATAACTGATCAAGCGGAATCGAATGCAGTCCGTTCTGCATCAGGACTCCCCAGAAGACTCTTTCGTAAGTCGTGAACGTGGCTGGATCGAGCGTCTGACAGGCAACCAGCAGTTTCCCGTGCTTGTGATTAAGCCCCAAACCCCGAATGTTGTGCCCATAAACATTATGCTCCTTCAAGACGGCGCCCGCTGCCGTATCGACAATAGCCAGCCGACCCGCGAAGGAATCGGCAACGATCAGTTTGCCGTCCGTGAGATACAACATGGTGCGAGGTGCAAACGACAAGCTCAGTTGTCGTTCTTTTTGCAGCCCATCTCGCTGTCCCCGAAACAAGGTCACAGTCCTGGACCATAGCGATGAGACTGCCACCGAAGTTTCGTCCGCGCTGACAGCAACATCAACCGGGTGCTGAGGCAACTCCACACTCAGAATGGGCTCAAGTCGCGAACTTCCTGGCTCTTCGGTCGACCAGAGCAGTCGGTGGGCATGATCGTCCAGGAGCAACAATCCGTTTCGCCACGCGGCAATCCCACTAAGAGATTCTGCGACCTTCCATTCCGCCAGGAGTTCGTTGGACGTCACGTCAATTTTGATTACGGAGCCTGTCCGAGAATTGGCCACAAACAGAAAATCATTCTGACAGACGAGATCCACTGGGACCCGATATTGCGGCAAAGAGCGTAGTTGCGGTGACAATAGCTCTGCGCAAAAAGCGACCGGAGTCATCGCAAGCATGAAGATTGAAGCTGTCAGAAATCCCGATGTGCTACGCTGATTCATACCCGAGTAACCTCATCTTCAGGGGCCGGTTCAACTCAACATTTGCTGCCACGAACGTGATAATGCAACGTTAGCGCCACAACAGCTTTGGGCCAGCGACGACAAACACTTTCTCAAATCATTTTGGGCCAATATTGCCTCGGCTAATGACATGTATGAAGACCCAGAGTAACTCAATTCTGCGAATTCGCCCAGCAGGAAAAGGTGAGAAACAGCCGGTTGAGACATGGACATACTGGGCGAACCTCACACAATTGACTGCAAGAGTTGTTACTGATCTGAGTCTGGCAAAAATCCATGGCTCAACGCCGGAAGTCTCCTTAAATGTTTCCGATCATCATTATGATGCCCGTTCACGAAAAATTGTCTCAGAATATCAAGACTATCCGTGATGAAATTCGCTCGGCCTGTGTGCGAGCTGGCAGAAATGAGTCCTCAGTAAGTCTTGTGGCGGTAACAAAGTATGCCGAATGGTCGTGGGTTCAGGAGCTAAGGCCTCTTCATCAAACGTTTGGAGAGAACCGTCCCCAACAACTCGCAGACCGGCAGACAATATTGCCGGACGCCGAATGGCATCTCATTGGGCAGCTTCAGCAGAACAAAGTTCGGCTGGCATTACAGCACGCAACACTCATTCACTCTGTTGATTCGTTGAAGCTCCTGGAACGAATCGAAAAAACAGCCGCAAGCATCAACAGGGATGCTCACGTGCTGCTTCAGGTCAACGCCTCAGGGGAAACAACCAAATCAGGCTTTACTCCGGAAGAGATCATTAACGAATGGCCAGCCGTCATGGCGATTTGTGCCAGGACTCACGTCAACGGTTTAATGACCATGGCCGCCGAATCAGAGAATGCAGAACATGCTCGGCCCACGTTTCGCAAACTCCGGCAGTTACGAGATCAACTTGCGGCGAGAGAGGACTCAAAGAAAGCTGGCATCCAGCTCCCTGAGCTTTCGATGGGCATGAGTGGCGACTTTATTCCAGCGATTGAAGAAGGTGCAACGCTCGTCCGAATTGGCAGCAGACTTTTCCACGGTTTGGAGCCAACCTGATCGCAGGGAGAATCAATTCCAGAAAACTCGTCCCCGAAATCAGTCGCTGAAATGTTTGCAGATTTCTACTGTGCCTTGTCGGAAATATCACGACGACACCATCCGCCCTGCCACGAAATCTTGTCGACGGCTTCATAAGCGGCTCTTTTCGCATCGGCAATTGTGTCACCCATGGCTGTGACACCGAGCACTCGTCCGCCAGCATTGACGACCTCGCCGAACTTATTGATCGTCGTCCCGGCGTGAAAGACCTTTGCACCTGGAACCTTGTCCGCTTCAGAAATTCCAGAGATTGGATGCCCCTTGGTATAATCACCTGGATATCCCTCTGACGCCATTACGACGCAGACAGCAGGCCGAGGATCCCATTCAATTCCTTCCAGCTCTGACAGTTTCCCTGTCGCCGCCATCAGCAGCACTTGAGCCAGATCCGACTTCATTCGCATTAACACCGGCTGTGCTTCCGGATCGCCAAATCGGACATTGAATTCCAGAACCTTCGGGCCATGCGATGTTAACATGATGCCAGCGTAAAGGACTCCGGAAAACGTGCAGCCTTCGACTTTCATCGTATGGACTGTCGGGATCAGAATTCGACGCACGATCTCGTCCATGATTTCCGTAGTTACAACCGGCGCTGGGCAATAGGCTCCCATCCCTCCGGTATTCGGACCCTTGTCATTATCGTGGGCTCGCTTATGGTCCTGAGCGACATCCAATGGCATGATCGTGTCGCCATCTACGATCGCCAGAATGCTGGCTTCCTGACCGACCAGACATTCCTCAATGACAACCTGTGACCCTGCATCTCCGAACGCTCGCTCCTGCAGAATTGCTCTGACAGCGGTGCGAGCTTCTGCCAGGTTCGCGCAGACGAATACGCCTTTTCCCGCTGCAAGGCCATCAGCTTTCACAACGAGGGGCTGCTCTTCACAGTCATCCAGATATTGCATGGCCTCCGGAACTCGGCTGAACACAGAGAATGCAGCAGTGGGAATATTGGCCTTTTTCAACAACTTCTTGGTGAAGACTTTACTGCCTTCCAGGCGAGCAGCCGCGGCCGACGGACCGAAGACGGCCAATCCATGCCGACGCAGCTCATCAGTCAATCCTGCAACTAGTGGAGCTTCCGGCCCGACAACTGTCAGATCGATGTGGTTCTCACGCACGAACTTCACGAGCCGATGCACATCATCTGCGGCAATGTTCAGGTTCTCAGCATCAATCGCAGTCCCTGCATTTCCCGGCGCACAGTAGACCTTCGTGACCAGCGGCGACTGGACGAGTTTCCAAACCAGTGCATGCTCACGACCCCCAGAACCGACAACCAGAATCTTCATCGAATCAACTGCCCTGCGTGCTGAGAAAACAAAAAAACTCGCGGCAGAGTACCGCGAGTTTCGGAAGAATTCGAACCAGACACTTATCTGTCCCGAGTTTCGGATCGACAATCAAACCTGTCACACAACCGGAAGAGACTCCGGCTTCAACACAAATGGGAAGACTCTGATTGCCGTTCCAGGATCATGTTGCTTCTTGTAAGCCAGTTGAGCAGCCCGGTCGGCCGCAAACTGCAGACGGATGAACTCAAGGCCGCAGAACGAATCGATATCCGCTTCTGCTGCCACATCGGCGAACATCTCTCCGGCTGAGGCAGCATGACGACGTACTCCGTGGATACTTCGTTCCCGAACCTTAACTCCTGCGGCTGCCAACTTGATAAGTCCTTTAAGGAACCGACCAACCGTTGTATCAGCACCAGATACACGCCACAGCTTCTCCCACTCCTCATGTGCTTCCCAATAGAAGCCCATATTGAAGTAATCCAAACCCAGCAAATAATTACGATTATTCGCCCACGTTTCAGGGCTCAACGCCCGAGGACCCTGTCCCGGTGCATGCTTCTTACCGTGACTGTGTCCCTTCGGATCACGAACAGGGTGAGGCATCCCAGAGCCGGGATAGTAGGTGTAGGCGGGAAGTGGACTGGAAGGGTACAAACGCTCAGCTTCGGCTTCAGCCGTAATCATGTGTCGTCGACTCCATTGGCTAGGGGTCATGAATCAGTTGCTCCGCGGAATCGTACGCAGCGGCATCGTCGGAGAACACACGCGGAACAGGAGTTCCCCACGACAATCTGCCACTTACGACCTCAAAACTGAGCAAATGACCACTCAGATCACTTGCCCGATTTCGATTGCACCGAATTTACACCTTTTTCCGTCAACTTCGAGAACTTCTTTCCGCATTTCGCCAGATTCCGGATCGCCGTTGTCCGGAACCTAATCAGTCTGATTAGTCGAAACCGACAACCTATTTCACCTAAACTGACTGCTGGCGGGGCTTTAAGCGTTTATGCCCACGACATTACCGGTCTCGGACTAAGTGGTGTATTCAGAATTCAGGCGAACATACTCCTGCGTCAGATCCGAGGTCCAGAATCGGACCGATTCTGTTCCGGAACATGGCCCACCAGAAATCGAATACTCCAGTGTGACATCGCGTTTCGACTTCAAGCTTGCGGAAAGCTCACTCGCATTAAAGCGAACAGGTGTGCCTGCCAGGTACACCTGAACCCCATTGATCTTCAGTGAAGCAAAGGCCGTATCAAATTCCACATTGGCATAGCCGGCCGCAGAAACAATTCGGCCCCAGTTGGGATCGCCGCCCGCAATTGCCGTTTTCACCAGCGCGCTTTCTGCGATCTCTTTGGCGATTCGAAAGGCCTGTTCACGGTTTTCTAAGCCTTGGACATCCACCGTTACGAAGTGATCGGCCCCCTCGGCGTCTCGGATAATGCTGGTCGCCAGATGTTGGCAAACCTGCTGGACGGCAGCCTGGACCTTTAGGAAGTCCTCAGGAGACAATTCTTTGGGATTAGCTCCGTTGGCCAGCAGCAGCACGGTGTCGCTAGTGCTCATATGTCCGTCGACACTGATGCAGTTAAATGTGCGGTCCACTCCAAACCGAAGCGCCTGATCACATTGTTCCGGGGTCAATGCGGCATCCGTCAGGACAACTCCCAGCATCGTCGCCATGTTTGGCGCGATCATGGCAGCGCCTTTGCAGGCACCGGAGACTCTTACGGTGCCGCCGGAGACCCTGACGTCGACCGATGTGAGCTTCGGAAAGGTGTCCGTGGTCATCATTGAGGTCGCCGCATCGCGCAAGTGCTGATCAGATGCTCCTAAGGCTTCAATCCCCTTCGGGATGCCCTTCATAATGGTCGCCATGGGCAGCGGAACACCAATTACACCGGTCGAGCACACAAAGACGGCTTCCTCGTGACAGTCAAGTTGCTTCGCCACTGCCGCTGTCATCGTTCGTGCGTCTGCAATTCCAGGCTCACCGGTCGCGGCATTGGAGTTCCCCGAATTGATGATCACAGCACGAGCCACCGACGACGGGACTCGCTCTTTGGAAACAATGACTGGCGCACCGCAGACACGATTTGTCGTAAAAACGCCGGCCGATGCGGCCGGTCGATCTGAAACAAATAAGGCAAGATCAGGCTTTCCGCTGGCCTTAATGCCACAAGTTGTTCCCGATGCTGTGAAACCGAGGGGAAGGCTTGGCTGAGAACTCATTGACACAAAAACCCTTTGAATTCTGAGGGAATTGACTAAGCGGGGAGAGAACCCGGTACTACGAGCTTTTGGGGAGCCACCCAAAGCATTCAGGCAACAAACCCGCGAACGAACGGGATCGTGGCGTCGGGATTCTCTGTATGCAAGCGAGCAGGGCAATCGCACGTTCAAGTGGCTTGAAAAGCTGACAAAATCTTCTTGAGGTTGTTCAAATTCCATCCTGCAAGCAGACGTTTGCCTCGGACGTTGTCTTTGATGGTGGTGTCGGACTTTAGAATTGACAGACTTAG
>JAPLOA010000010.1 GCA_026400835.1 Planctomycetales bacterium | reverse complement strand
GTCGAGCGAAGCTCAGTTGAACATCTTTGGGGACATCGATCGCACGATCGATGAGTTCGCGAACCAGACGCGCGGGCTGCAGTCGTCAATCACGATCTTCCTGCGTGCCATCGGCAAGCCATTCGAGAAGGCATTGGCACCAATCATCGGAGGCCTTGCGAAAGCCACCACAAACGCGGCGGAATGGGTCCAGCAGAATCCTGAGTTGGTAACCCAGATCGGACTTCTGACGGCAGGCCTTGTCGCTGGCGGCGGTGCACTGATTACCTTTGGATTCGGGCTCAGGTTTGCGGCATTTTCCCTCGGACCATTGGTGTCCGCTGTGACTGCACCCATTTTGTGGTTCACGAAACTCTATGACGTGATCGGGTTTACTCTGTTTTCGTTTCGGAATCTGATTCGCTTCGGAATCGCAGGGTTGATTACGGGAATTCGAATTCTGCTGCCGTTGCTCGGCGGAATGTCAACGGCATTCATGTTCCTGGGCAGAAATCTGAAAATCGTTATCCCGCCGCTGCAGTATTTTGCTGCACTTGTCCGCGGAGGGCTCGGCGGAGCAGCGGCAATTCTGCAGGCGATGGCTCGAGCGTTCGTGACTGGCTTCTTCAGCGTCACACAATCGACGGTGCTGGCAGTGACAGGAGTGAATACGTTCGCATCGGGTGTGCGAGCGGCTGCCGGTTCGACTGTCTTTGCCACGTCCGCTGTGAAAGGCTTGCTGCCGTACTTCACCGGCCTCTATACATCAGGGCAGCAAACGGCTGCCAGCATTAGTAACGCGGCAAACGCGATTATTGTTGTCTCAAGGTCAGCGACTCAACTTGGAGCAGTTCGCGGTCCTGCGCAATTCTTCCGGTCAATCATTGTCGGCGGACAAACTGTTGTTTCATCGCTTAATCAACAGTATCAAGCGTTCACAAAAATTAGTGGATTGCTTGCCGCCCCTCGCAACATCGGCCCAGCAAACACTGTGCAGGCCTTCAGCACGCCAATTAAGGGATTACTCGAGGGGCCAGTTCGGGTTGCAAAGACTTCGATTAGCGAGATCTATGAAGCCACAGGGAATGTGCAAAAGCTGCTTGCATCGCCAACCAATATTGGGCAGGCAAATACTGTCAAGGCCTTCAGCACGCCGATCAAGGGATTCCTTGAAGGGCCAATGAAAGATGCAAAGACAATCAATGATTATCTCGGGAGCATTCGTAAGAAGACTGGCGATGCCGTTAAGGGATTCCTGAACGCTCCGCAGGCTGGCATGAACATGGTTCGGAACTACTTCAGCCTGATCAAGAAGGCTGGAGCAGCAACGAGCAATCTTACAGCTCCAGTCAGCCCGGGGACGCTGATTCGGCGCAATGTGCTTTCTGGGGTTGTAGAGTCAGCATCGAATCTTAGCCGGTCGTTTGCACAGCCCATTGATGTGGCGTTCACCGTAGTGCGATCGAGATTTCAGATTCTGATGAGTCAGATGAGAATCGGATTTAACTCCGTTGCTGCGAGCGCGGCGGCATCCGCACAATCGATAGGGGCGAGGTTCAATGCTGTGTTGCAGGCAATCGGACGGGCGTTTCTGTCACTCGGAACGAGCATGGTTGCTGTTGGCACAGCAATCCGCAATCGTATCACAGCGGCATTCTTAGGTGTCGTTGCCGCCGTCAGATCTGCCTACATCGCAACACTGCTGTTCTCTAAGGGCGTTGTTGCGACGGCTCTGTTCCCGATCACACACACAAAGCTCTTCATTCAGATGATGAAGTTTGGCTTTATTCAGGCCGTTCAGTCAGCAAAGGCATCACTGATCGTTCTGAGAGTGGCGCTTTCCCAGACAGCGGCCGGATTCTTGACCATGGCGAAATCATCCGTAGTGGCATTTCGCACGATGGCCATTCAGGGCGCTAAAGTCGCTGGGCTTGCGATTCTTCCTATCATCGCCAAGCTTGCCGTTCTGTCAGCCATTGCCGTCACTATCGGTGGCCTGTTCCTGTTGTTCAGGGAACAGATAACATCGGCATTCTCTGCTGTCGGTTCCTACATCAAAAATGCATTCTCCGGGATGGCGTCCGCGGCCACATCATTCCTCGGTTCAGCAAAAAGCGTGTTTCTTGATGTGTTCGACTTCGCCAAGCAGCAGTTCTTCTCCCTGTTCGCGATTGGAAAGTCAACGTTCACAGCTTTGAACAACGCAGTCACTGCTGGCGACTTTGGGCTCGCGTTCAAAATCGCAATTGCAGGGGCAAAGGAGGCCTTCTTTTCGTTCGCCTTTGATGCTGTCACACGCTGGGATGACACGCTGTCGGCATTCCTGTCCGGACTCATTCGGCTGAAATTCTGGTTCAAAACAATCTTCACTGAAATTAGCGGCTTTGTTCAGACCTCATTCGAGATCATGGAGTCGGCTCGGCAAAGTACAGTCAATTCCATCAGTCGCGGGATTGTCAGCGGTCTGGTGAAAATTGGCGCAGTAGACGCCAGTGTCCTGGAAACGCTGGAGGAAGACATCGGCCGCCAGGCAAAGGGACGAGCGGAAGCCAGGCAAGCGGAAACGATGCGTCAGGTGGCCGCGATTGAAGCGGAGCGAAACGCAGCACTGGCTGGAGTGAATGGTGGCGTTGGTGACTTCCGGCAGAAATTGGGAAGTGCCCTGAGGGGAGCACAACGAGAATCGGCCGGATTGTTTAGTCAGGCGGATCTCGCCGCCAACGGTGGACTCGATGGGGCCATGGCTCCCATTGAGCTTCCGGATGTCTCTGAGTTCATGGCACAAATCAAAGACCAAACATCGGCAGGGCGATCATTTGGTGAAGCTGTCAAAGAAAGCCTCAAAGGATTCGACATTCGATCGTCAGATGGCTTCCAGTTCATGGTTGACGCGTTCAACAACCGGAATCCAAACGAGGGTGTTGAAAGCCGATTGTCATCGATCGAGCAAACGCTGCAGAACGTTGTACCGCAGAGAGTCGCGGCCTCATTCGCAGACGAACTCGACAAAACAACGGGAACTGTCGGCCTTCCAACAACAACACGGAAGTAGGATGAATTCGCGCGAATAGAAGGGGCGATGCCAAACGGAACATCAGTCTGGAAAGCAGACCCCCCGTTCAATGAATTCTGAGACCGGTCGGTAATTATGGGGCGAATGTATCGTCCGTTGCGGGACGAGACCTCTATGTCGTCAAATCGTCACTCATTCGAGCCGGGGAAGATTATTCGGTCGCATGGTGGGATTCAGAAATCAATGTCAGCTCAGTTCAGCCCGAACGGCCTGGGTTGGATCCGAATCCGCTCGGTCGTCCAGTTCGACGTCTGAAGTGGGAATCGACGCGTGAGATGATACCCAGCATTGTGGACCATCGGGGACGGGCGGCGTGCAATGGGGCAGGGGATTTCTTCGGCGGCTTCGAGAAAGAAGTTCAGTTGAAGAAATTCTTCTACGTCATGAACTACGCATCGCCTCCGGCGTGGGCATTTTTTCTTGACGGGGCCGTGAACTCGGATGAAATCACGATCCTCGGTGTGACGATGCCGCCAGGAACTGTGAAACTGTACGTTCCGGACGGACCGCTCGAACCAACGATCGAAGGTGGTGTTTCTTACTACCCAATCAATTACGAGCTGCACTTCAACCCGATGGGACACCAGACATTGTTCTGGAACGTCGGATTTCATGAGTTGTCCTATACCGATATTAACGGCGACCGTGTTTCCCCGACAGCGACGCCAGGTGATTCCGCTGGGCAGTTGAAGTATGTCAAGAAGCGAGCCGTCCGCGACGATCAGGGCGAGCCGGTGAAGAGCCAGGTCTTTCTCGATGGCTTCGGTCGCCGAACGGCTTCGAAGCATCTGCGGCCGAAGACAACGGCCGTTGGCACTGCCAACGTAACGAAAGGCAGTGTTCTCATCTCTGCGGGATTCTCGACAGACGACGATGATATTGGGATCACGGTTGCGTTTCAGCACGGTATTCCGCAGAGCCATCCCCAGCTGTTCGTCTCAGAAATCGTTTCGCGAACGACATCGACCTTCAACGTCCGGGATCCGCTTCCATGGACCACATTGGCGACTGTGTTTGTGCCGGGCATCAGTGCTGTGTCACTGGCCAACGCTCCGTTCGTCGATTTTGCTGCAGCCGGAATTCCCATCTAACAAAACGTTGGTGGTAACAAAGAGGACAACCAGATGGGAAAAAAGCGATTCTGGCTTGATGAGGATTTTGCCAGAGCATTACAGGGTTTGCTCGGGCGCGAAGCGCTGGCCGCAGATTCGACGACGGATGCGCACCTCGGGTCCTCACAGTCGCGAGAGATGATCACATGCGTGCTGCATGCGGATATCAACGACACAATTTCGCGTGTGGCTTGTACGCGTCTGGCAATCATCCCGGATCGAGGCACCAGGAAGGCGTGGCAAGTTGTTACGGATTCACTCGGAACATCACCGTTCACGCTGACTGTTAATGGTACGTCGTTAGGCCCCTTCACTGCGGCAACGACTACGGCGGCATTTCAGACAGCATTGAATGCGATTACATCACCCACGACACCCAAAGGTTATGTGGTCCACGGCAACTTTTTTGTTTACCCAACAACTGGATTGGCTGTTGCAAGTGGCACAAGTATCGCGACGGCTTATGAGGTTCCATGGTTTCCACTTGTCGGAAACTCAGATGCAGCGACAGTTGGATCAAGAAGGCTCGCAAAAACGGGGGAATTTAAGCGAGGGTCAACGCAAGCCGCAGAGTTTATTCACGGATACGGATTTGCAATTGCTGCTGCTCCGGCAGCAGAAGTCGTGGCTGAATCTCCAGCGGAATGTTCATGTGTGTGCATCGAGAATGGCGACGCGGTTGTCAATGGGATCACAACAACATCGCGGTGGTCAATTGCGATGAAGCAGGAGAAGTTCAAGTCGGGGTATGGGACGATCATCTTTCCAGCCGGAAGTTATTCTGTTGTTCTGAATGACGCGGGCAACAAATGGGAACTCGATATCGGCGACGTGCTGACGGCAACATACAACGACGGATCGTCCGCCACAGAGGACACGACAATGGACGGAACGCTGTCAATGGAATGGGGTGCCTACGGTCCGGTTGTAAAACTGTGCGTTGACGGATCAGTCCCAGAGCCGGGAGCATAAGCAGCTATGTCATGTCGACAGTGGTCAACGCATACCGGAATCAACGCACCAGGACTATGTTCGTTCGAAATGATTCCTGAAACGGCAAATCCAACGAAGTCATGTTCGATCTGCCTGACCCCAGAGGTGTCGCAACGTATTGCAAGACTGCGCGCGTTCAATGCCGATAATGGCCAGCTTCTTTGGGAAAAAATCAACTTTCACGTGATAGGGAAAAGTCCGAGCGGTGCCGTGTACGGGTATCGCTGGCGCAATGTCACGCTGGGCAAAGAATACGAGTATATCCAGCAGTGGTTCATTCCAGTTACGCCAGCGGCTGCAGTGTTCGATTCAACAACTCAGTTCCAGACAAAAACGACGTCAACAGCAGATCGTAGTGGCCAGACCTGGTCAGCCGATTGTGTGAAAGTGGATGCCTCTGGCGCGGAAACGCTTGTGATGCAGGATGCAGTTCGAAGTTTCGCTGAACGCGGATCGGCGGGAGATGTTCCGGTTGCTGGCAGCACTGGAATGTTTTCGTCGTATTTTGATTACGGTGCACAGCAATACAACTGTTCCGATGATGGTCTTTACATGGGGTATCGCAATGCAGGAGGATTTGGTCAATTCATGGTTGAAATGACCGACATGCAGAAACGTGTCAGAAAGCACACCCTGAGGATTGTGCCTGGGCTCGCT
>JAPLOA010000110.1 GCA_026400835.1 Planctomycetales bacterium | reverse complement strand
CAGTCGACGTTTGAACCAGTCAAGACGACTAACTCCTTGCCTCATTAACGAAAAAGGCTCGCCATCCCCATGAGTTTGGCGAGCCATTACGACTTTAAGTCGGGAATACAGGATTTGAACCTGCGACCTCTTGGCCCCCAGCCAAGCGCGCTAGCCAGGCTGCGCTAATTCCCGAGTGAATATGACTCTAACAAGAAAAATCGAGGGTCGCAATCACCAGTGCGGCGACTGTAAGAGGATCAGGCAATTCAAATCGTGGACAAAACCCGGCCATCAACGCAAAGGGGGCAGAACGCTGTCTCCGCACGCACCCGAGTACCGTGACCGCAGGGCTGCTTCCTCTCGGACCTGACCCGGTTAGGCTGGACCCGCCGCGATTGGAGACAGCGTTTCGCCCCCGTTTGACGCGGCGGAAAACGCAACGCCGGATTATTCAATGGATCAGCTCCATTGCAAGCCCCTCAGCCTTCGATTGCGGATTTCCCAGACAACCTCCGCTGCGCGAAACTTCGCATGGAGCGAATATTCCGGGAGGATTCCTGAGACCAGCGACTTCATCGCTACGGCATTTCCCGCGTCGGCGCACCGCCAAAAGCGAATCTGGCCGCTTAGCCCGCAAAATCGTGACAGCAGCCCTCCTTCACTCCGCCCCGAGCCTCAAAACGGACGATCTTTCGGAAAAAAGGCTTTCCGAAGTCCCTACTTAACGATGACTAAAGCAGAAAAGTCTGAAACGGGCTCCCCGGGACCCTGACTTTCAGAAAATTCTGCCTGAATTACTCAAAACCAACCTCCGATGATCCGCTGTAAATGACGTAAACGCTTGGTTTTGTGATTGATTCAGCGCTCCCAGGGATGCCATGATGCTGCCCATTCCGGCTTTGTGCTGGTTGTCAGCGGAGTACTTCCCGGGCGTTAATCGTCTTGGCAATAAACAACTTCGCTCCCGCGAGCGGAATAGATGTCGTTGAAGTTTAGGGATCAAAGAAATGACCTTTAAGAAGCGAAAAGCAGGTCGCCGAAAGCTTGACGCCCCGATTTTTTCGGGAGCCGCCGAAGTCTGTGAAACGCGTGCTCTGCTCAGTGCTGACGGGCTTTGCCTGCCAGCTGTGGATGCCGACGCCGTTGTCATTGAAGATATTGAAGCCACTGACTCCGAAGAAGTTGTCGACTTCGAAGCAACCCTGGAAGCCCCAGAAGATGGCGAGTTTCTTCCTGAACTCGCGATCTGCACGATGTTGCCGATGATCGAAGGCGAAGTCTTTGAAGATCTGGGTGACGGCGATGAGAACGAAGTTGTCGATCCGTCTTTGATGTTCTACAGCTTCATGCCATTCGACGGTGGCGGTGATGTTGATCAGCAGCTCATCGCCTGTGAAGACTATCCCGTCTACAAAGGTGATGGGGCAGAGTCCGAATTCGGCGAGGTCGATATCACCAATGAAGTCGTCGACCCTTCTCTGATGCTCTACAGCTTTGTGTCATCTGAAGGTGGCGATCCAGAAGTCGCCGTCTGTGATGGCCTGCTGATCGATGAAGTCGCAGTCGATAGTGAAGAGCCTGTCGAAGTGACTTTTGAAGACTTTGATCCATCGTGGGTTATCCGCTCGTTTGGAGCGCCCAGTGGAGAAGTCGTTGACGATTTAGCCTTCACCTGCGGCGTTGCTAAAGACGAAGTGGTTCTGAATGATGTCGTTGAAGAAGTTGTGGTTGATGAAGAGTTTGTCAATGTGACAACTCCGGAAGACTACGATCCATCATGGGCGTATCGGTCATTTGTCACTGGCGTGCCGGAAGATGTTACAGAAGTGACTGAAGACGTCGTTGACGGCGAAGAGAAGCCGGAAGTCGTTGAAGAAGAACATTTCGACATCACAACGATGGAAGACTACGATCCTTCCTGGGCCTATCGTGGCATAGTAGGTGACGGAGAAGTCGTCGTTGACGGAGAAGTCGTCGTTGACGAAGAAGTCGTCGTTGAAGAAGGCGAAAGGATCGAAGAAGATCCCGTTGTCTTTCTGGACCACTTTATTGTTGTAGACGGTGTTGAAATTCCCTGGCGGGACTATTACGGGATGAATTTCCGCGACTACGCGGGTGGGGACCAGCCTGTTAAGGTTTTCTCGGTGACCTCGGGAGCACCTTCGACCGATTCGACTCCGTCTGTGATGGGGCCGGTTACGATTTCAACTCCTGTGGCAACTCCGGCAGTGAACGTGCCTGTTGTGGTTAATCAACCCACTTCGCTACCAGTTGTCGTGACTCCGACGTTGGCGATTCCAGTTAACGGCAGTGGTTTTACTCCGCTCTTCGTGGAAGAGGAAGAACTGTTGGTTACGACTTTGGCTCCAGCCGTGTCGGATATCGAACCACTGGTTTCTGAAGTTGTAGCTACTGCTTCCTCCGGACTCGATTTCGAATTCGGTGACTTGATTGACTCCAGCTCTGACAGTCCAGATGCAACGGTTGGTGAGTTGACTCCAATCTTCGAAGACGAGCAGGACGAAGAACCGTCTTTAGAAGCGCCAGCAACTGAAGATGCTCCGGTCGAAACAGAAGAGTCTGTCGGCTCGGTTGAAGCTCCACAGCAGCCTGTCATGGTCGCATCACGAGCGACCTACGGTCGGTCGATCGACGAGTTTATGTCTGAGTTCGCGATGAGCGGCTTTGCTGGCTAAGTGCTACAAGTATTCTCCTGAACACTAGGATCCGGTCATAAGTGATTCATCGCTTATGCCCGGATCTTTTGCGCGCAGAATACTGGCATTTTGTTTAGTATTTCTTTGTCTCGGTCTCGATATCGTGGCCATGAACGACTTGACAGAATGTCCGAATCGGCGTGTAATCAACGTTGAGGAAGAGTGCAGGATGCTGGAGCGGGGAGGCTTTGCGTCCGAAAACACTCTTATGTGAATGGTGTGTGAAATCCTGAATTGGCTTTTTGCGGGGGCAAAGCGCCGATAACGGAGGGATGGAGCAGACCATTTAACGACGGGATTGCCTGAAATTCGTGGGGAATACAGGTCGATCTTTCATCGGAACGGAAGTCTCCGATGTACCAAGATGGGTCGGGCTTTCTGTGCGATTGAGTCGTGCGGATGGCTTCAGATTGAGGCGTTTCCATGGCTGGGCGCAATGGGACTCGCGTCGTTGTAACGGGCGTTGGGGTTGTTTCTCCAATTGGTATCGGGAACGATCGCTTCTGGGACAGTTTGGTGAACAACCGGACTGGCATCGACTTTCTGCAGTCTATGCCGTCAGACGGCCTGCCCTCCGCTTTTGGTGCCGAAGTCCGCGATTTCAACCCTGTAAACTTCCTTCGCGATAAAAAGTTCGTGAAGGTCATGTGTCGAGACATTCAGCTGGGCGTAGCCTCATCCGGCCTTGCAGTGAAAGATGCTCAGGTTTCTTCTGGCTGGATTGATCCGGACCGCTTTGGAGTCGTCTTTGGGGCTGGTCGTATGACCTGCCACCCATCAGAACTGGCGGCCGCTGTCGAAGTTTGCCGAACCGAAGGTGGATTTGATCCCGATAAATGGGGTCCGGAAGCGCTCGCCAGCATTGCTCCTCTTTGGTTACTGCGTCAGCTCCCGAACATGCCGGCCAGCCATGTTTCCATCGACCACAATGCTTGTGGCCCGAACAATACGATTACTTGCCGTGATGCGTCCGCCATTCTGGCTTTGTCCGAAGCTGTTCGAGTCATCGAAGCGGGCAGGGCAGATGCGATGATCGTCGGAGCCTGTAGCTCAAACATTCATCCCGTTGATATTGCGAAGTTCCATCGCTTCGAGGGTTTGTCACGCCGCAACGACGATCCGTCACGCGCGTGTCGACCGTTCGACTTTGAACGCGATGGAACAGTCGTCGGTGAAGGCGCTGCGTCCTTCGTTGTTGAAAGCTATGAGCACGCGGTCCGCCGTGGTGCCAATATCTACGCCGAAGTGCTGGGCGTTGGCGCTGGGTGTGATGGTAAGGGACTGGCCAATGAATCAGCCGGTCTGGGTCTTGTACGAGCGATGCAGTCGGCCATTGACGGTGCTGGTATTTTGGCATCAGAGCTTGGTCACATCAATGCCCAGGGCAAGAGCACTCAGCCGGACGATATCGTCGAAGCCCGTGCCTATCACCGCGTGTTCGGTGATCTTGCTCTGAAGATCCCTGTCACTGCCTTGAAGAGCTATGTAGGGCACTTCGATGCAGGTGCGGGCGCTGTCGAACTGGCCGGCACATTGCTGTCCCTGAAGAACGGCTACATTCCGGCCACCCTGAATTACGAGATTCCCGATCCGCGCTGCCGCCTGAATGTGGCTCGTGGTGAGGCGACTCGACTGAGCAACCGTACCGCCATCACGGTCAATCGAACCGCGATGGGCCAGAGTGCAGCGGCGGTATTGCGAGCAATCTGATTTTGCTGCCTTTGAACGGCCTTGAGTGAACCTGGTGTTTTCTTTGCTGGCGCGGATGTTAAGCTGGTCAGCGGGCTTTCCACCACATCCTGCCCTGATTCACTCCCGCCGTTCCAGACAGAAAGTCTCCGGCATGCTGCGCTGTTTGATTGCAACTGCCTGTGTGCTCAGCTTTATGTGGGCCGGCTTTAGTTCTGCACGAGGCGATGAATTAAGGCCATCCGCCGATGTCAACTATGAGCGAGTCATCAAGCCACTGCTGCTCAACAAGTGCGCCGCGTGTCATGGGGCGATTCGACAGAGTTCCGGGCTGCGTCTCGATCACGGCTCATTGATTCGCAAAGGCGGCGAGAGCGGTGCTGCGATTGAACCGGGGCAAAGTGACACCAGTCTGCTGATCCAGAGAGTTTCAGCCACTGACAGCAGCCAGCGAATGCCACCGGAAGGTCAGGGGGAGAAGCTGACGAACGAACAGATTGAGCTGCTGAGAGATTGGATCGATGCGGGTGCAAGTTCTCCGCAGGACGAAAAGATCCCGGAAGACCCGACTCACTATTGGTCGTATCAGAGCCCAATTACACCCGACGTACCAAGTGTAAAAAACGGCGATTGGATTCGAAGCCCAATCGACGCGTTTATCGCAGCCCAGCATGAGTCTCGAGGGCTAAAGCCATCGCCGGATGCGCCACGCGAGGTGTGGCTTCGCAGAGTCTATCTCGACCTGATCGGAATTCCTCCGACGCAAACCGAGCTACATAACTTTCTGAACGATCATTCCGAAAGTGCTTATAACGCCGTCGTCGACAGACTTCTCGCCCGGCCGGAGTACGGCCAGCGCTGGGGACGGCATTGGATGGATGTCTGGCGGTACAGCGACTGGTATGGCAGTCGCAGCATCAATGAAATTCGTTACAGCCAACGACATATCTGGCGCTGGCGGGACTGGATTGTTGAATCACTGAATGAAGACAAGCCGTATGACCGGATGGTCATGGAGATGCTGGCTGGTGATGAGCTGGCTCCGGCCGATCCGAGTATTCTCCGTGCCACCGGTTACCTTGGTCGGAACTGGTACAAGTTCGACCGCAACGTCTGGATGTTTGATACCGTCGAACATACCAGTCAGGCGTTCCTTGGGCTGACCATGAAGTGTGCTCGCTGCCACGATCACAAGTTTGACCCGATTACCCACGAAGACTACTACCACTTTCGCGCGTTCTTTGAACCGCATGATGTCCGCACGGACCCGATCAGTGGCTCACAGGAAACCGAAAAGGACGCAACTCTTGGTGCGGTGTTGCGTGAAGGGGTCGCACGGGTTTATGACAAAGAGCTGGACGCCAAAACGTATGTCTTTGAGCGGGGCGACAATCGCTATCCGGATCAGTCTCGACTGATGCTACCAGCCGTCCCCAAGGCCCTTGGATCGATGACGGAAGATATTCAGACCGTCGCACTTTCAGCCGACGCGTGGCAGCCTCATCTACGGGCGGCGGTGGCCGAGGGTCTCGTGAAGAATGCCGAATCGGAGATTGCTCTGGCAGCAGAGAAGATTCGCACGACTGAGGCCGAAGCGAAGAATGCTCAACAGGCACTGACGGCATTCGGAGCCCGGCTGGCGGAACAGAAGTTGTCCGGGGCGTCGGGTGAAGCGATCACGGACGCCGAACCAGTACTTCATGATCAGTTCACGACGCGCACAGAAACGTGGAAGGTCGTGTCGGGGAAGTGGGACTGGAAGGACGGCCGCCTTATTGAATCGTCAGTCGGAAACTTTTCGACAATCGTGGCCGACGTGATTCATCCCAGGAATTTCCAGGCTCGCGTTCGTTACCGCACATTGCAACCTGGATCGATTCGTTCGGTGGGTTTCAGTTTCGACTACATCGATAACGGAAACTCCCAGGACGTGTATACTGCGACAGGTGATTCGTCGCAGTCTGTCCAGGCCTTTCATCGCAAAGACGGTCAGCAGTTTTATCCTGCGGCAGGGATCGTTCGAACAAAGCTGACCGTGGGCGACGAAACGGTGGTTGAAATCACCGTGCGAGAGCAACTGCTTCAACTTAAGCTGAATGGCGAGCACAAACTGGACTACGTGATCCCGGAGGCGAGACGCGAGGGTAAGTTTGCTCTATGGGTTCATAGTGGCTCGGCCGAATTTCTGGAGGTCGACATTCGGGAACTGGTCCCCAGTCTGACCGAACTTCAGCTCGCCGAGCAAACGGCACTGCACAATGTCAAAGTTGCCGAACAGCAACTTGTAATCGCTGAAAAGCAGAAACAGTTGCTGATGGCACAGCTGACAGCTGAGCGAGCCAGATATTCTGACGAGCCTGCAGAAGACGTCCAGGAGAAGAGCCGAGCTGCCAGCCGAGCCGAACGAGAAGTTACGGCGGCCAAAGTTGCGGCCGAAGTGCTCGCGGCCGAACATTTGCTGGCCCTGGCGAACGTTTCGTCCAGCACGGACAAAGCAGTCACAGATCCAAAACCTTCATTGACCGACGCTGAAAAGAAGCTGACGGAAGCAAAAGCAAAATTGGCGGATGCCATCAGTGCGATCGAAAAGGCTGATGAAACGTATACTGCGCTCGGGCCGGCTTTTCCTTCTACCTCAACCGGCCGACGCCTTGCTCTCGCACGCTGGATCGTTGGCCCGCAGAATCCTCGAGCATCACGTATCGCTGTCAATCACATCTGGCTGCGACATTTTGGCGAAGCGCTGGTGCCGTCTGTGGCCAACTTCGGACTGAACGGCCAACGTCCTTCGCATCCCGAACTTCTGGACTGGCTGGCGACAGAACTGGTTCGCCAGGAATGGCGGATGAAACCAATCCATCGGATGATTGTCCTGTCTTCAGTCTATCGGCAAACATCGGCCACAGGGCCAGAAACGGACGTCCTCACGAACAACAGTACGGTCGATCCAACGAATCGATTTCTTTGGCGAATAAATTCCAGACGCATGGAATCGGAAGTGGTCCGAGATTCCGTGCTGTCCGTTTCCGGCAAACTGGATTGTTCCTCGGGAGGCCCCGAGATTCCAGAGACGGAATCGTTATCCAACTTTCGTCGCAGTCTGTATTTTCGCAGCACTCCGAATGAGAAGTCCGGCTTCCTTGAGACATTCGATGCGGCGAATCCCAACGAGTGCTATCGTCGTCAGGAGAGCGTGGTCCCGCAACAGGCTCTGGCGCTGATGAACAGCAGCCTGACGCTGGATCTGGCACGTCAACTGGCTGAAGAATGGAGCACCGCCGCAGGGGAGGGCGACAGCCGTGAGACCAGGCTGGCCTTTCTTACGACAGCGTTTGAGAATCTGCTGACTCGACAACCAACAACGACCGAGCTGGAAAGCTGCCTGACGTTTCTGGATCGCACGATGGCCACGATCGCACGTTCGGACCTCAAAATGTTTCCGGCAGGCGGGCAAACGTCCAGTCGACCCGCCGCGAAAGAAGCGTGGCTAAGAGCCCGCGAGAATCTGGTTCACGTTCTGTTCAGTCACAATGATTTTGTCACGATCCGCTGAGGCCTTCCATGCAATATCAACAACACTCTCGGCGACATTTTCTTTCCGACATGGGCATGGGCTTCACCGGCCTCGCGCTGGGCTCGATGCTGGCTCGCGACGGCATCACCCGTGCGGCTGAGTCGGACGCACATCGCAACGCTGCTGCACAAGCGATCGCCGAGAACGTTCGTGAGCAATTTGCTCCGAAAGCAAAAAGCGTGATCTGGTTCTTTATGCTGGGCGGTACCAGCCATCTGGAGAGCTTTGATCCAAAGCCGGCCATCGACAAGTATTCCGGACTGACGATTGATGAGTCGCCGTTTCGATCTTCGGTGCTGGACTCACCTTACTATCGCAAGAACGTCAGAGACTTCGCTGGTACTCCTCGCGCGTTGATGGCTCAGCTTTATCCCACGCAGATTGGCTTTTGTCGCCGAGGTCAAAGCGGGATCGAAGTCAGTGACTGGTGGCCTCACGTGGGCGACTGCATTGATGACATCGCGGTCGTCCGATCAATGTGGACCACGGACAACGACCACGCAGCTCAACTGCAGTTTCATACGGGGCGACATATCTTCGACGGCTTTCATCCTTCAATCGGATCCTGGGTTCATTATGGGCTGGGCTCTTTGAATGACAATCTGCCGCAGTTTGTGGTGATGGAAGGCGGCCCGGGTGACTGTTGCGGAGGTGTCGGAGCCCATAGTGCAAGTTATCTGGGCCCGGAACATTCGGGCGTGAACATGGTGCTCGATCCGGCAAACCCTCTGCCGTTCGGAACACCCGGAGCCAGCGTGTCATTGGCTGAGCGACGCGATCAACTGGATCTGCTGAATGAGCTGCACGGGATTGCCGGTGCGCAGTATCCCGATGATCCGGCAATGCGAGCCCGCATTCGCAGCTATGAACTGGCGTTTCGGATGCAAATGTCGGTGCCCGAGGTTGTTCGGCTCAGCGATGAAACACAACACACTCAGGAACTGTATGGTCTGAATGAAGCTACAACGGAGCGCGTCGGACGCTTCAGTCTGGCGGCTCGGAGACTGGTCGAACGTGGTGTTCGGTTCGTGCAAATTTACGACGACGGCTGGGATGCCCACAGTGAGCTGTTGAAGAACCATTCGACGCGTTGCAAAGCAGTCGATAAACCGATCGCGGGGCTATTGAAAGATCTGAAGCAGCGAGGGCTGCTGGAGGAGACTCTGGTTGTCTGGGCGACCGAGTTTGGGCGAACTCCGGGAGCAGAGCGGTCCGATGGCCGTGACCATCATCCTTATGGATTCTCAGTCTGGATGGCTGGCGGCGGGCTAAAGCGAGGTGTCGTACACGGTGCGACCGACGAGATTGGGTTTCACGCGGTTGAGCATCGACACTATGTAACCGACATTCACGCGACGTTGCTGCATCAACTCGGTCTGGACAGTCATCGTCTGGAGTTCCCCGGACAGAAACGTCTGGAGATTGATTTCGGCAGCCCGATACAGGACATCATTGCGTGACAAAGGCACGGCCCTTGACTCGGGTGGCCAGACGACCCGATACCGAGGGAGTCGCTCACGTTGTTCGTTTGCTGAGTTCCACGTCCATGCTTGCCGCCCAGCCGGAAGCGCCGGCTTTTTTATGGCCGGCGCCTCCGGCTGGGCGGTCAACGGCGAACTCCGCTTGCAGTTACAGGCTGGATTCCAGCCACTGCTTCAGACCTTCTTCACCGCCGAAACCTCGCTTCTGAGCGATGATCCGGCCATCTTTGAAGATCATGATTTGAGGAATCCCGTTTCCGGATCGATAGTGAGTGAATAGCTCGGGGCGCTTATCGATATCGATCTTCAGAAACTTCGCGCGGGCTGAGAATCGGGGCTCAAGGTCGTCGATGGCTGCATCCATTCCACGACAAGGGCCACACCAGTCGGCTCCGAACTTCACAACTACGGGATGACTGTTTTCCAGAACCGCCTGTCGAAACCAGGGATCATTGATGGGCTCAGGCTGACGTCTACCACCGCCAGCAAGAACAAACAACGCTGCCAGAACGACGCCAACGCCAATAGTGATGTTTCGGTTGAGCGTATCCATGGTGCAGGCCTTCCGCTTTGATGAACTTCAGGGAGAGCGAACTACCAAAAGCCTGGCATATGCGGCAAAGACCGATTGGGATTGAGCAGGGAATCCGCGGTCCCGTCAGACATGCGACAACGACTGTGATCAATGTAGCGATTAAGTGGGCAGGCAGAAACAAACATATTGCTCGTCCCATGGACTTGAGGCTGAGGCGCTCGCCGATTTTTCTGTCGATTCGGCCAGGGCCTCAGGCTCAGAGTTCTTACTTTCGGCTGCCTCAAAACCGAAACGGGTGCCGAAGTCTGAGACCTCGGCACCCGCGAGTGGTTTCATGGTCAGGTCACCCGACTGACCATGAAGGATATTGGCGATTGGCGATTCTGTTGTTGTCGCCTTGATTGCAGCCTTAGTTGTCGTAGTCAACCACGATCATGCCATTCTTTGATTTGATGTCGACTTCATACGTTCCAAAATCCATCGTCACTCGTGTATGGCAAGGTGAGATGTGGATGCATCGAGGGGGACATGGAGGCACACAAACTTGAACGAAGACTATTCTTTCCACGACGTCATGCTCACACATTCCGGGGTCTCGAACGGCGACGATGACAGGCACAGCGTTCGGAGCAATGTTGCACTCATCTTCAACTCGGACACAGGTTGCCAAAGGTACCCGGCAGTCAACGATCTCTCCAATCTGATGAGGGAACACTGGAGCTGTCTGATAGCCGGGAGCTACTGGGTAGCCAGGATTCACCGGATAAGACTGGACTGGCGGCAGTTCCTGAACAGGTGGCAAAGGCTGAACAGTATCCTGTGACGGAATGTAGATCGGTTGGCCATAGGCCGGGTTCTGATTCGAGCTGACACGAAAGCTGATATGAGCACCGGAGCGGCCGGAGTAGTGGCTGCGACCTGATCGGCCGTAACTTTCGTCCCTCAGATTCACTCGATTCTGATCAAAGTCACCATAGCCGGGTCGACCATAGTTCCCTTGGTTCTGTGAGTAACCCAGATAATTCATGTCGCGGTCAGCCACCTGCATATTGCGTTTGTAGACGTCTCGTCCGGTCATTTCATGGCCACGATATCCGGAACCATGCATGTCACGTCCATCATGATCATGATGCCCAACTGGCTGAATCGCTGGTGAAGCGTTGCGATGATGCGAGTTTCCGTTCAGGGCATTTAAGAAATCGACCAGGTCATTCGCTCTGGTCGTTGAGTTTGTTAACAACAGCAGGCCCATTAATCCCAGGCCGCGAATTACGGATGTCTTCATGGCAGTGTCCTTCCGTCTTGAGCAGGGGGTGACTTGGATATTAGCATCCGTTCATTGATGCCGTTCCTCTGATAATTCATTTCCTGTGCCAATTTCCGGTCCGACTGATTCCGGACGAAAACAGGCGTGTTTTGCGACTTCGCCTCAAGCTGGCTGATCGCTCGCTGTCGTCACTTGCGCTCGGAATACGTCAGAATGACGACACTCCTTTTGGCACCCACTCTGAGCCTGAGGCGCTAGCCAAACCGGCAGAGCGAATCGAAAGGACAGAACGAATCGGCTAGCGCCTCAGGCTCAAAGTGCCTTCCCACTGCGTTGCTTTCCCGAGCCACGTTCTGCAAGATTCCTTCCTCCACTTTTCTGCCGAACTGCTTTGAGACACTGACCATGATGTCCCGCCATCTTTCTGTCCGATTTGCTCTGTGTTCTGTAATAGCATCTTTGTCCACGCTGAGTCAGGCTGCAGACCAACACGTCATTGTCCCAGGCTACGAGCGCTTTCGAGCTGAGAAGCTGACAAGTGTTGAAGCAGGATCGCTCCTGATCTCTGAGCTGAACTGTCAGTCGTGCCATGGAAAACTTTTCGATCGACCCGTGCCACCTCGACAAGCGCCCATCCTGACACAGGTTGGCGAACGGTCCAGTGCGGAGTATCTGAAAAGGTTCCTGGCAGATCCCCAGGTGGAGAAGCCAGGTTCTGCGATGCCGCGCCTCACACACTTGAAAACTGATCCGACGACCGTTGATGCGATCACGGCGTTCCTGACGCAGGGTTCGGCATGGCGAGCCACTGCGGTCGGCGTCGATGCTGTCCGCCGAGGTGAAGAGCTGTTTCACAAAGTGGGATGTGCAGCATGCCATTCAGATCGTCGAGACAACACCGTGATCGACCAGATTCGTCGGGGGATCTCTGCCGGGCAGGTCACCGAAGAGGACGAGGAAGATGCTGACGAAAAGCGCGAGACGAAGTGGACTCGTCCTGCTTTCGCGATGCCTTTAGGAAAGCTGGAACAGAAATACAGCCTCTCAAGCCTGATCAACTTTCTTAGAGATCCTCATGCTGTGCGTCCATCCGGCCGAATGCCAGCGTTGAATCTGACTCCTGAGGAAGCTCGCGATATTGCCAGCTATCTGCTGAAGGATGTCGACGTCGAACCGAATATCAACTTCCAGTACTTTGAAGGTGACTGGCAGAAGCTTCCGGATTTCACACAATTGAAAGCCGTCTCATCAGGCAAAACCACTGACTTTTCCGTGGGTGTCTCCCCGAAGGACGAACTGTTCGCTTTGCGATTCAGCGGCTTTGTGCACCTGCCCAAAGACGGACGTTATCGCTTCCATCTGAGCTCTGATGACGGTGCTCGATTGCTGATCAATGGCGAAGTTGTTGTTGATAACGATGGCATCCACCCTGGCGGATTCCGCGACGGGGAGGCCGAATACAAAGCGGGTGCGTATGAACTCGTTGTGGAGTATTTCGAGTACCACGGGCAGGAAGAACTTGCGGTCGAAATTGAAGGCCCGGAGTTGCCGCGCCAGCCTCTTGCAGGACTGGTCACTCTGACTAAGGATCCTCGCGCCGCAGAAACCACAGCTGTGCCAGCGACTTCTCCAGAGCTGGTCGAGAAAGGTCGACAGGCGTTTCAATCTCTGGGCTGTGCCGCCTGCCATCAGCATGGCGATGGAGATAAGAAGTTGGCGTGGACCGGGAAAGCTCCTGTGTTCACAGCCATGAAAACATCCGGAGGATGCCTTGCCGAAAAGCCAGCAGACAATATCCCGGCGTTTGCTCTGACAGAACAGCAAAGAACCGATATCACAGCCGCACTGGAGGCCGTTCGGCAATCACCAGACGCTGGCAAAACATCAGACGATCCTGCTCTGGCTGCCAAAGCCATTCATGACACGTTGCTGACACTAAATTGCTATGCCTGCCACACCCGAGGTTCGCTGGGAGGTGTTTCTGAGCCGATGAATCATCTGTTCGTGGGAAGCATTCCCGAGATGGGCGACGAAGGACGAATTCCACCTTCGCTCGACGGCGCGGGGGATAAGCTGAATGAGAATTGGCTGAAAACGATTCTGAACGAAGGCGCCAAGGACAGACCTTACATGGCGACTCGTATGCCCAAATTCGGCGCCAGCCAAACGGGATCGCTAGTCACCCTGTTTGCTTCGACAGATGCACTCGGCGAAGACAAACCGGTCACTTTTCCGGAACCCGAGCATCGTATCAAAGCCGATGCCCGTCTGATGATTGGTGATCAGGCGCTGTCCTGCATCAAGTGCCACACGTTCGACAAGTATGCCGCGACCGGAATTCAGTCACTGGATATGACAACCATGACTCGCCGCCTGCGTCGAGAGTGGTTTCGTCGGTATCTGCTGGATCCACAGAAGTATCGCAGCGGGACTCGCATGCCGGCTGCATGGCCGAAGGGTCGTTCTGTGGTGCCGCATATTCTGAACGGCGATTCGGATGTTCAGATCGAAGCCATTTGGACCTATCTTCTGGATGGCAAAAACGCCAAGGTGCCCAGCGGATTGCAGCGTCAGGCGATCGAACTCATGCCTGGCGACCGTCCGATTCTCTATCGCAACTTTCTGGAAGGCCTGTCTCCTCGCGGCATCGCCGTGGGATTCGCTGCGAAGGCTCATTTTGCCTGGGACGCGGAACACATGACTCCACGATTGATCTGGCATGGCGCCTTCATTGACGCCTCAAAGCACTGGGTCGATCGTGGTCCCGGCAATCAGGTCCCGCTGGGAGATCATGTGATGACGCTTCCCGCCGGGCCGCCTCTGGCTTCACTGGAATCACTGGATGGTGCATGGCCCGATGGGAATCCACGCGAAAACGGCTTCGCGTTCAAGGGCTACTCTTTGGACAAAGTGGGCGTTCCGACGTTCAAGTACCGCTGGAATGAAGCAACGGTGACAGACTCTATCTTGCCGTTCGAGACCAGTCCGGATAACGGGCTGCAGCGAACCGTCACTGTGGCACCCGCCAACAAGCTGGAGAATGCGTGGCTGCGAATCGCCAGCGGCCAGAACGCAGAAGAGAGTGATGGCGCCGTGATCGTCGATGGCGTTCGCTTTCAGATTGCGGGCAAAGAGCCCGTCGTGCGGACGATCAATAATCGCCGGGAGCTGTTAATCCCGATGACCGTCACCGCTGGCCAAACAGCAACTGTCCGGATCATCATGACCTGGTAACTCTTCTGCTCTGATATTTCAGTTTCCTACAAGTCTTGCCATCGCCCACCGCGTCCAGGTTATCACCATGAAACATTTCCTGTTCTCCTGCCTCGCTGTTGTTCTTCTGCAGGCCATTGTTGTTGCTCAGACTACGGTTCCCACCGAGGACGACTATTATCCATTAGCTCGCTTCACGATTCCAAAAGGAATCGTGCTCGAAGCCGGAGCGATTGAACCTCTTCCCGATGGGACGCTTGCTGTTTCAACTCGCCGTGGTGACATCTACCGCGTCACAAATCCTTTGGATGAAGATCCCTCGAAAGCCACCTACGAATTGTTTGCGCAGGGTCTTCATGAAGTGCTGGGGCTGACATTCAAAGACGGCTGGCTCTATGCCACGCAGCGCGGAGAGGTGACTCGGCTGCGTGATACAGATGATGATGGTCTGGCCGATGAAATCGAAACCTTCAGCGACAACTGGGGGATCAACGGTGACTATCACGAGTACGCCTTTGGTTCACCGTTCGACAAGGACGGGAACATTTGGGTCGTGCTGTGTCTGACGGGTTCGTTTGGCAGCGACTGCCCATGGCGAGGCTGGGCGGTCCGGATCGATCCGAACGGTAAGATGATTCCGACCTGCAGCGGAATTCGCTCACCTGGTGGTATCGCCTTCAACGCCGAAGGCGACGTTTTCTACACAGATAATCAAGGCCCGTGGAATGGCACAAGTAGCCTGAAATGGCTGCGTCCCGGTTCGTTTCAGGGCCATCCGGGAGGTAATCGCTGGTTCTCAAAGACCGAAGGCGGAGCAAAGTCGGCTCCGAAGGAACCCGAAAGCGGAAGCCGCATCGTCGTAGAGGCGGACAAGATTCCGGAGTATGAGCCACCTGTCATCCTCTTCCCCTATCAGAAGATGGGCCAAAGCGCGAGCGGGATCGCGTGTGATGTGAGCGGTGGAAAGTTCGGTCCGTTCAAGAATCAGATGTTCGTGGGCGACGTGACTCACAGCACGGTGATGCGATGCTTCATAGAGAAAGTTGATGGACACTATCAGGGGGCGTGTTTCCCGTTTCGTGAAGGCATCGGCTCCGGCACACTGGCACTGCGAATGATGGACGACGGTTCGATGTTCGTCGGCGGCACAAATCGTGGCTGGGGCTCTCGCGGAACAAAACCGTTCTCGCTCGAGCGCCTGCGCTGGACCGGGAAGGTGCCGTTTGAGATTCACGAGATGCGTGCCAAGCCGGACGGTTTCGAGCTGACGTTCACAGAGCCTGTTGATGCCGAGATCGCTCGCAAGCCGGACACGTGGAAGTTGCAAACCTACTGCTACATCTTTCAGTCGTCGTATGGCAGTCCGGAAGTCGATCACACGACGCCAGGGGTTAGGGAAGTCGCTGTCGCTGAGGACGGGCTGTCGGTTCGGCTGAAGTTGGATGGTCTGCAGCGGGGTCATGTGCATGAACTTCATGCGGACGCGATGAAGTCAAAGGCCGGAAAGCCTCTGCTGCATTCTTCTGCGTATTACACTCTGCACTACATCCCGGAAGAATAGGGCTGCTCAGGTTCACGCGGCATCCCGCATGATGTCTTCAACCACCTGACGACGTTTGGACCGGCGGCGGAGCTTATGCATCCAGCGATCTTCGCCGTCGTCGGTTTCTTTGAGAAACGATCCGGCCAGCAGGCGATAGAAGAACAGCAGCGTAAATGCACCGAAGACAGCCGCGAAGAATCCCTTCACACTGATCGGATCCACTGTGGCGTCGCGCCAGAAGAACAGCACGGTTCCGCATCCGATCACGCTGCCGCCGATGCCCGTCAGCATGGTCGCCACGGCGCCACCCGGATCGCGGCCCGGCATCACAGCCTTGGCGGCAAGTCCGGTCAGGGTGCCAAAGCCAACCCAGCGCAGAAGCTCATTCACGCTGGTGCGTAAGACTTCGACGAATTCAGCTTCTGTCATGAATAGGACTCCTGCTTTCTCCTCTCTTCTCTTTTCGGCATACTTGTCCGATTCCACGCAGTCCGAAAACTCATCTTCCCGGACTGTCCGTAGAATCGGAGAACTTTCGGCAGTTGTTGCCGGTCACCGTCGACCTGAAATGCTCCTTTCCTGCGGGATACCGATGAAATTGCCGCCCGACGTTATTCGCTATTTGCTGATCGGGCAGGTGGTCATCCCGATTTTCATCAATGCCACCATCACGTTTGGTATTGGCTGGATCACTTTTCGCCAGCAGGCAACCGTCACGGTCTGGGTTCTCGACAAGGGAGCGGTCACCGATTTTCTAGGCGCCTGCTACTTGCTTCCGGCGATCACGTGTCTGATTGCAACGCCTATCGTTCGAGGTCAGGTGTCTCGGGGTGAAGCCTCCGCACTCACCGTTGATGTCACCGGACCGTGGGTTCGCTTCTTTCGAGGAGGCCTGATCTGGCGAGCCACGAAGTTTGGTCTGACCGGTCTGATCTCATTGATCGGCCCCGTGATGGCGGGGTGGGCTCTCTTTGGCGCCGAGACTGTCTCGACGCCGTGGTTCCTGTTCGCCAAAGTCACTTTCGCGACGCTGCTGGGTTGCATCGTCACGCCGCTCATTGCGATCGTGGCGATGACAGATCCTGCACCGAAGGCTCGATAACGGCCGAGCACTTGACCCTGACGGTGCCAGCGAAGAGGATCACCGAGGCTCGAATAGGAATGAGCAACCGTTTCCGATCGAGCCGCTCGCTTCGGGATCCTCGCTCTGAAATCGAAAGTCTGGCTATGAGAGTTCCCTTGTTGCATTCAATCAGATTCCTGTTGACCCTCGCGATGCTGCTGTTGGCCGGATCCCGCGCAGTTGCTCAATCAGACTTGCCTCCGAGCCTGTTCATCGAAGCGTATCCGGATCGGACGAGCGTCGCGGCCAAAGAAGATCTGGCCTTTCACACGTCCACGACGGCGGCCGAATACAGCCTGGAGATTGCCCGCATCGGTGCCAAACGCGAGGTAGTTTTTCAGAAGTCCGGCATCCCCGGCGGCGGAGCTCATCCGATTCCTGAACATGCCAGCGCCAATGGCTGTGGCTGGCCAATCAGCTTTTCGATGCCGGTTCCGGCCGAATGGAAGTCCGGGTACTACACCGCCACATTTAAAGTGACCGACGGAGGCGGCAAGTTTGTCGCTCGTAACCGCCGCACGGCCGAAATGGAATCGTGGTTTATTGTGCGGCCGTCGAACTTCGCGGGCAACGTGAAGATCCTGCTTCAGCTCGCCACGAACACTTACAACGCTTACAACAACTGGGGCGGCAGCAGCCTGTACGCTTACCATGGTCGAGCCAACCTGCAGGGGCATCGAGTGTCCTTTCAGCGACCTCAAAGCAGTCTGTTTCCCAACTGGGAGCAGCCGTTTGTCGCCTGGGCAGAATCAAACGGCTTCGTGATCGACTATTGCTCGAATCTCGATCTGGAGCAGCGGCCGGAACTACTCGAACACTATTCTCTGGTCCTGAGTGTTGGCCATGACGAGTATTGGTCCGCCGGGATGCGGGATCGGCTGGAAGCCTGGATCGCGAAGGGTGGGAACGTCGCCTTCTTCAGCGGGAACACGTGCTGCTGGCAGGTTCGTCCCGAAGAGAACGGACAGGCTCTGACCTGTTACAAACAGGCGTTTAATCTCGACCCGGTGTTCAAGACTGACGACCATAGTTTGCTGACGACCACATGGAGCCACCACTTGGTGAAGCGTCCCGAGAATCTTCTGACGGGTGTCGGCTTCCTGTTTGGCGGATATCACAAGAGCCACGGCCAGTTCATGGACGGCAGCGGAGCGTTCACGGTTCATCGCCCCGATCACTGGCTGTTTGCCGATACAAATCTGAAGCCCGGCGACAGCTTTGGCGGCCAGCATACGGTCGTTGGTTACGAATGTGACGGTTGTGAGCTGCAATGGAAGGACGGCCTTCCTTCGCCGACTCATCGCGACGGGACGCCGAAATCGTTTGAGGTTCTGGCTACGTGTCAGGCTCGATGGGCTCCGGACGACTGCGAGTGGTATGACCAGTGGGAACAGGGTCGAATCGGCGCGGCGTGTCTTGGTATTCGCACTGATGGCGGTACTGTCTTCACATGTGGTTCTACCGACTGGGCTCACGGCCTGCGTGGCGGTGACGCCGTGGTCGAACAGATCACTCGCAACATCCTGAAGAAGTTGTCGGCGCCCTGAAATCGTCGGTGACAATCCCGTACGCCTGCTATTGAAAGTAGGCTGGACCGAGCGGAGCAAGTTCCGGCACCGTGCTGAGAAGCCGGAACTCATGTTGTTCGTTCCGGCCTACGAAACACGATCCCTCTGAATGCTACGCCTGCAGCCCCAACTCTGCGGCAGTCGGCTGCAGTGCCGCGATCACGAATGCGATGTGCTCATCGAGATCCACTCCCAGATCTGCCGCGCCGCGAATGATGTCGTCGCGATTCACAGCCGCAGCAAAGGATGCCTGTTTCATCTTTTTGCGAACGCTTTTGGGTTCCATCCCTTTGAGTCGTTCTGGCCGCATCAACGCACAGGCGACAATGAATCCACTGAGTTCATCACAGGCATACAGGGTTTTATCGAGCCGTGAGATTCGCGGACAGTCGGTCAGATAATCGGCGTGCGACTTGATCGCATAGATCACGTCGTCCGGATAGCCATTCTGTCGCAGGATCACAGCTCCCTGAAGCGGGTGATCCGGAGGATTCGGCCAGCGTTCGTAGTCGAAGTCATGCAAAAGTCCAACGGTCGCCCACTTGTCTACGTCTTCTTCAAACTTCACCGCATAGGCTCGCACTGCGGCTTCGACCGCCAGCATGTGACGAATGAGACTTTCGTTTTGAACGTACTGATGCAGCAGTTTCAAATCATCGTCGCGAGACATGAGTTAACCTCGTTAAAATTGCGGAGCCTGTCCATTCAGCAGCTTAATGATCTGAGACAGACTTCGGTAGGTCCTGGCTGCCGGACAGGACTTCGCGGCTTGCCGCGACTTGTGTGCACATCAACCTAAGAACGTGGCCCAAATCCTGCCGTCAATTGCACACAGAGTTCGCCTTACGGTGAAAATCCTTTCCGGCAGAAAGCACCTACTTTGACTATCAATCGCGACTGCTCAGCACGATCCTCTCGCTACTCCGGCGGGATTGGGCTGCCGTGAGGATCGAGAACGGGGGCGGAGGTTTCCTGTTGCAGACGGTCTCTCAATTCGCGGCCGGTGAAGTGTTCCAATTGCTCAGCCTGGCCGTGGATTCGATCGACAGCCACGCCGCCTTCTGACACCAGATACTGTTCCCAGAGCCGGTGCGAACGAACCAATTCGGCTCCAAGTCGGCGACCTGAGTCTGTCAGCTGATAGCCGTTCTCTGTGGCGATGACATGGCCTTTTCGTGCATGCTGTTTCATCAGCAGAGAACTCATAAAGCCACTGGAGAGCAGGGCTGCTCGTAGTTGGTCGATCGACGCAACGACACCCGACTTTCTTTCGTCCATCCGGTACAGCAGAGCAATCAGGTCCTCGGAAAGAATTCTCCGCGACAACCGCTGACGACGCAGGATCCGGATCAAAACTCCATGCTGTGGTCCCAACAACGAAATGACAAAAAACAGAATGCCGGCACAGAGAGCCATCATTCCTGAAGTGCTGGTGCTTCGATAACCAAACCAGCTCGGCACAACGATTGCGGAAACATGCCCCAAAGTCGCTGACAAAGCGGCGATCAGAGCACTGACGATGATCATCGATCGTAATCGTTCGGTCAGAAGGAACGCGGTCGCTGGCGGCACTACAAACATGGCCACCACGAGAATATTGCCGACGGACTCAAAACTGGCGACGGCTGTCACGGCCACAATGATCATCAACAGATAATGCATGAGCCTGGCACTGATGCCGCAGGTCGTGGCCAGAGCCGGGTCAAACGCACTGAGTTTCAGCTCTTTGAAAAAGAGCACAACGACCAGAAGATTCATCGCAGTCACTGCGGACAAGACCAATACCACACGTGGTATTTCCATTCCGGCAACCTCCACCATGTCGAAGGTGGTGGTCTCCAGCGATCCGTAAAGCACACAGCCCGGATCGAGATCCACATGGTCGGCCGCCTGAACAATCATCACCAATCCCAAAGCGAAGAGCGTGGTGAACACGACGCCCATTGACGCGCCTTCGTCGACTTCTCCGAAGTTGCGAATCCATTCGGTGAAGACGGCGGTCAACAGCCCAACCACTACGGCTCCGAGAAACATCGGAAGGCTTGAGCGGCTGCCAGTGATCAAGAAAGCGACCGCCAGACCGGGGAGAATCGCATGACTGATTGCATCGCCCAGCAGACTCATCCGGCGGAGCAGCAGAAAATTTCCCGGCAGCGATGCTGCAATGGCGCAGAGAATTCCGGCCAGCACGATCCAGCCATCGTAGTCCCACGACCAATTGCTGAGCGCGCTCATGACGCTTGCTCCGCATCAACGGGGTGCGGGCTGGGCGCAATTCCTTGAACTCGACGCCTCTGCAGCAGAAGTTCCTCAAGCTGTGCGATTAACTCGGGTTCGAGCACATGCTCGATCGCATCCGCACTTTGGTCGACTCGTCCCGGTGCGACGTCCGCATGAGTGATCAAATACAGTTCCCAGAGCCGATGTTCATGAACCAGCCGAGACGCCTCAACAACGCCGGAACTGGTGAGCGACAGATTCTGATCACTGTCTCGAAAGACCAGACCTCGTCGCCGACATCGTTCGATCTCTTTTAGAAGACGGTATGACGACCAGCTTCGCAGGGTCTGCAATTCAGAAAAGGGGATTCCAGCTTTGGGTCCGCGTATTTCCTGCAGCTCGAACAGCCCACGCAGAAGATGCTGGTGATCAACACTACGATTCAGATCTCGACGCCGCAGCGATCTCACAACAAGACCGCGCTCCGTCCCAAACATCATGCTGATAAAGAACAACGCGCTACAGACCAGGACAATCATCGCACCGGCGGGAAGATTTCTGAATAACGCACTCATCGCGGCTCCGACAAAACCGCCCGCTCCGCCGATGGCTGCAGAAATCAGAATCATCTGCTTCAGATTCTGCGTCCAGAAGCGAGAGGCCGCGGCCGGGATGACGAGCAGGGCGATCATCAGCACCAGACCGACGGCCTGCAGTCCGATGATGGTGACAATCACGACCAGCCCCATAAGCACCAGGTCCAGCAGCAGCACGGGGTATCCGCGAGACGCCGCGAAACCTTCATCGAAACACAGCAGAGTGAGCTCTTTAAACAAGACGCCCATGATGAGCAGCGTCAGAACTCCGGAGCATCCGATCAGAAGCCGGTCCGATTCAATCATCGACGCGGGCTTACCATAGATAAAAGACTCCAGCCCGGCCGAATGTCCCACGGACTGTTGAGCGATCGACAGGATGGCTATCCCGGCACCGAAAAAGACGCTCAGAACAATTCCCAGCGCCGCATCCTCTTTCAGTCGCGTCAGATTGCGAACGTAGAGAATCGCAACGACTCCGGCAATACCGCTCAGGGCCGCGCCAGTCAAAAGAACCGGCAAAGACTTTTCTGCCAAGCCCAGGCTGGGAGCTATCAGAAACGCCAGGCCGACGCCAGGCAACGTCGCGTGACTGAGTGCATCGCCCATTAGTGCGCGGCGGCGGAGCAAGGTGAAGCTGCCGACCATGCCAGCAGCGAGGCCCAGCAACATCGTGCCGAGCATGACGACTCGCGTGTTATAGTCCTGCAGGAACAACACGCGTTTCCATTCCGGCCACGTGGGCCAGCGAATGGAAAGATCCGTCAACGATGATGATGCGAATGCGAGAATGCTATGGAGAGCAGCGAGAGTTCTCACAGCGTCCGCTCCCGACGCCGCATCGCTTCGGTAGCTTCGTCCAGAAGCGTCAGACGGCCGCCATAGGTTTTCTCAAGGTTATCCCGAGTAAACACGACGTCCGTCGGACCACTCGCGACAACTCGCATGTTCAACAGCACCACCGAATCGAAATATTCCGGGACTGTGTGCAGATCATGATGAATCACAATTGCGGTTTTACCAGCCTGCTTCATCTCGCGCAGAATCTGGACGATGGCTTTTTCGGTCGCGGCATCAACGGCCGCGAATGGTTCATCCATCAGATACAGGTCCGCATCCTGCACTAGCGCGCGGGCGAGGAATGTGCGTTGCTGCTGGCCACCGGATAACTGGCTGATCTGTCGATTGGCAAACTCGCCGATTCCGACGCGTTCGAGTGCTCTTAGAGCAGCCTCACGATGATGTCGACGGACCGGCATGCACCAGCCGATTTTCCCGTAAAGCCCCATGGTCACGACATCCAGCACGCTGACGGGAAAATCCCAGTCCACACTTTCGCGCTGAGGAACGTAGCCAACTCGATGACGGCTGCGTTTATAAGACTGGCCAAAAATCTCGATTCGCCCCGAAGCCCGCGGGACGAGATCCATAATGGCCTTCAGAAATGTGCTTTTCCCGGCTCCGTTGGGGCCGATCACGCCGACCAGTTGCCCAGGTGAGACATCGAGACCAACGTCCCAGATCACCGGCTTGCGGTACCAGGCGACTGTGAGATCTCTGACGGAAAGTGGCAACGAATTATCAGGCGGCTGGGTGATCGATCCGCTCATGGCTGACCCTTTGGCAACGCCAGTCTGCCGGAAAGGCCGCGTTCCGGGGCGGTTCCGCCGAGAGCTCTGGCGACCATCGTAATATTGTGGTCGAGCATTCCGAGGTAAGTACCCTCATAGGTGCCTGCGGCTCCCATCGCATCAGAGAACAGCTCGCCGCCAATCTTCACCTCGTGTCCGCGAGACTTCGCGCCATCGATCAGGGCCAGAATGTTCTTTTGAGGCACGCTGCTTTCTACGAAGACAGCAGGTACCTTGCGCTCAACCAGCAGATCAACCAGTTCATTGATTCGCTGCAACCCGGCTTCGGATTCTGTCGACAGTCCTTGAACGCCAAGTACTTCAAGATTATAAGCTCGGCCGAAGTAGTTGAAAGCATCGTGCGACGTCACGAGTACTCGACTGGATTCCGGAATGGATCCGATCGCAGATAGGCCGTACTCATGCAGAGCCTGAAGACTCTTACGATATGCAACAGCGCGAGATTGAAACTCCGTGGCATGGTCAGGCAGTGACTTGCTGAGTCCTTCGGTGATCACATCGAGACAATTGGCCCATGCGGCAACATCCATCCAGACATGCGGATCCGGGTGATCGCCGGCACCATCGGGTTTCAGGAGAAGATCCTGCGGTAAATCTCTGGTCATCGCGAAAACCGGCTTTTTCTGCGCGATGCGATTGAAGGTGTCTTCAAGTCGACCTTCCAGCATCAGGCCATTGGTGAAGACGAGATCGGCGGTCATGATCTGCTGTACGTCATCTCGAGTGGCCTTGTACAGATGTGGATCGACCCCCGGACCCATGAGCTGAGCCAGCTCGATCCTTTCGCCGCCAATCTCTCCAACGATGTCAGCAACCATGCCGACGGTGGCCACAACTTTCAGTCGTCCACCGTTGCTCGATGGACTGTTTTCGGTTGGTGCAGTTGAAGGGTCGCCGTTCTGACAACCGGTGAACAGCACCAGCAAAGGCAGGAAAATCCGGAAAAAAAATGACGAATGTCGATTTGCCATGCGAAACGCTACTGCGTCAGCGTTGAGCAGCCACTTCTGCATAACTCCAGCTTCCTTTTTCTTCGCTACCGGATGTAGCATAGGCTACAAATCGTTAAGTGCAGTTTATCTGCCGGTCTGCCTGCGTCAAGACGCGATATCCTGAGCCCCGATAATCTCACCAAAAGGAAGGGCCTCTGCACAATGTGTGCGGCGATGACGTGAGGGGGCGGAAGAGTGATTATCGATGTGATGACTCACACACAAAAGCTGTCTGAGCAACTCTGCTGTTGTCGTTCACGAGATGACAACGTTCGCCAACTTAGCGACAGGTTGAAGTCAGGAACGCCTTGGCGTCCAGGGATTTCTGCTTGACGCAATCGACTTAACTCATCTATAACCCCTGAAGGTTGTCACAGGTGGGTCTTTTTTGGCCCCACCGCAACCTAAAAGTACTCGCGGTTGTTCGTGCCTGACACCGGCGGACATCCTGCAAATTTCATCGGTGTCAAAGAATCCTCACGGAGGAAATGGTAATGGCCGCAAAGAGCACCGCAGCAAAGACAACTGCAGCAAAGTCAACCAAGGCAAAGACAGCCGCTGCAAAGCCAGCTGCACCAAAGTCAACAAAGGCAAAGACTGGTGCCGCCAAGTCAACCAAGGCTAAGACCGGCGCTGCTAAGCCTGCAAAGGCTCCAGTTGCTAAGAAGCCAGCTGCTAAGGGAAAGTAGTCTGACTGGTACTTTCCAGCACAGAAAACACGAAACGGCTGAGTCGCCTTCCGGCAGCTCAGCCGTTTTTTTGTTTACCGCCGGGCGTTAGCCGGGCTGTTGATTTGATCGTTTAACGGCGAGCCGCAGGCGTAGGCGCCTGAATTCGCCTACGCCTGCGGCTCGCCGTTAAACGAAAATGTCTAAATGGCGAAGTTCAAGAACCGGGGCTCAATGATGCTCCTTGTCCACGTCGATCATCCAACCGTCTTCACCAACCGGGAAGTCAAACGGTTCCCCGTCAAAGCTGAGATGACTGCTGGCACGGACCTGATCGAAGTAGGCTTCTGACACTCGGACTTTGGTCAGATGCAATGTGTCCGAGATCTGGACGACTCGAGCGTTCTCCGGTTCGACCATTCCGATCGTCTGCAGAGCGGTCTCGACCGCTAACGCATCATTCGGCAACGTCACAGGGATCATCGCCGCTTCCGGATGATTGCCTGTGACGCAGTTGATTCGAGTTATCTCATGATCAATCTGATCCACGCACCGCTGTGTCGTATACTCGGCCAGACCAATTCCTGTCGCGTTGCCATAGGTTTCCTTCGTCAATGAACGCACCATGATGCGTCGGCATCGCACGAGGTCCTTGTCAGTCGCCGCGTGATCGATGAACTTCCGTCCAATGGTATTTGCATCCATCCCGACGCCACTGATGTTTTTGCCCATGCGGTCGACGATCAGAAGATCGATCTCGTCAAACGGCAGCCGTGGCAGCCATTGATTAGCCAGCTTCAGCAATTCGGGCTCTCGCGTTCCGAATTCTTCGGGACGCACGGCTTCCAGGAGGGCGGTTTCGTCTTCGGCATTTTCGAGAATCGCCATCCCGCCGCTGACCCGACAAACATCCAACACTCGTTCGGCAACTGAGGCGATGATTTCCGGAAAGCTGATCGTCAAAATACCCTTATGGTAAATCTTTGCACCCTCGTGTTTTCCGAGGCCGATCAGCATCATTTTGTGCAGACCGGATTCGACCGGACCGACGAATTTTGTGTGCGGTTTGACTCGCCCGACAACGAACACGTGGTCAGCTTCGGAAGCGAATCGGTCGAAATGCACGGGCATGCCGTTGGATGTCTGCGCGACAATTCGAGTTTCCATGGTCGCTCGAATCGGGACTTTGACGAATTCTTCCGTGATGCCCAGGCTGGCCAGCATCTTGACCTGGCCTTCGGCCGTTCCTCCGCCATGGCTGCCCATCGCGGGGACAAGAAACGGGGCTGCTCCGATCGATGTGAAATAGGCTGCAATCTCCCGCAGAATCAGAGCAATATTGGTAATACCGCGACTGCCAGCCGGAATTGCGACACTCTGCCCGGGTCGAATCTTTTCCGTCAGGCGAAGCGATTCCATCTGAGCACGAATCTCGCCGGGGATATCCGCCACACGAGGTGTCTCGAATCGCTGGATAATGTTGCACATTCGGGGGAAGCGGGCCACGGGAATTCCTTATTTGAGTCGGATGGGAAGTTGATCAATCCTGGCAGCAAGGATGAAGTCATTCAATGACAACCCCTGAATTGCATGAGTCCAGATTTCGATCGAGAGATTCCGATAGCCGACCAAATGCAGATCGGGATGATGGGCCTCAGCCTCGGCAACGGCGGCGACGCTTTGAAAGAACTCAAGGCCGGCGAGGAAGTTTTTGACCGTCCAGTTCTTTTTGATTCGATCCGGACCGGTGAGCAATTCCCATCCGGGTAGTTCTTTGAGTTGCTCTTCTGCTTCCTTCGGCGTCATTCGAGGCACGCCGCCCTCGCAAGGCACACAGCGGGTAGTACACAATGTCGCGGCAGTGAGGGGCTGTGATTCTGGTTCGGTCATTTGCTCGGTCTCGGTTGGTGCTGTAAGTGTTCGGCGAGAAATTGATAAGCTCGCTCTCGCGACACTTTGGGAAATGAGTGGCCCGCTTCAATTCCGAAGGATTGCAAGAGCGTCTCGCTATTGTAGAGCTTGTAGACCGGCTCGGCCTGTTGCACCACATGGCGAACACCGGACGCTGAAAAATCATCATCCTTTTCTGCGTAGCAGGCGAGAAACGGCCGCGGGGCGAGAGCCGCGATCAACTCATGAAAGTCGACCGGCATTTTCCGGATGTCATTTTCAAACGAGGTCGCGATCAAAGGCATGTAGCGAGGACCCGTCCAACTGGGAAGGTCGTCCTCTGAGAGACTCGTGAATCCGCAACTGGACACGATCGCCTGAATTCTCGGCTCAAACATCGCCGTGAAAATGGCATTGTGGCCGCCCAAAGAATGACCGATGCAGCCGATTCTGGTGCGGTCCACTTCGGACATCGTTTCGAGCAGATCGATGGCTCGGGAATTATCCCAGATCGCTTTCATCGTGCCGCTTTGGTACTGATCGGCATCAAAATCATGCGTGTATTCGCCGAATGAAGGATAGTCGGGCGCGATCGTGACGAATCCCGCCTCAGCCAGCTCAATCGCATATTTCATGTCCGGGTCGCCCTGCAGACCGGCTGGCTCATCTTTTCCTGCCGATGTTGTTTGTTGCAGACACAACACAGCGGGATAAGGGATTCTTGTGGTCGCTGGATTCTTTTCGCGGTCTTTTTCGCCCTCTGAGCCTACGGGGAGCGGAATGAAGACATAGGCTGGTACGCGACTCTCAGCGTCCGGCTGATACGTCAGCTTTCGCCTCAGTAGTGGGCGACTCACCTCTGGAGGATTGAGTGTGACTTCTTCAGAGATCATCGGATTCAGCGGAACTCGTTTGAGCGGCGAAGGATACTTTCCGGTGATCCGTTCCAGATGTCTGCGTATGTGATCGCGGCGATGCTCCCAGTCGGCAGCGTGTTTAACTTCAGCCCGTTGACCAGTTGAATCAATTCGGTATGTCAGATCCTGATGATCCGGATATTCCGGAAGAGAAGTCTCTGCTTCAAAATGGCCGACCGGAAAACCCTGACGGTAGTCTATCAGGAATGCTCCGGAGGATGTTCGATAGCGAATCACGTCTTTGTGATCGAAGTCGGTTTGTTCCTGACTTCGAAGGGGAAGTGACACATCGCTGAGTGTCGACAGATCGTTCACAACACCCGCTTGTTCCAGAACAATTCGTGTTCGATCGCCCAATGAATGTCCCGTTGATTTGTAGGTCTCGCCATCAATTATCGGCTGATCAACGAAGATGGGTTTGACCTTCAGGCCTCCTGCCTGCATCAACGCCACCATCTCCTGAGCATCCGAAAAAGGACATGTCTTATCATCCACGCCGTGGATGACGACGATCTGCGACTCGGTATCAAGCCGTTTCATCTCACGGAGATGATCCGGATTCCCAACGAATCTGAGCTCCTGTGCGTCGAGCGAAAGGTAAAACGGGTTTGTGCTATCCTGACTCCAGCGAGCATTCAGATCACTTCCGCCCGGCAGATTAAAGGCGATATCATCGGACAGCTTTTTCATGCCGCACATGTCAATAACACTCGCGAAGGTTCGCGGTGCGAGTTTATTGGCCATGAGCGTCACATTGCCGCCGCCGGACCCTCCTGTGGAATAGATGCGACGATCGTTGTAGCCGATGTTCTGCTCCTGCAAACCGCTGCGGACCAACCAGAGGGCACGCAAAGCATCAAGTCCCTGCAGGTATCCGAAATCATAGGGCTCCGGCCCCTGAATCGAATCTACCTGTCCGCTCTGCAAGTAGTTGACGCAGATCGCAACCACATTCAGCTTTCGGGCCACTACCGCTGGAGACGCGGTGCCGACACAATCAGTTCCCCCCCAGTTGTGCAGCGTCAGCATCAGTCCGGTGTCCTGTTGAACACTTTCCTTCGTTCCGTCCGGAAAGTGAATCAGGATGCGAATCTTTCGAGGACCCGGACGAAGTGACCATTCCTGAGCTGGGATTTCGACTGCTCCGTCTTTGTCAGGCAATGCTGGCCATTCGTCGGCCTTTGCTGGTGAAATGAGCAAGGTGGATAGAAGTCCCATGAACAATAGTTTTCGCATCAGACTCGTTATCCTTTCTGAGAGTTGAGCCACTCCTGTCGGTTATCAGAAATCGTATGTTTCTGAGGGGTCTTCGTCCTTCGACTAGCGACTCTGTTCTGACAACTTTCTCTCCGGCACTGCGATTGCTGAGGTAGCCCTTTGTTCGGCTGCGGATCGGTCGTTTGGTCGTTATGATCGCCGAACTTGTTGCCCGGTCTTTTGTTTCTTTGGGAGCCTTCCTGTGCTGTCTACTCGGTATTTTCTCCCGTCTGTATTTCTGGTTCTCCTTGCTGGCTGTGGAGAAAAGCCTGCTCAGAAACCTGCACTTCCTCCGATCAGTGAAGCCGAAACATCTGCGATCAAAGCTCTTGGCGACGCGAAAGCCGTTGTCAAGACGGATGATTCCGGAGCGGCTGTCGATGTGAGTCTTGCGAAGCTGGAAGTCACGCCGGAAATCGTCGGTCTACTCGCCAAATTGCTTTCTTTGCGAACATTGAATCTTTCGGAGTCTGACCTCAGCGATGAGACCCTCACGGCGCTGGAGAAAGCGGTTCCGAAACTGGTCAGTCTGGATGTACGTGGTTGCGAATTATCCGACAAGTCGGCTGAGTTGCTGGCTCATTTCACCGGCCTTCGTGCTCTTCGATTCTCCGGAAAGAGCGGTAAGACCACCATCAGTGACGAAGGTCTGAAACTTCTGGCCGCCTGTAAGTCTTTAAAGGTTTTAGCACTGGACGACCTGTGGATTGGCACTCCCGGCTTGGAGGCTCTGGCGGGTCTTTCAGAGCTTGAGGAACTTTATCTGGCCGGGACTGTTGTTGATGACGACACCTGCAAATTGATAGCAAAGCATCCGAAGATTCGAAAGCTGCGTCTGGCTCGTACTCAGGTGAGTGACGCCGGTCTTGAAGCGTTATCTGGCTGCAAAACACTGGAAGAGATCGATCTGAGTGAAGACTCGCTGATCTCTGATGAGGGGATGACACACCTGGCCAAATTGAAAAATCTCAAGAAGCTCAATTTGTGGCGAGTTCAGATCACCGATGCCGGGGCCATTCAGTTGGCTCCTCTGACCAAACTGGAGTGGCTCAATCTGGACAACAGCAAGCTGGCTGACGGTGGCCTGGTGTTGCTGAAGGACATGAAGTCTCTGACATTCCTTCACATCGGATCAACGCAAGTCACTGAAGCTGGAACTGCGTCTCTGTTTCATCTGAAGACTTTGAAGGATCTCAAGGTCACTCGAACTGCCCTCGGTGCCAGTGAAACGGCCGTCGCTGAACTCAAAAAGAACCTGCCAAGTACCGCCATTCAGACCGAGTATGTTGAGGCGGAATAATTCTCCCCTTGTTGTATTGCCGTGACCGGCTTCTTGACCCTCTCCGGTTGTTGATAGTTTGTTGATAACTTTCTTCTGAGCTGTTCCCGTGTTGGTTGGTCTGCCAACGATGCTTTTGCCTGAATCAAAGCAGCTGTTGATGCGTGAAGTGATTGTCCGCCAGATTCCCACGCCAGTTCCGGTTCTTTGCCACCACTTGTTCACTTCTGTCGATATCGCGTAACTCTATTCAAATAAAGGGTTTACGATCTTCTACTGATGAGTTATCAACATTTTTTATCGCTGTTATTACTGATACTTTTATCTTTTAAATCCTTTTACAAACACAAACGCAAAGCCACAAAAAATCCCGGTTGATGTGACTCAACCGGGATTCCTTTGGATCAAATGATCTTCGCTCTGAACAGATCAGACAACTTCCCAACCTGCTCGATATTCCTTCGTGATCAGCTTGGCAGCCTCCGGAACATTCGTTGCCACAAGGTTCTCAGCGTCCCACTCGATCGCCTTGCCAGTGCGATAGGCCACGTTGCCGAGCAACACAGTTTCGGTCAGAGCACCAGAGTAATCAAAGTTGCAGGTGGTTGGTGAACCGTCCTTGCAGGCTTTGATCCATTCCGCGTGATGGCCAATCGAATTTGGGATCGACTCAGCTGGTGGCTTGAAGTCGGTAAACTTGTCAGCCGGGAACAAGCGATAGCGGCTGTAGTCGGAGAACAGTGAACCGTTCTTACCGACAAACATGACGCCGTTTGCCGGAACTGGCTGGCCGGCAACCTTCTTCGGAATAAGATCGCCGTCGTACCAGGTCAGTTTGAGAGCTGGCATAGAACCACGGGCCGGGAAGTCGTACTTCACGATCAGTCCGAGTGGACAGGTTTCCGGGTGAACTTTCGGGCCTTCCGCTTCGCAACGGACTGGGTGCTTCAGATCAAGAGCCCAGAATGGCAGGTCCATGTAATGGCAGGCCATATCGCCCAGTGTGCCCTGACCGAAATCCCACCAGCGACGCCAGTTGGCCGGATGGTACTGTCCGTCGGCGTAGGGACGCTCAGGAGCTGGACCAAGCCACAGATTCCAGTTCAGGCTGGCAGGAACCGGATCGGCCTTCGCAGGACGTTCACCGCCGCCCCAGCCCTTTCCGACCCATACGTGAACTTCCGTCACATCGCCAATGACACCGGCCCGAATGATCTCGACAACTCGGCGATAGTTGTTTTCCGCGTGAATCTGAGTGCCAAGCTGAGTCGCCAAGCCACGCTTTTTGGCTTCAGTAGCGATCAGGCGAGCTTCAAAGACAGTGTGCGTGAGAGGCTTTTCGCAGTAAACATGTTTGCCAGCGCGAATGGCTCGGATAGACGCAGGAGCGTGATGATGATCGGCGGTGCCAATGACGACAGCGTCAATCTTCTCACCTTCTTTTTCGATCATCTCGCGATAGTCAGCGTAGGTGCGAGGTTCGAGCTTGTTTTTCTCAGTTAACATCGCTTTCGCTTTGTTGAGGTAGTTTGAGTCAACGTCGACAATGGCGACGATGTTTTCACTCATGACCCCGTTAACATCCTCAGCCGCACGATTGGCGGTTCCGATGCACGCGATATTGAGTTTCTCAAGAGGGCTGAGAGAAGCTTTGGCTGACGCTTCAGACACAAACAATGAAGACGAAAGAGCGGCGGCGGAGCCAGCGGCAGTGGTCTTCAAAAACGAGCGACGATTCCGGGAGGAATGAGACGACATAGGCGGGAACCTTTGGCAGAAGGCCGAAAAGCGAGTGTGAAAAGCACGGGAACACGGTGTCAGAATAGACTGAACCACGAGGGAAAAACAATGAAACAGAAAGAAAACTCAGTCTCAGTGAGATCATTAGGGGTGATCAATGAACTCAAAGCGGAAACAGAGGAGCCTTGCAGATGACAACAAGCCTGATCATAGGGCAGGGCATCGCTGGTTCGGTACTGGCCTGGTCGCTTCGTTGGGAAGACAAGACGGTTCATGTTCTTGATCGGGGCAGGAAAATCACCGCATCTCGCATCGCAGCGGGTTTGATCACACCTTTTACAGGTCGAAGATTGTCGAAAGCGGGCGACTTTGACGAAAGCCTTACGGTGGCAAAAGAGTTCTATAGCCGAGTAGAGAGAGAAACAGGAGCGTCACTGTTCAAAGAAGAGCCGGCAGTTCGGTACTTTCAGGATGACATCGAGAGAGACTTCTTTCTCAACGAACGCTATGAAAATCATCGCAGTGAGATCGAACTGATCAGCGATGAAAACGGCGCGGTGAAGGGATTTCGAATGCTGCGAGCTGCTCGACTGCGAGTGACCGAGTTCCTTGAGGTGACTCGAGCTTTCTTAACAGCAAAAGGTGGTTTTCATGAGGTGGATCTGGATCTAGCCAATGACATCGAGGTCACAGAGCATGGCGTACAGATCAGGAAAAAAGGACTAACGGGCGAAGAGTTATTCTTTTGTCAGGGATATCAACCTGAAGAGAATCCATGGTTTCCAGGGATCCCGGATGCACCGGCCCGTGGGGAGATCCTGAGGCTGGACATCCCGGGTCGGACGACGAGTGAAGTGGTTCATCGGGGCTTATGGCTGGCTCCGGCGACGGATCAGAGAGAGGACAGCTCAGCAAACGAATATCTTCTGGGAGCCACCTACGACCGCGAAAACCTCGACCAGAATGAGACACAGAGTGGCCGAGACGCGCTTTTGCGAGGGCTGAAAGAGATGACAAGCGAGAGCTATCGAGTCATCGGGCAGTATTCGGCGATCAGAGCCGGCATGAGAACGCGACGACCGATAGCGGCTCGTCATGCAAGATATCCGCACGTCGCGATTATGAATGGTATGGGTTCAAAAGCGTCTTTGATGGCGCCGACAACGGTTCAGCAACTTTTAAGACTTATGGCATTGAAATCGGAAACGAAGGGGCAGGAAAATCGGGCGACGGGTGCAAAGGCCGTATCTCTGACAAAACTGGCCCATAGTATCGTTCGACGAGCGGTGCGTTTAGGCGACACAGTAGTTGATGCAACGGCCGGGAATGGACATGACACGGTGTTCCTGTCGACTTCCACAGGGCCAACGGGGCGAGTTCTTGCGATCGACATTCAGGCCGAAGCGATTCAGTCAACGCGAACACGATTGGAGATAGCTTCCTGCTCAAACGTGATCTTGCATCAGGGAGATCACGGAAAGGTGCTGACGTCGCTCCAGCAATCCTCGGAAGTCTTTGGGGCGATCATGTTTAACCTTGGCTATCTTCCAGGTGGAGATAAACAGCGAACCACATCAGCTTCGACAACAACGGAGGCGATCGCCGCAGGAGTAAGTCTGCTTAAATCAGGCGGGGTGATGACAGTAGTCGCCTATCGCGGACATTTGGGAGGGCAGGAGGAGGCAAGGGCAGTGGAAGAATGGAGTCAGCGTCATCAGGGACCGTCATTTTCCACGGAGGTGATTCCGGGAGCAGTCGATAACGACGAATCACCGGTGCTGTATGTTTTCCGCAAGAAGTAGTTTTTGAGTGGGTAAAGATGAATCCACCAGATCTCTGATCCAGACAAAACAAGCGACGCTACCGTCCGCCGAGACTCATGCCAAAGCGTCGTCGCAGAAGTGTTTCACCGAGAAGACTAACAGCCGCAAAAGCCAGGGTACCCAGCGCGGTGGAGGTCAATACGGTGGCATAAAGTTCAGCCATGTCCAACGACGCAGATTTTCGCTGAATCATCGATCCAAGGCCCGGCTGTCCGGAGCCAACAAAGAACTCCCCGACAATCGCACCAACAATGGCGGAACCGCTGGCGATGCGGATGCCAGAGAAAAGAAACGGCAATGAACAGGGTACTCGCAGCTTCAGCAACGTCTGCAAACGCGTAGCACCGTTCAGACGGAAAAGATCCAACAGGTTCGGATCGATCTGGAGCAATCCGGTCGTGGTATTCGTGATGATCGGGAAGAGGCTGATCACGGACGATACCAAGGCAATGCTGAAGAATCCTCGCCCGAACGAGACAATAACGATAGGAGCAATCGCAATGATCGGGATCGTTTGTAGCAGCACCGCATATGGATACAGAGCACGTCGAATCATCGTTGACTGAGAAAACACAAATGCGGACAGAGTGCCCACGATCACACTGATCGACAAACCCGTAAAAGCAGCCAGTGCTGTTCGGAAAGTCGCTTCAAGCAAATCGATCCGAAGTTTCCACGCAGCCGTCGCCACAGCGGCGGGCCCCGGGAAAAGGACCGGGTGAATATTTCCCAGCCAGACGGTCAATTGCCAGACGATGACAAGCAAAACGAAAACAAGAATTTCACGCATGTTCGACCTCCTTTCCGCTGAGTGGAGTTCTGAACAGAGCAGCGGTGACCAATCGCAGATCGTCGAAAAACGCTGAAGACTGACGAAATTCAGCCGTACGTGACCTTGGCCCGGAGATCGGGATGGTGTCGACAACGCGTGACGGTGAACCACCAAGAACGATGACTCGATCGCTCATAAAAACCGCCTCATGCAGATTATGAGTCACCAGGATCGTGGTCAGATTCTTTTTCTCGTACAGCCCTCGAACATCTTCCTGAAGTCGCAATCGCAGCAGGTCATCAACGGCGGCAAAAGGTTCATCAAGAAGCAGAATATCCGGGCCAGTCGCGAGAGCACGGGCCAGAGATAATCGCATTTGCATGCCACCAGACAGCTCAGACGGTCGTTTGTCAGCATCGGCCGCAGTCAGTCCCACTTGCAGCAGCAAATCTTCGCACTCTGTTTGCGACAATTGTCTTGAGCCAGCGTCTGGGCCGAGTTCAAGCGGCAACTTCAGATTCTCAGCCGCGGTTCTCCAGGGGAGAAGTGTCGGGTGTTGAAAAACAAAACCGATTCGGCGTGAGGACTCCGCGGAGGTCGAGTGCCGATTCAGTTCTCCGCCGGTTGGCATCAGCAAACCCGCCAGCATCTTCAGCAGAGTGGATTTGCCGCAACCGGAAGGACCGACGATGGACAGGAATTCTCCCTGAACGACATCCAAACAGAGATTCTGGAAGACCGCTCGTTCCGCACCGTTAAACCGTAACTCAAGATCGCGCAGGGAAAATGCGGGGGATGGTTTTTCGGAAGCTGAGGGAGGAGACGGCATGAAGATCCGAGCGGAATAACGGGAGCATAAAATCAGCAGCCCGGTTATCGTAGTCCAGATGATAACGACTTTCACCCGGAAAAAGCAGCAAGATCAAGATCGCATCGGTGCCCAGGGCAGGGTGAAAGCAGGGAAAAACCGGCGGAAACCGACAGAATGGGCCAAAGATGACAGAGAATCTACCAGCGCCGTGAAAAGTGCAGGAGTCATGTAGCGGACAGGATACTGGCTCAAGTAAACCGCCAGCACTAACATTCCCCGACAAATAGCCCAACAGAAACGCTCAAAATATCGAGTTCCGCCGCTTGAACGAACAAGTCTTCCTCAATCTGATCAGCGGAAAGACGCACGGCATTCTTGCAGGAATTGGTCGGCTTGGACTCACGATTCTGGAGCCCGTTTATCGCGCGGCCATCGGACTGCGAAACGCAGGATTCGATTCGGGAATTCGTAAGCCTCGTCGAGTCAACGCCCCGGTGATCAGTGTGGGAAATCTCACCACAGGAGGAACCGGAAAGACGCCGGTCGTGGCTCTGGTCGTGCAGATCCTGCAACAACAGGGTGGCATCCCCGGAATCATCAGCCGTGGTTATCGCTCAGTGGACGGGCAGGCCAATGACGAAAAGCGAGTACTGGAACGGCTCTGTCCCGGAGTTCCTCATGAACAGAACTCATCGCGATACGAGGCGGCTCGCAAACTGATTAGCACCTCGGACATCGACACCATCGTGATGGATGATGGCTATCAACATCGGCAGCTTCATCGGGAGCTGGACATCGTGCTGATCGATGCCACAAATCCGTTTGGATATGACCATTTGCTGCCGCGAGGATTGTTGCGAGAACCCCTGACAGCTCTGAAACGAGCGGACTTGGTTTTGATAACTCGATCGGACATGGTCGCTGAATCAGAGCTTGCAGTGATCGAAGGGCGAGTTCGAAAGATCGTGCCCATACTGACCGATCGAATTGGCCGAGTCGAGTTTCGTCCCTCTGGCCTGATCGATGGCCACGGTCGTCGATCTACCGTGGAAGAACTCAGCGATCAACCCGTGATGTTGGTCAGCGGCATAGGAAATCCCGAAGCATTTGCCGACACCTGTCGAAAAGCCGGCCTGCGTGTTGAGGCCACTCAGTGGTTCCCTGACCACCATCATTACACGAGCGAGGACTTCACAGAAATCGCCGAGCGAGCCGCATCCCGGGGCATTCATCGTGTCATCATGACAGTCAAAGATTTGGTGAAAATCCCGGCCGAAAGTTCGTTTCTGGCTTTGGAAATCGCAGCCGTCTTCCCGGATCCGAAGCATCGTACACTACTGGAAAGCGTGTTGTTTGAGGCATCCAGCGACAGAACTCCGGGTTAGCTTACGCCAAAGCGAACAGCGAAACTCCAGGCACTTGCTTCTCCAGAGCGGCTGAAAGCACGTAGCCAAACACGATAAGCTCCGACAGGAAGTGTTCGAGTGAACTCTTTAGCAGTTCCCTGGATTGTGCTCACGCGCAGGACATCCGTCTGCAAAGCCGATTCCCTGACAACTCGCAGTTCATAACGATCAGCGAACTGCACGGGATCCCAACGAAAAGTGACACGTCCCCCAGCAGTGTTCAGGGGAGTCAGCATTTGCGGCTGGCCACCGATAGTTAGGTTGCGAGCAGTGCTCCAGGCACTGTGAACGTCATACTCAGCAGAAGCACGGACCTGCCAAGTGTAATTTCCAACGGGCAGACTTGCCGGAGTTGTCCAGACAGTCCACCTCACTTCAGAAGCCTGATAAATTGTTTTACCGGTTTTCTGATCGCGAAGCACAACATCATAACTTCGAGCACCGGATACTGGCGACCATCTGAGGGCAGGAGTCCTGTAGAAAGTCGACAGCGGAGTCAGGCTTGGTGACGGGACAGGGACCACAGTGAATGAAACCGCTGGTGACCATGATGTCTTCTCATTCAGGGCGTCAATCGCGCGAACTCTGACTTCGTACATACCCATCGGCAGAGGGTTAGGAAATGTCAGGCTGGTTGAGTTGTTGCTGTAGGAAGAGGCCACGAAGTATTTCAGCCGGAGGATGTCCTCGATCTGGACTTCGTATCTAACGGCCGTCGGTACCTCGCTCCAGAAAAGCACCGGACGAGGAGTCAGCTGAACCTCAGCCAACGGGTTCAACACGATCGGACTGTCGACTCGAATGAGATGACCTGAGCTGAATGCGGTCGAACCACCGCTGCTAAGGTTCGCTCGCACCAAGACGCGATAACGCCCCAGTTCACGAAATCCGCCGAGTGAAAGAGAAGTCAGTGTCACCGTTGATCGGACCAAATTGGGCTTTTTTCCGGACAGAAAATCGACACGGACATCGTAGCTGGAGGCATTCGAAACGGGCGTCCAGGAGACCGTTACAGGATTATTCAGAACGCTTTTCGTTGGACCAATCATATTGGGTGAAGCGGGGACTCGAATGTCCGGAACAGCATCCAGAATGTGAACTTCATTTTCTCCGGATCGCAGCCCGGCAGCAGAAGCCGTCAACGATACTCGCTGTTCACCGTCTGTCGTCAGATCCTGAACGGCCTGGACTTCAAAGTTAACGAACGTTGCTCCGGTCGGGATCGTAACTGTTGACGGTACAATAAGTTCCGTCTTATCAGCCAACAGCGAAACCGTCAGTGCCGAGGTCAGATTTCCAGTCCGACGCACATTCGCAAAGAACTTCGATCCTTCGGCCGCTTTTCGTACCGACAGCCCGGGAATCAATGTGCCAACGCCGGCTGGTGCGACTATTCCCTCCAGCCAGATACGGTACAGCGACTCATCAGGATCATTGGTCGCTAAACGCAATTCACCAGCAAAGTATCCTTGAGCCGTGGTTGAGAGGCGAACCGTCAACGTCGTGGACTGACCGGGCTGCAGAACAGTCGCAGGATAACTCACGATTTCATAACCGGTCGGTACCGTGACTGAATTCAGTGAAAGCAACGCAGAGCCAAAGTTGCGAATATCAAAAGTTCGAAGCTGCCCGGCGGAGCCAGGCACAGAACTGCCGAAGTCGATCGGCGTAAATCGACCGCACGGGATGAGTTCGCTGCTGAGTTCAACTCGGAGTTCCGGAACCCCGATGTTCGAAACCGTGAAGGTCTGTCGAGTCAGCTCGATACCATTCTGAAGCCATGTCGCAGTCCATGTTCCCAGAACGTCGGTCATGGGAAGAGTGACTGTATAAGCCCATTGAGAAACCTGAAAGAAAGTACTCCCCGGGTTACTCGTTTGATCCAGAAACAGACTGCCATCGGCCCGCTGGAGGCGGACGGTACGAGTATCACCCGGCATCATCGCTCCGGCAATCACCCAGAACGAAAGGCGGTTGCCAGGCTTGAATGAGCGAATGTCCTGAGGTTGTTCAGCCCACTCGGAAGCGGTCGGGACACCGCTGGAGAATCCCGATTTGATCACGTGGCGATAATCCGCCGGATATTGAGGCGGCGTTACCCAGAATGTCGCAGGATCCAGCATCGTTTCAACCGGATGGTTCTTGTAAGTCAGCTCAAAGTGGACATGGGGTCCGGTGGAAAAGCCTGAACTGCCAGTCCAGCCCAGAAAATCACCGGCGGCAATGGAATCGCCGACCTTCACTGAAACGGAATCTCTTCGCAGATGCCAGTATTTGGCTCGCCAGCCGTCACCAAGATTGATGATGACATAGTTGGCGGGTGGCTCTGGATAGGCAAAGCTCTTATTGCGGTCAAAGGCTCCGTCGTTGACGGCTTCTACGATCCCATCGGCCGCGGCAAGAACCGGCATCCCTTCATCAGCCGCAGAAAAATCGGCCAGTCCGATGTCGAGTGCGTCGTGTCCAAACGTCGGAGTATCGTAAGTAAACTTGCCGCCGCGATGATCTCGCAGGAAGCCGGGTCGGGGATCCAGATCAGCGAAGTTCATCACTCGCCAGTCGACACCGGCAGTTCCCTGAACGACGGGACTCAGCCTCTGAGGCAGATTCGTGGCTCGAACGGGAGCGTATGAGAATGTCAGCGAGTTATCAGCTTCGTTGGTTTCGGCGACCTGATTGAACGGATCCAGAATGACCTGAACAGAATGGCTGCCAGCTTCGGCATAACCATGGAACATGTCGGCGAACCAGTTTTCGGTCGCTACGGCACTCCCGGCGCCAAATGTCAGGTCGGTTTTGTCGACCGCGATGCCATCGACAATAAACCGAATCGCATAGGACGACGAGTCAGAAAGCCCGCTGGTGGAGTAAAGACTGCGGATTTCCACCTGTTCACCCAGCAACGGGTTGCTGATGCGGCTGTTGTTTCCATCGACTAAAAAAGCGTTAGCGATGGCCAGGTTACTAAGCAGCGATCGGTCTTCGAGCGTTTCCGTGGCTGCAGAGGCCCCATTGGCTGAAGCAATCCAGCAGGGTAGAGCTCTGGCCAGAGATCGTCGTCGTCTGGGCTTCATGGTGGATTGGCTTTCTGAACACTCAGCAGGGACGCAGATCCGGCCAAGTTTGATCATGCAGGAAAAAGGCTCCCCGGGTCAAGACGAGCATTCTTCGGAAGAGCAACAAAAGAGCCTAAAAACAGTGGTAAACAGGCCGCAAACCCGGAGGATTCGCACATTCGTCGCATACGATACGCAGGCGAAAGATTTGAAAACACTACCCTGAAAGTTTCTGCGTGCCGTTTTTGATTCGTGAACTTCAACTCGAAGCTGATTCGCCGTTCATTGATGCGCGAGCCGATCGCTGTGTGCAGGAACTGGCCGGAGGATCTCGGTCGCATGTGACGGGATTGTTTGATCACGATTGCGTCATGCTCAACGGCGCTCTGGAGATTGATCCAGGGAGAAAGCTGGCGGCGGGCGACCAGGTGCGAGTCCGCTTTGAAGAAAACCGACGCTATTCACCCAAACGTCGACCTCAGGTGACACGACACCGAGGATTTACGATCGTCTATGAAGATCGTGAGATCATCATCGTCGACAAATCGGCCGATCTGTTGACGGTGCCCACAGATGGCCGGGAGCCGCATACACTGATCTATCGAGTCAACGAACACATTCGGCACGAAGGACGAGGTCGTGGCGCGTTCCTGGTGCATCGGCTGGATCGAGGCGTTTCTGGTCTGCTGGTGTTCGGAAAGACGAAAGAAATGGCGGATGCTGTGCAGTCCCAGTTTTCCCAGCGAAAACCGGAACGCCAGTATGATGCGATCGTGACCGGTCATGTCGTAAAACAACAGGGCGAGTTCCGAACGTATTTGGCCACATCAAAGAATCTGAATCGGTTTTCAACCGAAGATGAAGAAGACGGTGAACTGGCCGTTACTCATTATCAGGTCGTCCGCAATTACCCTCGCACGGCTCAATCACCAGCGGTAACTCACGTCACGGTTCAATTGGAAACCGGACGAAGAAATCAAATCCGCGTGCATTTTGCCGAGGAAGGTCACCCGGTTCTGGGAGATTCGCGTTATCGGTCACACTTATGGAAAGAGATCCCGTGGCCGCATAAACGTCTCGCTTTGCATGCTTCGACGCTGGCTTTTGTGCACCCAACCTCCTGCGAAATGTTGCGATTCAATTCGCCACTGCCTAAGGAAATAACGGCCTTCCTGCGTTACATTCAGCAGACTCCCGAGAAACGGCGAGAGGGCTGATCGCCGGATCATCCGCCGGCAACAAGTTTCGGTGAATTTGGTTTTGAAGGAGGAGAGTTTTCGCGAGTATAAGCGTAGCGAGCCAAACTGCCACGGCGTATCGCGAAGGCTGTTTCTTTTTCCCTTTGCGCCTTAGTGTCTTCGCGTGAAACGATTTTCGTCACGCAAAGTCGCCAGGACGCAAAGAGAATCGCCGAGAGTTCAGCCACCCGGTCAAGACTCAACGAAAAGGGAATAAGGTGCCTTATGGGCTCACGTTCGGTACGTTGTTTTCTAGCTGCAGCCGTGATGATTTTCGGTGTTGGCCCTGGTGCCAATGACGCCTTTGCCGCCGACACGGTCGCGGATTGCCAGGCCATGATGGCGTCCGGAAAATATGCCGAATGCCTCGCCGCGACGACAAAGGCGATTGAAGAGAAAAGCTACGGCGAGGAATGGCCAATCCTCAAAGCTCAGAGCGAACTGGCTCTCGGAAAGTATCCTGAAGCACTCGCAACGGTCATGGCTGGCATCGAAAGATACGCCTGGAGTGCTCGACTGCGGCATCTGGAGTATGAATGTGCTCTGGCCAACGGCAAAAAAGAACAAGCGGCCGCCGCCTTGATGGAAGTAGAAAAGCAGGTTGCAACGGCATCGTGGAGATACACCGACGCGGACGATCTGGCCGCGATCGGCTGGGTTGCGATCGCACTTGGAGCCGACGCAAAGGCCGTTCAGGAAGGCTTCTTCGAACGCGCCAGAAAGAACTACTCCAATCGACCTGATGGATTTCTGGCAGCCGGACGACTGGCCCTCGACAAAGGAGATGTGGCTTTCGCTGCAGAACTGATGACGCCTGCCGCGAAGGAGTTCGAAACGAACGCCGACATTCAGTTTCTGCTGTCGCAGGCGATCAGCTCAGCAGACAGCGAGCAGTCGGCCCAGTTGCTTCAGAAAACGCTCGAACTGAATCCTCATCATGTCGGCGCTATGCAGCGCGCGGCGGAGCGACAGATCGATTCGGAAGACTACTCCGGAGCCGAAGAAACCATTCGCCGGATGTTGGCCGTGAATCTACATTTGCCCGAAGCCCACGCGCTGCAGACCGTAATTCATCAGCTGCGCAACAACGCAGACGCTGCCGCTCAAAGTCGGGCCGAGGCATTAAAGTTCTCTGCCGTGAATCCCAAAGTCGACCACTTGATTGGCCGAAAGTTGTCCCAAAAGTACCGATTCACCGAAGGTGCGGCCGCACAGCGGAGTGCTCTGGAACTGGATCCGGAATTTAATGCGGCCCGAGTCCAACTGGCTCAGGATCTGCTTCGACTGGGGCAGGAAGCCGAAGGCTGGCAATTGGCGGAGCAGGCTCACGACAAGGATGGTTACGACACGACGCTCTTCAATCTGTTGCAATTGAAGGATAGTTTGGGCCGCTTCACGACACTCACCAGCCCACATTTTCAGGTACGTATGGAAAAGCACGAAGCCGCTGTTTACGGCCAAAGAGTACTGTCTCTGCTGGAAGATTCCTGGAAGGAATTGGTGCCGCGTTATGAGTTCGAACCAGAGCTGCCAGTGATGGTTGAGATTTATTCGCGGGCCGACGATTTCGCGGTGCGAACGTTCGGAATCCCGGATGTCTCAGGGTTTCTCGGAGTTTGCTTCGGCAAGGTTGTAACGGCCAACAGTCCGGCTTCACGACGCGATCATCCGACGAGCTGGGAATCTGTCTTGTGGCATGAATTCTGTCACGTGATTACTCTGCAAAAGACCGGCAATAAGATTCCCCGGTGGCTGAGCGAAGGCATTTCGGTCTTCGAAGAGCGTCGAGCTGATATACGCTGGGGCCAGCACATGAACCACGATTTTCGCGATCGAATTCTGGGCGATAAGATTACTCCTGTCAGCCAGCTCAGCAGTGCGTTCCTGACGGCGAAGAGCGGCGAAGACATGAACTTCGCGTACTACGAATCATCCATGGTCGTGGAACACATCGTTCAGACCCACGGCCCGGCAGCTCTGAATGCCGTACTGAACGATCTCAATACGGGAGTTCAGATCAACGACGCGCTCGATCGCCATACGGGAGGTTTAGAAGCCCTGGAGACATCGTTTCGAAGCTTTCTGACCGAGCAGGCTAAAGGCTGGGCTGCGGGCGTCGATTTTTCAAAGGAAGCGTTTGCAGAAGCAAAGCCGACGGATCTGGAAAGCGTGAAATTGTTTCTGGAAACGCATCCTTCAAGCTTTTCAGGATTGATGACTCAGGCTTCATTACTTCTGCAGGACAACAAACTGGATGAGGCAGAAATCGCCCTGAAGAAGTTAGTGGAACAGGTTCCCGGCGACGTCAGTACAAATGGCCCTCGAAGATTGCTGGCAGATGTTTATCGGAAACGAGGTGACAACGAGCAGGAATCCGCGGTCCTGGCAGAGCATCTGGCTCGGACAGCCGACGATTTGGAAGCTGCGATGCGATTGCATGATCTCTGTCATGAAGCAAAGCAGTTGGAACGTGTTGTTGAGCAGGGCCAGATGATCTTTGGGATCGATCCGTTCCAGATCGCCGCGATCCAGAAGACGTTGGCCGCCGCCGAAACTCTGAAGCAGAACGAAGTTGCGGTGGCTCAATTGTCGAGCCTTTTGGAGCTGCAGTCGGATGACGCACCGCGGCTGCATTATCGAATCGCTCGAATGTTGAAAGAGAGCGATACGGCCCAGTCTCGCCGTCATGTTCTGCTGGCATTAGAGCAGGCCCCCAGATTCCGCGACGCCCACACGCTGTTGTTGGAGCTGAAACGGGAGGAGACAGCTTCCGAGCCAGCGAAATGATCCCGTCGGCGGAGCGACAGGTGTACCGTACACCCGTCGCTCCGCCGACGGGGATAGACAGCAGGCAGGGCCGTGTTTCGGCAGTCAGGAAAAAAGGCGGTCCGTCAGGAGTTCAGACTGGAAAAAAGTGGCGATCCTTTGGATAGTGCGGGCTCGGGTGGAATTGTTCGTCTCAAGCTGCAGGATGCAATCTCGCAGACGTACTCCCAGTTTCAGGTTACTTGAATCATGGTTGCTCTGGTCGAAAAACAGTTTCAGCTGCTGATTACGGACGATAATCCGTCCTTTCGCTCGGTCCTCAGAGAAGTCCTGGAAGACCGTCCGTTTCTCGTCCTTCATGAAGCGGAATCCGGTGAAGAAGCCCTGGAAGTCGTACAAAGCCGCCGGATCGACATCGTGCTGCTCGACATGCACATGCGGTTATTGACGGGGATCGAAACGCTGCGAGCCATGAAGCGGCTGGATATTGTTCGACCCTGTATCCTGATTACGTCGGACACCAGCGAAGTCGTCTGTCGAGATGCCCAGGATGCTCAGGCTTTTTCCGTTCTGAAGAAGCCGGTTCCACGACGGCAGCTCGTTGAAACGGTCGCCACAGCGCTGACAACAGCCTACGACTTAGCCGCAATCTGATCACACAGCGGAACGCTGGGATTGGCATCCTGTAACAGTTCAGCCAGGGTTGTGGACCGGAACGCCGTCTCCATCGACATCAGCGCCTGATCCATTCGGAAATGCAGTGCGCAGAGTCGAGTGCCGTGAGACTTAAGATCGAGGGGACAGGTCGTAATCCTTTTGATCGGATCGACAGCGTTCACGATATCCAGAATTGTGAGCTGGTCCGGTTGATGAGCCAGCGCCACGCCGCCGCCTATTCCACGTTGCAGACGTACGACGCCTTTCTCCTTCAGGCCCTGCAGAACCTTGGACAGATAAGCAGGTGGGACCTGAGTAGCTTCAGCGATCTCCGCGGTCTTCTGCGGTTGCGGAGATTTCATCGCCAGATGCACGACGGCTCGCAATGCATACTCGACAGTCTGAGAAAACATGGAATCCGCCAAAAAAAGCCAGCATGGAACAGGTGTCAGGCACGAATGGCACTTTGGCGGAATTTATCATGAGTCAGCGCAACGCCGAAGACAGCCGGAGGGCTGCGATTCGTTTTGCGAGATCTTTGCCAAAGCAGTGTTCGCCGAATTTGCCATCAGCGTCACACTGGTCGTCCTGCAACGACTGTTAGCCCTGAAGTTCAACATCGGCCTGCGAGCGATAGAGTAACCAGCTTCATCAGCAAAATCATCAGAATCAGACTTCCCAGTCGATCACCCGCTACTGACTATGGGCGAGCAAGCCACGTAACACGCAGCGTGTATACACCCTTGACTAGCCCCAGTTCATTTCAGGAAAGCCGCCGATGCCACCATTCGTCTCGCTGGAGGGTTTTGTTAAGCAGTGCTTCGGGACCTCGCGGACTCACCGCCGTCGGAAAATAGCCAGGGGGGGGCATGTGGCTGGTTTGGAGCGACTGGAGGAACGCGTACTGCTTGACGGTACTGGTGCGAATAGTCAGGTCGATGTCGCAACGGAATCGGCCAACGCAGAAACGGCAGCAGCGAACGCGCAACAAGCATTCACGACAGCATTGTCGACCGCTCAAACAGCCTCAAATGGACTGCAATCAACATTTCAGACGTCGACTGCTCAGACGCAGGCAACACTGAGCTCCGCGATCGAAGGTGCGACAACGACGTTGCAGACATCAATATCGGGAGCAGAAACGGCGTTCAACACGGGAATGCAGAGTGTCCAGCAAATCCAACAGGATTCCGACGCCGCGAATGCAGCAACGCTGACTGGCGCCGGGGCTCAACTCAACTCCACTTACACTTCGTCCGTTGAAGCCGCAAATGGGGCCTTGACGACCACGATCACAACCGCCAACGGTGCCTATGACGATGCGCTCGAAGGGCTGAACTCGACGCTGACTCAAGCGACGGCGACCGCGACATCCACTTTCAATACGGCCATGGACGCAGCCGAAGCAATTTTCGATTCCGGTTCCGCCGCTGCCGAAGTCACGTTCAACACCGCATCTCAATTGGCCACGGCAACGTATACGGCCGCGAAGAACGCGGCAACAACTGCTTTTGAACTTTCTACTGGTGCAGGTCCGACGGGCGCTGCAGGAATACGCGCTGCAGCGATCTCGTCCGCCACGGCTGCAAGAGACAGTGCTCTCGCGGCGAATCCCGGTGCGGTGTACGATCCGGTTTCA
>JAPLOA010000033.1 GCA_026400835.1 Planctomycetales bacterium | reverse complement strand
TCCTTCGCTCGAATTTCACTTCGGGGGGAGGGGCATTCCGCGCTGACTCCGAAACTCCGACAAATCAAACCTCGCATTGAAAGGAACTCGTCAGCACTCGACGACGATGCGACGAGCGTGAATAATCCGGGTTTAACGGCGAGCCGTAGGCGGAGGCGAAATGGGGCGACACCGCCTGCGGCTTGCCGGTTAAACGATTAAGTCAACAGACCAATGACGCAGCCCAGCTCACCGAAAGAGCCTTAAGGGGTTGCTGAGTTCACAGGTTCTTCGACGAATTCAATGGCAGGCTATGTTGAGTGCGTCATTACCAAGTTCCGGCTTCACCGAGGTCGTTGCGATTCACCGCGAAGCGTTTTAAGAAGGTAGCCGGAGCGCAAATCACCGGTTTGCGTCGAAACCTGCGATTGCGCCCTGACATGGGTGCCAGAATCGTGGTTTCTATTGTCCCTCGAGGATGAGTTTGGTACGCGTTCAGTCACCGGCGGTGCGACCGCCGGCTACTCTCTGCCATCCTTTCAGGATTAGTCGCAGAGGTTTCCACCGCCCAGACTTCCGCACATGATTTCACGTTGAACCATTCTTTTGCGCAAAGCGAAATCCGCCTTGCCTTCCATGGCTCGTAAAAAACGGACAGCAATGGGCAACATTGCGGGATTCAACTTGAAGCAAGCGTTCAAGCATTGCCCCGAAATGTCTCAACAACATTCACCGATGGAAGAATCTTCGAATATTCACAATCTGTTCATCTGTTCTTCATGTGAATTGCCGAACGTACGCACCAGTTGAGATTGGTGAAGTTGAGATCTACGACGAAGTGAGCCTGCAGGAACACAATAAGGGCTGCCGCGGGCGAACTGAACATCGCGGGAGTCACAAAGAAGAAATCTCATTATTTAACATGAGCTTCATTGGACCTTCATCTTGGTCAATAGGATCCGGCCAGTAATCAAGAGAGAGCTTGGTGGCGAACTAAAAGTCGCGGGAGTCAGAAAGAAGAAATCTCATTATTTAACATGAGTTTCATTGGGCCTTCATCTCGGTCAATAGGATCCGCTAACCAGTCAAGAGAGTGCTTGGTGGCGAACCGAAAACCACGAGAGTCACAAAGAAGAAATCTCATTATTTAATATGAGCTTCACCGGACCTTCATCTCGGTCAATAGGATTCGCTCAGCAGTCGAGAGGTTGCTTGTGATAAAACGTCAGAAGTGGGGCTGAGCTTCTGACGCTTTCTGTTACGCAAAATGGAATCGGCCGGTTGGGAAATTGTTTTCACATTCGCGATGTGGAAGCAGGTGATTGGTGGCGAGTCGCAAATGCTCAGGCCTGACTTGCGGCAAGCTATGTGGGTTTTGTTTTGGCGAGTTTTTGTTTTCTCATATGGAAAAGGTGATCTTGTGAAAAGAATGTTCAAGGGAACATTGGTAGCTGAAGCCCGTCGTAAGGGTTTCACATTGATCGAGTTGCTGGTTGTCATCGCGATCATTGCGATCCTGATGGCTCTGGTACTGCCAGCGATTCAGTCTGCACGTGAGGCTGCTCGCAGCACACAGTGCAAAAACAATCTCCGTCAGTTCGGTATCGCTCTGTACTCATGGAGCGACACTGATCCAGCCAAGCGAATCTGTTCCGGACAGTTCGATCTCGTTCGAGACGGCTCACCAGATCTTTATAGCTGGGTTGGGAATGTCGTCTCTGTTAATGGTGGTAAGCCTTCTGATATGCTTTGCCCAAGCAACGAATTCGCAGGTTCGGAGAAGCTTATCGATATGTTGGGTGGTGAGACCAGCAACAGTGCTCTGACTCCACTATGGCAGGCAGATGGTGCTATGCGGGCGGACCTAAACACCACGACGATTAACACTGCCGACCGAACGGCAAAGGTTGCGTCTTGGGTGAATCAGGGTTATAATTCGAACTATGCCAGCAGCTGGTTCATGACCCGCGGTCAACTCCTGACGACCAATTCCGGTGGTACGCCTATTGTTGTTGGCACCGGGTGTAAAGATCGTGCAAAGTCTTCTGGTCAAACCGCTACAACGACAGGTCCACTTAACGTTAACCAGATCAGCAAGGCAGACGTTGCGTCAAGCAACATTCCGCTGCTGGGAGATGCTGCCCCAGGTGACGCTAAGGAAGCGATCTTCAATTCAGGCAACTTGGTGACTACAGGGGGCGTCGCATCCCTCGATCGCGCTGGCAAGATTACCATCGGCGCCCGAGCCTGCGAGACAGCCTGTGATGGGCCTTCGAAAGTGTCGTCGGACGGGGCCAAAATCATTCTGGTGCACAAGCCAGGTTCTTCTGGCTACGACGGTCTGCCCCAGACTCAGTACACGACTGCAAATGGGTACTTTCAGGACACTCGTGACTGGTATGCTGTTCATCGTGACTCAGCCAACATGCTGATGGCTGACGGCAGCGTGAAGACCATCTTTGACAAGAACTCCGATGGTTTCTTCAATCCCGGATTCGCTACTACGAGCCTCGACACCTTGACGGACGGATACTCAAACAATGGTATTCCATCTACTGGCTCAGTGGAGCGATTTGTTGAGTTGAGCCCGTTTGATGTTTATAGCGGAATCTGGTTGGTCGATCCTTCTGCGACCAAGGGTTCGTTCGAAGAGTAATCTGATTTGATTTGAATTGGGTTATATCCATCAGTCCGGTCGAAGTTTAAGCTTCGACCGGACGTTTTGACTGTTAGTGGCTTGCTTCAGTCTGCCGCAGTTTTTTGTGGTCCGCTAAACGGGTTTTCATAACCCGAAACGTCACTGAGGGATGAGGTTGCATGTGTTTTTGGTCAAAGATCCCTCGCTGACGCTTTTTGAAGTTGCGCATTTATCTCTATACCAACCCGCTGCGTAAGCGAGGGATTGCGTTTCGCGGTTTACGCAGGGTTGCCGGGAATCCCTCGCTGACGCTTCGGGTTATGATAAATCCCAGTTTTTCTCCGCAAGTGAACAACCTCAGCGCCGAAACTCGCAACTTCAAAACTGACGCTTCGGGTTACGATTCAATGGACACCTACTTGAATCCGGTGTTCTGCTCTTTGGTAGGTCCTCCTTGCCGAGGAGGACTTCTCGATTCGTCGCGACCTGTGTTCAGTTGATATAGCGATTTCGCAAGTCAACCCTGGTAGGTGGTTGAGGTTTTTTTAGGATGGGCATTCTTGCCCGTCTAAACGCAGTCGGACAAGAATGTCCAACCTACATCTCAGGATTTGAAAACACACTGTGTGCACACAGCGGTTCGCCTAGCGGCGGAAGTCCTTTCCGGCAGAAGGACCTACTTTGACAATCATCCGCGACTACATTCCTGGGGACTAACCCGTTTCGGCTGTTAAGTCGCAGAGGCTGAACTCCACAGACCTTTCCCGGATGGCTCTTTTGCCGGGATCCCTGTGGAGAGCGCGTAGACCTGAACTCAGGATTGGCTCCGTTTCATGAAGTTCTGTAACCAGTGTGGCACGAAGAATACAGGCAATGCAAAGTTCTGCCAGGAATGTGGCAATCCTTTGCAGAGCCCGGTCGCTGCGCCTGCTGCCACGCCTCCTCCTTCTCCCGCGATGAATTACGGAGACAACTCGGCCACAAGTCCGCTACTGAATCTTCGTCAGTGTATCGCTCCTGCTCGAAGCCGTCTGAAGGAGTTGCGACAGACAATTCCTCCGGCATCATCTGACGCCGTTGCGCCGCTGATGGGACGATTGCAGACGATTCCCCCGGAAGACACCAACGCACGAATAGAATTGATCGAGGCCCTCGGAAGAACTCGCGATCCCGTTGTGTTGCGAGCACTATTGTTGGTTGCAGGGGCCGGTTCAAAGCATGTCCGCCGTGCTGTTGCCGTTGCGTTAAGCGGGATCAATCATACTCTTTCGGCTTATATCCTGTTGCCCATGCTGGAGGATCCCTCATCACGGGTCCGCAACTCAGCGATCCAGGCACTGATTTATATTAATCAGCCGCATTGTGCTGAGGTCATAGTTTCGGCTTGTCTTGGGAATAAGGAACTGAAGCGGATCGCTTTTGATACGGTTCAACGACTACGACCGATTCAACGAGATTCTTTCGTTGATCGAATCTCTCAGGTGAATCCTGCCGGGGCAAAGACAGCCTCTGACCTGATTCGAGAATTTCGGGCAGTCGCGGGCTCGCTTCCTTCTGCGAACCGCTCAGATGCGGAGGTTCGACAAAACGAGCAAAGGCCGTTTTCGAATGATGCCGTGAAATCCAGTTTCAGCGATCCGAGGTCATTGGAACGCTCGGCCAACGTAGATTCGACTAGCCAACGAGCATCAGTCGAACGCGACTATTCACCCGAGGTTTCAACCGGTTCCAGCCTTGAAGGCATTCGGCAATCAGCCTCAGTAGGTGACAGTCGGGGCCGAGTTCCTGCAGCAAGTGAGATGGACGCCCCGGGTCCACTCCGTGCCGATTCGGCTGCGACTGCTGCACCGCGTGCGCGTGATAGAATGCCGGCCCCTGAATCAGGATTCTCGGGATCACAACCGGCGCCAGTGAAAGTGAATGCGGAAGACTTCGTCAAGCAGGGGATGGACTTGTCGTCCATGGATGACTTGACTTTGAATCGCCTGATGTCGGATTTGGTGCCTGAGAATGAGGGCGTGCGATCGAGTGATTCGCTCGCCGATTTTCGATTCTTTGAGTCCGTCTCGACAAATCTCAACGATTCTCGCGCTGGCTGGCAGTCGCCTGAAAATTCTGTCTTCGATTACAACCCGAACGATGAGGAACGCTTTTCGGATACTCAGACGTTTAGTACTCAGAACACGAACAGCTCGGAGTTCTCGATCCCTCAGATGTCAAACCGAGGTTTTGGATCCGGGGCAACCGCCCCTGTACCCTCGAGCGGTTCTTCAGCAGGCTGGAGCACTCAGCCTGCATCATCATCAGCGATTCAAGCTTCAGCGATGCGAGCGGCCAATGCCTTCGCCGGAGATCCATCACGATCGGGATCTCACCTTTTCAATCCGCCGCAGAGTTTTCCGCCGTCGTCGACGGGTCCCGGCTGGCCTTCTGGTCCGCAAGCTCAGTTGGGGCCTCAACCGAATTTTTCCCCACAAGCCTTTCCGGGGCCGCAAGCCTATCCGGGAATGCCGCAGCCTTTTTTCCCCGGGTACGGGCCCCAGCATTTCCCGCAGATGCATGCGGCGATGCCACCGATGGCTTACCTTGGACCACCTTTTCAGTCGCCACAATTTGGTTCAGGGGTGATGAATCCGGCACAGGACCTGATGACCAAGTCATCGGTGGAGATTGCGACGATGAGTCAGCCGCAAGTGACGACTCAGTCCAGCGGTGGTTCGGCCCAGAATACCCCCGAAAGCGTCGCTCCTCTTTCTGAGGATGTGCTGATCAACGGCGGCACGATGCTCGAGATTCCCACGTTGCCCCAAGCGGGCAAGATTGTCGCAACGACGGATTCGCAATCTGCGACACCTGTGGAGATTGTGGTCAACTCCACGATCAGGATAGACGACTCAGACAAGGCTCTAAAGAAAGCCCAGAACGAGCGGAATCTTGAGCGATTGCGTCAGGCTCGGGATCATGCGTTTCGAGCTTTGCTGGACGTTCCGGAGACAATCTCTGGAGTGGCTCCGCGTCTGATTTCCAAGAAGATCACAAGTCTGCTCACGACACCTGCGGGCGATCATGCACAGATCAAGCTGCAGTTGGCAGCCCTTGGCAAGACGGGCTCTCCTCATGCCTTGGAAACTCTGGCTTCATTTTGCCAGAAGCCAGCTAAGGAAATTCGCATCTCGTGTGCAGAAGCCCTGGGTATGATCAGGCATCAGGGATCTGTCGTTCAGTTGCTGAAATTTCTGGGCGACAAGTCAGGGACAGTGATTGAAACGGCTCTGAAATCAATGATCAGTTTGCAGGACAAGGCGGTGTATCCTGTTATTCTGGCGGCCGGGCTTGTGAATTCATCGCTCAAAACAATTGTTGCGGGTTCGATTGAGACACTTGGAGAGGAGTACAAGCCAGCGTGGGAGCAGCAACTTCTGGCGTGTCTGAAGCTTGATGACCCGGACCTCGTCGCGTTCTCCGTCCAGTTGCTTGTCAAGCTGACGGGAGTCACTCATGTCGATTTGTTCATGACGTTTGCGGCAAGCACTGAGCCGGTCATTCGAGCCGCTGCGATCGAGGCTCTTGTCAAGACGGGAGCCAAAAAGGTCATTGGAACGATCAATGAGGCGATGATTGATGACGACCCGATTGTTCGTACTCAGGCGGCGATTGCTGTCGGCACGCTGTACAGCCCACGCAGTGTAGAACTGCTCGGAAAGATGTTGCAGGATTCGAATCTAACCGTTCGCCGAAGCGCGGCCCAGTCGGCAGCGAAGATTGACGAATCAGATCTAGGAGATTCCATCGTTGCCGCATTGGGCACCGAGACCGATCATCTTGTGATCGAATATCTTTTGGAAGGCCTGAACAAGAACGGTGGCAAGAACGCATACTCCTTGCTGGTTCAATTCGTGGAAGGATCCGATACAGAGCTTCGAGAGATTGCTTTGAAGGCATTGCGAAAACTGAAATTGCAGGAGAGTGCACCAGTCTTCACGCGGCTGCTGGATGACAGGCATCCGCACATTCGGAAGCAGGCGATAGAACAATTGACGCTGCTGAAGGTCAATGGAGCGATTCCACGACTGAAGCAAATGGTCAAAGCGGACACGGATGAGCATGTCCGCGGGGCCTGTGCACGGGCACTCGGAGACCTTCAGGATAAAACATCGTTGGATCTGCTGGAGGCTGCATTAGAAGATCACGCGGTCGTGCGTTTTCAGGCAGTCCTTGCCTTGGGGAAAATTGGAAACTCAGCGGCTGCACCGTCCTTGCTGGCACTGTTGAAGGACTCACAGCCCGAAATTCGTTATCAGGCTGTCCGCGCCATTGGTCAGCTTAAACTTGAAGGAAGTGAAGAACACATTGAACCGCTTCTTCAGGATTCGGACGTGATGGTTCGTCGGGGCGCCGAGCAGACGCTTCAGGAATTTGGGATGTCTCCGAGTCAGATCCGACGAAAGCGATTTCAAAAGTCGTTCTCGAAAACGCTGCTGGCCATCTCTCCGTCATACATCTTCGCCGCTCTGCCCGGAAAAGCCGGAAGTGCAGTGGCGGTCTTGACAATGATGCTGGCGATCGGGGGCGTCTGGCTTGCCTCCAACTTCGGATCGTTTGTTAGCGGCAGTTCGTCACTTCCCGTGCTAAGTGTGAAGAAAGTCAGGATCTCTGCGACAGCTAACCTTGCAGTTATCTGGAGGAAATCGGAGGTCTGGGATATCGTCGACGCCTCGACCGGAGAATTGAAGTTCCGAATTCAGGGTCCTTCATCGGCGTTCGAATTCTTCATTGACAACACGGGCGGGATTATCGCGGTGGAAGACAAAAAACTTTATCGACTGCGATCGGACGACTCTTATGATCCCCGGAAGGCTATGTCGAAAGAGATGCCCGAGAAACCCCTTGCCGTGTGTTTTCATCCGAAAGACAATCTCTGTTGTCTGTTCATGCCCGCCGGCAGTAACACGAGGCTGGAGTTGCGGAGTTCAGAAACTCTGGAGGTGACAAAATCCTATGAAATCAAAGCCAGGTTTGACGGTCAGTGCCTTGTCAGTTCAGACCAAAAAATTGCAGTTTCCATGGGGCGGACTGGTGAACTTTCCATCGCAGATCTGGCTACAGGGCAAGTTGTAAAAACGGAGTTAGCGAGCCTGATCAAGGGCGGTAATCTAGGCTTCACAATGGCAGTTCAGTTCTCGGAGGACATGAAACACTTCTGCTTCTGTACGTCGACGGATTTGTTCGTCCTCTCTCTTGGAAAAATTAAATTGGAGAAGCGGATCCATGAAGATGGCGGGTTTGTTGCGGTGTGTATGCCCAAGGAGGGAGGGATCGTTGCAATTTCCCCAAAAGGAAAGATTGTTGAGGTCTCCAATGATCTTTCCTCTGTGAAGGAGAAGAAGATTGAGAGTGACTTTGACCTGTACGACTTTGATGCCGGAGGCCGGCAAGTCATTGTTGCTGACTCCGAATCGCTTAACGCCGAGGTCTTTGATATTCAGCAAAATAAAGTCATCACAACAATTGTTGGTGAATGAACTCAGCATCGTTTGGAGTTTCGGCAGTATGAAATTCTTTGATAGCCTCCGAAGGCAGAGTCCTTCCGAGAATTCGCGTACGCCTTTGGCTGACGGCTGAATGATGAAGCCACAAACGTTTTGGGAACGGTTCTCCTTGGTGCCGATGATTCTCGTGTTGCCTGTGGCTCTGTTGGCATCGAACAACTCGTTGGCTATTCATGAATCTTCGGACTGGCGTCGTTGGTCGAATGTGGTTGTCCGTCACGAAGAGATTGAATCGCTGACAGATCAAATGGCGTCCGTAGGGTTAAGCCCTCTGCGTAGCAACCCTCGCGTGTTTCAGCCAGATCCTGACAAACCGCTGAATCTTAAAAAACTGCCTCAGAACATTCCACCGTTTGGGTTGAGTCTATCGTCCTCTAACACTTCGAACGAGTTGCTTGGGTTACTCAAAACGCATCGCAGCTTATTTTCGCTGAGTTTAAACGGATTCGCGAATGGTGAAACTTGCCTTCGAGCAATTCGCCAGCAGACCAATCTCAGGTTCCTTTCCGTGACGGACTGTGGGGTCACTGATGACCAACTCTCACAGCTTACGAAACTTCAGCACGTGGAAACTCTGTACTTTCGCCGCACAAAGGTCCACGGACGTGGACTTGCGGAGTTAAGATCGCTGGCCAAGTTGGAGTCTCTTGAAATTGATATGACCGCAGATCAGTTTCATGCATTGAAGATAAGCCAACTTGTTCATCTATTGCCAATTGCTTATGGCGAGAACAAAACAACCGCTGGGAAAGACGACGAGATAACGGACTTGGAACTGAACGGATTCTACGGCTATCCCGTGACCAACGAGATGCTGCAGAATGTCGAACAACTGAGTTCACTTCGAGAATTGTCCCTTATCGAATCGCAGGTCGACAATGATGCCATTCCGCAGTTGGTTCGAATGAAGAAACTGGAGAAACTGAATCTTGAACGCAGTCGCATCGACGATGACGGCCTGAAAGTTCTTGCGAGTGCGGATCAACTGGTGTCGCTTGTTCTTGATGAAACAAAGATCACCGTCCACGGACTAAAGCATATTGGGGAACTTGAGAATCTGACGGAGATTCATCTTAACCGATGCAAAATTGACGATGCGTCACTAAACGCACTCGGGATTCTTCCTCGGCTGGAGCGACTTGAGATTGGTGCGACGGGGATTCGTTTTGAGCACGAGGCAAATCCCGGGGCGTTTGCAAAGCTTGAGCATCTCAACGTGAATGGCTCAATGGTGACAGACAGCGGGATTGCAAACATAGCCCAACTTCCGGAATTGAAATGGCTGGATCTGACACGTTGTCGAATCAGTAACGAAGGCCTTAAGTCATTAGCGGCCTGCAGGAAGTTGGAAGTGTTGTACTTGAACTTGACGCCCATCAGTGACAAGGATCTTCTTCCTCTGTCATCGATTGAATCCCTGCGATTACTAAGCCTGAACAGCACAGGCATTACAGACGTCGGGCTGCGACACCTCTCTGGAATGAAGGGTCTTAGGTCGCTGATTCTGCTGGGCACTCAGACTTCGCAGTCTGCCGTCCAGCAACTTCAATTGGAACTACCAGAATGCGAAATAGTGCGGTGAGCAGATTGGGCCAATGATTTAATCGCGTATTGAGCGTTCTCGTTTAACGGCGAGCCGCAGGCGTAGGCGAAATTGGGGTTCTGCGCGAAATGACGTACGTAACCCAAAACGAAGCAATTGAAACGGCGAGGGATCTCCATGGCCGGACTGAAGCATCAGTCAAACAGAGAACAGCGAGAGGACATAAGTTTCAACCGCTGATTGACGCCAATGAACGCCAATGAACGCTGATGAATGCAAAAAAAGGTGTAGAAACAATGGCACCGTCCGCGTTGAACGTGAAGGCCGTCACTGCTCGACGAGGCCTTCGGGGCGAGCAGCGGCTGGACATAAGAACCATTAGCGTTGATGAGTGTTCATTAGCGGTCTAAACAAAGATTTCGATCCGCGTTCGTCATTTTGCGCAGAACCGACATTGGGATCCTCAGCGTGCAGTTTGCCGTTCAGCGACTGAAGCAACACCCGGTCAATCCAATGGCAGTCATTTTGGCCCGCATGAACCGTCGCGGAAGCCGCGACGAAAAGTGGTTGGCAAGTGATGACCATTAGGATTATTGCGTCGTCAAACCCGGTGAAGTCGGTCGGACTTTCTTGCCCGACGGGGGTTTCGACGGGCACGAATGCCCGTCCTGCGATCAAGTCTTGCTACCACAATTTCGTACGAAGGACTTTGAGCACTACGCTGCGATTGTTGAAGTCCAGAAAGGTTGGGACATTTGCGTCGTGGGGGCCTCCGTCGGCCTGCTTCACCTTTCGCATGGACTTTAACAGGGCCGCGATATGAGCCACTGGATAAAGAATGGCAATTTCACTGATCGGCACTGCCGTCAGCGGAATCGTGTTCTCGTTGTTATCGGAGTCGCCAAAGGCTTCGCTCTCTGCTCTGACATGCCGAGCGACCACATCCTGAAGGAAGTCATTGAAGTCCGAAACCTGGCCGCGTCGTGAGTGTCCTTCTTCCGCTCGGAGGTCCACCAATCGGGCGTTCAGAATGACCAAGGTCTCTTCAAGCTTATCGTTGATGGCATGATTGAAGTACCCAAGGCAGCCGTAACCGCTATTCAACAAGCAAGCCACAGGGACATACTCGCTATCTTTTGCCTCACCGGTTCCGATCAGGCTGATCACATCGGCACGATTCATTCGCCAGTTACTCCTCGTTGTTCGAATTTTTGAAATATGCCGTTTCGAAATTATGCCGGGGTTTTGCACGCTCCCAGGCATACGAAACGCTCTGGAATTTGTCGATCGACTTAGGACCAGAACAGAAACACCTGTCCGAAGTAGCCGAACTCGTGAGAGTTCTGTCCGACAGTCTCACGACTTCGGCTTCGACACTGATTACTCAGCCGATCCTTATTGCCGGAAATCGCATCTTGCGATTGAGTCGGCCACACGGAAAAGAGCCCTTCGATTCTACTCTGCAACTTGTTAACTCCTGATGAAGCCGGTGTACAGAATATGCATACGGAGAAAACTTTGGCCGGCAGCATGGTCCTTTATTCCGGCTCTGCGAAGTGACCTTCAAAAAATCATCAATTCTTAACGAAACTCAACTAGTCTCCCCCCCGCCCCATCGGGTCTCCTCGGGCCACTCCGGGTGATTGGGTTCGATGACGGACCGGTTGCACGCCAATTTTGGGCCTGGAATTGTTACGGATACATTTGTGATAAAACGGAACGAGTGATGAAGACAGGAACTTCAATTTCTGCAGTGGTGGCGTTATTCGTCATTGCCGCCAACATTGGTTGTGGTGGTGGCGGAAGTGATGATTTCAGTCAACCACTCAAACCACCTGGCGGTGGAGTCACCGACGCTAAGCAGCCCAGCGAATCCCCTGCAGCTGCTCCGAGTGAACCAAATTCAGAAGCAGCGGCGCCCGTGGTCGCAGCAGCCCCACCACAAACCGAGGCGCCCGCAGCAGAAGTTCAGGCACCATCCGAGGGCGGCGGTATCGGATTGTTCGGCGCCGCGACAATGGCGCCAGCTCCTGCCGCTCCGACGGAGATTGTGGAAGGCGTCGCAGGAAATCCAGATGACGATGGGCTGGCGGCGGACTTATCAACGGATGGGCGTCTGTTAGTTGCAGAACGTGGAGACGGAAAGTTTGGTGTGTATGAGGTGAATCGCCGAATCAACCTGATGGCGTTGAAGGCGGCCGAGAATAACATCCGGAAGCTGTCCTTCGACGACAAAAAGGGACTCATCACCGCAATTCTGCCTTCGGGAAAGATTCAGGTCTGGAAGTATCAGTCGACAATCGGTCTGGATAAATATGCCAAAGAAGCGATTGCCGCTGATTCGTATTTGCGAGGATTCGAGGGACATACGGGAGGAACGTTGGGGCTGGCGGTTTCCCCATTGCGTGATGAAATGGTCTCCGTCGGTGCGGATGGTCAGCTTCGATTCTGGCGAGTTACCGACAGTGTCAATACACGCCCGTTTGAGCAATCCGGTACCGACATTCAGCATCTGGTGATCAGCACCGACGGAAGCCATGCGGCTGCACTGACCGCGCGAGGGATTGTCACCCTGTGGGACACGTCGTCCGGAAAAGCCCGTACGATGCCGGTTGGTGATCGAGTGGTGACTTGTCTCACCGTTGACACGAAAGGCAGCCTGCTCGCGGCTGGCGATTCGGCGGGCTCGGTGGTGTTATTGGACGTTGAAAGCGGAACAACCAGCGAACTCAGTTTGGGACGACAGCCGGTGGCGGATATCCGCTATGAAGAAGATTCCCGGCGACTCTTTGCGATCGCAACCGACGGGGAATCCCGCGCGTGGAATTTGCCTTTGGCATCGCCCACGATTATCGAAGGTCTGACCGCCGTGGAAGGACTCATCGCCGTCTCAGCAGACCTGAACAGAGTGGCTGTTCTGAATCGTCAGGGTCGTGTTCGATTGCACTCCCTGGCAGGTGATGCCGCGGTCCAGGAATTTGCAACGGGGCTGGAGAAAATCACCGCAGTGGAATACTCGGGCGGCGATTCCCTGATCGTTGGTAACGAAAATGGCCAGATTGAAATTCAGGAGACCTCCGGTCTGAAGAAGCTCCTCGTCTCAGGTGATCATGCGATAACTCAGCTTCGCTGGTCCTCCGAGAGAATGCTGGCAACTCTCGACAGTCAGGGAAATGCGGGAGTCTGGAACGCGGGGGAAAGCAAAGTCGCGGCGACGTTTGCCAATGAGACGGTTGTGGCCTCAGCGCAGGATTCTGTCTCTTTTGCCCTGGCGATTGCCTTTAAGTCCGGGAAACAAGTTGTGGTCGATTTGACCAACGGGCAAACGACCGCGACTCGCCAGGCGAAGGATGAAGACATCACCTGTGTAGCACTGGATTCTCGACGGGGAATGGTGGCCTTCGGTCATGCCTCAGGCAAAGTCTCGCTGTGGCTCTTCCGAGAGAAGTCCGAGTTGATCGCGCTGGGACAGCACGCCTCGGCTGTTACTCAGGTGCGAATCGCGGAATCAGGAGAGGTCGTCTACACCGGCGCTGGCGACGGCACCGTCTGCAACTGGCCGACTCAGATCAAAGACAGTGCGCCAGCTCTGGAAAAACTACCGGCGGAGATTCGACTGGCCGAATTTGCTTCGCAGCAGGCTCTGGGAGTGGCGGCGACGGACAGTGGCGTTTTCACGATCAATCTTCGCACCGGCACGGCCAAAGAGCTGGCAGGGTTGCCGCGGCCTGTGCGACTCCGTATCTCGGCTGATGGGTCCCTGTTTGCCTTGATGACGGCCGAGGGGCTTGCCAACCTTTATGAAACAGACAGCGGAACTCTGCTGCGGCAACACTCAGCAACCGAACAGATTGTTGATGTGGGTTTCCAGACTTTCGAGAAAACGTATCTTTCACTGGACACTCAGGGGAACTTGAAACGCTGGACTCGTCCGGTGTCCGGTTTGGTGTCAGTGAGTGACTCACTGAAAGGTGCGTCCGGGATGTGGCTCAGTCCTTCCGGCGCGATTCTGGCGGTTGCGACGGAGTCAAAACAAATCAGGTTTCTCTCGGTCGCCGAGGACTACAAGGTTCTTGCGACGGTCGCGGTGGAAAATGGGGTGCAGCTGCTGGCCTGGATTAATGATCAAAGCTGTGCCGTGACGTCTCCGGGAATGAAATCGGTCTTCCTTGTTGAGCTGCAGGGTGGCCGCGTTCGGAAGGCTCTTGTGGACCTTCCTGGGCCAGCCACTCAGTTCTGCCGCAGAGCAGACAACGGTGATCTGCTGGCGATCTGCGGGACGCGGCTTGTCAAAGTTCGTCCCGCTTCGGGAGATATTCGAGTCAACGACATCTCCTTCAAGGCTTCAGATCGCGACCAGATCGTCAATTGTGGCAAAACCACGCTGCTGCTCTCCGGAGGAAGAGTTTTCCGCATCGGACGCGATGACAAAGTCGTCATTGATGAGCGAGTCGCCAATGTCACATCGCTTTCGGGTTCTGTGTCGGAGCGTGCCGCTGTGGTGATCACAGAATCGGGCAATATGCTGGCATTCTCGGACGAAAAGTATACCGACGCGGGAGAAAATCCACTTCCCGGCAGCCGCGTTACAATCTCTGATGATGGCCAGTATCTCTGGATCCAGCCAACGAGTGGTGAAGGCCTGATCTGGTCTGTGCGCGAGCGGAAGAGTCTGCAGCAGATCTCCTTTTCCGGCACTTCTGCTTTAAGATCATGGCTTCCCGGCCAGAGTGCGCTTGCCCAGATCGATACAGCCGGTTCTGCTTCTGTGTTACAGAATTTTGTGACTTCAGAATGGAACATCGGAGTCACGGATGCTCAGTCTTTGTCAGTATCGCCGGGAGGCAATCTGGCCCTTGTCAGAGATGCTGGCTCGAATGCTGTGCTGCGTGACCTGACGAGCGGTGAGTCTCGAACCATCACTCTGGAGAATTCTTTGTTCGCTGAGATTGCTGACGATCCCGGAACCGTGGTCAGTGTCAGCAGCAACGGACGCATTGATCGCATCTCTCAGGCAGGGGTCGAGTCACAGCAAGTGGAAGGAGCAGTTCGTTCGGTAGCGATGGACCGATCCAGCAAGACCGTCGCGGTTCTGTATGGGACTGACAAGAGTGGACTTGTTCAGATTGAAAAGTTCTCTGGCGTGGAGGAATTGCCCGGCGGGGAAGAGCAACGGCGGACATTCTCAACTCCGATGGGCTATCTGTTAACCAACAACGAGGGGGAACTTCGATTTGGAGAACGGCTGGCCATGTCGTCGTCGAGCACGCCCAAAGCAGGCCACAAGGGTGGATGTTCGGGGCTTGCTGTTTTTCAGAACCAGATCATTACAGCGGGCCGCGATGGTGTTGTTCGAAGCTGGTCAACAGATTTGTTGACACACAGCGATGCCTTCAAACATAGCCGCGGCATCGATTCGCTGCATGTCTCATCTCCGACCCGGCAGATCACCGCATGTGATGAACTCGGGGAGATCCTGACCTTCAGTTCGGACGGCAAAATCAGCAAGGGAGCAAGCAAGACGGGATTGGGCCCCGGAGCAAAGATCTTTGGCCAGGATGCTGAAGGGAATCTTGTCATCGCTGCTCAAAAGCAGTTGGTCCGATTCAAGGCAGACGGCACACCCCGTGATGGAGTTCAGTTTAAAGAGGACTGTGTTGACTTTGGAATCGCTGGTGAGGCGGAACGGAGGTTTGCTCTTGAGAAAAATGGAAACCTTTATGTCTTCAATTTTGTGCACCAACGCCGCGAGATTCAAAGCAGTGCGAAAATTTCAGGTCTGCACTGGACCAGTGCGTCTCAGATGGCTGTGATTTCAGGAAAGCAGGTCGAGATTGTCAGTGCCGACGGCGACGTGGTGGCGAGTGCTGTTTCGGACACGGAGATTGTTGCCAGCGGCGTAAGTCCGGACGGGCAGCATTTGGCAGCCCTGTCCGTTTCTGGCGAATTAGAGGTGTTTGAAACCAAATCTTTGAACAAAACAAGTAGTTTCCGGCCGGGACTTGCGGCTAACAAAATCGCGGTAGGATTGACCGGGGAAACCGTTCTGCTGTACGGAATCGACTCGGCCGAAGAATGGAGTGTCAGCGGGACCCGCATGCGAAGGCTCACAGCGACTGGCGTGGACAATGCGTTCTTTGTGGAAGGAGCACCGTTCCTGATCACCTCCTTGAAGAACGGCGAGTTGCGAACATGGCCACGGCAGCAGATGTTCTCCAGTCGACCGGCCTCAGTCGTCAAGAACAGTCGTTTGCTTCCGCAAGGTTCTGGCGCATTTTTTGCTGATGAGAAGGGGTTGGTCAGCTCGGAAAGCGCGGATGGAAAAGTGTACTGGAAGAGCGACGAACCGACTCCGGATCTTCTCAAGTCGTCGTGCAGCACAGATGGAAGTCGTGTCCTGCTGCTGACGGGAGCCAATGGAAAACGTCATGCTTCCCTTTACGACCAGAAGACGGGGCTTGTGAAGCAAATTGAGATTCCCCCAGCCTGCACCGATATACAGCTTTCTCCGGATGGCAGGAGCCTGCTGCTGATTCTTGAAAAATCCGTCGAAGTTCGAAGCATTGAAACAGGATTGGTCACCCAGGTGGTCAACATTCAGGCTAAAGATTGTCTGTTCGTGACATCGAATTCGTTGTTGTTCGTGGACAATGCGGGAGGCCTGAAGGTTGTTGGCACAGGTGAACTCGGAACGATTCAGCTCACTGAGGGCCAGGCGACTGCAGTCGCCTTCGACGAGACAGGCGAACGCCTTGCCACAGGAACGTCGGAAGGGCTCGTCACGGTCTGGGATCGAGGATCTTCTGAGTTGAAGAAACTGCATGAGTTCACCACCGAGAGTCCGGTCCGACAGATCATCGTTCGTGGTTCGCTGTTGGTGGCACGCACTGATCTTGCGACGGTATCGATCTGGGTGCTCAACTCCGGAGGATCGGCCTCTTCGCAATCAATGTCGTTCGCACACCCGGGTATTCCAACGCTGTTTCGGCTTGACGAGAAGCAGGAATTGCTGGCAACGGTCAACTCCGCGAATGAAGTTCTGGTGTGGGATCTTGCAAACCGCAGTAGTGCAGGCAGGAAGATTCTGAGCATCACGGGGAACGATCAACGTATCACTGCGCTGGCATTCTCGAATGCGTCTGACAATCTTGTGTCACTTGATGCCTCCGGCACTGTGTCTGTTAATCCCCTTCCTAACCTTGAAAAGTTGCGTCTAAGCATCGCGGCCGAGGTCATGGAGCGTCAGTCCTCCGGGTTGCTGGAAGAGTTGTCCGTTTCATTGTCCGACAGTGAAAGAAGCGGAAATGATTCCAGAAGTCGACGACTGCGACAGGAAGACGGCGTTCGTCGTGATCTTCAGGAACTGCGATCAGGCGATCAGACCGGCTTTGGTGCCCCGCAGAAAGAGAGTCGACTTCACGAGAACATCGTCGAACGCATGATGTCCGCGCGGAGCGCTCAGTACGAGGGTGTGTATGAGGAACAGTTTTCGGAGGGACAAAGTCCGGGGCAACGATTCCCGTCCGGCAAAGACCAAAAATGGACACCTCCCCCCGGGCTGGTGACGGACTTTCAGTCGGTGAAATCGCTGCCCGCGGAAATCGCTGCTGCAGCGTCGAGCAATTCTGAAAATTCAGAGCCTGTCAGGACTTCCTCGGCGCAGGACAACTCTGTCAACGGTCTGGTACGGAAGCTTGTGACGACTCAGCGGTCTTTCGTGCGGCAGCTTTCGGGCAGTGCCTTTAACGGATTGTTGGAGAACGGCTCCGAATCATCTCTTGATCCACAGACCATTGAGTCGTTTCGCCGGAGATTGGAACAGATGTCGGATAGCAGAGCGATTCAGACAATCGCAACGAACTACAGATTCCCACGATCAAAGGATGAGGGCGGCGGTATTCGAATCCCTTTGCTGATCTCCAATGATGGCGGCACAGTGGCGGCCGCCTTCCCTCCGCTGCAAGAGGAGGAATCTAAAGGTTCTCTGAATGTTTGGGACATGCTCTCCGGGATTCCCCTGAAGCAGTTTGAAACCACCGAGAGCACTCAGGAAATGCATCTTTCAGCGGTCGAAGATCGTTTGTTGACGATGCCGTCTGTGTCGGTGTATCGATTGTTTGATAATGTTCCTCCTCGTTACCTGACTCACGGCTCAACAATCGCATGGCAGCGTGCTCCGGAGAATGCACTGCTTGCCGTGACCCGTCAGGTGCGAGTGGATTCGCAGGAACAATTGCTCTCCCTGTATGATGCGAAATCCTTTGACAATGTGCCGATTTCCTTGCCGGAAGGATTCAACACAATCGCCAGAGCCATTGCGTTTGGTAACACGGACGACAAACTGGCCATTGCAATCTCGGAACGCGGAGAAGATCACAAACTCTTCGTCTGCAGAACGGAAGATCTGTCGCGATTTGAAGTTCTTATCCCTATGGACGCGATCAACGGCAGTTCTTTTGAAAAATCGAACGGCGGGGTTGGATTTCCGGCACTTGCGTTCTCCCCCGATGACCAGACCCTCGTGGCTGTCGCTCATTCGAGCGACGGGACGGAAGGCTTTAGTGTGAGATTGTATGGCCTGAAGAATGGTCAATGGGGCTTGATCGCATCCATGCCGCTCCCGAAGGAAGGCTTTGCGGGAATTGCGGATCGAATCACCTTGAGTTTTGTGGGGCAAATGCCTCGTGTGATTATTCGGACGTCTGTGGGGATTTTTGTGGGCGATCTGAATGCCGGCAATAAGCGACGAGGCGATTCTGTCTGGGGGATTCCCCTGAACAGCGAAATTATTCAAACAGTGAATCTTTCAGAGGATGGCCGTTGGCTCGCTATCGGAAAATTGAACGGAACGATTTCCATCCATGACTTAAGCTCGGCAAATCCCACGCTCTCTGTCCCGGTGCCGGCCGAAGGAGACACCGCCCATGATGGTCCCGTGATTGGTCTGAGTTTTTCGAGGCCGCTGCCGGGAACAAAGAATCCGACTTATCTGGCAAGCTTCGGCCGCGAGAATCGGCTGAAGATCTGGTCACTGATCGACATTCAGGAACAATTCGTACGGGTTCGGAAAATTCGATGATTCCGCATTCCTTATTTGATGTTGAGGGCGACGATGACGTCATCCGATCCTGATCAGAATGATGGCCGTGACATGGAGCCGCGGCAACGTCGCGTGCCTGACAACGAGCTCAAGTCGAACTCAGTTTCGGACTCCGCGGACGGTCATGATTCAGCCCGGAGCATGCCCTTCATGCTGGGCCGATACGAGGTCGTGGCGGAGTTGGGGGCTGGTGCGATGGGGACAGTTTATCGAGGCCGGGATAAAGTTCTGGACCGGGATGTGGCCATCAAAGTGCCGAAGCTGGAGAACGCAGACGCTCGAACTCAGATGCTTCAACGGTTTTATCGAGAGGCACGTGCGGTCGCGCGGCTCAACCACCCTTCGATTTGTCCAATCTATGACGTTGGGGAGATCGACGGGAAAGTGTTTATTGCGATGGGCTTTGTCAAAGGTTCAACCCTCGACAGCGCTGTAGGGAAGGGACGCTTTCTTCGGCCACGTGAAGCAGCGAGACTGATCCAGAAAATCTGCCTCGCAATGCAGCATGCACACGACCATCAGGTTGTGCATCGTGATCTCAAGTCAGCCAACATCATGCTCGACTCCGATGGACTTCCGGTACTGCTGGATTTCGGTCTGGCGATGTTGCGAGATGAGAAGGACTCGGGGATCACGCATCAGGGACAAATTCTGGGCAGCCCGGCCTATATGTCTCCGGAGCAGGTGAATGGTCGAGGCGTCGACCACCGTTCAGACATTTTTAGTCTGGGTGTCATCTTCTATGAAGCCCTGACCGGGAAGCGTCCCTATCGCGGGACGATGACTCAGGTGCTTTTCGGAATCCTTCAGGGAAATTGCGAGGCTCCTGATGCAATCAACGGCGAGGTCCCTGCCGAGTTGTCAGGGCTGTGCCTGAAGATGATGGCGACATCGCCTCAAAAACGATTTCAGACAATGGGAGAATGCCATGCTGAACTCACGCAATTCCTGACGAGGACGTCGTCCGGGGCCAGCGGTTCCGTGGCTCGCTCGGCCCCCGGATCAATTTCTCGAAATCAGTCTGCTGATGGACTGGTTGGGCGTTGGGCGGACGAACAGGTGCCCACAGACACGGCGGCCGTACATCCTGACGATTCCGGATTCTCGGCATCGGAAAGCGGCGACGGTGACGCACGACCGCGAAAACGCAGAGGGAAAAAACCGGCTGAAACATCGTCAGTCGCGGAAACGCAGCCTGCGACAGATCCGACTGTGCGTTCGGTACTGGATCGCGCGGCCGAAATCGATTGGCAGACCGTATCACACAAGGAAAAGAAGAAGAAGGCTGCGAAAGCTCCAATAGAAACCGCTCCGACATCGCACAGGGGATCGCGCATCTGGATCATCGCGGGATCGTTGACAGCGTTGTCACTGGCGATACTTCTGTTTCTCAATGGCAGGGATCCTGATCCGGAAACTCCCATCAGGAATTTTGAAGAAGGCAGCGACGCAGATCCGTCAATACAAAAAGGCAAAACAAACCTGATCCAACCCAAAAAGCCAGCGGGGGCAGAAAAGGAAGAGTCAACTGGGGCAGATAAGAAGGACGCCGCCGCGGGAAAATCCACGTTCTCTCTCGATGACCTCGATACGCCGCCGTAGTCTGTTCGACTAACGAGCCGCCATGACAGCGGCTCTCCCCACAAATGCCCCCCTAATCAGATTCTGATCTCAACAAATTTCCAATGACTTCTGATTCCACTCAACCCGATCGATTTGTCGGCGTTTCTCTGGCAGACAAACGTTTTCGAGTCATGGCGCGCATCGGTGCGGGCAGTATGGCCCTGGTCTATCGCGCTTTTGATCATCGTCTGGAAACAGAAGTCGTCATCAAGGTTCCACGAAAAGAGAAGTTGCTGGATCCATCGCTGAAAGAACGTTTTCAACGAGAAAGCCGTCTGCTTGTTCAGTTACAGCATCCCCACATTGTGAGGATTATGGATATTGGAGTTCACGGCTCTGTTCCTTATGTTGTCATGCAGTACCTCTCCGGCGGATGCCTGCTGGATCGCATGCAAACCAAAGAAGGCAAGCCGGCGGCGATGCGAATCGATTCGCTTCGCACATGGTTGCCGTCCGTCGCGAAGGCGCTGGATTTTGCGCATCAGATGCAGGTCGTGCATCGCGATGTTAAGCCGGCCAATATCCTGTTCGACGAACACGGCAATGCATTTCTGAGTGATTTCGGTCTGACCAAAATGATGTACGGGGAGGCGGACGAAGGTGATGCAGACGCTACGGGAGCCGGTCTCGTTGTCGGGACGCCCAATTTTGTGGCCCCCGAAATCGTGCTGGGACGAGACTACGATGGCAGAGCCGATCAGTACTCTCTGGCAATCACTGTGTACAACGCACTGATTGGAACTCCGCCGATGCTGGGGAAAAGCCCTTCGGCGACAATGGTCAATCAGACACGCAGAGTGTTGCCACTTTTGAACGAGGTGAGAAAAGCAGTGCCTGCTGCCGTGGCTGCGGCCGTCGCAAGGGCTCTGCTGAAGAAGCCCGAAGAACGCTTCGCCACGTGCGGCGAATTTGCAGACGCTGTCATCGCGGGACTGAGTTCCGAACCCGAATCTGATATGTCGCTGATCTCCTCGCGAACCATTGCTCCTCCACCTGCAAATGCCGCGAATGACTCCACCGCACGAGCTGCGAGTGATGCCACCAGTTTCAGAAAACGAAAACCAAAGTCCGTTCCGCTGCGATCCATTGGTGAGGCGCTTCCGACGGGCAAAGTTTCCCGGGTCAAAAAGAACGGAGCCATTAACTGTCCAAATTGTGGTAAAGAGTTCCGACTATCGGAGAAACATGCTGGAAAAACGGGCCGTTGTGTGAAATGCCAAACTCGACTACGAATCGCAAAGAACCTGGCCACGATCTCGACGATTCCGCCCACAGATCCCAGTGAATTCGGATTCGCAGGCTCGTCGTCTTCCGCTGCAAACTCTGCCGATGACCTGATCCTTGGTGAAAAAGTCTTCGGAATCAAGTTGAGTCGACAATCTCTGCTCATTCTGGGGATTGCGATGCTCGCTATTGTGATTGGAACGATCATTCTGTTCATGAGTCGCATGCAAAAGACGGAGTTAGACCAACGAGATCGTGAAATGCAATTGCGCGATATGAATCGTGAAGAACATGGAACTCAGACATCACAGAAGTAACACGATGTTTTCTGCCGGTGGCGGTGAGATTCAGATTGTGCGGATCGATCGCTCGGTTGTGATCTGGATTTTTCGCAGTTAAGGTTCCCGCTTCATTGAGCCTCCGAAACTGCCCCGTCTACAGAGCTACGAAATGTCTAACCGTTCTGCTTTTCACGTCGCACTCACTGGTGACTTTTACGATGCTGCCGGACACCCACGATTTGCAGACCTGGGATTCAGTATCTTTGACGGTCACAGTCATGTGAACGTGTCGAAGTTTGATCAGCATCGGCCTGAGATCTCGCCGGATCAGTTGCATGGCCAGCAGGGTTCCATTGTGTTGACTCCCCGCGTGACTGAGGCCAGCCTGGCGGACAGTCAGGATTTTCTGGCGATCGGTCGATTTGGAGTGGGCTACGACAGTGTTGATGTCGCCGCGTGTACTCGAAACCTCGTTCTCGCCATGATCACGGCCGGTGCTGTGGATCGCCCCGTGGCAGAAGCCACAATCACCTGGATGCTCGCGCTGACTCACCAACTGGTGGCGAAGGATCGACTGGTTCGAACTGGTGAATGGGATGCTCGCACAAATTACATGGGCTGCGAGCTCCGTGATCGAACGCTGGGTGTGATTGGGTTGGGTGGCATCGGTCGCTGTCTGGTCAAACTACTTGACGGCTTTGGAATGAAACAACCGATTGCCTTCGATCCTGTCCTGCCGGCTTCAGCGTTCGAATCAATTGGCGTGCGTTCTGTCAGCCTTGAAGAGCTGATGCGAACATCGGATTTCGTCTCCGTTCACTGTCCACTGAACGATAAGACTCGAGGACTGATCGGCGCCAAAGAGCTGCACTGGATGAAGAGCGATGCTTATTTGCTGAATACCGCTCGTGGCGGAATCGTCGATGAAGATCCTCTTTACGACCTGCTGAAGTCTCGTCGCATTGCCGGAGCGGCCCTTGACTGCTTCGCGGTGGAGCCAGTCATCACTCCGCATCGCTTCGGAGATCTGGACAACGTCCTGCTGGCGCCGCACTCGATTGCATGGACGCACGAGATGTTTCGCGACATCGGCCGTACGGCCTGTCAGAGTATGCTGGATCTGTCCCTCGGCCAATGGCCCCACGGAGTGCTCAATCCCGAGTTGAAATCCAACCCGGAGTTCCTTGCCAAATGGAAGCGTGTCATCGGCAAAGAACCACTGCAGGGCTGATACGGCCAGTCGCTTAGTCTCCGCAAACACGACTGCAAAAGACACTTTGCTCCAGGCCTGAAGGGCCGACACATCCGCCCTTGTGTCGGCCCTCCGAGGCCTGAAAAAGTCAACTTCAAAACTCACGCTTCGGGTTGTGTTTAGATCCACCGTCTGTTAGGGCTGCTGGCGCATATTTCTTCGATGGAGAACTATCCAGCGGCGATCAAACTCGCAGATCTTCTGTACCAACAGAAAGGTCTGATGCGTAACACTTCCTCACAGGCTCGACATAGCCCGCGATGAAGGAATCGACCTGCTGCGGAGCACGGCCGATGTAGAGCTTTGCATCGAGTGTGCTGTCGAGATCAACGGCCGCAAATCCTGGCTCAGTGCGGAGTCGTTCGATCAGGTCGTTAGCTCCCCCCTGAGTCTTGACCTGGTCGGCGGCTTTCTGGCTGTGAACTCGAATCACTTCATGCAGTTCCTGACGATCTCCACCAGCCTGCACGCCGGCCATCAGGATTTCTTCCGTCGCCATGAAAGGCAGTTCTGAATTCAGATTGCGTTCGATGACTTTCGGATACACCACCATCCCGTCGGAAATGTTGCGATACAGAATCAGGCACGCGTCGATCGACAGAAACGCCTGTGGCATCGACAAACGACGGATCGCACTGTCGTCCAGAGTTCTCTCCATCCACTGCGTGGCCATCGTGTTGTCGATGCCGGACTGAAGACTCATCGCAAAGCGAGCCAGTGCACACATACGTTCGCTGCGCATCGGGTTGCGTTTGTAGGCCATCGCGGACGAACCGATTTGTTCCTTGCCAAACGGTTCTTCCACTTCCTTACGATGCTGAAGAATCCGCACATCGGTTCCTGCTTTGTGACAGGTCTGGGCGATCCCGTTCAAAGTCGCCATCACCTGCGCGTCGACCTTGCGAGAATACGTCTGGCCGGTCACTGGGTGGTATTCTTCAAAACCCATCCGCTCGGTCACCATTTTGTCGAGCAGTTCAACTTTGGCATGATCGCCTTTGAACAGTGACAGGAACGTGGCCTGAGTTCCCGTCGTGCCTTTGACGCCTCGAAATCGCAGCGTTGAGATACGATGTTCGATCTCTTCGAGATCCAGAAGGAGGTCCCAGCACCACAACGTCGCTCGTTTGCCCACCGTGGTCGGCTGTGCTGGCTGGAGATGAGTAAACCCGAGACACGGGAGATCTCTGTACGTTGCAGCAAAGCGAGCGATCTGATCGATGACCTGGACCAGACGCCGCCGCACAAGCTGCAGACTGTCTCGGATCTGAATCAGTTCCGAGTTATCCGTGACAAAGCAACTGGTCGCTCCCAGATGAACGATAGGACGAGCCGTTGGGCACTGGTCTCCCCACGCGTGAACATGAGCCATGACATCGTGCCTGAGCTTACGCTCATAACGATCGGCTGCAACAAAGTCGATGTCATCAACCGAGGCTCGCATTTCTTCAAGCTGAATGTCGGTGATATTCAGCCCCAATTCCTGCTGACATTCAGCCAGTGCAATCCAGAGTCGCCGCCAGGTGGAATGCTTCGTCTGAGCCGACCAGATGGTCGCCATTTCCCTGGAGGCGTATCGGGTAATCAGCGGGTTTTCGTAAATCTCGTGGGACACAAGCGGAACCTCTGGCGACGTTTTTTGACTGAGAATGCACGAAGAAGTCAGACTCGCGTGCAGCGAGATTGTAACAGTCACCCGCCCGTCAATCTCCGAACGCGTTCACTCCCCGTATTTTTTCGGGCATGTGGAAACGCACCTTGCCGACCTCCAGCGAAAAGCAGCTCTGCGAGCCACGTTTGCGCGGGTTGCTTTTCGCTTTCGCAGTCTCTTTCTGCGCTGAGGCGGCGGTGAAGTTCTTCTTTTTCGGGCCGTCGACTCCCGCATTGGCCGTCAACGACGACGCCCCCTGGTTGAGCCAGGAGGCGTCTCAATATTACGGTTCCACAATAAGCCAATCGCTCGAATTATTGTGCGGGATCGAACTTGGCCAGCTCTACCGCGTCGGCGGCGTTCCAGACACGCACGATGCCGTCTTCTCCGCCGGAGACGACGATTGTTCCGTCGGTGTTCGTTGCCGTGCGGTAAACGTAGTCTGAGTTGCCTTTAAATTCACGGGCCGGAGCACCGTTGCTGGCCGTGTGGAAGAACACGCGTTTATCACCACTACTGCTCACAATGATATCCTGCTGACCAACGTAGGCCAAAGAAGTCACCTGACGAGTATAAGTCGCAATTGTTCGAGCCTGCTCGCCGGTCTCCGCGTTCCAGACTTTGATCGCATTATCAGCACCGGCACTTGCGAGGGTTGTGCGATCTGATTTCCAGGAGACGTCCATCACGTGGTGAGTATGGCCTTCGAATGATCGAATGAACTGCCTTGTCGCGACGTCAAACACTTTCACAAACTTGTCAGCCGCTGCGGAGGCGATCTGCTTACCGTCAGCAGAGAAGTCGATTCCATAGACGGTATCGCTATGAGCATCCACGAACTGATGAACCAGTGAATTGTCGACAGTGCTCCAGAGTGTCAGCTGACCAGAACGCGATGCTTCGCCGCCACCCGCAGCCAGCAATATACCATCTGGTGAGAATGCCAAAGAGAGAACTCGGTCCACGAACACGGATTCTCCACCGCTCTCCAGGCCACCCAGAGAGGCTGACAACTGCCACGCTGGAAACGCGGAACGGGAAACCAGGCGAGCATCGGCCGTCTGCAACAGAGCTGTTGCTCCGACGACTTTCATGGCTGAGATATTGGCAGCAACTTTGGTCCCGGGCAGCACGTCAATCGCAACTCCGTCCACTGAATTCCACACGCGGAGTGTTCCGGCTGCATCTGATGTCAGAACATAACGCCCATCGACAGCCAGGCCCGCGAATGCGGCTGGAATCGCAGCGGCTGCCGGAGCCTTGCGTTCTTCAACGATCGCTGCCGATGCTGTAGCTTCGACAGTTGCCGCTTCGTGCTGCTGCTTTCGTTCGCCGACTCGAGTTTCTGCTCGACCAATCGCGGCGGTTGCGAAATCCAACGACTTCTTTGCGATGTTGAGTTCAGAATCAGCCTTGCTGAAGACTTCCTTGGCTGCGGCTTCCGCCTTTTCGGCTTCAGTGAACGCTGTCTTAAGTGCGGCATCGTCAGGCTTGCCTTCCGACGCTGCTTTCGCCGCAGCCGTCGCCGCAACAGCAGCGTCATATTTCGTTTTGGCATCGGCCTGAAGCGGAGTCTGCTTGTCGAGTTCCGCTTTGGCTTTTGTTTCCGCTTCCTTCTGAGCTACGACTTCCTTTTCTGCCTCGTCAATCTGAGCCTTGATGACAGCGACGCGTGAGTCGAGAACGGTTTTGGACTGTTCTGCCTTCTTCAGTTTTCGCTGAGCCATCAGGTCGGCTGTCAACGCTGCAATCTGCTTCGCCTCTTTCGGTGACCATAGTAGTGCCTGTCCGTCCGCCAGGACGAAGATAGCTCGATCCGTTGCAGCATCGACATCAAAGCTGACCACGGCTCCAGGCAGGTCGAAGCGATTGATTTGAGCGGCATCATCTGTCTTCCAGTTCTGAACCGTCTTATCAGCGGCCACTGTCAGCAGGGAAGTTCCTGCACCGGAAAGCTTCTGAATCGGACCGGCATCAGACTTGATCTCTGCGGCAACAGCCACAACGCCAGTGTCTGCAGCCACTGTCAGCAATTTCACGCTGCCATCAGCCAGCAACGCTGCCACGCGATTCCCGGCAAGCTCATCACTGAGTGACGTCACAGCTGCCGGCATCGGTTCGGTCTTGTGTGCAATGGTGAGATCGGCCCCCTTGATGACAACGATGCGGGCATCCGCAGTTGCCGCCAGAATCCATTTCGGTTCACTAGCGAAGGCAGTGATCGCCGCAACGGCCTGTCCGTCCACTGCTACTGTTCCACGTTCTGCACCGGATGCCGCATTGGCCACCACGACGCCTCGTGAGGCCACGCCCAGAATCACTTCAGATCCATCGGGCGACACGGCCAATGACTGTGCGTCGGCAGGAACTGCAAATGCCGCAGAAATGCTTTCGCCATCGCGTTTCCAGAGTTTCACATTGCGGTAACCGGATGTCGCAATCACAGATTCCGTCGGATGAAACGCGATCGCATGGACATAGTCGAGATGAGCAACTCCGGCAGGAGCTGAACCGTCCGGCAACAGGATCTGCGGATCAATCAAAGAAGAGACCGCGTCCTTGCGAGCCATATCATAGATGCTGACATGGTTACCACGTCCCGCCGCGACGAACCGCCCTGGTGCGTCGAGATCCAGCGAATAGACGCCGTGCAGTTTTGAGTTGATCGGCTGCCAGTTCATCGCCTTCGCCGTCGCGGGACCAGCTTTCGCCCCTTCGACAATCCACTGACGGAGAATACCGAGTTGCTTTGGATCGAGTTGCTTCGCCTGACGATCATTCGGCAACGGTGGCATGACTGGTTCATCGCCCCGCCGAGACAGTTTATACATCAAACTTTCATCAGGCTTCTCCGCCACAACGGCCGGACCAGTGCTGCCCCCTTTGAGAATGGCTTCGAGGTTTTCCAGAATCAGATCACCTTCTGAGACCGTCACATTGTGACAGGCGATGCAGTTGGCTTCCAGAATCGGATAAACATCTCGCTCAAACTCAACCGGCCGCCCGAGGGCTGGTTCCTCATGAACAATTGGCTTTAGTTCGTCGGCCAGAGAAGCAGACGCAAACATTAAACCTGTGACGCTGAACGCCAGCAGAGATTTGATGATCGATTTCATAACGACTTTCACCTATGTTGAATTACCGAGCATTCACTAATGTCTGCGGCGATCAAACGAAACAGAGTAAGGGAGATCCAACAAAACCGAACACTGCGCTCTGAATGCTTCTTGTTGAAGTGTTCTGCGGTCTCCTCGAGGCAGTCCCGTTTTGTCAAGCAGACTATTGATTGAGCATCATTACTCCACAATTTTTACTGCCACTGGTACATCGGTAGATGCAGCCCGTCCGTTGAAATCACCCGTCGCGCGGATCACAACGTTGGCCAGATCGCCCACAGGGGCATCGGCGGCCGCGGTGATCGTCAGAGTTCCTTCCGCCTGATCTGTGGCCACATCAACTGGATCAGCCGTTAAGCCCGTGACGCCATCCGGCAGCACAAGACTCAACTTCATCACTCCTGCAAAGTTGTTCTTCCGAGTGACAGTAACCTTCACAGGCACTGCTGCTCCTCGCTTGATTGAACCGTCCGGAACAGCGGCAGCAAGCTTCGCGGGTCCCGCATGAATGGTCAAAACCAGAGGCTCCGAAATAGCTCGCACATTGACAGGATTTGGTTTTGTCGCGTCTTCGGCCGCCTTCAGAGCAGCGTCTGCGGCTGTTTTCGCGGCGGTCGCCGTTTCCACTTCTTTCTGGGCAGCCGTCAATGCCGCCTGAGCGACCTCGACTTCCTTGGTTCGTTTGACGACGTCTTCTTCGGCGGTCGTTTTCTCTTTCAGCTTGGTTGCTTCCATCTCTTTGGTTGCTGCCACCTGTTTGGCAAGGTCCGCGGCAGAGTTCACAAGCGCTGTCAATTTCTTTGCAGATTCGTCCGCGGCCGTTGCTGCTTCTTTGACGGACTGAATCGCCGCATTGAACTGGTCCGGCGTACTGGCCGCTTCGGTTTTTACCGTCGCCAGTTGAGCCTGAACTTTTGCCAACGCTTCGATGGATGTCTTTTGCTCCGCCACAGCTTTAGAGAAATCGTCTCGCAATTTTTGTTGCTGCGTCGCATAAGCGGCCAGCTCTTCGCCTATCTTTTTAACCTGTTCCGTCACGGTCACGACCAGTTGCTGAGCCGCCTTCAAAGTGACATCGTTCTGAGTCACAGTGGCCTGTCGAGCGGTCACGGTTCTCTCAGCTTCGGTCACCTTGACTTTGGCTCGTTCTGCCAGCCATGGGTTTCGTCGGTACGGCACGGCGGAGGTTCCCTGCACCAGAATCGTGCTCGCTGAAACAGGGGCCTTTTCTTTAACGTAGATTCGAGCGACGATACTGTCCTTGCCCGGTTCAATGGCCACTGGCGGGGCGTCAACCTCACCCGGGATGCCGTAGAAGCTCAGGTCAACCTTAGCATCGAATCCGCCGCGTTTCACAAGTTTGATCGGGATCAACAACTGCTGATCCTGACTGAAGTCGACCGTTACAGGATCTACCACAATCGAAAATGGCTGTTCGTCTTTCATCACACCAGCCACCAGCGATTCGGAGAGACGAGCCGTTCTTGGAAGACCATTGATGGCATCATGGACGAGTGTGGCCACCTTGGCATCTCTGGCAAGCTGAGCCTCCGCCGCGCCGCTTTTGCCGACGATGCGAATCGGAGACAACTGTTCGGCCGCATCAGGGGCTGCCGTCAGAACCAGCTTTGCAGAAACCTGTCCGGGCCCGATCACGGTTGGTCGACAGACAATTCCTGCCGGCAGGTTCTCACCGCTCAATTGAATAGCATCGTTATGACCATCACGTCGATAAGCGTAGACGGTCATCTCATAACTGCCTCCCTTGCGAAGGCTTGCCGCACCGCTGGTGACGGGAGCTTTCCCATCGGCTGACGGAAAGGCATCCAAAACAACCAGACTGTAGTCCGGCGTTGGCTTACGAACAGACAAGCGGTATGTCAGACGAGTATCGCCGCGAGTATCCGCGTAGCGATCCTTCAGTCGAATCCGATAAGAACCGTCTTCCGGAACATCGAGTCGAAAAGAGGGATCATCGCCGATCGTCGGCAGATCAACTCCACCCGGATTCTGCTTGTCGTCATCCTCTGTCGCGAGGCGTGGATAAGTCACGGTCCCATCAGCGGCCGTAACTATTCTTTCCACCAACAGCAACGGATCAGCGATCGAGCCTAATCGTTGAGCGAAAATCTCAATGACCCACGATTCCCCCTTCTTTGCGTCGAATCGATAAATGTCTTCGTCCGATTTCTCGCCAAACGAACCAGCGGCTTCAAACGGCAACGCGGTCGCCTGATCGGGAGTCTCAACGGCTTCCGAAATTGAAGGCAGCGGACTCTGGCCAACGCGCACCAGATTGCCCTCAATGGCATTCCACCAGAACGAATCAGCAAAAGCGGCAGTCGCACCAGCTCCCACAGGCGTCGCAGCCGCCGGCGTGATGGTCATCTGTTTCTTGAAGACAGGGTGCCCGCCAAGCACCTTGTCGGTTTTTTCTGCCTCCGCAAGATGGCGACCAAAGACAGTCACAGTTGTAGGAGTTCCCGCGACGACAAACGATGGACTAATCCAGTCCACCATCGGTCGAGAATCGAAAGCAACCCGATAGACAAACTGATCGCCACCGCCGTAAACAACATCCTGAACTCGCAGCATCATCTCTTCGGCCTGCGTGGCTGTGTAAACAATACTCGCTTCCTGCAGAGAAATTCGACGAGACTCCGCGACGCGACGACCGGCCGCGTTGAACAGTTGCAGCATCGGCTGCATCGGCGAACCGAGTACTGAAGCTTCCGAGCGAATGACCAAAGTCTGGCCGGCTGCGACGGTAACCTTGAAGAAGTCAACATCTGTACCGCCATTGGCCCGAGCATTGACGACGGAACCGAACGTCACCGGTGTCGCTTGAGCCACAAGATTATTCGGCTCAACTTCGACCATCTCGGGGCTGCTGTCGACTCGAAAAACTCTCGGATTGCTGACTCCAAAAAGACCCTTCACACGCACGTCGTACAACCCAGGCGCCACGTCTCCAGCGACTGTCACAGTGAAGGTGTTCGCCACGGGATTTCCGTTCGCGTCCTTCTTCTGAACTGCAACAATCCCCGGATGACTGAAGACCATTTGATCCAGTTCATCAAGGTCAGTGCCACCGCCGACAGCAACGTCGACAGCCACGCCTTGTTGCCCCCCGGGAGGGAATACCGAAGTAATTCGCGTCTGCGGCAACTGAGCGGTCGCCGTGGATGCCCCGAGAAATAAGATGGCCGAAGCCAATAGGAATCTAATCCCAGTCATAATGCAGACCCTGGGGAAGCTTTAAAACAGAGAAGCCGGATCCGGCGGACCGTGACGTCAGAGCCCCGTTACAGGAGTTCCATGTCAGCCACGTTGTCGAGTGGATCAGGAATGAAGGAAGGAAAAAATCAGGTGGGAAATTAACAGGGCGAGACCTGAGGTCTCGCCCTGCAATCAGATCAATGATTGAACTGGAACTCTTTGGTGTTGATCAAAGCCCAGACAACATCTTCATAGCCTCGGCGAACATTATCAGAATGCTTCTTAATATAGGCGATGGCTACTTCAAGCTCTTCTGCGTTGGGTTCGCGAGCGAAAACCCAGCGATACAATTCTTTAACTCGCTCTTCATCCGGCCGCGCGGTGTCGGCAGCCAGTTTCGCGGTGCGAGCACCGTCGCGAGCAATCTTGTCCTGAATCTCGCGACCGTTCAGCAGGTGCAGGCTCTGAGCCAGATTTGCATCCATGCTGCGTTCACATTCGCAAGCGGTGTCACCCTTGGGCTGACCAAACACCTGCAGGAAGTAAGTCGCACTTGAAGAATCCACCAACTGCATTGCCTTCGTCCCGGCCGGCATGCCACCGAAGTTCTCGGAGGTTTCCGTCACCACATGGAATGCATCGTAAAGAACTTCCGCGCTGAGCCGACGAGGGTAATAGCGTGAGAAGTTCTGCTTGTCGCTGGCGTTGTGCTCGTTTGGAAGAGCACTAAGCTGATAGGTTCGCGACCGACAAATGGTGCGAATCAATTCCTTCATATCGAAACCGGACTTAATGAAATGATCTGACAGAGCATTCAGAAGTTCAGGATTCGCAGGAGGGTTGGTTTCCCGCATGTCGTCTTCAGGCTCAACAATGCCACGGCTGAAGAAATGCTTCCAGTAACGATTTACCAATGACTTCGCAAAGAATGGATTCTTTGGGTCAGACATCCAGTCAGCAAGCTTGACTCGTGGATCGCTGTCGGCAGCGATCTCGTAGGCCGGCGTGCCCAATCCGGTCGGCTTCAGAGCTTTGCCTGTGCGGGGATTACTCGCTGTAGCCACACCTTCATTGTGGAAGACACGCTTATCACGCATTGTTCCGGCAACGTTTGGAATCGCCTTCTTCCCAACACGCCCATAAAACGCAGCCATGCCGTAGTAGTCGTCCTGGCTCCATTTTTCGAACGGATGATGGTGGCAGCGGGCACACTGAATACGCAAGCCAAGAAACAGCTGAGCTGTGTCTTCAACCTGTTCTTCGGTGCTGTCCACATCGCGATACCAGACCACCGCAGGATTCATCTGAGGATCCCCGGACGCTGTTACAATTTCACGGACGAACTGATCGTATGGCGTGTTGTCGTACATGCGATTCCACAACCATTGGTGGAACAACATGGTACCTGGAGCATCGTCGGCACCTTCCTTCTTGTTACGAAGAACGAAGTTCCACTTGTTCGCGAAATGATCCGCGTAGGCCGTTCCATCCAGCAGTCGATCGATTAAACGATCTCGCTTATCCGCAGATGCATCAGCCAGGAACAAACGAACTTCTTCTTCTGAAGGAAGCGTTCCGGAGATATCCAGAGACACACGACGAAGAAAAGTTGCATCGTCACAAACATCTGACGCCGGAATCCCCAGTTGCTTCAGCTTTCCGAACACAGCTGCGTCAACAAGATTGATTGGCTCCGGCATCTTTGAAGTGTCAGCTCCCAGTGGAACCGTGGCTCGGAAGGTTGCAACCTGGCCCTGATAGCGAGCCATAATCGCCACTTCACCGCTGAGGTCCAGTGTTGTCACGAGTCCCTTCGTCGAAGATTCTGCCATCTCCGGCTCATTCGGTTCAAACAACGCCATGCGAGTTACGTCTTCAGTCGTCCCGTCACTGTAAGTTGCAATCACAGAAATCTGCTGCTGAGACTTCCGCTGCATGACACGTGTTTCAGGAATGCATTTAATACCGACCACGTAAGGGTCACTGTCAGCTCCATAGGGCATCCCCTGTTCAATCCACTGAACCATCAGATTGTATTCATAGCTGCCCTGATCCATTCGCTTGCCACCGCCGTGAGGACTGCGGCCAATCGCTTTCTTGATCAGAAGGCTCTCACCGGGGATCGCCGGGAAAATTCTGCGTCCGCGAGATTCTTTGCGAAGGAACTCATAGTCGTCTTCCGCAACGAACCCCAGCAGCGACAGCTTGAATCCGTTTTGGCCGCCCGACTTACCGTGGCAACCACCGCCGTTGCAACCAAGCTTTGTAAAGATCGGCACGATCTGATTGCGGAAGTTGATCGGCAGTGGGTGGGCAAATCCGCTGACCGCGACTTTAGCCACGACCGACTTATCAGCCAGAGCCGCAGTGACGGCGATTTCTCCGTCGGCCGTTGGAACCGCCATCCCGGTGGAATCAATCGCCAACACCTTCGGATCAGAAATGGTCCATGTGACATCGCGAGTCACATCGGTCAGAGTGCCATCCGCGTGCACGGCCGTGGCGATTAATTGCTGTCGAGCATCCCGACTGCGAATGGTAATCAAATCACCTTCACCAACGGGACTAAGCTCCAGCTTCACAACTTCGCCACTTGCGGATGACCCCACAAGCATCGCAGCAGCGAAGAGTTTCAGCGTGGGAGCGAACAACCGAGCAATCGACATGCAGGTTACTCCTTGAGGCAGGTTGTTGAATGACGTCTTGTCATATCAATGGTTAGTTGAGTCCGAAGTACAGGTTCGGAAGAGGATTCCGGGCACTTCAAACGGTCGGTATATGAGTGCAGCCTATTTTTCCTGCGGCAGGAGTCAAGCATTGAATGGACAAACATTTGACTCCGTGCATTGATAGTCCGAGACGCCCGATTTTGCGGTTGACAACGGCATAGAGGCATTTCTCGTTGAAATCTGGTGTGCCGTGACGTCGCAAAATCACGGTGAAACACTGCAAAAAGCGAGATTTTCGCGGATGACCAGGCATTAAGAAATGGTTCAGTTTTCTTTGTTGGTTGCCGAATTCGTCAGAAAATATCCCGGGGACGGTAATCCGATCCAGCGAGTATTTGTCCACCTTGGATTCGGCGGCCACCGGATTTGGTGCAAGTATGTACCGCGTCGCTGTAGAAGTTTTCGTTCCGCCAAAGCTCTGTGTGCAGTGTTGATTTAATAGTCTCACGGCAATCCGCATGCATTGTCGGCGCCTATGTTTCGCCTCCGAATGCGTCTCACCGGTAAGCTGAAACGCGGAGTGCGCGGCTTAACCAACAGACTACTAGCCGCCGCGGAGGAAGGCGATGAGGTCCGCGAAGTCCTGCGGGGATAATTTCTTTTCAAAACCCTCCGGCATCAAACTTAAGCCCGTGGCTTTAATCTCGGCGATCTGTTCTCGCTGAATGATCTGCTGTTTGTTCTCGGCCTGTTTCAAAGTCAGGCTGACAGGTGACTCTTCGGCAATCATGCCAGCCAGAACCTGTCCATCATTCAACGCCACAGCAAACTGCATATAGTTGGGACCGACCTCGCGATTGGGGTCGAGAATCTGTGTCAGCAACTCAGACGCGGTCCGATGCCGCACCGTGATCAGGCTTGGCCCAACCTGAATTCCCGTCTCGCCAATCCGATGACAGGCAGCACAGTCTCGCACGAAAAGTTGCTTGCCTTTAAGCATATCGCCGGGCAGCTTTGCGGCGTCAGCATTCGCTGCGATGATTTCCTGGCGAGGTGTCTGACGATCCAGAGCCAGCAAGGTCTTTGCTCGCTCACGGAGTTTCTCGTCGGCATGATTCAGCAACAACGTGCGACGAATGGGAGTCATCTGAGCCGCAGCGATACGTCCGTCCGCGATGGCATCGAACAAAACCGGCAGACGCTGATTGTGTCCGGCCAGAGCTTCAATGATCTCGTACTGAACTGCCGGAGTAGAACCGGGAAACGCTGACAGGAGAGTCGTGGCTGTTGACTCATCCTGGTAGGCGGAAATCGCCTTTACAACGGCGACCTGAATCTCTGCAGATTGCTGAGTCGTCAACAGCTCTGCTGTCGATTCCTTGATGATCGCAGAGTCCCCGAACGAGAGAACTCTTAATGCCATCAAGCGTTCAGGCACCGACTTCGCCGCATCGTTAACGCAGATGGCCGCCAGACTGATACGCTCACTCAGCAGTGACTCGGCCGGAGTCTGCGCCCAGACGGTCGACAGTCGACTGCCGCCGCGACGCAGCCCTTCTTCCAATGCCAGCAGAAGTTCTTCCATAACTGGCGCTGAATGAAGCTCAGCGGGCAGCTTTTGCAATCGATCACCGATACGATTCATCTGCTGTGCATTCTTCTGCACTCCGGTGACCGTGGCCAATTGTTTCAGCAACGGGAGGTTCTGAGCATCTGCCAGAAAATCTGGCTCCTGCAGCACCTGATCCAGCAGACGAGCAGCCAATTCACTGGAAGAACTTATTGCCGCAATCACGATCCACGGATCTGCGGCATCTCGTCGAGCGATGGCCATCAGAGCCTTCACGCTGGCCGCATCGGAATGATCAGCCAGAGCCAAAGCGACCTGAAAACGAACTCGAGGGGATTCGTCAGTTGCCAAACGCAGTAATTCCGCATGGACAACGCTTGAGTACGGCGCGGCCTTGTTGTTCTCATCTGCTGTGCGCTTGGAAGTTGCCAGAATAACAGCCTGTTCGCGAACTTCGGCCGCGCTCTCGCGAAGGGCCGAAATGAGCAGAGTCTCATCCAGTTGTGACATCCCTTCCAGAGTCCACAGGGCATGAACCTTCCCCAGCGGAGTCGTGGTCTCATTGAACATCGCCTGCAGCAAGGGCAACGCAGACTTGTCCTGCCTTTCGAACAAGAGACGATGAGCAGTCTCGCGGTGCCATGCATTGGGATGCTGCAACAGGGCCACAAGTTCTGCGGTTGTCGCCGAGGAAAGTTTAGCACTGGCGCGTCTTTCAAAGGACGGCGGCGTCAGCCGATAGATACGGCCTCGATCTCGCCCATTCTCCAGATCCAGCAACGCTTTAAGATCGTCGGGCATCGACCACGGATGCTCAATCGTCTCCCGGTACATATCCAGCACGTAAAGCGTTCCATCCGGTGCATGCAGAAAGTTGACCGGGCGAAACCAATTGTCCGTCGAAGTCATAAACTCGGACCTGTCATCCATGCGCTGAGATGTAAACGTGGCTCCCGTAGCTTTCATTCGCTGACGATGAATCAGGTTGCCGGCAACCTCCGCCAGAAACACCTGCTGACGAAATTCTGCCGGATATGCATCGCCGCGATAAATCGTGACTCCGCATGCTGACGTCATGAATCCCTGCGCATTTTTCTCACTGCGCGGCATGCGAGGATCGCCCTGATTCGACAGTCGTGCGGCATTGACAACTCGCCACGGTTCCGGCGGGCTGCTGCGGAATACCGGAATCTGGTCGCCGGCCACAGCCACATCATTCATTGGGCTGCCGACGTTTAAAGCCGGGTTGCGAACCACGGCCTCCTGAGGCAAAACAATATGCTGAATCGGATTGCGAATATTGCAGATGAAACGATTGCCCCAGTCATCGAACGTGTTGCCAAAGCGGGCACCTCCTGAAAGCAATTCAAAGGCGGGATTCGTCGGGTCAAAGCAGAAGTCGTTGCGAGAAATTGTAACGGCTGGCACCGACTCGTTGAGGCCATTGATGATCTTGCCGCCGTTTGTGCCACCAGCTCCGTAAATCCTGTGATCAAGTCCCCAGATAAGATTATTGGCGACCGCCTGAACATTAAGTTTGCGAAAGCCGGAGAAGATCTTTGTGCGAGTATCGGCCTGACCGTCGCCGTCTTCGTCTTTCAAATACCACACGTCGGGAGTTGCTGCGACAAAGATGCCGCCACGATAGACAGCGATGCCGGTGGGCCACGAAAAGTCATGAGCAAAGATCTGGCTTTTATCGAAGACGCCGTCGTTGTCTGTGTCTTCGAGAAGTCGCACCTTACCGATCGGCAGGTCACCGGTTCGCTCCACATTTGGCTTGTCGGTGGATTTGTCGGTGTAAGGGTAGTCGTTCATTTCGACAACATAGAGTCGTCCATCTTCGTCGAAAGCTCCGGCTACGGGGTCGGTCACCAGCGGTTCCGCAGCGACCAGTTGCATCGTGAAGCCGTCCTTCAGCGCAAAGGTCGCACCAGTGTTCTCGGGCTCAACTGGCTGGCTGCGAGGCAGCGCGGGGCGCTCGTCGGCGGTGAGTATCTGAGCAGATGTTGTCCCTGCGACGAGCATCAGGATGACGACCACCGCCAGGATGAAGAGCCGTTTGACTGCCCCTTGCAGAGGAATCATTTCTAAAGAGTCGCTCGCGGTCCGCATCCTTAAGATCTCCGTTGCTGTGCCGGGGATTATTAAGCATTCACTGTTGATGTAAAAAACTGCCGGCCGAACGCCCATGGGAGTCAAATTCCGTCAAAGTCAGAGGCATAATCGAGCGCCGTCCGCACTAACGATCCCTTCGCAAGGCAGCGGCACCCGGAGAATGTTTGCTACTTTTCGAATTGTCTGCTCTTGCCTTATCTTCCGCCGCGACGAATCTCCGATCCCTGAAAGCGAATCTGAAAACGGTAAATGCGTTTTGTTGAACACGTGATGCGACCGGTCTGCAGATTGACGCTCTCCGGAATCTCTGCACGGTTCACGTTTACGATGGCTCGATAACCACGTTCTGCGAAGATATCGATCACCATAGCCAGGGCCACAGGATCATCGAACACGGGGTCCTCTGAGTTCACAATCGCCAGCCCGGGAATCGCATGGCGAATGACGATCGGGATAAATCGATCCTCAATCAGCTTGATCACTTTATGGAACAGCGTTCGTTGTTCCAGCTGATAGCTGTCCATGCGTCGCACCAGTTCCTGCCGCGCGTGAGTAATCAAGTCGCTGGCGATGGGCAACTGACGAACGGCGTCGTAAGTTTCCGGATCAAGTTCCAGTGATGACTGGTAGTCCAGCTCTTCACGGATATTCCGTTCGACACTTTCGACGGAGCCCTGAGCATTGACGAAGTGATAGTGATAAATCTCCTTCAGAGACTGCAGAGCTTCCCACGTTTCATCTTTGAAGACTCGATAGCGACGCTTGGCGGCCTCCGGGTCGAAGTCCGTGACTCGGACTTCCTTCAGTGGCTTTCCTTCGGCCAGAGCTTTCTTGTTCCACTCCAGCACTTCACGCCCGCGACTCAGCTGACGTTCGATGCTGGTGGTCTCATCGACGAACAAGACCATTGCGTGAATCGTGGGTTTGCGGAAATTGATCGCCAGCGGAGTTTCTCGGTACTCGAGATAAAGCTGGTTCATTTTCATAACCAGCATGTTCAGGCATTCCACCTGCACACGAGTTCTGGGAAACCCGTCGAGCACACATCCGTCACGGTACTCGGGTTCGAGGAGTTTGCGAAACACCAGCTCAACGACTTCACGGTCACCGACCATTCCGCCCGCCTGCTTGATGCGTTCAGCCTGCGGCGTGGTCAGCAAAGAACTGACAATGATTGGCTCGCAGGTTAAATCGCGGGCCTTCATGATGAATTCGGTGTTGGTACCTTTCCCCGATCCCGGCGCCCCTCCCAGAAGAATCAGCTCTTTGGAAAAGCGAAGATTCTCATGTCCGAACTCTCCTTCCAACGTATTCCAGACGTTGGTGAAGATGACCTGAGCGTCCTTGACTTCCAGGTTTTCAACAGGCTTGGCCGCAACGGGCGCTTTGAACTGAGGCGTGTCCATCGGTCATTCATCATCATCAGACGCGGAGTTCACCGATCGAGTCTTTCGATCAACGAAGCACGAGTCCTCTTGTCTTTAATTGTATGTACAAACGAACTCACGTACCGGTCGAGTTCTGCAATGTCCTTTAACCGGACTTCGCAGATCGCACCGTGAACACAAATCGTCTGCACGCATATGATTTTCAGAAGTCTACGGGAGGTTTTCGAAGTCCGCACGTCGCCAAGCACCCGTGAGGTACAATTATCGCGAGGTTATTTCTCGGGAAACGGTGCATTGATGTGCATCTTGTTCACTTGCGGACATGGATGCAAACTATCTCACTGATTTGTCATTGGTCAACTGCAGTGGTGACCGGGGACCTGCGGTCGCGGAGCGTTGATTCAGTCGGTATTGCGAACTTGAGGCAGCACTGTTGATCAGATTCCCAATCGAATGTTGACGATAGGCAGCTGGACAGCCTGAACGGTGACTGGATCAGCAGCAGGTCGTGACGGGTGTCTCCGTGAAGACCGGCCACAGCCAGGGCCGCAGAGCGACAACGATAAGGGCGAGATCGCGCCGAGATCGCGGCGAGATAGCGGTGACAACAATGCAGGATGGCCAAGGGGAGTTGGTTAGCAGTGCGTTTCGAAACTTAACATCGATTGGCTTGCGAATATCGAGAACAACGGAAAAGATGCGGACTCAGATGAGGGCCCATCTTTAATCCCTGAGTTCGGCGAATGCTCATGAACAATCCTTTCCGTGTCTCCTCCCGGGTAGCAACTCTCCTGTCGGCGGCCGTAGTTGCTTCAGTTCTGTTGCATACGCATTCTCTGATGGCGCAGGAGGCGACGGTTGTTCGGGAGCTAAGTGCTGAAAACTGGAATGCATTGGTTCCACAGGGCAAGGAAGTGGATGCGATCTATGGCGACACTACGCTGCAGAATCAGTATGTCAAGGCCGTGATTGCTCAGCCGGTGGCGACTCGAAATGCGAATATGACAGTTCGCAACATTGGCGGCTGCCTGATTGATCTCGTACACAAAGATGCTGAAAGCGATCAGCTGAGTGCGTTCTATCCGGGACGGCGAGCCTATGCGTTCTCGGATCTGAAGACTGGTGATGGAAGTGTCACCGTCAGTGCTGAAGGTTCGGACAGCAAAGCGGCGTATTCGGTGACATGGAGTCTGCCCTGGGGTGCCAATTTCCTGACGGCGAAGTCTGTGTGGACGAACACGACGAAAGCCGACCTGACTGTCGCACTTGAAGATGATGTGCGAGCCGATGGCGGTAAGGAAGATATGGTGAAGTCTCCGGCAGGAACTCACGATCTGTTCTGGGTGCATGATATTTTCTGGCGGCAGGCTTATGGCATCCATGCTCCCGGGTATCGCATTCGAGTCAACGGGAACGCTCGTGAATCGGTACTGGTTTATGAGCCGATTGATGGCAAGCCGGTGGTATTGAAGCCGGGCGAGAACTACGAACTGGTGCGACACATCTTTGTAGATCGGGATCTTCCGAACGTGATGGCGGATTACGACGAGTCGATCGGAAAAGGCGAATCTCTTCGATTGATGGATTTGCCGGTCTATGCGAAAGGGCGTCTCATCCCTAACGCTCGAGTGGCTCTGAGCCTGGGCGATGTCAGTCGGGGAACTCTTGTGACAAGAGACGTGGGCCTTGCTGTGGTTCGGCTGCCACAAGGAGAATACAAAGCAACAGTCAGCGTCGCGGGACGGGAACTGAAGGCTCAGACTTACACAGTATCAGAGACAGGCGTTGAGCCGATACACGTGGACGACTTGCCGTTGGGCTATGCGGTCATCACGATCACTGACGCTGAAGGCCGTGACATTCCAGCCAAGCTGCAGTTTAAAGGCAAAGGAGAAACGCCAACGCCGAATTGGGCACCGGAGACCGGCGAACATCTCGTGAAGAATCTGGCTTATACAGCCAACGGCGCGATGGAAGTCTCTCTGGAGGCTGGGGAATATGAACTGACCGTGAGTCGCGGTTCGGAATATCACGCGGATTATCGCACATTGAAGATTGAAGATGGCAACACAACAACGGTCTCTGTCAAGTTAGTCCGCGCTGTGGAAACACCAGGTTGGGTCAGTGCTGATTTCCATAGCCATAGTTCTCCTTCAGGCGATAACACCTCCAGTCAGCTTGGACGCGTATTGAATCTGATTGGAGAACACATCGAGTTTGCTCCGTGCACCGAGCATAACCGCATCAGCACTTATGAGCATCACTTGACGGAGCTCCGCGCGAAGGCTTTTATGGCGACTGTGTCCGGAATGGAGCTGACCGGGACACCGCTGCCTCTGAATCATCAGAATGTGTTTCCGCTGATCTTTAAGCCTCGAACACAGGACGGCGGCGCTCCGGTGACGGATGCCAGTCCGGAAACGCAGATGGAACGAATTGCGGCGTGGGACAACAACAGCGTAAAACTGATTCAGCAGAATCATCCGGATATTGGCTGGTTGTTTTATGATCGCGACGGCAACAAAACTCCGGATGAAGGCTACTCGCGATCGTTTGGTTTAATGAACGTGATGGAGATTCATCCGATTGATCCGCTGTTGAAACCTTCGCAATTCGAAGTGCGAGATGGCAAGACGATTGGCAACCAGACTGCACTGAATTGGCTTCAGCTTCTGAATCAGGGATTTCGAATCTACGGCGTCGTCAATACTGACTCGCACTACAACTTCCACGGTTCGGGCGGGTTGAAGTTGTGGATCAAGTCTTCAACCGATGATCCGGCGAACATTAATTCCGAAGAGATGCGAGATGCGTCGCGCGAGGGCCATTTGATTATGTCGAACGGTCCTTATCTTGAAGCGACCTTCACAGAATCGGGGACAAATCAGGCACCGGTCATCTCCGGGCAGGATCTGGTCGCCAAGTCGAAGAAGGTCAGTGCGAAGATTCGAGTTCAGTGTCCGAACTGGCTGGACGTTGACACGGTGATTGTACTCGTCAACGGGCGTCGCAGTAACAAGCTGACATTCTCCCGAGACACACATCCGGACATGTTTGGCAAGGATGTCGTGAAGTTTGATCACACGGTCGATGTGGAACTTACTGAGGATGCGCATCTTGTTGTTCTGACCGGGCATCGAACTCAGGTTCTGGGCGACATCATGGGCCCGATGTGGGGAACTCAGCATCCGACGGCGTTGAGTAATCCGGTGTTCGTCGATATCGCCGGAGACGGCTTTACAGCGAACAAGGATACTCTGGACATTCCATTGCCGGTGAAGTTCGTGGCCGAGAAATAAGGAACTGGCGGCTACGGGCCAATAAACAGCAAACGCCGATTTGAGAACTGAGATATCACATTTGAGATCTTCGATTCGGGCGGCGGTGCAGGGATGAATCCCGTGCTACGGTAACGCGACAAATCGTAAAAACCCCATCGAACCCAAACATGAGCCTACTTAGTCGGCAGGGCAGGGTTAACGCGAATCAGGACGGTAAAGTCGGCACAACTGCAACAGCGTGCTGAAAACAGGCAACATGCGCAAAGATTGCGTAGCAAGAAAGCAACGCAGGTAAACGATCACGGGAACGCGACGGTCGCCCCTGGGCGGTTTGTCATTCAACATTTCTCTGACGCGTGAAACAGCGCGAAGCGAGAGGTAGACGCCCGTGGAAATGCTCAAAGATCTGGTCACAGAGTTTTTGGTCAAGCGTTATGAGAACCTTGATCAATTGGACAAGGACTTGATGGCGCTGGAGTCTGCTCCGGATGATCACAGTCGGCTGTTCAGTATCTTTCGCACGATTCACGCCATCAAGGGCACGTCAGGGTTCTTTGCCTTCCCGAATCTCAAGCACAATACGCACGGCGGTGAAAACCGCACGGTGTGGTTGCACGACGTTGCGTTGCATTTGAACGCAGAAATGATCTCGGGGCCGCTGTCCATGACGGATGCTGTTTGCAGTTTTCCGGGAGAGATCGACAGCAGCGATTCGGAATGTGAAAAAGCCTGCGAAGCTCTGGTTGCCACATTGGGACGACTGAAGAACGGTGCGTCGGCAGCGCCGCGAGTGGCTCCGACATCAGCGTCCGAACAGGCTGAGATTGAAGTCGAACAAGTCATTCGAGAGTTCAGCAACGATGTTGCAGCGGCTGTCGCTGAGTCGACAACAAAGAGCAAGACATCGAAGAGCAGCAAATCAAAGACTAAGGCCGTCTCGTCCGAGGCAGTTCCGAGAGCGACTTTCGGGCAACTCATGGCTGACAATGCCCGACACACAAATGACAGCACTCTGCGAGGAACAACTCAGTCTGTGTAAACAAAAAACAGCCACTCCCAATGTACTCACCTGCTGTGCAGGAGTCTTCAACTCACATGAGAGGTATAAGCGATATGAAGAGTATGAGAGCGCCTTGGGCAACTCGACGTCCCCACACCCCCGATTAATACACCCTGACTTCAGCACAGCAAATCAAGAACTCAAACGTAAGCGCAGGATCAGGGGGCACAAATTAATGTCTTAAGGAATTTTCATGTACGCTCTGATTATCGACGACTCTCGAGCCATGCGACGTATTCTGCGACAGATTGTGGAGCCACTGGGTTTCAGGATTCTGGAAGCGGGTGATGGCAAGGAGGGACTGGACCAGCTGGACCAGCATTATCCCGATGTCGAGCTGACTCTGGTCGACTGGAACATGCCAGTGATGAATGGGCTGGAGTTCGTCAAGACTGTACGTGCAGACAACCAGTATCAGCAGATGAAAATTGCCATGGTTACGACTGAGACGGAGCCAGCTCAGATGGCACGGGCTTTGATGGCCGGTGTGGACGAGTACGTTATGAAGCCTTTCACGTCAGAAATTCTGGTGGAGAAGCTTCGATTGATGGGGTGCAGTGTCCAAACGTCGTTTGATCAGTCTATGACTTGTCAGGTTCAGCCTGATTTCAGTCATCGGGTGTGATCTGTACAGAGCAGAGACTTCCTGCACAGGTTCTGGAAAACTGATGACACGGACTGGGTGCCGCCAGCAGTGGGACGCTGTTGATCGGAACGCTCAGACAGTCCAAACAAAATTTGTCCGAAGATTGTAAAGCATGTCAACCGCAACTATGCCCATCACCGAGTTGGACCCGAAACTGCAGGCAGAATATCGCCAAAAGGCTCAGGCCCTGCAGATGCTGCCGGGTGTCGCTGTCCAGGCACTGGAGATCGCTCGCGATCCGGAATGCACCATTCGTGATTTTGTCGCCGTCGTCGAACGCGACACCAAACTGGCCGCCGACATTCTGGCCATGTCGAACTCAGTGATGTTCTCCGCCGGCAGGCCCGCTGCGCTCAGTCTGCAGCAGGCCATCGTGCGTCTGGGTTTTCGACAATGTCGCAATCTGATTCTCGGTACCAGTATGGCCTCGTTGATGAAGAACGTCAGCCTCGAGCAGGAATGGGTGCGGGACGTTCTGTGCCGACACAGCTTCCTGACCGGAATGCTGGCAATCAATGTGAACAAGATAGTAGGGACAGGATTTCAGGGCGAAGAATTTGCCGCTGGTCTTGTCCACGACTTTGGACGTCTGCTGCTGGCAGTCGTCGCTCAGGACAAATTCTGCGCCGCGGATCCGCTGCACTTCGATGAGTCACCGGAAATACTCACGACGGAACGCCGAATTCTCGGCACCGACCACTGTGAAGTGGGTACGTGGTACGCGGAACTCAGCAAACTCCCATCCGAGTTCGTAGAAGTCATTCGGTATCACCATAACCCCGCAGCATGTACGAAATATCACCGGCTGGTGGCATTGGTCGCGATCGCAGACCACATGGCCAACTACCTGCAGAGATTTGACAATGGCAATGAATACAACCTTGGAGAAAACGAAGCGGTCTATGTTCTGGAAAGCTGTGGTCAGACCAATGTCGCAACTCGGTTAGCCGACGTCTGCAGAGAAATGATGACTTCGGCCAAAAAGGATGTGCAGAAGATGTGGTCCGTTTGATGACGGACAACACTCGCACTCACTTTCCCGGACACGCCTTCATCAGGATTTGAGCTTCAATTATGAGCAATATTATACGCGTCGTGATCGCAGATGATTCTTCCGTGACTCGCCGAATCGTTTCCGAGGTCATCTCACGAGAGCCTGACATGGAACTTGTGGGATCAGCACAGGACGGCGAAGAGGCGATCTCTTTCTTCAAGTCGCAAAAGCCTGATCTGGTACTTCTCGACCAGGATATGCCAACGTTGAATGGAATTGAAGCGTTAAAGGCGATTCGGAAAATAGCCGACTCTGTTCCCGTCATCATGTTCAGTACCCTGACGGTTAAAGGATGCGAGACCACTCTGGATGCTCTGTCATGCGGAGCAACGGACTATGTACCCAAACCAACCAGCGTGGGACATCTGAACAAAACCATGGACTATCTGCGTCAGGAACTGGTCCCCAAGGTTCGCATGTGGGGAGCTCGTTTTAAGTCACGGCAGCAGAAAGCAACTCAGGCCAACTCGGCTGCTCCACAAAAAGCGAATTGCATGGTGAGTTACACGGCCTTGGCTCCAAACAAGGATGCTCGAGGAAGTTCATCGTTTATTATGACAGCAGCAAAATCCGCGGTCACTCCGACTCATCCCGCTCGAGGACGCAAAAATGTTCCGATTGGAGTGCTGGCTATCGGATCTTCAACCGGTGGTTCGATCGCTTTGGCAGAACTCTTTGGACTTCTGCCTGGTGATCTCGGAGTCCCTGTGCTGATTACTCAACATATGCCGCCGATGCTGACTAAGTTGCTGGCCGAACGACTTGATCGCGGCTCAGAGATAAAAGTCCAGGAAGCCTTCGACGGAGCAGTCGTTCGACCGGGTGAAGCGTGGTTGGCTCCGGGTGACTTCCACATGATCGTTACTCGCGAAGGGACTGATACCATTCTGCGTGTTAACAAGAATTCCCCGGAAAATTCCTGCCGTCCGGCAGTCGATGTGATGTTCCGCTCAATCGCCGACGTCTACGGAGCCAGCACTCTGGCTTGTATCCTGACGGGAATGGGACGCGATGGAACAGCGGGCGCGCAGGTGCTGGCCAAAACCGGAGCCACCATTCTGGCTCAGGACGAAGCGTCTTCCGTCGTTTGGGGCATGCCGCGTGCCGTCAATGAAGCCGGACTTGCGGACGCCGTTCTGAATCTGAAAGACATGGCCGCAGCGATCACAACTCGAATTCGTGGCTCAAACAAATCACCATCCCTGACCGCCGCAGGCTGACCGTCCGTTGCGAGAATCCTGTTATTGATGGTCCGGCCAGATCCACCATCCTGACTACACTCCTCGCACATTCGAACCACGCTTCTGCTGGCTCCCTCGGGATTGATAACAATGCCTCCGGCCACTTTGGAGATCGGTTTCCCGAAGCAGCTGATCGCTCAACTGTCCGGACATATTGTATCGTCGAATCAAGGATTACCCGCAAAAATGCTGCTGAAACAGTTTGAGTGATCTGGTAACTCACGGCACGCATGACCTGAGTTGCGAATATGATTGATGCTCGTCGCATAAGTTAACAGGTCCGTGGCCTACAACGACGCAGCATGACATAGTGTTTCTCCGAAACGTCATGATCAACTTTGATCAGCCAACGAGGGAACAGATCCTGAAGTGAATGAATAAGGCGATGCGTCCCGACGGTCAGTTGTTTCCTGGAGGCGGGGAGACGCTGATCACTATGAATGTTGCGTTCACCCGAGAAACCCTTGGCAGAGCTGTCTGTTGCAGAACGGTCGCAGTATAGGACTTGATTCCATGACGATTGATGAACAGACACTGCAGCAGGTCGTGTCCGATGTCTGCTCTGGTATGCTGGGACTGAAGCTTGAACCTTCCGAGCATTCCGGGTGCGATGAATCGGACGCACTGTCCGCAGTTATTCGTGTCTCGGGTAGCTGGGATTCCCTGGTTCAGGTGCTGACGCCTCGGAAAACAGCCGTCGCCATTGCATCCACTATGTTTGCGATGAGCGAAGAAGAGCTTTCAGAGGCCGAAATTCGCGATGCCGTCGGGGAAATCGCCAGTATTGTTGGCGGAAACCTCAAGGGGTTCGTCGAGGGCGACTCAGCTTTGTCTCTGCCTTGTGTCGGAGAATACGTCGGCGCGGCTCCTTTCGACAGCAGCTTTAAAGGCCTGGCAGTCTCTAATCGCTGCCAGGGTGATCCGCTGATCGTGCGAGTTCTCGATCGCACTGATCAGACATGATGAATCACGCAGGTTTCTTCGGGAACCTCGCGATGAGCTCGAATTTTTCCTGCTGGTCGCCTCAGTTGCATCGCCCGCACCAAAAATGGCCCTGAAAGGGCGAAAAAAACAGTTTTGTGCAACCAATTCAGGCTTAACTCGAGGACGGGATTCTGACCTCGGCCGGCGTTCATCCACGTCTGTGGATTCTCTTGCCCCAGGCTATTGTGTTCGAGCCTGTCAGTCTCGACAGCGACTGTGGCTGCGTGGATGAACTGCAGTAAATTTTACACACCATCGTCAGCACGCACTGCTTATCTCGCACACCCCAAAAGCGATGAGAAAGTTCGTGAGCCGGACTCTGAAGCCGTCGAGGACCGCCAACGTTACTACCGTCGAAGCCAACAATCACCTTGAAGGACTGGCGATGGTGGCCAAACACAAACCTCACGCGATCTGCTGTGACTGGCATATGCCTGCAGCAGAGGGTTTCGACTTGCTCTGCAAACTCCGTGATGATGGAAACGAAGTTCTGTTTGGTCTTGTAACATCAGAGCGCAGCGCTGAAGTGAAGAAAGAGGCCGAAGACGCCGGTGCTGCGTTCTTTATTGCGAAGCCATTGACTCCTGATGCGTTCGCAGCTGCTCTTACTCCCGTTTCGGGCCATTGATTCCACGAGGTGACTCATGGGCAGCAACCCACGGCCAACTTTGAGTACTGCCGAGAAACTGGTGCAGTGCCTGCCTGGTAACCAGGTCGTGTTATGAAATTCGGCACGCGGTCCGGACCTGAATATGCCCCACGTGGTCGCCAGCGACGTGAATGATGCTCACATTGTGCAGCAAGTACTCCTGTGCAACTTCAGGCTCGAGAACTGCATGGGAGCTGCGATGGTGATGATTCCGGCTGGCATGGCGAATGATTCGACCAACGCCGGTCTCGTTGAAGAGAACATCGCGGGGAACCTCGGAGAAGTTCTGAATATGTGCGTCAGACTATTCACGGAGAATGCTCCGGATTCACTGACGTTTAAAGTTCTTCAGCCCTGCGGACCGGGAGCATCCCTGAACCTGCGTTTCATGCACGGCAATGCACCTTTTGAAAGCTGAGTGTTTTGTAAGGTGTGACAAGCGGAGAGCGGTCACACCATGTCGCAGCCGATTGGTATGCCCGCGAGTTGCGTGTCACACGCTCCAGCCTGTCCCATTTTGAACTCACGCGCCGCCATGCATTTCAGACGGAATCAGTTGAGCTGTCCAGTTGGCGCATGATAGACTCAGGGAGCTAACTGAAGAAAATGACGACTTCATTTCCTGTTGGCTACGACCACGCGATACTGGTGTTTCGACTAGTCTCAATTACAGGGTACGATGGGCATTACTGGCCGTAGCAGGTTTGTCGGACAGGAATGTCCAACGTACGTTTTTCGGTCTGACTAATGCATTGTCAGCCCTGGAATGACGCAGAATTAGTGTCACTACTGCACTTCGGTGCCTCAGCGGAAATCTGGTCTGATATGAATTCTTGTACGATTCCGGACGCGGCAACTTTACGAGCCACGCTGGCCCATCTATACGAAAGCCCTGCGGCTCTTGAATCCGCGATCCATGCGCTGCTTAATACGAGCTCTGTGCCAGTAGTGGATGCTATCGACGGTGTTGACCTTGATCTCCAGCGACGGGAGCGTTGCGGTTTTCCTGAAGTGGTTTTCGGGGAGGGAAAAACCGTGGCGATGATTGTCAGCATCCTGCAGAAGCAACGCGAGGTCGGGCAGGATAGTCTGGTGACAAGAGTTCGCTCTGATCAGGCGGGGGAGCTGCTCCGTGCTTTTCCAGACGCGATCTACAACGAGACAGCTCGCACGTTGCGACGACACGTGACTTTCGATGCTGCAATCGGCTCGGAGAGCTCAATCAACGACATTCGGGTCTTCGTTGTGGCTGCTGGCAGCAGCGACCGGGCTGTCGCGGAGGAAGCTCTTGAGACACTGCACTGGATGCGAGTTCGCTCCGAATTGATCATTGATGTCGGCGTCGCGGGCCCTCATCGACTTCAGCGCCACGTTGCGCGATTACAAAAGGCCGTGGCGATCGTGTGCGTCGCAGGAATGGAAGCCGCTCTGCCGTCCGTTGTTGGCGGCTATGTGCCCTGCCCGGTCATCGGAGTTCCCACGTCCGTCGGCTACGGAGCCTCGCTGCAGGGAATCACAGCCATGCTCTCGATGCTGACCTGCTGCGCTTCGAATGTCTCCTGCGTGAATATCGACGCTGGGTTCAAGGGGGGATACGTAGCCGGCCTGATTGCGAGCCGCGTGGCTCGGCAGTAGCTTGACTCCGCGGTATCGTCTCAAGGCTTTCCAGTCTCAAACGACAGATCACGTCGGGTAACAAAACGTAAAGTATGCCGTGGACAGCCTGAATTGAGGCCGAGGAGCGTGGCGTACATCATTCAGAGCATTACCTCATTCGCGGCTGTGAACAGCAAAATTCAGCTCCAGCATAAAATCAGGAATTGTGGTTGACGGACACCGGTTCCGCGGCAACACTTCAAGTGACGTCGCTATTCCGTTGCCGTGTTTTTCCTTGACCTGGAGGACGCCTATGGAAGAAATGATCACTGCTGGTGAAGTTGTCTCCGGTTTCTGTTGAGACGATTTTGTGACTCCGGTTTTGTCGATTCAGGCTTCGTTCGGCAGGTGTCTTCACTCTTCATCACGCAGCTATAACGCCGCGAGGTTGATGCGAGATTCGCCCGGCATGGGCTCAGCCTTTTCGAGCCACCGTCAACATCGGGTCTCAGGCAGTCTTGTCCAAGTGTTGTTCGGATGGCACTGATTGAGAGCGGTTTTTCGCGGGATTCAACCGTGAGATCAGTAGCTCAATCCTTGCCGCTTACGGTAAAAACATTTCAGGCCCTCGTCGTGTTTTCTCGGCGAGGGCCATTTGTTTTTTAAAACAGGCCGTGATCCCGCATTGCATTTGGATCGACGTCATGGCCACCATTATTTTTCTGCAGGTGGCGGTGTCTGGTAATGCCCGGCCCCCGGATTCGCTGATTGAAGTTTGAAGAACCACTGCGATGAATCGTAATGGTGTTCCAATGGTCGCCCTCCAGTATTTGGGAAATCAGGTTCCCGGCCACATGCTTCATGATCAGGGCAATGCTGTTGGTATTTGCGTCAAGGGCGACATGCAGTTTGTCGTCTGAAAGTTGGGAGATGGCTTTGTCTGCCAGGCCCTTGTTGGAATGGAATGCGGAAATTGAGCCGCTGATCATAGCCAATTCAACATCATGGAATTCGTCGGGAGTGATCATCACTTGTCGTACCTGAAAGTTGTGGAGTCGGATCCCCGGTATTGATGCACCGGCAGGTTCCTTGTTCAGACATCTGGATCATGCCGACGATTCACGAAGCGGAATAGCTGAGCCTCAGCAGAAGGCCTGTCACTTCCTGTTCCAGATGTTGAATCGCTTCCTTTGGCCCACAACAGTCCAAATCATGAACATGCCAGAATTCAACGTTCTCGAGCCGATCGGGGTAGTCTCGCTGGATCATCGACCGGTGCTCTGCTTCCTTCACAGCAACGACGTGATGATTGGATTCGAAGTCGTTGTCCGCGACTTTGATCGGCAGTCGCAGGTATTCCTCGACGGAGATACCCTGCTTTCGCAAGGCCGCGATTGTGTCTCGTGACATCGGGCCGGGATTGCGAGGATCAGGCGCGAGCCCTCGAGAGACAGCGTTCCACGCCAACCCCATCTCCTGAGCCCGCGCATTGAACAGGATCTCAGCGTAACGACTTCGGTAATAGTTACCCGTGCAGAGAAAAAGAACTGTCTTCATGGATTGATCACCGAAGGCAATTTCTAAGTTTTCACGAACATCACACGACGATGAAGATCATCGCTGCAGGCCTTCAGGAAGTTCCTGCAAACGTTCGATGGTGAGGATTTCATGGAAGAACCACGGCTCGCCTGAGTTGCGGCGAAACATCGCACACTTTGCGGGATACTTTGTGCCATCGAAGTCTTTCCAGTCGCTGAATCGATAAATGTCGTTTCGCCAGTCGACTCGGACCAATTCATAGTTTTCCTTGTCGAAATACATGTCGAGGGCCGGGTCAACGCTTTCCGTGATACGGAGTCCGGACAAAGACTTTTCGTTGTCTGTCATGTCGGGCAGGAGTTCCAGCTTTGACCTGTGATCTTTGAGCACTCCCAGCGTCCATGCCCACGCTGCAGTTTTTGCTGGTTCTGTTCCTCGCTCTTTCGTTCCAATCCACCACGACTTCGGTGGCTCAACCACAGAGACTCGCGGAGTTCCGGGTGTGACTGCCTCTTTTCCTGCGTTGTAACGCTCTTCCATGCGAAACAGCGTCAGCAGCTTATCGTCGCCACCGGCAGCCGCGATAACCCTGCTGACAAGCTTCATCTCTGGTGACGCTGGTGATGCGGATGAATCATCGGCATAGCTGGCGTTCAGTGATGCTATCGCGGCCAGCATCACAGCAAACGACCCAAAGATGCGACGACAGGGAACGTAAATCGGAAGGCTAACGCTCATAAGATCCTCAAACGGGGCAATAGTTGTTTGTTGTCGGATTCAGAATGGCAGCAGTTCTGTCTGACGAATGGACTCCGGAGTTAATTCGATCTTGTTCAACGCTGAGGAGCAATGAGCACAGGACTGCGAAGCATGCGGGTTTCATTGTGCCGCCTCTCGCCTCTTTCTGCACGCGTCGGAACAATACTTAACCTGATCCCAGACCTTCTCCCATTTCTTCCGCCACGAAAAAGGGCGGTTACAGGCCAGGCATATCTTAGCGGGCAGGTTGAGCTTCTTGTGTGGCATCTTCGATCACAGAATTCCTGGAAACACGGGCGTCGATACTGATCCAGTGCCGGCATGCTGTCGAGACTCAGCGGCAACGCACCTATGAGTGACACACCGGACAGTCAATCGTAATCCTGTTCCGGTTCGGCCCAGACCTGAGCCATCCCTTCGTCATTAAACTGAACGTGAATCGTGTTCGCTCGGCAGCAGACTGGACAGTCTTCAACGTACGCCTGACTTGTCCCTTCAGTAAGATCCAGCGGAATCACAATCTCCTCTCCGCAGGCATCGCAGACGTAGCTGGCCTCTTCCTGCGAGGTCGCGTTGGAGTGACCAGGCGACTCCATGGAGCTTTCCGAATCAAGCTCCAACCACGGCAGCGATGCCCCCGAAGTAAGAACGGTGCAAGCCCAAAGCATGACTTCCAGCGATTGTTCATCGGCCAGTCGATGGTCATGGCCTATTTCAATTAATGTGCCCTGAGGCAGTTTGCTGCCGCTCAGCAGTTCTTCAGAATCGCCAAACGAAATCACATCATCCGCGCGACTATGCAGAATTACGCTGTTGGATTTAAGCTTGCTGACCGATCCCCAGTTCTTCCACGCCGGGCACAGTAGAACGAGCGGAGTATCTGCTGAATCCATATTGATCGCAACTGCGCCGCCGCGGGAGGAGCCGACAACGATGTCCGGACGGAGCTGATCGTAAGCTGATTGAGCAACCTTCACTGCAGCGTCAAAATCAAAATCATCAAGCTGCGGATTGATCACATCATGACCATGTCTTCTGAGATACGTCGGTTTCACTCCACCCGGAACGGAGCGCCAACCATGAAGGAAGAGAATTCTCATGAGGCTGTCAAATCTTGGGCTGCCGTTCTCAGTTCGATCATCTGCGGTTTCAATCGTATTATGAGCACAACGTAGTTCCGCCGAAAAGAGTCTGCACAACCTGACGAAGACTGCGTGCCGTTCCGTAAATATCCTGACAACGATCTCCAGGAACTCACTTTAGAGCCAGCGCCATTGGTCGTCAACAATAGCCAAGGTCGAGGGGGACGCTCTTTGCCCTCGACCGCGTTAAGCGTCTTGGCACGAGCAGCCCCTTCGTCATTTCTTCAACTCTTCGCGACTTCGCGTCTTCGCGTCTTTGCGTCTTTGCGTCTTTGCGTGAGTATTATTCCTCGCCACGCATCCACGAGGACAACGCCGAGTCCACAACGAGTACTTCCCACGATTTCTGCCAGTCTGAAATTTCAGGCTGCTGAGCATTTAGAAACTCGTTAAGCTATCGTCCCGCGGACGGTCTCAAACAATAACTCGGTGTTTTGAGACTGACGGCAGAGACAACGAGGTAATCTGACCCTCTGCAGACGCTTCTTCAATTTGCATGAATGTTAGTCGGGCAACGATACCTCGTGTTCTTGTCGGTCAGATTCTCATTCGTCGCGAGGCTGCTATAGTGGCTGCTGGTCATCACATCGCTGGTCATGAATAGGGACGTCTCTGCATTGAACCTCCAGCATCCAAAGCTCATCAGGTTGCTTCAACTGGCTTACTCCGCCGAGAAAGCCGCAGCGTTTGCCTATATCGGGCATGCTGGTTCGGTCAGGAATCCTGATGAAAAAAAAGCAATCCGGCAGATCGAACTTGATGAATGGCAGCACCGTGAAACCGTGCTCTCCATCATGCAGCAGTACAATATCCCCATCTCACGTTACTTCGAATTCAAGTATCACCTTCTCGGTCGACTGATCTCTGCCAGCTGCTATCTGATTGGCTGGTTTATGCCCTACTATTTTGCGGGCAGACTGGAAAGCGGAAATGTCTGCGAGTACTTCATTATGATGCGATACTTCAATGAACTCGGCATCACCCGCCACGATGATGTCCTCTACGAAATGGGCATCAAGGAGAAGGAGCACGAAGTCTATTTTCAGAAGGGCCTCCAGAATAATCGACTGCTGCCTCTGTTTGAGAAGATCTTCGGCTGGGGCAACACGCACAGCTCAAATGACCTCGATCTGGATCATAAAGCCTCCGTAGAAGAATCAAAAAGCTACTGCAGGCATCGCAAGTAGGTCCACGCTCGCCAGGAGAACGTATCGAATGCTGAACGACACGTTCCTGGCAAACGCTACAGCCGCGGATTTCGCGGACCACGTCGCCCGCAAGAACAGCCTGCACGCGGGCTACCAAGTTACAGCAACGGTCATTCGTGCATGTTGCATAAGAGATTTCTCTGAGTGCAAGCCGACACCTCGGACAAGTACTAATCCGCAGCTCCTGAAAGCTTCAATCAACTGATTCTCAACTCGCTACGGTGGACTCACGAGTCAACACGATCAAACGGAACTCAAGATGCTTAGGCGCAGTGTTAGGTTTGTTCTGGCTACTGCGGAGTTCGACGCGCCAGCCAGCGGCCTTCGCTCGTTCGACGAACCTGGGGGCGTTTGTTCGGCCAGCATCCCCAATCCAGACCTGCCCCGTTGGTGCCAACATCGCGCGCAAAGTGGTGAGCAATGGTTCGTGTACGGCCAGATCGTAAAGGATGTCACTGCCGAAGATGAAATCAAATTGCCGACTTAACGGTTGACGCCAGTCGAAGATCAGCCCTTCCGCGTCAACAAATCCGTTGCGAGCAGCGTTCTCCTGAGCCATCCGGACAGCTTCAGGGGCATGATCGGTGAACGTGACGCCAAGCCCGGCCATGAGTCCGGCGATGCCGGTCAGCCCAACTCCGCAGCCGATCTCCAGAGATCTGAGGCCGCGTTCCCACCGCTGCGACAAAAGCAATTCGGCGGTTACCGGAGCCGCCGCCCAAAGCAATCCCCAATAGGGATCCCATTCGGAAGTACCGGACGCTTCACCGTTTAGCGCAAGTGCCAGCATCTCTTCCTGATCGGCAGGAAGATCGAAAACAATCTGTCGACCAAGAATCTCGATCGACTGTGTCGTCACTTTCAAATTCATGGAGCTGCACGGTTCCATTGATGATCAGTCGAAAGGACAAGTGTATCCGAAGGACATCACAAGCAATCAATCCGATGTACTTCCACCAACCAATCAGGTAGTATCGCGGCATCGAATAAACCCGCAAGCGTAAGCCAGAATCGGTATTACGAACAAGAGGAATCAGAAGATGCGTGGAAGACTATCGACTCTGTTACTGACGCTTCTGGTCGTTCTCAGCAGACCTGTTTCAGGTGTGTTGCAGGCTGAGGAATCACGGCCCAACATGGTCATCATTCTATGCGATGATCTTGGATTCGGTGATCTGGGAGTCAATGGGCATCCTCATATCCGGACGCCGAACCTCGATAAGCTGGCGGCGACCGGGATTCGCTTCACAAATTTCTATTCCGCGGCACCGGTTTGTTCGCCGTCTCGAGTTGGCCTGATGACAGGTCGATCTCCAAATCGCGCCGGTATTTACGACTGGATACCAGAATCCGGGGAACCAAAGTCTGATGCTCGAGAACGAGTTCACATGCAGCAACACGAACTGACTCTTCCCCAACTTCTGAAACAAGCTGGATACGCCACATTTATGGCCGGCAAGTGGCATTGCAATAGTCGCTTCAACAGCCCTGAGCAGCCTCAGCCTGATGATGCTGGATTTGATCACTGGTTGGCGACTCAGAATAACGCGGGGCCATCGCACGAGAACCCAGCGAACTATGTTCGCAATGGTCAGCAAGTCGGCCCAATGGAGGGATTCAGCTGTCAGATTGCCGTCGATGAAGCCTTAGGCTGGTTGGAGAAACAGAAGACAAATCATCCGGATGATCCTTTCTTTCTCTACCTGCCGTTTCATGAACCTCATGAACCTGTCGCATCTCCGCAGGAGCTGGTCGCGTTGTATCGCGATGTCGCATTCACGGAAGATCAGGCCCAGTACTTTGCCAATGTGCATAACGTCGATCTGGCGGTCGGGCGATTGATTGAGTCATTGGAAAGAATGCAGCTTCGCGAAAACACGATCATTGCGTTTTCGTCTGATAATACCCCGGAGACCCTCAAACGCTACAAAGCGGGAAGTCGCTCCTGGGGGCGAACGGGGATTCTGCGAGGCATGAAGTTGCACACTCATGATGCCGGGTTTCATGTGGCCGGAATCATGAACTGGCCAGCCGGAATCAGGGAAGCTCGCGTTGTTGCTTCGGCCGTCTCATCGCTCGACCTACTGCCGACGTTTACTGAACTGGCTCACGCCGCAGTCCCCGCAGATCGAAAACTGGACGGTATCAGTCTTGTCTCGCTGCTCAAAACCGGCGAAGTCCCGCAGAGAACTCAGCCTCTGCTGTGGGCTTATTACAACGCGATCAATGATGCTCGCGTAGCCATGAGACATGGACCATGGAAAGTCCTCGCACGACTCAATGGCGGAGCGTTCCCCTGTCTGGAAAATCTGACTCCGGAGAACCTGAAGAAAGCTCAAGCCGCGGAACTTACCGACTTCGAAATCTATAACCTCGAGCAGGATCCCGGGGAGACCTTGAATCTTGCTGGCAGAGATCTCCCGAACGAACAGGAGCTGATCGCTTTGCTTCGGACGCAGTACTCAGCACTTGCGGCCGACTCTTTTGCATGGACGCCACCCGCACCGTAAACGCGATTGGTTCCGTGACAACCGCCACTACTGCGAGGCAAGTTGAGCCCGTTGAGGACCACGTCGTCACTCTGCAGGATGCTCAAATGCCTTGATGATGGCACTGTTATCCTGCTGGCCGAACCCCAGGGTTGAAGCACGTTCCAGAAGTTGTGAGTGCAGCTCACTGAGCGGTACTGCTGCATTTGCACTTCGGCTGAGTTCGAGAATAAGTCCAACGTCTTTCCAATGCTGATCGAGACGGGCCTGCGGGGCAAAATCCCCGGAGATCATCTTATCACCTTTGATATCCATGACTCGCGAATACGCCGCACCGCTGCGAAGGATCTCCAGAATGCTGACCTGATCCATTCGACACGCTTTGGCCAGATTCAGTGCTTCCGCAAGCACCGCGCGGTTGAGTCCCAGCACAAGATTCACGATCAGTTTGGCCGTGGCTCCTGTTCCGGAGGACCCGGTATGAAACTGCTGAGCTGAAAAGCATTCCAGCAGCGACTTCGCGCCTGCAAATCCCTCGGTCGTCCCACCCACCAGCGTCACGACGTCGCCCTGTCGAGTCTGCTCACTGGACCCGACAACCGTTGCATCGAGATAGCAGGCACGCAGCGCTTCCAACTGAGCCGCAAGCTGTCTGGCATCCTCCGGAGATCCCGTTGTTGTATCCACAATCAGATGCTGCTGAATACGATCGAGACATCCCGAGATGACTTCTGCGACAATTCCGCTGTTCGGCAGGCTCAGGACAACCGTCTCGCAATTCTGAAAGACCGTTCTTGCGGAATCACAGAGAACTCCGCCCGCAGTTCTGAACTGCTCTCGCCGCTCCGCATTGGAGTCGAATCCATGGACAGAGTAGCCAGCCGCCATGAATCGCTCACTCATCGCGCTGCCCAGCAGGCCAAGTCCGATCAGACCAAGCCGCTTCATCGAACTGTCTCCGCTGTCAATTCGGTTCTTCGTGGAGCGAACCAAATGATGATCATACCGACTACGTAAATGAGTCCGCTCCACATGCCAACCTGAGCATAGTCGCCTTCAAACAGATCCATGCGAAAAGCCGTCAACAACACAACGCAGGCCGCAATGACACGACCCGTATTGAAGGAGATTCCAGTACCCGTTGAACGGACATGAGTCGGAAACAGTTCCGGAAGAAAGAGCGGCAACCAGCCGAAATAGGTAACCCCGAACAGCCCCAGCATGAACGTCACATAAGGAAACAATACGTGATGAGGATTGAGCTGTGTGAAGAGAAATGTACTCACTGCAAATGTGGCCAGACTGATCAGAAAATAAGATAAACGTCGACCGACAAGACTGGCGATTACTCCTCCCAGCAAACTCCCAACGATCGCACCGGACGATCTCTGGATCTGAGTCAACGCCTTCTTGCGTGGGTCTGCCTTCTTTGGTTTTGCTGCTGGCGTTTCCTCCGCGACCTTGTTCGTGGACCTGACGTTGACGCCCTGTGTTTCCAAAATCGATTTGGTGGCCGTCAATTCACTCTTCTTCGCAGCATCGGCTTCGTACTGGTCGGTCCATGGAACAACCCAATTGGCATTTGCGGCTGTCCCGATCACAGGGATCGCTCCCAGGCTGATCCCCAGCAACGTTCGATACAACAACGGCGGCTGGAAGACTTCGATCACAGGAGCTTTTGCTTTCGATTCGCGGACCGCAGATCGAGCCGTCAGCCAGCGCGACGATTCCGGAACTGCGATGAAGATCCAGACAGCCAGCACCACCGGCGACCCGCCGACCAGCAAAGTCCATCGCCAATTGTCGCTGGTGATGGCAAATGTGTAGCCGATGACTCCCAGGAGAACGAAGCCGACATTGGCCGCAGTCCCCATGACACCGGCCATTAAAGGACGGGATGCAGAAGGCCACGCTTCAGAAACTAATGCTACGGCGTTCGGCCATGCGCCGCCAAACCCAAGGCACGCGATAAATCTCATCGCCCACATCAGCCGAACATCGCGGACGAAATAACAACTGAGTGTCAGCGTTGAGTAACAGGCAACGCTCAGGGCCATCGCGCGAGTTCTTCCGAACCGGTCTCCGAGTGCGCCAAAAACCCAGCCACCGGCAGCAGCTCCGAAGAGAAACGCCGACTGAAACCACGCGAACCATTCTGTAATGAGTTTCTCGGGCGTTTCCGGCCCCAATAACTCCAGCATCATCTGACGGTGAATCAGAATGAACAGGGAGTTTTCCAGCCCTGCAAACATCCACGCCAGAAAAGCCGCCGCCAGCATGGTCCTGCGATGCGTCTGATTAGAACTATCTTCAATACTCACGGCTGATCCTGAATATTCGCAGCGAATAAAGAACGGCCAACAAGCGGGGACTGGCTATCCCGGAGATCACACAATCGCGTTTGACTCTACGGAAGAATGCGGCAGTTTGTACGTTGTAACAAGTTCGGTACGGCGAACTCAGGCACATCATTCACGGACGTTAATTCGAAGCGGATCCTAAGGTTTCGTATTGGGCACTGCGATCATGTCCATCGTCAACCCAAGGCCGTGGACGCCGACGGAATCGACCGCAGCTTTCGAGGCGGCTGGAGGGCGTTGTGGGTTGTAGTAGCCGGGGCGCAGCTTATTCAGGCTGGCACTGGCGGCATCGGAAGACACATAGTACGTCGCCTTCGCGAGATGTTCGAAGTCACTGTTCGCCTTCGCCAGCACATCTTTCAGTTGAGCGAACACGCTTTCAACTTCCAGATCACCATTCGCGGCTGTGTCGGGAAACTTTTTACGATCATGTTCTGAGTACAGACCGGAGACGTAGATAGTTCCCGGATGATTGATCCGGCACACTCGACAATAAATCGTCGGCGTTGTCATTCCTGGAGGCGTCAGGTACTCCATCGATGGTGCGTCAGCAGGAGGCTTACCTCCTGCTGCGATCAACTCAATTTCAATCGGCACTGTCGCGCCCGACTTCCATTCGACCAGGATCAACGGCACCTCAGGCTGCCCGGCATAGAAGGCATCGACTTCCGCCTGAACAATCTTCCAATCCTGCATGGGCTGGATAAACGCCTTCAACTGCACGATGTCGGCATCGCTGCGGCCGAGGAAGATCAGGGTTTTGCGAAGACTCTCCAGAGTTTCGCGGGTCGCAACGGCCAGAGACATATCCTGCTCTGCCTGACCGGACACGTAGATCCTGGAACCGCTCGGGAGTTCGCCCATTCGTGATGAACGCGCCACCACGGGCTGATCCTGATCAGCGACTACGGAAACAAAGTCCGCCCCGACATCGACTGTCGGTGATGGCAATTTTGTCACGACCAGCGAAACGGCCGGCTGGTTCTCCGGGAAATATTGCGGCAAGGCTTTCAGTGCTTCAGCCGCGACTGATTCCGACGTCACATACAGGTTCAGCTTGACAACCGCCCCCGCATTAACTGCCGCCAGCGACATTTTGGCTTGATTCATAACACTGGCGAGTTGATCGACGACCGAGCCTTTTGTCTCGTCAGCCAAAGCAAGCGGAAAGATCTGACCTGTATGGATCAATCGTTCGCTTTGGACAACGACAGCAGTGGAACTCCCTGGCTGCTTTTCCTGGTCGATGCGTTGAATCGAATCATTGGCCATCAGATTGGTCCCCATGAAGATACTTGTCATCGCGACGCACAGAAGGGCAAAGCCGGTTCGCATTATTCACCTGCCTTAAAAACCATCTTTACAAAAATCATGCGCCCGGCGCTGCTCTGCAGAACACTGGCCACAATCACGTTGATTTCTTTGCCAAGCATATTGGCTGCATTCTCACAGACAACCATAGTCCCGTCATCAAGGTATCCAACACCCTGGCCAGGACCTTCGCCTTCCTTGATAACCTTCATCACCAGCCGTTCACCGGGGATGTATCGCGGCTTCAGGGCGTTTGAGACGTCATTCAGGTTGATGACTGGAATGCCCTGAACGCTGGCTACTTTGTTCAGGTTGAAGTCGTTCGTGATAACTCCGCCGCGAATCTGCTTGGCCAGCGCGACGACTTTTTGGTCCACGGTCATCATCTTGAAGTCGGTTCGAGATGTCTCCATGACCTTCACGTCAACGACGGTGCTCTGTTGAAGTTTGGCCAGCACTTCGAGGCCACGACGACCGCGAATACGACGGTTCTTGTCGCTGGAATCGGCCACATCCTGAACTTCTGACAACACAAAATCGGGCACGATCAATTGCGATTCAATAATCTGAGTCTCAACGACATCTGCTATTCGGCCGTCAATGAGTGAACTGCTGTCAACAACAAGTGGGCGGCCACTTTTCAGATCCCGTTGGAATTCCACATAGGGGATGACGAAGCGGAAGTCATCTTTTGTCTGCAACAGCAGAGCAACGCAGATATACGGCAGGATCAGCAGGGTCATCAGGACCACAGCGGTGTGATAAGGATTTGAGATGGGGACGACCGGCGTCAATGCCTGGATCATCAGGTAAGCCAACAAGACCCCGATCAGGATTCCGAAATAGATGGCCGAAATGACCTCAATGCGTTTCTTCCGAACCAGAACGTCGGCAATCGTCACGATCTGCGAGATAAACAGCAGGGCGAAAAAAGCAATTGCCTTGTTATTCTCAATAATTCGCGGGAGCATCGCTGGCTGACCAGCAACCGTTTCAGTGGTAATGTAGGCAAGAATTGCCCCTGCCGAGATCAGCAGGTAAGCAACTCGAAGAAGTATTAACAGCATTAGCAGGGCTCTCAATCTGGTGTCAGGGGCGACAGTGAGGGAGTAGGGAATCCTCAGCCATCGGGCGAATTTTCGCAGAATTCAAATCGATAACAACTCGAGGTTCGCAGAATGAACAGATTCTCAGGTTATCACCCACGCGTATTCCGTACAGATTCACCTAAAGACGATGACGCGCTCCGTGCTGATTTCCTGTTAAGCGATTCCGGCTGCTGGAGTTTTTTCTCACGGATTGCTAGAACGCATTTTTCAGAAGTCTGTCACTCACGATTCTTGCAATGTCGTGGCAGCAGTCGTTGTTCTTGTCGGAGATGCCGTAATGCGTGCGGACTGCGTTTATCGTCGTATGTTACTCTCAGCCATTGTGGTTTTCACGTTTACGTCAGAACGTAGTCGTGCAGACGATGTTGCCGACTCTATTAAACTTCTGCAGTCGATTGAACCCGGGGGAAAAGGCACCGGGGTTGCTCGCAAAGCTGTGGATTCCCTCGCGACGTCCGGGGCCGTGTTGTCCGTGCTGAAGGGTTTTAGAGGTTCTTCTCCTCTGGCTGTCAACTGGCTAAGAAACGCGTTTGAAGAGATTGTGACGGCAGAAAAAGCAGCGTCAAAACCGTTGCCTGTGGAGGAGTTGAAAGGTTTTATTGCGGACCGCTCTGAGTCCCCGATCGCCCGACGCCTCGCCTACGAAACATTGCGAGATCAGGACGCGGCAATCGAAGCTGAACTGATTCCGGATATGTTGCTGGATCCCAGCCCGGAGTTTCGACGTGATGCTGTCGCGAAATTGATCAGTGAAGCGTCTGCCGCTGAGGCTGCTGCTGCGACTCCGATCTACCAGAAAGCGATGTCAGGTGCTGTGCACGAAGATCAGGTCAAACAGATTGCTGAAGCGTTACGCAAGAATGGCGAGACGGTCAATATACAAAAACACTTCGGCTTCCTGTCACAATGGATGGTGATTGGTCCATTCGACAACAAAGAAGAAAAAGGATTTGCCGTGGCTTACACGCCAGAGACGACGGCGGCCGAGGGCAAGCCGCTCGATCCCGCCGCAGAATATGACGGCCAGTTGGGCAAGGTGAAATGGCAGGCGGTGGTCACGGAAGATGATTATGGTGTTTTGGATATTGCCAGGCAGATTCAGAACTACAAAGGTTCGTTGATGTATGCCTCAACGTCCTGGAAAAGTGATCGAGAACAGAACGTGGAAGTCCGCCTTGGAACTCCGAATGCATGGAAACTGTGGGTCAACGGAAAGCTTGTCTTCGAACGCGAAGAGTATCATCGCAGCTCGGCGATGGATCAGTACAAGGTTCCTGTTTCTCTGAAGGCTGGCGAGAATATTCTGCTGCTGAAGGTTTGCCAGAACGAGCAAACTCAGGATTGGGCTCAGAAGTACCAGTTTCAGTTGCGTATCTGCGACAGCACAGGTTCGGCCGTTCTTCCTGTTTCCACTACTGCAAAGAATGATGTCACTTCAGGAGAAAATCGATGAAACGTGTTATCCTGGGGATATCTGTATTGGCGGCTTTCGCAGCCTGTGATTCATCCTTCGCGGCCGACTGGCGACAGTTTCGCGGCAACGCAGCGAACTCCGTTGCGGTTGATGAATCCTTGCCGACCGAATTGAGCGGCGAAACGATTGCCTGGAAAACTCCGCTTCCAGGTCGAGGCCTTTCGGGGCCAATCATTGTCGGCGACAAGGTCTTTGTTTCCTCAAGCTCAGGCTACGGACAGGATCGGCTGCATGTGGTGTGTGTGAATGCGGATTCCGGCGAGCAGGTCTGGCAGCGCCAGTTCGATGCGACCGGGCGCACGATGACTCACGACAAAATGTGCAATGCCACACCGACGATGGCCAGTGACGGGGAACGAGTCTATGCATTCTTCTCCAGCAATGACCTGATTTGTCTCGACATGCAGGGCAAACTGCAGTGGTTTCGAGGACTCGGCAGCGAATTCCCGAATGCCAGCAACAGTCTTGGCATGTCATCGTCGCCAGTTGTGATCGGCAGCACGGTTGTCGTGCAGGTCGAGAGCGATGCTGAAGCCTTCGCGTGCGGCGTCGATACTGTTTCCGGTGAAACAAAATGGCAAATCGAACGACCTCGCGCAGCCAACTGGACGTCACCGTCTGTTCTGCCTGCGACCAATGACCAGCCAGCATTGGCGTTGCTGCAGTCGTCGAAGGGTTTGACAGCGGTCGATCCCGAGACAGGAAAGATCGTGTGGAACTTCGAAAAAGGAGCGTCGACGATTCCCTCGGCGACAGTCAGCGACGGGGCGATTGTGATCCCTGCGAACGGTCTCACGGCTATTCGACCGTCAGGGGGGAAATTCGAAGAACTCTGGAATTCTGCGGGACTAAGTCCAGCCACTCCAAGTCCGGTGGTGATCGATGGCATGGCCTATGTGATGAACAATGCGGGAGTTCTTTCTGCGGGCAATACATCAACCGGAGAACGAGTCTGGCAGTTACGGCTGAAGGGCAGCTTTAGCAGTACTCCGATTGCCGCCGGTGGCTACATCTATGCGTTCAACGAATCGGGAACAGCGTTCGTCGTGAAGCCGGAAGCCGATAAGGGAGTTGTCATCTCTGAGTTGGATCTGGCCGAGACGATTCTGTGCAGTCCGGGTGCCTCCAACGGTGGTCTCTATGTTCGCAGCGATCAGCACCTGATCAAACTGGCAAACCCAAAGTAGAGCGGTCGAACGGACATGTCCACCTTGTTGAGGGAACGTGGTTCTCTGTCAACAATGATCCAGTGGATGCAGGCTGCAACTGGCAGAGCAAGTTGCGACGTATTCGAGGGACGCTGAATTGCCGGAACTCGCTGGCGGATCGATTTCATGGGTTTCCACAACCCAAATCGTCAGTGAGGGATTGCGATCCGTTCGAACAGTGCTTCCCCCGGAATCCCTCGCTCACGCTTTTTGAAGTTGCGCGTGTGCGACTATACCAACCCGCTGCGTCAGCAAGGGATTGAGCTTTTGCGTTTGACGCAGTGTTTGGAAAAATCCCTCGCTCACGCGTCGGGTTATGATAATCCCCGGAGTTTTCGCGCCGTGGATCCGCCCCAGCCTTGAACAGCGCAACTTCAAAACTCACGCGTCGGGTTGTGATTAAATCAACAACCCACTGGCGATCGGTCCGGCCGAAGGAACAAGATCTCCCTCAGAAACAGGGTCCCTCAGCTTAAGACTGAGAAAGCACCAACAAGAAACGTGACTCGCCCTATCTGATCGCGCTCGCTGGGGCACCGATACGGAACTGACACATAAAGATTCCCAGCACATACAGGAACAGCAACGGGAACATCATCAGCATCATGCTCCATGGGTCTGGCGATGTCGTCAGAACCATCGACGCGACGGAAATCACAAGGACGGCGATACGCCAATTGTCCTTGTAAGTGTCGACCGTGCAGATGCCAATGCGTTCGAGGAACACCATAACCAGCGGCAATTGAAAGCTGACACCGAACATCAGCGGCATTAACATGGCGAGGCTGATGTATTCGGACAGTCGTGGTTCGAGGCCAATTCCCAGCCACTCGTTGAAGCTGATCAGAAAATCCAGCATCAGCGGGAACGCATAGAAATATCCAGCCATAGCTCCTGCGAGGAACAAGAATACGCTCATTGGCAGATAGACATGAATGTATTTTCGCTCGTGAGGATAAAGCCCGGCCGCGACAAACAGCCAGAGCTGATAAAAGACCCACGGCGAAGCCAATAACAAACCCGCGAAGAAGCAGACTTTCATATACGCCATGAAGCCTTCTTCAACTTTCAGCGTTGTGATGCGACTGGTGTCTTCAATCACGCGCTGCAATTGAGCAAACTCCGGAGCAGTCAGAATGATCTCGACAGTCTCCGAACCCGTAGTCTTCTGCGACACGACCTCCGGGACTTCTCCGAGTGCCTTGCGAAGCTCGTCCTTCTCGATGCGAACTCGCAGTTGATCTTTCTTTAGTTCTTCCGGTAGAGGCGTCGGGGCTTCCTTCTTCTTTGAAGAGAACATTCCCATGAGATAGGAATAGAAGCTCTCTTTCGGAGCATCGAACTTGATCTGATCCCTGTCGATGCCTCGCTCACGCAGAGCCGTCTCGATCGGATTCCTTAACCACATAAAGATCTTGTCCCCGAAGAACAGCGTGACAGCCACAGCCAGAACGAGCCCCAGCAGTGCGCGGAACACGTGAACGCGGAGCACTTCCAGGTGCTCTCCGAATGTCATCGTGGTATCGTCAAACAGGTCACGCGATCTGGCCATTGGCGTCTTACTCACTTCTCCGAAACAACAACGTCTCTACTTAACCATTGAACCAAACACTGACACGTTCCGGCTGGGGGAACCCAGTCGGACACGAATGTCCAACCTACATTCTAAGGTTTGACAATGCATTACTCTGGCTTCGTCGATTTCTCCACAATCGTTCGCAGGTGCTCACCGAATTCGCGAGCACTCCACATCGACCTTCCTATACTCCATCCACGATCAACAACGTTCGTATCAATATCCGCAAAGATGAAATCTTCCTGCTGGCGACGACTTCGCACCATGATTTCGCCCCACGGGTCAATGATGTAGCTGTCTCCGTAGCCGACACCATCGTAACCGTTGATGCACTCCTCTTTGCCCATCGAAACGTTGTTTCCTCTTACAAAGTAGACCATGTTTTCAACCGCGCGGGCTGTATGGTCTGCACGGACGTGCATAAAGTGGCCAATGAGTCCCTGCTGAGAAATGTAGTTGAAATGCGGGGCGAAAATCACTTTTGCCCCCTGCAAAGCCAGCAGGCGAGAGGGCTCGATATAGCCACCGTCTGAACAAATCACCACACCGAACTTCAGGCCCTTGTGTTCAAACACAGGAAACTCGCGGCCCTGCCGATGAAACTTCATGTAGGCCGTACACTTGCTGTAGTGTCCCAGCAGATGACCTTTGTGAACCACAACAGCCGTGTTGTACAGATCACTCCCGCGCAGTTCGTTGAAGCCCACAATGAAGGCTACTTCAAACTTCGCGGTTTGATCAAGCAACTGCATGATCTGCGGCGAATCGATCGAAAACGCATCTCGTCGAGCAATGTCGCCATCATCCGGATATCCGGTGAGGAAGCATTCCGGGAAGCACGCGATGTCAACGCGATCCGCATCAGCCTTCTTCAGGCCTTCGAGGACTTTGCCCAGATTGCCTTTGAAGTCTCCAAGTTGCGAATCAAGCTGACAGTGTCCAATTCTCATGGCTACTCACCGCGAGTCAGCTTGCGGAATCGTTCCAGCAGATTATTTGTCACAGGCCCCGGTTTGCCGGTTCCAATTTGACGACCATCGAGGCTGGTCACTGCGATGACTTCGGCAGCCGTGCCGGTCAGGAAACATTCATCAGCGGTGAAAATGTCGTGACGAGTCATCACGCATTCCTGAACCGTAATGCCGGCTTCAACAGCCAGTTTCATGACTGCGTTGCGAGTGATCCCTTCCAGAATTCCAGCGTCCGGCTGAGGAGTCTTCAGGACGCCTCGCTTGACGATGAAAATATTGTCGCCGGTGCATTCGGCCACTTCGCCGTTGTGGTTCAGCATCAGAGCTTCCACAGTGCCCGCATCCGTGCCTTCGATCTTCGCCATGATGTTGTTCAGGTAGTTCAGCGACTTGATACGCGGGCTGAGTGCTCCTGGATGATTGCGAATGGTCGCCGCGGTCACGAGTCGCATACCGGTCTGATAAAGCTCCGGCGGATAAAGTGAAATCGTGTCAGCAATGACGATCACCTGAGGATTGCTGGTGCGGCGAATGTCGAGGCCCAATGAACCGGATCCGCGAGTCACCACGAGACGCACATATCCGTCGGCAATCTCATTGGCCTTAACCGTGTCTTCCACAGCCTGAGTCATCTCGCTGTGGCTGATCGGAATCTGCAGGCGAATCGCCAGAGCGCTCTCGTAAAGTCGATCGATATGCTCTTTCAGCAAAAAGACTCGCCCGCCGTAGACTCGAATTCCTTCGAAAATTCCGTCACCGTAGAGCAGACCATGATCGAAGACGCTGACAGTCGCCTGTTCAGCAGGAACCAGCTTTCCAGCCACATAAACTTTGCGAGACATAAAGAACCTGTTCAGGATGAAAAAAGTACCAGGATGACTTCGACTATGAACCTTCCAACTATCGACAACTGTTTTCGTCAAGTCTTCAGTTTTGGGCAGGATGGGCATTCTTGCCCGTCGCGGGTTTGTCGGACAAAATTGTCCAACCTACGTTCCTGGGTCTGACAAAGCATCTCCAACCGCGCCCCCACGCACCGGAGTGTAGCGTACCACCGTCGTCAGCGGTACGGCTCAGATTTGCTGCTCTGGCCGGGTGGCAAAAAATGCCAGTTGCGGCAAAAACGTAGTCTGGCTGTGGAAGCTGGGGAGCTGGGCGGTTTCCGGCGGCCTCAGGGCTGGTCAACGGCAACGCATCTGGCTTGCTGGTTTTCACGGCTTCTGTCAACATCCCTGCGGTTTTGTCCGACGTCTCTGGATCTGAATGATCACAGGCCAGAGGTCGCTTAACTGATTCATCGTCTCTTTCCGACTGGTTGCAAACGTCCGTGCAAGACAACGTTTTCCAAAAGAAGACTTCGCGCGGGCATTTTATGGGCTCGCCGATTATCGCTGCATTCCTGCTGGCGGTGACGCTGATCGCGGCTGGCTGCCAGAGCACTCCCAAGACCACGTTTTCTACAGATCGTCCGTCTCTGCACAGCGTGTCCACCGGACACTTCGTCATCAACAGTGACGTGCGTCTGGATCAGGACAATGTGCTGGTGAAAGAACTGGAAGAATTGCACGACCAGGTGTATGACACATTGCAATTGCCAGAGCAACGCGATCCGGTTCATGTGTACCTTTTCAGTGACGAAGCGTCCTATCGTTTTTATATGCATACGACGTGGAAGGATCTGCCTCCTCGCCGAGCTTACTTCGTCGGGACGGCTCGCGAGCTGGCGGTGTACTCGTTCATCAGTCCTCAGGTCAAAGAAGACTTGCGGCACGAGTTCACTCATGGACTGCTGCACGCGACTTTGCAGTCTGTCCCATTATGGCTTGATGAAGGGCTGGCGGAATATTTTGAGGTCGATGCGTCGACTCCCGGGGCGGCTCACGCTTCCCATTTGCGTGAACTGCGAATGGCCGAGTCGGAAAAGTGGAATCCGAATCTCTATCGCCTCGAAATGCTGACCGACTTTCGCGATCTCACGACACGCGACTACGCGGAGAGTTGGGCGTGGGTCCATTTCATGCTGAACGATTCTGAGGAGTCGGCCAAGGTGTTGTTGGACTATCTGACGGTTCTGCGTTCAACAAAGACACCCAAGCGACTAATGCCAGTTCTTGAAGCGGCCGTCCCCAGCTACTTCAATGGCATGCAGACTCATGTCCTGAAGATGCAGCCCGGGCACCCTATTGCCGGCACTGCAGCTCTGACCGGCGGCGAAGATTGATCCCCTGCGGTTCCCGCACCGATACTTAGGACCAGTCCCAAAATTCCAACCCGACGCGTATGTTTTGAAGTTGCGAGTTTGCGACGATCCCAACCCGACGCGTAAGCGAGGGATTGCGTTTCGCGGTTTACGCAGGGTGGCCGGGAATCCCTCGCTGACGCTTCGGGTTATGATAAATCCCAGTGTTTCTGGGCGAGTGAACAACCTCAACGCCGAAACTCGCAACTTCAAAACTCGCAAGCGACGGATCTGTGCATTCCAGAGAAATCGCCCACTGACGTTTCGGGTTGTGCTTTCTCGCCGCAGCAAAAAACAGCATGTGGTTTCGGGACTGTTCCTCAACGCCTCACAAGATTCCGGCTGCGCTCTTCCGAAGAGTGCTTGCGTTTTCTGCTCTCCGCGAAGTTTTTGAGCATTCATGAGTTGGCGGAGTAGTGACCAATAAGAAGCGGTCAGCCGTCAGTTGCCAGACATTACCAAGCGGTCCAGCCACCGTCGACGAGCAGGTTTTGGCCTGTGATATAACTGCCGGCATCGCTGACAAGCATCAGCAGCGGACCCTTCAATTCATGAGGAACGCCCATGCGCTTCATCGGGCTTTTCGTCTTTAGTCGCTCCACCATTTCAGCCGGAGCCTTCTCGGACGGGAACGGTCCAGGACTCAGGCAGTTCACGCGGACGCTATCTTTGGCCCAGTACACGGCCAGATGCCGCGTCATATGCACAATCCCGCCTTTCAGGGCGTGATATTGAACCGGGCTGGCCACGCAGATGTTTTCATAAGCATCCGGATACGATCCAACCACGCCATACATTGAACCAATCATGACGATCGATCCCTTGGCCGCTCGACCAACCACATGATCACGCAATCGTCGCGCAAGCAAAAAATATCCCGTAGCGTTCTGCAGATCCCGATTAAATTGTTCCCCGGTAATCGTGGTCAGATCAACCGGATGTCCCTGCTGTCCGTTGTTGATCACGATGTCAATCCTGCCCGCAGCAGCAACTGCCGCATCAAATCCGCTGTTCAGAGAAGCTTCGTCCATCTGATCGAGAACAACCGCATGATGACCAGCATTGCCGACCACTGGCAGAGCATCAGCCACCGCCCGAGCACGGGGCAATTCACGACTGGCAACGACAACACTGGCCCCGGCTTCCGCGAGTGCTCGTGACAGGGAGTTCCCAAGAAATCCCGAACCGCCGGTGATCAGAGCAACTCGCCCCGTAAGATCAAACAGATTCTGAATCGTTGGCTCAGTCATGATGCGGCCTTTAGTAATGCTGGTCAGTCTCGGCGCCAAGCAGGTGGCAACGACTTCACAGACTAACACAACCAGAGAAAAAGAGAATCGCACTGCTCGCCCGGCAACGAGCCCGGTTGTAGTCACGCACTTCTGCAGGTCATGCCTGCCGGTCTGATCTTTGGCCAGATCTTTTCATGAAACGCCTTGTGATCCCATAGTCTTCGAGGGGCCAAAAAAGGAGTCAGGTCTCTTTTTATCTTCACTCAGAGCCGAAGAAGCAAAAAAAGAGACCTGACCCCTTTTATTCTCCTTGTCGAACTTGTGCCAACTATCGTAGCCATCTCGCTCCGCCGAGATGAGCCTTTTGCGATGCACGTTATGGCGCCAAAACAGGCTACCAAATCTACACAGCGTTGATAGAGTGGCTCTAAGGATCGATCGGGAGTTTCCTCAGCCGCAGGCCGACTGCAAGGACTTGTCTCGGCGGAGCGAGACGGCCACAGTGTCACACGCGGCATGCAGTTTTTTGATGAAAACTGGACAAGAAGCAGTGCAATTCGTCTTGGGCTCGAGACCACAACTCGTCAAAGAGGAAAACCAAAGAAAGAGACCTGCCCCTTTCATTCTTGCAATGCACGCGCGACGATCGCGTCGCTTCAACGAATCTGTTGTTGAGCTTGTTCGACAATGTCCATGCCGACGAGGTCACTCCATGCTGCCAGCAGGCGTTGAGTCATTGGTCCGACCTGCCCGTTTCCCACGACCAGCCCATTGCACTTTGTCGCCGGCATAATGCAGTACGGAGTGCTCGTGAAGAACACTTCGTCGGCTGTGTAGAAGTCGTAGATCTGCAGGCGAGTTTCCTGAACCGGGATATTCAGTTTCTGAGCCAGCTCAATCACAGTCTGGCGGCTGATTCCATCGAGACAGTTTTCTGTGGAAGGCGTTTTTAAAACACCATCTGCAATCAGAAAGATATTTCCTCCCTTGTTCTCGGAAACGTTTCCGTCAACATCCAGAATGATGACTTGTGCATCGGGGTCGACAAGCCGAGCTTCCGTGTCAGCCATGGTGTAAAACAAACGACTGCGGTTCTTGATGCGAGCATCCAGTGACTGAGCCGGGATCGCTCGACTAAACGATGTCACCGCATGGCAGCCTTCGGTGTAGTATCGCACCCAGCCGCGCAGGTCCATGGGACTGGTGAAGATCATAATCGTCGCCGGGTTGGTCTGAGCCGGACTGGGGCCGGGCTTCATGAGACCTCGTGAAATGTTGTGTACGATCCAGCAGTCATCATTCGGGCCCATGTGACAGCGATTCGCTTCCAGCACTTCCAGTGTCGCTCGAGTCATCTCTTCCGGAGTCAGCCCCGGGTTGACTCGACTGACCTTCAGCGACTTGTAAAGCCGTTTGATATGGTCATCGAGCCGAAAGGGCTGATGGCGAAATGTTCGAGTCGACTCTGTAATGCAATCGCCCAGCAGAACCGCGCTGTCGAAGATGGAGATCGTCGCTGACGATTCCGGAACCATACGACCAGACATGTAAACTGTTCGTTCAGCGGACTGCGTCATCGCATGTTCCTGACCAGGTTTTAGGCACGAATCCTCTTTACTGCAGAACCTTGTGGATCCGTTCGAGAGCCTCTTCGACGTTCTGGCGACTATTGAATGCGCTCAGGCGGAAGTAACCTTCGCCTGCTGCACCGAATCCGCTGCCGGGCGTTCCGACGACATGAGCCTGATTCAGCAACATGTCGAAGAACTCCCAACTGCCCAGATGATTCGGAGTCTTCAGCCAGACGTAAGGAGCATTCACTCCGCCGAAAACGCGAATGCCGACCTTCGTCAAACCTTCACGCAGCAGGCGCGCGTTGGTCATGTAGAAGTCAATCAGGCCCCGCATCTCAATCTTGCCTTCGTCGGTGTAGGCTGCTGCCGCACCCTTCTGAACGACGTAAGACGCGCCATTGAATTTGGTGGATTGACGGCGATTCCAGAGCTGATGCAGAGAAACTTTTTCTCCGGTTGGTGTCGTGCCCATCAACTGCTTTGGCACGACAGTCAATGCACAGCGAACGCCGGTGAAGCCGATGCTCTTGCTGAAGCTGCGGAACTCAATCGCGACATCCTTCGCACCTTCGATTTCGAAAATGCTGTGTGGAATCGACGGGTCTGAAATGAATGCTTCGTACGCGGCGTCGAACAGAATCAGTGAGTTGTTGGCTCGAGCATAATCGACCCACTTCTGCAGCGTTTCGCGAGTCGCCACGGTGCCGGTGGGATTGTTGGGATAGCACAAATAGATCAGATCAACTTTCTCGGACGGAAGTTCCGGGACGAAGTTGTTCGCTTCATTCCCCGGAAGATAAACCAGCCCTTCAAAGCGACCTGCGGTATCAGCCGCGCCGGTGTTGCCAGCCATAACATTGGTGTCGACATAGACGGGATAAACCGGATCGGTAATCGCGATCTTATTGCCGTCGCCGATGATGTCGAGAATATTGCCAGTGTCGCACTTTGAACCGTCAGAGATGAAAATTTCATCGGCTGAGATATCAACGCCACGAGCCTGAAAATCGTGCTGAGCGATTGGCTCACGGAGAAACGCGTAACCCTGCTCCGGGCCGTAGCCCTTGAACGAATCGCGACTGGCCATGTCATCGACAGCCGAATGCATGGCCCTGGTGATCGACGACGGCAGAGGTTCTGTCACATCGCCAATTCCAAGCCGAATTATCCGTGCCTGCGGGTTGGCCTGAGAGAACGCAGTCACGCGACGACCGATCTCAGGGAAAAGATAGCCAGCCTTCAGTTTAAGATAATTTGCATTGATCTGGACCATGGACGAAATCTATCCCGTAAATAAATCAAAAGGTCGTCGTTACCCAAAAGCTGAATTTCACCCGGGTAACGGAAATATTGAGCAAAGGAACAGGCCAGTGAAACGCCTAAGCAAGATCAGTTGTCGCGTCAGGATGTGGTGCCTTAGCAACAAGTCCAGGCTCAGAAAACTCCGACGTGAGGCACTGAATGCCGTGGAACAGCAGGCCGCCCGGACATTCCAATGGCATGCGGAAATTCCTGAATGAGGCTTTGGAGCCTGCAGATTCACTGGATGCCGATGCTGGATCGCCTGACAGCCCAAATGCTCAGGACTTAGAGGTCGTCGCAGCATCACATGAAGTGTCCACCCCGGATTCCTCGGTAATCGTCCGGTCTCGCATCATGGCGATTCGCCCGGTGCGGACCATTTCCAGAATTCCAAACTCTCGCATGCGATCGATGAAGGCATCGATCTTACTTTCACGACCGGAGATTTCGATCATCACATGACTGGCCCCGACGTCAACGATGCGGCCTCGGAAAATATCTACCAGTTCACGAATCTCACCACGTCTGCCATTCTCTGTGCTGACCTTCATCAGCATCAGGTCACGTTCCACGTAATCCGCACCTGAGAAGTCCTGAACACGAACGACAGTCACGATCTTTTCAAGTTGCTTACGAACCTGGTCCAGCTTCTTTTCATCTTCGTTGACGACGAACGTGATCCGTGAGAGTTCAGGGTTTTCCGTGGCTCCCACAGCAAGGCTCTCAATGTTGTAGGCTCGGGAAGCCAGCATGCCGGAAATATGTGCGAGAACCCCCGGTTGATTCATCACCAAAGCGGAAAGAACGTGTTTCATGAGAAATTCTTGTCAGTCAGCGATTCAAAATGCGGCCGTACGAATTTTGAGCACATCAGTACTCGTTCGCCCCGCGCCCAAACAGCGGCGAGATTTTATGAAGACAGCAGTCGGTCAGCAACGGAGGAATGTTTTCTGCCCGGATTCCTCAAAGAAAAGTCAGTATTCAACGTCCAACTCTGAAGAACCGGGAATTTCCGTCACGCGATTACCCCGCAATGTGCCGCCAAAATCCACTTCCATGACGCCACTGCGGCAAAACGGGGACGCAAACCCGGACAAGGCATGAAACTTCCCCCTGGAAGCCAGGCAGCAAGTTGCCACAACGTCTGAACCACGTCAGCGGCGATGTTACGACACTGATGCGGGGCATCAGAATCCCGAGGAACGCCAATCACTCGCCTTTTTCCTCAGTCTTTTTCTTGTCGAGGAAATAGTCGATATCGGCCTTCACTTGTTCAAGGCTGCCCTTTTTGGTCTTGCCGCCGACCTTGGCCGAGTATCGCTTTTGAACGCCGGTACCGGCTCCAAATCCCTGAGTAAAGGAATGATCTTCCTTGATTTCATGATCTCGATAGATGTTGCCGCTGACTTTACCCTTGGCCATTGATACGAATTCCAGAACAAACAAGTGAAATGGTGAGCCGTTACTGAGAGCCACCAACAAAACCGGGACAGCACCCCTGGCAGTCGCATGTTTACTTTATTTCAGGCTCTCTACGGGAGCCAATCCCGGTTTCGTTGACCGCTCTAGCGCCCTTTTTAGCTTTCCTGACGAGAATCACAAACGCCAGTTCAAAAATAGATTGCCAGCCCGGAACTCTCAGGCCTTTGCCTGCGGCCTGTTGATTCAATTGTTGAACGGCAAGTAGCAGCCGTCGTAGTCGCCTTTTGCCTCCGCCTGCGGATTGCCGTTAAACGAAAAAGCTTAGGACGCGGCTAAATCACCTGCCCGCCAGCGCGGGACCTGCCGTCAGCCGTTTCAGGGAGTCGTCGCAACCGGGGAAGAGATGAATCTGACTCGATGACCAAACGCCTCCAGATCCAGTTGGTTGGCCGTTGTTCTTGTCAGGCGGATTTCCGAGAACGGGCGCTGAGCAGCGACCTTGTAGCTAAATCGCGAAAGTCCGGTCGCTCGCGAAAGGCCTTTGATCGTGTAAGTTTGGCCCATCTGAATCATCAGCCCCGGTATATTGAGAGGTCGCCCACCGCCCGGGTTGGCCGCAGCATTCTCGTTGATCTCAGCCACAACAATTAATTCGTCCGGTCCGTCAACGTAAAGACTGCCCGTCGCTTTCAGAGGATGTGCCCAGGCAAGCTTTCCGGTACTTCGACTAAAGGCCACAACGCTTGTCTTGACCGGTATCAGTCGAGCCGTTTCGAAAGCAAACAACCCGAGTCCATTGTCGTCCATTTCGTAGACATAATAGTTCAGAGCATCTGCATGGAATGCCATTTTCGTTGGCTCAATCGATAACGACTTTGCGATCTCCGCACCTGAGCCGGCAAAGTCCTGCTGAGCCCCTGTCATCAGGTCCACGACTTTCAGGTCACCGTTCTCCTGCAAAACTGCCAATAACTCTTCTTCCATGATGGTCGTATGCATTTTCTCTGACAATTCCAACTGTCGTTTCACAAGCCCATCCATCTGATTGATCCACAAGAGCGTTGGCGGACCTTCGAAGGGATGCCTCAGAGTTAGAATCGACTCCGGCGTCTCACGAAGAAGGGCCATTGCCGATAGCTCGCCCGCACTGAAAACAGCAGAAACTTGTTCCCTGCCGTCAACAGGATTCAACATCACGAAATGTGCGAAACCTCTGTGGCCAATAATCGTTGAGCGACAAGCCAGCACGGAACTATACGCTTCTTCAAGAGGGATCCCCCATAGACGATTGCCAGTGTACACATCAATCACTTCCACGCTGTCGTTTGACTTCAGGCAAACCCAGCGAGCGTTTCCACCGCAAACGTCGACGCCAGATCCTCCAAACCAGATCGCCAGAGAGCCAAAGCCCGTATCGAGCTTTCCGAACGTCTTTTCTGACAGACGTGTTCGTCGACTGGAGAATCCTTCGGCAGCGGTTTTCCTCCACAACCACCGCTGCTCAGTGACTGAAAATGCAGACAAGCCATCACTGTCCGCCAGCAGGAGTACGGTGCCAAACCGATAGAGTTCGTGATTTCGCAAGTCATTAATGTTCCCGGAGGCCTCGCGACTAATCGTCCACGGTGCATGAAACGGCTCGCGAACAGATTTTGCCTGAATTGCCCCGGGAATTGTGCGCACCGACCAGCGAAACGCAGCCAGAAAAGCATCCGATGAAGAGCTCAGATTGACATCGGATCGCCCCGGCATTCGGCCCATCATCCTTCCCGTATTACTGACCGGCAACATGGTTAAGGGAAGTTCCGGAGTGCCGGCAACCCGATTGACGATGAATTCTCGATTATCATCCGGGGACGCAATGGTCATGCCCGGCAGTTTGCCCTGAAGTTCGTATTGTGCCACTGCAAGGATTCGATCGACCAGTTCCCGATGAGCCGATTCGACATTCGACTTCTTCAACAGCAATTCGCGAGCCTTCGCGAAACCGTCAGCGATTCGAACTGAGACTTTGATCCTCTGTTCGTTGTCCTCCGGTTGCTTTTCGTCTGCCGGAGCATCTAACTGCGCGTCGGCCGCCGACATCAAAAGCTGCAATGTGAGCTCATTACATTCACCATTCTGCAACTGAATCTCGGCCCGCCGCAGCGATTCCTCCGCGAGACCCTTCGAATGCATTTCCACGATCAGAGTATCCGGAACAGCGGCCAATGCGAGAATGATGGCATTTCTCTCCTTCGCGTCAGCCGTCGCGATCCGATCACGCAGTTGCATTAACACCCACGCCCGGAACGTCAGGAATCGCTGATCGAGAGCGGTTGTCAGCGGGTTTCGAACGAGCGGATCACTTCCCGAAGCATCAGCGAGCAGCTCCTTCATGGACGCGGTCACAGGAACATCGACCATGTGAACAGACTCATCCAGGGCCAGGGCATCGATCAATGCCGGAACGACATTCTCAGGAGCCGTTCGCAGCAGGAAATCCAGCCGGAGAAAATTTGTCAGCGCCTTCTCCTGAGCCGTCTGAGCCATACCGGCGATATCTTCCAGTTTGGCCGCTTCCTTTGCGATCAGATCTTTCGGGGACCCCTTGGAATTCTCGTCCTCAGCTTTCAACATCGCTACAGCAATCCGAAATCTCAAACGCCGCACCGTATCTCTATGCAAGGCCGTGACCGTAATCTTCGCTGCTGCCAACGAGGCCTCTTTAATAGATCCGGATTCAAAGAGGAACCTCGCATGTTGAAGTGGATCGGTCTCATCATGGCCGGTGAGCGGCTCCCGCGACATCAGCATCAAGTGATCCGGCGCATGACTCAGAATTCCGTTTTGTGTGGAATAAAAACCACCGGTACTCCAGGCCGGCCGGAATCGCCTGAGAGTCTGCTTGAGAGTTCCTTTCCCGATCGAAACGACGGCGGCCGAGCCATCGGCCAGAGGAACGTACAGATCATCTTCCTGACGCGACGCCGGCCCCACAGGTGGAGTTGCCGGGTCCGTCAACTTCAAAGTCCATGACTTCTTGAGTTGTGGCAGCGAAAAGCCAATGATGGATTCGGCGGAGGCGAGGATAAGCCATTGCGGATCATGATGCAGAACGACTGTGACTCCTGAAGCGGGAATCGATGTGGTGCGGGTCCTGCCACTGACAGGATCAATGCAAAGCAAGGTTGCCGACTCAGAGGTTGGAACCAGCAGCTTGTCGCCAAGAAGAACAGGCGGCTCAGAACGCCAAGCCTGTTTCAGTGGCGCAATATCAACCATCAACGTTCCGGAATTGTCAAACGTACGCCCATCTCGACCGTCGGCTGACCTCGTGTTGAGTTTTCGAGCCCAAATTATCGAATGTGTCATCGTATCAACAGCAAACACCCAGCCCGTCGTTGAAGTCGTGCAGACAAGGCCGTCTCGAACGCTTGTTTGAGCCGCCAGCAATTGCCGCGCTGCATCCAACCCGATCCGGCTCTGCGGATAAGACAATGGAACCCGCCATCGCAGCCGACCGGTGGCCGCATCCAGACAAACCAGATGCACCACCGACTCTTTTTCCACCACCTGATACAAATTGCCGCGATCAACAGCCGGCGGCCCTGCCAGCCACCCGGTTGCCAGTTCATTGCCAAACTTTTCCTCCACTGGAGGGCCACCCATCGTCCACAGTCGACGGCCGGTTTTCTTGTCGAGGGCGACAAGTTCCCACAGCCCGGCCTTCATCTGGTCCACAGCCCCTCGAAATCGCACCATGCCACGGGAAACGACAGGACCATTGCCAGAGCTTAACTGGGACACCAGATACAGTCGCTCAGCATCAGACGTCATCCGTCCCACCATCTCATTGCGATGCAATTGCAGGATCTCCGGACTGCTCATCGCTTCCTGCAGCGAATTTCCGTCCCCTCTTAGTAATGCCCCGCCGATCAAGTCCGGCTCCAGAGAACGCGTTGGGGACTGCTCATGACTTAGAGTTCTCGACCATAAGTGTTGCCCGGAACTCAACCGATAGGCAGAAATCAATCCCGGCATGCGAATATAGATGTTCTCTGCATCCAGCTCTGGTTGCCACGCAGACCACGGAATCCCCTTGATCTCCGGGGATTCCTGCAACAGTTGCTGAGATCGCGTTCGCGCTGTGCTGGAAATCGGAAGAGATTTAAACCAGTGCCGATGCTGAATAACTGACTCTCCCGATCCGTTGCCGTTCTGTTCTGCCGCTGATTCGGAATCCACATTTGTGGAAGATCCCTGTTGGCCTTCTGCAGAGGTCACCACCGATGGATCGCCATTCGCCGCGACATCCGCAGTTGAATCCTGCGGCGACTGACTGGCTGCACTGGTATCACCAATGCTCTTTGGAGCAGATTCCCTATCTTCGGCCGTTCCTTCGGTCGATTTCCGGGATTCGATTGCGGACGAATTGTCATTGCCGGGTGGTTGAGTGCCCGCCTGAGCTGGCTCCGTTGCAGGGACCAGCCGAACATTGATCTTTTCTGCGATGACCTTCAATTCAGGATCGGCCTGTTTGCTCAGCAGCGGGGCCAGCCAATACCGAGCCGCAAGATTGTGGCCTCGATCCGCGTGTTTTGCAGCCAGCAGCAAATGAGCTTTCCCGGCGGCTCGTGTTCCCGCGAATTGCTGCAGCATCGTGGGTAAGGCAACAGGTGCGTCAGACTCAATTGCGCGTCGCAATGCGGCCTCCGCTCCTGGGTCGGATTTTTCGATGGCCTCTCGGATTTCGGGACTAAACCCCTGAATCAAAGTCGTCAGGTCCCGATGCAAGGGAACAAAGACCTTATCCGATCCGCGAACGATCAACATCGGATCAGCCGCTCTCAGGTACTCCAGGTGTTCCAGAACGTCAGCGGTTTTCTTCATTCTCGCCGCAGCTGCAATCTGCTTGAGTTTCTCCTCAACGCGTCGCTCGGTATGCAGACCATCGCTTTCGTCCTCCGATTCCTCAGGTCCGTTCATGCCGGGAATCCGAAACATCTGAGCCTGAGCCTTTGAGATCGCCTCCGTCCAGGAGAAACCTGCCACAACGGCCAACAAACTCACCAGCCGGAGTAAACATGAGACGCGTCCACTGGATTCCATTATTGATTCCGTTTCCCGTGACTGACTCAAATCCGTTTTCCATCACTGATAGCACCGGAACCGCCAGGCTATTTCTTCGGAGCCGTATCAAACGTCGTCAGGCCATCAGCCTCAGCCTTCACTTTCGTGCTCAGGATCAGCTTCTTTGCTTTTTCGTCCACAATCAGCACCAGCGGATCACGCTCTTTGGCATACTTCAGAATAATTTCATGCAGGGCCGCCTGGGCAGTCACTGATCCAAGATCAAACGTCTGCGGCATGTT
>JAPLOA010000109.1 GCA_026400835.1 Planctomycetales bacterium | reverse complement strand
AAACCTGCGTAGAATCGACATTGAGTTGAAAAATATTCACCCCAGCCATTTGATCGATGGGCGAAAAATAGGCGGCACTTTCAATCTGGTAATAGTTTTCGTAATCGCGTTTAAGGTTGAAAATCAAATCGTTATTGAAATTTCCAGAGGCGCCCGCAATTTGAAATTCGGTAGAATTGTACAGTTCATTTGCCGGAGAAACGAATGCCGAACCTTCAAACATAAACGGCAGACTAAGCATCGTATCGGCCAAAGGAATCAGGTTGGGGCGCAGGGGTTGAGTCTTGCCGAAATAGCGGTGAAACTGGTCAATCAGCACATTGGGCATCGTGTATTCGAAATTGCCCGTGGTGTAACATTCCACATCCATCGTGCCCGCATTGAGGTCGATATCCATGATTTGGTAGGTGGATACGTCGAATGAGCTATACGCCCCGAATGTGAGGTCATTTCGGGGGGGCACATATTTTGGCAGCTGTTGGACCTGATGTCCAGCCACTCTGCCGCTGCTTCGCAATTTCCTGGGCTTTTCACCGTTCTTCTTGCGGATTCAGCTATGTCCAGACACCAGTTTTCTGCTGAGTTTATTGTCGTTTCAGCCGGTTTGGTTGAAGGACACCTGATTATCGTACGATCGAAACTCCGGATTGAGGCCGTTTTCATTTTTTGCGTGGTATTGCCAGAATCACGATCCCTCGCCGCGTTTCCGCTTGTTGGAGCCAACCTCTTGAAGTGCTTTCTGATAAACCACTGCGATTCCCGGACTTGTCTGATCGCGGCTTTAATGACCGTTATGCTTTCGCCGATCTTCGCAGCCGAACCTGGTGATCGCGAGCGGCCCAATGTCCTGATGATCGCGATCGATGATCAGAATGATTGGATTGGATGTCTTGGCGGCCATTCTCAGTCTCGAACTCCCAACATCGATCGGCTGGCGAAACGCGGCACTGTCTTTCTGAATGCTCATTGCCAGTCACCTCTGTGTAATCCGTCACGTGTCAGCCTTCTTACAAGTCGCCGCCCGTCTTCAATCGGTGTCTACGGGCTATCACCTGCTCTTCGTGATGCTGAGGGTCTGGCGAAGGCTTTGACACTTCCGCAGCATCTTCGCCAAAGTGGCTATAAGAATTTGATGGCAGGAAAGATTTATCATGGCGGTTACGGTCGTCGTCCTGCAGACAATGAGTTTGATGTAGTGGGTCCACCCGCGGATGTGGGAGCGCGACCAAAGTCTCCTCTGGTCATAACGCCCGGCGCTCACCCACTTGTCGACTGGGGTACGTTTCCGCACAACGATGAAGACAAAGGCGATTACAAGCTCGCTTCATGGGCTGTGGATCAACTCCGCGAAACTCATGATCGCCCATTCTTCATGAGTGTTGGATTCTTCCTGCCACATGTCCCCTGCTATGTGACACAGAACTGGTACGACTTGTTCCCAGCAGAGTCCCTCCAGCTGCCGGCCGTCCGGGATGACGACCGAGCTGACACGCCGAGGTTCAGCTGGTACCTTCATTGGAAACTTCCCGAGCCTCGCCTCAAGTTCCTGAAGCAATCAGAACAGTGGACAAATCTTGTTCGCTCCTATCTTGCGAGCACCGCGTTCGTTGATGCACAGATAGGACGAATCCTCGACACGCTTGATGCCAGCCCTTATGCCAGCAATACGATCGTTGTTCTCTGGTCAGATCATGGCTGGCATCTGGGAGAGAAAGGCATCACAGGAAAGAATTCCCTCTGGGATCGCGGGACTCGTGTGCCGCTTATTTTTGCTGGTCCCGGAGTAACTCCTGATTCTCGCTGTGCCGAGCCTGCAGAATTGCTGGATATCTATCCAACACTTTCGGAACTCTGTCATCTGGAACAGCCAGAAGGGCTTGAAGGGCACAGCTTGCTGCCGCAACTCAAGGACTCCTCCATCGCAAGAGATTGGCCGGCTATTACGACTCACAACCATGACAATCATGGCATACGGTCTCGCGACTGGCGATACATCCGTTACGCCGACGGATCTGAGGAGCTGTACAATATGGTTGAGGATCCGAACGAGTGGACAAATCTGGCGTCTCGCCCGGAACACTCTCAAATTGTTGCGGAACACCGTCGGTGGATCCCGAAAGTTAACCGAAAGCCCGTCCCGGGAAGTCGTGATCGCATTCTGCTGTTCGATTCGGCGACCGGCCAGGCAAATTGGGAGGGTAAAGACATTTTTCCGAACAGCCCCATTCCGGAGATCGAGGACTGAACTCGCCTCCGAAACAGATAGTAAATCAATATGTGGACAAAGATCTGCGGTGTAACAACCACTGAAAGTGCTCGTGCTGTCAGAGACGCGGGAGCGAGCGCTGTCGGTCTGAATTTCTTCAGCGAGTCAAAGCGATTTATATCGGTCTCCGCAGCGGCGGAGATCGCCAATGTCTTCCGCACGCATGGCACAAAAACCAGCGCCCCTGATATCGTCGGTGTCTTCGTCAATTCGGAAGTTACCGACATTGCGAGAACCTCCGACGAAGTTGGTCTGACGGCCGTTCAATTTCACGGTGATGAAACGCGGGATCTGATCTGTCGACTGCATGATGCGAGACCAAACCTGCTGATTATCCGTGCTCTGCGAGTTTCCCTGGAACGGCTTGATGAGTACTTGCGTGCTATCGATGATTTGCAAAAGCGTGTGCCACTAGCCGCCTGCCTGTTGGATGCCTTTGTGGCCGGAGAATTTGGGGGCACCGGAATGACCGTCGACCTGAGAATCCCGTCTCTTTACCTGCAACAGACACGACCTCGCCTGATTCTGGCTGGCGGTCTGACACCAGAGAACGTTGCTGGCATTGTGGAGCAGGCAAATCCATGGGGAGTTGATACGGCCAGCGGTGTGGAGACATCTCCGGGGATCAAACAGCCTGACCGTTGTGCCATGTTTGTCTATGAAGCAACCAAACTCCGTGGACCATCCGGGCAGCGTCTGGCTTCTTGCTGAGGTTTACGGCTGGAGGTACGAACCGGTATCCAAACGAAAGACCCAAATGCTAAATGATGTCCCACGGACAAAAGACTCGGGCTCTGCACCAGAGGTCGATTCTGCTGTTCAGGTTTATTCTGACATTGCCTGCAATCGATGCGGCTGCGTCTGCGATGATCTCTCTATCAGCGTGGCACAGGATCGCGTTGTGGAGTTTCAACCGGATTGTTCTGTGGCAAATCCGTGGTTTGAGTCACTTCGTACCGCCCTGCCTTCGTCGCCCGCAGACATCAATGGCCGCGATGTTGATCTTGAAGAGGCTCTGGATGAAGCGGCCCGGATGATTCGCAAAGCGCAGGCTCCGTTGTTCTTCGGATTGTCCCGCAGCAGTACAGACGGCCAGCGAGCGGTTTGCGAATTGGCGGACCGTATCGGTGCAACGATCGACACTACGGCGTCTATTGGCCATGGCCCATCGATCATAGCGTTTCAAAATGCCGGCGAATCGACATCGACGCTGGGAGAAGTTCGGCATCGCTCTGATCTCGTGATCTATTGGGCCTGCGATCCATTGACCAGCCATCCCAGACACATGGAGAGATTTGTAGAGGCAGCAGGCTTCTCGATCCCAAACGGTCGAAAAGATCGCCATGTGGTCGTCGTCGATTATGAAGCCACAGCAACCTCTGCCAAAGCAGACACTTTTCTAAGAATTCAAAAGGGCTCCGACTTCGAGGTTCTCTGGACGCTCAGAGCCCTTCTCAAGGGGATCGATATCAATGAGTCAACCGTCGCTGGCGTCGATGTCGATTCTCTGCGACGACTGGTCCAACGCATGAAGTCCAGCCATTACGGAGCAATCTTCTTTGGCGTGAGTCTCACGGAATCGCTCACGGGAAATACCAATGTCGAAGCCTTGCTGCGACTGGTCACCGATCTGAATATGTTCACTCGATTCGTTGCGCGACGTATGCGTGTGCCAGGTGACGTGACCGGTGCCGACAGCGTACTCTGCTGGCAGACGGGATATCCGTTCAGCGTGAATCTCAGCCGCGGATTTCCTCGGTTCAACCCCGTGGAATATTCTGCAGGCCCAATGCTGGAACGTGGGGAAACCGACTGCGTGATCCTTGTCGGTGCTGAACGAGTCGATCGGTTCTCGGAAGCCGCTCGAAGCAATCTCCGTAGTATGCCCGTGATCCTGCTCGATCCACCAAACGCCCAGTGGAACGTCCGTGCCGATGTTCGCTTCAATACGGCGATCTATGGAATTCATCGCCGAGCCACGGCCTATCGGATGGACGAAGTCCCGGTGCCACTGCGAAAGATTATCAACAGCCCGCTTCCCTCCGACGACGAAGTTCTGCGAGCGATTCTGAAGCGGCTTTAACCTGCGGCGCTGAGGTATAGTTCAGGGAATCAGCGATCCATTTCTTTCGCCGACAGTTTGCGACCGTCGTCGAAGTGGAAACGGTCTCGAATGAACCTGAATCATCACAGAGTTCAGAAGAGCCCGTGCAGAGTTCGCCAACTCCAAAAGTCGATCCGGAAAAGTCCATTCGCTTTGTAGCGTCCGTCTGAAATGGTTCTCAACGAGAAGCCTGGTTAATCGACCAGCGTTCGAAAACGGAACAATCTGTCGTGGCCGATTCTGAACTGTCCTTTCCGGCCATCCAGGCCAAATTCCTGTCGATTACTGAGAATTCCCTGCTCCTCGACATGGCCGGAACTCAAACCCGAATCACCCTGGGCCAAACGCTGGCGAGTTCCGCTGACTGATGATTCGGATGTTTGTTCGACAGTTCATCGATAACGAGCATTCTCTTCCCGTTTTCCCCTGTTTCGAATTGCGATATACACCATCGTCTGATTGGATGGTCTGGGGGAAACACTTCCAGCATGTCCGGCCGGTCATCGCACATCTGTTCGATTTGGCGAACTCCATACATCTTTGCATTTCTCGCAACCTCATCTGCATACCCCGCCAACATGATCATGAAAGGTACGGTTACGAAGAACGGGTTCCGCAATGATTTCTTCTGCACTGGTAACTCCTCTACCTGGTCCGTTTCGAGCCACCGAATTCACGTCGCTTGACTCGGGAACGAATGAAAACTACGCAACCGGCAGTGTCCGCGTTTCGGGGTAGCCCCCGGTTTGGATCATTAAAAAGTGCAGTTGCCTTCAGGATTGTACGTGTAGGTTAAGGTGCCCTCGCTCAAGATGCGGTTGTGCGAATACAAGAGCCATTCAGCCAGCCGCTAAACCAGAATGTCCCGATCTTGCGCGATATCTTATCATTCTGTACACATGATTTTATCTTCACTTCATCACAAGCACTTCAAATCGAAGCCGAAACTCGCGCCGGACGATTCGGCCTGCAAAACACGATTTTCTTCTTCGTGGTTGAAAGAATCCTCACGATGAAACTCTATCGCTCACTTACTCTCGCTTTGGTTCTGCTTGTTTCGTCAGGTGCTCATGCGAAACAATTCAAGGCGGGCTTTGCCAGTCAGGAAATCACCCCTCTTAAAGCCACTCCAATGTGGGGTTACGGGGCTCGGCATGCCGCGTTGTCGACTGGAGTGCGAGACCCTTTGTTTGTCAAAGTCGTCGTCATTGATGTCGAGTCGGAGAAACTGGCCATCGTGGGTCTTGACCTTGGTCGATCACCCACGGACGCCATGATGGCCCGCATCAGAATCGCCATCAAAGACACATCCAACGTTGGTCTGGTGCTCATCTCCGGCTCACATACGCATCATGGTCCCGTGATTGAATTGCTCGACGAACCCGGCAAAGGCAAAGATACTTTTGATGACGCGGTCGCCTATTCGAAAGAGCTGGAATTCAAAATCATTCAGACGATTAACGCAGCGGCCGCCAATACCAGACCGGCCAAAATTGGTTGGGGGACAAAGTCGGTCGCGATGAACCGCAATCGGCACTCGAAGATCGAACCCAAACCCGTCGACACTGAACTAGGCGTGATTCGGCTCGACGCTTCCGATGGCAAACCGATTGCAATGATCGTGAACTATGCGGCTCATCCGACCATGCTGGATGCCGCCGACCTGCGTTTCTCGGCCGAGTGGCCAGGAGCCATGATGAAGGCCGTGGAACAGCAAATCGACACGCCCTGCGTCTTTATGCAGGGCGCGTCGGGAGATTTGTCGACCTCGACGACCGAAGAGACTCGCGGGGTCGATGCTTTTGGAAAAGCCATGGCCGTTAACGTCATCGAAACCGCAGCAGCCATCACCACAAAAGTTCCCGATCGCCCACGATTGAAGGGCGCGGAAGACATCTTCGAGTTTCCAACTCGAATGGCGTTCTCCAATCCATTGACGCAAGCCATCTTCAGCACGGCGTTTTTTCCGGAACTGGCGTCCGCCTCGATGTCCGATGATCTGCTTAAGAACTCCATTCGTCCCCGTATCACCACCGTGCTGATCAACCAGGAGCTTGCATTAGTCGGCGGCTCTGGTGAATTTTTCTGCGATCATGCCATCCGTCTCAAACAACGATCACGTGCTGCCGAGACATTCTTCTTTGGCTACTGCAACGGCCATCACATGTATTTTCCAACCATCGAAGCTGCTGCTGAAGGCGGCTATGGGGCAGATTCCGCGGTCAGTTGGGTCGGCCTTGGGGCTGGAGAAGAAATGATGGATCAGGCCCTTTTGCAGATCTACACGATGCTGGGTAAATTCACTTTCGAACGAAATCTACAGCCCTGAACCGCATCACGGCGCGGGGATCCTGAAATCCTTATTGCGATTCTCCCCTTAATTGCGATTCCGCTTCCTACATCACAAGAACCACTCCTTGCCAATCCACATTGGCGCAGCTTCAGGATTCGCCACAATGTGCAGATCTGCAGGTGCCAGAATAGTCTGCCCTGCGAATGGAGCAATCAATGCGGGCGTTACAGGTTTTTCTGATCTTCGTTTGTTTGGTCACCACATCAGTTCTTTCTGCTCAGGAGAGCCTTGAGCAGAACTGGCCTCAGTTTCGCGGAGCCGATTCGACCGGAATCTCGCTGAACACCGGGCTGCCGGATCGCTGGTCGTCGACAGAGAATGTCGAATGGAAGACCGATATCCCCGGACGCGGCTGGGGAGCTCCTGTGGTCTGGGGCGACAATGTCTTTTTGACAACTGTCGTGAATTCCGGAGAAACAGAGCCCATCAAAAAAGGTCTGTACTTCGGTGGTGATCGACCAACTCCGCCTGAATCAGAACACGAATGGAAGGTTGTGTGCCTTGAGTTGACCAAAGGCACAGTCCGCTGGGAAAAGACAGTCCACCGAGGTGCCCCGCCCACGCCAATCCACCTGAAGAATAGCTACGCGTCTGAAACACCGGTGACAGACGGAACGCATGTGTACGCGTGTTTTGGAAATCTCGGGATCTTCTGTTTTGATTTCTCCGGTGAACTGATCTGGAAGCATGCTCTCGAGCCACACCCAACTCGATTCGGCTGGGGAACGGCATCATCGCCAGTCCTGCATAAAGATCGACTTTATTACCAATTCGACAATGATGAGCAATCTTACTTGATCGCTCTCAACAAGACGTCTGGTGAAACGGTCTGGAAAGTTGATCGCGACGAGAAGAGCAATTGGTCCACTCCGTTCATCTGGAACAACGCTTCCCGCACTGAGATTGTTACTGCCGGAACCGGAGCTGTTCGCAGTTACGATCTGGAAGGAAAACTCCTGTGGTCCCTGAAAGGCATGTCCAGCATCACAATCGCCGTTCCCTACGAAGCCGACGGGCTATTGTATGTGAGTTCTGGTTACATTCTTGATCGCATCAAAGCCATGTATGTGATCAAACCCGGGGCATCAGGGGACATCTCACTTCCCGACGATGAAACCAGTAACGAATTCATCGCATGGTCCAATATGTTTATTGCTCCCTATAACCCCAGTACCCTGGTGTCGAAGGGACGGCTCTACATTCTTTATGATCGTGGCCTGTTAAGCTGCTTCGACGCCAAGACCGGTGAGCAACATTATGATCGCCAGAAGCTGGAACGCGGCGTCGCGGTGACATCTTCTCCATGGTGTTATGAAGACAAGATTTTTTGCCTGAACGAAGATGGTGTCTGCTGTGTTGTTAAAGCGGGCGATAAGTTCGAATTGCTTCAGACGAATTCGCTGGCAGAAGACGATATTTGTCTTTCAACTCCTGCCATTTCGGGAGATCGTCTGCTGATTCGGTCAGACAAGCGGCTTTACTGTATTCGAAACCTGTCAAAACAATGACGGCGATTTACTCTACCGATGACGAACGCATGATTCGCCTGCAGGAAGGCGATCCGTACGCCTTTGGCGAACTGGTGCAGGAGTGGCAGGGTCCGCTGTTTGGCTTCTTCCTCAAAAACACTCGCGACGAACATCTTTCGGAAGACCTTGTTCAGGAAACGCTGCTGAAGCTGTACCGAAACTGCTGGGACTATCTGCCGAAGGGCTTGTTCAAAGGCTTCCTGTTTCGAATTGGAAGAAATCTGCTGATTGATCATTCCCGCCGCGCGGTGAATGATGTGCTCATTCGGAGCATTCGTCGCAGGACATCGGACGACACGGATGACAACGACTTGATGCAGCAGGTTCCTGAAGAGATAACTTCTGCGGAAAATCGGGCCATCGAGCGCGAAGTCGCCGGAGCTGTTCAGGAACTGTTGTTACAGCTTCCGGAAGAACAACGGCAGACTTTTCTGCTGCATCACTATAATTCCCTGACGCTCTCGGAAGTTGCTGATGCCATGGAAACATCATTGCCAACGGCCAAGAGCCGCCTGCGTCTTGCTCGGGAAAAGCTTCGTTACCTGCTGACCTGCCGCGGATTCTCAGAAGAATCATTTTTTGAAATGTGTTCATCAGAATCCTAAAACTCAACGTTCGGAGTTTCTGACAAATCTGTTTCGCCAAGGCAGTGTTCACTCACTCCAGTACAAGAATTCATGCCATGCCTCACTTCAGCCGACTGACAGACATTATTACGTGCAGCATCACCGAGATTCTTTCGGTATCTCCGGATCCGGGACAAGCGCTGAAAGAAATACTCGAAGAGATGAACGAAGGGCTGGCCGCTTGCAGACGAAATGTCCGAACGTCGGCGAATAACGGCGAACGCCTGAAACGTGAGATTTCTGAGTACGAGGCTCAGCTCAAAGAATGGAAGGATCGCGCTCGCCAGTTTCTGGCCGATGGTGACGAAGATGGTGCTCGCGATTCTCTGAGACGCAAAGTGGAAGTTGAAGACCTGATCGCCGGCCTGCGCCCGGAGTTAGATGCCGCGAATTCCACATGGCAACACATGTTGAGAATTCAGAAGGCTCTGGAAGCACGGCAGGCGGAAGCCTTACGAAGAATGCAGGAGATGACAGGCTACATACCGGTTGATGAGACGCAGTCGGCAACAGCCGCCATGTCAGCGTCGGCAGAGGTCGTTGAGCGAGCCAATGAAGTAGAGGCCGAACTGGAAGCATTGAAACGCGAAATGAACTCATGACAATCGCAGATCATGTGGTTTGTCGTGCAGTCAATAATGTTCTGCATCACCTGACAACGTTGGGGATGATTTCTCCTGAGCCCTCTCCTTTCTGCCTTGATGCGGAGAACAAGGCCGACCTGTCAGGAGTGATCGTAAGAGTTGCTGACGTCACCGCCGCCGTGATTGGGTTTCATCAGGACCCGGACAGCACTCAGTCACTGGTCCTTTCTGAACCCGTCTTCATGGCTCATGCGAGCTCGGAAGCCCTCGCGGTTTGGTTTCGACAGATCCTGTCGGCTGTTGTTGACCATGCCAAACAGTATGAATTTGCTCAGATTCGCTTTCTTGATTGGGAGTCGCAGTGCAATCCAATGCCGTGGATCGCCAGAGAATTGGAACTCTCACAATTCTCTGCTCGGGCATCTGTTGTCGGCTGGAAAACGACTGCGGCAGAATGCCTGCTCAAGGCCAGCCACATTGCCACCGTGAGGCTGTCAACAGCAGCTCTGGAGACCCCATCCGATGGCCCACACGCAGAATTGTCTCCGGCAGTCGGGCTGACCACGGATCAATCCCGGACCCAGCAGCGTTACCAGGAGATAGCCTGTGCTCTCGAAAGAATCCTCGAAAATACGGATGATCTGACAGGCCTGATTGCCCCGAATGCAAATGACCTGATGCAGAAGTGGAGTTCTGAGGAATGCACCCTGATTGTTGCTGAAGCAGAAACGGGAGTGGTAGGGCTCTGTGCTTTTGCTTTTAAGCCATCCAGAGATGATGGTGATCCTGCTTCAGGACAAATCGAATACGTCGGCGTATGCAAAGAGATGCAGCGTCAGGGGATCGCCACTCAAATGCTGGCTTACCTCTGTCGCGGAGTCAGCAGAGGTTATGACCGAGCGGTTGAAATAACAGCCTTCGCTGATGGGACTAATCTTCCGGCAAATTCATTCTACCGGCGATTTGGTTTTGAACCGCTCTGCCGCGGCAAGCTCTGGTATCGCGGACTCGACTCTGCAACGCCATGAAACAACAAGAGCCCTCGTGAAACACGAGGGCTCGAGATGAACAACAATCTAATGTTGCACTACTTAGCTTCAGCTGGTGCAGCGCCTTCAGCTGGTGCAGCAGCTTCAGCTGGTGCAGCGGCTTCAGCTGGTGCAGCGGCTTCAGCTGGTGCAGCGGCTTCAGCTGGTGCGGCAGCTTCAGCTGGTGCGGCAGCTTCAGCTGGTGCGGCAGCTTCAGCTGGTGCCATTTCAGCAGGAGCAGCCGGCGTTACTGGAACTGCTGGTGGTGCTGCAGGCTCGCCGCAACCAACCTGAACGAATGTCAAAGCCAGGAACAGAGCTGAGTAGCCAAACTTCTTCATGATTCTCTCCAGAGTTTTTTTCGTATCCACGATTTACAACTCCGCCCTAAACTTCGGCCGAAGCTAAATCTACTGGGAATCACTCTATCAGTCCCTGGCAGAAAAACACCATCAGGTGTCAATAGCGGAGAACTTTTCTTGCCGTCCGGAACCAGGGGGACCTTTGGCGACGACTGGGGAGACGAGTTCTAATCGGCCGATCGTCCCAAAAATCGCGATTTTTCCTGCAAATTACTCTCGGCCTACCCGTGTTACTCCCGTTTTTTTGATCCGGGCCTTGCTTCAGCGTCAAATGGTCGAAGCGGAAATAGACGAGATGGCATTCTGTGTTCACTCATCCCGCGCTCCATTTTCCGTACAACGTCTGGGTTCTCTGCTGCAACATCATGAGCTTCTGAAACATCAGCCACCAGATCATACAACTCTGTTCTCACCTGTCCCTTCTCCAGATCCTGGCGTATAGCCTTCCACTGCCCTCTCCGCAGCGATTGTTGCCCACCATAACCAGGGAACTCACGGTACAGGTATTCACGCTCGGGCTGGCTTCCAGTCGTCAGCAGCGGCTTTAGACTGATCCCATTCACGACTTCTGGTATCACTTGTTTTGTACCCGCAACCTCCAAAAGCGTCGGGAACCAGTCTTCAAAGCCACTCACAAAATCACTGCTCGTGCCAGCAGCCACATGTCCCGGCCATCTGACAATCGCGGGGACACGCACACCACCCTCATAAAGCGAACCCTTAAGGCCCCGAAGATTCCCCACGCTTTCAAAGAACTCATAATCAACTTCCTGTTCCAGATGAGTCGTGCCGTTGTCCGAACTAAACACGACAACAGTATTGTCCTCAAGGCACAGTTCTTTCAGATGCTGCAACAATGCTCCGACATCACGATCCATATGACTGATCATCGCGGCATAAGCCGCGCGAGGAGTGAAGTGCGGCGTGTATCCACCATGAGCGGCCGTGAACGGTGCATCGTTCCAGCCCAGCTCAAGATAAGGCTCTAACTCATCATCCGGAACATGCAGTGCCACATGAGGCAATGTGGTTGGATAGTAGAGGAAGAATGGACGTTCCTTGTTCTCCGTGATGAACTCCAGCGCGGCTTCACGGATTCGATCGGGAGCATAGTCCTGCCCCTTGAATGCGTCGTAGCTCCGAGGGTCTCCAGAATCATCTCCCGCTTTCAGTTTCGCATGCCCTGGGACTGGTGGATGATTGTTCAAAGCGATTCTCTCAGAATTGCTCCACAAGTAATCGGGATAAAAACTGTGAGCATGTCGCTGACAGTTGTAACCAAAGAAGCGATCAAATCCCTGATTCAAAGGATCGCCTTCTGAACCCGGACCACCGAGCCCCCACTTTCCAAACGCACCGGTCACATATCCCTGCGCCTTCAACAATTCCGCGATGGTGACTTCCGAAGCTGGAATCGGCTTCTGCCCTTCCGGCTGCATCTCGCTGTTATTGCGAATCCACGCATGCCCGGGATCTCGTCCCGTCATCAAAACACAGCGAGACGGCGCACATACGGCATTGCCGGAATAATGCTGAGTCAGACGCAAACCTTCTGCCGCAAGCTGATCCAGATGGGGCGTCCTGATTTTCGTTTGACCGTAACAGCCGAGTTCCCGATATCCCAGATCATCAGCCAGAATAAAGACGATGTTGGGACGATCTGTTTGCTGCTGATCCTGTTCCGACGCGTGTGCTCCGACATCCTCAAACGTGATCACAAACAGAGCCATCAGCAACAGGGGGAACGCCAACAATTGCGACATCGAATGCCTCCGGAGCTGTGTACCGTAGTAGATGCAATGGATGAAAAATTCCCGCGCCGGTCCGAGAGCATACTGGCTGAATTCTACTTTGCAAAACACCGTCACTATCGCCCAAAACACCGCAAAGACGCGTCGATCCCCAATGGTGCAGAAAAAGCCGCCCGGCTAGAACTCGTCAACCGTTGATCTGGATTCAACCGATGGAAGCGACTCGAAAACCCAGAAATCGCCTTCTCGTACCCCACGTAACGTCCGATGATGAGCCCCCGCGAACTCGATATCGCTGCAGGTGTAGCTGGCAGAGAATTTGAGCTGGTAACAGATTTCGATGGAGCCTTCAGTAGACCTCACAGAAAGTATTTCACACGAATCAATCTGAGCCTTCGAATCGAAGTCCGAGACATCCAGATCAATCACTGGCGCCAGTTCATTAAGCCGACGACAAACGCAGGCCACAGCGTCCTGGGAGTCATTCACGAAGTCCGCCGGAAGTCGAACTACCGCCATGCGGGAACTTCCAGCAACTTCTCCACGACCTTCCGACGACTGCCAGTCGCTTCATAGATCTCCGTTTGCCGCCGCGCACCGCTGCTCATGGGCAGCAACGAAACCGACTCCAGCTCCGCCAGACAGTTCAGCTCGATCGCCGTCGGCGTCAGCCGCTGAATCATCTCATCCACGATCTGTGGCACCGATCGCTGCTGGAAATCTTTGGAACTAACCAAGGAAGCGTCCGCACCGTAGCGAGTCGCCCGCCACTTGTTCTGTTCCACCATCATCGGATGATACTCGGGCAAAAACGTCCCTTCGTCAATGTCATGCGAAATCGTATGCACAAGACACTGAATCAGCGATGTCAAAGCCAGAACATGATCAAGGCTCGGAGGCATATCGCACACACGAACTTCGACTGTCCCAAAGTGATGATGAGGACGAATGTCCCACCAGATTTCCCGGATGGAGTTTATAAAGCCCGTCGACATCAGGTGCTTCACCAGCCAGACATACTCGCTCCAGTTTCGCATCTGATACGGCAAACCCGCTGTTGGCAGCCCCTCCATAATCTTGGATCGATTTGATTGAAGACCTGTACTGCGAGCTTCCCAGAATGGCGAGTTCGCTGACAACGCCAGCAGTAACGGCAGATGGTGCAACATGCGATCGCAAATCATGACGGCCTTGTCGCCGGAGTCCACGCCAATATGAACATGCAGACCAAAAGTCACCAGTCGACGAACCACATCTTCCATCAACGTCACCAGACGATGGTAACGTTCATGGACCGTGATCTTCTGATTGCGCCACGAAGAAAACGGATGAGTCGCGGCCCACAGCAGACGAATTCCCATCGGATGAATAATGGCTTCCAGATCCGCCAGTTTCTGACGCAGGTCATCCCCCGCTTCTTTCACGGTCCGACAGATCCGAGTGTTGATCTCCACATAGCACTGCATCAGTTCCGGCTTGACTGACTCGCGCATGTGAGGAGGCAGCGCGGTCATCAACTGGTCGATACAACTGGTGAGCCCCAGTTCTCGAGAATCAATCAATTGCAGTTCAATTTCCACGCCGATCGTCGGGCTGGCGTTGGGTGTAAATCGCATCACCGTCATCAGAACTCTTTCCTGAACAACGTTTGCACTGTGAAGTGTGGTCGCCGTAACAGAACAAAATCAGCAGAGAACAGCTAAAGAAAACAAGCCGCTTCAGACAACCGCTCAATCACTCCGGGGCCATCAATGACAGTATCAGAGCAGCCCGCGAGATAATTCTGGCCCCTATCGAGATCGCTCTCTCATCCACATCGAAAATCGGCGAGTGCAACATCGGCCACTCCCCTTCACCCGAGGCACAACCCAGTCGAAACTGAGAGCCTCGCACATGGTCCAGGTAAACCGCGAAGTCTTCGCCACCCATACTCGGCTTATCGATGATCGTCAGATTCTGCCCACCCAAAACCTGGATGGCAGATGCTTCGTAAGCTGACGTGACAGTGACGTCGTTCACGACGGAACCGAGCGGACACAAAAAACGGACGTCAATCGTATTTCCCGTGGCTGCCGCCAAGCCGTCGCAGGTTCTTTGAATTGTATCCATTACCGCCTGACGGTTGACTCGATCGGTCGATCTTAGAGTTCCCATGATCTCCACGACATCCGGAATAACGTTTGACGCGGATCCTCCATGAATCGTGCCCATCGTAAACACCGTCGGATACAATACATCGGCTCGACGAGGCACCGTCTGGTACAACGTGGATACCAGTGCAGCAGCGGCGGCCAGAGGATCTGTCGTGTGCTGCGGCCGCGCGGCATGTCCTCCTTTGCCTCGAACACTGATTTCGACTTCATCCACCTGAGCCGTCAAAACCCCATAACGAATTCCAACTTTGCCTACAGGAATTGTAGGGTCTACATGAAGGCCAAGGATTGCGGACACATCCTTCAGTGCGCCATCTTCGACCATCCAGGCCGCGCCTTCGGCCGTCTCTTCGGCGGCCTGGAAAATAAAACGCAGCCGCGCGGAGGGTACTTCTGACTCCGGCAGCCGTTTTTTCAGATTCGACAACATTTCGGCAACAGCCAGAACAATCGTCGTATGAACATCGTGGCCACAGGCATGGGCCAGGCCCGAACAGGCCGACGCGTACGGTGTCGTCTTGCGATCCTGCATTCGTAACGCATCAATGTCGGCACGGACCACTATCAGCGGAGCATTGGCCGCCGGCGAACCCAAAACCAGATCAGCGATCACGCCCACTCCGCGGTCCGGAACTCTTCCAGAGATCCCCAGTTCCTTAAGCCGTGAGACGATATGGGCGGTCGTTTCGCGTTCCTGTCCGCTGGGCTCAGGCCTCGTATGCAGCGCGCGACGGTGCTGGATCCAGTCAGCCTGACGACTTTCGGCCATCCTGTCCAGCAGCAGCTCAAACGGAACGATTCGTTCAACATCCGCCGGAGATACTCGCCAACCCATATCGGAAATCTCTCGCATCGTTTCTCCTCAGTGACTGTCCGACGAACTCAAACCGCCAGCCAGGATCATTGTCCCACTGGAACCCTGGGGTTCGCTCGGATTCTGAACCGGCGTCAATATCTGTCAACGGCCAGGAAATCTTGACTGCACAACGTTTCTGGTCAAGAGGTCAATCCTCTATTCACGAAACCCCCGGCACAATCGCAGAGCCCCGCACAATCAGATATTTCGCCCCAACCGGAAAACCCTTACTGCATGTTCGCCTGCACTCCTGTCGTCAAAAAGAAGGTGTCTCAGGCAGGATTCGGAGTGATGTAGAGTTTTCGCAACATCAGGTGTGATCTTGCGTCGTTAAGGCTGAGGAAATGAGTATGTCCGTTGTTGCAGAAAAGCCGGAAATGACAGAGCCTCCGCAGCCACTTCCCTCGCCAGAACTTCCTGATGCCCGAGTTCTGGAGGACAAAACTCCGGAATGGATGCGATGTACCCCGGCCTCCGTAATCTTCACGACTCTGATCGGTCTGGTCTTCATTATGATGGCCAGTCGACCTCTGTGGCACACCGATCTGTGGGATCACCTGAACTACGGGGATCAGATTCTGAAAACTGGTGTGGTCTCGTCGACGGAACCTCTGATGCGGCTCTGCCGTGGCGTTTCCATGGTCAATATTCCCTGGCTGGCTCAGGTGGGATTGGCCACCCTGAACGCACGTTTCGGGTTGACCTCTCTTCAGTTTGTCTATGCTCTCATGATTGCGTTGAGCCTGGCATTGGTCTCATGGCGAACAGTCAAAATGAGTAAGTCGACGCTCGGCGGCATTCTTGCGGCGAGCATCTTCTTTAAGGTCAACCTCGATCAACTGCTGGTGATCCGACCCCAGCTCGCTGGAGTAGTCTTCTACTGTGTAATCGTTGCCTGGATGTTGGGACGCAATAAACATAATCGAGCCTCATGGATTGGTCTGCCGATCCTGTTTGCTGTCTGGGCCAACATCCATGGATCTTTCTCAATGGGCTTGCTGCTGATGGGATTTGCAGGAATTGGTCGCTTCGGTGATGTCCTTGCGATCTCCAAATCTCTGCGAATTGCCCTGCTTGATCGAGAGTTTCATCGCACTATTCTCCTGACTCAACTTTGTGCAGCCGCGGTATTGCTGAATCCAGCCGGGATTGGCGTCTATCCTGAAGTCATGAATGTCGCTGGCAATCCTAACATCGAATCCATGTTCGAATGGGACGCGCTGACATTGCGAACGGCTCAGGGGCAATCAGCGGCCGCCGCCGCGTTGCTGGCATGCTTCGCCATCAAACTGAGTCCACGACGAATGCACTGCGGGGAGATGCTGGCTTTTGTCGCCACAGGGCTGCTCGCCGCATGGTCTGCTCGAATGCTGAATTGGTGGGCTCCTCTGGCTGGAATCATTACCGGAACTCATCTGATTGCCGGAATGAGACAAACAACGACGTGGTTGCAGAATCCTCAGCCAGGCAAAGGAACCGGCCTGATGACCCTGGTCAATGGCGGCATTCTGTGGATTTTGTTTGCATTGACTCCGTTCGGGATTCAATTGGTTCATAGCCGCGTACCTGAAGCCAATCGACTGGTCTCTGTCGAAACGCCACTAGCGACTGTGGCGTTTTTGGATTCCATGGAAACCATTCCGCGAGGTATCTCGTTCGTTCCAGCAGAGTGGGCCGGGTACGTGATGAATCGAGGCCCTAAGTCACTGGAACCGATGGTGAACCTGCATGTGCATGTGACCCCGGTGCAAGTCTGGAACGATTATATCCGGATTATCAACGGCCCTTCCGACTGGGACGGACTGATGAACGAGTATGGAATCAATCTTGCCGTAATCGACAAGAGTCGTCAGCCAGCTCTGCTGAAACGGTTCAAGGATAGCACGGAATGGAAGGCCAACTATGAAGACCGACAGGGTGCCGTTTTCGTGAGAAACAACCCGATCTGACCTTTCACGCGAACGTTCGCTCAGCATCACAGCGGGCCTCAACGCGACTGCTGATCTCCCAGATCATCGAATTCAAACGACTGTGCAGGATCTGAAATGATTATCGTTCGAAACTCACGCCGAAAAGTCTCACTGCGAACGTGGCTGACTGTCCAACTGGCCTTCGGCAGTGCATTTGCAGCCTCCTGGTTCTGTATTCCGGGCATTCGCCAGCAGGAAGTCATCGCCAAAGTGACTCATCGAGCATTCGCTTTGGATGTAAACCTTCGCGACTCCAGGCTGGCCACCGTGGCTCCGTTTTACGACGATGCAGAGGTCGTGTCGGATGAAGAATTGGCAGGCGTATTGAAAAAGATCGTACCGCGGTTCAGTCGCAGTCATCTGCGTCCGAATCTGGTTGAGCACGCGTTACGAACATGGGGTTCATCGATCGAGTTTAAAAATCCCGACGCGATCTCCGGGCCTCAGATGAGTGACTTCCTGACGGACACTGCAAAGTACATGGACTCGTGGGGCAAGAACAATCCGCCGTTGATGGAGCTTACCCCGGATGGCGTTCATGTTCGCTGGGGCGAAGATTCTTCCAGCTCGGTTCATCACGATCATACGCTCGCGGCCCTCACCGAATCAGGCTTGCCGCTCGATGCTCCCGTGTTCACGACTGCACGAGCATCACAAGTGCGTGACGTGCTGGCAGAAGCCCTTCGCGACTTTCATCTGGATGAACGCGAAACCGAATGGTCGGCCCTGGCGTTTACGCTCTGGCTGGCCCCTCAGAAATCCAACGTCTGGCACAACGGTGAGGGGCGAAGAATCACGTTTGACATGGTCGCCGAGCGATTGATGCGGAACCATAAACGCGATGGCGTTTGTCTGGGGACACATCGAGTGTACTCGCTGATGCTTCTGCTTCGCCTGAACGAACAATACGGCGGAGATCTGATCACGGCTGAAACACAAAGTCAGATTATGGACTATCTGAAGACCTGTCGAGACATGATCATTGCCTCACAGAGTCCGGATGGTTCGTGGCCAGCAAACTGGACAGACGGTGCTGAGGCGGAAGCCAAAGCCGATCCAAAGGAAAAGGGCTACAAGCGAGTCATCGCGACGGGCCATCATCTGGAATGGCTATCCATCGCGCCGCAGGAACTTCACCCGCCACGCGAACAGATTCTGAAGGCAGCGGACTGGCTAATCAACAATGTCAATGAAACGCCGCAGTCTGTGATCGATCAGAATTACACGTTTTACTCACATGTCGGCAAAGCTCTGGCCATGTGGAGAAAAACGTCGCCCGCAGAGTTCTGGACAAGTTGGAGAAAAACTCATCCGGATTGCGAAGTGTTTGAGACCACCGAACCCAAGGTCAATCAACCTGGCCCGGAGGCACATTGACTTCATGCATGCAGCCGAGCAAGGTTTCACATTCCCGCGATCCTGCAAGGCAGCATTCGGCTGTATCTGGTCCGGAACAAGTTCTGACGTTCTGCTATGGCTTGCTCGCACCAGACGCTATCTCCTTCAGCACCTCAGCTGTTTTATCATCCCAGATGTCGATCAGGTGATCTCGCAGCATGGGGCGGAACGTTTCCTTTTCCTTCTGCATCGGCATTTGCGAATCCGCCCGGCTTGGCATGTGGCAATCGATACATCGTCCCTCAGCTGCAACCCCCATTTCCTTCACAATTCTGCAGTCACTGGATTCGTGGCATTTAAAGCAGCGTTCAATGAAGAGCTTCGCATTTCCACGCTCCTGATGATGTGGATCATGACACGTTGTGCATTGCATATCGGAGCTCTGCTGAAAACACTGGCTCAGTGCCATTCGAGCCTGCTGATTGGCTGAATGAACTCCTCCCGGACCAGACTCTGAGTCGGGGGGTATCTTCACGAAATCTGCCAGCTGGTCGCCCGGCCGAAAGCTGAAAGGATCCTGCAATGGCTCACCCGCACCCGAGTGACACAATGAACACATATCGATCGAACGTTCCCGAGACAGATTTCCAGGATTCACAATATGCCGGGCTGTTCGGTCGTCAGGCTCACGCCGGTGATATTCAACATGTTCTCGACCCGGACCGTGGCACTTTTCGCACGTAATTCCGAGTATCGATGGCTGTTCCTTGAAGCGATTCAATGGGACACCGGATTGTTCGATCCATGTACTATGGCATTCAAGGCAGCGTGCGAATATGGGTCTGGCAAAGTTTGCAACACCATCAACATAACCTGGGCTGTTAACCCATTCGCCAAGCTCCGTAAAGTGACTCACGGGAAGCTCATACAGACACTGATCTTTCCAGAAGAGAAACGTCTGCCCATACTTTGCAGATCCTGTCACTATGCCGATTTCTTCCTTGTGTTCGAACTCCACGCCTCGACGCAACACCACCACTGACTGATAGTACTTGTCGCCGGACCGAGACATCTCAAACAGCATGTCAGGGGTTGCTGTACGAAGGATATTGCGACCTTCACCAAAATCATCCGGAAGAGATGTTTCGCTGGGGAGGCGGCATGTCCTGTAATGAGCTGTCGCTGCTGAAGTCTCGACATAAGCGGCGTGACACTCGCGACAGCTTTCCGGCCCGAGGTAGTCTGCAGCAGCCACAGCAGGTTTCGACAGGGAGAGTTTCTGTTGCGGAGCTGGCAGAAAAACAACTTTCTTTCGGGTGAGATGTCCAACGGTGCCCGCATAGTCTTCGGGACTAATGAAGAATACGCCGTCTTTCAACTCCTTGAGTGGGCGACGAATTCCCTCGCCCACTCTTACCTGATCTAAAGTCAGAACAGCATAGATGGCTCCGATCGTGATCACACTGAACAATGCAAAGACTACTGAGTGCCTTCGTATGTAAGTTAACATCAAGGTCTTGCTCCATCAGTATTTCCTAACCGCTGCCTCAAAGCATCTCCAACCAGACTGTCTCCGCAATCGCGTGCAACCTGTCCGAGAATCCGCAACAGTTCCAACGGACAATCTTCGATTGTCTCAATGGAACGTACGCTTGTACGCAGATCCTGAATTCGTGCGACAAGAGCCTGGATCCGTTCGATCTCGGCTGTTTCCTGTCGAGAACGCAATACCTCCAACAGACGGTTCATGGACTGCCAATCCATTGGATGCAGCTTCAATGCGGTACGATAGGCCTCTTCAGCCTCGCCAAATTCCTGCTTCGCATAGTGAACCCAGCCCTTGTATCGCCAGAATCGGTTATCCGTCTCAGCATCAGCCGGAGCCTGAGACAGCAATTCAACCACTCGGTTAAGTCGTCCTTTCACAATCTCGGCGTCTATCTGGTCGGCCAGCAGGTTTGCATTATTCGGGAACCGTTCCAAAAGATTCAGAACCTGCATCTCCCGTTCATTCATGACGGCATCAGCATTAACATCTGCCGTCTCGCCGGCTTGTGTATTATGCTGTTCTCGCCACTGCAGCGCGCGGGCCACGAGAAAGACCTCTTCCTCTGGAGAAGTTGTGAGCCACAAGGTATTCAGCTCGACCCCCTGCGACATATTCAGGCTGTCTGTGAGAAGGTAGTAGATGTAGGCATCCTTGGGCTCCAACCCCAGGCGAATGGCCTCTTTGAACTGTTCCGCCAGCTTTTTTCGCTGCAATGTATACGCATAGAAGCGAATCAGCAGTGCGTGCGCCTTCGCGGCCCGAGGTTCCAGCTTCAGCAGTTTTCTGCACGCTACCTCACCATCAAGTGGCTGGTTGGCTGGTCCAAACAGGAGTTCAGCTTGAACCAGAAATGCCTTCGCGGCCTTCGGAGAAGTCACCGGAATTTCGCCAAGGTATTCAGCAGCTTCGAGAAATCGGTTCTGGTGCTGCACAGCATCCGCAAGATACAACCATGCATCGGCCTCGTGCGGTTCCCAATCTGTCCACCTTCGACTCAATGTCTCAAGATCTTCCCAGCGTTCCTCCTGCTGAGCTTTGCGGCACATCTTCTGTGTTTGCGACCGCACTGCATGGTAACCGGCCCACAAAGCCATCGCCACAAGCAGCATGCCAACAACAAACCAGTATCGACGGAGTTTCAGAAAGCCACTTCGTATTCTGTGCCCGCTGTTTTCGGTTTGCGGCCGTTCAAAATCACTCTGCTGATCACTCATAGATCACTGCCCTGGAATACCCACGCCTGACGGCAACATTAGGCTCAGACAACATTCCTGTATCCACTCGACGAGGTCTATTTCTCAACATTGCTCTTCTGAGAGACCCCGGATTTGTTCAGGTATCGCTGCAGACACTTTGTATAACTTTCAGCCCCACATTGTTGTGAGTATTTCGCAAGTCGCACATACAAGTCTTGAGAAACGGACAACATATCCGGCTGCAACAACAACTCACGTTCCAGACTGCGGCCATCCGATGCCAACTCACCGACCACCACTGATTCGTCCATCCGACCTAGCGCACGCAAAAGTTCGGCAAGGTGAAAATGTGTTCGCCAATCCAGACAATGCAAAGACAATGCCCGACGATAACATCGTTCCGCTTCTTCGTACTCCTTGATCCTCGCAAAGACCCAGCCTCGAGCGTGCCAGAAACGAAAATCAAGGTCGGCAGAAGATGTTGCTTGTGTCAACACTTCTCCGGCGCGAACCAGATCTCCGGACTGAATAAATTCGCTGAGATGATAGGCCTGTAACTCCTGATTTTCTGGAAACGCCACGAGAAGCTCTTCCAGCTTCTCACTCCTTTCACTCTGCAGCTGCCGAACTTTTTCCGCTTCAGACTCATCGTTGGTCGGAACGGCACCTTCAACAGATCTTGCAAAATGCAGAGCCCGCGCCACCAGAAGCAGCTCACTTTGAGGGAAAGCAGTCAGCCATCGCTCTGTCGTAGGGATCCCGTTTCTCAGTTGCAAACCTGGCCCGAGAAAACTGTAGACGAAAACCTCCGGTACCTCACACTCGCTCTGCAGAGCCGCCTGTATTTGGTCGTGCATCGCAATTTGCTGTTGCGTCATTGCATAAAAGAAAACCAGTCTGCGATGACTATCGCGATGGTCCGGTTGCACCCTCAGGATTTCTCGGCACACCTCAGCACCCGCAAACGGATCATTGAGGGGTCCGAACTCCAGATCAGCCAGCATGGAACGCCATGGAACATCGTCAACAACCTGGCACGGATATCCTTCGAGAAACTCTTTAACCGCACTGACATCACGAAGCGCTCGACCAGCGGTGGCTCCTTTCTGACGAGCCTGTCTGCTCTCCGGTGCGTAGCTTTTCCACTTGCGAGCTGTCCGCAAAACTCGGCTCCAACTGCCCGTCTGTTCCAATCGAGAACATTCGGCCGTCAACGAACGGATCTGCCACACATTCCATCCGGACAGCAAAAGTCGAGCCCCAATGATGACCACGACAAGAAGCAAAATGGCTTTCAGGCAGCTTCGCAGACGTTGAGACATCTCATTCTCCCCCACCATGGACAATAGCCCACTTTGCTGCCTGCTGTGGGCGCGATGGTTCAGTCACAACGATTGCCTGATTCAACGGAACATTTTCCAGGAGACTGGTTTCCCCGTTTGTCCACTCGATACGCAGGGAACAGACCTTGAGAGGTTCCGCCGAAGCAAAATTAAGCTGTGATTGCACCGCAGAACAGTAGCTTGTCCCCCCCACTAACTCCTGCATTTGAGTGACGCTTCCCATCTGCACGCTGACCCGAGTGCCCACAGCGGAACGTGCTGATTGCCTACCGATCAGCCGAACTTGAAGCCAGGTTCCTTCGTGACATTCATTTTGAAGCAACACGATCGGACAATCATGGTGAACAACGCACAGGTCCAGTTTTCCATCGTTATCAAAATCGCCGGTGCCAATACCGCGTCCCACAACCGGACGCTTGAAATAGTCTCCGGCAGAATCTCCGACATCGTCCCAGGTGACACCGTTATACGAAAACAGCTGCGGAGTCATGCGATAGCCGCTTCCACCCGATTCCTGCGGATTGATATGTCCGTTCGCGACAAATAACTCCATGCGTCCGTCCTGATTCAGATCATTCATAATCGTTCCGAACGCCAATCGTTTCATCGTCGGCACAACCAGTCCGGCGATTGCCGTTGTATCATAGAATCCTTTATCACCGAGATTCGAATAGAGCGTGTTCCACTCGTTTGTAAAGTGCGTCAGATAGAGATCAAGGAAACCATTGTTATCATAATCACCGCAGCCAACGCCCATACTCGCCTGAGCAACCCCCTGCGCATTGACAGCACATCCCAGCAGACCAGCCGCTTCTCGAAAACTCACGGCGTTCTCGCTGAGAAAAAGGAAGTTCGCTGTCGTATCGTTGGCAACGTAAATATCCGGCCAGCGGTCGTTGTTGAAGTCGGCGATGACCACACCTAAGCCACGATTTCCCGGTCCGAATAACCCCAATGACCTGGCACACGCCTCAAATCGCCCGTCTCCGAGATTTCGATAGAACTGGTCGGGAACCGGATTAACATCCTTGGGATGACAAATGGACGGTGTTCCCTGTTCGTCGGCACACGGCATTGGTCTCCGCGGGTCGTAGTCGCAATAGTTGCAGACATACAGATCGAGATCACCGTCCCGGTCCACATCACCCCATGCCGCGCTGGTACTCCACAATGATTCCTGAAAGCCTGCCTCGGCCGGGACGACCTCAAATGAGCCATCCCCCTGATTGTGATAGAGTTGATTCTGACCGACATTTGTCACAAAGAGGTCGTCAAACCCATCACTATCGAAGTCACCTACGGCAACTCCCTGTCCGTAATCATGGTTCCGAATCCCTGCGGCCTCGGTCACGTCCTGAAAGACCTGCCCGTGCTTATTGCGAAAGAGTCGATCAATCGGTTGATCCATCGCACCAGAGCGTGCCGGATCTCCTCCCTGCGGAAAATAGATATCAATGAACCCATCGTGTTCGTAATCGATCCATCCGCAACCACCTCCTGTCGCTTCGACCATCAGCTGCTGACCACGTGCCCCGTTGTCATAGTGAAAGTCCAGACCAACACGGGCTGTTACATCCCGAAAAGCAAAATTGTGGGACATCGTCCGAGACGTCGACTCTCCCGTTTGACTCGATTTCTCGTCACCACTGCTGAGTTTGGAGAACACGCTCGATATGCGAACCCCTGCCTGCTTAGCCGTAACGGTTTCCTGGGGCTCGTCTTCCGCAGGCGTGGAGGACTTTCCTTTACTGCAGCCGAAAGCCAGCAGGACATGGCAGAGGAAAACGATCAACATTCCGCCCGAGAAATCATTGCGTACGATCATTGTTGGCTTGGGGATGCCTTTCGCTCTGCCCAAAGAAATATGTCGCCAACTATTCATGCTGCGGTTCTTCTTTGATCACAATGTTCTGATCAACGGACACGTTCGTCAGAGATCTGCGGGCGCCGCCGGGCCATAGAATCTCTATTTCACAAGGCTCCTGCAGTTCCCCCAAACCAAACACCAGCCTCGGCTGACGACTGCTGCAGTAACTTCCACCGCCGTAGAGTTGTTGGGTCAATGTTGCTTTGCCCTGCCGAACGATGACCTTGCTTCCAATGCCCCGGCGATTTGAAATCGTCCCCCGCAGGTCGATCGATATCCAGTGACCCCGATGCGACTCATTAACCAGCACTTCGGCCGGTCGATTGTGATGAATCACTGCAAGGTCGAAGTCTCCATCGTTATCAAAATCGGCCTGGCTGCATCCCCGGCCAATCTTCCGCGTGGCAAAATACTCTCCCGATGCAGCACTGACGTCTCTCAGAACCCTGCCATCAAAACTCATTAACTGAGGTGGCATCTCCAGCACTCGCTTGCGTCCGAGGTCATCAATGTGGCCATTAGCAACAAAGATGTCGTCATTCCCGTTTTGATCAAAGTCTTCCATCACGGTACCAAACCCAACCCATGGCAGAGTCGGCTGAACAGCCTGAACATCGGCTGTCACATCCCTGAACCCGAATTCGCCAAGGTTCTGATATAAGGTGTTCCATTCACCCTCAAAGTGGGTCAGGTACAAATCCAGCAACCCATCACGATTAAAGTCACCTGGGGCGACTCCCATGCTGGCTTGCGCCGAACCATTGCTGTCAAGAGCACAACCCAGTCTTGAGGCAACGTCGAAGTACACACCATCTGCTCCCCGTTGGAACAAAAAATTTGCCGTAGCGTCGTTGGCTACATAAATCTCTGGAATACGGTCACCGACAAAGTCCGCAATGACAACGCCCAGCGCGCGATTGCCTGGTCCGCTGAGTCCCAGTGTGTCTGCTGATGGATGAAATGCTCCGGCACCGTCGTTCAAGTACATTTCATCCGGAACAGGATCCACCTGATTGGGCCCACACTGTATCGTCTCTTTCGCTTCATTCAGGCAGATCTGTGGATCGTACGGGTCGAAGTCGACGTAGTTGCAAACATAGAGATCCAGATCGCCATCCGAATCTATATCACCCCAGGCCGAGCTTGTGCTCCAAAGATGGCTGTCCTCGCCCCCCCAATGATCGACGAGTTCCAATGTTCCATCACCCTGGTTCCGGAAAAGCTGATTTCCTCCGATGTTAGTCACAAAAATGTCTTCAAAACCATCATTGTCAAAGTCACCCGCGGAAACACCCTGCCCATAGCGATTCTCATTGAGACCAACCGATGATGTTACATCACTGAACCGACCCTCACGGCACCTCCACATCCTGTCCGTGAACTCCGAGCCTGGTGGTTTCGCATCTGGAACCCCGCCTTGCACGAGGTAGAGGTCGCATGCGCCGTCACAATCAAAATCGAGCCAGGCGCAACCACCGCCCGTCGCCTCAACCATCAGGCGATGGCCACGGCTGCCGTTCACATAGTTAAATGTCGGCCGACAGTCGTTAGAAAGAAGCGTAAAGCGTAATGTCTCTCCAACGGTCGAATCAGCGTTCGTTTCAAAAGCCCTTCGCAATCGCTCCAACGGAATGCCCTGACCCACAATAGATTTCTGTGGCTTCATTTCAACGGTCTGAGTCGTCGAGGGCGATTTCTGAGCAACTTGTGGCTGGCATCCTGAGGAATAAGACACCAGAAGAACGACCAGGATCCACCTCACTGTCAAAACGTATGCTGAAGTCACTTTCCGAACCTTGCGCTGAAACGAATTCATGTAAGCCGTCGGTCATCCTTCCACGCCGGTCAACGGTGAGAACCATGGCAAACGCTAGTACGCCAAAACACAACATCTCACAAGGAAAACCTTTTTTTGCCGACGGATCAGCGGAGGTGTACTCGACCATTCGGCTTGCAAAGCAGAATAAACTCAAAAACCTGAAACGAAAAATCCCTCGGCCACGAAAATCGCAACCGAGGGATCCATGATCGCGTCACAGCAAAGGCCTGCAACAATCGAATACCAAAAAGTCTTAGAACTCTCCTACGACTTCACCCTTTGCCCGGGTCGCTACGGCACGGCGAATCGTCCAATCGATATTCTCACTGACGAATCTTACGGAACCGTCGCAAAGTGTCACTTGGCAACCGCCAGTGTGCATGCTGCTCCACTGGTCACAACGGAAGTCACCGTTAGGGTCTGTGTTGGGCGCCATCTTGATGCTATGAATCGCGTATCCGCTCATCCACAGAGCATCACCAGCGACTCTCTCGGGGCTTTCTTTCTCCACCCAGTGCATGTCTTCAGCGACAGCAACCGTGTTCGATGTCCCATCAACGATATTGGCAATGGTCACACAACCATGCCATCCAAAGATACCATCGTTGTTGGAAATCGGAGGCACATTGACTTCCTGCGGACCACTCCACTGCTGACCGGCGTAAGTTGCGAATGGACAATCTCGGTGAGCACCCTGACCGAAACCCATGCTCCCCACGTAGTCTGTTCGAGCCCCGTCAACGTTATCGTTCCAGGAATACCCTTGGACTGCACCAGTAACCTGCTTAGGCTGCGGATTGCTGGGGCAAAGAAATGCATTCACGACAGTCCGACGAGCCCTAACATTTGCGGCTGGAGCAGAAGTGGCACTCCCGGCAGCGTCGCCGAGAATACGAGTGTAAGCATTGGCACCTGCAAACCCGCTCATGTCAATCGACTGATACAGAGGGGCCTGCTCGATGTAAGGAAGGATGCGAGCCAACCAGCTAAGAGTTGGAAGCCCGGTCGGACCCGTCGGTACGTTGTAACCACCACCAGTAAAAGAAGCGTCAACAGTAATCTCATTGGCGGCAAAACTACCAAACACGTCATGATAGTTGTGCAATGCCAACCCCAACTGCTTGAGGTTGTTCTTGCACTGAGTTCTTCGGGCCGATTCACGAGCCTGCTGGACAGCAGGCAACAGCAACGCGATCAAAATTGCAATGATTGCAATCACAACCAGCAACTCAATGAGCGTAAACGCTCTTCGAAGTCTGGACTTCACCATGGTAGGACCTCCCCTGAAACAAATTAAGGCAAAAAAACACAAACCCTGAATTCTCAGAGCGCTACATCGATAACGTTGGTCTCAGCTTTGACTTCCACTGTCTTGTCAGATGTATCCATTTTCTGGTACTTCTCTGGATAGGGCGACTCCGCCTTCGGCGGCCCACCTTTGCCGGGACCGGCACTCATCGCCTTCATCATCGCCGCTTTCGTCGCATCCGGAGACATCGACAAAGTGATTTTGTAGCTTCCCACTCCACAGCCTTCACGACCATCAATCGCCTGCAGTACGAACTTTCCGCCAGCGCCAATTGTCGCCGTTGCACCAACTCCGGCTGGGTCAGTCGGGTTGAATGTAATAATGCAACCCGCCAAATCCCCGCTTCCACCAGTAACCGTTCCCGAAACAGGATACACGGAAGGCTTTGGAGGACCGCTCTCGCCACAGCCTATAACCCAAACCAATAGACAAAAACCCGCTGCATACTGAGAAATCTGCAGAATATGGCGGCTATCCAAAAAACTACGCATGATGAAACAACCCCAAGCACGTAAGTGATGGAAAACAAATTTGTTATCTATCGGAAGTTCACAAGTAGAATACAAACGGATTCCGATGAACGGACGTCCTATTTCGAAAAAACCGGTGGAAACTTTAAGAAAACACCAACGGATGCATCTTTGCATGGAAATTCAGCTCTCTGCGTGATCGTACGTTCAGTTTTCACGCTGGCTAATTCAGAAGCCTTACGACAGATGGTGAGAGACCCCTCACCTATCGTCTTACAGTGGCTTTGGTCGTGAAAAGCCGAAACCAAATCTTCAACTGATTACACACAGAAAGTCAGCGCAGAAAAAAAGCCCGGTCGTTTAAAGACCGGGCTTTCTGAATTGTGCATCAGAGCTGTTGAATTCGGCGACAGATGGCTTCTGCCATCTCCTGCGTCCCCACGGCTGTTGGATCGTTTCGATCGGCTTTCATGTCGTAAGTGACATCTTTTCCTTCTTCGATAATCTCGGCAACGGCCTGTTCCAGCTTCGCGGCCGCCTTGGCTTCGCCCAGATGTTCCAGCATCAGCTTCGCGGAAAGAATTAAGGCCGTTGGATTAACCTTATTCAGGCCCTTGTACTTCGGAGCACTGCCGTGAGTCGCTTCGAAGATGGCTCCGTCGACTCCGATGTTTGCACCAGGAGCAACACCAAGGCCGCCAACAAGTCCGGCACAAAGGTCGCTGAGAATGTCACCGTAGAGATTTCCCATCACCAGAACATCGTACTGCTCCGGCTTCTGGACGAGCTGCATACACATGTTGTCGATCAGACGCTCCATGTAAGTGATGTTGCCCGCGTTCAGCTTGCCAGCGTTCGCATCCGGAGATGGAGCGACATTCTTTGCCAACTCGGCCCATTCATGTTTTGCATGATAAGAATTGGCCACAGCACGGGTGACGTCGTACCACAGTCCATCGGTGAACTTCATGATGTTCGCCTTGGAGATGGATGTCACAGACTTGCGTTTATGATCCACAGCATACTTGAATGCATAGTCAGCAATACGAGTCGTCCCTTCGATGGACATCGGCTTAATGCTGACGCCCGTGGTCTTCAGGCCGGTCGTAATCTTCTTGCCCGAAGCCGCTTCGTTGATTTGACCGATCAGCTTCTCGGTAACGGCTTCACCCGCCTTGAATTCAACACCGGCGTACAGGTCTTCCGTGTTTTCGCGAACAATCACAAGGTCCACATTGCAGGATTCAAAGAATGTTCGGACCCCTTTGTACGTCTTGCAGGGGCGAACGCAGGCGTACAGACCGAGTTCCTGGCGAAGGTAAACGTTAACGCTGCGGAAACCCTTGCCAATCGGTGTGGTGATCGGAGCTTTCAACGCAACGCCGTTAGCACGAATAGACTCCAGAACGCTGGCTGGCACGCCACCCTTGGCTTCAATGACTTCAATGCCGCATTCCTGCACGTCCCACTGAATCTTAACTCCGGTAGCTTCAACGCACTTTCGTGTTGCTTCAGCGATCTCCGGGCCAACACCATCACCTGGCAAAAGGGTAACTTTGTGCATTGCTGTTCTTCGTTTTTCCTGAACCTTGTGGACGTCTGGAACCTTCATTCACGACAACTCGGACGGTAACACAACATCGAAACCGCTTCAACCACTCGCGATTGCGACTGCCCTCAAACCCACAGGGAGAACCGGGTTTCTGAAGATCCGGAACGATTCCGGAGTCGATTGCCGCTACCGGCCATTGTGAGAGAACTCTAAACTGACCGAAAACTACCGGGGCGAAGACCCGTCTTAGAATTCAGCCAAAGAAAGCTGCCTTGCGATGACTTCGAAACTCCCGCGTGTCTTCCCGGAAATCGCTGAGCAGCACTCCGCTGAGGCGAATGCTGGCTATCACCACCCTGCCCTTCCCAGGTCCGGCCGTCTTCGCTTGCTCCTGCTGATGTTGATCAGTCAACTGCCTTTTTCCGCCGCCATGGCAGAAAACTGGCCATGCTGGCGAGGCCCTCGAGGCGACGGTACGTCCGTTGAGACCGATGTACCAACCGTCTGGGATGGGAAAACCGGGGAGAACATCGTCTGGAAGTCGAAACTGCGAGGAACCGGTCACGCGTCACCAGTCATCTGGAATGATCGCATCTTTCTGAGCGGCTGCGACGAAGCCACAGGCGAAAGAATTCTGACATGCCTGGATCAAGCCAACGGTGAGATGCTGTGGCAAAAGATGGTGGCCAAATCAAAGCTGGAAACCAAACACCAGCTGAACAGCTACGCTTCCGGAACTCCAGCAACGGATGGCAAGACGGTTTATGTTTCGTTTTTGACCGTTGATGGCCATGAAATTCCTGCCCCCAATGTCGGTAGCGAACGAAACGTCACCCCAGGTCAAATCCTCGTGGCCGCTTTTGACTTCAATGGCGATGAACTCTGGCATGTCACGATCGGTGACTTCATCAGCGCTCATGGATTCTGCAGCTCGCCGGTGATTTTCGAAAACCTTCTGATCGTCAATGGTGATCATGATGGTGACTCATATGTCGTTGCACTGGATCGCTCAAACGGCAAAACGGTCTGGAAGACTCCACGAGAACACAAGATCCGCAGTTATTGCACGCCCATCATTCGCGACATCGCGGGCCGAACTCAAATGGTGATGTCCGGCAGCAAACAGGTAGTGAGCCTCGATCCACGAACCGGGCAGGAAGTCTGGAAGATTGAAGGCCCCACGGAACAATTTGTTTCGTCTATGGTCGCCGACGAACAAGGCTTTTATCTGACGGCCGGCTACCCGACGCATCATGTCATGGCCATCAGTCCGGATGGTTCCGGCGACGTGACAACATCCCATGTGCGATGGCAATCAGACGAAGCCAAATGCTACGTGCCGTCACCCGTGCTGACAGGCCCTTATCTGTTTGTCGCTGACGACCGAGGCACGGTCAATTGTTTTGAAACAGCGACCGGAAAACGTCTCTGGCAGGATCGCCTCGGCAAGCACTACAGCGCGTCACTGTTGACGGCCAACGGTCTGGTCTACTTCACCGCAGATGATGGAATCACGTCGGTCGTCAAGCCAGGTGACAAACTCAACGTCGTCTCCCGAAATGAACTGGGCGAATACACATGGTCCTCCCCCGCCATTGCAAACGGACGAATTTATATCAGGGGCGAGCAACACCTGTTTGCGATTGGAAAGCCATAGCAAAGACCTCCTCATCTTTCGCCAGTCCTTGACTTCGATCTAGCTTGCTGCCGTCTGCTTCATAAACTCGACAAACTTCCGGGCATACTGATCCAGCACCTCGAGGCTGTTTCCATCGCGGAGCGGAGAACACATCTCGTAGGCTACGCAGCCATCGAAACCGTGTTCACATAACGCCTTCAGAAATCCCTGATAGTCGATAAAACCCTCTCCCATCGGCACCGCCTGAATGTAGTCTTCGTCGCGGCGATAATTCACCAGCTCGGGCTGATAACGAAACCGGGGCACTCGGACATAATCGGCTATCGTTGTGTGAACGGTGAGCGGTGCCAGCTTCTTCGCGGCCGTCAGATAGTTGTCACTCTGCAGAGCCGGAGACCACGCATCAAAGGCCGCTCGACAGTTCGATTCATCAACAGCCTTCAGAAACATCAAGAACGCCTCCGAGTGCGCTGCCAGATCGTGATGGTTCTGCACGGCGACAATCGCCCCAACGTCCGCTGCTCGACGAGCACATTCCTTGACCGCGCTGACGGTCAAGTCCCACGCTTTTGAATAAGGCAGCAACGGATGCTCATAGCCCGTAAAGATTCGCACGATCTGGCCCCCAAGCTCGACGGCCAATCGGCACAACTCGGTCACGTAATGAATCTGCATCTCGCGATGAGGCACCTCCGCATGCTCTGCATCAGCGGTGAAGTTCGTGTATCCGGCCAGACAGGACATCTCTACCTTCGCGTCAGTCATTCGACTTCGAAGTTCACGTCGGGCGTCAGGTGTCATGTCCAGCAACGACGCATGAGGTCGCTTTCCAGCCAGCATGATCCCATCATACCCCAGCATTGACGCTCGCTGGACAATCTCTTCCAGCGGCAACTTCGCCTGTCCCCATGAACCGGAATAGCTGATGGTGTGCAATGCTGTTTTCATCCGGTAATCCTCTGCCGAACATATAGACCGAGCGGATCGAAGTGCACGATCAGCCCTGCTGACACTTTTCACACGACCTATGGTATCCTGTCGACCTGATTCACGTCACCTGATCCATGAGCCTGTGGGGATTTCATGCGTATTTATCCTGGCATCACTTTGCTGCTGCTTCTCGCTGGAACATCACTCCGAGCCGGAGAACAAACCGTCTCGTCTCGAGAAGAATTGCTTCAAGCAGCTCGAATCGCAAAGCCCGGCGACGTGTTGAAGCTGGCTTCTGGTATCACCATTCGGGGCGGTTTCGAACTGCGGGAAATCCACGGGACCAAAGCGGCCCCGGTCATTCTGAGAGCAGCAGATTCACAGAAGCCACCGGTGTTCGAAGGCGGAGGAAGCGGCGTCCACGTCACGCGATGTTCCTATCTGACAATCGACGGTCTGCACCTCACTGGCGCGACGGGAAATGGAATCAACGTTGATAACGGAGGCTCCCAGACCACGACATCACGCGGAATCACGCTGCTGAATCTTGTGGTGAGTAATGTCGGCCCGAATGGAAACAGCGATGGCATCAAACTATCGGGACTTGACGACTTCAAAGTCGAAAACTGTCGTATCGTCGACTGGGGCACCGGCGGCTCCGCGATCGATATGGTTGGCTGTCACGATGGCGTGATCACGGACTGCATGATCTCGCGTAACCCCAACGATGCCAAAGGCCGACAACAGGCAAACGGCGTGCAGATGAAGGGCGGGAGCGCTCGCATCATTGTCCGGAAATGCCGTTTCGAACATCCCGGAGGTCGAGGCGTCAACGTCGGTGGCAGCACCGGCAAGGATTTCTTCCGGCCAGCCGATGCCAACTACGAAGCCAAAGACATCACGGTTGAAGATTGTCAGTTTATCGGAGGCATGGCAGCAATTGCCTTTGTCGGCGTCGACTCGGCGATCGTGCGGCACAATACCCTCTATCATCCGGAAAGATGGGCGTTGAGAATTCTGCAGGAGAACCGTACTCCCGGTTTTCTCCCCAGTCGCAATGGAACATTTTCAAATAACATCGTGGTCTTCAACAGCCAGCAAATGGTGGACGCCGTCAACATCAGCGATGCCACCGCTCCCGAGACTTTTCGCTTCGAAAACAACGGCTGGTATTGCGAAGACCGCCCGCAGCAAACCCAGCGGCGAGTACGATTGCCCGTGCCGGAAGTCGATGGGATTTACGATACCAAACCCGAGTTCATTGACGCCCCGACCAACCTGCGTATCAGGAGCCCTTCTCCCATCGAAAAGCACGGTGTGAGATAGATTCCCGGCGGTATCGCGTTGTTGATTTCATCCCAACCCGCTGCGTCAGCGAGGGATCGCTTAGGAAAAACGCGGCAACCTGATCCCTCACTGACGTGTCGGGTTGTGAACATCCTTTAACTCAACTGCCCGCTAAGGCAATACAACCTGTTCCGATCCCATCAGGTAGGCGAACAGATCGCGAACTTCGTCGTGAGTCATCTTCTGCAAAATCCCTTCCGGCATCATGGACACATCGGAGATCTTCTGTTCCTCGATCTCATTTCGAGGCACAATCACCTTTTCCGTCGCAGTCTGGATGGTGATCGCATTGTCTGACTCTTCGATCAGCAAACCCGTCACCACACGGCCATTCGTCGTGGCCACGATCTGCATCTGATAATCCTTCGAAATCGACGCACTCGGATCAAACAGATTCTGCAGCAGATAGTCCAGATTTGTCCGTTGCGCGCCGGTCAGATCTGGACCGATCAATGTTCCGGCATCAAACAAGCGATGACAGTTTGCGCAGTTTTTTTGAAACAGCGCCCGGCCATTTTCACGACTGCTGCTCTGAATCAATGTGGCGGTGAGTTGCGGCTTGAAGTTTGTGATGAGTCTCGCTCGATCCTTCGGAGTTTCTCGAATCGGCCCCCAGAGTCTTTCGACATCCTTCGACAGTTGCTTGTCCCCAAGACTATGAATCTGCCGCGCGGTAAATGCTGTGATCTCAGTGCGAGCAATCTCGCCGGACTCCAGCGCGGCCATCAGTGATTTAGCCCATGAGGCGCGAGACGCCAGCGTTTGCAGAGCGGCCTGTCGAGTAATCGCGTTGGCCGAAGAATAAACTTGCAGCACGGTCTTCACGGTCGCTGGATGGTCATACTCGGCCAGCCCCGTCAAAGCATCCATACGGACATGTTCATCGGCCGTCAGTTCAATGAGCTGTTCATCAAAACCTGCGATTCGGCTACCTGCCAGGGCTTTGATCGCGCGCTGCCGAAGAGATTTGTCTGCCGCGGAATCGCCTGCTAACCGCCGCAACTGCTGAATCGCCTGAGGATCCTGAAAAATCAATGCCAGCCGCTGTGTCTGTTCGCGGACCGATTCTTCGCTTGAATCCTTCAGGACCGCGTAAGTCTCGGACCATGCTGGGGGAAGATCGAAGCGTCGAGTTCCCTCAAGGCCTGTCAATAACCCGGACAGCAAGTCGCTTCGATGTGTCTCGGTTTGAGCCGACCGAATGACTCGAATGATCTGATCAATCCCGGAAGCGTTTTCCGGAATTCCGGCAACTCGTCGAGCCACATGGCGTCGCACGATTGGTATCTTTGAACCTCCCCCGAGTTGAACAAATCGATCCTGATCCTGTTCAACCAATGGCTCGACCGCATACCACGTCATCAACGGGATATTCTGGTCGTCCGCAAAGTCCGGTCGACTGCTCAACGCTTCGGCCAGTAACCAGCGATCCTTCAACGCCATCCGCTGTGCAGCGCTGGCCAGATGCAAAGACACCAGAGCCGAAGGATCAGTCGCCGCCATATTCGCAAATCGCTGCAGAATCTCTGCGGATAACTCACGATCTTCGCTTAATAATCGAATCGCCCATCCACGCAGATGTTCCGATTCTTCGCTCAACAACTCCGTCAGCAACGCGACATCAGCCTTTCCGATCGAAAACAGTGCCCAGAGACATCGGAGTCTTTTCTCAACGCCCGACTCCATCTTCAGTCGCTGTTTGAGTTCAATCGTGGCCGCAGTCATGTCGTCACCGCGTACGGCTCGTTCCTGCAGCAGTCGTCGTGCATGCCGCACAAACCAGTCGTTTCGATGAAACTGCAGCTCGGCTAGCTCCATTGTCGACCGCGATGCCAGATCGGTTTTGACAGGAGAACGATCGCCGTAAGAGATGCGAAAAATTCGTCCGGTGGTTCTTTGCGTGTTGACCACGCTGTGACATTCTCCCGTGTCGGACCAGTCCAGCGAATAGACGGAACCATCCGGACCGTACTGCATCGTCACGCCCATGTACCACTGATCGCGGGCACGCATCAGATCCGGACCATGTGACGCGGAGTATCCTGAGCCTGCTCGCTTCAGAATATCGTTGTTGATGCGGTGTCCATGCAGATTATGCATGAACACCGTATTGCGATATTTCTCCGGCCATGAATCACCCAGATAAATCATTGTGCCACAATGAGCGTGTCCACCACCGGCTGCATCTTCCTCAGCGGTGCCGATTCCATCATGGACGTTACCCTTGCCTATGAAATGCAAATGGTCAGCAATGGTGGTGATTCGCTGAAAGGCATAGCGACTGGATTCTCGGTTCCGCCAGGGTTCATAGTGGGCTCCCTGAATCACGTGGTACAAATGCGGGTCGACGCAATTGCAGACAAACGCCTGTCCATAATCGTCCCAGTCTATTCCCCAGGGATTGGTTGTGCCGTCAGCGAACGGCTCCCAGACATGTCGTTCCGGATGATAGCGATAAACACCGCCGTCGAATCGAACTCGTTCCTTTGCCGGGGAGCCCGGCTTGCCGATCTCAGACCAGTTCGTGCGGCCATGAGTTCCATACAACCATCCGTCCGGTCCCCACGCAAAGCCGTTGGCAAGGTTGTGAGAGTTCGCATGGTTGCCGAAGCCATCCAAAAGAACGACAGGATCGCTGTCTGGTCGATCGTCTGCATCTCGATCGGGTATGAAATAAAAATTCGGCGGCGACATGACCCACGCGCCGCCGAACCCGACTTCAATGCCTGTGACGTAATTCAGTTGATCATAAAAGACCGTTCGCTTGTCGTGTTTTCCGTCGCCATCAGTATCTTCGAAGATCAGGATCCGATCACCCGGTCGAGTCCCGTGATTCGGATAGTTATACGCCTCTGCAACCCATAACCGTCCTCGATCGTCTATGCAGAAACCGATTGGCTGCTGAACGTCGGGCTCCCCGGCAAACAACGTGACGCGGAATCCTTCCGGCACAATCATTGTCCGAGCCGCCTCTTCAGCCGGCAGAACTTCCGGCTGCTCGTCGGAGTAACCTGTTGTGCTGACCAGGCACAGTAACACCAGAACACACAGGAGGTCTCTTGAGCTCGTCATAGTAGTGTGCCGAACGCAGGCGGGTTGAGGACTCATTCTCTAAACAGCAAGGCGCAAGCGTCGTTCCTCACTTTCGCCTGCGGCTCGCCGTTAAACTAAAACGCTTGACAAATAACCTGAATCAAGAGACCACCAGCACCAGGTCGTTCGCCTATTCCAAAGTATGAACCAACAGTCCGCTGCGCAGCTTGGGTTCAAACCACGTGCTTTTCGGAGGCATGATTTCACCCGCGTCGGAGACTGCCATCAACTGATCCAGAGTTGTCGGATACATTGAAATCGCAACCGCCCAGTCTCCGCCAATGCAAAGTTTTTCCAGTTCTGCGGTGCCTCGAATACCTCCCACGAAGTCGATCCGTGAATCTGTTCGGACATCTTCGATGCCAAAGATCGGATGCAGCACGAGGCGTTCCAGAATTGACACATCCAGCGACTTGATCGGATCTTTGACGTACAACGGATCCGGAGCAATCGTAAGCTTCCACCACACATGATCGATCAGAAAACAGAACGATCCAGGTGCATCAGGCACAGGGTTGTCAGTACGTTGCAGATCACCAAGTGCATCCAGCTTCTCGAGGAGATTGGGAATCGTCAGCCCGTGTGTGTCTTTCAAAATCCGGTTGTAAGCGAGAATTCGCAACTGGTCGGATGGAAACAGCACCGACAGGAACCAGTTACATTCTTCATTTCCTGTTCCTCCGTTTGGCAATCGACGTCGCAGCTCATTTCCAGCTCGCCATGCGCTGGCAGCGCGATGATGACCGTCTGCGATGTAGAAAACCGGCACGGCGGAAAGAGCCGACACAAATGGCTGTGAGCCTTCAATCTTCCAGACGGTGTGTCGCACACCATCCGCAGCAGTAAAGTCGTAAAGCGGCGCACCGGCCGTTGCTTCGGTAACCTTCGCGTTGATCTCGTCAACACCTCGGTAGGTCAGGAACACAGGTCCAGCATTCGCATTCAGGGCGAGCACATGGCGAGTGCGGTCGTCTTCTTTGCTTTTGCGAGTCTTCTCGTGCTTCAGGATGAGGTTGTTCTCGTAGTCATCAATATGGCAGCAGCAGACGATTCCGGTCTGAGAATGACCGTTCATGATCTGGCGATACGCGAAGACGTGGTCATCGCCATCCTGCTTCAGGACTCCATCGCTGATCAGCTTCTGGAAGTTGGCCCGCGCCTTTTCGTAGACGTCGGCATCGTACGGATTCTTTTGCGGAGGGAAGTCAATGTCCGGTCGAACGACGTGCAGAAAACTCAGATGGTTCCCATCCGCCAGAGCTGCCGCTTCATCACGGTTCACAACATCGTAGGGAACAGAGGCAACTTTAGCCGCCAGTTCTTCGACAGGACGCAATGCCTGAAACGCCTTAATCCGAGGCATGTATCACACTTTCAATTCATCAAGAGCTTATGAAATCGACTTTTCCGGTGTTCGTGATGCGTTAAAGAACCAGCTGTTCGGCTCTGAAGACAGGACCTTCAACGCAAGTCCGGCGATAATCCCACGAGCCATCCGGCTCGACAACTTTTGTCACACAACTAAAGCAGGCCCCGAAGCCACAGGCCATCGGCGTTTCCAGAGAAAGCCAGCACGGAACAGCAGCAGCCTTACAGATCTCCGCCACAGCCTTCATCATGGGTTCCGGACCACAGCAGTAAACGTGAACGCCGTCAGAATTCTGTGCCAACTTATTCTGCAGCAATTGCGTGACATAGCCCTGATGGCCAGTGCTTCCGTCGTCCGTCGCAATCTGCAGATCGAGCCCCGGAATTGTGAACTCCTCAATTCCGGCCAGATAACCGGCGGATCTTACTCCGTAGCATAAGGAGACCTGTTGAGGTCGCGTCGTGATTGATCTTGGCGGAATTCCATAAGATTCCAGCCCCAATGCTTCTCGAATGACCCCCAGAAACGGCGTCTGCCCGATTCCTCCCGCGACGCAGATCAGGTGACGACATTCCGGCACAGGAAAACCATTGCCGAGCGGTCCCCAAACACTGACTTCATCACCTTTTGACCATTGACTCATCAACGTGGTCATCTTGCCGACCTTGACGAACCCAAACTCCACACCAGTCGGCTGACCAGCGGCGTCTCGCACGATATCAAATAGAGCAAACGGTCGGCCCAGCAGAGGATCACTGCCTGTGGCAGGACGAATCATAAAGAACTGACCGGGCGTAATCGTCGCGGCCAGTTCCGGCGCGTGGACTTTCACAGCCCAGGTATCCTGAGCCATCGCCCGAACGGCCACAATTTTCGCCTGATGCTGTTTCGCGCAAAGCATCATCCCGGGCAACGTGGAAGAGTACTCACTCATAATTTCTTGTGTTTCCGGTCACGTTCTGGAAAGACGGTGTGTCGTATCTTAGTCGCAAACTCCAGCGAGACGAAGTCTGACGAATTCGACTTCAGGATTATTCGTATCCGAGCGAATTTCCGGATGCATTGATCCGGTAGCGGACATTCATCACTTACGGAACGTTGCTTTTTCGCAACATCGCCCGTTGTCTTTCGGCAATCTTCATGTTGGGCGCGTGATGGAAACCGTTGCCGGTCTTCACCGGGTCCTGACAAACCACACAGGCCCGAAGAAATCTTCCTCCACCAGATCAACAGTCCCGGCAGCCGGCAGAGTGACACACTAGGCTTGCCATATTCCGGACTTCGAGGCTCTCTGCTCATTTCGCAGGCCGCTTTGGTCGCGACGACAACCGCTTCCTGCTCTGCCTGAGGAACCAATCCACATGAAATCACCTGTCTCCGTCCTTCGCTGCGCTGTCGTCGTTGCCAACCTCGCATGCGGAGTTCTTTCAGGGAGCTTCCACGGTCCGTTGGCCATGACGGCTCAGGCTGGCGAATCAACTCGCATGGTTGAGCTGTCAGATCAGAACTCTTCTTATGAAGGCAAGCTGATCGCAAAAACACCCAGCCATGTGTGCATCATGGACCGGTTTGGTCTGATGACAGCTCTGGAAGTCAAAAATCTGAAATCATTCAAAGTCGTAGCCGGGAGTTACTCTCCGGTTTCCTCAATCGGACTGCAGCAGTCGCTGAAAAAAGAGCTGCCCCCGGGTTACGAAATTGCCGCATCCGCCCACTACGTCGTCATGGGACGAAAAGGCAAAGCGGACGACTATGCCAAACTGTTTGAGGAAGTTTTTCGCCAGGTCGACACGTTCTTCAGCGTTCGCGGGTTTGACACTCATCCGCCCCAGATGCCGATGGTCGCCTTTGTCTTTGGCACTCAGGCAGAGTTCAAAGCTTACTGTGAGGCTCAGAATGACCAAACCATGATAAAGATGCGTGGTTACTATTCGTCGAAAACAAACCGTGTCGCGATGTACGAAGATCCGAACCAGGTCATCAAGGTCACCGCTCGTGTTTCAGAAGAGGAGCGGGAACTTCAAACGAGTGAGAACCTTTTTGCATCGGTCACCGGCCAGACGGCCGATGTCATTATTCACGAAGGCACACATCAGGTCGGGTTCAACGTGGGTATCCATTCCCGTCTGGGAACAACTCCACGCTGGGTTGTGGAAGGTCTGGCGACAGTTCTTGAGCCACCCGGAATTCGCTCGCGAGGAAAAGCCGGAAAAGACAAGATCAACGCAGAACGCCTGTCATGGTTTCAGGAAGACTACTCGCAACGCCGAAAGTCAGGAGACCTTGCAAAGGTCATTGCTTCCGACGACTTCTTTGGGTCGCAGTCCCTTGATGCGTACAGCCTTGCCTGGAGTCTGACGTACTTTCTCACAGACAATCCCGCTCGGGCGGGCAAGTTCGCGAAGTATCTGAAGAAGGTCGCGGACAGAAACCCACTGCACGTCTACTCCGCAAAGGAGCGGTTGGGTGACTTTCAGGAGATCTTCGGAGATATCTCGCGTGTGGAAGTGGAGTTGGTGCGATCAATCGAACGACTTCAGGTGGATTGAATTCTACGTCTTCAAGGGCGACAGTTAAGAGACTGCCGTTTGATGATCAGCGGCTGCCCCGTCCTGATATGCTGAGCTCCAGAGCAGTACTTTCTGATGGAATGAATAGCAGGAAACAATCCTCGACCAGATCGCCACATACGCTCGCGCGGAATGGCGTTCAACCTCTTCATCAATCCCGCGATGCGCCTATTTTTTTGACAGATCTATCCTGACAAGCCACTTCTCGCTCCGCAGGTACATCTGCCCGTTCGACAGCACCGGCGCGGCCCACGCTGGATAATCGATCTCGCTCAAAAAGAATCGGCCGCGTTCAACAAACTTCTCTTTGTCAACATCCACGACCGAGATCGTGCCTCGCTCGCCCAGCACGATGAACTTGTTGCCGGCTCTGATCTTGGAGCCTCGTCCGAAGAACGGATACGGGATCACTTTCCCTGTCTTCGCTTCCACGATATTTCCCGTGGTACGGTCACGAGCCAGATCAGATAAGTCGCCGTTGAAGCCCGTCGATGACCACAGCACTTTGCCGTCTGACAACTGAATGCAGCGTAATTCCCCTTCGTTTTCATGGCGGCCGCTGAATCCGTAAATACAACCGTCCACATAGATCGGAGTGGACCAGTGGGTCAGCAGATTCTTTTTGTCTCGCCACACTTCAGTGTAAGACTTTCCGTCGGCTCCCACTTTCAGTAGAGCCGATCCGACCTGATAAGCGGCTGACAGAAAAATCTGATCATCGATGACCAGCGGGCGGGCCGCATTCACGGATTCGTGAACTCGAGCACGGAACCAGTAAGAAAAATTCTGTTCGCCGGTTTCAGGATCCAGTGAAACAAGCCCCTGTCGCACCAGACAGAGGAGATGTCGTTTCCCATGAATTTCGGCAATGACCGGAGACGAATAGCTGACAACCATTTCATCGCCGAGCCACTTGTAGGTGTCGCCTTCATCGGTCTGTGTTCCGTCCCAGGTGTTCTTGCCAACCGCCTGCCACAAGACTTTGCCGTCCGCCACGTCAAACGCGACAACGCCGGAATTCGGTTGTCCGCCAACGAGCACGATCAGGCGGTTCCCATCAAGGATCGGCGAGCAGCCTACACCGAAGAACCATTCCGGCAGACTGAACTCTTTTCGCAGGTCCTTCTCCCAGATTAACTTGCCATCCGCCATCGTGACACAGACCAGCATGCCTTCCGCACCAAGGGCATAGCAGCGGTCCGTCGTTAAGACGGGCGAACACCGAGGCCCATTGTTGTAACCATACGGATCCTGGAAAGTGGATGGGTAAGCGTACTTCCAGATCTCAGCCCCGTCGGTGACGGAGCGGCAGGATATGATTTCCTCATCTCCCATTCGATGATGAACAACAAGTCTTTCTCCCAGCACAGACGGCGCGCTATAACCGGTCCCGACTGGTTGTTTCCAGACCGTCGGTGGCTCTGCTTTGGACCAATCGAGATTCAACTGGGTTTCAGATGACTCCCCTGTATGACGAGATCCCAGAAACCACGGCCAGTCTTCGGCCTGCAGTCTGTGGGAAGATCCGATCGATATCAGCGACGCGGCCAGTGAAATCAGCATGGGTGAGACGCTTGAGGCAGCGGCAGACGACCATCGGGATCTGAAAGCAATAAGGGCCGACCGAGTCACGGGGCAACTCCGAAACAGCAAAGGAGGCAGGAAAACAGAGCAGTTTCAACCGGCAGAGGCTGTCGGCAGTATTTCGTATCTTTAGGTCCAGGAGACTGTTTTGCCAGTGTCAGGGCCGTCCGATCGTCGATTGAAGCCCTGATAACCAGGGATTGTTTGCCACACGCGGGCGTTTCGGGGCAAAGCAGGGAAACATCGTCGTCGCCTCGTGAGACCCAATTGCATTCAACGATTTGCCGGGGTAGCCTTCGCGATGAATTGCTGCCGCCCCATCGAAAAAGGGGTGCCCGGGTCGTTGGAGGCATCGAATCCGGACGCCAATCAAACAGTTTTCCCAGTGCGGCCAAAAACCGTTTCGCCGGCAAATCGCGGGCTGAAACCAAAACCTGAAAGACGGATGACATGACAGGTCCCAGTGAAGACCCACACAAAAAAAAGGCTGATGAAGCCGCCCGCTACCTCGCAGAATCCTTCTTCGGACTCAACATGAGCCCCGCAGACGTCGGTGGTGAGGTTCTGTTCGACGACTACGACGATGTGAAGAAGCCGGCAGCATCACTCCTCAGCCAGGTTGTGCCGGACTCCTATGAATCAACGAATTCAAGCCCAATGGCTCAGGACCATCGTTCCGCCACATCAGCCTCTTCCAGAGTCTCAGAGGATGATCTCGACGACCTGATTGTGTTCTCCGACGACGAAGACGAAGAGGACGACGAGGTAGAGGATGTCGTAAGCGTCACTGAAGACGACGATGAAAACTTCGACTTCGGTGAGGAAGAGGACGAAGACGATGATGACGACGACCTCGACGAAGAAGAGGACGAAGAGGAGGAAGAAGAAGACGATGACGAATTCGACGACGATGACGATGAGGAAGACGACGAAGAGGAAGAAGATGACTTCGGTGCGGAAATCGATGGCCCTCCTGCTCGCCGTAAGCCTGTAACAGCGCGCGACACCCGTGCTGAAGCCCCGCGTCAGCATCGTGAGCAGCCAGCTCCACAACGACGCCCTGATCCGCGTCCGGCGACCCCGCGTGCTGAAGAAAGCCGCTCCGACGGTCGTCGTGATCGCAACGAAGGTCGGCCTCAGCGACAAGACAATCGCAAGCCTGCTCGCAGTGACGAACGACGCGATGTTCGCAGCGATGCCCGTCCTGAACGAGGACCTCGCCCGGAACGTCCCGAACGTAAAGAAGCTCCGGCAGCTTCTGCACCGGGCGGCGGAGATGACGATTCATACTGGCAGGAACTTGATGAGTGGGTTTGGGACGACAAAGCTGCGGCGAAGAAGCCAACTCCTGCTCTGAAGTCATCCCATGACGATGACGACTTCGGAGACGAAGAAGAAGACGATGTTGTTGAGACAGCTCCGGGGCTCGATGCCGAAGCAGATCTTGAAGAAGACTCTGACTCTGATGGTCAGTCGAAGAAGAAGCGTCGTGGACGCCGTCGTGGCGGTCGGGGACGAGGCCGTCGTCGCCGGGATGAATCTGGCGAAATAAAGGAATCAGCCGAATCCACGGATTCCGGCTCAGGCGGTGACGTTGATGATGATCTCAGCGAAATCCTTTTCGATGAGGATCAGGAAGATATCGTCAGCATTTCCGCTGGCAGCGTGAACGCTCAGCGTCGTGTGAAGGAAGAACCTCCTTCGCCGCCTGCCCGCAGACCTGAACCCGTCGCAGAAGCCGACGATGAAGACTCCGAAGTTGCTGCTACTGAAGAATCAGACGACCGACCACGCGGTCGGGGACGTCGGGGACGAGGACGTGGACGCGGACGTGGACCCAACGGTCCTCGCGAAGAAGCTCCACGCAGCGAGCGACCTGCTCCGCCTGCCCGTCGGACAGAACGTGACGATGATGATTTCGAAGACGACGATCTGGACTCCGATGCTGAGCTGACTGAATTCAGTGATGAGCCGGAAGAAGAAGTTGTTGCACCACGCAGCGACCGTGGACGTGATCGAAGCCGTGGGCGAGATCGTGGACGCGGACGTGAAGAATCACGACCTCCTCGCGACCGAGAGCCTCGCGACACCCGTGCTCAACGCGAAGAACGCCCTCCTCGTGAGGAACGCGCACCGCGTGAAGAACGGGCTCCGCGAGAAGAACGTCAGCCACGTGAAGAACGAGCTGAGCGTGCTCCTCGTGAATCAGTGGCGGCCGAACGTCCTGCACGTCGCCCCGCTCCACGGGATCGCGGTGAAGGCTCCGAAAATTCCGGTGACCGCCGTGACTCGCGAGCACCTCGAGTTGCTCCGGAGTTTGCAGATATCCCGACCTGGGAAGAAGCGATCGGTGCCCTGTCGCTGAGAACTCCGACAGAAGACCATGCTCGTCGAACAGAGAGTCGTGGTCGCGGTGGACGCGATGGTGGCGGCAGCCGACCTCCTCGCCGACGCTAAGCGGCAGTCCCACTCTCGATCTGTTGATCTCAAACAGGCATGATGTCCTTCAGCGTCATGCCTGATTTTATTTCCCGACTTCGGCTGTAACGTCAATGACAATCAAAACCTGCTTCTTCGACATGGGCAATGTGCTCGTGTTCTTTTCGCACGAACGGATGTGTCAGAATATCGCCGAGCTATGCGGCTGGAGCCTTCCTCAGACAAAGACTTTTCTTCTTGAAGAAGGCCGACAGTGGAAGCTCGAGCGCGGCGATATCTCGGAAGAAGAGTTTCATGCCGAGTTCTGTGAAGCCACCGGACGAACGATCGATATCGACCAGCTCCGCCACGCCGCAGCCGATATCTTCTGGCTGAACGATTCGATTATTCCTGTCCTTCAAGGGTTGAAGAACGCCGGGATTCGGCTGGTGCTGTTGTCAAATACCAGCATCACCCACATCCAGTTCATTGAACGGCATTTCGATGTGCTGCGGTTGATGGATGATCGAGTCACTTCATTCGAAGCGCGAGCCCTGAAGCCGGAAGATCGGATTTTCGAAGTCGCCCTCTCGAGGGCGCAATGTGAACCGACCGAATGCTTTTACACAGACGATATCGAAGCCTACACCCACAAGGGCGCATCGTTCGGCATTAATGCCAGCATTTATACAACCACACCGCTGCTGCTCACCGCGCTGCGGGAGTTGGGTGTCTCGTTGTAGATTGATAAGATCCCGCCTGCGGAGAGACGGGTGTACGTTACGCCCGTCGCTCCGCCGACGGAACTCACTCACGGTTTGCCGACAGTGGACTTTCAAAACATGGACAAAAAAGCCAGCACCATGTTGAAGGCGTTAAACAGGAAATGCACCAACATCACCGTGATGTAGCTTCGCCGCCGGAGATAGGCGTAGCCAAGCGCAAACGCCAGTGGCAGCAGCGCCAGTGAATCCGGGAAGCCATGTGCAAATGCAAACAGAACGGACGAAACTCCAAGGGCCAGCCACGGCCTGCCCAGTTGAGCGATGCCACCGAGAATGACGACTCGGAACTGTAATTCTTCCACGATGGGAGCAAGCACAACGGCTGTCAGCGCGATCAGCCCCAGCACTGCTGTTCCTACGTCGGACTCCATCATCTCAAGAAATGGATGCTGATCCGGAACTTCCCCGGTCAGCCCTGCTGTCAACGCGACAACCAGCACTCGCAGCATCGCCGTGGGAACGTACGCCGCGAGGAAGACTTCTGCAGCGTATCGCAGCTCCGTGAGAAAGCTGAAGGGTTCATCCACTTCACCCGATGTTTCGCCTGGTGTTTCACCTTGCGAAATCATTTCCGCTGATGAACTGATACTGCTCTCGGCCTGAGGAGCAGCCCATGGTGACTCTGATGCTTCTAAGTGAGAAGGAACTGAACTGGCTCCCGACGGTGTGACGGCGCGTTCGACAGGCAACGGGTAGCCGGGCATTGGTGCAGCGGAAGCATCATCCAGATCAGGCCAGAAATTCGCCGGCGAATACATTACCGTCTGGTAAGCTTGAGTCTGCGGCGATGGCAAAAGTGCTGCGGACTCGGACAGGCGTGCTCGGCCTTGTAGTCGAGCCACAAAGACAACGACCCCGAAGACAAGGAACAAAAAAGCATCCATGACAACGGTCTGAATCAGTGCGCTCTGCATGTCTTCCGGCGTCATCTGAGAAGCTGCGGATTTCTTCTTGTCCGACTTTTCAGATGGGGGGTTCGCCTCAGCTGATGTTGTCTCAGCTGATGTTGTCTCAGTAGGCTTTACCTCTGGCGCTGTTGATTCCTCGGCAGTTGGTGATGTATCTGCTGTGGATGATGACGTCTCGGCAGAGCTGGCGGCAACAGGATTGGCCACGGGCTTGGAGGCCGCTTTGGCTCCGGGCTTTTCCTGAAGTGACACGAGCGTCATCAGGAGAAACATCAGCAGCGACAGCCCGATTCCGACAAACGTCAGAGCCGGGGGAACTCGCAGAATGCCTCGGCGAGCAGCCGGAAGAGCATGACCGGTCAGATTCCGTCGTCCGATCCAGACGACGATCATCCAGACACTGGACGCCATAATGCCCAGCACGAGGAACCCAGCTATGGTGGCCCCTGGCGTTATCTGCTCCGGGGCAGCGGCGGCCTGAGCCAACAGATTAAATTCAGCCAAGAGACCGGGAAACAGGTTGTTCACAAGCATCGTGAGCCATTCTTCAGAACCAGCACTTCAAAACCAGCAATGGGCTATTTCCGTCACACCCTCGACCAGTCGGATGCTGGCCAATACTATTCTCCGCGCGATGTAGCTCAGAAAAGGGGTCAGGAACCAATCGTGCGCAGTACCCTTCGGGCCATCTGACTATTGGTTCCTGACCCCTTTTCTGATCCTCGAAGTCAGCCTCAATCGTGAACGCGCACGGAATATCCGTTCGGGTATCAGAACGCGGAGCATAAGCCTTGTCGACCATTCTTGACGAAATCCTCGAACAGAAGCACCGGGAAGTCGCCGCTGCGCGTGAACGAATTCCTTTTTCGACGCTGGAACGACGTCTGTCTGCAGCTCCTCCCGTGCGAGGATTCCTTGAGGCCCTGAAGGCCGCCAGTAAACCGGGCCTGATCGCGGAAGTCAAAAAGGCATCGCCATCGGCCGGGCTGATCCGCGCGGATTTTGATCCCGTCACGATTGCTCGCCAGTATGAAGTTGCCGGAGCGACTTGTCTGAGTGTGCTGACGGACGAACATTTCTTTCAGGGGCATCTGGATTTCCTGCAGGCGATCAGGCAAATCGTCCGCATTCCGGTGATGCGGAAGGAGTTCATCATCGACCGCTATCAGATCGCCGAAGCGCGAGTCGCGGGGGCGGACTGTGTGCTGTTGATCGCTGAATGCCTTGATGATGCTCAGCTGAACGACTTGTACAGCTACGCTCGCAGCCTGGGCATGGACGTTCTAATCGAGTTGTACGATCTGGAGAACGTAGAGCGTGTTCTGGCGACAGGAACAAAACTGCTGGGGATCAACAATCGTGATCTTCGCACGTTTGTCACGTCACTGGAACATACCTTTCGAGTGAAGCAACTGGTACCCGAGGACATTCTGCTGGTCAGCGAAAGCGGCATTGCCAGTCACGCCGATATCCAGCGTCTTCGAGCAGAAGGAATCGGTGCAGTGCTTGTCGGCGAATCGCTGATGAGACAGCCGGACATCGGAATTGCTGTCCGGTCTCTGATGGGCACCTGACGCCCTGGTCGCCGGTTTTACATAGAGCAGGCATTTTTCAAGTGCCGTTGCCAGCAGCCCTTCCCTTACGGCACAATCATTTGGTGTGCCATGCGAATTTTCTCCGTTATATTCGTGGGTACACTCGCGAGCAAATCCCGAGTTTGGAAATGATTTTTCCTGCACAGGGCCCTTACCAAATCTTAACAAACAGCGATTAACAAGAAGACTTCTTCATTGTCTTAACTGAATATCGATGATTCCTCAACAGAGACCTTCACTCAGGGGATCATCGATGCCGCCGACTTTGTTTTGTTTTTTTGTTGAGGTGCTGTATGCCGATTCGCAAACGTGGTTTTACCTTGATCGAGCTTCTGGTGGTGATTGCGATCATCGCCATTTTGATTGCCCTGCTTCTGCCTGCTGTACAACAGGCTCGTGAGGCTGCTCGCAGGACTCAGTGCAAAAACAATCTCAAGCAACTGGGAATCGCAATGCACAATTATCACGACACGGTCAATGTGTTTCCGTGGGGCTTTGATGAACGAGAAACTTTGTGGACGGCGATGATCCTCCCACAGATCGAGCAGGCGAATCTCTACAGCACACTCATCTGGCAGGAAGGTACTGTTGGAAACTGGGACTTCGATGGATCACCAAACGAAAAGGCCTGTGGCACAATTATTCAGGGCTTCATGTGCCCATCGATGCCACTTGGCCCCCGCGACAACGAGAATATCCCAGGCCGTGTTCCTGTCAGCTATCGTGCCTGTGCTGGCTCAATGGTGTCTTCTGATGATGCCTCAACACGCCCAGCCGGCTTTAACACTGCGGCCTTTTTGACGCTGGAACAGAATAATCTGGATGGCATGTTCTATGGCTGCAGCAATATCAAAATGAGGGACATCATCGATGGAACTTCCAACACGATCATGATCGGTGAATCTCGCACTTCCGAATACTCGAAAGACGGCCAGCAAATGGATTATTGGGCGTTTGGCTCACCACAGACAGGTGGATGGGTTCTGAATGGCCTTGGTGGAACAGAATATTCAGAAGGTCTCGGCTCATGCGTCGTCAAACCGAATGCAAACCTGGACCTCACAGTGAATGGTGTTCTGATGGAAATGGCCTTCGGCAGCTACCATGTCGGTGGTGCTCAGTACACGCTGGCAGATGGCTCGGTAAGGTTCATCTCTGAGAACATCGACCTTGGAGTCTATCGTGCACTCGGAACACGAGCTGGTGGTGAAGTTGTGGGTGAATTCTAACCCCGCTGATCCCAGGACCGGGGCTATCTTTCAGATGCCCCGGATCACTCGAAGCTGGGTTCCCTTCATTCGTAAAGTCCATCATCACCCTGGTTGTTCCTGGAGCATCTCCGTTGAAACGTTCCCGTGCCTGTCTCCTCGTAGTTTCTTTGACTGCGTTCCCCTGGCTGTCAGGATGTAGCGCCACAAACGATATTGACTATGGCAGTGTGAATTTGGTCTCTGTCAGTGGAACGGTGGCCCTCGATGGTAAGCCACTCCCGGGCGCGGTGATCACTTTTGAGGACCCGGAGAAGGGCACGTTCTCCTTCGCACGAACAGATTCGGACGGCGAGTATACGCTGCAGTTCGACAGCCAGATGGATGGCGTCATCCCCGGCAAAAAAGTTGTCCAGGTCAGCACAACTCGCAACATTCTGGGACTGAAGGGTGAAGAAGGCGTTGAAGAAGGCGAGTCCTCCTCAGAAGGTGGCGAAGCCCCCAAAGCGGCCGGGGAAACCGTTCCCTCCTGTTACAACAAAGAGTCAAAACTCACTGTCGAAGTAACCTCGTCGACAACCACATTCGACTTTGACCTGAAGTCCGATTGCTCGACGACAGGCCCCAAATAGCGACGGCTCTCCGTTGCCCGTCAGCCCCTCGATCGACGGGCGTATCGCACCGTGATGAATAACCTCGCATACGAACTGCGTTTATGCACAACGTTGAGGCACAAGTGTGGTCGAAGATTTCACCCTGACTGCATCCCAGCGATGAGAGCACTCGACTTTTTCGACATTTCCGACGATAGGGCTTTGCCAGCAGGGGCAGTTGAGTAGACTCAAAAAGCTACTCTTTTCAGGAAATCTTCGCCGGAGTTTATTATTACGTCGCGATCCTGTTGCGAAGATGAGAAGAACAGTCGCGTTGTCAATCGCGTCTCCTGTTTCTGCAACCCATGTTTTGATCACTCATTTTGGGGGTTCAGTCATGCCTGCTCGCAAGCGTGGTTTTACGTTGATTGAATTGTTGGTGGTGATAGCCATCATCGCCATTTTGATTGCGCTTTTGCTTCCTGCGGTCCAGCAGGCTCGCGAAGCCGCTCGCCGAACTCAGTGCAAGAATAATCTGAAGCAACTGGGGTTGGCGATCCACAACTACATGTCTACTTTCAATTGCCTTCCGCCAGCAAGGCTTGCTCCGGACTATTCGGTAGGCGGTGTCGCGCAGGCCAGTTATACTTCCTACCCAAACACGCTGGCGTCGGGAGCATGGACTGGGTTCCGCTCGGTTCATACTTTTCTGCTGCCGTACATGGAGCAGGCCAACATCTATAACCTGATCGATTTTGCCCGACCAACATCCGTTCGTATGACAACCAGCGGGGTTCCTACGAATGCCAACTACACTGCGTACGCAAACGCGGCCGGTCTTTTTCTGTGTCCATCCGATGCGAACACAGGCCGCATCATCACTGAGAATAATTATCGCGCAAACTTCGGTGGATCGACGCCGAACGGTGGTGCTGTCAGCACCACGACAAATAACGTCGTAGGCGGTGCCGCTGACGGAAACGGAGCCTTCTCTATAGGATCTGTGACAAAGGATCGGGACTTCACGGACGGCCTGTCGAATACCGCGATGTTCTCCGAGCGTACGAAGGGCAGTGGACGAGACATGGCTGGCACACTTCCTGTGCGAATGGCAGACGTTATTACGTCACCGAATCGTCGGCAGGGCCCGCTCGTAACGAATGATTTATTCAACGAGTGCCTTAATGCCGTGCCGACAGTATCTACGTTCAACTTTAACTCGATGGGACGATGGCTCGAAGGTTCAGACTTCTCCAATGGCTGGCCCTTCGGATTCTACTCCGCAACTCTCTACAATCATGTAGCGACACCGAATTGGAGAGGGTTTGACTGCGGCAACTGGAGTGCGATTGCTGACGCCCCGGGTGAATACGCGATTATCTCGGCCCGCAGCATGCACACTGGCGGTGCTCAAGTCCAACTGGGTGATGCCAGTGTGCGATTCGTAAGCGAGAACGTCGACCTTGGAGTCTGGCGTGCACTGGGGACCCGCGGCGGTGGCGAAGTCCTTGGCGAATTCTGATTTTGGCTCAGAAAGAGCCCGGAACTTCAGGCGTTTGTCAAATGCTGAAGGGCAAATCGCTCGGTGGTCGTGTCTTTCCTGCAGGCTCATTTCGGTTTCTTCAGAGTGTGAAAATGCGATTCCACGGAACACTTGCTTTGCTTATCCTGACCATTGCAGGCTGCGGCGTGAGCGGAGGCAGTGGTCAGGTGGCTTCGAGTGAAGCCTCGGTGGATGCAGGGTTGAAAGCCTTTGATGAACGTCGCTGGGAGGAAGCCGAACAACAGCTTTCGTCCGCCATTGGGAATGGCGGACTTCAGCCGGATCTGGCGGAGTCAGCCATGCGGTCTCTTGCTGTTGCCAGAATCCACCTCGGCAAACTGGAAGAAGCAAAAAAAGACCTTCAGCAGTTGCAGCAAGGCGCAACAGAAATGGATCTTTTCTGGCTTGCCAGCGCTGAGTTAGCCCTTAAGCAAGGCGACACTGCAGCCGCGAAGAAAGCCATTGGGGAAGCACGCAGGTGTAATCCATCTGTGAAGTTATCGGAAGAACTTCAGAAAGCTCGCTGAGTTCCTTTAGCCTCGCTTTCAACTGCTCTCGATGCGATTCCCGTCAGCATTCTTTCTGGCCTCTACGATTGGAGGCTGCTCCACGAAGTATCGCGACTCTTCGGGGATCGGGCTTCTGATGCGTCAGAGATCTGGACTACGTTTTTGACTGGTCTGCCGCACTTGCATTTAGTCAGAAAACCTCACACCAAAGGCAAAAAGTCGTCCTTCGTGGTGGAGGATCAGAAGCTGAGCAGAAGAACAACGGAAGTTTTTCGGATTCGATCCAGAAATGCGTGAATGTTGCCAGGAATCGCAGTTGACGAACGAATAATCCGTCCGCTTCTGCCGATTCTGACCAGCATAACCATCGCAGCATTTTGAGAGCCGCATGATCTCCGACGAAATCGAACGACTCATTCAGCTTCGCAACTCCGGGGCACTCTCCGAAGAAGAGTTTCAGCAGGCCAAATCACGAGTTCTTGGTGGGCAACCCGAGCCTGTTTTTTTTCCCCCAAGTGGCTATGCCGAGGCGCCGTCGGGACTGATCTGCGGGCTCGATCCAAAACTATGGTGCACTCTGATGCACGCGTCGCAACTGCTGACATGGACTGGTGTCGGTGTCGTGGCGCCGCTGATCATGTGGATTATCGGCAAGGAGGAATCGAAAGAGGCCAATCGCCATGGGCTTGTCATCCTTAACTGGATGCTGAGCAGCCTCGTCTACGTCGTGGTTTCGTTCGTGCTCAGCTTTCTGGGGATTGGAATTCTGATGATCCTCGTGCTGGGCGCTCTACACGTGATCTTCCCGATCATTGGGACCCTGCAGGCCAGCAGCGGCAAACTCTGGAGATATCCGCTCAGCATTAACTTCTTTGACCCTGATTCTGTCGTCTGAGCGACTGCTGTTTCGACCTGACAGAATTTTACCGGCAAAGACTGAACCACCTCGCCAGCGACTCCGTGGCGGGTGTCCGTGGCGTGAAGGCATTCTGCAACGAACGCTTAGGCTCGGGAACAAATACGAATTTGCTGGCTTTTCCGGCCCCTGGGATTCTCAGAACACGGTTTTAGTGGACGGATTTATCGTCGTTACCCGCGACTTCGCCTAAATTCCATGGTCCGCGCAGTATTGCGTGGAGGCTGATGGTAGACTGTTTCGCTCGGAAAACCGAAGAATTCGTGGGGACGAATTCTGTTGTTTAATACAGGCTGAGCGAATCTGCATGTCTAATTCATCTGCTCGTGATGTTGTCATCACAGGTATTGGTCTTGTTTCACCGCTGGGTATCGGTCGAGACGCGTTCTGGTCGAATCTGTCTGAAGGTCGCAACGGCCTGAAGAAGATCGAACTCGCGTCATTCGTCGGAACGCCGGGTTGTATCGGGGGCGAGATCTCCGACTTCAACGATGAAACCGCAAAAAAACAGCACCTGAAATCGGTCCGCAAAAATCTCAAGGTCATGTGCCGCGAGATCCAGTTGGGAGTTGCATCAGCGCTGCAGGCCATGGAAGACGCTGGGCTTCAGGCCGGCTCAGTCGCTCCTGATCGGATCGGCGTGGACTTTGGCGCAAATCTGATGTCGACTCCTCCGGATGCACTTCTGGACGCCGTCGTCAAAGCCAGCGATCGCTCGTCCGGGAAGCCAGTGTTTGTCTACGACAAATGGGGTGGCGGACGCTTTGATGGTATGGAGCCGCTCTGGCTTCTGCGGTACTTGCCGAACATGCCCGGCTGCCATATCGGGATCGCATTGGACGCCCGTGGGCCGAATAACTCAATTACTCACGACGAAGCTTCCGGCGGTCTGGTCATTGCCGAAGCCGCAAATTCGATTCGCCGCAATCGTGCAGACGTGATGATCACCGGAGTCACCGGGACTCGTATTCATACCGTCAAGGCCTGTCATTCCTATCACTGGGATGTCCTGGCTGACGGCCCTGCGGAAACTCGCGTTCGCCCGTTTGATAACAATCGCTCGGGCGAAGCTCTCTCAGAGGCGGCTTGCACGCTGATTCTGGAAGCTCGCGAACATGCCGAAGCAAGAGGCGCGAAGATTCTGGGGACTTTGCTTGGCTGCGGTGCGAGCACGGTTGTCAGTCGCGACGGACATCCGGATGAAGCCACGGCGATCTACCAGGCGGCTTCTGCGGCAATGGCTCGCTCTGGTGTATCCGCCGAAGATCTGGGCCACGTGAATGCGTGTGCGTCCGGCCATCCTCGCCGCGACCGATATGAAGCGGAAGGTTTGCGTAGAGTTTTGGGCAGTCGTGCCGATAGCGTCCCGGTCACAGCGATCAAGAGTTACACCGGCAGCGCGGGTAGTGGCTCTGCACTGTGCGAGGTGGCGGCTTCATTGCTGGCGTTGCAGCATGGTGTCGTCCCGAAAACTCTGAATTTCTCCACACCGGATTCCGAATCACCGTTGAACGTGATCCATGGGGAACACCTGACGACTTCCAACGGTCTGTTTTTGAAGACCAGTGTGACCCGCATGGGCCAGGCCAGTGCTGTTGTTGTTAAGGTCTGATCTCTTATTCTCCGCACGATTTGAATTGGAGCAGCGTGGTCGCGGGATACGTTGCAAGACATCTCTTCAATCGTGGCCGCGCACTGAATAACTCCTGGACGTTGATGGTTTCCCTGATGCAGACTCTGCAATCGCTTTGTGAGCAGTTCAAGGTTTCTGGACTTCATTTCGAAGAGGGCCACGGCGGGCTGACGAAGGCGGTTGTCGCCACCACCGTCGCGTCGGGAGAAATCTATCTGCATGGCGCTCACGTGACTGCATGGCAACCAGCTGGACATGAGCCGGTGCTGTGGATGAGCCGCTCGTCGTTGTTCCAGCCCGGCAAGCCAATCCGGGGTGGAGTGCCCATTTGCTTTCCCTGGTTCGGGCCGCATGCTTCTGATGCTTCCGCGCCGGCTCACGGTTTCGCGCGAACTGCGATGTGGGAAGTGGCTGAAGCCAGGCCTACGGCAGAAGGCGGGATCTCAATGACCTTGCAGACCCGCATCGATCCTTTCACCGTACGGTTTACTGTTGAGTTTGGCTCTGTGCTGCGAATGACTCTGGCCACAGAACCAGCGTCAGGTGTCAGCACAAGTCACAGGTTTGAGGATGCTCTGCACACTTATTTCAGCGTGTCTGACGTTCGCAACATTTCAATCACGGGCCTTGAACAGGTTCGGTACATCGACAAAGTCGATGGTGCTCAGGAAAAACCAGCCACAGGCGCTGCGATTGAGTTCACGGGTGAAACCGATCGAGTCTATCTGAAGACCGATTCGGAATGTCACCTGCATGACCCGGGTCGCAATCGGACGATCGTTGTTTCAAAGTCCGGTTCGCAGTCAACCGTTATCTGGAATCCCTGGGTCGCCAAGAGTGAGCGCATGCCCGACTTCGGTGATCATGAATGGCCGGAAATGGTTTGCATCGAGACGGCCAATGTGGGCATTAACGCTATCGAACTGGCACCAAACACGAGTCATTCCACGACTGTCGAGATTCAGGTGCAGTAAAGCTTTTTGGCTATGTTGCATTGCAACGGAGCGCGAAGTCTATCGTGATATTCACGGTGTTTGTCGACTGCCTTATCCGGTCCATTCAATTCTTCGGAAAAAGGATTCGACAACGCTGGCGATCCCGGCTCTCGTTCTGTCTGCTCTCGTTCTATCGGCTCTCAGCATGAGGTCGAAAGCTTAACGAAAAAAGCGACCGTACCGGGTGACCAGCACGGCCGCTTTGAATTCAGAGCTCCGCAGAGAAATCTCCACGTCTGCCACGACGGCAAATTAGCCCTTGTAAAACGGATGAGCCGCTGTATCGCGCTGAGCGATCACATCGTCAACCTTTGGCTCGTTTTTCATTGCTCGCTCGATAGAGAGCTTGGTCGCTTCGTAGTTGTACTGATAGATCTTCTTGTCGTCAGCAGCTTCCCAGTGAATGAAAACGCCGCAAACGATGCAGAGCTTCTCGACCTGATCCTTTGGGATTGCTCCGGACTTAACACAGTCCGTGACAGCGTCCGCAACAGCCTTCTGAGCTGGGCCGAACATCTGAACCGCCTGGCGAGCACCCTTGATCGTGACCTTGGTGATCATCACGGTGGATGGCTTTACAGCCAGGTTCGGAGTCGCAACGGCCAGCAGATTGCTGTGGCCCATCTTCTGGTCAGCGAGAGCGTTTGCGAATGCAACGCCTACCGGACCGCTCTTGTCACCAATCAACAGATCGATGTGTGAAACTTCATTACCTTCACCGACGAGTGCTTCACCTACAAACATTGACATTCCAGACTTCCTTTACAAAAACCAGTCAAACCAGAAAACAGCGACCGCAGACAGATTTGAAGTGCCTTCATTCTCCCGATTATCGGGGCACGTCGGCCACAAAGAACGATGATTGAAAACACTTCCGAGCCACACTTTGCAGTTGTCTGCGGAAGCAGAACTGTGCCTGCTTCTGCAATGGGGTGCCTGTGTTGTGGACAAGGTCGCATGAAAAAGTGAACAATACACAACACAAGGCCCTGCCAGACGAGGATCAGGCTCTGCTGTAACTGTTCATTCTTTGATCAGGATTGCGACTTTTGGCCTCATCTTCAACTGACCTGAAGCCGGAGTCCTCAACTTCGCCCGAACAAGAGCATTCTGGCGGATTTCGGACGGTCCGTTCGTTAATTTTGTGCGGAGCCAGTGTCCGCAGTTTGGCTCAGTCCGCGATTGCCGCCGGATTGCGTCCTCTCTGTGTGGATTTCTTTGAGGATGCCGACCTGACTCATATGCTGGGCGGCGGACGTGGCCGTTTTGTGGGCCGGATTCGAACTTTTGCGGATCTTCCTGTTGTCGTTCGCAAAATTCGCAGCAATATCCCCCTGCTCTGGGCTGGCGGGCTGGAGAATCATACCGCTGTGCTTCGTGAGATCATGGCTCATCGACCCGTGATTGGGCCGGACCCGAAAATCGTCGATCTGCTGCGTCAACCTCGAAATTTCGCGGGCTGGCTCTCGCAATCCGGGCTGAATGTTCCTTGCCTCGCCTCCCCGGATAATGCCAATGCCGATTGCCTTTGGTTGCGAAAGCCGAATAGCGGTTCGGGAGGACTCGGAATCCGACCTGTACAGCCAATGAATGCCCAGCCGGACAGAATTCAACAGAAGACAACCTCGGAGGAATTCCTGCAGGAATATATCGACGGTGTTCCGATGTCGGCCGTTTTTTTCGCCGATCACCTCGGTCTGAGTTTGCTCGGCACTTCGATTCAACTGGTCGGCTGGCCCAGTCTGGGAGCTTCCGACTTTCTTTTCTGCGGAAACGTTGGCCCGATCAGTCCAGGAGAGGATGTCACCCGGCAGCTCATTCTGGCTGCGGAGTCACTGGTTCATCACACGGGTCTCAAAGGTGTTTTCGGTGTCGACTTCGTCCTGCGGCAAGGAGAAGCCTGGTTCATCGAAGTGAACCCTCGCCTGACGGCGTCGCACATGCTTTACGAAAACCCGGCCAGCCATAGCCGCGAGGAACGAAGTCTGGTTACCAGGCATCTGGCGGCTTTTGGCTGGCGATCCGCAGATAGTACTGCCCGCAGGCGGCAGCGAACTCGTTCTGCGGGCGAGAATGAGGTCCGTGTTCAGGCCCGCTTGATTCTCTGGGCGGATCAGGACGTCCAGTTCACGGACTCCCTTTGTCCGTCATCGCATACAAAGTGGACTTTCGCAGATACCCCGCAACCCGGGTCCGCGATTCCTGCCGGCTCGCCACTCTGCTCCGTTCACGTCACTGCAGGTTCACAAGACGAGTTGTTGAATCACATCCACGATATCCACGCGCCGCCACTCGATGGACAACAATTCTGTTGGCCGGAAATCAGCCAGCAATTACGACTTCTGCTGGAAAGATTTTACCGCAACTGCCAGCGTTCGCCGAAGACATCCGACCAGACCGTCTCTTCCTGAAAGCTGCCGTCCTTCTGTGGCGTAATGTTCTGCACGGCGATATCGCCCAGTCGCGGAAACAGCCAGGCATTGGAGGATCGAAAATCCTTGTCGTGAAACGTATGCCCCGAATTTAACACGACATACTTCGATCGATTCAGAGGATTCGGAAAGATAAGACTCAGACCATGATCTTTGGCTGGCCATTCCTGATCGCCGACTTTGATCGTCTCTTCTGTCCACTCGACCGGAAGCTGCTCCAGCACACGCTTTAAGATCGCGTTTGAACCCGGGTCCCCAAACAACACCAGGTGATTTCCTGCAATCATGTCCTCGGTCACCGCCGTATCATCGACGATATGAACATCTCCGCGCATCCACTGGGAGAACTCTCGTTCAAAGCGTGACAATGTCCATTTCGACCAATCTTCAGCGGTCTCATTCCAGGGCGTCGAGGTACCTCGGACACAAACGAACGAGCTCATAAACGCATCGTCAATCGGTCCCTGCAGATTTGGTCGTTTGCGGAGTTCCTGATTGTCCGAAAACGATCGCGAATCGTCGTAACTCAGCACTTCCCATCCGGAACTGCCTTTGACGTAATACACATCCGGCAACAGTCCATCAGCCGCCTGGCGACATTCGAGCGTCGTGCCATCAATGATCGCATCTGTGCCAACGTCCCGAACGATTCGCAGTGCCATGACATTGCTGGTTGTGACTTCGACATCACCCGATTCATTAATCTTCGCGTCGACCACACTGGGCTCATAAACACGCTCGACTTCTTCAATCGCCAGCCAGTCGCATTGATTGTACTTCAGGGTATGGGTCGTAAACCGAATCTCTTTCCGCTGGCCAAAGCGAGGACGCCCTTTGACTGACTGTTCGAGATGGTATGCCATAAATTGTTTCTGGCTCTCCGGGTCGAACGCATGCCCCATCTTTGGACCAACAATCACCATGATGGGAACATCCAGCACTTCCGCAGCCTCCGCCATCGAAGTACTTGCCAGCAATTGCGGATCATTCTCACCGCCGTAGGTGCAGACAGGAACATTGAAGGCGTTCATTGCGTAATTGACGCTGTCATAAATCGCCAGTGTTGCGTGCTGCGGATCTGGCAGCCGTTGCTCGGGGTTGTCGGGATCTTTCTTCTGGTAACGGTAGAAGTCGACGAATCCAGCTCCGGGACCAACTGACGACCACAACGACGGATGATGCATTCCCAGATGCCACGCTCCTGCACCTCCCATGGAGAAACCATGCAGAGTGATACGATCTTCGTCGATTCGAAAACGTCGCTTCACATCGTCCATCGCTTCGAACACATCGGTCTCGCCGGCAAACCGATACGCGTTGTTACCTCGACCGTAAACGTCCAGCTGAATCCAGTTCTGCTCCGGCTGTGCAGCGTCCGCCTTCAAAGGTTTTCCATCCATCCGATGAATGAAATTCACCTCGTTCATCTGATCCGCACGACCATGCAGGACAACATGGAGCGGCCAGCGACGGCCCTCGTTGGGATTCACACCGGCCGGAAGTGTTAACGCATAAGGCTGCACGGAACCATCAACCTTGCTGACATATCCACGGATCGTGATACCCGTTTTGAGCACCCAATCCGGCTGACCGCTGGCCAACTGTTCCGCTCGAGTCTTTCCTTTGGCCAGAACGCCTTTGAGCTGATCGAGATAGTCGGCCTTCGGAAATTCCTGATACCGCAGCATCCATGTCGCGGCTTTTTCGAATACGGCGATATCAGCCAACAATGCAGCGCCATCACGAGTGCTCAGTTCCGGATTGCTCTTCAAATCCTCAACACTCTTCCTGAGTTCGTCGCGCGTTGTCGCCAGAGCCTGCAAGACCTCGGCCGAAGGCGGCTCAGGCGGTGTCTGTGGTTCCTTCTGACCGTTGGCCTGATTTTGTGCAACGGCCGATTCGGAGCTGCACAGCAATGCAGAAAGTAGAATGGCCAGACCAAACCCGGAGGATGCGCGCATCAGAAACATAGACGATCCACATTCAAAATGAGCGTAGAGGTGGGACTTTTACCGAGCCATCGACTTCACTGCGCCTTTAGACCGCGCGTTCGGCCGACTCAAATCCACAAGTCTTATGCGCACCATCACAAAACGGACGCTTCGCGGAGGCGCCGCAGCGGCACAGGGCAAACGTTTCTTTGCCATTGAGATTGAAGGTATTGCCGGCGGCATCGGTGATGGTCACAGTTCCTGTCACCAGAAACGGACCATTATCCTTCACGAGCACTTTAACTTCTGACATCCTGCGACTCCTGTTGAAAGGCTACGACAATACAACGCCGTATCACCTGGTGATTCCAAACAGGCTGCAAGCTAACCAGTCCCACGTCAGGCCGCAATTGTCAGAGCAAACGGCTGCTGACAGACGTGCGCGGGGCGGAAGCAAACATTTCGCTATTGCGCAAAAAACAGATAATTGCGAAGGCTGCTGGAGAGAGAGTTGTGCGCGACGTAGTTCGGCCAGGAATGATCGTGGCCAATCAGTGAGGACACATCCCAGTCGCGAACTCGGGATCCGTAAGTTCCCAGTTCTCGACGATCCTTGGATGTGAATCCTGCCAGTCCGAGTGCTCGACTGGAACCGATTCGTCGCAGTGGATAAATCTGCAGCGCGGGATCTTTCACGTTGCGGAGGTTGATCAGACACTCAACACAGCATAACGCTCGACCAAATCGCTCTTCCGGATTCAGCCAGTCATGATCAATCGCGGAGGCTGTGTAGACAACCCGGATTCGACGTCCGGCACATCCGGGAGTGCAGTGCCGGTGGCCCTCAACAACTCCTCCACCAAGCAAGTGCAGACCCGAAGAGATGATTCGCGTTCCATGGCTGTGGCCGACAAGACAAACAGGACATTCCGTAGGAAGACTTTGGATCAGGCTGGCCAGATAGAACCCATTGCGGCTGGCACGAGAACCCAGGATCGCCACATCTATGCTGGCAAAGGGTGACAGAGCACGATCACTTGGCCAGGAAAAATAAATCATCTGAAACGGACGTCCGCAGGCACCTGCTTTTAACCAACTATAGGTGCGATGCGAATCCGGCAGCACGGACGGCGAGTCCATGAAGCTGCCATGGATTACGATGCAAATCGGAACTCCGGGTATCAGTGATCCCGTGAGTTGTTCCATACCGGAAGGTTGTCCGTCAGTGCATTCGTCGACTTGCTGAACCTGAGGACAGAAACGCAGTTGGTCGTTTTCAAACTCCTGAGGTGAATTCCAGGAACTCACGATCCAGTAACCGGGGATCTTAGGAGCGTAGTTTTCTCCACCAACATCTGCGGGCGCACTAACCACGGGTTCTGCATGCGACGGTTCTGCGACTGGCACTGGCGGAACACGAGAAGATTCTGATTCCGGAGTGGCGATCCTCGCCGCGGAGAGAAAAGCATCGAAAACCGCTGTCGGCTGCGGAGATTCCTCGGATCCTGTCGTGTCTTCTGCAGGAATGGATAACTGCGGTGGAACTTCCGGAAGGTCTGACTGCAGGTCTTCTCCGGATAGTGCGCTGACTGGAAGGATCGCAACAGTGATCAGCACAATGGCAAAGAACGCTGCGGCACGCAGAACTGCGCGCAGGCAGGTCATCGGGATGCGACAGGTTAGGAAAGATTGTGAGCCCATCTGATCTACCCGAAGAACAGGTGTGTTCAGCTCTTCCGTGAAAACCAGTCGACTCTGTAACTCCCCGAGAACCGTTCCATGTTATCGGAAATAGATGGCACCCCATGTGCGCAGCGCGAGAATGGGATGCATGAGAGTGTTTCGGAAGCAACGACCTTCGCCTGTGACGGTTTCCTGAGACTTCTCTGATCCGCATCATGTTGAGCACCAGCGGATCGATAAACCCGGACTAATCGTGCCTGACGAACTGGTTGCCGGGCAGTCGCCGTATCAACCGACGCATTTCAAGAACTGTGAGCGTCGCCAGAACTCGCGAAGTCTCAATCGCTGCTTCGCGCAGAAGATCTTCGATGTAAATCGGTTGCGTGCTGATCAGGTTCAGGACCTGCGATTCCAAAGGATTCAGGACCAGTTCTCGCGGGGAATGAATGGTGACCGCACTGTTCGGTGAAGTTGGCATCGGCAACGGCCCCAGCGCACTAAGCACATCGTCGACGCCTCGCACAAGGGTCACGCCATCGCGGATCAGGTCATGGCAACCTTCACTGGCGATGCTGTCGACCTGTCCGGGCAGAGCGAAGACTTCTCTGCCCTGCTCCATGGCATGCCGAGCCGTATACAGGGCTCCGGAATTCCGCGTGGCTTCGATCACGATGACGCCCAGACACAGCCCGCTGATAATTCGATTTCGCTGCGGAAACAAGCCGGGGAGCGGGCGTTGGTCGATCGGCATCTCACTCAGCAGCGCGCCTTGCTGGGCAATTTCTGCGGCCAACTCTTTGTGTTCCGGGGGATAAATGTCGCGGACTCCGCTGGCCAGCACGGCCAGAGTTCGGCCACCGGCCTGTAAGGCGGCTCGATGAGCGGCCGCATCGATTCCTCGAGCGAGACCGCTGACGATCGTAAACCCGGCTCGAGATAACCCGGCGGAGAGTCGCTCGGCGTGGCGACGCCCATAGGCCGTGCAGCGACGTGAACCGACGATGGCGATGGCCAGCTCATCCTGCGGCAATAACACGCCCTTTCGATAAAGAATGGACGGCGCATCGCAGATCTCGGGCAGTCGTCGAGGATACTCGGCGTGTGTTTGCGGGATTACATCGATCGACAGTTGCTGGCACTGTTGCAGGATCTGTCGGGCCTGACCCATCAACGTCGGATCGATGAGTGAATTTGCGGTCTTCGCACCAATGCCGCGTACTCGCAGCAATGCCTCCAATGGCTGAGCCAACACCTGCCGGGCCGATCCAAACTCCGCAAGAAGCGCCAACTGAAGCTTAGGACCGATGCCATCCGCCAACGTCAAAGCAGCTGTAGAAACGAGATCTTCGGCGAATTCTGGTGACGGATCTGGTCGCGACATTTCTCGTCCGGCTTTCCTTCGTGGGGGCGTCAGGGTGCTTTACGTTGACGTACGATGGCCCCGTCCTGAATCAGGCCGACACGTTTTGGAAGAGGTTGTGTATGCAGCCGAACAGCGTTCCATTGCTGGTCGGCAGCGACCTCGAAAATCGCCAGAGTTGCCGGAGGCACAAACAGACTTTCTTCCGCCCAATGGCACATCAGGCCACCGATTCCCGGATTATGCCCAACAACCAGAACGCTGGCTTCGTCGTCTTCGCACTCCTGTCCAATCGATAAGGCAAACGTATCAGCGCTGGCGTTATAAAGATTGTCCCGAAGAATCAGCGGGGCCGACGAACCCACGCTGGCCGCCATAATCTCAGCCGTTTCTTTTGTTCTGGCAGAAGAGGAAGCGATGATTCTGTCAAACGTTACCCCCAAAGCCTGCAGATGAGTCGCAGCTTTGTGAGTCATCACGCGACCATCCCCAGTCAGACAGCGATCAAAATCTCGCATTCCTATGCGGGCATCTTCAGCTCGGGCGTGTCGCATCAGGATGACTGTTTTTGACATTTGTTAATGGCCAATCGTCGTTTGGGGGAACTTCGTCTGTTCGATTCATTCAGGCCCTAAGCAAGCGAAAGAAACTTAACATCGCCTGTTTGAGGTCCAGTTTCTCATCGCAACGTCTGACAGCGGCAATTGCTCTGCCCTACCAACCTTCTGCGAATCGAAATTGAATTCCCTCTGGGGGAAATTGTAAACTCCTTCAGGGTTGTCCTGTAGTCTCACCCTGGATTTCCTCCTGAATCGCACCGGGAAGTGCTGAACCTGAATCCGGGAAGACGGACAAACGCGTGGGGAAGATGAAGTGTAAAATGACTGATTCCTCAGAACACGTGCTGAACCGACTGATGCACGGATGGAATTCCGATTTAGCGTGGGAAATGCCAATTGACCTTCGCGAAAAAACTGGGCTGGACCCTACCGCACTTAGCAATCTGTCAGAGGTGAAACGGACACGCACGCCTTTTTTTTATCGAGGTTTGCCCGGTAGCGACAGAGAACATTCCCGCCGTTGGCTGGGGGACCGACTATTCTGCTTTTTGAGCGGACCACCGCAAAAGCGTCGCATCGCCCCGGTTTCTTCCAGGCTCAAACAACAGCTGGACCGGGAACGCTGGTGGTTCGATCTACTGCGAACACTCATCCTTCGTTGTGACGCAGCGGAGGAATCGATCGTTGTTGTGGAGTCGACGGCACCCTTTCTTGCAGCATCACGTTCAGCTCGCTTATTCAGGCGTGCGTTGCTGCGTTTTGAACTGCCTGCCACTCCGCTCTGCCGGTGCGAAGACGACATTCGTTCATGGTTGTCGTACTGTCTGGATTTGGCGAGAGTTGCTGGTGATCAGCCGCCGGACGAGACGGTCGATCGCGTAATCGTCTCACCGGAACTCAGCGCCGACCTGACGGGGATTGATGATCGCGAAACGGTATTCTCTGCGCTGCCGTTGGGTGACCGTCTCCTGTTTGCTGCTGCTGATCGAATTCAGGTCCTGTCGTGTCGCTCGAAAGGAACCATAGCGGAGTTGCTCCGCCTTCATCTGTTCGATCGCGAACGTGCTCAGACCCCTTTGCTGATGGCGTGTGACGAACTTGGATTGCTCCCCGAACTTGCCACCGAACTTCCCGGCGGCTGGGTTCCGTGGATTCTGCAACCGGCGATGCTTCCGGAGGAGTCGAATGAAACTGCGGAGGGTTCTTCAGAGCCCCGAACATCGGTTTCGAACAGTCTGAGTCCGGTGAGCAGGACAACCGACAAAGATCCGGCACTCATTCACGATCCTTTACTGAACCCCAACGATTGGCTGCTTCACTGGACTCGAGCGGCTGCTGGCCCATGGCCGGGAGAAACGTCCGAAGACTTTCTTGATGCGTTGATTCTGCGAACAGAGACGGCCGATCATTCTGCCGTTACGACACTGCTGAGGATTCTCTCGGAGGGCATCTTGCGAGCATCCTCGGAGGGAATTCGGGGCTCATTTCCTGTCGTGGCGTTTACCGGCGTTCCTCTTCACGAGTTTCGAAAACGTCGTGTGTTCCGTAAGCACAGGCATCGTTTTGATTTCGAACCGTGGGGCATCGCGATCCGAAAAAATAGTCTGATTAATCTTGGTGTCAGACCTGTTGTTTACGGGGACGATGAAGTCTGGAGTTCTTTGGACGACGAAAAGCGGCCATTCTTTCAGAAGGCCACTTCAGGTGGGGCCACGAACAATTCCGAAGAACTCGAATGGCGAGCGATTGGCGATGTCCACTTTCCGCAGTTTTCAGCATCCGAAGTCTGTGTGTTTGTGGATTCGTCCGACGCGGCGCGGATCGTGTCTTTCCAAAGTCCGTGGAAGGTGATCGTGGTCCCGGAATGAACCCCATCAAGCACTGAGGCTGGGCGATGAACGCCGAACACTATCCTCTCGCAGAGATTGACCGGTGTTTAAGCGATTCTCCTGTTTTCTGCTGGCGGCTGAACTTTCAGAGTGATTGGTTGCATTTTGGCTACATCGCAATTCCGCCGAAACCGGAATGGGATATTGAGTCGAGATGAAAGTGTGTCAGGATTGCGTGCATCTCCTTTCACCTCCCCCAACGCCTAACGGATCGCCGAGCCTGGCAAAATGACCACCGACTCAAGACCTCCGCAAGACTGCGAAATCACCTACACCGCGATGAGAGCAGCCTTCGTCAGCACGCTCGACAGTTTGCTGAGATATGCTCTGGACCCAGACACGGCCTCGGAAAGTTCGTCTGGCTTTATGTCGTGCTTCCCTATGCTGAATGGCATGGCCCCTCAAATCCAGATGGAATGCCTGCTGAGAACCTGGCAGAGGCTGGCGGCTTCCACGGATGCCCCGATATTGCTGGACGAACTCGTCGTTTACGCGGCCTTTGAATCTTTGGCCGGCGTAACCTCTGAAAAGCAGAGCGCCTCACTCCGAGTTGTCCTGAACGGACCACGGGTTATCTCAGCTGAGCCTGAACACTGGCTGCATTCAAAAACTCGCTGTATGCAGATCGCCGGGCCAACTCCGCGACAAACCGTATTCTTGCAAGAGTTGCAGCAGATTGAAGATCCTTGCCCCCGGCTGGAGTCTGAAATGGGTTCCAACTGGTGTGAGAATCGAGAAGAATTGCTGGACCTGGTTGGTTGTTGGGTCGCTCAAAAGGACCTGATTTTGGGCTCAGAAGGCCTCCTGACCAAGGATGAACAGGATATCCTTCGGGCGTTTTTTGAGGAACATCCCGGCCTGGCAAGGTAAGAACGCTGCTCTGACGACTATCATGTGATTCGCTGGCCGTGGCCTTTTGACTGGAGTTCAGGCTCTGAAGAGGGTTTCTGGTTCAGCAATCGGATCGAAAAAAAGGGATGAACAAGAGGAATCGCACTCATGGCGAAGAAACAAGCCGTCAAAAAGGCTGCTCGTCCGGCCAAAAATGTTGCCAGGACTTCGTCGGCGTCCAAAGTGGTTAAAAAGGTCATCAAGAAAAAGCCGGCTGCGAAACCTGTCACAAAGTCGTCAGTCGCTCGCAAACCTGCCGCCCCAAAGCCTGTGGCCGCAAAACCCGCTCCTCCGAAAGTCGTGGCTCCAAAGCCTGTTGTCGCAGAAGTTGAAAGCCCGGCTCGAAAGAAAGGTGTTCGCAAAGCCACCATTACGACTGGCATCCGCGATGCAAAGCCTGTTCGCAAGCTTGGCCGGTCTCGAATCCCAATCGACGCTCCGCTGGATGTCGTTTTCCAGAACGATATGCAGGCCAAAGAAGCCTTCATGTTCCTGGGCATTCATTCGATTCGCGATCTCGAACAGTTCAATCCAGACGAACTCGTTCTGCGTCTGACCGGTCCGGCGAAGCTGACGGTTGGTCGCATCCGTAAGATTCTGGCGATGAATAATCGCTGCCTGACAGGCGACGAAGAGTTCGCACTGGAGTTTCAGGAACTTCTCAGCCGACCTCGCGAATAGGCCGAGGCCAACAACTGTTGATCAACTGGAAGCTCGGTTCTCGAAAAGCCGGGCTTCTTGTGTTTGACTCCTCCCCTACGCAGGCACGCTGGATTTGCTAAACTCGCGGCCGCCTGTGCCGTTTGAAAAGACATCCTGTCTCCCATTTGAGTTCTTGCCCCAATGACCGCTTCGTTTCCTCCTGTTGAAGATCAGCTTCGAATTATTACTCGCGGCATCGAGAAAATCGTGCCTCAGGAAGAGTTGCGTAAGAAGCTCCAGCACAGCAAAGACACGGGAACGCCCCTGCGAATTAAGTACGGCATCGACCCGACGGGTATCGATGTCCATCTGGGGCACACGGTACCGCTGCGAAAGATGAGACAGTTTCAGGATCTCGGACATCAGGCCGTGATCATTATCGGAAACTACACCGCGCTGGTTGGTGACCCCAGTGGACGCGACGAAGCTCGCAGCAAACGACTGACCGAGGCAGAAGTCGAGACAAACGCGAAGACCTACCTGGAACAGGTGGGCAAAGTCGTGGATATGTCGAGAGCCGAAGTCCATCGCAATGGGGACTGGTTCGGAAAGATGTCGTTCGCGCATGTGCTTTCGCTTTGCGGACGAGTTACCGTGGCTCAGTTGCTGACCCGCGACGATTTCGCCAAGCGATATCGCGAAGAGAAGCCCATTTTTCTCCACGAATGCCTCTACCCGGTTATGCAGGCCTGGGACAGTGTCGAAATCAAATCGGACGTCGAACTGGGCGGCACCGAGCAGCTCTACAGTTTTATGCTGGCCCGGGACCTGCAGGCTCAGGAGAGCCTGAATCAGCAGATCGCTGTGATGTCGCCGATCCTGGTGGGTCTGGACGGTATTCGCCGCATGGGCAAGAGCCTCGGCAACTATATCGGGATCAGTGAATCGCCTTACGACATGATGAAGAAGTTCATGCAGCTTCCTGACGGTGTCATGAAGATGTATTTCGAGCTTCTGACAGAGGTCCCGCTGGATGACGTGGACCGATTGCTGGCCGGCCATTTGAAAGAAGCCAAAGTCACACTCGCCAGGATGGTGATTGGACAATATCACTCGGCCGCCGACGGTGATGCCGCTGCCGCTCGATGGCAGGCAGAAATTGGTGGCGACGCTTTGCCGACGGATATTCCGGACGTCGTGCTGGCCGCAACGAATCTGACCGACGGCACGATCACCGCTGTCAAGCTTTTGACGGCCCTCAGTTTATGCCCCAGCAACGGGGAAGCTCGTCGCCTGATTCAGGGCGGAGGTGCGAAGCTGGGTGAAGAGAAAACGACGATCGAATCCCATGACCAGCAGATTGCTGTCACCGATGGGCTTTTGGTTTGGGCCGGGAAGAAGAAATACTGCCGCGTGAAACTCGGATGACCGCCCCGGTCGTCTTGAAGTTCGGCGGCAGCCTACTGACGATTCCCGACCTGATGAAGCGTCTCGAGGCTGTCATTGATCGGCTGCGTCCATCGCCTGTCCTGATTGTTCCTGGAGGTGGTGCAGCAGCGAATATCATTCGAAATCTCGATCAAAAACTGCGATTGGCCCCTGAGAAAGCTCACCGCGACGCCATTGCCGCGATGTCGCACAACGCCACCCTGCTTTGCCGGCTCAACAAGTCCTTGCGACTCGTCCGGAATCACGGAGAAGCCCAACGAGTCTGGTCTGAGGGTCACTCGGCCGTTCTTGATGCCGATTCGTTCTTGTTCGGCCAGCCCGAAAACAACACTGGAGATTCCCTGCCGGCTTCCTGGGAAATCACCAGCGATTCCATTGCCGCCTGGACCGCTCGACAATGGCAGGCCGACCGAATAATTCTGGCAAAATCCTGCGACGCCCCAGAGACAAACCTGTCTGCTCTGTGTCAGTTAGGAATGATCGACCGGGCTTTTGCAACGATCGTCGGGCACGTTCGTACCGAGTGGCTGAATCTGAGATCTTCGTCAGGCTGCTTTGTGTCGATCAGCAGCTAGTCGAGTTTTTGGAGTGCTGGCTCATGTCAGGAACCATTGAGATTGTTGATGAAGGCATCTACACGATATCAGGTGTCATGACCGCTGAAGAATGCCAGGAATTGATAGCGCGTGCGGAGGCGATCGGTTTCTCCGCGGCCTCGGTAAAAACGTCCTCTGGCCAGCGTATGATGACAAACATTCGCAACAACGACCGAGTGAACCTGTATGATGTGGAGTTAGCCACCACCATGTGGCAGCGAGTTTCGCGATTGTTGCCGGTGCTTGATTCGTGCAGACCTGTGAGCGTCGACCCAAATCTGCGATTTTATCGCTATGATCCGGGACAGCAGTTCAAGCGTCACAAAGATGGTTCGGTGACAAACGATCTCGGCGAAGTCAGTAAGTTGTCCTATCTCATTTACCTCAACGACGATTACGCTGGCGGATCAACCACCTTTCTCGATTTTCCCGATGTGGATGGCGTGAGTGAAAAACGGGAGTTTGTAATCTCCCAGACAACGGGCTCAGCATTGCTTTTTCTTCATGAACGATGGCACGAAGGAACATCCGTTTCATCCGGAAGAAAATACGTTCTGAGGTCTGACGTGTTCTATAGTCACCCGATCACCGGGCAAGGTAACGAAGACTCGTGACAACATCCCGATACCATAAGCAGATGCTGTTCGCCGGAATCGGCAAAGAGGGACAGCAGAAACTCGGCGACAGTCGAATCCTGTTGGTGGGCTGCGGTGCATTAGGCTGCGTTCTGGCTGACGCGATGGTGCGAGCTGGCGTGGGGCATGTGCGCATTGTCGATCGTGACTTCGTCGAACTCAGCAATCTGCAACGTCAGGTTCTGTTCGATGAACAGGATGTGGCCGACCATCTGCCCAAAGTGATTGCGGCCGCTCGACGACTGCGACGAGTCAACTCCGAAGTCACGATCGAACCGATCGTGGCCGATGTGGACTATGCCAACATCGCTGAACTTGCGGATGGTGTGTTCCTGGTTCTGGATGGCACGGACAATTTTGAAATCCGCTATCTGATCAACGACCTGTCGCTCGAAAAGAACATTCCCTGGATCTTCACGGGATGCACTGGAGCCGTCGGCCAGGTCATGCCCGTGTTTCCGCATGAGTCAGCCTGTTTGCGATGTTTGATGCCATTACCACCTCCGCCGGGAGCTACGGAAACATGTGATACGGCGGGTGTTCTGGGACCAGCCGTCAATGTCGTCGCTTCGCTGCAGGCCGCGATCGCTCTACGAATTCTGGTGGGACAGACTCAGCAAGTTGATCGCAAACTGCACATCGTCGATGTCTGGAATGGCTCATTTCGTGCCGTTGATGTGAGCAAACTCCGGGAATCCCAACAGTGCCCGGCCTGCCAGAACGGTGAACGACTGTGGCTGACTGGCAGTCAACGTTCGGCCTCAACGGTTCTTTGCGGTCGAAACGCGGTGCAGATTACTCCGCCTGAAAAACTGGCCCTCTCTCTCAGCGATCTTGCGATTCGGCTGGCTTTGGCAGGCAGTGTGACGTCCAATCCATTTCTTATTCGCGTTACAATTCCGCGTTCAGCAGAACAGCCCGAAGTCGAATCTCCTGGCGGTGATCTCGTCGCGATGAATGATACGACGCCGTTTGAACTGACGATTTTTCCGGACGGGCGAGCGATCATCCGGGGAACCAGCGACCCTGCTGTCGCTCGAACACTCTATTCTCGCTACGTTGGCACCTGAGCAACGCAGTTCCTGGGCCCTAGTTTCTTTACAGGCGGAATTCATGTTTTCTCAGACTGTCGAGTATGCATTGCGAGTCTGACGTTCCCCGGTCTTCTGGAATTCCGCATGTCATGAAATCTGGACATGCACACTTCTGCTTCTTGTTGCCTCGCAACACAGCGTATTCTGGCCGTGCCACCCAGCGTACGTTTGCAGACTCATGCTGTAATGATTTACGCTGTTGTATGGCGATTAACAAGAACAGGATTTACTCTTGAGGAATTCTCATCCAGGAAAATTGCAAACAACCGTTCCTGGCACCTTTTACGCTCCCCCTCACGTGTGCAAGTGGCTCTGCGCGGCCGCCCGTTCCGCAAAATACTCTGCTACATCTGGCGCGAGTGCCAAGGCTTTCGTATAATCCTTAACCGCGTGTTCGAACTGTCCAAGGATCGCGTGCGATGCACCACGACAATAGTAGACGCCGGGGGTTTCTCCGGCATCTTCTAACAACTCGGTGCATGTGACGATAGCTTTTTCATATTCCTTGCGTGTGAACTGTGCTCGCGCCGCCGCAACTCTTTCCCAGTCATAGTGCCGACGAAAATTGTCGACGGCGTTTTCAAGTCTAATCAGCAACCCATGCGTTTTCGGCGAGATAGTTGTGGCCACATTGGTTGCCACCGAGGTCAAGGAAACAACCCCATCAGTTGGCCATTCCCGCAACAATTGACCAAATTCAGTGGTATTGGGGTTATTATCCGGTTGCATCAACTTTACTCCAATTGCAAACATCGATTGGAAGAGCGGGCCGCCTCGCGAAAAACGCACTGAGACGGAACGATATTCGCCCCAAAAACATTGAGTCGATTAACCGAATGGGAAAAGCCCTTCGATATACTTCAGTGTCCGTACAATTTTCTCAAGTGCAAGTCGAAGTTGGTGCGCTTCCTCGGTCCCTTGGAGACGCTGCTTTCGCAGTTCCCATAGCTGCGACTTGACGTCAGCTTTTAGTCCTTGATATTCGTTATAGAGTTGATGCCACCGTTGCTCTTCACTACTCATGTAAACTGAGATGACACCGGCGGCTCCCGCGACCTGCAGACCTTGGATAACCGTCGTCGGAATCGCAGTCGTGCCGATGCTTAACACTAGAGTGCCATTTATGCCTGGTCCCCAGCTGAATGCGGGAACCGCAATCGAGGCGGCCATGGATCCTAAGGCGTTAATGGCTGTTAGTCCGCCAGCCAGCGCAAGAGTGTTTCTGGCAAACTCACCCAACGATTGACTGGTTTGCAGCGTAGGGTCAGTGGCGTCATATAGGCCAGATAATGGATCGTAGATTGGAGGAGAAAAGGGGTCAGGTCTCTTTCCTTGGCCTTCCTCTTGGGCGCGTTGTGGGTTCGAGCCCAAGTCGAACGACACTGCTTCGGGTCCAGTTGTCATCACCGAACGGCAAGCCGCGTTTGACACTGCGGCGAAGCGAGTTCAATTCTGCCTCTGTCTCGACCTTGTTCACCCAGGAACGCCAAGTTCGCGGCAACGGGGGATCAGCGGGAATCGCCAGCCAGCGGCGTTCGTCAGCACGTTGCAATCGAGCAGACGCGGAACTCCATTGCCAGTTTTCCGCGAGTTCAATCAAACTCGCACGAACCGGGTTTCGTTCCACGTAACGCATTACTGTCAGTAAGTGCCCGTCTGTTTGAATCGGAAATGACTTGAAACGACCCTGATAAAGATGCCCTGTGCCGCCTGTCTTGTAGTGAGCGTGCCAACGCATCGTGTGCATCACGGTGAGACGACGAAAGAACTCACTCACCTGATCGCTGGTCTCGGGGCGGACCACAAAATGCCAGTGATTCGGCATTGCCACCATTGCATAAATGGGCAGCGGCACGATTTTCCATGTTTCTTCCACAACACGCATGAAGGCGGCATAGTCTTCCGGCTTTTCAAAAATCGTGAGCCGAGCGACCGCTCGATTGAGAACGTGGAAGACTTCACCTGCCGGACAAATGCGTTTCGTGCGTGTCATCGCAAAAGTTTGGCAGGAGACCGGTGCGGGGCCATCAAAGAGACCTGACCCCTTTTTCTCGCCTGGAATCAAGCATGCCATGAAAACTGGACACGCACACGTCTGCTTCTTGTTGCTTTGCAACACAGCCCATTCTGGCTGTGCCACCCAGCGGACCTTCCAACCGAGTCTTGTTTTGTCACCGAGCTTCTTACGTCTGGTCAGTAATTCTGAATCTCCCCTCGTCCGTTCAACAAGATGGACACTGAATGGTCTGGGAAAAAGACACAGTAGCCGCCTTCAGTTTCCGATTGCCTATCGGGGAAAATCTGCAATCGCATCGTCCCCGGACTAAACTGAATCGTGAGTTCGCTCGACTCTGCAGCAAACATAACGGCTTGCACGCGAGTGCCACGAATGAGATCCAGCCCCTTGTCGATCGGGCCACCAATCGATCCGTCCGCCCCCGAATCGACAACCCATTGTCCTTCAGAATGCAGTATCCACGGCGAAGTCGTCACAAACAACCCAAAGGCACTGTCGAAGTTTTGCTCGTCTGCCGTTAAGCGTGAATTTGGAATAGGCTTTGGGCGCAGAATCTTTTCTCCAAGGTGAAGTGAAAACCATGATCCCACGCTGTTAGCAATCACACCCCAGCATTCCAAATTGGTGATGCTGTTTCCCCATCGACTCAGTTCCCCTTCAATCGAAACATCGCTTCTTGCTTGTCTCATAATAGCCCCATTTCTTCAGCAATTTGTGTAACAAGATGCTCAATCTCTTCCAAAGTGTAACCTTGCTTACTGATATGCCGGTGGATTTCTTGGATCCTCTTTTGATCCCGAATGCCGAGCTTATGGCAGATATATCTTACCTTTTGGTTCTCCGATATATTATTCCCACCAGGGCTTTTTTCGAAGCCCGGACCGCTCATAAACATCCACAACCCGCCAGCAGCCGCTTGGAGAACGTGGGTCCCGGTGATGGTAATGGGTATGCTGCCCGTTGCACCTATTGCAAGCGCGCCGCCTTCCGAGAAGAACGCAAAACCCATGGGGATATTGAATGTGGCGGAAACCGTGGACGCCGCACCTGCTGCGGCGTATCCGCCTGCGAGCAACAACGCAAAGGTACCAAGGTTTGCAAATTTCTCCGAAGCACCATACATGCCCCCATTCTCTTCGATCAGTCCGTCAACGTAGCTGTCCAGCGATCCAAAATAGCCGGCAGTCAAGGAATTACCAACGATGGCGAGACCGTGCGCCAGTCCCACACCGCCAGCCCAAACCACATCGAATTGATCGCCCACCCATCCCGTAAATCCTGCAAAACCCATGGCAAATCCGCCCGCACCTGGCCCAGTGCCGGCGAAGGTGATGGCGGCGCGGGCCTGAAGATTTCGGACGTTTTCCCAAGCAGCTTTGGTAGCGTCTGCGGCTGATTTTCCTGCAGCCGCAATGGCAATGGGGTCGTCCAATGCTTCGCTGGCATTGCGTCCAATGAGATCGTCCGCCAGATTGGACAGCGTGGCCGTATGAGTAGCGTTGATCGCTGACTTCTGTGCAGTGGTCATAGCCGTGATGGCGGAATTCTCACGCAGCAGAGCAAATCCCGTGGCGGCCGTGGATGCGATCAGGTTAACGCCGATCGAAGCGACTACGTAAGTATGCACCGCATCAGCCGCGTCATTGGATGCTGTCAATGACGCGGCGATGTTAGCATCCGCAAAGACCTTGCCCGCTCCAGTAGCGGCAATTGTAAGAACCTGTCCTGCCAGGACCGATGCACCGGCAGCCAGAGCCTGGGCTCCTGCGACAGTCTTGGCCGCTGTCGTCGCAGCAGCAGCTTCGTCGGCGGTGGCGGTCAGAGCATTTCCCACGTCGGCCCCAACCTGAGCTTCTGCCGCATCGACTTTCGCGTCAGACTCGGCCTTCGCAGCCATAATGGTAGTAGTCGCAAATGACAGTAACGCAGACATTCCTGAACCGGCTGAAGTCGACTCGGCCGCGGATCCGTCAAGCGAGAACTGTCTCCACGCATTGGCTGCATTGAGAGTCGCCTCGGACGTCGATTCTCCTGCCGTTGCCGCAGCGAATGTGGCGTTGGCGATGGAACTGGTCCACGACACAGCGGCAGAGCTGATTGCGGACAAGAAGCTCATCGCGTCCTGCACTTGTCCAATCAACAACTGAGCACCTGCTGCCGAGATCGCCCTCGATTCTTGCGTCAGTGCGGCCGCATCACTGAGCACAAACGTGGCCTCCGCCCGGGCCAGCGAGTTCGTCAATCCTTCCTGAGCATCAGCGATTGAATTCGCCTGTGTCAGAGATGCCGCTACATCGCCAAGTGCATAGGCTGCGGAGGCATTGACCAGCGAAATGGTCCGGCTCATTTCTGCGGAGGCCATGGAGCTCGCCTTCGTGGCATTGGCCGCATTTGCAGCTTTGTCGAAGATCTGTTTTGCCCCGGCTTTGGCGATCTCTGCGATTGCTCGATAGCCATTGATCGTGATCTGATATGAGGCATTCTCGGCTGCGAGATCACGGAGATAAGTGGCTTTGAAATCTGCATTGCGCAACGCCTGAGCTTTTGCCGCGTTGGCTTGTGCGACCGCTAATGCGTTATCAGCAGAGTTGATCGCCTGGTCTCGTGTGGTATCCGCAGGCCGCTCGCTGGTGACAAACGCGACTGAAGACGCCCCGTCGGCTGCCGTTTTCGCTACGCCGGCAAACGCGACATCCACGGCGTACTGCTTGGCGGCGTTGTAGAGAATGGATGGATCACCCATGTCCATCATACCGGCCATAACTCCGGTCATCGATGCCCAATAGGCGTTTTCCGCGTCATGGTAATCATCGGCCGCATCGTCAACTCGCTTCTGATACGCAGATGAAGAAAGTGCGTCGGCCTGATTCTTCGTCTGCTGAAACCCCGCGACGGCATCGTTGTAAGTTTTATTGGCCGCAGAAACATCTGTCGTGTGCGTGGCAATCGCTGGTTGAACAGCGGTTTGATATTGAGAAGCCGACTGTTGCAGGTTCTGCTGGTAAGTCGCCAGGAGTCCGGCCACAGCGGCCGTGTGTGCTTCATTAATCGGTGTGGTTGCGATCGTAAAAGCCGACTCCGCCGCCGCGACCGCTGAGTCGTAAATGCCGGTGGCACTGGCCATCGAGGCATCGAATATTGACTGCGCGGCTTGAGCGGCTGAATTGTACTCCGACTGCGCAGATGCCGCAGCAGCATCATAAGTGGCCTGAAGCCCTGCAAGAGCCCCGGCATATTCTGCACCGGCTGCCTGAACCAGGCCTGTAAAAGTCGACTGTGCGGATGCCTCAGCATTCGTGCGAATTGTTGTGGCTGCTGCGACGGCATTGGTGTAGCCAGTTTCGGCGGCCGCGACGGCGTTGTCATAGATTGCCGTAATGCCTGAGTCACTGTTATCAAACGTAGACGTCGCGGAATCAAAGGCATTGTCAAATTGTGAA
>JAPLOA010000078.1 GCA_026400835.1 Planctomycetales bacterium | reverse complement strand
CGCTCGACACCCAACCTCCCTGTTGTAAAAATTCCCTCCAGAATCAATCTTTCAGGAATCCGTCGTGGTAAAAATTGCAATCAACTCAAGCGTCCAACGCTCGATATGAACATACCGCAATAGATGTGCCTAAACCTAAGGAGATCAGCCCGGGGGCGGCGGAGCCATGCATCAACGTTGCAATGCCAGATCGGCAATAATAGTTTCGGCAGCCTTGCGTCCACTGACCATGGCTCCCTGAATCGATGCTGTCTCACAGTAGTCACCACAGTAGTACAGCCCGTCTCCCAAACGCGATTGTCCGGTAAGGCTATCTCTGAAGCCAGCCTGCTGCGCGGGCAAGGCAATCGGGAGGTCATAGCGCCGTAACAAAGACCAGGCATCGACCTGAGATCCGAACCATTGCCTGAGTTGCTGACGAACGGTGTTGCTAAGATCGCCTGAGTCCATCAATTCCTTGCCAACGACAGAAGCACTGATCAATGCTTGTCCGGCGGGTGCATAACTTTTTGAAACGTTGGATACAACACACAGATTGTTGACCGGGCCTTCGTTGTCGCCGTTTAACACAAGCAGCGGTTCGCCGAACGGCGCCTGTGGGGCGGCGAAGTAGAAACACGTAGTTGCTCTGAATTCAGGCGAATGAATCATCCCGCTCGTCAATTTTGACGCTTCCCTGCCTTCGACCGCGAGTACAATCGCACGACAGTCGATGGATTCCCCATTCCTGAGTCGTACGTGATGGCGATCCACCAGTGAGTCGACTGGAGTGGAAAGCCGGAGCATGTCGGGCGTCAATTCCGCCGCCAATTGTCGCGGAATTGCACTCATGCCCTGCTCCGGAAGTGATGCGTCTCCCAACGCAAAGATTCGGAATAAGAATCTGAAAAACCCACTCGAGGTGCTGAGATCTTTCTCTAAAAACACGCCCGAAAACCACGGACGAAAAAAGCGATTGATGATATCGTTCGAAAGCCCACACGTGCTGCGAAGATATTCATGAGTTGTTGATTCCGGCTCTCGCCAGAGTGCATCAAAAGATGCATGAGTCACGTACCAGCGGAGTTTGGCCAGTTTCAGGCGATCCCGGAAGGTGCCGATTCCATTGAACGCCGTCGACAGCAATTTGGACGGTTTCCGCCACGGATCGCTCATCTCGACCATTCGCCCCTGAGTGCGAATCAAAGCGCCGGGATCAAAACTATGCAGCCGCAGCGAGTCATAATTAAGTTGAGCGCTGGCTTCCGGGTAGGCAGTCTGCAGGACCTGAAATCCTCGATCAAGCAGAAAGCCATCGACATGGTCTGTGCGTACGCGACCGCCAACATCATCCTGAGCATCGAGCACGAGAACGTCGATGTTGTGTTTTAGCAACAGGCGGGCGCAACATAGCCCGGACAGACCAGCACCAATGACAACCACTGGCTTTGATTTCATTCTCACGTTCCCAGGTCACGACCTACAGTCGCTGGAGTGTTGGTGATCGTCTTACCAGTCGATGCAGGGTTGTTTGCCGATGCTGTCTTACCAGCCGATGCAGGGGAAACCTCGGCAGCGCGAGCAACGTTGCGAAGCATTCCTGCAAAGACAAATTGATGCAGCGGATAAATACCGTACCAATAAAGAATTCCGAAGAGGCCCAGCGGATCGAAGATGGCCGTCTGACGAATGGTACTCCCTTCCTGACACGGCGTCACTTCAAATTCCAGCCATGCGCGACCGGGAACTTTCATTTCGGCATGGAGCCGCAGTTGATGATCCGGATCGAACGATTCAACACGCCAGAAATCGAGAGCATCCCCGACACGTAGGGAGTCGTCATCGCGCCGTCCGCGTCGAACGCCCACGCCACCGAGCAGCAGGTCAATGAAACCACGAACCGTCCACAGCCAGTTTCCGTAATACCAACCCGTTCGACCACCGATACGGCGGATTGGGCGAAATGCCTGCTCGGGCGGAACAGAGACGACAATTGTTCGCGAATCAACAAGTCTGGAGCCGAACCGAGTACCACCCCACGATCGAACTTCCCCCCCTGATGAGAGGGCATCCGACCAACGTGTGGCAGCAAACTCGCTGTCTTCGTTGACAAGAGCGCGAGCGATAGCTTCCTGGTAACTTCGGGGTCGGACGGAGAATGAAGTCGACGCAAGATTGTTTGAGAGAAGCGTCGGATTGCGGAGGCTTTCGACCAGTTTCCTGCCGACTCGTGCATAAAGTGGCGTCACCAGGCCAAGCCAAAGACTTGAAAGGTATGGCGTCAGAAAAGGCACCGGGATCATCCAGCGAATGAGGCCTCTCTGCCGGGCATACTCCTGCATGATCTGCCCATAGGATACCTGGTCCGGCCCACCGATCTCAAAAACTTGAGATCCGGAAGTCGGCAAGTCCAGTGCAGCCTTAAGATAGCTCAGCAAATCCTCGATAGCGATCGGCTGAGCCTTCACGTGCACCCAGCGAGGACAAATCATGATCGGCAGACGCTCTACGAGAGCACGGATCATTTCAAAGGAAAGACTGCCCGATCCAATCACAACCGAGGCTCGAAATTCAATCACCTGCGAATGATGAGCTCGGAGTGCGTCGCCAGTCTCCTGCCGACTGCGGAGATGCTTTGAAAGTTCATGGTCTGGATTGCCAAGGCCACCGAGATAAATGATGCGTCGTACGCCAGCGGCTGTGGCAGCTTCTGCGAAATTCGTGGCTGCGATAAGATCCTGCTCTTCGAAGTTCCCATGAGCGCCCATCGAATGCACAAGGTAGTAGGCCGTATCCACTCCCACAAAAGCTGGCGGCAACGTGTCGCGATCTAACACGTCACCAGCCACGACTGACGTTGTGCTTGAACGGCGATCGTCAAGAGCTTCAGGGCGACGTGTCAGACAACGTACGAGGATCCCCTGCTGTTGCAGAAGAGTCAGCAATCTTCCGCCAACGTACCCTGTTGCCCCGGTCAGCAGCGTCAGCGTTTCATGCTCATTGCCTGGTCGATCTTCCATTTTGACATTTGCCATTCGAGATATCAAAAAAAATTTGAAGCCGGAGTGATCTGCAACCTGACGTAACTCAGCAAGTCACGGACTAACTCACGCCCCCACCAGGGTTACTCGTCCGATTTGGCACTGACCATCAGAGAAATGAATGTTGATGTCAGAGCTATAGCGAATACCCCGCAGCCCACAAGAAAAATAACCAGATCACTATTTGCCATTGTTCGAACTCCCAAGCACAAGTGTTCCGAAACTCAGGATCGACGGCACCCAAAGCCCCACGAACATTCCCTCCTGCTTGCTGCCGGTAAACCACAGCGAGATGGAGAAAAGGAACGAAGCACCCGCAGCGATTACGAAGCCAAGTTTCCCCAGCATTTTCCTGTTCATGATGCAGCTCCTTCGGCAGACATCCAGACTTACCCAGCGATTAAATCGTTCATAACGTTCATGTAACCCCGTGAGGTTTAGTGATTGTTAACTGTGGTTCGATGGTATTCGTCTGATTTGCGGTGATCGTGTTCAGCGGCTAAGGACCCATGGCAGCGACAAGAACGCCCTTCCACCTTGCGAGCACTATTCCGTGTCAACAAAGACTGGCACTGTCTTAGTCCGAATCTGATGACATTGGAAGTCGCACTTGGGCGACATGACTGACGAGAGCGAAGTGAATGATGCCCCTCCCCTAATGATGCGTTCAAAATCCGGAAACCGACTTTGATCAATCGCTATGCCGGGTGTACGCCGATGGTTTTCGTGATCTTCTGTTTTTCGTGAAGAATCGTGTTATGAGCAGGCGTTTACAGGCGGTCTCGCGAATGCGATCGCAGATGCCCGCTCGTTCAACACTTTGTTTTGGGATTTTATGGGCCGGAACTATGATCTGCTAAGAGACAATCGGAGGGTGAGGTTTCCCATCGACAATGTGACAAAGATGCGAGAGAAGCCAAATGAGCCGGCTGAAATTCGTTTGTAAGCTACAGTATTGCGTGCCATTCGGGGCGGCTCAACAATGATGGGATTTTACGGCTCTCCCACTGAACGCCGACGTTTCATTGATTTTCGACTCAAGTGCGAGTGACATCTATGCCCAGCGAACCCATGAGTGAGATGCTGACGGATGCCGATCTGGATCGAATTATTCAGATGGCCTGGGAGGATCGCACATCGTTCGACACCATCCGAAGTCAGTTTGGTTTGACGCCGGGGGAAGTCATCAAGCTAATGCGGCATCACCTCAGCACAGGCTCTTTCAAACTTTGGCGGAAGAGAACTGCAGGTCGGCGGACGAAACATCAGGCACTCCGTAGTTTTCGCTTCGGTCGATTTCGCGCTCCGGGACAGCGTGACTGAGAAACACAACGGGATCGATCAGGTGCGGAGACAGTTGCGGATACAGGGATCTGACTGGTTTTCGGGGTGGCTTTCGAATCATGTTGTCATGATCGCAGCCGCGTCTTGTTGATTCACGAGGATTTGATCCTTGCTCCTGTTTCAGGCCAATGATTCTGATCGAAGGCGAGGGCTCATGGGTTCAGCGAGGAGATTCTGAAAAATGACACGCGGGCACACGGTTGGAGTCATCGGGGCCGGGATCGCTGGTCTCGCCTGCGCGCGTGAACTCGTGGCTGGAGGATTTGACGTGACCGTTTTCGACAAGGGCCGGGGTCTCGGCGGACGAACGGCCACTCGACGGGCCGAGCCTGACTTAAGATTTGACCACGGTGCTCAATTTTTCACCGCGGATGATCCGCTATTCCGAGAGGTTACAGACGACTGGCTCGCGAGAGGGGTCGTGGCGGAGTGGATCGGGAGAATCATTCGCCTCGAAGATAAGACGGTGATCGCCAGCTCGCTGGAACCCCGCTACGTTGGAATGCCGGGCATGTCGGCGATGGCAGTTGATCTCGCAGTGGGACTGTGCGTTCGAACTGCGACTCAGATCACTGCTGTCACCCACGGCGCAGTCGGTTGGACGATCGCTAGTGAAGCGAATGAGACTGTCGGACCGTTCGACACACTTGTTGTAACATTCCCCGCGCCTCAGACGGCTGCTCTGCTTGGATCGCATCATTTTGGAGCTGTCGCATCCACCGTGAAAATGACACCGTGCTGGACCGTGATGGCGGCGTTCGAATCGCGAGTTGAGTTGCCATGGGACGGCGCGTTTGTGCATGACTCTCCCCTTGCCTGGGTTGCTCGAAACAGCTCGAAGCCGGGGCGAGAGCGAGAGGCGGATTGTTGGGTGTTGCAGGCGAGCCCGGAGTGGTCTGCGGATCACCTTGAAGCGCCTGCGGACAGAGTGTCGAAGGATCTTTTTGAAGCGTTCGAGGATGTTATCGCGGGCCCTCTGCCACTGCAGCGCTATGCGGCAGCGCACCGCTGGCGGTATGGTCAATACTCTGAACCCGACGAACGGCGGATGCTTTTCGATCCCAGAATGGGGCTGGCGGTGTGCGGTGACTGGCTGGCTGGCGGTCGGGTCGAGGGCGCGTTTCTGGCCGGGGTCAGGGCTGCTGAAGCGATTCGCGAACATCGAGAACAGGAGCTCCGGGATTTGTGGGCGCGCGGAGGGCCTTGACGTCTTCGAAAGGCGTCTAAAATCGCTGTCATGAGCGACCACGGGACAACAGGGCAAACTGCTTTAAACAACTCAGCGAAGTCTGAAGCGTACACGTGACAGTGTGCTGACGATTGATCTTTTCGACATAGTGATTCGCCAAAGCATCCCTGCACAGTTGCTGAATCTTCATACGCGTGCCTGCAAATAAGGGCTTGTGAGAATGCAATGGCAGGCAGAAACGGGAGGCGAGGTTGACTCGAGATGTTGTTGTCTGGTGGGTTAAGCGGGATGCCCGGCTGACCGACAATGCCTGCCTCAACGAGGCGGAGCGCCTCGGGCTGGATGTTCTGCCTTTTTTCTGTTTCGAGCCATGTTTGCTCGCCGCGGACGACACATCCAATATGCACCTTCATGCTCAGTGGCAGGCGGTCAGTGGCTTGAGGGCGGCGCTACGAAATCATGGGGCAGATATCATCATCGCGCATGGTGAGATGGCAGAGAAACTGTCGAAGCTGCACGCAATCACGCCGTTTACTCATGTGTTCGCTCATGAGGAAGTCGGTAACGATATTACTTTTCGCCGTGATTTGGCCGTGGCCGCGTGGTGTCGAGAACGAGGAATTGTCTACAGCGAGTTTCCTCAGTCGAGCGTTCGACGGAGCGGAGTGAACCGTGACCGCTTGCAGGAAATGTGGCGATCCCGCATCGTCAACGTGCCGCCGCTGTCGATACCTGAAGTTCGTCAGACGGATCAACTCCGGCAATTAGCAGCCTCGACTGCGTTTCCAAAGTTGACGGCTTTCACATCCAATAATCACTGGCAGGCTGTCAGTGAGGTCGATGCTCAGGCCACGTTGGCCAACTTCCTCGATCATCGCGGGCGATGGTATCGAGGCGGCATCAGCTCACCCAATACCGCGTTCACCGCTGGCTCTCGATTGAGTGTTCATCTTGCCTGGGGAACAATCACGGCTCGACAGATATGGCACGCTGTCCGAGAAAGACTTGCAGCACTCGATCCGGAAGATCCTCAGTGCTCAAGGTGGAAGCAGAGTCTTCAGGCTTTCCTGAGCCGGCTGCATTGGCGAGACCATTTCACCCAACGGCTCGAATCTGAACCAGCACTTGAGTTCCAAAGTCTGCACCCAAGCTACCGAGACATGCCGTACGAGAATGACGAGCGACTGCATGCGGCGTGGCGAAAAGGCTGCACGGGTTTTCCACTGGTCGATGCGGTCATGAGATGTCTGTCGGCGACCGGATTCGTAAACTTTCGTATGCGGGCGATGGTCGTGAGCTTCGCATGTCATGTGCTCCATCTGGACTGGCGACTCATCCATCCGCATCTGGCTCGAGTGTTTCGCGACTATGATCCCGGTATCCACCTGAACCAGCTTCAGATGCAGGCGGGCGTTGTCGGTTGGAATACTATTCGCGTCTACAACCCAACCAAGCAGCTCTGTGACTGGGATGCCGAATGCCGCTTTGTGAAACACTGGGTGCCGGAGTTGCAGGCCGCTTCGGCACAGCAGATCGTCAGTGGCGATCGAGTGACAGGTTACCCCGGACCGATTGTGACTTTTGCTGAGCGTGCCAGGCGCATGACTGAAGTGCTGTACGCCATCCGCAAGTCACCTGATGCAAAAGCTGCGACTCCCACGATATTCGTCAAGCACGGATCTCGTAAGAAGGAGCGGTCGCATCGCGGCAAGCAGCCCCGGCGTTCGAAACGAACGCCAACTCTGTTCGATAACGAGCCTTCGGAGTAATGTCAGGATGGTCAAAGCCGTCAAGGCGGTTTGCCTCCCGTTCCTCCCGGCCGCCCTGAACAAGCGAAAGAAGCCTGAAAAGTGGCTCGGAAAAAGCTTCGTGGGGTGGAATGTGTGTGCGCTGCTCTTCGGCAAGGTGTCACTCTGAGGACTGATCAGTGTAAGATCCCACGATGTGCGACGCTGGTGAAAAGAAACTTGTCGGCGTTGCTGTTTGCTCTTCTGTGTCGAGTGCTAACACCGCAAATGTGACACGCCAATCTCGCAGATGTCCTGGCACCCTCGCTGCAAAGTGCGATTCGATCGGAGCCAGTCTCATGTGCTTCTTTCGCGATAAGTCAGACCATCCGGGTTGCAGTTTCCTTTAATGCTGAAAGTCATGCCTCATGAGTTCGCACCGAAGCACCGCAGGTTTGTTGAATCGGGTCTCCGTTTGGAGTCTGCTGGGGTTCTGCTTGTCGATGTCCACCGCCGGTTTGACGATGCTGCAGGCTCAGACATTGCCTTACGAAGTCAAACTGGATGTGATGCATCAGGAGTTGAGTTCCGACTTTTGCTGGTTCCATCCTCGGATCGCAGCGATCCCGCTTGCTGACTCGGAAACTCCGATCGTGATCTGCACGTTGCAAAAGCATCTGGGTGTCTCTGACCATTACTCGGGTGTCTATTTTATGAGATCTGACGATGGAGGCACGACCTGGACTCCTCCAACACTCCCGCAAGAACTTGACTCAAAGAAAGTTGACGGCGAAACGATTGCTGTTTGTGACGTGACACCTGGCTGGCATCGTCAGTCCGGCAAGCTTTTGGCGATCGGAACCAAACTGCGATACAGCGACGCGGGCGAGCAACTTCTTGATCAACCGCGTTCCCATCAGTGCGCGTATGCCACGTATGATCCTGAAACGGGCTTCTGGACCGAGTGGAAAATGTTGGCGATGCCGGATGAAGAGTCCAAACACTTTCTGGTGGCTCCGGGGTGTGTTCAATGGCTTGTTCGTCCCGACGGTACTCTGCTGGTGCCGATGTATCTTAAGTCCGGAGGTAGCGAACGCTATCAGTCGACCGTACTGCATTGCCGTTTCGACGGGACCACGTTGGAACTAATTGAGAAAGGCGATGAATTGTCGTTGGAGGAAGGGCGAGGACTCTATGAACCATCTCTGGCCTTGTTCCGTGGAACGTATTACCTGACTCTGCGAAACGATGCTCGCGGCTATGTCACGACCAGTCAGGATGGTCTGCACTTCGAGCCGGTTCAGCCGTGGACCTTCGATAATGGCTCGGATCTGGGAAGTTACAACACGCAGCAGCACTGGCTGGTTCATGATCAGGGCTTGTTTCTCAGCTATACGCGTCGCGGCGCCAACAACGACCATATTGCTCGCAATCGGGCACCCATTTTTCTGGCTCAGGTGGATCCCGCAAAGAGGCACGTCATTCGCGCAACAGAAAAAGTGTTGATCCCGGAGCGAGGAGTGATGCTGGGAAATTTTGGTGCTGCCGCGATGACTCCGAATGAATCGTGGGTCACTGATGCTGAATATATGGCTGAGGGCAAAGTTCATCCTCGTGGAGCTAATGGCAGTGTATTTGCCGCGCGAGTTCAGTGGAGTCAGCCGAATAAGAATCTGGCCGCTTCCGCGCGGGCTCGAGTTGTCGTTCTGGGCGATTCGATCACGAAAGGTGTCCGATCAGGAGTGACACCGGAAGAAACGTTCGCATCACTGCTGCAGTCTTCACTGCGCAAGGCTGTATATGACGTTGATGTCATTAATCACGGTATCGGAGGTGAACGCACCGATCAGGCGCTCGCCCGGCTGAGCCGCGACATCCTGAGTCTGGAGCCGACTCTTGTAACCGTCATGTACGGAACGAACGACAGTTATGTTGATAAGGGGCAGAAAGAGAGTCGCCTCACGAAGGATGTTTATGTTGCCAATTTGCAGAAGATCGTCAGTGAGTTGCGTCGAACGGGAATTCAAGTCGTGCTGATGACAGAACCACGCTGGGGAGACAAGGCCGCACCGAATGGCGTGGGTGAGAATCCTAATCTGCGACTGGAGCCATTCGTGGAAGGTTGCCGCGAGGTTGCTCGTGAGCAGAACGTGCCGTTGGTCGATCACTTTCAGATCTGGTCGAAAGCCAATGCCGAAGGGACGGATATTGGAGAATGGACGACAGATCAATGTCATCCGAATCCGTCTGGGCATAAGGTGCTGGCTGAGGCCATGTTGCCCGTGATTCTTCCTATGCTGGATGGCCGTGTAGGTGCCAGATAGCCTCGCAGCTCAGAAAATTGGGAAATGGGCGCGCGGCTGCGAGAAGTGCTGACTGGCAAACAGCCGGGTGAATGTCGCCAATATTTGAGTTTTGGCTGCGAATCAGCCCTCACGCCTGCGTCTGGACCAGTATCTGGAGGCCTCGTCTTACCTTGGAACCCTGGCAAGTCGTGGTCCGTGCGGTTAGATTTCGCTGTTCAACGCTGGATCGACAGCAACACAGTTCAGACAACTCGACAGGTCATTCCCTTTCAGTATTTCGGGATCACGTTTCATGAGTCAGGATCCTTCTGTTTCCGCCACTCCCAGCCCGCCACCAGTTGCTTCAGCACCTGAGATGCCGGATCACGTATATCTGGTGTCTTACCCGAAGATTGTGTTTCTTTATCCGACGGTCCTGACGGCTCTCTTTTGCTCCATCGTGATGTGGGCCAAAGGAGATATTCCGACGAACGAAATCGTCGCTCAGCAAAGCCGTAATGCTCAGATCGTAATGAAGGCTGCAGTGCAGACTGCGAATGAGGCGCCTTCGAGTGCAGCTTCGGCTGATGAGGATGCGGCGGGTTCGATGGGCGTAACCCCTGCTGTCGACGCGGTTGCGGCTTCCGAGTCTGCTCCGGCTGCCGATGGGGCAGACTCCGATGTGGTTTCCGTGAAAATTCATTCGTACCACCACGTGTGTGCTCGAATTTTTCTGATTGTGTTCGCATTGAACATGGTCGTGATCTCGTTTGATTTTCCACGCACGACTTCACTGACCTGGTTCTTTGCGATTACCGCTATCGTGATTGGCCTGTGGTTCCTGTTTTCTCAGAATCCCGGGCTTGCTCCAAAACTGGTTCAGGGATTGCTCGCCATAAAGCCGTGGGCGAATGCTTCGTTCTACATGATCTACACGATGATCATGTTGTTCCTTTACATGTGGGTGATGATCAGTCGTCGCTTCGATTACTGGGAAGTGAAAGGCAACGAGTTGTTGCATCACCATGGATTCCTGAGTAATCTCGAACGATTCTCAGCTCCGAACCTGCGAATCGACAAAGAGATCAATGACCTGTTTGAATACATGCTGCTGCGTTCCGGTCGTTTGATCATTCACGCCAGTAATGAACGTCGAGCGATCGTGCTGGAGAACGTACTCTTCATCAACGGCAAAGAAGATCGGATCACTCGCATGCTGGGTGCTCTGCAGGTACGTGTTCGTACTGACAAAGAATAGTGCTCGCTGATTTTGCTCACGGAGAGTCAGCATTGTCTGCCCGACCAATTTACCTGGACAACAATGCGACAACTCCGCTTGATGCGCGAGTGCTTCAGCGGCTGAACGAGTGCTTTCTGGCAGCTTTTGCGAATCCCGGGAGTGCTCATTCGTTCGGCCGCGCGGCAAGGCAGATCCTGGAAGACAGTCGTGAGAGCATTGCCGACATATTGAAGGCTGATGCGTCGGAGTTGATTTTTACCAGTGGTGGAACGGAATCCATCAACATGGCCGTGCATGGATTTACGGCGGGTCGCAAAGGTCTGATCGCCTGCACGGACGGTGAACATCCTGCGACGCTTGAAGCCTGTGCCAACGCGGCTTTGACGGGAATGGAACGAGTCTCCATCCCGGTCGACTCTGAAGGACGTATCAAGACAGAAGCCCTGGCAGGCCTCCCGTGGAAGGATCTCCGGCTGGTCTGCCTGATCCTCGCGCATAATGAAACGGGCGTTATTCAGGACGTGACGGTTCTCAGTCGTTTGTGTCAGCAGCATGGTGTGCCGTTGTTGCTGGATGCTGTGCAGGCGGTTGGGAAAATGTCGGTGGATTTCCAGGCCACTGGTGCAGCGGCTCTGGCGTTTGGGGCTCATAAGTTTCATGGCCCGCGAGGAACGGGCGGGCTGTTATTGCGACGCGGGATTAAGCTTCCTCCGCTATTGGCCGGGGGCCACCAGGAAAGCGGTCGACGCGCTGGCACGGAGGCGGTTCCGCTGATTGCCGGCATGGCCCGGGCCCTGGAATTGTGGCGTGATGAAGCAACAGAACGCTCTCGTGCAATGCGTTCCCTGCGCGATCAGCTTCAGGGCGCACTTCTGCAACAGTGTGCCCCGGCGGTGGTTCACGGTTTTCATGCCGATCGATTAGTGAATACGCTCAGCATCGCATTCCCGGGAGTGCCCGGCGAAGCGTTGCTGGTCAATCTGCATCTGGCGGGTGTGGCTTGTTCATTAGGAAGCACCTGCGCCAGCGGTTCGATGGAGCCCGCAAAAGCTCTTTTGGCCATGGGAGTTGATCCGGGGATTTGCAAGTCCTCTGTGCGTTTCTCCATTAGCTGTCAGAACACGACCATAGAAATTGAAGATGCAGTGCAACGAATTTCGACTGTCGTCACACGAATGCGTAACGAGTGCGCAGCGAGAAAGTCATGAAGCCATGATGAAGAATTACGATCCTCTTTTTCAGAGCGCCTGCGAGATCAGCCGAACAATTCTGGTCCTGATATTGATTTCCTGTTTTTCATGTCGGTGTTCTGCTCAGGACGAGGAAGATTCCGGCCCTTTGGACGATGTTCGCCTGCGCAGTGCCGTGTTGAAGTCGATGGAGCAAGGCTGTGACTTCCTGGAGTTAAGTCAGGAAGATGATGGTTCGTGGTCTGGCGGAACGTCCGTTTCCAGCAATACCGCAGGAGTGACAGCGATGGTCGTGATGGCCCTCATCAACTGTGATCGCCCTGTCGATTCTCCGGCGGTTCAGCGTGGTCTGAATTACCTTAGAGCTTTACCGCCCGGGGGAGTTAACGGGCCACATGCTGTTTATGAAACATCACTGATCACGATGGCTCTTTGCGCGGCTGAGCAATTGGATCAGGATCTGCCACGTATTCTGAAGTATGCAGAGCTTCTTGAGAATAGTCAGGTTCGAGCCGGAACGACACAGGGCTACTGGGGTTATCAATTGGGCGAGCAGGCGCCAAATTCCGGCGATCCGAGTAATGGTCAGTACGCAGTTCTGGCGCTCCGTGAAGCCGTGTATGCAGGAGCAAAAGTTTCCCGGGAGACGTGGGAACTTGCACATCAACGTTGGGTGAATGATCAGCAGCGAAACGGGGCCTGGCGATATTCTGACCATCATCCTTTAACAGGAAGTATGACGGTCGCCGGCCTGTCCACTGTGAGCATCACGACTCGAATGCTGCTGAGCGACAAGGACGTCGATGCCCAGGGGAATCCGGATTGTTGTCAGCTCATAGTCCCGGATCCGGCCCTCCAGAATGGTCGTCGTTGGCTGGCAGAAAATTTCAGTGTGCAATCCAACCCCGGCAATCCGGATTTCCATTTCTACTACCTTTACGGCCTTGAGCGTGCGGGAAGAATGAGTGGCGTGCGTTTCTTTGGTCGTCATGACTGGTATCGTCAGGGTGCGACGATGCTCACGGAAATCCAGAAATCATCAGGGGAATGGCTCTCCAGAGGACATGAAGCGGCTTCGGCAGTAAACACGGCCATGGCGCTGCTGTTTCTGTCAAAGGGACTGTCTCGAGTTGTCGTGAACAAGCTGGACTATAGTTCGCCGAACGGGGAATCGCGGGATGATGGTGAATGGAACCGTCACAGCTTTGACGTCGTTAATCTTGTGGAGTTGATTGATGGACTGCCTGCCTGGCCGCCTCGTCTGACCAGCCAGGTTGTGACAATGAGCCGTCTCAAGCCGGAGACCGCAGTTCTGGAACTCAATCAGGCACCGATTCTGCTTATCTCCGGCCGCGAAGCACCGCAAATGACTGACGAACAGGTCTCGTGGTTGCGGAATTATGTGGATGCAGGGGGATTTATTCTTGCTGTCGCCAACTGTGATGGTCAGGGATTCGACAAGGGGTTCCGAGAGATCGTCAGCCGCATGTTTCCGCAGGGAGATGCTTCGCTGCAGCCATTGACACCAGATCATGCCGTTTTTCGCAGTGAGTACAACATTCGAGATGTCGACGGCATAAAACTCTGGGGAGTCGACTTCGGTTGTCGCACGTCGATTATCTACTCGCCCGACGATATCGGATGCCTGTGGCAAAAGTGGATGAAGCACGAGCCGAAGGAACGTAATTCCGTATTAAGCGCCCGCGTCAGTCGTGCAATGAAAGTAGGAGTCAACGTGGTTGCTTATGCAACCGGCCGTGAACCTCCGGAGAAACTCAGCAACAGTAGTGGCCGCAAAAACAAGGCCGTCGCCAACGCGCAGCGGGGACTGCTGGAGATCGGTAAGCTTCGTCATGATGGCGGCTGGGACACCGCACCGCGTGCACTTAAGAATCTGCTCGAAGCATTAAACGAGACCGTAGGGCTGGCTGCTTCAACTCAGCCGCATGCGACCCCGGCCACTCTGGAGGAGATGAATCAGTTTCCAATGCTCTATATGCACGGCCGCTATCGATTTCGGATTGGTGCTCAGGAGCAACAGGCCATTCGGGACTTCCTGAGCACGGGACGCTTTTTGTTTGCGGATGCTTGCTGTGGCTCAACGAATTTTGATCGCAGTTTTCGAGAATTCATGTCTCAGTTGTATCCCGATCATCCTCTGAAACAGATTCCGGCTGATCATGAGATTTATTCTGAAGCCACCTGGCATGACATCAAAAAGACAACTCGAAGGCGATTGGTTCCCAGCACGGAAAACGCGGCACTCACGCTAAGAACTGAGGAAGGTCCGCCCATGCTGGAAGGCATCGAAATCGATGGTCGATATGTGGTGATCTACAGCAAATATGACATCAGTTGTGCTCTGGAACATCAGGCGTCGCTGTCGTGTGATGGTTATGTCGAAGCCGATGCCGCAAAACTGGCGATGAACATTGTGCTGTATGCGATGCAGCAGGATATTCACTGGTCGCAGATTTTGGAGAATCCGGCGGCAGTCCCCTGAAGGTTCTGTTCACACGAATACTTGTGGGGAGCAAGGCTGAAAACAGTGAGTATCGTAATCGATCACAATGTCACACATTCTTGCAGCAGCCCCTGAAATGATTTTGCGCAAAAGTGGGACTTGGCTGAAGTGTTCGATTTCGAGCAGGCATCAATAGTCCTCAGTCGAGCATAATACGGATGGAGTTTTCGACGGTCAGGTTATGACTGTCGACCGGCATGAAAAGAAGAGTGGCACTGGCTCAACTTCCGGATGACTCCGCAGATCCGATGACCTCAGGAATAAACTGCTTCCAGAAAGGCAACGACCCATGGCAACGATACCAGAAGGGCTGGACCCGAAAGCGGCAAACGTCACAGGTCAATGGGCTCATGATCGTCCATTGATTGCCTGCCGCTTTGATCCTGTCGGAACGTATGTGTTCTGCGGTTCTGAAGATGCCGTGGTCACTCGATTTCGTTTGTCCGATGGTGCGAAGACAGTGCTGTCTGGCGGACATACTACCTGGGTTGCAGCGTTTGCATTCTCCAACGATGGCAAAGTTATCGTCAGCGGCGGCTGTGATGGCAGGTTAACGTGGTGGCCGGCAACAGAAGATGCACCGCAGCCGATTCGCAGTATTCCGGGACATGGTCGACATTGGGTGCGATCATTGGCTGTGAGCCCTGATGGAACTCTGCTGGCCAGCGGAGGAAACGACAACATCGTTCGCCTCTGGAACATGGCGGATGGGACGCTGGTCAAAGAGCTATCAGGTCATGAAAAGCAGGTCTATTCCGTGACGTTTCATCCGGATGGGAAAACGTTGTTTTCCGGAGATCTGGGTGGCTCCGTGCGGCAGTGGGATGCGGCGGCTGGGACCGAACTCAAAAAGCTGGATGCGGCAGGATTGTATTCTTATAACGGTGGCCAGGGCGTGGACTTCGGCGGAGTGAGATCTTTGGCCGTAAATGCTGATGGAAAGTACATCGCGGCTGGCGGTTTACATAAAGCCAGCAATCCGCTGGGGGCGGTTCATGAGCCTTTGATCCTGCTGTTCAATCTGGAAACTGGTACGATTGAACGTCAGCAGATTGCCGAAGGGATCACCGGGGGCGTTGTCTGGCGTTTGGAATGGTTGAGCGATGGGACGCTGATGGGAGTCTCCGGCGGCAGCAGTGGCGGATGGTTGCTGTTCTGGAAGATCGATGCTGAAAAAGACTATCATCGCTTCCAGTTGCCCAACATCGCGCGAGATATGGATCTGCATGTTGACGGGCTGCAGGTCGCCACGGCCCATCATGATCGCAATGTCAGAATCACTCGACTGGCCCCCAAGCCTGCGTAGCTGTTTGCCTGCAACAACGATCCGGAACAATTGGACGAGTCAGAACTTTCCTTTGGATACATGGACTCAGTCCTGGCAGCTTCTGATGAGATTCGGCATCATATGTTGACCACGAACGATGTGGAACAACAGCGGTCCGGATGGCAATCGCGAAGTATCACTGGGATTCATTCTGCGGGAACAGTCGAAAACACGGGGGAAACCATGATGTTTGCGCTTCATAGCTCATAAAAGAGCAGTGCACGGAAGGAAGGCATTATTTTTGCGGAATTGGATTCTCATCAAATTCATGGCCGCAGAGATTCTTACCTTCAACATCCACTGGTGATTTGTGAAGCTGGCTTATCTCACTGAAATCGCAGCACTCATGGCTGCTCACGGACAACTCTTCATTGAACGAGATGAAGAAATTCCATCTCAGACGATCGGTGACTACTACATCCTCAGCCGAAATCGATTCAACCGGTGGATGAAGGACTTAACCGATCTGGAGAACGGGCTCGGGATTCGTGATCCGTTGCATCTGATTGGACTCATGCCGGCTCGTCCCGCGACTCGGACAATCGCGGAGCAGATCCTGATCAACGAAATGGTCGCCCGGGTCTGGACGATTCTGCTGATGGCTCGAGATAGCTATCAGGGAGTTGATCGAATCAAGCCAGTGGCTCACAACGTGTTTCTGGGGCACCTGTCAATTCGCCATAAAGCTCTGAGCGTTGTTCTGTCGAATGATCGGCTTTCCCAAACAGACCTCATCGCCATTGATAAAACCCGGAAGGCAACAGAACGCTGGACAGACCTGCTGTGTTGTCCACTGATGGGTCAATACGACCTTTGGCAGTATGCATTCCATGAAGAGACCGCTCGCGAACTTCTGAATGACCGGGCCCAGCAGAGCCCACTTGATCACCGCAGCCGTGCGTGGGTGTTGATTCTCTCCGGGATGCGTCACAGCTTCCAGGAAAAGAATGGACTCTCGTCGGTCGTTCAGGACGATGATCGCCGACTTGCTCGCCTGATGCTGAGCAGCTTCCCGGAAGATTGTTCCGAGATGACATTCTGGATGGGATCACGCGTCCGAGAAGCTCGACGAACCTAAAATTTGTCGAACAGTTTGTTTAACTGTTTGTTCAAAGTTTTGTCGACCTGATCGTCAAGTTTCTCCTGAATTTTCTGAGTCCCCAGGTTCTGCAGCAGGGCTCCGGTGTCAGGCTGAGGTAAAGAGATGGTACCTCGCAGTGGAACTTTGATGCTTCGTCCGGCACCGTCGGCTGTGGATTTTTCCAGCGGTACATCAATTGTCATCTGCAGTTGCTTGTTTAAACCAACCGCCCCGGAAGTTCGCATGCGATATCCATTGAGATCCATCACAAGTTCATCGTGAGTGACATAGCCCTGACGAACCTGCACGGGGATGGTTTGTTCCGGAAGCACCAGTGATCGCTGAGTCAGGCCCGGGCTTGCATCACCGGACCGACGCAGCAGGTCAACGACTTCGAGCAGCGTTGAGAGTGAATTCCCCGGAGAAGCTTCCGCCTGATGAATCGTCAGCTGAGCCTGCACGTCCGAATTCTCCGGAGCATTGAAGTCCCACAGAAAACGTTCGACTCGAACCGACACTGTGCCGTTCACTTCCGCAGTGTCGGCCAGCATAGGAGCCACATAGCCCAGCCAGGTGCGACAGAGTTCCGGCGTGAGTTGCAAATTCTGAACTCGGCTGCCAGTTCCCAGCTGCAACAGCGATCCAGCGAGATCGTACTGCGGCATAATGTTCAGCTGTCCGCCGTTGACCGAACATTGAATTGGTGTGCTACGCAGAAGAATGTTCTCCAGTGAAGCCTGTACGTTGGCTTCACCGATCTGCAGTCCCCACACGTTGGCAGATGCCCAGGCCACATTTCCGGATCCCTTCAACATCGGTGCAGAACTGCCTGAAGCGGAAACAGTTCGCTGCGAGACTCCGCTGATCGCGGTAGGAGAACCCGTTAGTCGGAAGACATCTTTGCCCTGTCCGGAAATGCTGATTCCCGAATCCGGCGTCAGTAAGCGACGGCTGAGGATGTCGAGGTCATATGTTGTGTCGGCCGTTAAATCAAGAATCAGATCTTCATCAGGAACGGATACCGTCCCCTGAATTAATGTCAGCAATCCGGGCAGCTTGATGGATCCTTTCCGGATATCAAATTGTTGTCCGGCATTCTTCGCTAACATGGAAATCTGAACGTCGGCTTCGTCAATCGCGAACGATGATTCAGCTTGCGAGGAATGAGAGACCGCTGAAGATCGCGGTTGAGGGCGAGAAACACTCAGGACATTTGTACGCTGCAAATTGGCGACGTTCTCCGGTGTGATCCGAACCGCCAGGTCGATCTCTCGCGTCGGAGTAGCCGTTAAATCACTGACGATATTCGCTCGGTCTGAAAGCCACGAAGCATCATGCCATGGAGCCAGCAGAGTCTTCAACGCGGCTCCGGTCCCTTCGACATGAACAGTCCCGTCCAGCATTGCAGTGACGGGGTTTGAAGGAGTAATCTCCAATTCTGAACTGCTCGCTTTCACGTCCGAAGAGTTCAATTGCAGGTCGGTTAACTGAATCGTTTCACCCAACATCGCGACACGCGACTGAAAGCTCACGTCTCCTTGAAGTCCGGGTTGAGGAATGTCGGCAAACTGTTGTAACTGTTGCCACAGTGCTGCTGGCTGAACATTGCCGGAAACCCTCCATGCCGACTTATCCGGAGCGAGGTCGATTGTACCAAAGCCCGCGGTCACTCGTGCCCGTAAAAGTTCCGGAAGGCTTTCTACGAAGGAACCCACCGCATCGACTCGCAAACTGGAATCGACTCTGAGCAGCTGCCCTGCTTTGATTGCCGCAAGATCCTCCGTTTTGACGACAAGTTGCCATTGGCCCGGTTGAGCTTCACTCCGGGTTAAGCTCACCGGACGAATCAATGAATCATTATCGGTTGCGTTCAACGCGATTTCTTCGCCGGGCTTTGCTGACGCCTTCAGGCCAAAGGTCACGCGGCCACTTTGAATCTGCACGTCCTGATGGATTGCCAGGGTTTCTCGAAGCGACGAGGTCAGCTTTGCTATGTCGACGGATCCCTTCACCTCGACCTGTTGCGACGACGAATTCTGTTCACTCTCAGGGACATTGTGACGCAATTCACCGGAACCGTCGAGTTCCAGAATATCCGACTTGAAATTCAGGTCCTGGATCAGAATCCCATCTTCCGCCATCGCCAAAGCGCCACCTGCGTTGACGGTTCCGAGGTGAAGCCACTCGTTGGTGGCCCATGCTTGCTGGCGAATCCGAATTGTCTCTCCGTGCAGCAGGATTCGTCCCACGATTCCTTCGGACAAGTTCGCTCCGGCGAGTCGTGCATCAATGCCCCCCGAGATAACTCCACTGCAGGATGCGTCCAGATTCAGCATCGAAAGAAATGGCTGAACGAGGCGAAGGTCGACATCTCGCGCGCCAATCTGAATGGTCTGACGACCTTTTTCATCGGCACGCGGTTTGAGATGGATCTGAATTCTTGCGCCGGTCGCATCGCCGGAATCATCGGTACCGGCAAGTCCATCCAGCGGCACTTCTGGAAAGTCACTGACCACGTCATCCAGCCCGGCTGCAAGTCGAGTCGGGCGGGGAGTCGTGTTATCACCATTTGTGCCACGTTTTGCCACCGCGTCATCGGACTGGCGATTGATCTCCGCCGTGACCTTCATTTCGGGCAACCAGCGTTCCGTGTCCATCGTGGAAAAGTAGCCGTTGATGGAAGAAACGAGAGCAGCAATTTCCGGCGAAGATTCAGCAGAGTCCGTTGCTGTCAGTGTCGGATCGGCGTTCAGCAGATTGGAGCCGGACTTTAGCTCCACCGTGCCGTCTTCAATTGTGATTCGAAACGGAAATCGCTTTGTCGTTTTGGCAGCATCTGACTCCCCGAAGAGTTCCGTCAGAGTGCGGTCAATATTCGTGCCGTTATCATCGGCGATCAGGTGAACATGGGGAGACTTAAGTACGACACCTGTCCCGCGGCCTGCATTCAGAACGATGCGCCACAGCGGCTCAGTGGTTGTTGTTTTTTCGATCTCACACAGTAATGGCGCATCAGCGGCGGATTGATCTATTGACACGCTGCTGAGATCACGAATGCTGAGACCAATGATTTCGACCGGCGTCCACCAATGGACCTGAAGCTTCTGAAAGGAAACGGCGTGGCCGAGCTTTGGCTGCAACTTTTTGAGAATCGTTGGTCCCTGGCCACTCATTGAAATCACGCTCGGCGCGGCCGCGACAGCCACAGCGATGAGAAACATAAGCTTCATCAGCCAATGTGATTTTCGAGGGGCTTTGGTGGGGCGTGGTTTAGACTCCGCCGACTCTTCACCTGAGGCGTTATTGAGAGCGACTTTTACCATGCATGCACCCTGCCTGATCGGAGAACTCTGCCGAGGTCTCTGCAGAACTGCATCCGGCCTGCCGCGTCGGGTTAAATAAACACCGTAACAACGCGCAGCAGCGGACACAGAATCCACGGTGATGATCGACCAGTCGGCCAGCGAACAGCCAGTTTCCACCGGCAGCATCGGCCAGTCTTCCCTGCTTGCCTGACTCGAGTAAAGGTGTGACGATTTCGGGGATTGTGCGGGGTGTCTCATTGGCCGTGAGAGCCGCTCCTCATACAGACGTGTAGCCGCGCGAGTGGACTGCCGCTTATCGAGATAACTGTGAGCACACTCCAGGTGCGATCAGTCAATCAGGCGAGCGATCGCATTCCAGACTACGTTGAGTCCTGGGTAAATCATGATCACCAGGAACAACAGGGAAGCGATTAGAGAGTACTTTGCGAGTCGACTGCGTCTACGGGCGAGATGCACCGTCGCTCCACAAATGCCAAGAGACGTTAATGAGGCAATCGCGTGCCTCCAGTAATCAACGGCACCCCGAGATGTGATATCCTTGATTCCAGCCAGTTCAATCACAGACGCAACCAGCACCAGCAGGTAAATGGGAATCAGAGCCACGTTGGCGGAGATGATTGTGATCCAGTCTCGCGAATGCTTGTCGGAGCCCCTGAATCTCGCAGTCGGCGTCGCGGGAGGCAGATACGGGTTCTCCGCATCAGTCGATATCCTGTCGTTTGCGTGAGTCTTCGCCATGGATTCATTTTCGATTGGAAGGGATCGCTGGCAACATCATAACCAGATCTTTTGCTCCGAACCTATGCGCTCCGTCAATCTGCAGAGACTCGCCCGTTGATTAAGTGGAGGATTCGCCGTATCGTCCCGGTACAGGAGACCAAAATGAAAACAACAATCCCGATGGCGATCGTTTTACTGGCCTGCGTTTCTTCGTCAGTTCTTCATGCGGAGGAACCTCTGAAAATCAGGGGCAAGACGATGGGGTCGTATTATGCCATCGTCATTGATTCACCAGGCAGCGCTGATGGGGAGCGATTGCAGAAAGAGATTGAAGAAAAATTTGCCGAGATCAATCGGCAGATGTCGACGTGGGATGAGTCATCACAGATCTCAAAATTCAATCAATCAAAGTCCACGGAATGGTTTGAGGTGGGGGCTGACTTCGCGGTTGTCGCACGGGAAGCGAAACGACTGCATACGGTGACTCAGGGAGCAATGGACGTTACGGTTTCGCCTCTGGTGGATCTGTGGGGGTTCGGGAAAAACAAACGACGAAAGCTGCCGACGGAAAAAGAAATTGAGGCGGCTCTGAAGTTCGTCGGTATGCAGCATGTCGAAGTGCGTCAGGATCCACCGGCCATTCGAAAAGACATACCCGAGATTCAGGTCAGCTTTTCTGCTCTGGCCCCTGGTTACGCCGCCGATGAAGTGTGTGATATTCTGCGATCTTATCAACTGAAATCTTATGTTGTCGACGTGGGCGGTGAAAATCGAGCTGGTGAAGTCAAAGCCAGCGGCGACGCGTGGCGATTGGGTATAGAGTCTCCGCTGGGTGGTCTGCATAAAGTGGTGGAACTTACCAATCAGTCGATCGCGACTTCGGGCGACTATCGCAGCTTCTTTATGGCCGGTGGTAAGAAGTACTCGCATGTTTTGAACCCCAAAACAGGTCGACCAGTCGAGCATCCTCCGGCCAGCGTTTCCGTCATTCATGAATCGTGCATGACAGCCGATGGGCTCGCCACCGCGATGATGGTGCTTGGTCCGGAAAAAGGCATTGAACTTGCCAAAACGGTAGGCGTCGACGTCATGTTTCTGGATCTCACAAAGGATGGCATGCTGACCGAGCAGAGCATTGGTGTTTTTGCTGCGGAACAGGCGAGTCCAACGAAGAATCCGTGAGGTGAAAGCCAGACCGTGTCAGAACAGGCGACTGTCGATGGGGCCGGAGAGATAGCAGCCTGGCAAAGCGCGGATGGTCGGCCGAGTACGATCGCTGTTAGCGTCATTCGATTAATGGCGACGCTGTGTCTGGCTGCGACAGCCCTCAGCGTATTGGCTAGTTATTGGTGGCTGGCCGATTTGATCGCCAATCTGCGAGTTCAATTGATCATTGGGCTGATCTTCTCACTTGTTTGTGTTGTTTGCGTACGGCAGAAACGGCTTACGGTCTGCGTAGTATTGGCTTTGATCTGGCACTGTTCATGGATCACGCCGTATATGTTTACTCCTCAAAAGCCGATTGGTGTCCGTCCGTTGAAGATCTGCACTGTGAATGTCCTTACGCAGAATTCGCAACATGACAAGGTCCTTGCGGTTTTGAAGACTGCGGACCCGGATGTGATTGCCGTTCTGGAACTGGGGACAGCGCTTGAATCTTGCTTCATCGAAGAACTGGGTGATCTCTATCCTTATCGAATCACACAGCCCAGTGACATCGGGAACTTCGGAATCGGCCTCTGGTCGAAGATGCCTCTTCAGGATGAGACGATTTTTAGTCTGACAGTTCCACTGGTTTCGTCGATCTCAGCAAAGGTCAGCTGGGAGGGGCAAGTGGTTCGGCTGTTTGCAACGCATCCGATTCCTCCAATCAACTCGCGATACTTTCAGGCCCGCAATCGGCATTTGGAATTGCTGGCGGAAAGAATCCGGAAGGGAAGCGAGAACACAGAAGAGGCCAGTACAGTGGTTGTTGGCGATCTCAATTTGACGCCGTGGTCACCGTGGTATCGAAAGTTCCTCAGGGATTCGGAAATGGAAGACTGTGTTCATGGCGATCGAATGGCGTCGCTAAGACCGACTTGGTATCGCTGGCCCAGGTTGCCATTGGGACTGGTCCTGGACCATGGTTTTTGCAGTGGGACGCTTGTCTGTTCAGGTCGAAAAGTGCTGGAGGACATCGGATCTGACCATCGTCCGGTCCTGTTGGAGTTCATTCGGTCTGAGGAATCTTCGCATCAGGAAGTCGAGAATCTGGAGAAAAAGTGACTGGCAATCCCGAAGTCTGCCGATAAGATGCCGCGTCCCTCGCATGGGGCAAGAGCCTGTGCGACTTAACACCCATCAAATAGCGATCGCAGACCATCGAAAACACGATGTCTGCTAAACCCCGGTGTCGAAACAATTTCGACCCCGGGTTTTTTTTTGCGCTCAACTTTGAGCCCCGGCAAAAGCGTCGCCCTATCCCGCTTTCCCGCAACAACTTGCGATCAGCCCCGAACTCGGTCCCGTGCCTCTTGCCTAAAACAGAGACACGCCAAAGCGGGCCTCTCGGAACGTCTCGGTCCCTGAGATCGCGTTTTGTCTCTCGAAAACAGAGACACCCCCGGCTCGGGTTATGACCCCCACTGGCTTCACTAAGCAGTTTCGGATTTTCCAAATCGCGTTTTGGGGTTATGCGACCGCGAGGTTATGCCACGTGACTGGAGCCTACGTATTCACGGAAATCTGGTCGACGCCGTTCCACGTAATTGGTATCGTTGAAAAGACAGCGGTCACGTTTTTCGAAAAGGTCATTCCGTATGAAGAAGAGTCAAATTGAGCAGGTCGTTTCTAACCTGCCTGAGACCGTCGACGTCGACGCTCTGATTGAGCGGCTGCATCTCCTCGATAAGATCGAGCAGGCCGAGAAGCAGTTGGCTCGCGGTGAGGGAGTCTCTCATGAAATGGCTAAACAGAGACTGAGCCAGTGGCTGCAATAGTCTGGGCGCCTCGTGCTCTTGATGATCTTGAGGCACTCGTCGATTACATCAGTCGCGATTCAGCCGTCAGAGCGAAGCGATTTGCATCGCGATTTATGATGCGAGTTGAGGCTCTCTCTTCACAGCCGGAATCAGGATCGTGGCTGCCGGAAGACGATTGTCAGCGGTATCGACAAATCTTCCAGGGAGCATATCGCGTGATCTATCGTCACGAGAACGACATCGTCTTGATTGTCGCCGTTCATCACGCGGCTCGACTATTCACTGACGAGAACCTCTGACGAATCCGGTAGCACCTGCGGCGAAGCTGAGGAGCACATGTCTATCGCGTCGGCGAGCCGTCGGATTTCGCGGTCATGATTCTCTCAGCCGCATCGTCCACGAGCGTGACGACAATCGACCCTGCATCCGGATCGAAGATCACTTCTTTGATGATCGTCGCCAGCAGATTTGTCTGGGTTCGCATGTTGAGTTCATGCCAGGAACTGCGGATAGCCTCCAACGGAGCATTTGCAGATGACTCGTGCTCTGCCTCGCTCTGTTCGAACATGGAGGAAATGAGGTGTTCAATCTCAAATGCTCGAAGGCTGACATTGCGGCATGGAGGTTTTCCACCTGCTCTCGACCGACACCGATAGAAGTCATCGCGAAAGTACTTACGCTGATTAATGCAGGGAGTCATACCACGATGACATCTGCCACATTTGAGTAACCTTCTGAGAGGAAACAGAATACTTGCCGGAGCATAGGCGGTTTGGCTCCGCTCATTCGTTTTACCACATCGGTTTGGTCAATGAATCCAGACGGCCGCGATGTTCAATCGCAGGCCAGGAGTTGTAGAAGCGTTCAACCAACTGCATGCATAAAAATACTCAATACAAGTACATTTCTACATAAAGCTCAGTCATCCAGCAGGAAATCGTCAGCGGATGCTCATAAAATATCAGCTGGGTCAAACCCATGAGTGTTCCGCGGCAGATCGACAAAAAGACTCTTTGAGGCGTTCTGGACTTTCTGACTTTCCACTCAACGGGCGTTCTCGAGATGGCACGCAAAGTTCTGAAGACTGGCCGTGCGGCGTCTCGTCCTGAGTCGCAACGGTTTCAAAGTTCAACATGTAATGATTGGAAAACGACCTCATGCTGTACTGGATTTATGATCTGCCTGCCTGGAAGGTCGAACTGGGATTTGTCGCGTTGTTTGTGGGCTTTATCGGATCATGAAGGAAATGAACGGCGATTCGGCATTAATCGTAAAAACTCTCAACTGACATGCGTCAGTTCCATTTGGTAAGTTTGCGTTGAGGTGAAGCAATGAATTACGTGACTGGTGCGGTCGGTGTGTTGTGTCTTATCGTGGTTGGGGTATTCGCCATTCAGAATTTAGCGTCTGTTGAGGTCACGTTTATCGTTTGGACCGCCTCAGTTTCGAAGATTGTTCTGATTCTGGGGACGTATTTTCTTGGGATGCTGACGGGTTGGGGATTGATCGAACTTGTGAAGAGATTGCTGTGAACAGTTCGCACTTGTTTCCGCGATCGTATGGTGATGCCTCGGCCACGGTAATGTCCTGATCGTATTTTTGACCAGTGCGACACAAGTGGAGAGACGCGACTTCAGGTGGCGCTCAGTAACACAACGGAGAGAGTCTCCTGCCGCGATTCCACGAAGCATTGGGCGTATCCAGTGCTCTGTCAAAGCTTTGAAAAGTGGTCAGGAACCAATCGCCAAATGGCCCAAAGGATGCTCCGCACTATTGGTTCCTGCCCCCTTTGTTTTCCAAGCCACTGAATGTCGGTAACCCGATAAAGATGTGATTACCGCCATCAAAGCGCTGCTGCATGCTCATGGAGCTGAGCTCTTCGATCTTGCACAGAAAAATGGCTGCACGATCTGCTTTGAAGCGGCATTGGGTGACGGTATTCCGGTTGTTGCAGCGATGACTCAGGCTCTCACCGGCAATCGAATTCTGTCCATTGAGGCGATTCTGAACGGTACAGGCAATATCATCCTGTCACGGATGCTGGATGACCGGCAACCTTATGAGGCGATCCTTGCTCAGGCACAGGCTCGGGGTTTTGCAGAAGTGGACCCGACAATGGACGTCGACGGCACGGATGCAGCTCAAAAAAGTGGCGGTTTTGACTCCGCTGGCATTTGGAACACGAGTCACCCTCGATCAGGTCTTGCGGCTGGGAGTTCAGAAGCTCGAACTGCTGGATCTGCAGGTTGCGTCGGAACTGGGGTATCGAGTCAGCTGCTGCCCACATCGCGGCTACTGAAGACGGCGCCGCGGGGCGTCCGCGACTCTCCGGAGCCGGAGCTGGTCAGCTGCCGACCGCATCCTCTGTAAATGCGGAACCTGGTTGATTATGCAACCGGTCGGGCCGCCCTGAAATTTCAGTCACTGCTGCGTCTTCGAAATCAACAGCCGCTGACGCTGCAGCCCTCGGAGGATCTGGGCCAACGCTATTACCAGAGATACACGGCAGCAGTTATCATCTCGATGCGAACTCGCGATGTAATCAGTTGACGACAGACGCGGTGTTCATCGACCCTCCAAAGCAACATTGCGATACCACAAACAACTTCAAGTTATTCACCGCTTTTCCGCTGTACCTGAAACGTTGAAAAGAATTTTTTATCAACGGCTTGCGAATGCTCGTAGCGTTTGAATGCCCTACGCCAGGCACTCGAGAATTTTGCAATGTACTACTGCTATTCCTCGCTGACCCGGGGATGATCTATCAGGCGGAGATTCGGTGAAGCTCTGGAAAAAGCCAAAGCGCAAGTAAGTGCGACATCAGCTGAAGAAGGACGGATACGAGGTGTCCTTCAGAATCTGAGGGACGTTCTTCAGGAAGTTTTCAACACCGGAACAACAACCCAAACGAAAACAACAACCCAAAGATTCTGCTGCAGAAATTTACCAGTCGAAACTGCAGCCCCCGTGCAGATCGCGACCGGCTTATTTTTTCAAACGATTGAAAAGGATGCCGTCTTTTTCTTCCTTGGCGCCCGGTGGAATCAGCAGCCACTGATCAATGCCTTTGGAAACGACGCTGCCACCCAGTGATCCCTGACTGGCAGCATCAAACACGATGGCCTCTGCGGTCGTTTGAAGATCACCTTCGAGCTGCGCCGAAACCTTGTCTTCGTCCTTCCCCAACCACTTGAACCGTGATTCAGCAGTGATGCTCAGCTCAATGGTGGAATTGTCCTTTTTAGCCAGCCATTCTCCAACAAGGTCAGTCTCCGGCTGCGCTTCCTGGGGCGTTGCTGGCTGAGCCACCGCCGCGGTCTGATCCGAACCCTGGCCTTCGGTCGAAGCTGCCTTCGGTGCGTCCGGAACAGGCTTCGGCTTCAGTGCGTCCAGCATGCGAGCCGCAGTAACGTCTTTAGGCTGATTGGCAACAACAATCTCGAGCGACTGAACTGCGTCATCTTTCGATCCAATTACCAGGTAGTGGTAGGCCAACACGAAGTGTGAAGGTGCATCTATCGGATGCTCCGAACAGTATGTCTCCAGATTCCGCAGCTGCCCTGTGTAGGTGTCTGTGTCAGCGTACAGTGAGCTCACGGTGGTCCAGTCCATCCCCGGGGCTGAAGCCAGAAGCGAATTCAAAGCCGCGGCCGCTTCGTTGTATTTTCCGAGAGCGAACAGGGTCAATGCCCGAACTTCGTGGATCACAGGATCGCCCGGGGTCTTACTGACCGCATCGTCAAACAATCCGAGAGCTTTCTGGAAATCTCCGCTGCGGAATGCTTCAAGCCCCTGATCGAAGCTGGCGATCGCTTCCTGCTGAGCTGCAGTCGGAGATGCCGCGGGAGGCGATGACGACCCAGTCGATGCAACAGAAGAATCTGCTGGCGTCGATCCATCACCGGTTCCGGAATTGTCAACGTAATTGTTGATCACCACCGGCTGTGAGTAATTGTAAGGCGCCGTCAAATCTGCCGTGATTACGGACGTCGTGACCGGGATATAATACGGATTATAATACGAATAGTTTCCTGAGTATCCCGCCGTAAACGTACCCAGACCCCAGCCTGCCGCGCCCCATGCCAGAGGGGCATACCAGCTGCTGTTCCAGTATCCACTCCAGCAGCCATTATACCATCCATCGTAATGAGAATTTATGGCATAGTTATGCCAGTTTGAGTGCCAGTTGTTGCCGTTGCTCCAGCCGTAGCCTGGTCGGTCCCATGCCGGACGATTAAGGCTGACATTGTTATAGTAATTATTGTTGTTGTTGACGAAAACATTGTTGCCGTTGCCCCAATTGCCGTTGCCCCAATTGCCGTTGCCCCAGTTGCCGTTGCCCCAGTTGCCGTTGCCCCAGTTGCCGTTGCCCCAGTTGCCGTTGCCGCCAATGCCGTTGCCGCCAATGCCGGGTCGGTTATTGATGTTTCCCGGCAGTGTCGTTACGCCACCGATACCACCGCCAATGCCGGGTCGATTACTGATGTTTCCCGGCCGTGTGGTGACGCCACCGTTACCGCCACCAATGCCAGGCCGGTTACCAATGTTTCCCGGCAGTGTGTTGACAGCATTGTTTCCGCCGCTGCCCGGACGGTTTCCGCCAGCGCCTGGAAGTGGTGCCGGCTTGGTGGCAGGCAGATTGCTTCCAATATTTCCCGGCAAAGTCGAGGGACGATTCGCTCCCCCAAGGCTGGGACGATTTGTATTTCCACCAAGTCCCGGGCGCATGTTGGTTGCGATGCCGCCCAGAGCGTTTTCACTGCCTGGCAGGAGCGACGGCCTTGTTGCGGGATTCAGCGAACCCGGCAGTTGCAGATTGGGACGGGTTCCCTGTGAGGGCAGAGATGGTCTGGTAGCGGAAGTTCCCGGCGCTGGGCGAGTACTCATTGCTGGCGTTTTGCCGACTTGCGGCCGATTACCGGTACTGTTCGGCCGCGTAGTTGCACCGCCAAGACCACCTAATGAAGGGCGATTCGTTCCCATGTTTGCATTAGCGATTGGAAAGTTCGGGCGATTCCCGAGCGAGGGCAAGTTCGAATGTGCGGGACGCTTCGAAGGAGTGGTGACGGCCAGATTGTTTCCTTTATTTGCCGTGTTCGGTCGAGATGCAGGCAGGGCCGCCGCAGAGGCATTGCCCCACGAAGGTCGGCTCGATGGAATCCGGTTACCCGAAGGCAGCGAGGGCACTCTTCCACTATTGCCATGCGGCAGGTTTAGACTGCCTTTTCCTCCGGCTGGTCTCGCTCCGTTGCCGCCAACGCTGCCAAGGGACGGTCGAGAGCCACCACTGATTCCGCCACCATTTCCACCCCGGGAAAGCCCGCGTCCGCCACCTCGCTGGGCCAGTATTACAGAAGTGGCAAGGCAATCGGTCATCATCACGAATGCCGCCAGCAGTACAATCTTTATCATCCGATTTCTGTTTGTCATGTAATCCTCGTGATCCTCAACCGGAGTCAGGATGGTGCAGAGAAATTGCTGGAAAGGCGCCGCCAGAGCAGTCGTCCGTAAATCTGATTCCCTTCGGGTGACTCCGCCGTGGAGTCAGTATGCGGTGAGTTCATTGCTTCACTTTTTCGGGATCGGCGGCTTCTTTACGACGTTGTACTCATAGTCGCTCTCTTCCTGTCCTTCGGACACTCGATTTGTGACGCGAATCATAAATCGATTCTGGTCGATCGGGATGATACTCATCGTGGCTGTTCCCGTGGAACCATCCGGGCTAACGGCGGAGGACTGGAGGACCCAGCCAATCTCCCCGGGTTCCCATTCACTTTGCCCGAAACCACCATCGGAATCGAAGGTCCAGGATCTTAGGGCACCTTTCGATGCATCATATGCGATTCGCTGAGTACTTCTGGCAACGACGGCGTCGTCACGACGGATAGAAATGTCACCCAGAATAAAGTTCTCATCGTCGGACCAGCGGAAGGCCAATTCGACTTTGGCGTCGTTGCCTTCATTGATCCATTCGCCCAGAATCCATTGAATCGAATCCAGTGCTTCATGCGGAGTCAGCGGCTGCGCTTCGCTGAAGTCACGAAAAGATGCGAGGCGGTAACCTTTGTCGGTTTTCTTCCAGATCGCAGCAAAACGCAGTGACGAAAAGCTCTCCCCATCCTTCGTCGATATAATTCGGCTGCCGTCGGCAAGCACGAGATCGCCGACCTGACGGATGGATTCCACCGTGGCCTGAGTCTGCGCTCCGGGAAACTTCTCGAAATAGGTTTTTGCCAGGGCGTTGAGCTCTTCCTGTCCGACGTGCAGATTGCCCTTCTCGTCAATCAGTTCGCCATCGGGCAGGAACGACTCCTGCAGCCTCGCAACGCTGCCTTCATTGAAGGCAGCCACCAGATTATCGGTGGCTTGCAGAATCTCCCTCTGCAGTGGTGTCAGTTCCGGCACAGCGTCTTGAGCAACAGTCCCCTGTTCTGGAGGTTCCACAGCGGGAGCCGTGGCCCCGCCTGCAGCAGTTGGGGCCGGTTTTTCTGCCTGAGGGGCTTTGGCTGCCTGCTGTGCTGCCAATTGCTGCGCGGCGCCGAAAATTCCCAGGAGCCCGGCGATGGCTGCGGCGATTACGACATGGGATAATCGGATTCGAAGCTTCATACAGAACACTTTCCTCAAGGATCAAACAGGATGCTGACAAACAGGCTTAAAACTACATCTTGAATTCCGCCATATTTCAGGACCGCCCGACTTTCCGTCGCGACGATCGGCTACTGCAGTACCCCGCTCTCAGCTGAACTCTGTGAATCTCTTTCATCGGGGAACTCTGCGGGCCGAAACAATTCCTCCGCACGTGCGTCCAGTGTCAAATTCCCTCGTTAGAGTTCTGACACAGGTGTATCGCATGCTGGCCCAGCGGCGTAATTCACTTTCCTGAACAATAACTTTGAATGCTGCTTTCCTCGGGCTGTTGGGAGTTCGCGGACTCAGAAACTTCACACGCGTCTTAGCAGCCGGGATGGTGAAAGAACAGGTATTTTAAGCAAACCTCATCTGCAGAATTCCGTCCACAGTGTGGCGCGAGGATAGGAATTTTTGTTCGAAATTCACGGCCTTTGGCTGGGGAAAAGAAATTCAGATCAAATTTTCTTTCCTTTTTTAAATTTCAGAACGCTTCCTGATCACCCTGCCCGCCCCGGCAGGACCTCTCGTCCTGACAATGCACGCCGGCTTCGTTGATGAAAAGAATTGACTTAAGGTATTTCAGGAAAAATACTTGCAGATATCAGGGAGAAACGGTGGTCCGGCAGACATGGCAAGAGCTGCCGACCGTTTGAAAGGGAATCGCCCGCCAGCCTAAAAGTGATCGCGGAAAGAAGTTGGCTGGCCAATATATCAACGCATACTCCCCACGCCTGTTTGAAAAACGAGTTGTTTCGCTGCGATGTTCTGAAGGCGTCATCGGGCGCTGGTGTCAGTGCTGGGGCTGAATCAATCGCTGATGATCGCCTGCTATCTCAAGGAGGACCTCGGTCAGATCTGGCAACAATCCAACAAACTGGCCGCTGGTGTGTTCCTTGCCGACTGGTGTGGCCGTGCTCGATCGTCAGGAATAAAGGTCCTGCAGACAATGGCCAACACCCTCGAAGGGCCCAGAACCGGCATCCTGGACTGGTACGACCTTCCCATCATCTCCACTGGCCGACTCGAAGGCATCAACAACAAGATCGGTGCTCTTCAAAGAATGGTCTACGGCCCAGCATACTACAGCAGGGATCACCTGAGACTGAGCCACTGCCCTCTGTGTTTCGTTTTCATGCCTCACCGAACACGCTACCAGAGCATTGGCAACTCTTAGCGTTGAAGAGTCTGGCCACGCTGAGGCGATTTGACCGCTGATGCATCAACACGCACGAATGCGAATTCGTTGCAACCGTGCCCTGTTGATGTGGATAGCTCCTCAAGCAGGAAGCCGCGATCACGAACGAAACGGAAAACTTCCTCTGGTCGTGCAACCTCAAATGGCCATCCTCCGACCCAATCGATCAAATCATACCATCCATGCATCCCTCGGGATTGAGATTCTCTGGCCCAGTTAAGCATCGGTACCATCGGGTTTCGCAGTGTGACCAATCGCAGTAAACAAGCCACCATGGTTACCATGAATCGTTTGCTGAACTCAGCGGCACCGATGGCCAGAACATACAGTGGACGCAGCGCAGCAGGGAGGCGGTTGTAAATGCGCTTGATCGCTCGCCATGCACGGGACACGTACAGCTGGTCGTTATAGATGGCCAAAACAAACGTTCCTCCCGACTTCAACCGAGTTGTCAGATTTTCAATCGCACTCCACATGTGGCCAGTGTGGTGAGCAACGCCCCAGCAGTAAGCAACATCGAACTCACCAAGCGTGTTCAGGAATTCCTTGTCAAGCAGGGAGCCGTGCAGGATTCGCCATTCAGTTTCGCCGGCCGCCCCGTACCGACGTTTCAGTTCCTGAGTGCATGCCACTGAATCAGAATCGACATCAAATGAAGTTACGTTTGCCCCAAGGCGAAAAGCAGCGAGGCTGAATAATCCACTCCCGCTCCCGGCATCCAGAAAATGACAGCCCTTCAGATGGCTTCGGTTGGTCAGACGCAGCAACGAATCTTCGGCGACTTGAATGCGTTGCTCATTCAGAGTTTTCAGAAACTGTCCCCAGTTCTTTCCAAAGGCAAACGGGGCATCCTCGGGACTGAGTTTTTCTTTATTGTCCATGATGTCTGTCCCGCGCCTTCCAGACCTTGAAATCAAAGCAGGGCCATTGATTGGGTGGCTTCCTGGTGTTTCTTAAATCAACACGATCCTCAGGATAGCCTTCAGTTTAGTTGATTCCCGAAGAGGAAAAAGGTTGTGGTCAAGGCGAGCTTCATCTCCTGCGGAGTAGTTCCGAAATAACGGTCGGATCGCCGGATAAGAGGTTCAGTCGGTGTGAACAGCAAATAGGCAGGCACAACAGTCACGGATACGGTTCCGGCCCAAAACTACAGGGCTGGGCAGGAACCTCGATCAGTCTTCGAAAGGCCCTCGTCGTAGAAATGCCAACGAAAAAAGCCCACCGAAGCTTCGGTGGGCTTTCCTGACTGACCCCAAGGGGATTTGAACCCCTGTTACCGGAATGAAAATCCGATGTCCTAGACCTAACTAGACGATGGGGCCGAGTGAACGACCTGTTCAAAGCGGAAAGATAGCGAACTACCTTCCGGCAAATCAAATCAGTAAGCCGTTGAGTCGCAGGATTCTTCGGAACGATCTGAAGCCAACTTCAGTTTTTCGCCCAGAATTGCCTCCAGCACTTCCTGGCGATGGACGGTCACATCGCGTGGCGCTTCAATTCCGATCCTGACTTTGTCCCCTCTGACCTCAACCACAGTCACTACGACATTGTCGTTGATGACAATGCTTTCGTTCTTCTTCCTTGATAAAACCAGCATGGAAACCTCCAGACATCCTGCGAATACTCCCGCGACCGTGTCGAACATGTCGATTGCGCTACCCGCATGCTAGACGTGCCCAATGACATCGTCAACATGCGATCCGGCAAATCCTGCCGGAAGTGGACCTCAGTCAGCCAAGAAATAAAAAAGGTGCCTGTTTCACACGGAAACGGCACCTTTTGAAGAACCCCCCACCGTCACAAGGCAAGAAATAAGATTCCGGCCAGTGAATCTCCCCAGAAACTGGGAAAGTTTAGATGAGTTCTTTCAGCTTCTTCAGAGCACGAACCTTGACGACCTTTTTGGCTGGTTTTGCAGCAATCTTGATCTCTTCGCCAGTTGCAGGGTTGCGGCCGGTACGTTCCTTGGTCGCTGGGCGGGTGTGTACGTAGATCTTCAGGAGACCTGGCAGGTTGAACACACCTGGTCCCTTGGAAACGTTAGATGCAATGAGGCCTTCCAGAGCTTCCAACACGGCCCCAACTTCCTTCCGGCTCTGTCCGGTGGCATCTGCCAGGGCATTCAAAATGTCGGTCTTTGACAGAGGCTTATCAGACTTCTTAGCCATCGGGAATTCTCTCCTTAATTCAATTTCAGAACGGGAACAAACTGGTCACAAAGAGGGGATGTCTTCGGAGACACGAAAAACCCTCGGATTTTTGCAGGAAGTAGAGTTCTGATCTTCGGAGGTGTCAATCGATTGCAGCCGTTAAAATCTCGATTTCCTTGAGTTTTGCTGGGATTTTTCGCATCTTTGCCTGACCTGTCGAAAATCTGACGGACTCCTCTGTTCACTCCGGGATTTCGAAGAAGTTCCGGTTACGATTCCGAGATTCCATTCGATCTGAATTCTGGAACAGGCACTGCCCTTATGTCGTTGAGAGTCATCTCCGGACAATACCGTCGTCGGCTGCTGAGGACTCCTTCCGATGATTCTACTCGCCCCTACACCGACCGCGTGCGGCAGATGGTGTTTGACCGGCTGAATCATCTCATTCCCAATGCCCGAGTCGCCGATGTGTTCTCCGGCGTCGGGACGATGGGAATCGAGTCGCTCAGTCGTGGGGCGAAGTCCTGCGTCTTTTACGAGGCCGGCCCTGAGATTCACGAACTGCTTGTGTCCAACATCAGGACGATCGCTCCTGAGGCTCGAACGATTTGTTGGAAGACTGACGTTCGACGAACCTCATTCCGCCCCAAGGGGGGTGACGACTGCCTGCCTTACACGATAATCTTCTTTGATCCGCCATATCGAACTGCTGATGAGATTGCCCCCGGAAAGCCTCTGTGGGCAAGTTTGAAGCGATTAGCTCGCGACACGATTTCCAGTGCAGACTGCATCCTCGTTCTGCGTACACCTGAGCATTTTGAAACACCCGAGTTGTCCCAGTGGCAAGTTCATGACTGCTGGGAAATCTCTTCCATGATGATCTGGATCATGACTAAACCCGGGGCATTCACTGAAGATGGCGAAGTGGCCAGCAGTGACGAGTCTGCGGAGGATTCAGCGGAAACGGGCGATGAAGAAGACGATGGGGCTGATACCGACGAGTAGATCAAAAGGTCGTATTTCTTCAGTTGGTCCGTGTTTACGGCATGAACCGTGCGCCATATCCTGCTGTTAATGCGAACATGGCGACGCTCCTCCTGTCGCCGCGGCAGTCCCGTTTCACCTGAGCCTTTGAAGTCTGGTACCGTTGAAGCATTAGTTCTCGCGACGGTCCTTGCGTGATACCCAGGGCATTTCCAATTGCTTCAGATTCTTCGTCATGAAGTCGGTAATGTCCTTGTTTGCCTCGTCCACTTTGGCCTCAAGAAAACGTTCTGCTCTGATGTTTCCCGGAGCAATCACAAGCTTGCGAACTTCAGCATAAGCTGCGTCCTTCGGATCAACGGCCTTGAAGAATTTCTCGGCATTCTTCACATCGTCCTTGTTCTCCTTCGCCGCGATAACGTAGACCGCAATCGGCAGCGGCTTGATGGCCTTCAGGATGGCCGTTGAGTTAATTCCTTTCACTGTCGTCGCGGGGCTGTAGCAGATCAGCGCACGAACGTCCTGGCCACGAGGCGTGCTTGTCAGGGGTGTTGGGCCATCCGGGTAAGGCTTCTTGTCCCAGTCAGCCACGGCAAACGCAGCAGCGACCATCGAGCTGGAGCCCATGGAAACAATTCCCAGTTTGCGAACATTCAGTTTCTCTGCCGTATGCTCGGCCAGCAGGAAGGCCTTGATTGCTTCCATGTCTGCGGCCACCATTAACGGGTAGTCTTCAGCGTTCATTTTAAGAACTGAAGATTCTTTTCCTTCTGCAACAGGAGGAATACTCTCGCCATGTTTTCGCAGGTCTGCAGTGATTACCGCAAAACCGCTTTTCTGAAGAGCCAGAGCGGTTGATTGCCAGATCAGCCTGTTGCGAGCGTCAACCTTGTCTGAGCCCTCGGTGCTGGTCAGCAGAATGATCACGGGCGATTCTTTGCCCGATTGAGACTCGAAATACGTGGTGGCAATTGGCCAGCCTGCAGCATTCAGGGGTACGACGGTCCCAGCATCGCTGCTGCCGGCGGTTGCAGGTTTCTTGCCTTTTTCCGCGGTGGGTGCGCCTTTCTGAGGCACTGTGGCCTTGGACTGAGCCGCGCTCTTCTGCTGTGCCGGACATAGCTGAACGACAGTTGAGCCTAACACCAATGCAGACAACACGAATGCGGAAGTTCGCAACGCAAACATTATTCAGCTCCGAAAAGCAGGGTGGTCACGATCGGCAGATTCAGATTTCAATAACGACGACCTTGATTTTCGAGCAACTTACTCGATGGTCAAGCCTGAAGCGTCGTTCCCTGGGAAATACATCAAACGCTCGCGCGGGTTCGCACTCACCTGGGGCTCGGAAAACGCAGGATAATGTGAATGTATGCGAAAGCCACCTTTTGGACTCTGGCCTTTGTGCTCTCGCTACTGGCGACTGGCTTTTCGCCAGCAAAGTCAACCCCTATGATCCCGTCTGTGCAGTCTCTCCATTCGAATACGGATTGAATCCGATTTTGAATTGCGCCGGGTCCGGGCACGACCAAACAGGAGATTTTCGCGGAAACAGCTTATGATGTTTCCCGAGTCATCTCGCCGGACGGTGGCCGTGGCGAGTCGAAGAGAATTAAGACGTACGTTTGCTTAAGAAGGTTGATTGCGATGGGTCTGTTTGCTGGCAAGAAGGGCATTGTTCTGGGGATCGCTAACGAGCGATCGATTGCGTGGGCCATCACTGAGTACTTGCATCGCGAAGGTGCGGAACTGGGGTTCACTCACCTGCCGGACTCCGGAGATCGCCCGAAGAATCACAACAAGGTTGCCAAGCTCGTCGACCCAATCGGTTCAAAGTTTCTTATGCCGATGGACGTCTGTAACGACGAACACATCGATGCTGTGATTGCGAAGGCTGTCGAAACATTTGGCAAGCTGGACTTTATCCTGCACAGCATCGCTTTCGCTCCGCCGGCGGACCTGACAGGTCCAACCTGGGCCTGCAGTCGAGGTGGATTCAAGACAGCAATGGAGATCAGCGCCTACAGCCTGCTGGCTGTTGCCGGAGCCGCAAAGAAGCGTGACGCTCTCAGCAGTGACTCCAGCATTCTGACTCTTTCGTACTTCGGTGGCGAAGAAGTTGTTCCCGGTTACAACCTGATGGGAATCTGCAAAGCTGCTCTTGAGTGCAGCGTGCGTTACCTGGCCAGCGAACTGGGGCCTGCGGGAACTCGCGTCAACGCAATCAGTGCGGGTCCATTGCGAACCGTTAGTTCCAGCGGAGTTGGTGACTTCGACAAAATGCAGATTGTGAATGCTTCGATTTCTCCTCTGCGTCGAAATCTTGACGCAGAAGAAGTTGGCAGCATGGGCATGGTGATGCTGAGCAAGCTGTCCAGCGGTATGACTGGCGAAGTCGTCCACGTCGACTGTGGCTTCAATATTATGGGAGCACCTCCCGCCGATTTCCTTGAAACGGCTGCAGCAGCCCGCTGAAGTCAGCTTCCGATTCCGTCCCCCCCACTCCGAAATCGCCGCCATGCGGGATCGTTGAGATCGGTGGGGGGGGGCGAATGCGAACATAGTGAGTGAAATGTCAAATCTTCGAAAGCGAATCGGTATTGCGGTCGTTGAATCAGCCGGTCGAATTCTTGTCGGAATACGACCGGCCGGTGTTCCTCTGGCAGGCCTTTCGGAATTTCCGGGAGGAAAATGCGAAGCCGATGAGACACCGCGTTCCTGTGCCGTTCGTGAATGTCGTGAAGAAACCGGCTTGTTAATTGTTCCGCGAGAACATCTGGCAACCATTGAGCATACGTACCCACACGGCGATGTGGAGTTGCATTTCTGGCGTTGCGGCCTGAGTCCCGGATTGCCGGATCAGGCCCCGGCGACCTTTCCGTTTCGCTGGGTTACTTTTGAGGAGCTGGCGACTCTGGAATTCCCCGAGGCCAACAAGGCGGTCCTTGTGCAGTTGCTCAGCGAATAGCTTGAACAGTTGCGCAGCGAGTCAGGATGCATCAGGTCGCCAAAACGGGCGATTGTTGTCCTCCAGGCTTCGACCCAACCGCAACTCACACAGCACTTGAGTCGTTTTTTGGAGAGCTCCTGCAGTGTTCCTGGCAGAACGCAAAACGGTTCTTCATATCGCCTTAATATTCTGCCAGCGGGAATTATTTCAGCCACTGGCAATCAGCGCGCGACAGGACTAGAGTGTAACATTGTGCGCGGCCACGACTGAGGTAATGATCTGAGTGATGTATCCCGCGAACAACCGGGCATCAATTTTATGCCGCCCGAAGAAAACGTTGTTACTCGTCACGAGTCATTCCGAGTGAATTACAGGCAGACTATGCTCCTGGCTTCTGAGGCATCGCACGCTGATGGCACCCCGCCGTTGGCCTCACCGACCGCAATCCCCAAGTTTGAACGGCATGATGAATTCTTTCTGTCGCTCAAGCGAAGGGTGGATCAGTATTTTCAAAGTACCCATCAGTCACCCCGAGACTGCTGGCAAATGTACGTCAAGACCGCGGTGATCCTCACCTGGTTTGCGGCTTCTTATGCGTTCCTGGTTGTGGGGCCAGTATCCTGGTGGACGGTCGCACCGGCGTGTGCTTCCCTGGGCTTGGCCATGTCAGCTATCGGATTCAGTATCCAGCATGACGGTAGCCACCGAGGATACTCGCGATTTTCCATCATCAACCGGATGGCCGCCTGGTCGCTGGACATGCTGGGTGGTAGTTCTTACTACTGGGCTCGAAAACACAACGTCATTCATCATACTTATCCCAATATCACGGGACATGATGATGACATCGAGCTTGGGATTCTGGGCCGACTGTCGCCACACCAGAAGTATCTTAGCTTTCATCGGCTGCAGCATTTCTATCTCTGGTTCTTGTACGGCTTCATCGCTATCAAATGGCAGTTCTACGATGACTTTCGCGATCTCCTGCGTGGCCGGATCGGAGTGCATTCAGTCGTGCGCCCCAAAGGTCAGGAACTGGCAATCTTCCTCATTGGCAAAGTGTTCTTTATCGTGATGGGTTTCGTCGTCCCGATGATGCTGCATCCGTGGTGGCAGGTTCTGGCAGTTTATATGGGTGTGTCGTTCTTTCAGGGTGTTATGCTGAGTATTGTTTTTCAGATGGCTCACTGCGTTGAGGAAGCCGCCTTCCCGATGCCGGAATCTGACACGGGGCGAATGGTGTCGTCGTTCGCAATCCATCAGATTGAAACGACTGTCGACTTCGCCCCGAACAACCTGCTGCTGTCATGGTTTGTTGGTGGTTTGAATTACCAGATTGAGCATCATCTGTTTCCGCAGGTCTGCCACATTCATTATCGAGCCCTCAGTCCTCTGGTTCGCGAAACATGTCAGGAGTTTGGGATTCGCTACAATGTGCATCAGAGCTTTATGTCCGGACTTGCGTCGCACTACCGCTGGCTTCGTCGCCTCGCATTGGCCGAGGGTCATCAGCCCGGCAGTATGCCAGTCTAGTGCGTGCTTTTTTCACTCCATTCGCATACAGGTTTTCCCGCCTGAGCCAGCCGGTACACGATGGCTGCGGCCACCGTTCTGCTCAATGCGATCCGTGAGATGGATTGGGTGGGCTTGCTTCTTTTCAGGCCCAAGCGTGTTTCTGAGATGTTGCTTTTGATGATGTGACCTACGGGTACGCTGATTGGCAACATCTCAGCGTCGAACGCCCATGATCATTTGGGCTTCAAGCGAGCCGCCGTGCCTTCGATGTGTTCCAGGCCCCACTTCCTGAGGGACTGCACGACCGGCCCAAGGGTTGTGCCTTTTTCTGTGAGACGATAAGCGTCTCTTCCTGGTTGCTCGGGCGATGGGAATTTTTCGACCAGTTCCGCTTCGACAAGTCGCGTAAGTCGATCTGTCAGGATGTTGGTCGCAATGCGCTCCGGGGACGATGAGAACTCACGAAAATGAGATCGTCCCAGCAGCAGGTCGCGGACAACCAGCAGCGTCCACTTGTCGCCGATCAGGTCCAGCGTGCAGGCCACCGGGCAACAGGAGCGAATATGTTTCATGGGACTCAGCTTTCGCCGGAGATGGTGAATGTTTTGGGCGCCTGTCGGGATCCTTAATGCTCACGAGTCTGGCAATTGCCTGCACACATCGCTTGACAATACCTGCGATGCTTGCAGAATGCAAGTGTTTTGATTGCTTGCATTTTGCAAGTGATCGGGTAGCGGTTTCGGTAAATGATGAAAGGGGGGGCATGCTCATGGGGCGAATCGATGAACATCCGACGGTGATCAAAGTTCGAGGCGCTGCGAAAGTGTGTTCGTCGGTGTCGCTCACTTCAGAAGCACTTCGGAAATTGTGTCTCGACTGTGGCGCTGATGACGCAGGGCTGGTTTCGATTGATCGTCCTGAGCTCGACGACCAGCGAGCGGACATTATGAGTTTCGCTCCATGGACAAAAACCTTGCTGGCATTTGTGTGCAAAATGAATCGCGAACCGATTCGCAGCTCCGCACGATCAGTGGCGAACCTGGAGTTTCATCACGCTGGTGACCACGTCAACGATGTCGCGCGGAAAGTTGTGACGGAGCTGGAGGCTCGAGGCATCAAAGCCGTGAATCCATCGATGGGCTTTCCGATGGAAATGGACAACTTTCCTGGCAAAATCTGGGTGGTGTCACATAAGCCGGTCGCTGTAGCGGCGGGGCTGGGACAGATGGGAATTCATCGCAACGTGATTCATCCGAAGTTTGGCAACTTCATTTTGCTGGGGACAATTCTGATCGGTGAAGCTGTTGCCGAAGAATCGAAATCCATTGACTACAACCCTTGTCTGGAATGTCGCCTGTGCGTGGCAGCCTGTCCTGTCGGAGCCATCGCCACCAATGGCGATTTCAATTTCAGTGCCTGTTACACTCACAACTATCGTGAGTTCATGGGTGGCTTTGGAGATCTGACGGAGCAGATTGCGTCCAGCAGCAGTCGCAATGAACTGCGAGCGAAAGTCTCCGATTCTGAATCCGCATCAATGTGGCAAAGCTTATCATTCGGCGCGAATTACAAAGCGGCTTATTGTCTGGCCGTGTGTCCGGCTGGCGAAGACGTGATTGCGCCGTGGCTGGAGAATCGAAAGCAGTTTACCGAGGAAACGCTGAGACCTCTGCAGGACAAGGAGGAAATCGTCTACGCTATCCCGGGATCTGATGCGGCCGAACATGTTCAACTTCGATTTCCTCATAAGACGCTGCGGCCTGTGCGAGGAAACCTCAACGTGCAATCGATCGACAGTTTTCTGAAATACATGTCACTGCAATTTCAGCCGGGACAGTCCAAAGGGCTGGATGCTGTCTATCACTTCACATTCACTGGATCTGAAAAGCGAATGGCAACAGTAACCATCCGCGATCAGAAACTACTGGTCGAAGACGGTCACTGCGGCAAAGCCAATCTGCGGATCACCGCCGACGGAAAGACGTGGCTCAAATTCCTGTCCCGCGAAGTGAACCTGGCCTGGGCTCTTGTGACGCTTCGCATTCGCCTGCTCGGGTCTCCTCTGTGGCTGGTTCGTTTCGGCAAGTGCTTTCCGTCGTAGGATTCTCTTACCAGATTCCTGATGGAACTCCGGTGATTTCCAGTCTTATGAATTCCGAAGGAGAAACGGCCGATCGTTGTCGGATGCGTTCCGGTCGGTTAGTGTCCGCGTATTGACTTGCTCGGCGACGGAGTCCGATTAGGCATCAACCCGCGAAATACGCAGAAAACGTTAAGACAGGTTAGTGACATGACTGAAAAGGTCACCATCATCGGTTCTGGTCCTGCTGGCTGGACAGCCGCCATTTATGCCGCCCGAGCGGAGATGAATCCGGTTGTTTACGAGGGTGCCTTCAACGAGGAAAACCGTCAGATGGGGACTCTGCCGCTGGGGCAGCTATCGCTGACGACTGAAGTCGAGAACTTCCCTGGTTTTCCAGCCGGTGACATGACAACCTATCTGGACACATCGATCCAGGACGACAAGCGTCGCTACATGGCTCCCCATGGTAAGCACGGCGTCAGTGGTCCGGAGCTGATGGAACTGATGCGACAGCAGGCGGCCAACTTTGGGACTCGAATTGTCACTGACGACATTGTCGATATCGACACGACGCAGCGACCCTTCAAACTGAAAACTCTGGGCGGCGAAGAGTTCACGTCTCACGCAATTATCATCGCTACCGGCGCTCGAGCCAACTATTTGGGTCTGCCATCTGAAGACAAGTTCAAGAACATGGGCGTCTCGGCCTGTGCCGTCTGCGACGGCGCGTTGCCTCGATTTCGTAACAAACCAGTCGTCGTTGTCGGCGGCGGCGACAGCGCGATGGAAGAAGCGACCTATCTGACGAAGTTTGCGTCTGTCGTTTACATCATCCATCGGCGTGATTCGTTTCGGGCCAGTCGCATCATGGCTGAGCGAGCGTTAAGCAATCACAAGATTCAGGTGAAGTGGAATTCGAACATCGACGAAGTGCTCGGTGACGAAAAGAGTGGAGTCACCGGAGTTCGTATTCGCAGCACAACCCATCCTTCGAAAACAGAAGAACTTGATGCTGTGGGTTACTTCTGTGCGATTGGTCATACGCCCAATACAGACTTCCTGAAGGGCCAGTTGAAGACCAACGAAAAGGGCTACGTGGTCTGGACGACTCCTCAACGAACTTACACCAGCGTGGACGGCATCTTCGCGGCGGGTGATGTGGCGGATGATTATTTCCGTCAGGCGATCACTGCTGCGGGAACTGGCTGCATGGCGGCCCTGGATGCCGAGCGATGGCTTGCGGCGCAGGGGATTGAATAGGTTGCCCGTTCGATACGCCTGGCAGAGACAACGTGGCCGAGGTGGAGACAACGATGAAATCCGGAGTCTGTCCCAAGTGCCAGGCATCCCGTATTCTTGCGAATATCAGTCTCAAGGATCCGTTCCATGGCGCCGTCGACAGCCAAGTGGCTGTGAATTCGACTCCTGGCACCGTGTTCTTTCCTGGGATGGTCACCAGCAAGATTCGAGCGTGGGTCTGTGAAGGCTGTGGTTATGCGGAGTTCTACGTTGCAGAACCTGCAAAACTTGGAAAGGCGATCGATCGTGCGATGGCTAGTTCAAAAAGGCCGCACGATCCGCGACAGGATCCTCATCGATTAAAATGAAATTCAGTTGTGCAGATTTGCAGTGCAGTAGTTGGCGCTTGGAATCGGAGGGCTGATGCCCTGCCGCTCGCCTTTTGGGAATGAGATTGGTACGGACTATGTTGACGAATGAGGGTTGTCGAGAACGTCGGACGAGACTTTGGGAGCGGCTGCCGGAAGAGATCTCGTGGGTGCTGATTGGTGATCAGCGGCATGTGCAGTACTTCACCAATTTCCGCATCAATCCGATTTCGTTTTCGGCTGACCAGAAGGCTCTGGTATTGATGACTCGCGATGGCAAAGCCATCCTGCTGGCTGACAACTTTGGCAAACGATCGGCGATTGTTCCGTACTTCGTTGATCAGGAAGTCATCACAGCCTGGTACACGCATAAAAAGTCTGTCACCAATCGTGACGATGCTCTCTGTTTGTCACTCAGCGAAGTGGAAAAGATCTGGGGTGGCGAGACAGGACTGATCGAACCCGAAGGTCTGTCCGAAATGACGGCTGCGATGGTCTCCGAGAATGCTGCGTGGCAGTTTGCAGAAGATGACTCGGAGACACCGACGACTCTGGGAACAATCATTCGGTCATTGCGTCGTTCAAAGCATGCTGACGAAGTGGAGTTGCTGAAGACCTGCATGCGAGCTGGTGAAGCGGGGCATCATCGAGCGTTTGATGTCATTCGTCCGGGGATTTCTGAGTTCGAAATTTATCTTGAGGTACAGCGTGCCGCACAGGAAGCGGCCGGTGTTCCATGTGTTGTGTACGGGGATTTTCGAGCCACCAACGCGACTCTGCATAAAGCCGGCGGGCAGCCAACTCACTATCGCCTGCAGAACGGAGATCTCTTTATTCTGGACTACAGCGTTATCATCCACGGCTACCGCAGCGACTTCACAAATACGATTTCTGTGGGAGCTCCGTCCGACAAGATTGTCGCACAGTTCGAAGCCTGTCGGGATGCTTTGAGTGCGGCCGCGGCCATTCTAAAGCCAGGGGCCGCGGGCCGAGAAATCTGGAAAGCTGCGTCTGCAGTGCTGGAATCTCGAGGTTTTGGGCCGCTGGCTCATCATGCAGGACATGGTTTGGGGCTGGAACATCCGGAACCACCGGTACTGGTTTCGGAAAGCGACGATGTTCTTATTGAAGGAGACGTGATCACGCTGGAGCCTGGCTGCTACATTGAAGGTCAGGGCGGAATGCGTTTCGAACACAATTATTTGATTAACAGCACTGGCAGCGAACAACTCAGTCAGCACCGGATCGGCCTGACGCTTTGACAGATCAGAAGTCCAATGAAGCGACAACGCGTTTTGACCCTGCTGACCGAAGAAAAGAATTGAGCAGCCGGCAAGAGGGGCGATCGATTGTCAGACCAGAATCTGTTTCATCCGCCAGGTTCCGATGAGCCGGTAACTCAACGATCGTCAATGCGACGCTACGTCTATCGTCTGCTGGGGGCTGAAATATCCGCGACGGCCAGATTTTGCGATCGGCTGATTCAGGTTGCTCCGCTGGAGCATGAAGACGGACTCTTGCTGGAGTCTGTAGACTGCCATGACAAGTCGGTTGCCAGGACGATCGACGAACTGGAGTTGCCAGCGGAAGCAGCTGATCGCACCGGCTTGCTGCTGAATGGAAATTTCAATGCCTCCAGCGATATTCAGGAGATGTTGCAGCAGGTTCGAGCGAAAATGTCCGGAGGCAGTCGCCTTTTTGCCGTCTTGTACACTCCGTATGCCCATGCACTTTTCCGTCTGGCAAACTGGCTGGGCATTCGCAAAGGTGTTCTGCCGTCGACGTTCGTTACGGAAACAGAACTGAACTCGATGCTGAAGCTTTCCGGTTTGGAAGCGGTACGAGTTCGTCCGGCGATCTTCATACCATTCTGGATCCCGTTGATCAGTTGGATTCTGAATTCTGTGCTGCCTGCCATTCCATTGATCAATCGATTTGCGATGGCATGGCTGGTCGTTGTCAGAGCTGTGCAATTGCCGCAGACAGCACCATCGCTGTCGATCGTCATTCCGGCTCGAAATGAACGAGGCAATCTGGAAGCCGCGTTGCAAAGAATGCCGACGTTTGCCACATCGAATGTGGAAATCATTTTTGTCGAAGGGAACTCGACGGATGGCACATGGGAAGAGATTCAACGACTCGTCAAAGTATATGGACACCGCTGGAAACTCTCGTCGTATCAGCAGTTGGGACGAGGAAAGAACGATGCGGTGCGTGTTGGCTTTGCGAAAGCGACCGGCGATTTGCTGACGATTCTGGACGCGGATCTGACGATGCCTCCAGAGTTGCTGCCGCGGTTTTATGATGCGTGGCGGCAGGGTCACGGCGCCTTTATCAACGGGAATCGGCTGGTGTATCCCATGGAAGATGCGGCGATGCGGCATCTGAATTTACTGGGCAACAAGTTCTTTGCCAAAGCACTCAGTTACGTGCTGGGAATTCGTGTCGGAGATAGCCTTTGCGGGACCAAATTGCTGGCTCGACGAGACTACGAACGTCTTGTTCAATGGCGAGCAATCTTTGGGGAGTTTGATCCGTTCGGAGATTTTGAACTTCTCTTTGCCGCATCTGAGCTGGCGTTAGGAATCGTGGATTTGCCGATTCGATATCGTGAGCGAACCTATGGCACGACAAACATCTCCCGCTTTCGGGATGGCTGGCTGTTGCTGAAGATGACGGTCTATGGATTCTGCCGACTCCGTTTGGGACGCGGGTAATGAGTGGTCTTGACGATCATGGTCTGGATGATCCCAGTCGCGGCCCGGAGCTGGCGAGGATTATCCGTCAGAAGAAGGGACTTAATCTTTGGTATCGTGAAATCTATCAGCATTACATTTCGGTGCTGTCGCGGTGTCCGCACGATGGCCTGGCTATGGAACTGGGATCGGGAGGTGGGTTTGCTCAGGAAGTCATCCCGGAACTGATGACTGCCGACGTGCTTCCGTACGAGACAGTGGATCTTGTGTTTGACGCCTGTGAGATGCCGTTCGGGGATCACTCCGTTCGGTTTCTTGGAATGCTGAACGTCTTTCACCACATTCCCGATGTGGAAAGATTTTTGGCAGAATGCCAGCGATGTCTTAAGCCCGGAGGACGTGTTTTGATTGTCGATCAACATCCGGGTTGGTTCAGTCATTGGATTCTGAAGTATGCTCATCATGAGCCTTACCAGCCGGATGCAACCACCTGGAGCTTTCCATCAAGCGGACCGTTGTCCGGAGCTAACGGAGCATTGGCGTGGATCGTGTTTATGCGTGATCGCGAATTGTTCCAACGAAGATTCCCCGGGCTTCACGTCGAGTCCTTGCGACCTCACACGCCATTGCGATACTGGCTAAGCGGTGGCCTGAAATCGTGGACGCTGCTTCCGGCATGGCTCTGGAAACCAGCCAGCATTTGTGATCGTTTGCTGGCCAACTGGTTTCCGGGATCGGGAAGCTTTATGTATATTGAATTGGTGCGGAGTGCTGATCAGTAAGATCGCGAGTGACTGACAGGTTGTTGATTGCGGACATGGTGCCGAATTCACTCGGCATGTTAGATGAACGCTTCAATCAAATGCTGGCTGAAGCCGACACGACAAGCTGCTCAGCTCTCGAAAAGACATGTTGTCATCGTTAGAAATCAGGACTCGCTCGTGAGCAACCGGCAAGCACTTAAAACGCACTACGATGTCGTGATTATCGGCAGCGGGCACAACGGTTTGGTAGCGGCCGCTTATCTTGCCGGTGCTGGAAAGTCGGTGCTGGTCCTGGAACGCAATGACTATCCAGGCGGTGCCACCACGTCTCATCGGGTCTTTCCGGATTATGACGCACAGTTGTCACGATATGCGTATCTGATTTCACTGTTGCCCGAACAGATTCTTCGAGAACTGGATTTGTCGTTCGAGACTCGTCGACGACGAACGGCCTCCTTTACGCCGTACACAGATCAGCACGGGATTGCGCGCGGACTGGTCCTTTCCAATGTTGACGAGCAGCGTTCTCGTTCGTCGATGTTTGAGCTGACCGGCAGTGAGCAGGCGTGGAGTAACTATCAGCAGTTATTGTCACTCGAAACCACGATGGCCAAAATCGCCTGGCCAACGATGCTGCAGCCACTGAAATCTCGCCGTGAATTTGAACAGAGTCTGATCACTGCTGAGCAACAAGAAGCCTGGCGATCATTTGTGGAGCGACCGCTCGGTGAAGTGATCGAACGATACGCCGAGCACGACGTGCTGCGCGGATTGCTGATGACCGACGGCAAGATTGGGGTGTTTACTGATCCGCATGATGAATCACTGCTGCAGAATCGCTGCTTTCTGTATCACGTGATTGGCAATGAGACCGGGGAGTGGCGAGTTCCCGTCGGAGGCATGAAGTCACTGGTGGGCGCACTGGTTGCTCGTTGCATTGCACGAGGCGTCCGGATTGCGACATCAGCACCTGCTCAACGAATTGCATTGGGTGCGAGTCGACATACAGTCGATTACTTGCAGGACGACAAAATGCGGCATGTGGATGCGGACGTTGTGCTGGTTAATGCCGGTCCCAAAACCTTTGCAAAACTGCTGGGGGAGTCATGGAATCCGTCCGCTGCAGACGAAGGCTCCGTGATCAAGATGAACATGCTGCTGCGTCGACTGCCGAAAGTGAAAGCGGCCGGTGTGACCTCAGAAGAAGCCTTCGCGGGATCGTTTCATATCGATGAAGGCTACCAGCAGATGCGTGAGTCGCATCGAACAGCATCGGCAGCAGAACTTCCGGATCCCGCGCCCGGTGAGATGTACTGTCACACGTTAACGGACGACTCGATTCTATCGCCGGAATTACGTCAACAGGGATATCACACGCTCACCTTGTTTGGCCTCGATATGCCCTATCGCCTGTTCGCTCATGATCACGACACCCGACGGGAACAAGTGAAGCAGCTTTATCTGGCGGGCCTGAATCGCATTTGTGCAGAGCCGTTTGAAGACTGTCTGGCTCGGGATAAAGATGGCAAACTATGCATTGAAATGAAAACACCGCAGGATCTTGAACGAGACGTTGATCTGGATCTTGGTAACATCTTTCACAATGCTCTGTCGTGGTTCTTTACCGATGATCCTGAGCAGGTTGGAAAATGGGGTGTCGAAACTCATCATCCGAGGATTTTTCGAGCTGGCTCTTCTGCAATTCGCGGCGGCGCAGTGAGTGGAATCCCGGGACGCAATGCGGCGATGTGTGTTTTGGAGCAGGATCGATAACAGTTGGTTGATGGAAATAGTCAGGGCTCAGGATTGTTTCGTTTAACGGTAAGCCGGAGGCGTCGGCGCATATGAACACAGTCGCCTGCGGTTTACCTCTAAACGAAGTCTTCACAAAGTAAAGGTGATTCGATGCGACTCAGGATTCTTTGTACTTTTATCGTGACTGTACTGTTGCCGATCCTGTTTGGATCCACCGCCGAATGCGGCGAATTTCGCTCCGGAGCAGCGATGCGAATCATCACGCCGGATCCGCTGCTGCCGGTCTCGGGAGGTGTTGGCGAGCCGCAGGCCACGACTGAGAAGCGGGGTGAGCTGACGGCCCGCGCGATGGTCTTCAGTGATGGGACAACGACGATTGCTGTTGTCGGAATTGATGTGCTCGGATTCCCGTCGGTCCTTGGGGATCGTGTTCGCAAACTGGTGCCTCGCCTTCCTGCCGAGAATATTCTGATCGGTGCGACACATACTCATAGCGCGCCGGACTGTTATGGGTTTCCTTTACCTTCCGGGAAGTTCACCGGGGATCTGAACTTCATGCAAAGTGTCTGCGAGAAAGCGGCGGAGGCTGTGAATGAGGCGATCGAGAAACTTCAGCCGGCCATCTTGAAGACAGCAGTCGACAAGGCGGCTGAAGGGATTGCTTACAACTATTACGCTCCGCAGTTATACGATCGACGCATGGGAGTGATGCAGACAGTTGGCGCGGATGGCAAGGTGATTGGGACGCTGGTGAATTATGCGATCCATCCGGAAGTTCTGGGCAGTGATGTCGGGATTATTAGCCCGGACTGTATTGGGCCGATGTACGATCAGATCGAACAGAAGCTTGGCGGTGTTGCAGTCTTCATGAACAGCGCGCAGGGAGGAATGGTCACGGCTGACAATCGGGATCTTTCTCAGCCGGGCGATATTCGCAATGCAGTCTGGCCGGATCAGCGATCATGGACCGAATGTCTGCGAATTGGTCACTTGATGGCTGACGAGGTGGAGCGGATCATTGGTAAAGCAGATGTTCAGAAAGAGCCGATGGTTGCCAACCTCGCAAGGCGTATCGAGTTCCCCGTAGAGTCGGCGATGATGCGGGCCATTGTCGCCGCGTCACCGTTGAAGTATCCACATACAGATGACTTCCGGATTTCAGTTCAGGTCAATCTGCTGACGATCGGGAAAGCGCAGGTACTGACAATACCGGGAGAAGCGCTGCCGAATATCGGTTTCTATTTGAAGCGGAAAATGAAGGGGGAACACAATTTCCTGTTTGGTCTGACCAACGACGCGTTTGGATACATCCTGACCAAGGTCGATTACGAGAGTTTCGAGCGATATTCCTACGTCTCGCGAACGAGTCTGGGTGAAATGACGGGCGAGATCCTGATGGAGAATGCTCTGCAGATGATTGAAAAGCCTTAAAACCTTATTGTCTCCGCGACAGGGGCATGTCGGCTCCGGCCGTAGACGTGCGAGTTTTATTGCACTTTTTTTGTTCCAGCGATTTATTCTCTATTGTGTCAGTCGGCAATTCGTTCATTTTTTGTGGCGGTGCCGTCTTGCTCTACGGACGCTCTTGCCCATCCTGCGTTAGAGTCGTAACGTTGCAGGTCCTTTCTTTGCTGGTGTTTTGTCGGATCATGGCAAGATCAGTCAATGTGGTTCGTGTTTTCCCTGAAATCGTGGAGGATTTCTCCTGAGTTTTGCGGAGAAGGCCGCAGACCGATTTCGATGATCTGAAAAGTCTTATCCCGTCTTTTGAGCACTCCGCGATGCCGGAACAGCCTGATTCCACTGTTGATGTCGCCGCCGACGAGGAGATTGATCCGTCGTTGCTGGAGGCATTTCAGGCGAGTCAGAAAAAGATACAGAGGCGGAACTCGGTCCTCAATGAAGTTCAGCAGCGAGCGGCTCAGCGAACTCGCCGTCGGAAACCGCCGACATGGGCGATGAAAATCGCGGCGACGTTTCAAGCGAGCAAACTGTTTGTTCGTGTGACTGTGCCGCATTGGTTGAAGTCGCATCGAGAAGAAATCAAGACAGCGGGAATCAGTACGGCAGTCCATGTGCTTGTGCTCATGATCATGGCATCGCTGTTGCTTCCGGGCACCTCGGAAAATGTCGAGCTGCAGTTAATCATCGACAACTTCAAAGACGAGTTGGTTGAGCAGCCTGTTGAGCTGGCTGAGATTGTGCAGCCAAAGGATATTGTCGATCTGAATGTTAACAGCACGATGCAGCAGATGCTCGCCGAGCTTGATAAGGGGCAACATCGACTGCAGGTTGATTCGAATGAGCAAAAGGAATTAACGCTGCCACTGGAAGAGTTTGTCGACATCTCCGACATCCCGTTTGTGAAGGGTCATTTCGGAGGTCGATCTGATGCCGGACGACGTGCTGCGGTCTCGTTGTACGGTGGTAATGCGGAAAGCGAACAGGCCGTCAGTCTCGGATTAAAGTGGCTGGCTTCGATTCAGCGTGTTGATGGTTCGTGGAACTTTGCAGAAATCGATGGTGCAGGCCAGCCCGGCGACCTGACAACCACGGATATGGGCGCGACGTCCATGGCGTTGCTGTGTTTTCTCGGCGCGGGTCATACTCATATGAAGGCCGGTCCTTTCAAAGACAACGTTCTGAAAGGTCTGACTTATCTTCATCAAAATGCTGACCGAGGAGCGATGGGCGCTGATTTGCGAGTGAGCAGCCAGGGAAATTCCGGGATGTATGTTCAGGGAATCGCAACCATTTGTCTTTGCGAAGCGGCCGCCATGGAGAAGGATGATAAAGAGCTTCGAAAACTGGCAGGAGATGCGATTAAGTTTATTGAGAAGGCTCAGAATCGAGTTGATGGCGGTTGGAGATATCAACCCGGGCAGGAGGGCGACACGTCTGTTGTTGGCTGGCAGGTAATGGCATTGCAAAGTGCAAAAGCCGGCCGCATCAAGGTTCAGAGTGACACAATTCGTGATGTCAAAGTGTTTCTGAACTCGGCACAGGTTGCTGGCGGCGCTCAGTATGCGTACATGCCGGGCGACGGGCCAAAAGATTCAATGACGGCTGTAGGACTGCTGTGCAGGATATATCTTGGCTGGAAGCGAGAGAACCCGGCGTTAAAGGCTGGCGTTGAACATCTTTCCAAAGTGGGACCTCAACCAGGACGCATTTATTACAACTACTATGCGACTCAGGTTCTTCATCATTGGGGCGGAGATCTCTGGGACCAGTGGAATCTCAGGATGCGAGACGAGCTGGTGTCGACTCAGGTAAAGTCTGGTCCTGGCGCAGGCAGTTGGGATTTTCGAGACGATCATGGTGCGCAGGCAGGTCGTTTGTATCAGACAACACTTAGTCTGTTGACGCTTGAAGTCTACTACCGCCATCTTCCGATTTATCAGCGGTTTGACGAAAACGAGGCGGCTGATGCCGCAGTCCCGGGAAAAGCCAAAGGCAATTGATCTCCGTTGAGTTGTGTCCCGAAGAGAATTACAGCGTTGAGTCATCCACGGAGTTGTTTTTTTCAAGCGAAGGCGCGCAGGAAACAAGAATCGCGTTGGTTGTGCGTCATGGGAACGTGGGTGTTGCTCAGGGCTGCATACCCCTGAATTGTTTTTCTGCTGGAGCATGGCTGCCTTTGGTCTCTTTGCGTCATGGCGTCTTTGCGTGAGATGTTTTTTTCGCGCGAGGGCGCGAAGCCGCGAAGGGAACAAGAATCGTACTGGATGTGCGTGATGGGAACGTAGGCGTTCTTCAAGACGTCAGTTCCTCATATTTCATTGTTGTCCGAGCGGTTCTGAATGAGTTCTCTTCGTGTGAGTCGGACCGGAGTATCTGAACGGTCATGGCAGAAGTTGTCGTGATCGCTGACAGATGAGGCTCCACAGGGTATGTTGCGGACGTCCCAGCGTCGCCTCAACATACAGGACCTCATTGAACATGGCAGATTCCGCTTCCTCGTCGACAACTCCACACGGATCCGGTGGTCACGTCAAAATTGTGATTGGCCTCGTGATTGGGCTGATCCTCGGCATTGCGGGTAACTGTCTGCAGAAACCCGATCTGGGCGGCGGATGGGTGCAGAAAGCATTGGGTGGACTTGTCGGTGTTGTCGACCGCAGTCTGCTGAAATCGGAAGCCAACGAGCCTGAAGGCGCGGCAAGGGGTCGAGCTGTCGCGTTCGTAGTTTCTGTGGCCGAGCCGATCGGAAAATTGTTTCTTCGGCTGATGCAGATGATGGTTCTGCCGCTGGTGTTTTCTGCGCTCTATCTGGCTGTTGTTGATGTCGGAGATCTTCGCAAGCTGGGGCGCATCGGATTGGTCACGTTGTTTTACACAGGCATACTGTCGATCTCGGCGGTCCTGATTGGAGTGACTCTCGTCAATGTTGTGCAGCCGGGAAAGACGATCTCGGATGAAGTCCGCACGACATTGACGGAGAAGTACGCGGCTAAGGCGACGGAAGGCGTGGCCAAGGCGGATGCCGCTAAGACACTCGGGCAAACCCTGGTAGATTTGTTGCCAGAGAATCCCGTGCAGGAAATGGTCGGAGCGGTCGACGGGTCGTCCAAAGGGAACGGCATGCTGGCCGTGATGTTCTTTGCTCTGCTCTGTGGAATTGCTGCGACGACAAAACTGTCCGAAACGGGCACGTTGACTTCTGTCATGCGCGGGATGTATGAGATTTCCATGACTATCATCGGCTGGGCTCTTAAGCTTGCGCCGCTGGGAGCTGGGTGTCTCGTGTTTGTTGTGTCTACGCAAATGGGCACAGACGTGCTTTGGGCCCTGGCGGCATTTGTCGGAGTTGTGATCGGGGGGCTGGCGATTCATCTGTTGATTGTTTATTCAACAGTGCTGCGTCTTTTTGGCCGCCGATCGCCTGTGGAGTTCTTTCGCAGTATCTCCGATGCGATGTTTGTGGCGTTCAGCACGTCGTCATCGAGTGCCACACTGTCCACGTCACTGAAGGTTGCACAGGAAGAACTCAAGTTACGCCCGGAAACGTCGAACTTTGTCTTGACCGTTGGAGCGACAGGCAATCAAAACGGCACAGCCTTGTTTGAAGGCGTGGTGGTGCTGTTTTTGGCACAGGTATTTGGTGTCCATCTGACGCTCGGGCAGCAGTTCACCGTTGTGTTGATGTCGGTGCTGGCCGGAGTTGGCACGGCCGGTGTTCCTGGCGGCTCGATTCCACTGATCATTGTTGTTTTGAAGTCTGTCGGAGTTCCAGCGGACGGAATCGCGATTATTCTGGGAGTCGACCGTTTGCTGGATATGTCACGCACGCTGGTCAACGTGGTGGGAGATCTCGTTGTTGCGACCTGTGTTGATGCATCCACACCGCAGCAACGATAGCGAACAATTTTGGACTGCGACACACCGCTATTCCGGCCTCCAGCATCGCTCCAATTCCGAAAGTCCGGACCATGAATCTACGATTGATAAATCTCTTCACGTTCCTCAGTCTGTTATTGTCGGCTGCCTCTTCACTCGGGCAGACCTCAGAACCCGTTGTCGTCGTGGTCCCTTCAGTGCCGATCGCTGCGGACATCGCCACGCTGATTGAGAAATCGCGAGCGGAGTGGAATGTTCCAGGCCTGTCAGTAGCGATCGTGAAAGACGGGCAGGTGTTTTTGTCGAGCGGTTTTGGTGTTCGCGAGTTCGGAAAAGCAGAAGTGGTCGATGGGGACACGTTGTTTGCGATTGCATCGAACTCAAAAGCCTTCACGGCTGCGGCCATCGCAATGCTTGATGAAGAAGGAAAGCTGAAATGGTCGGATCGAGTCCAGCAGCATCTGCCATGGCTGGAGTTGTACGATCGATATATTTCGACGGAACTACGCGTTGATGATCTGCTGTGTCATCGCAGCGGACTGGGAACATTCAGCGGTGATTTGCTTTGGTGGGGTACTCCGTATTCGCCGGAAGATGTTTTGCGACGAGCACGGCACTTATCAGCGAAGGGGCCGTTTCGTGCCTCCTATGGCTATTCGAATCTGATGTATCTGGCCGCTGGTGAGGTGATTCATAAAGCCAGCGGACAGACCTGGCAGAGTTTTGTCGAACAGAGAATTCTGCAACCTGTCGGGATGGATCGATCGGTCATATCAATCAAGGCTCTGGATGCCAAAGGAAACTTCGCAACTCCTCATAAGTCGCTGGTGGATGGCGTACGGACAATCTCATGGTCCAACTGGGATACGATGGCAGCGGCGGGCGGGATTATCTCCAGTTCGAACGACATGGCCAAATGGGTGCGAGTACAGTTGGATCGAGGTCGCATTGATGATTCGCGGCGTTTGTTTTCGGAGGCTTCCTCATTTCGCATGTGGTCGCCACACACGATTATTCCAATGAGTGCTGTGTCGCAGAAGCGTTCGCGGACAACTCATTTTCGCGCGTATGGACTCGGCTGGAATCTGGCGGACTACAAAGGTCGGATGCTGGTTTCTCATGGCGGAGGTTATGACGGGATGTATTCGCAGGTGATGCTGGTTCCGGAAGAAAATCTGGGGATCGTAGTCTTAACGAACAGCATGACCGGGCTTCCTTCAGCGTTGGTTAATACGATTGTTGACGAGTTTCTGGGCGGAGAAAAACGTCCGTCACTTTTGGAGGGGTTGGAACGCGATCGAAAGGATCGGGAGGCGTTCTCGAAACGCGTGAGTGACGCGACTGCTCAAAAGGTCGCAGATACTCAACCCAGCCGCAGTCCTGATGCCTGTATGGGAACATATCGCTGTCCGCTCTATGGGGACATCACTGTGACGAAGAATTGTGATCGCCTGGTTCTGAGTCTGTTACCCAATCCGGAACTCGTTGCCGATCTGACTCATCTGCACTACGACACATGGAAGATCACCTGGCGAAAGGAGTTTGCCTGGTTCGCTGAAGGGACGGTACAGTTTGTTCCCGATGCGAATGGCGATTTTCAGGAACTGCGTCTGAATGTGCCCAACGATGATCTGTGGTTCGATGAACTCAAGCCAGTGCGAGTTCGGTAACGAATGGACACAAATCCTTACGAAGTTACAACAGGTAAGCCTGATGTCAGCGTGACCACGGGACAGCAGATGGTCGCCGTAGCCGTTGGCGGAATCGTCACGATTGCTTCGGCCATCACGATGGCCGCATTTCTGTTCGGGCTGCTGGTGGCGTTCGGTGGGAGATCGATGCCAGCTCCGATCAGCCTGGCGGCCGTCTGGGCTGGCAGCATGGGGCGAGTTTTTGGGTTGATTGCCTTCGCAATTATTCCGATCGCAATCGCCCTCGGCATCTATATCACAGTGAGATTACTGCGAATGCAGAGAGCGATGCTGGAAACGAAAATCCGCCGCATGGACCTGTTACGCCAGGTCAAAGAGATTCGGCAGTCTATCGTCGCGCAAAACAGGGAGATCGAGGTTTAACAGGAGTAAGCAGAGAAAAGCCATTTGCGCGTTTCCCTCTGTTACCTCCTGTTCAATCGGCGTGGATTTATTCAGGCGTCACTCAACACTCTTGCAAACGTCATCCAATCAGGACTTCGCCCGACTCTGCTTGAGCTTCGCTTTGTGCCACTCCATCACTGGAAAAGCAGCTCTACACGAGAGCTTCGCGATTGATACAGCCCATGATCCAGTGGTCGATCATGCGAGCTTCGTTGCTGGTTGGATCAACAGGAAGTTCAGTCACCTCCACATCGACACTGGCCCCGGCCGATCGCAGCAATCGGACAGACTCGACGCTGCGTCCCATGCATTCGTGAGAGCAACTGCGAGAGACAGACATCATCATCGGCTTGCCGCGAAGTCCTGTCAGTCGATCAGACTTCAGACTGTCTGACTTGCAGGCGGGATCCAGAAGTATTGCACCGGCAAACCATTCGGGGCGTTGAATCATCGTCTGCAGAGCGACGTCAGCTCCATGGCCGGCACCGGCCACAAAGATCCGCTCGCTGTGAATATGAAACGCTCTTCGCAGCCGACAGGTTGTCACGTAAAGCAGATCCTGCAAGGGCACGGATCCGAACAGCAGGGATGATGGGTCCCAGCAGTAACCTCCGGCAGATTTGTGCTCGGTATTGCCACGCAGTGCCAGCCCAATGTAGTTCTGTGAGCTGACAGCTCCCATAAACTGTTCGAGCTGATCTTCGTCGTTCGCATCGCTGTGGAACCAGATCACCAGCGGATACGCATATCGCTCCTCGTATCGCTCGGGAACGTAAATCGAAACCGGCCAGTCTGATTCGGCAACGCTGTTGGAGAACTTCGCGAGTGAATCGGGCGACTGGCTCCACGACTGATACAGTTCGCGAAGTTCCGTTGGCAGCATTTCGACGTCCATATCCGGGATCAGAGAGTCCAGCTCACCGGATGAGAACGACAGGCTTCGAACACGATTAAACATTGAGATAACTTCCATGAAGAACATTGTGTGTTGAGGAGAACGCCAAAATCACGGTCGAGAGCAGTCCTTGCCTCAACGTCTTCTTATTGCACTTGTTTGAGATCTCAAATCTCAAATCTCAAATCAATGATCTGTAAAGCTCTGAACCTTCAGGGAACCACTGCTCTGACATCTTGCAGAGGAAAGCGTTTCCCGGGACAAGCCGTGGCCTTCACCGAAGCATGTCCAATAATTTTTCCCCGAACGATCTGATGCCGACCTGCCAGAGTTTTGACCAGCTCCTTAACCGCAGTCAGTTGAGCCTTCGACGGTGGAGTCTTCTCGAAATTCCCGATCAGGCAAATACCAATTCCACGAGCATTAAACAGGGGGTCACCAGAATGAGCTCCGTGGAGTTGCTCGTCCCAGCGAAAAGTGGGCTCCACAGCCCCATCTTTCATTCCCTGTCCATTTCCGATCACAAAGTGGTAACCAATTCCCAGCCAGGCGTTTCCCATCGCATCTTTACGACGACGATGTTCCTCATGAATCGATTGAACACTGCCCGATTCACTGGCCGAATGATGGAGAACCACATACTCCCAGGTCGATTCTGCAACACCGGCCATCCAGCGATCCTGACTGAATGTCCGAGAGGCTTCTGGTCGATCGGCTTGACTCCGATCCTTTGAAAGCCCCAGGACAACTCTTCCCGGCACCATCCAGTTCCGACGATCATCTGCCTTAAGAACTCGAAAGCCTGTCAGCAGAAGGAACGCCAGGAACGGAACCAGAAACACTGAACACGCCGCAAAGCAGACTGAAATGGTCAAAGTCTTCCAGACGCAGGACCGCGAACGGTCACTGGCATGAGTACTTCTGGCCAACTGTCAGACCCGCCGTTGAGAAAATATCCGGGCTGCGAAAAAACGAACTCCCACGACTCTACAAGGCGCTCCGGAGAGTGTCAACGTCCTCTAATTTTGGGGCCTCTAACAGCCGATATCGCAGGGTTTTCAGGCTTTAGGAGAGACAGTCTGGGCAGAATTTAAGGTTCCAAAAACGGGCCTACAAATAGCCCTGCTTACCCTGACCTTCCTAACCGTCATAATCTCGGCGATTTCGGGGATTTCGGAGCCGTGATTTTCAGTTTGGCTTCAGTTCTTTCACTGAAGGGAACTTCTGGAACATCATGCTTCGTAGAGGCAATTGCTTTGCCTCTTCTCGCCTTGTCTTACAGGTTGCCCTGTTTTGCTTAAGCTGTGCATTTTAACGCCAAGGGAGGTGGGCTTGTGGTCGAACTGCTGATCAGGTTCGTCAGTACGGATGCTTTTTGAAGTAGGTCCTTTCTGCCGGAAAGGACTTTTGCCGCAAGGCGAACTGAACGCGCCTTCGTCACACCAAACCCGGACCCGAATTTGTCAAACCTCGTGCACAAAAGGCCGCGACAAGCCGCGAACTCCTGCCCGGCAGGCATGACCTACAAATGATTGTGCCTCAAGGGGGTGCTGCCCCCGAGACTCACATTTCAGAGCGATCGACGCTAGACTTCATCGCAGAACGGGAATCATGGGCTGCTAATCGGAGTGGATTTCTCTGTGACTGTGACAAATTCCAACCAGCTTGCTCAGCGCGTGCATGAGCTGCGTCAGCGAACATTGCAGGCTGTTGAACAGGTCGTTGTCGGAATGAATCATGTCACAGATCAGTTGCTGATGGCACTGATTGCCGGTGGACATGTGCTGCTGGAAGGAGTACCCGGGACGGCGAAGACGACGCTCTGTCGCACGTTTTCGACTGTGCTCGGAATTCACTACGAACGAGTGCAGTTTACGCCGGATCTGCTGCCATCGGACGTCACTGGAACGCAGGTCCTGGATCGTCAGACAAGTAACTTTGTGCTTCGGAAAGGTCCGGTATTCTGTCAGTTACTTTTGGCCGACGAATTGAATCGCGCGCCTGCAAGAACACAGTCATCACTTCTCGAAGCAATGCAGGAACGCCAGGTGACGATCGAAGGGAAAACTTTGCCACTGCCGGAACCGTTTATGGTTCTGGCGACGCAGAACCCGATCGAACAGGAAGGCGTGTACCGACTGCCGGAAGCTCAGCTGGACCGCTTTTTGTTTCGCATTCATGTGGGCTATCCCGAACGCAATCAGGAAGTCGATATGCTGGAACTGCACAGTCGCACGATTGCCAAGCCTGGAGCCGTAACAAACGCAGACGAGATCGTCGCCATTCAGCGACAGCTTGATAGTGTCTATGGATCACGCGAGCTGCAGGAATACATCGTGGATCTGGTGCGACAGAGTCGTCAGCATCCGGATCTGGTGCTGGGTGGCAGTCCGCGAGCCGCCATTAATCTGATGAAAGCCGGACGTTCACACGCTCTGTTGTCAGGCCGAAATTACCTGACTCACGAAGACATCCAGGCCGTCTGCAATCCGGTGCTTTGCCATCGATTAATCATGCGGCCCGAAGCGGAAATGGATGGTCGCACGATCGAATCTGTGGTTCAACAGTTGATCCGCACTGTTCCAGTTCTTCAGGAACGTCGTCGATGACCGTGATCGCGCGATGGCTGGCTTTGCCGTCGATCGCTGGGCTGTTCCTTGGCATTTTGCGAGGTCAGACCGGTCTCGCGCTACTGTCGCTTTCGATCCTGCTCTGGCTGCTGGTCGAATGGTTGATCTTTACATGGCGAGTCTGGGTTGAGCTTCCTCAGTTGCAGTTTATTCGTCGCGTGAATGGTCGTGATGAACCCACAGGCTTGTTGTGGGCCGGTCGACTGGTGACAGTTTCCATCGAAGTCAAATCATCACGCGGAACCATTGGACCGGCGCTAATGATTCGTGATGTTGTGCCGGAGAACATGGACGTCGCGGAGGCCGGCAATGAAGTGAATGTGAAGGCACGGTTTGACACGTTTGAGTTCTCTTACACAGCTCGCGTGCGTGGGGCGGGCCGTTTGCGATTGCCCGGTTTTCGCATCGTGCTGCAGGATGCTCAGGGCTTCTTTCGGCTTGAACGCTTCATCCCGCTCGTGCAGGTTTTTCGAGTGCTCCCGGCCTATGCCGATGTGGGTGAGACACAGCCGTTGGTGAAGCGGATTAATTCGCTGCCGCAGCATGGGATTCATCGCCTGCAACGATCGGGGATGGGATCAGAGTTGCTGGAACTGCGAGAATACGTCGACGGAGATCCGCCGAAATCGATCGCATGGAAAGTGTCGGCTCGTCGAGACAAACTGATGACTCGACAGTACGAGTCAGAAGTTCCCGTGCGGTTACAGTTGTTTCTGGATGGCTCAATCGGCACTAGAGTGGGTGGGTTTGGACTTCGATTGCTGGATCAACTGACCTATGTTGGCGCGAGTGTGGCTCGGACGGCGATTTCTGTGGGCGATCCGGTTGGTGCGGTTCTGTTTGATGAACGAGGTCCGCAGCGAATCGCGCCGCAGGCTGGTGAACGGGGTTTTCATCGTCTGCTGGAAGCGATGTCAGATTTCTGTGTGAACCCTGCACCGATGCCCGATAGACTTTCGCCGACTCTCGTGACGTTTGCACTCAGCGTGGCGACGGAGCAGTTTCCGGAACTCCTCGATCTGAAAGTCAATCAGGTTCCGTTTACGTTGTTTCCGATTCTGCCATGGAACGCGCGACGGCATCGTGACCGTTCGCTGTTGGCTGGCGTATTGGCTGAGCTTTATAACATGTCGCCGCTGAAGCATGTGCAGTTGTTGCATGACGATGCTCTGATGGCCACGTTTACTCAACACTTTCTAAGTCAGACGGGCCTGTCGTGGATGACGCCGGTTGTGGCGATTCGTGGTCGAGGTTTTCATGACGGCCTTGCACGAATGGACCTGCTGAGCCGGGCGTTAACGACTGCGGCTTTGCAGGCCAAAGACAACGAAGTGTTTGTCGTGCTTGCTGATTTGCTGGAATGTGCACCGAGTATTTCGCATCTGTTGCCGGCTGTTAAAATGGTGCTCGCGCGGCATCATCGGATTGCCTTTGTTTGTCCGACGCCGACATTTAAACGGCCCACGGCAACTTCAGTTGAAATCAAATCGAGTGACGCCGAAGACCTTTTGCTGGCAGCCGAGCAAACTCGCAGTCGTGACCTTTCAGTTCGCCTGCAGCGTGAGTTGCGTCGAACCGGAGCGACCGTCGCGTTTGCCGGAGAGCAGAACGCGATCCAGTTGGTGCTGTCAGAAATGGAGATCGCTCGCACAGGACGAGTCGGCGCGGCGGGAGGTCGACGATGAGCCGTCCGCTTTCCGACATGACTCCGGATCTGCGTGAACCCAAAAACTTGCCCGCGGATCGTGTTTACGAGCGACCCGGTGAGTCACTGCATTTGGGACTTGTGCTGCAGGTTTCTGTTTTTGTTGTTGTCGCGGCGATGTTGATGTTGCTGGCCCCGGAAGCACCCTGGTCGATTCGGCTGTTGATTATTGCGTTGGTCATGCTCACCCTGAAACGCTGGGGCGGAGTGCTGGTTTTAATGTTGGTTCAGGGCGATCTTGTGTTGCGGGAAGGCCGCGACATGGCGATCCTCAATGGGTCGGGCGGCGTCTTGTTTGTGCTTGTTGTTATGGCCGTGCTGATGTTTGTCGCAAGGCAGAGAGAGTTGTTGCAACAGATTGCTCGCAGTTCTTTACTGCAGGTTGTTCGAGAATTCCTTAATTCCAGCGAAGCCCCTGCGGAATCCCCGAAAGAGTTCAGCATTCCGGCCGCCCGCATTTTTTCATCGGTATTACGCGGCATCACCTTGTTGTTTGGCTGCGTCGTGATTGCTCGTGTGGTGATAGGGATGTTGCCAACCAATCGTGAAGTGACAGCCGGCCTCAGAGATTTCATCGACGTTGATCCCAGTCTCATGGCTGGTGCGATGTTAATCGTCTGTTTGTTTGCAGTCTGGATTGCTGTGTCAGAAGTTTCGTGGCGACAAATGACAACCGCACAAGCTCGGATGTATCTTCGGTCAGCGTTCCTGAAGTTGCATTATGCCGACTTGCGTATGATTGTGCGTAAGCGACTGAAAGTGCGGCAGCAAAGACTGGCAGCCGCCAAGGCCAAATCACGCAAAGAGGGAAATTGATATGACACCGACAGTCCGGAGTGTAGGAGCCGTCTGATGTTTTGGATACGAGAAGTGATGGGGTGGGCGCTCGTTGCGATTTCGCTGATCGTGCTGCGCGTCGGAATGAACTTCGCGATGAACACGACAGAGCCGAAAATTGTCGAAGCTTCTGTGGTCCTGTTCGCCGCCATGGGAGTTCTTCGCGCCGGGATCCTGCTGATTCGCATCTCCACAGCGGCTCGCATTTGCCGCATCGACCGTGAAGGCGAATCGAAGGGCTGAATATCCGGCCGGCAACTCATGCCAGCCCAGCAGGGTCGCAGGAGGTCCGTTGGTTTAGTCGGCATCGATCCTGTAGTGCTGGCTTTAGCCAGCATTCCTGACTGGACAGCGATATGTTCGATGTTCCGGTTGCCTTTCCGGGAAGGTGCGGAGACGTCCACGCATGCCCTCTTCTCGGCAATGAGCACCTTTTGTGACCTCTCTGATTCATCCGTGTAGTCTGTGTTATCCGTGGTAAAGATGCTCTTGTATTTTTGACCACAGATTTCACAGATTTCACGGATAAAATCTCACGCGAAGCGTCACTGGAAAGCTGAACATCCGCCGCAGGTTGTTCACTTGCGGAGAAACACTGGGATTTATCACAACCCGAAGCGTCAGCGAGGGATTTACGGCAACCCTGCGCAAAACGCAAAAGCACAATCCCTCACTTACGTTTCGGGTTGGGATGACCACAAACGCGCAACTTAACAACGCGTAAGCGAGGGATCGGTGCCTTGCGGAGAAATCCCTCACTGACGTTTCGGGTTGTGATTTTTAGCCGCAGTAAAAACAGGATGTTATTTCGGGACTGTTCTTCAGAGAATCCGAGCCGCAGTGGCGGCTGAAGTCGACGCTACGAATCACATTAACAACCCGACAAGTGCGTCCCAGCTGCCGAAATTGCCCAAGAAAAACGGGCATTCGTAGTGTCGCTGAGAAACCTGGAGCGGTTTCAGAAAACCGGGCTGCACTCAAACGCGCAGTTTTACTATCCTCGCGCGGCTGAATCAGTATTTTGTGCCCGTATGAGACCGAATCCCCATGGAAATCAAGTTCTACAACACGCTCACGAACGCCACCGAAACCTTCCAGCCGGCTGATACCGACTGCGTGCGAATGTATAGCTGCGGGCCAACGGTCTACGACTTTGCTCACATCGGAAATTTTCGTTCGTTCCTGTTCGCAGATGTGATCCGAAGAACTCTGGAATTCTTCGGCCACAAAGTTCATCACGTGATGAACATCACCGACGTCGGTCACATGACGGATGACGCGAACGCCGACGGTGGCGGTCAGGACAAAATGCAGGCGGCCGCCGCGCGAGTCAAAGAAGACAAGAAGTCCGGAAAGGTGCCGGAAGGCGCTGTTCAGAATCCCGACGATCCGTATCAGATCGCCGAGTATTACATGAACGCGTTCCTGGATGACGCAAAGCTGCTCGGCGTCAAGGTTGCCTCAGAACCCGACAACATCCTGCGCGCGACCGAGAACATTGACGTCATGCAGGAGATGATTACTCAACTGCTGAAGAACGGACATGCGTATGTTGGTCCGGATCGAGTTGTCTATTACAGCGTCGAAAGTTTCCCGGCCTATGGCAAGTTGAGCGGGAATACTCTGGATCGTCTCCTCACCGGAGCTGGTGGTCGCATCAGCGATGAAAATCAGTCGAACAAAAAACATCCCGCCGACTTTATGTTGTGGAAGCCCGATCATTCTCACATCATGAAGTGGAAATCACCGTGGGGCATGGGTTACCCTGGCTGGCATATTGAATGCTCGTGCATGGCTCGCAAACGTCTGGGCCGTGACGTGATCGACATTCACACGGGCGGCGAAGATTTGATCTTCCCGCATCATGAATGCGAGATTGCTCAGACCTGCGGAGCCACTGGCAAAGACAAGTTCGCCAACATCTGGATGCATGCCCGCTTCCTGATGGTTGAAGGCGAAAAGATGTCCAAGAGCAAAGGCAACTTCTGGACTGTCCGCGATGTGCTCGAAGGCCGCGCGACTGGAACTCAGGTGCATCCGGCCGTGTTGCGACTGGAACTGATCAAGTCGCACTATCGAGCCAACATGAACTTCACGAAAAAGGGTCTGCTTGATTCCGCGGGTGCCGTGAAGCGTCTGACGGATTTCCGAGCCAAGCTGGAAGCGGCTTGCGGAGGCAAAGCGGAACCTGTCGATCTGAGCTATCCGATTCTGAAGGAGTTCGCAGAAGCTCTGGCCGACGACCTGAATATCTCTGGCGCGCTGGGAGCGATTTTGCCATGGGCCTCGTCAACGCCTGACGATGCCGGTGCTGCTCTGGGAGCACTCAATCGCATCAACGATGTGCTCGCTGTTGCCCCACTGGGAGCCAATGACGCGGGTTCTGGCGGAGCGTCGAGCGAGCAGGTGGAGATTGAAAGTTTGTGCCGGCAGATCGATGACGCTCGGCAGCGTAAAGACTGGCCGACTGCGGATGGTCTTCGGAAGGATATCGAGAGCCGAGGATACAACGTCAAGAATTCACCAAACGGTACGATCGCGGAGAAGCGGTTGGCGTAGTGGTGGTTTTGGCGTCGAAACACTGACATTTGCTCCGAACAGCGGCTCGGCTGGAAACGGCGGTTGCTCATGCGGAAAATTTGGGTAAAGTGAGGAACCCTCCAAGGTTCTTCCTGCCTAAAAATTGCCGCATTTTGCTGTCTGGTGCAAAGCCATGAATCCACTGAAGTCTGTCTTGGTCGTGTCGGTACTCGCACTGACGATACCGCTGACTTCTGTTCACGCAGATGAGTCGACGACTAAGCCTCAGTTTGAAAAGCATATTCGTCCGATCCTCAAGGCGCATTGTTGGCACTGTCATGGCGAAGAGCCGGAGCTGAAAGGTAGCATTGATACGCGGCTGGTTCGCTTCCTGTTGAAGGGCGGTGAATCAGGTGCTGGACTTGTTCCTGGCGATCACAAAGCCAGCCTGCTGTATCAGCGAGTCGCCTCCGGGGAGATGCCACCGGGCAAGAAAAAACTTTCGCCCGCAGAACTGCAGTTGCTTGCTCAGTGGATTGATAACGGTGCAACGACCGAACGTCCCGAGCCCGAAACTCTGGCGGCCGGAGATACATTCACCGATGAAGAGCGTCAGCATTGGTCGTTCCGTTCGATTGTGAAGCCGGACGTTCCAGCCGTCACCACGCAGGCCATGGTGACGACTCCTGTGGATGCATTTTTGCTGTCGAAGCTGGAATCAAAAGGACTTAGCTTCAGTGCGGAAGCCGATCGTGAGACATTGATTCGTCGAGTGACCTTTGATCTAACCGGGTTGCCTCCGACTCCCGAAGCAATCGACAAGTTTGTCGCCGATACCGCTCCGGATGCATGGTCTAAACTTGTCGACGAACTTCTGGCATCTCCATTATACGGTGAGCGATGGGGACGCCACTGGCTTGATGTGGCCGGGTACGCGGACAGCGATGGCTATAATGAAACGGATGTTGAACGTCCGTGGGCCTGGAAGTATCGCGACTATGTGATTCGATCGTTCAACAATGACAAGCCGTGGAATCAGTTTCTGGTTGAGCAATTGGCCGGGGATGAATTGTTGACTCCGCCTTATCAGGATCTGACTCCGGAGCAGGCCGATCAACTTGTCGCGACGGGTTTTCTGCGGATGTGTCCCGACGGAACAGCGGCTGGTGGTCCGGATGTCGTGACAGCTCGCAATGATGTGATCGCTGAAACAATCAAGGTCGCCTCGACGGCCGTACTTGGCTTATCCGTTGGCTGCGCGCAGTGTCATGAGCATCGTTATGACCCGATTACTCAGGCCGATTATTATCGCCTGCGAGCACTCTTCGAGCCGGCTTATGATCCCAACAACTGGCGTGTTCCCGGCGGACGACTGGTTTCGCTGTGGTCAACGGAAACTCAAAAAGCCGCTGCGGCCGTCGATGCGGAACTGTCTGACATCTCAAACAAACGCACTGCGGAACTGGATGGAATTGTCAAAGACACGTTCGAACGCGAACTTCAGAAGCTACCGGCTGAACAGCAGCCATTGGCTCGTGCCGCGCGAGAAACGGCAGCAGACAAACGTACTCCCGAGCAGCAGCAACTGATCAAGGAGTTTCCGTTCCTGAACGTCGATCGAGGATCGGTTTATCTCTATCTGCCCGATCGGCTGACAGGGTTCAACAAGAAATGGGACGACCTGACGGCCGAGACGAAAAAGAAACGACCGGCTGACGACTATGTGATGTGTCTCAATGAAGTCCCTGGGCAGATTCCGGTGACGAAGTTGTTTTCTCGAGGCGACCACCAGCAGCCTCGTCAGGAAATCGCACCGGGCGAGCTGTCTGTTCTGAATTCCGGATCATTGGCAATTCCTGCTGACGATCCTGCCGTGCCAACCTCAGGCCGTCGACTGGCGTACGCGAAGCATCTGACGAACGGACAGCATCCGCTGGTCGCGCGAGTTCTGGTGAATCGATTCTGGCTGCATCATTTTGGGCAGGGGCTGGTATCGACCGTTGCGGACTTTGGAGTCAAAGGCGAACGTCCTTCGCATCCGGAACTCCTCGACTGGCTGGCTCGTGACTTTATGGACGCAGGCTGGACGATCAAACGTTTCCATCGCCAGATTCTGAATTCGACGGCTTATCGTCAGGTCTCTGTTCATTGTCCGGAACTGGATGCTGTGGACGTCGAGAATCGTCTGCTGGGACGCATGAATGTTCGACGACTCGAAGCCGAGACGGTTCGTGATTCCATTCTGCAGATCTGTGGCAAGCTGGCGACAAGGCAATTCGGCAAGCCGATCCCGGTCAGCCCGGATGAGGTCGGCCAGTTTGTTGTCGCCGTTGATACTCGCGATTCTGCCGGACGGCCATCGGGGAAAGTCGAGGCGCTGGGTGAAGATGAATTCCGACGCAGTATTTATGTGCAGGTGCGTCGTTCGATGCCGCTGAGCGTGATTGAGCCGTTCGATCTTCCGCGAATGGCGCCTAACTGTGAGCGTCGGCCCGTTTCCACAGCGGCACCGCAAGCTCTGCTGATGCTCAACAACCCGTTTATGGTGCAGCAGGCTGGTTTGATTGGCGACCGAGTTCGTGCAACCAGCAGTGACTTGCCAACGCAGATCACTCTGACGTGGCGTCTGATTTATGGACGAACGCCGAGTGCTTCAGAGATGACTTCGGCGGTTGAGTTTTTGACTCCTCCGCCGGATGCTCCACCAGAAATTGCGGCAGTGACTCTGAATCTGTTGTGCCAGACTCTTTTGTGTTCGAACGGTTTTTTGTACGTCGAATAGGTCAACCGCGAGAATACAATGTTTTTGGCAGGCTTAAGAATAGGCATCACCTTCGGCCTGTTGTTCTCAATTGGCTTCACGACAACTTGCGCTGATGAAACGCAGTTCTTTCGCGAATCTGTTGAACCACTGTTGAAGCGGCGTTGTTACGAGTGTCATTCGCACTCGGGGTCGGAGCTCAGCGGTGGTCTCGTTCTTGACTGGAAAAGCGGCTGGCAAAAAGGCGGAGATCGTGGCCCCGCGATTATTCCCGGAGATCCGGAGAATAGTCTGCTGATCAAGGCGATACGGCACTCGGATGCGGATCTGAAGATGCCGGAAGAAAAGTTAAGCGATGAAGAAATCGCCGTACTTATGGAATGGGTTCAGCGAGGCGCGGTTGATCCGCGAGATGTTGAGCCGCATAAACCAGATCTCAAAGACGCGGCTGACTGGTGGTCGTTAAAGCCTCTGACGCGACCTGAAATCCCGCCCTCTGCGGAAGCTGCAGAATCGCAGCATCCCATCGATCGATTCATCCGTGAGAAGCTTCGAGGGAATGGGCTGAAACCATCGGCCCGGGCTGATCGCCGCACGCTGATCAGACGACTCTCGATCGATCTGCATGGGTTGCATCCATCCGTCGAAGAAGTTGACGCCTTCGTCAACGATACTGCTCCGGATGCTTATGAACGTCTGGTCGACCGCATGCTCGAGTCACCTCGTTACGGCGAACGTTGGGCAAGACATTGGATGGATACGATTCACTACGCAGACACGCACGGATATGAACATGATGTCCTGCGAAAGAACGCGTGGCGATATCGCGACTATTTGATCCAAAGCCTGAACGAGGACAAGCCGTGGGATCGCTTTATCCGGGAGCAACTGGCGGCGGATGCACTGTATCCCGAAGAGACTCACCTGATGCCGGCTCTTGGTTTTATCGGAGCAGGCACTTACGACCATAGCGCGGCGGCCACGGCGGTCAATGCGTTTGAGAATCTTGATCGCGACGACATGGTGACTCAAACGATGTCCGCGTTTGTCAGCACTACGGCCAATTGTGCGCGATGTCATCAGCACAAGTTTGATCCAATCTCTCAGGAGGATTACTACTCCCTGCAGGCCGTGTTCGCCGGACTTGGCAAAGGCGACATCACTTATGATGCGGATGCCTCCGTCGGCAGGACACGACGCCATTGGCTAACACTGAAAGATGCAGCGGATCGCAAAGACGCGTCCATTCTTTTGCTACCGGAACATCAGGCGCTGGTTGCAAAATGGACGAATCAGCGAGGCCCTGAGGCGAACTGGCAGCCGCTGGACATCGAAGCGTTTGTGTCGGTCGATGCGGCCATGCTGATGCGTCAGCCGGATGGTTCGATTCTCTCAACGGGACCACGGCCCGACAAAGAAACGACCACGGTCACCTGTTCAACAACGTTGAAATCCGTGACCGCACTGCGCCTGGATGTGCTCACGGATCCTTCGCTGCCCATGAATGGTCCTGGCCGCATGGACAACGGTAATCTGCACCTGACGGAGTTCGTCGTACAGGTCTTTTCAGCGAATTCATCCGAGCCGAAGCAATTGGTATTTCGTCGAGCAACCGCGGATTTTGATCAGTCGGGATGGACTGCCAGTCACGCGATTGACGGCAATCTGACCACAGCCTGGGGCATTCATCCTCAGGTCGGGCAACCTCATTTGATCGTCTTCGAACTGACAGAACCGCTGGCTGTGGAACCGGGCATGAAGCTGTCGGTCCTGATGCGACAAATCCACGGCGGCGGTCACATTATCGGGCGTTTTTCTCTGTCGGCGACGGATTCTGATGCGGAACTGACGGCCATCGTGCCTCTGGAAATCAATCAAATTCTGAAACTCGGATCCGATCAGAGATCTCCCGATCAGAAGTTAATGCTGGCAGCCCATGTCGTGAATCAGTTGGCGTCCGAAGAACTTCAAAAGTTGCCTGAGCCGGTCAAAGTTTATGCTGCCGGAACCCGTGCGGAGAATGAACGAGGAGTCATCACCTTCGCTGCTCCTCGGACGATTCATGTGCTGCGACGCGGAGATCTGGACAAGGCTGGCGCGGAGGTTGGTGCCGGGGCACTATCTGCAGTTTCTGTATTGCCGTCTCGGTTCGAAATTCCGGCGGGTGCTCATGAATCTCAGCGTCGAGCGGCATTGGCCGAGTGGATTGCTCATCGAGATAATCCTCTGACCTGGCGCAGTATTGCCAATAGAATATGGCATTATCATTTTGGTCGAGGCCTGTGCGACACGCCGAGTGACTTTGGTCGAATGGGTGGTGTTCCTTCTCATCCGGAATTGCTGGAATGGTTGTGTACTTGGTTTCGGGATGATGCAAAGGGTTCTCTGAAGTCGCTGCATCGATTGATCGTCACATCAGAAACGTGGAAACAATCTTCAGCCCATCGAGACGATGCCGCGCAGGTTGATACGGACAATCGTCTGCTTTGGAAAATGAATCGACACCGTCTGGATGCAGACAGCATTCGCGATGCAGTGCTTGTTGTCAGCGGGCAACTGGATTTGACCATGGGCGGACCAGGCGTGGCTCATTTTCTGTCGAGCCCCGGGCCGCAGCTCACGCCGGTTCTGGACTACGACTCGTTCGACTGGAATAGCCCCGGAGCGACTCGTCGGAGCATTTATCGAATTGTCTGGCGAAGCATTCAGGATCCGTTTATGGAAGCTCTTGATTTCCCTGACCTTGGTCATCTGTCGCCGGTACGAGGGTTCTCATCGTCTCCACTGCAGTCACTGGTGTTGTGGAACAATCACTTCATGCTGCACTTCGCCGAGAAGTTTGCAGCAGACGTGGAATCGGCGGGTTCATCCTCTCAGGACCAGGTTGTCGCGGCCATTCGCAGCTGCTGGCTCCGAGAACCCACCATTGAAGAACTGACAGTTCTTGAGGAACTCTCTTCCAGTGGTGGCCTGACATCGGTGTGTAGAGCGTTGTTGAACTCCAACGAGTTCCTGTTTGTTGACTGATCGTCTTCACTTGTGGATTTAGAACGGTATACTCGAGGCCCTGCAACGGCGATTTTTTTCTGCCATCCCAATTTCACCACGGGAGTTCATTATGAAGTCTGAGAACAGAGTTGAATCCGGTGTTTCTGAGTGCTGCTCAGTCAATCGCCGCTCTTTTGTTAAAGCCGTTGCTGCGGCCTCTTCGCTGGCGATTCTCCCCGGGCGGACATTTGCCGCCGGACTCTTCGCTGGGCCATCTCGTACAAGTGCTTCAGAGACAGCAGTTGCGGAGTTCTACGCTTCGCTGACCGACGATCAGAAGAAGGTACTCTGCTTCGACTTCGAGCACGAACTGCGTCATCGCATCAGCGCGAACTGGCATGTGACCAAGCCCACGATGGGCGAAACCTTCTTTACGTCTCCACAGCGTGAGATGGTGGGACGGATTGTGAAAGGCCTCTGCAGTGAAGAAGGGTACGAACGGATGACTCGTCAGATGGACGAAGATGCCGGCGGTCTGCATGAGTTCAGCGTCGCGATGTTTGGCGAGCCAGGTTCAAAGCAGTTTGAATTTATGTTGACTGGTCGACATCTGACGTTGCGAGCCGATGGTGACAGCGTTGACAAGGCGGCATTCGGCGGTCCAATTGTCTATGGGCACGATCAGGTCGAGAAAGATGCGTCAAAGAACATTTACTTCTATCAGACTCAGCAGACCGATGCCGTCTTTAAGTCATTGACATCAGAACAGGCAGCTAAGGCTCTGCTGGAGAAAGCACCGGCCGAGACTGCTGTGCAACTGCAGGGCGATGGTGGGAAGTTTACTGGTATCAAGGTCGGCGATCTGCAGGCTGAGCAGAAGGCCATGGTCGAGAAAACTTTGGGAGTTTTGCTGGCTCCGTATCGCAAAGAAGATATCGACGAAGTCATGCAGGTGCTGAAAGAGTCCGGTGGAGTCGATCAATTGCACATGGCGTTCTACCAGCAGGAAGACGTCGGCGGCGATAAGACCTGGGACATCTGGCGTGTGGAAGGTCCATCCTTCGTCTGGCATTACCGAGGTGCTCCGCACGTTCATGCTTATATCAACATTGGCCATGCCAGGAAGGCTTAGAAATTCGTGTCTTCTGCGGCTTAGACGCAGCAAAACACGTGCTGACGCGTCTGGTTCAGTTGATCTGGTGCGCCGCTGGTATCTTCGGCAAATGGAAGCCCGCTGCTGGAAAGTGGTGGGCTTCTTTTTTTAATTGTGGATGAGTTGTCTTGCGAACGATACCGATTCAGCCACGGCCACATGTTGCTTGTGCGATGCCATCGCAAAGCATGCCTGCTGACTTTGCAACAAGCAAGACAGCAATCAGTTCTGATCCACCACATTGCGAATGACTTCTTCCGCCAACGCATCAAAGTCGACTCGGTTCAACGAGGTTGACACCAGATCCTGGTAAACGCCCTGAGTCGACTGCATGGCCTCATTCGTAATCTGCTGTCGCATTTTTCGAGACAGCATGAGCTTTGCAGCTTCTGTTTCAGACATCGTCCCAGCACGCACAGCAGGGGAATTCTTTGCTGCATCAATTTGCTTCCTGGCCTCACCTTGCCAGCGTTCGGCTTTATCAGGTTCCTCCAGAATGGCATCCGCCACCATCGTGGTCTCGCTATCCTGATTCTCTCGACTCGCCAGGTTGCCTCGCCCTCGCCCGGACGTTCGACTCTTGGCACCAGGCACCTGACCAGCGTATTCCTGTTCAAATACGCCAGCAGAATCCTTCGGTCTGGTGGAGGAGCCTGAAAGGCTGAAACCAACGGGATCGACAAAGTATTTGGCGACTGAATCTTTGACCTTCTGGTCCTGCGAAACGAGCCACATTACCATGAAGAATGCCATCATGGCTGTTACGAAGTCTGCGTAGGCCACTTTCCAGGCACCACCACCGCCACCCGCCATCTGTCTTCTCCTTCAGCGACTGCTGTTTCCGTTCTCTGACTTACAAGCACGGTTACTATTTCGCAGCGTCAACCGCCTTCAGCATTTCATCGAGTTCTTTGGCTGTCGGGCGAACCCCGGTCCCGCAGCCGCGACGAACATTATCCATCACAGCTCGCGGCGAACCTCCTCCAGCGAAACCGACGACAGCCGCCACGATCGTGCGTCGCAAAGCCACTTCTTCGTGTCCCAGAGCGTCCATCGCACCGGCCATCGGACCGACCATGCCGTATGACATCAGAATTCCAAGGAACGTTCCGACGAGAGCGGCACCTACCTTGTGACCGATTTCTTCCACGGGACCACCAATCGCTCCCATGGTCACCACGATCCCGAGTACCGCCGCAACAATCCCGAATCCCGGCAAACCGTCTGCTGTTCGTGTCATGGCCATCACGGCCGCATGATGTTCTTCTTCAAATACATGAATCTCTGTGTCCAGCAGGGCCTGAAGATTGGCGGCATCGTTTCCTTCCATGGCCCCCTGCAGCGCACCTGTGACGAATTCCATCAGATGATGGTCGTTGGACACTTTCGGGTACTTTTTAAACGTGGCGTTGTCATGTCCTTCCGCGAGGATTGATTCCCACGCCAGCATTCCGTCACGTCTGGCAATTCGGAACAGCTCATAGAGCAACTGGAAGATCTGGTTGTAGGTGACTTTGCCTACATTTCCTCCTTTCAGCGTAGCGATCAGACCATGAATCAGGTCTTTGATCACTTTCAAAGGAGAACTGCAGACCATGGCTCCCAGGGCTGCCCCGCCAATCGTCACGATTTCCGATGGGTGAACGAGCGAATGCATATGCCCGCCCGCCATAGAAAATCCGGTAAGCACCGAACCGATAACGATAATGATTCCGATGATAACCAGCATGGCCCGACCTCAGTAAATGACGTACCCAGCGCGCAAAAACGCTGAAGCATCCAACGGGCTTATCGAGGCCAGTGGTCCGGACTTGTCAGAATTCCTGACAGCACTCGCATCAGGCCGGCATCCTTAGTCGGCACAGGCCGCAGAATCATTGCAATTCTCTAACTGGACAGAGACATATTGCCCCGTCACTCCCGAGTTTGAGGAGTGAATGTATCGCAAGCGGGACAGGCACCGCCCCCGAATGCTGTTACTGATTTTGTACATGGTGCTTCGATCGGAGCCAGTCCCGTGTATTCCAATTTACATTCACAATGCAGGCGAGCCTGTCTGGAGAAAGCCCCTCACTCTATTCCTGCTTTTCTTCGTCGCCCTTCTCGTCCTCTTTTGGGAACTTCGTCTCATTGATGCGTTTGATTTCGTCCCCCGGATCGGCGAGCGTCAACTTCCCCTTGAGCTTGATGGAATCAGGCGGCTCGCAGGTCCTTGAATTACAGGCCTGGAACTTGATCTCTACTTCAACATCAGCTTTCTCAGCCATCTCGGCCGCATCAGTTTCCAGCAAAGCGTAGATGACGACTTTTCCACCGTACACATGAGAGGGCTCGTCCTGACCTTCGACTTCCAGGAGCTCATGCTCCGGATATTTCAATTTGGTCATCTTCACCTTCTGTGCACTCGTGATCCTGATCTCGGTCGGAATCATAAAATCCGGGTGAGCTGGATTCGCATTAATGTGCCAATCGTTGGCAATCGTCAGCTCAATCGCCACCGGGCATTTGCCTCCGCGCTGAAGCTTGTCAAAGTAAGGGTAGATCTTTGCTTTGATTGGGCGTTCATCGTAGTTGCGTTTGAATGGCGATGGCTTGGCAGGATCCGGCAGTACAGGCTTAAATGATTGCTGTTCCTCAACTGCCGCGGGGCTGTTATCGCTCTTGTCTTCCACGACAGGGTTTTCATCGCCTAAACTGCACAATTGCATGTCCTGACGAACAAGCTGACGAACATACGGCCAACGATCTTTGGAGGTTAGGCTCTTTGCGTCGCCATGAGTTGCACTGACAGCTTTGCCGGACTCCATAGCTTGAAGCTTCAGCAAATCCTGTAAGGCCAGTGCAAGGCCCGAGCAGGCCGACGGAGATGATTCCAGCATCCCGCTGAATCTCTGAAGTGTCGTTTCCGCGAGCAGCCGGAACGACTCGTTCTCGGCCTGTTGACTCAGCGCCAGCAAATTGCGGATGGTCATGCTGTTGCCAGACGGAGTCACAGAGTCATACGGTGTGCTCGTGCGAGCAAACAGCTGTTCCTGATCGTTGGCCGTGAAGAAAAACGTCTTCTGCGTCTCATCATAGAACTGAGCAATCTGCTGATTCATCAATTCTGACGCCGCCGTCAACCAGCGTACCTCTCCAGTGGAGTCATGTAAAGCTCGCAACGCCGACACCAGACACGCATAGTCATCCAGAAACCCGCGCTGACCGGGTGTGTTGTTTCTCCATGATCGCAGCAAGTTACCCTCAGAATCTCGCAACTTCGTCAGCAGGAAATCAGCCGCTGTGCCAGCAATCTTCAGGTCCTTTTCGCGTCCGGGCAGTCGGCCACTCACGGCCAGCCCCTGAATCATCAAGGCATTCCATTCCGTCAACACTTTATCGTCCAGCATCGGGCGTGGGCGTTCGGAGCGGACCTTCAACAATTGAGCTCTCATCGCAGCCAGTTGCTGTTCGGCCATTGACACATCCAGCGATCGAGCTGCCGCGAGCTCCGCAAGGGTCGTGGGCAAAAACAGGACACGGCCATGCTCAAACGACTGAGGCTGTTTAAACCCGTAGGCTTCGAGAAACAGTTCGGCCTCTTCAGCCTTCAGAGAATCTCGAACCTGCTGCTCGGTCCACGCATAGTATTCTCCTTCGATGGCATTCGTCTCGGCATCCAGAGCCGAACAAAAACCTCCGTCAGGAAGAGTCATCTCACGAGTCAGAAATCCAACCAGTTCGTCAATGACCTGATCGTACAATGGATTCTTTGAAACCCGAGTTGCATGAGCATAGACCTCCAGCATCTGAGCCTGGTCGTAGAGCATCTTTTCGAAGTGGGGCACGTTCCAGCGTCGATCGGTACTATACCGATGGAACCCGCCGCCCAGATGATCACGAATACCACCTTTCGCCATCTCCGTCAGTGTATGATCAACCATCTGCAGCAGAGCTGGATCTTTGTTTTCCTCATAGAGACTTAGCAGGAAGAGCAAACGCGGAACGTTGGGGAATCGAGGTCCGTCCGGTTTGCGTTCATTAAAATCGACGCCTCCATGAACACTGTCATAACGTTTGCCAATGTCATCAGCCACAAGCTTCAATTGCTCACGCTTCAATTCCGACTGCTCTGCAAGAACCGACGGACCTGAAAGCCGTCGCACTTCTCGAGCGATCATCGTCGCCGTGTTGTGAATCGAATCTCTCTGATTGCTCCACAGATCCTGAATACGTCCGGCCGCAGTCAGGAATCCTGTTCCTCCTTCGGCCGTGTCTTCTGGTGGAAGGTATGTGGCGCCGGCAATAGGCTGTCCGTCCGGAGTCAGGAACATCGACAACGGCCAACCGCCGCCCCCACGACTTCCCGCGGCCTGCAGATAAACGATCAGGCTGGTCATGTAGATGTCGTCGATGTCCGGGCGTTCTTCTCGATCAACCTTGATGCAGACAAAGTGCTTATTCAGAAACTTGGCGACCTGCTCGCTGGAGAACGTCTTGCGCTCCATCACATGGCACCAGTAGCAACTGCTATAGCCTACGGATAGAAAGATCAGCTTCTCTTCTTCCTTTGCCTTTTCAAAAGCTTCTGGTCCCCATGGATACCAGTCCACTGGATTGTGAGCATGCATCAGCAGATAAGGGCTGGATTCTTTCGCCAGGCGATTCGCAGGGTGCTTCACAGCGGAGCTCTCATCCTTCGAATTGGTTGCATCGGCTTCTGATTCCGGCTTCTTAGATTCGTCGGCCAAAGTCACAAGGTTCCGTTGCCCAATGCTGACGGACAAAACTGTGAGCAAAAGAATCAGAGATCGGGATCTGAGCAAGGTGGTGATCAACATGCTGGATGACTCTTCGATAAACGTTTGCCCCGGACCAATCTTTTCGAACGAGGTACCCTCGTACAGCATGGAGTGATCAGGCAAACCACGGAAATCACGATATCGCGCCGGAACGGCGGCATCGGCATTCTAGGCACTGGAGCTACGAAGATGAACTCCGGCACAATCTGCCGGTTCCCAATCGCATAATTCAGGGAAGTTCAGGGGATTTGGGAAGACTCGAGTGGCGGTTGGCGGGGATTGGAGAGGTCCAGCCATCAATTCGTTTCCTGCTGATTTTCGGAATTGATCATCGGATGAGGATCGTAAGGCCGAAAAAAGATACAGCATGTTGCGCTGGAGTGCATGGATTGCGCTACGCGAATTGTACGGAATGGATGGAACCATGGAATCGCCGATTATCGCGAAACTGCCACGCGGACACCGCATGGATCGACAATTCGGAATCGTCTACGACGTCGCTCCGTCGCAGGCGGATGACCTGACTCTGATCGACGGCATTCGAACGCGCGAAGCTGTGCTGCTGAATCAGCGAGGCATCTATCTGTTCGGGCAGATTGCGCTCTGGCGTCACCGCGAAATCGTGGAGATCAGCGGTGAACTGCAGATTCCGGTGTCCCGAATTGTCGACGAAGGCTGGATGGAACAAGCTCGCTCTCTGAGCCATCCTGTTCCTGCCGGCAGCGCTTATGATCTTCCCGCGTCGGCCTTTCGCACGATCAGCCTTCTGGTCTGCGCATTGCTGGTGGGTGTGTTTACAATTTACATGTTGGGACGCCATCGTAATCAGCCGCTGACCGGCGTACTCTCTGCTGACATCACTTCCATTCGAGTTCCCGCGCCGTCGCGTTTGACGGCTGTTCATGTGAAAGCCGGACAGGAAGTCTTCTCGGGGCAGCCACTGCTGACACTCGAAAAGCTTGAACATCTCTCGATGCTGGAAGATCAGGAACGAACTGTTCGCAAGCTGACTCAGGAACTGAAACGCGCTGAAGCTCAGGCGAAGATCGAAGCCGAATGGCGAACCAGCGAACTCGACCGTGAATTGACTGAAGTTCGCCTCCGGATTGCTCAACGCAAGACACCAACGCTGTATCAGCAAACTCGCACTGCAGACGCCTCGAACAGCCGTCGTGGGACTCGAGTCTCCCCGGTATCAGCGAAAGCGACACTTGCATCTCTGCCAGCGAAAGCTCGAGCCGGTGGCCTGATGTTCTTTAGCGGCAGCGGACAAGCATCGCCAACACCAGTCGCTCCGGCACTGCAGTCCGTTCCTGTGCGAACCGCGATGGCTCCGCGTGAAAGTGTCGTGTCTGATTCGCCGGCTGCCGATCTGGTACCAGTTCCCGCTGAAGCCGCACCTGCCGATGAGCAATCTCAGAAGCTGCACTCTGAGGAAACTCGTTTGTTGTCATTGCGAGAAGCATTGCCCTCGACGGTAAATGAAGCCATGGGCGTCATATCGCTCAAGGAACAATTGGACGAGGCCAGCTCGTATCTGGAATCCATGAAGTCTGTCAGCCGAGAGATCCACGTGAACGCACCGGTCTACGGCGTCGTGGGACAGGTTCGTTATCGCCAGGGCGACGACTTGCCGAATGGCGAGATCATGGTGCGAATTCTACACACCGATCGCCGCTACATCATGGTCCATCTGCCAACTCGCCGCGTGACGGAGATGCAGGCAGGACAAGAAGTGGAACTGATGTTCCCGGGTAATCAGGAATTCCGTGGCCAGATCGTGGACGTGCCGATGCTGGCCGACACCACCGGCTCTTCGGGAGATACTCTCGCCGCCGTCCGAATCGAACCCGTCGGCCGCCTCTGGCCAATGATCCCGGTGGGGTCACAGGTTGATGTGGTGTCGTTGCGATAAGGTGTGATCCTGGCGACACGACACTATTGCCTCTGTACAGCTGTCACCAGATCGATGCTGATCGGGTCGTGAATTTTCAGATCACCCACTTCGGTTTTGCCGACGATGACGAGCATTCCTCGTTGGCTTTTGCGGCCGTCGGGATAGCCAACGATTTGCTGGCCATCAGTGAGTTTTACTCGGACCTCGAAGGTCTCATGAACTCCCGGTAACTCCGGATGCACGATGTCCGGGAAACGTTCCCAGGCCCATGTCCACAGAGTTGGATTCACGTCGGCTCGCCCAGCAATATCGAACCATTCCTGTTCTGCCTTTCGCAACTCCTTCAATGTCGCCTGACGACACCAGACACGCAGCACAGATTCGATCCATTCACGACGCGCAGCCGCCATTTGCTCAAAGTTGACGGGAGCGGAAATGCTCGGTGAGCACTCTTCAGACATGAACGAAGTCCTGACGGGTTGGGGCTGTGTTTGGCAGCGTAGTTGCCGCAGCATTTAGCCCCAGGCTTCAGCCTGGGGTAGGAGGCGAAAACAAGACTATCAGCCGTGAAACGGCGGCAGCAGTGGAATTCTGACGACGATTTGAACCCCTTGCTGTCGCCGTTTCACGACTTCACTTCACTTCACTTCACGTTCTTCACGTTCTTTTCAAATAATTTCCCGAGGCTAAAGCCCGGGGCTACCTGCTGCCGCCTCTAAAAGGCGAAAACGGAACAGAAACTGACCAACAAAAATTCACGACAAAACACCCAGCAGCTTTAAAAACTCACGACAAAACGCGGGATGAGCAGGCCAGGCGGGAGCGGTCACCAGATGACCATCGACATGGGCCCCATCGATCGTGATCGATGCATATGTTCCGCCTGCCAGCGTGATCTCCGGTCCGCACGCCGGATACGCTGTGCATGAGCGACCTTTGACAATGCCGGCCGCTGTCAGAATCTGAATGCCGTGACAGATGGCCGCGATCGGTTTCTTTGTCGCATCGAACACTCGCACGATTTCAAGCACGCGAGCATTCAATCGCAGATACTCAGGAGCACGACCGCCGGGGATCAACAGCCCGTCGTATTGAGTTGGATCGACGCTGGCGAAGTCGGCATTCAATGTGAAATTGTGTCCGGGCTTTTCGCTGTAGGTCTGATCGCCTTCGAAGTCATGAATCGCGGTCCGAACTTTGTCTCCAGCTTTTTTGTCCGGGCAAACCGCATCAACCTGAACGCCAACCGTGAGCAGAGTCTGAAACGGAACCATGATTTCGTAGTCTTCGACGAAATCACCAGCCAGAAGAAGTACGCGTGCCATATAACGTTGCCTTTATGACAGAATATCCTGAATCACATGACCGCCGACATCGGTTAATCTGAAACGTCGGCCATTGTACTTGTAAGTCAGCTTCTCATGATCCATCCCCAGCAGATGGAGAATCGTGGCATGAAGGTCGTTGATGTGAACTCGGTTTTCCACTGACTTATAACCAATGTCGTCCGAGTTCCCATAGCTGACGCCGCCTTTGACGCCACCACCGGCCAGCCACGCACAAAGATGATGAGGATTATGGTCGCGTCCGGGTTTGTCACCGGTCTGAGCAATCGGCAGTCTTCCGAACTCACCGCACCAAACAACCAGCGTGTCATTTAACAGTCCGCTGGCCGCCATGTCACTTAACAGTCCGGCCACCGGCTTGTCAGTTTCACCAGCAAACTGACGATGGTTGCCTTCGATATCGCTGTGGCCGTCCCATGATCGCTGGTTCTCCATCCCGCCGGAATAAATCTGTACGAACCGAACTCCTCGTTCGACCAGTCGCCGAGCCGTCAGACATTGGCGAGCAAAATGGTCACAGCGTTCATCGCCGATGCCGTACAATTCCTGAATATGCTTCGGTTCACTCGCCAGATCCAAAGCCTCCGGCGCAGAAGATTGCATGCGATACGCCAGCTCAAAACTCTCAATCCGCGCGGCGAGTTCTGAATCGGCTGCGTGCTGCTGCTGGTGAAAACCGTTGAGTTGTTTTAGCAGGTCCAGTTCGTTTCGCTGAGCCGCGTCAGTCAGTGACGCAGGTCGCACGAGATTGTCGATGGCTTCACCTTGAGGACGCAGATAAGTGCCCTGATAAACGCCCGGGAGATATCCGGCACTCCAGTTGGCCGCGTTACCCTTTGGCAGACCTCGTCCCTTAGGATCGCTCATCACAACAAACCCCGGCAGATTCGCGCTTTCGCTGCCAAGGCCGTAAGTGACCCACGAACCCACACAGGGAAATCCCATGCGAGCAAAACCGGTGTTCATCGCGAACAAGGCTGGAGAATGATTGTTGGATTCTGTATAGCCTGACTGAATCACGGCCATGCGATCGACATGCTCACCGAGATGCGGAAAGATATCCGGCACCATCTTGCCACACTGACCGCGCGGAGTAAACTTGAACGGCGACTGCATCAGGTTGCCGACAGCGTTCTTGAAGAAGCCTGTCGTATCTTTGAACTCCGGATCGAATTCACGGATCGACTTGCCATTCCACTTTGTCAGCTCAGGTCGATAATTCCAGGTATCAACCGGACTGGGACCGCCGTTGATAAAGATCCAGATGACTCGCCTGGCCTTCGAATCGAAATGCCCCGGCTGCGGCGCCAGGGGATTCAACGAACGATTACCGAGGCTATCTTCCGCACGCGATGATTCCAGCAGACCTTCGTCATGCAGTAACCCGGCCAGGCCGAGCAAACCCAGTCCGCAACCCGATCGCTGCAGCATCTGACGGCGGGAATAAAATGAGGCAGTCATCTCAGGAGTTCCTCCGACAAGGGCATTGTCCTTGCCCCGATTTGCCTAACGGCACGATACCAAAGGAAACGCTCACGTTGTTCGCTGGCCTGAATCGTGCGAAGTCAGGGGCAAACACGAAACGAGCGAGTTCCCAATGAAAGTGTCACCACAATCTTATTCAGGCAGGATACCGAAATGTTCCAGCCGGGTGAAACTACTCAAGCGTGTGTAAGTGCTTTGTGGATGCTGAATTCGGTATTTCTGTACGGCCTGACGACGAAAATCCTTTCCGGCAGAAAGAACCTACCTGGTGCTCTGCGATGTCCCAATTCTCTCGGCAATCAACTCCGGAGCCTTCCCGGTCTCGCTGATCTGAATCGCTTCTCGAAGTGATGGTATCACGGCTTCTGGTTGCTCGGAGAAAATCTTCACCAACGGAGTCCCGCGACTGACACGATCGCCAATTCGAACCAGTATTTCCAAACCCACTGAATGATCAATCGGATCGCCCATTTTTCTGCGGCCGCCGCCGAGGGAAATGATGACAAGCCCTAACGCTTCCGTGTCCATGGCACTGATCACACCATCCGTATCGGCGACCAGGTCTGTGGCTTTGGCAACGTTCAACGCTGCGTCCGGATCTCCACCCTGAGCACGCACCATGCGACAATAACGTTCGAAGGCGGAGCCATCATCCAGAAGACCGGCACAACGGTTCACGGCATCCTTCTGTGTTTTCTCCACGCCGGTTGATACGAGCAGGTCGGCACATAGCTCCAGCGTCAACAGCCTTACATCCTTCGGCCCACCGCCTTTCAACACATCGATCGACTCCAGAACTTCGACGGCATTCCCACACATGCGGCCCAGCGGCTGATTCATGTCTGTTAACAACGCCGTCGTGCGTACGCCCATGCGTTCGCCCGTGTTGACCAGCGAATGAGCCAGCAACGTGGCCTGCTCACGAGTTTTCATGAAAGCGCCGCTGCCGAACTTTACGTCGAGTACCAGAGCATCTAACGACTCGGCCAGCTTCTTGCTCATGATGCTGCCGGTGATCAACGGAATGGAGGGAACGGTCGCGGTCACATCTCGCAGAGCGTAAAGTTTTCGATCTGCCGGAGCCAACTCCGCCGAGGCCCCCGTGATGACACAGCCAACGGACTGTGTCAGACGAGTGATCTCATCCAGCGACAGATTCGTGCGAAAGCCGGGGATGGCTTCAAGCTTGTCCAGCGTCCCGCCTGTCGCCCCGAGCCCGCGACCAGACAGCATCGGATTCTGCAGTCCGCACTCCGCCAGCAACGGGGCGAGGATCAAAGAGGTCTTGTCACCAATACCTCCGGTTGAATGCTTGTCGACTCGTGGAATGCCATCTTTTGGCCAGGCGAGCTGAGTTCCGGAACGCAGCATCTCTGATGTTAGCGTAGCGATTTCTCGCGGCGTCATGCCGTTGAGATAAATGGCCATTGCCATGGCCGACATCTGATAGTCCGGGATCGTGCCGGTTGAAAAACCCTGAATAAAGAAGGCAATCTCTTCATCACTGAGTTCGCGATGATCTCGTTTGGCGGCGATGAGCGATGCGGGCAGCATGACGAAAATCTCCGAGCAATCCGAGTTGCGATGATTCCGTTATTGCACCAGAACCGTCGGTTCTTCCGCATTCTGAGCCCGAATCTCACCCAGTCGAAACGCGGGATACTCAGGCGTTGAACAGGCCACCTGAACTTTGTCAGCCACGTCGGCTGGAACCGTCAGAATCAAACCAATGCCCATATTGAAGACGTTGAACATTTCCTGTTCTGCAACGTTGCCCAACCTCTGCAGCCACTGGAAGACTGCAGGAATCTTCCAGGCTGATCGATTCACAACACCTTGAACATGTTTCGGGAGAACTCGTTCAAAGTTGTCCGCGATTCCGCCACCGGTGATGTGAGCGATCGCGTGAATATTACCTTCACCCGCTGCGGTTCGGGCGGCAGCGACAACATCAGCGTAAATTCGAGTTGGAGTCAGCAGCGCGTCGCCGACGGAACAATTCAGCTCAGCCACATGATCCGCAACTTTCAAGCCTGCGTGTTCGAAGACAACCTTGCGAACCAGGCTGTATCCATTCGAATGAAAACCAGACGAAGGAACACCAATCAATACATCGCCCGCCTTGACTCGATGCCGCCCATCGATCAGTTCTTCGCGCTCCGCAACACCCACGCAGAATCCGGCCATGTCGAAATCACCAGCCGCGTAAAGATCCGGCATGATGGCAGTCTCACCGCCGAGCAGCGCGGCTCCGGCCTGACAGCAACCATCGCTTACGCCACTGACAAGTTGCTCCAGCAGATTTGGATCGTCTTTCCCCATCGCAATGTAGTCGAGAAAGAACAAGGGCTGTGCGCCGAGACACAGGCAGTCGTTGACGCACATCGCGACCAGGTCGATGCCGATGGAGTTGTACTTTCCGCAGTGGATGGCGACTTTGATCTTGGTGCCGACGCCATCAGTGCCGGAGACCAGAACCGGGTCTTTCCATTGCTTCCCATGATTCAGTCGAAACAGACCGGCAAAGCCACCGGGCAGTTCCATCACCCCGGGCGTGAACGTCTTCTGCATCAGCTTCGGCAGCTTCTGCATCCCCTGCTCATAAAGTTCAAGATCAACGCCGGCGGATCGATAGGTCAGTTCAGTCATGGAATTTACTAAGTCTTTGGACAGGTCTTTTCGGAATCGCAAAGTAGCATGCGCGTCAGCCCACCTTGCGCATCACCGCACGGCGAATTGCACGACTTGCCGACTCGACTGTCAAGCCGCCAAAGCGGCAACCGGCCGCAGAGTTGTCTTTTGCCAATCCTGAGTGTGGCACAGTTTACCGGGAATAATCTGAAGCGATTGTGCCAAATCTGCCGATTGCGACGAGGTGGGACTGTGTGGAGCGTTCAAACGGAGTTCAGCGGCCTTTATTCGGCCACGCAGAAGTAAGCCTCGTTTAACGGCAAGCCGCAGGCGTCGTCGCCCGATTTCGCCTCCGCCTGCGGCTTGCCGTTAAACGAAAACCCCCAAAGAATTCGTTCTTCCAATCGGCGAAAAAGGATTTTCCATGTTCGGCCAGAAGACACAACCTGAGTGGTTTTTTGACAGTTCAGTCCATCTGGAAGCTGTCAGCCGACTTCTGTATCTGGTCGAAAACCACGAACCTCTCGGCATTGTTCTGGGCCCGGACGGCAGCGGCCGCACGCGAGTTCTCTCCCGCCTTCGCGAGGAACTGATGCGAAGCGGCGCTATGGTTGTCAATTTGAATCTGAGTGGTATGGACGAAGAAGCCGCTCTGTGGCAGTTAACTGAATGCCTCGCCCTGCGAACGCGACCTTCGATGCGACGGTTCGAAATGATGTCACTGCTCCGCGATGAACTGGCTGGACGAGCTCGCTGTGCCGTTCAGACCATCATACTGCTGGATGATCTGCATCGTGCAATTGGCGATCTGAGTGTTCTTATACGTGTGTTGAATTCACTCAGCACTCAGTGTCGAGGAATGTTGACGGTGGTCGCGGCCTCGGCGAAAGCTCTGCCTGCTGAGTTCTCTGACTGCGGACTTGTGCCAATTCGGCTGACCGAACTGGACACCGCGGAGTCTTCCGACTTTGTCCGCTCGCTGATAGGTCAGCAGGTTCAGGAACCATCCAGCGTCGATGAATCCGCCGTCCGCGCGATTTCGATTACATCGGTGGGCAATGCCGCGCGCATGTCACGCCTTTGCTCATTGCTGCGAGTGGTGCATGAGGCGTCTCCAGAGTCGCGCATCACAGCAGAAACGGTTTACTCATTGCTGACAGAGTTCTCTGCTGAACAGCTTGCACCCGGCTCAGTGATGCGAGCCAGTTAGCGCTCAATCAAGCTCGATCCGGCCTACAACCATACGAACATTGTTGATTGAGCATTAGCGTTGCCATGAACACAAAGGGCTCCCTTCTTGAGGGAGCCCTTTGGTTTCAATTGTTCGCTACTACAACGGCTTATGTCGATGTCAGCCACGGCAGTGGAGCACCGGCTGGTGGCAACCGCACGATGTCGACGCCGGTCACTTCCTTATGGCCTTTCACCTTCTGAATCGCTTCGGCTGACGGCTCATTGTCCAGGTTCAGAACAGCGACGGAAGCTCCGCCCGGTCGATCCTGCTTGCGTCCCAATGCCATCTGAGCAATGTTGACGTTGTGTTCGCCAAAGACGGTCCCGATAAAGCCAATCAGGCCCGGCACGTCTCGATGGCGATAAATCAGCAGCAGCCCGTCCAGATAGGCTTCGAAGTGATACTCGTTCAGACGAACGAGACGCAGGAATTGATTACCGAAGATCGTTCCGGAAGCCTCAAACTTGCCCTGATCGGTCGTCAAAACAACCGACACCATCGACGCAAAGTTTTCGCAATCACCACTGGATGATTCGCGGATATGGATACCGCGAGCCTGTGCGACGGACGTGGCGTTGATCACGTTGACAGTTTCATCCAGAGCCGCTTCCAGAAGCCCGGCTGTGAACGCGTTGGTCAGGATGCGAGTCTTCTTGCTGGCGGCTTCGCCACGGTAGATGATCTCGGCCCCTTTGAGTCCCTGACCTTTGATCATCTGAGCTGACAGCAGCCCGAGGCGATAAGACAGATTCAGGTAGTTCTTCAGTTCGCCCATTTCCGAAGCGGAAACCGGAGCCATGTTCACGGCACAGCGAATCTCATTGCGCTTCAGGTAGGCCACGACCAGTTCGGCCGCTTCAATCGCCACCATTTCCTGAGCTTCTTCTGTGGATGCTCCGAGGTGTGGCGTGGCCAGAACCTGAGGCAGGTCGACCAGTCTTCGATCCTTTGGTGGCTCGTCCACAAACACGTCCAGAGCCGCGCCAGCGACGTGACCGGATTCAATGGCATCAGCCAGATCTTTCTCATCGACAATGCCGCCGCGGGCACAGTTGATGATGCGAACGCCCTTCTTCATCGTGGCGATACGAGCCGCATTGATGATGCCGCGAGTTTCATCGGTCAGTGGAGTATGCACCGTCAGGTAATCACACTTCTTGACGATTTCATCGACGTCACGGAACAGAGTGATCCCCAGTTCCTTCGCCTTCTCTTCTGACAAGAATGGGTCATAGCCCAGTACGTTCATTTCAAAGGCCGCCGCGCGGGATGCGACGCTGAGACCAATTCGGCCAAGGCCAATCACGGCCAGAGTTTTACCGGCAAGCTGCGTTCCCTGGAACGACTTGCGATCCCACTTGCCTGACTTCATGCTGGCATGAGCCGGCCCGATGTTACGAGACAGCGCGAGCATCATCGCGAAGGTATGCTCAGCCGTACTGATCGTATTGCCGGTTGGCGTGTTCATCACCAGAACACCCGCGCGAGTTGCTGCTTCCAGATTGATGTTATCCACACCAACGCCCGCTCGCGCGATACACTTCAGTCGTTCCTGACCCTCCAGAAGTTCAGCGGTCAGAGTCGTGCCGCTGCGGATGATAATCCCATCCGCCGACTTCAGCTCTTCGCGAACCTGAGCGGGAGTCAGACCACTCTTAACGACGACTTCGATACCTTCTGTCTGTTCCAGAATTTTCAGTCCGGCCTTGGAGAGGCTGTCTGTAATGAGAACTCGATACACGATTTGAAACTTTACTTCAGAGACAGGAAATGGTGCTGCAGGGGTCTGGGTCGCCCAGCAATATGCGGAAGCTCCGCCGGGGAGAGACTCTAAATGGATCGACGACAAATCACAAGACGCGAACCGAGGCTGCCGCGTTCGGCCTCGGTTTTTTGGCCTCTCAATTTCGAGGATAGACCGCCCCATTCACCAGCAAGGGCATAAATCACCCAGTCTTCTAGGGATTTGTGACTCCGGACGGAGGCTCTCTCGGAGCCGGATTCGCTTGCCCAAACGCCCCGTCCTTGTTGGTTGTCGCTCTGCGGGGATGCCGAGTTGGTCGGCAGCAATGAGTGCTCAAGGTCTGCGCGTCGGTCGATCTCACCGGAGCGTCCAGGGGTGTTGCGGCCACTCTCCAGACCTCACCGCTGGCCGTCGGCAGCACGATCTTCGTCGATCTCCCGGAACACGGCATCTCCGCCGACTTTACGGTCCGCGAAATTCGTCCCTGCCCGACACCAATCGCGGGTGACGGCTACCTCGTCACCACCAAGTTCATCCACGAGAACGCCAAGATTCTGGACCTGCGGATTGAAGGTTCCGACGAGCCCATCGGCACAACCGCCAGCCATCCATTCTGGAGTGAAGACCGGCGGCAATTCGTCGCGGCCGGCGAGCTGCGAGTCGGCGAAAACCTGCTCCTCGCTGATGACACAACTCGCCGCGTCGAATCAATCACCCTTCGCCCAACTCGTGAAACCGTATACAACATCGAAGTCGACGGAGAACACGTCTTCTACGTCGGCGAAGATGGCGTGCTGGTGCATAACACATGCCCGCCGAATGGTTACTTTGGATCAACTCGTTTTGGTCAGTTTGCACATTCGGGTTTTGGAGCGTTTCTCGACAAAGTACTCGGGTTGGGCAATAAGATTAGAATCGATCGCACGCGGATCGGATTGAGAGGAGTTGACATCACATTTTCAGAGACGATTCGAAGTCTAGGGAAGGGATTCCGGCATGCGGAGTTAAAGCCCTTGTCCAAAAATGGGCTCCGGACATTTCTGGGGCAATTGAAACGCTGGCGAGCAAACGGCGACGTGCGGGGGAATGTGGGTTTCTTTATGTACGACATCGATTCTGCCGGAAATCCAATCTACTATTTCATTGGTGTGTTTTGAGGGATCCATGTCAAAATTTGAAAAACTGTTTCTCGCACGACAATACGACGACATCATTCGAATGCGGCGCGGCGGGCGTGAGCCGGGAAAGGAAAAGCAGCCAAGCATCGATAGCACTCTGGCATACGAATATGCGGAAACGCTTTGTGCCGCAGGGCGGGCTGACGAAGCGCTGGCTTGGTGCCAGGTTATGATCGAACGAAGTAAGCATCCTTCAACCCACGAATATCTATACGCCGGTTTGGCAATGTTGTTGCGTGGCGATGTGACAGGGGCTGAAAGATACTGGAAACAGGCTGCAACAAAACGGCTCTACACATTCAACGCAGGCTACGAGGGGTGGTTCGCCATTTTTCTCGGCAAGATCTGTTTTGGCCTCCGCGACATCGACGTCGCCACTCCGATCAAGAAGCTGCAACTTACGTGGAATATGGTCAATTATCCAAAGCCATTCCTCATTTCGCAATTGATCCTGAAGCAGCAGTCACTGGAACACCTCGAAGCCACAGCGCTAGAACAGTTTCGCCCAAACGATTTCGAGGTCATCTGGCGACTTCGCTTATACAGTTCTTTTTTGGAATTTCAAGACGGGCAAATCTCCGCACAAACACTGTCACGCAGAGTGTCGTCGCTAGCCCGCGAACCGGTTTCGTATGTTTTTTTTGACTTGGTTCTTGCACGGGTGTTCGGAAAACTGCGGAAGGTCTGGCAGAAATAGATTCCCGCAAGGGCGAAGAATTGGGGCTCTGGCACGTATTCGAATCGGTGTAATAACTCGGACGCATGGAATTCCAAAGGGCGCAGTTGTCAATCTAAAGTACCCAGACAGAGTTCGTTCGACTGCTCGTCGTACAACTTTCAGCCCGTTTCACCCACCGGTAGAGTCCGTGATGGTATTTGCTTTGGAATGCGTGGCCTTTTTATCAAGACATCGGAGGAAAGAGTGGGGGGATTCTACGTTTCATTTGCAGTTCACGGCGCATCACAAGCTGGACTTGCCGATACATTGAAGGAATTGAAATGCCGAGGATTTGTCAGCAAAGACGTCAATGGCATCAATGTGTGTTACGAAGAAGAAGCCGACTCGCAGGACGAAGATGTCATTCTTGCAGTTGGCACTCGCGTTTCGAAGGCGGTTGGGAAGCAAGTCCTTGCTGTTTTGAATCATGACGACAGCGTACTGATGTATTGGCTCTTCAAAGCTGGCAAAGTCGTTGACACTTATAACTCTGCCCCTGGCTACTTTAATGACGAAGACAACACTCCTGTCGGGGGCGATACAAAAAAACTCTGCACAGCATTCGCGACGAAAGAGGCCAGCGAACTGATTCGCGAGATTCTGACCAGCGAAGACTATGTATTCGCCGTTGAACGGCACGAAGCCCTTGCTGCGGCACTTGGGATGGATCCCCGCTTAGCATGCCTCGGATTCGAAGCGATTAACAGCGGTGAGTTCCCTGCGGGTGTCACGAAAAAAGATTTCGTAAAAGCGAAATGATCCCGCTCACTGCGCGGAAGTGCCAACCAACGGGGATCCGTGTTCGTCGAACGGCAGTCGGACAAGAATGTCCAACGTACATTTCAGCGTTTCACAACGCAACTCCCTCCGGTGAGACCGACCGGAGTTGTTTTCTTCTCAGCTCGAAACGGATTCAGTCACATCGCTCGCAGTGACCAATGCGTAGATTTTTCCAGACACCTCAGCGACATCTGCAGGATGTGTGTCGCGAGAGGCT
>JAPLOA010000069.1 GCA_026400835.1 Planctomycetales bacterium | reverse complement strand
ATGGCCGATGCGATTCTGGACTGGCTGGACGCAGACGATCAGACCCGTGAGTTTGGCGCTGAAACGGAGTACTATCAAACGCTCGATCGTCCTTATCAAGCGACGAATGCTGTCCCGAAACAATTGAGCGAACTTCTGTTTGTTAAAGGAGTCACTCGGTCGCTACTCATAGGAATCAGCCCCGGCAGCGATGCCGCAAACCAATCTTCACAGGCTATGACGCCATCCATCGATGCGAACGGCGATCTTGCTTCCAATACTGCATCCACGATCGGAGCGGGCTGGATACAGTACCTGACGGTTCACTCGGCCGAACGGAACCAGAATCGCCAGGGACAATCGAGGATCTCATTGAACTCGACGAGCCTCACGGAACTGGAACAGCAACTCAGCGCGGTGCTGCCGGAGAATATGACTCGATACATTTTGCTGGCTCGAGTCTACGGTCTGACGCTTTCGGCGGAAACAGTCTCTGGAGCTGAACCGTCTGCGGCACCGTACACTTCTTCGATGGTGGCAGCGTTTCCGATTGCTTCATTAGCCGATCTGATCAACTCCACAGTGCAGATCTCGTCGGCGACCGGACCGATTGTGGTGCAAAGTCCATTGCAGAGCAGCAGTCCGGAATTCGCCACACTCATGGCCAGCGTATTTGATTCAACAACGGTAACGCCTGAATCGGTTGTCTATGGTCGAATCGATCTCCAAACAGCGACCGAGATCGTGTTGAAAACAATCCCGGGGCTGACTCCGGAACTTGTCACCCAGATCGTCACGCAGCGAGCCACACTAGATCCGGCGGAGGCAGGAACTGTCGCCTGGTTGCTTTCTCGCAACGTGCTGGATCCGCCTACGTTTCGTCGCGTGTTCACTGAACTCACCCTCGGCGGAGATGTGTTCCAGTGTGACGTAATTGTTCACCGAGCGATCGGCGGGCCGATGCTTCGTCGAAATCTGATTCTCGATGCTGCATCCGCTCCTCCGCGCAGAGTATACTGGGCCGAACAGACGGATTCTCCGTTACCGTATTCACAGGAGTTATTGCTGCCGCGCGTTCAGTAGCGGCGTTCATCCCTGGTCGTTTAACGGCAAGCCGCAGGCGTCGGTGTGAATTCTCGCAGTCGCCTGCGACTTGACGTTAAACTAAGAAACCTATTTGCGACATCAACGACCAAATCGCCAACCACTATGCCACGTCTTCTTGTCATCAACTGGAATGCTCGCACGCTGCGATACCTTCATACGGACGCAGACCGTCAGGGGCGACTGCGCGTGGTTGACGCGGGGCAGGAAGAACTGGCAGCCGACGGAGAAATCAGCGCGGCCATTGTCAATGGCGTGCAGCAACTCGTGGGACGACTCAAGGCTGAAAAATCGAAGCTGTTGATTCTGATGAATCGCGGTTCGGTCGACTCGGCGACGTTCTCAGTTCCACCGGCGGCCGAATCGGAACTGCCAGTGCTCGTGCAGAACATGGCTGTCCGTGACATCCCCGGAGCCACCGATCAGACACCGATCGATTTTATCGCCTACCCAACTCGTCCTGATGGCACTCGCAACGTCAGCGCGATGGCTTTGGTGGCGGAAGATCTGGTGCTTGTTCGGCAATTGATGGCCCAGTCCGGCTGCAAGTCGCATCGAGTTCTCGTCAGTACTCATCCACTGCGGACGTTCGTGCCGGAACTGCTTCGCATCGAACAGAAGAACAGTGGTAACTCTGATGCAGCCACTCTGATCATCAGCCGCGGCGATGACGTGGCCGAAGTGCTGTTGTGTTCCGACGGACTTCCGTTGCTGTCGCGAACAATTCGACTGGCCGCCGATGTTCCTCAACTGGAAATCAACCGTTATCTGCGTTCGGAAACTCAGCGGACTTTGATCTCTGCCGGTGGCCAGATGGCTCAGCCTGCGAAGATTGCTCACGTGGTCATCGTGGGCAATGAAGCGCAGACAGCGGGGCTGGATGATGTGCTGTCGGATCACTTTCAGGTCGCTGCCGCCGTCGTGCGTCCCAACTCGCTGCTGCTCGATCCGAGTTCGTTGGAACCATCAGCCGGCCTTGTCAATTCGGGCAACTTCGCGCCATTGCTGGCAGCGGCTTTTGAAGATGCGTCCGCCGTCGCACCGGCGATTGACTTCGCGAATCCTCGACGTACTCCGGTTCAAACAAGTCCGGTGAAGAAAATCGTGGCGGCTGTCGCAGCGGCCTCATTACTGATCGGTGGAGGCTTCTATTACGTCTGGTCGCAGTTTAATGAGATCGACGAAGAGAATGCTCGGCTGGTCACTCGTCTCAATGAATTGAATGAGATTGTCAAAGACACGCAATCGCGGCGAAGTCTTGTGGCCAGCGTGTCAGCGTGGGAAAAGAATCGCATCAGTTGGCCGGATGAACTGCGAGATCTGACCGAGCGGATTCCGTCGTTGCCCAATCTGACCGTCCAGCAGTTGACCATTTCGTCGGCTGGCCCTGGAACCGCCGTCGCAACATTTCGAGGCGTGGGTGCGTCTCCCGAGATTATTGCTCAAATGGAGAATAATCTTCGCGACAAGTATCACGACATACGCGTTCCAGGAGTACGAGAACAGCAGGAAGGAAACAAAGTCGTCTCCACGTTTCAGGCAACTCTGACGATTCGAAAACGAACACCCGCGCAGTACTCGCCCCCGACTCAGTCTGCTGATGCGAAGGGGAAGAAGTAATGAAACCAAACCGTCAGCAGGTATTGCTTGCCTTGCTTGCAGTTATCGCCGTGATTCAGGTGGGCGACTGGGTTCTGAGCACCATGATTCAGGGTCCGTTGCAACTTCGCCGAGCCAGAACGGAACAGTTACAGGCAGATATCAAGAAGCGTGAGACGTCTCTGGCAGAGACTCGCAATGCGGCCAAACAGATTGATGGCTGGATGAAGCAATCACTGCCTTCAGATCCGGAGGTTACTCGTTCTGTTTATCGCAGCTGGTTGCTGAGTCTTATCCGCACAACAAAACTTCGAAACGCGACTGTTGACTCCGGCTCACCATCCACACGCAAAGCGAAGGACAACAAAGTGCTGTTTCGCAGCATGCCGTTCAGCGTACGTTGTCGAGGGTCACTGACGGAGTTCAATGCCTTTCTGTTTCAGTTCTCTAATGCCGGGCATCTGCATCAGATTTCCAGTATGACGCTCAACCCCATTGGAGCGACTGGCCTGTTCGATATTTCGCTGGGGATAGAAACACTGCTGCTGGCCGGACGCAAAGGCGACACTCTGAATACGGCTCCCTCAGAGCTTCTGGCCTCGAAGGACTTCAACCACTATCAGTCGATCGTCAAAGACAACATCTTTGGTATCGGCATCGATAACACCGATCCGATGCAACATACGATCATCAGCGCGATCACCTTCAGCAACGGCGCGCCGCTGGTGTGGATCACCGAGCAATTATCCAGTCGGACAATTCAGGTAACCGTGGGAAGTGAATTCGACACTGTCGCCATGAGTGGTCGCGTGATTGAGGTTCATGATCAGGATGTAATTATCGAAACATCCGGCGAGCGCAAAACGTTTCCTATTGGAAAGCCTTTCTCCCAGGCTGTTCCTTATGTCAGCAAACTCTGATACTGAACATCGAGGCAAGACGACTCGGTGACGAGGACAGAGGATTTCTCATTCACACTGTTTGGGCCATGTCCTGCGATTCGGTAAACTCACGGATTATCCTCGTTTAGTTTGTCGATCGGAAAGATCATCATGAAACGGAATACGATCCTTGCGGCAATCGCACTGGTCTGCGGATGTCGCTCGGACGTTGCACAGCAGGATGCAATAGAACTTGCCAGATCAAAGGGCGCTGAGATCCGCATCAGTATCAAGGGTGATGCTCATCGAGTCGACCTACGGCGATGCACTCTTGATGGAGATATCAAATCGGCGATCCGCAACATGCCAGCAATCGATACTCTGCTTGTTGGCAGGACGTTTACCGACACTGATGCGGAACTCATGGAAGGACTCGTGTGGCTCAGGAATCTGGACCTTTCTCGCGCCTCAATAACGGTCGCCACGTTGGAACGGTTGAGCGGCCTGCGGCAACTGGAGTTCCTGGCTCTGAACGGTCTCACGCTATCTGACAAAGACATGGAAGCATTGTCAAAACTTCACCAGGTCAAAGCGATCAGCCTCGTTGACGCGAAATGCTCTGAAGAAGCACTTCGGCGATTTGCGGAGCAAAACCCGGATTGCACCATTGCGCGTTAATCCTGCTGTTTTTGTGAACATTCACGGATCACGGGGACTTACGACACGACCGTTTTCCGGCCTTGGCGATATGATGTCTCTCTGTTCGCGACTGTCGTCGCCACATGAATTCTCAATGAGTAACGGTGTGCCATGGCTCACAAAGTAATGCCCCCGCAATTCCTCGCTCTGCTGACAGCGATACTGCTGTTCGCGAACCAATGCGTTGCAGATGAACTGTTCAGCAAAAAGATTGGGCCACTGCTCGAGCGGAAATGTCTCACTTGCCATAACACTCAGGAAAAGAAAGGCGACTTTTCGCTGCAAACCCGAGACGAGATCCTCTCTTCTGGTTTTGTTGTTGCTGGCAAACCGGATGAAAGCCATCTGCTCAGTTTGCTGGTTCCGGAATCGCCCGACAAGAAACCATTAATGCCTCGTGACGGCGCGCCGCTGAAACCGGAAGAAGTCGCACTTCTGCGAGAGTGGATCGCAGCGGGTGCGGTATGGCCAGATGCAGTCACGCTTCAGGAGTCATTGGTTGACGACTTCAACTGGTGGTCTTTTTTGCCCCTGCAGAAACATCAGGTTCCTCAATTCTCGGATGAACAGACAAAAGCATGGGTCAGAACACCCGTCGATGCTTTTATCCTGTCCATGTTGCGAGAGAAGAATTTAGCACCATCAAAAGAAGCCGATCGCAGGACGTTGATTCGTCGAGTCACTTTTGATCTGATCGGTCTGCCGCCAACTCCGCAAGAGATCGAAGCCTTTGTCAATGATCCTTCAGCAGATGCGTGGGAGAAGGTCGTCGAGCGATTGTTGGCATCTCCTCACTATGGCGAACGCTGGGCTCGGCACTGGCTTGATGTTGTGCGTTATGCAGACACCTGCGGCTACGACAAGGATAAATTGCGACCCAATGCATGGCCGTATCGAGATTACGTAATTCGCTCATTCAACGAAGATAAACCGTACTCGCGATTTGTACAGGAACAACTGGCGGGTGATGTCCTGTTCCCGGATACGCCCGATGGCATTCTGGGACTGGGTTTCATCGCGGCAGGCCCGTGGGATTTCATCGGCCACGTGGAAGTTCCGGAAACAAAAATCGATGGCAAGGTCGCTCGCAACCTTGATCGCGATGACATGGTGGCCGGAACCCTGAACACCTTTTGCAGCGTCACGATTCAATGCGCGAGATGTCACAATCACAAGTTCGATCCTTTCACTCAGCAGCATTACTACAGCCTGCAGAGCATCTTCGCTGCCGTTGACCGCGCTGAGCGTCCGTACGACACAGACTCGAAGGTTGAAAAACGTCGAGCCGAACTGGTGGCACTTCGGGAGTCTTCTCGATCTGAACTGAACAAGCTTGAGGCCGAGATTCGCGCAGAGGCCGGGGAACCACTGGCAACGCTGGAGAAACAGATCGCCGACCTGAAACCCAAAGCCGAACTCGCGCCAAAGCGCCCTGAGTATGGCTATCACAGTGCCATTGTACCTCAGGCCGATGCTGAAAAATGGGTGGAGGTTGATCTGGGTGAAGATACTCCGATCGAACAAATCATTCTGCATGCCTGTCACGATGAATTCGGAGGCATCGGGTCCGGATTCGGTTTTCCGGTTAGGTTTCGAGTCGAAGTGGCAACAACAGCGGATCGTTCAACGGCCGACGCTTCGCAACAGAAAGCCACAATCGTCCGCGATGAAACAGCGGCTGATTTCTCAAACCCTGGCCTGACGCCGGTTGAGATCAGAAAATTTCTGACGGCCAGATTTATCCGAGTCACCGCGACGAAACTGGCTCTGCGGCAGAACGACTTTATCCTGGCATTGTCGGAAATGCAGATCCTGAATGCAGAGGGCGTGAATATTGCGAAGGGCAGGCCAGTCTCTGCTCTGGACTCCATCGAAGCCCCGGACCGATGGCGAAAGACAAATCTCGTCGACGGAATCTGGCCCACTGCGGCCGATCCCGTTGCGGCTGCTCAATTGGCGGAGGTGACTCGCCAAAGAGATGAACTTCTGAAAGCGCTGAACACGCCCGAACGAGAGACTCGCCGAGCCATGCTCAGCAAGCAACTTACTGACGCCGAGCAGGAACTGGCGGGGCTCCCGGCTGGGCGAATGGTCTACGCCGCTGCCACAAATTTCGCGGCTCAGGGAAATTTCAAACCCACCAACGGAACGCCTCGACCAGTACGACTTCTGCATCGCGGCAACGAAACGCAACCGGGAGAACCTGTTGAGCCCGGAACCATTCCACTGGCTTCGGCTGATCAATGGCAATTCAAACTGGCCACCGGACACACGGAAGCCGACCGACGCGCGTTGCTTGCGAAATGGATTACTCGCGAAGAGCATCCGCTGACGTGGCGATCGATCGTCAATCGCATCTGGCAATATCATTTCGGCCGTGCGATTGTCGATTCACCGAACGACTTTGGTCGCATGGGTCAGCAGCCAAGTCATCCCGAGTTACTGGACTGGCTCGCACTGGAGTTTCTGAAAAGTGGTCAGTCGATTAAATCGCTGCATCGTTTGATTGTGACCAGTTCTGTTTATCGCCAGTCGTCAGGAAGCGATGCCGCATCAGAAGCAATTGACGGCGAGAATCAGTATCTCTGGCGAATGAATCGACGAAGACTGGAGGCGGAAGAAATTCGCGACTCCATTCTGGCCGTCAGTGGCCGATTGAGTCCCGAAATGGGAGGCCCGGGGTTCTATCTGTTCGAACTGGAAAAGCCCGAGCACTCGCCTCACTACGAATACAACAAGTTCGATCCGGAAGATGTTCGCTCGCATCGCCGCAGTGTTTATCGATTCATTGTGCGCAGCCAGCCTGATCCCTTTATGACCACACTGGACTGCGCGGATTCGTCACAAAGCACTCCTCGGCGTCATGAAACGTTAACAGCTCTGCAGGCGTTGTCGCTGTTGAACAATCGTTTCAACGTGACCATGGCGCGACATTTTGCAACGCGACTGAGTCAGGAGCCGACGGCCTCGGACGAACAGATTCATCGAGCGTTTCTGCTGGTCACGGGCCGTGACCCTGACGAAGATGAGATCACTCGCATGCAGGCATTTGCCGCAGAACATGGCATGCCGGCGTTGTGCCGATTGCTCTTCAATCTCAGTGAATTCGTCTTTGTTGATTGATCGCCAATGAGTCGCTCTGCGCCAGCACATTTTGATCTTGATCGACTGATCGCAGAAACGAGCGTTCAGCATGTGGAGTATCATCCAACGCTGCCGTCCACGAGCACAACGGCTCTGGAACTTCTGCAGCCATTGCTGGATGTATCGCCGGCGCTGGTGCTAACCAGTGAACAAACAGCCGGGCGAGGTCGCAAGGGGAATGTCTGGTGGTCATCTGGTGGCGCATTGACGTTTACTCTTGTCGTCGACGCTGGCGAACTGCCAATGGCTCCGGAGCGTCGTCCGATGGTTTCGCTGGCTGCAGGGCTCGCGGTGCGCGACGCTTTGCAGGCGCATGCATCGGAGCAGGAATTTGCTCTGAAATGGCCCAACGATGTCCTGTCGGGTGAACAAAAAATTTGTGGAATCCTGGTTGAGCAGCACAGTCATGGAAATCGACAGGGTGTTCTGGTTGGCATCGGCGTCAACGTGAACAATTCCCTCAGCGGGGCCCCAGCTGAAGTCGCACAGAGAGCCACTTCGCTGTTTGATCTTCAGGGCAAGTCATTCGATTTGACAGCCATCCTGATCTCGATCCTGCAGCGTCTCGATTTTCGAATCAGTCAGTTGACGACCCATCCCAGACTGGCACTCTCCGAAGCCAATCGTCACAACATACTGACGAGTCGAACGATTACTCTTCAACTGGCCGATCAGACCGTCACCGGCGTCTGCATTGGCATCGATGATGAAGGACAACTGGTTCTGCAGACAGAAGAAAAACTGCACCGCTGCTCCAGTGGAATTGTGCTGCAATGGTAGCTCGACAGTGATAGCGCAAAGAGATCGCTCAGAAGGAGAATTCGGGACATGCGTCTGGGGACTGTTTTAACACCAATCTCTGATGAGAATCTGCAACTGGCGGCCCAGTGCGGAGTCACAGATATCGTGCATCGCTATCCGGGTCCCGATGCGGCAGTGCTGAAGAAAGCTCAGGACAGAATCGCCTCCTTTGGGCTGCAGCTCTCAGTTGTCGAAGGCTATTTGCCGATTGAGAACATCAAACTGGGCGTCGACGATGGCACTGAAGTCGAGGCAATGAAAACGCTTATTCGACAGATGGCAGATCTGGATATTCGACTTCTGTGCTACAACTTTATGGCAGGGACGGACTGGTGCCGCACTCGACTCGATGCACCAGAACGCGGCGGCGCGAAGGTTACCGCGTTTCACCTTGCTGATGTCGAGCAGGCCGTGCTACTGGGCTACAAGGCACCCAATGCTCACTTCGATGAGCTGGCTAAACGACTCACACAGGAAAAGCTTTGGGAGCAATTGGAGCGACTGCTCAATGAACTGCTGCCCGTGGCAGAGAAATGCGGAGTGACTCTGGCGATGCATCCGGACGATCCGCCATTGCCTCAATTGCTGGGGAAGCCGCGAATCATGCACAATGTGGCTGGCTTTGAAAAACTCATGCAGTTGGCCCCAAGCGATTCGAACGCGATCTGTTTTTGCCAGGGTTCGTTCGCCACGATGAATGTGGATATTCCCAATACGATTCGCCATCTGGGAAAACATATTCGTTACGTGCATTTTCGAGATGTGATTGGAAGTCCGGAGTCCTTCGCAGAAACCTTTCACGACAATGGCCCGACCGATATGGCGGCAGCGATGCGAGCGTATCGGGAGATTGGTTTCAGCGGACCGATGCGACCGGATCATGTACCACAGATGGTTGGAGAAGACGACGGCGAACCTGGCTATACAATGCTCGGCAGACTCTTCGCCTACGGCTACATGCGAGGGCTCATGCACGCCTCGGAATGCTGAGTTCCAACAGCCGGTACATATCACGGTCCAGTTCAAACTTTACGACTAAAGGCGAATCGATGCTGACACCAGAGCTGCGAGCCAAAGATTTCCCAACACTGACCGGTATCACTTATCTGAATTCTGCAGCCGAAGGCATTCCGCCGCTCTCCGTGGGAGTTGCACTGCAGCAATACTTTGCAGACAAGCAAAAAGGCATGGATGGTCGAATCCCGCACGCGGCTCAGTGGGAGGCTGCTCGCCAACGAACGGCAGAGTTATATGGCCTTACGGCATCGGAAATTGCCATCTGCTCCTGCTCGTCAGAAGCCTATAACCTCGCGGCCATGGCTCTGCGACTTAAAGAGGGCGACGAGATTGTTATCAATGATCTGGATTTCCCGGCCGGAGCAACGCCATGGCTGCAAAAGGAAAGTCGAGCCACCGTCAGGATCTGGCGTGCCAGAGACTGGGTATTGCGGATTGAAGATCTGATTCCTCTGCTCAGTTCGCGAACGCGACTGGTCAATACTTCGCTGGTCAGTTTCTTTAACGGACACCGAATCTCATTACCGGAGGTCGCCGCTGCGGTTCGGGCCAATTCTGATGCACTGCTGTCTGTTGATGTCACTCAGGCGCTGGGAAGAGTTCCGCTGGATCTTCGCGATGCTGATTTGATTGTCAGCAGTACTCACAAATGGATTCTCGCCTCTCATGGTGGCGGACTGGTTGGCGTACCAAGTCGTCGCGCGCAGGAATGGACGGTCCCGGCGGGCGGATGGTTCAACCTGAATGATGCCTTCGGCGCTGCTCGATTCGAACAGGCTGTCAGCAAACCTGGAGCCGCAAGCTTTGCTGTCGGGATGCCAAACTACCCAGCTATTTACGCCATCCGCGCGGGACTGGACTACATCTGTGAGGCAGGAGTCGAAAAGATTGCAGCAACTGCAGATCCATTGGTCAGAGTGTGCCTCGAAGGACTTTCGAAACTGCCCGTGGATCTGATTACCCCGAACCTGCCCGGATATCTGGCCGGGATTATGGCGTTTCGTCATCCGGACGCAGCTCGCATTCACCAGCATTTGCTGGCCAGGAACATCCACGTAATGCATCAGGCCGGTCGAATTCGAATTGCCATTCATGGCTACAACACACTGGCTGATATCGAACGTCTGCTGGCAGAATTGACGGCGGCGGTTTCGTGAGCAGTTCCAAGTTGGTATCGTGCTGAGGTCTTTAAAACACTTGTCTTCAACAAGACCTCAACAGGAATTGATCCATGAACTGGACTGATCTGACCTGGCCCGAGATCAAGGCCCTGGCTCCGCATACACCACTGGTCATTCCAGTGGCTGCCATCGAACAACATGGTCACCATCTTCCGGTCGCGACCGACAGCATGTTGCTCGGAGAAGTCATTCGTCGTGTGTCTGAAAAGCTGAGCGACAAAGTGCTGTTTGCTCCGCTGCAATGGCTGGGGAACTCCGACCACCACATGGACTTCAGCGGAACTCTTTCGGCTCGTCCGCGGACGTATCTGGATCTGCTTGGCGAAGCGATGGAAAACGGCATCATTCACGGATTCCGCAGAATCGTGTTCGTGAATGGCCATGGGGGAAACATTGTTCCCGGTAAACAGGCTGTCTTTGAAGCCCGTCAGCGATACCGCGACCGCAATGATCTGCTGTTGCTGTTTTCAACCTACTGGGACTTTGCAAAGCCGTGGGAAACTCGCAGCGATCTTGTACAACGTTCGATGGGTCATGCCTGCGAATTTGAAACGTCAATGATCCAGAGGATTGCTCCTCAGCTCGTCAAGAAGGACGTGAAGACTCTGGAAACTGTGAGCGTTGATTTTGGATTTGAGCCAGCTTATCGCGGCTGGACCACGAAAGACCGTACTGTGCCTGGTCATATGGGATCCCCACAACTGGCCACTCCGGAGAAAGGCGAGCACCTGTTTGCGGAGTTTTCAAAAGGACTTGTGGAGTTCCTCGGACAGGTCATCAACTGGGACGGTCGCGGCTGGATCACTGGCGAATCGCGTACTTGAGAATCGCGCACGGCACACAGTCATCAATCTCATGGTGTGACAAGCAAAGCGCCTTCACACCAATTTTCTTCAACACAATTAAGGATCAGGTGCAGATATGATCAGACGAAGTTTGGCAGCCTTCCTGCTTTTCAGCAGCGTCTCGCTTGCAGCAGACACTATTCCGGGTGTCGGACCCACTGGTGACATCAAACAGGTACAAACAGGTTTCGAATTCACAGAAGGGCCGGCGGCAGACAGCCAGGGAAATCTGTATTTCACAGACATCCCGAAGAACCGAATTCACAAACTGGACAGTGCCGGGACAGTGTCGGTATTCGTTGAGCCCTCCGGGCACTGTAACGGTCTGATGGTTGTTGGTGATCGCCTGCTGGCCTGTGAGATGGATGGACGTCTGAAAGAATTCAGCCTGAAGGACGCAAAGGAAACTGTCCTGTCTGACAAGCATGGCGACAAGCGATTCAATGCTCCGAACGATCTTGTGATCGATCAATCTGGCGGGGTTTACTTCACCGACCCGCGGTTCCGTGCTCCGGACCCGTGGCCTCAGGGCAAAGAAGCCGTGTATTATCGCGCGGCGGACGGGACAGTGACTCGATTGATCGAAGACCGCAAAGCTCCCAACGGAGTGATTCTTTCAATCGATGAAAAGACTCTTTACGTCGTGCCAAGCATGGAAAAAGAGATGTGGGCTTATCCCGTGGAAGCGCCAGGGAAGCTCGGAGCACCAAAACTGCTCTGCGAACTGAAGCAGGCACCGGGGGCAAATAATGGTGGCGGAGATGGACTGACGATTGATACCGCCGGTAATCTCTACATCACCTCTGCACTGGGTATCCAGGTTGTGAGTGCGGACGGGAAGATTCTGGGAGTGATCGCTTTCCCGGAACAGCCCGCCAATGTCACATTCGGTGGTGCGGACCGGAAGACGCTTTATGTTACCGCCAGAAAGTCTCTGTATTCTGTGAGCATGGAAGCAACAGGACATGCTTTCCCCGGGCTCAAAGCGGCTGAATAATTCTGAACACCGAATGACTGATTAAAAGGAATGCCCCGAGCGGCGCTCGGGGCGTCTTCATTTGCGCATCATCCAACGTTTCGACTTTTCGTTGTGAAAAGCACGCCAATCAGCCGCCACTGGACCAGCCATAACCATTCAGCGACAGCACCAGAAAAACGATCCCGATGATGACTGCCCCCAAAGAGACGAACATCAGACCGTCATAGATCGTTGGATCAGAGTTTTGTTGTGACATTGTCGCCTCGTTCAATAGTACCGTTACGTGTTTCTTCAATCACCCGGCCGACGGCTACGTCCGGATAAACTTCAGTCACTTCGATCTGACAAACATACTTGGCGCCGCGATAGATGGTCAACCGCATTGACTTGCTGATTCCATCATCGCTCCCAACTGAAATCTCAACCAGCTCAGCCGAACGCGATTCGTTCTTTCGAGCTGCTCTGACAACGCCGTTGACTTTTTCAGAGACGGGGAGGACCGGCCCCTTCAAGGCTTCTTCCCAGTCGATATTGTTCTTGCTCAGCACGCCACGCAGGCGTTCGAGCTTTTCGATGTTCGCCTGTTCGCGACGCACAGCTTCGTTATTCTGTCCCTGCAACTCAAGGACCTGGTCTTCCAGAGTACGACGCACAGAAATTCCGTCGACAACCCGATCATTCAGTCGCAGATTCTCGCTACGAGCATCCGTTGTTTCTGAAATTCTGGCCTGAGCCTCCTGTTGAGCAATGGCCAGATCCGCAAGATGCTTGTCCCGCTGCTGTTCAGCATTCGCAAGGTTGCCCAGAGCCTGAGCCAGACTGGTATCAAGTCCTGTCACCTTGGCTTCAGCCATGACGGCTCGTTCAGTCTGCGTCTTGACATCAGCCGTCAGCTTTTCTTCGAGCTGCTGACGAGCGGTCTGAGCTTCTGTGAGCTGCAGATTCGTATTCTTCAGTTTGTCTTCCGCAGTAGTCGCGCGATTCTTCCAGCCTTCATGGAATGTGTAGGCTGCACCAGCAAAGCACATAAAGCACAGGCTGAAGACCAACTGCAAAACTATCAGGATCTTGCCGACGACATTGTTCATCGAGCTGCTCCACACAAACCTGCGCAAGGTTCAAAAACGATCACAAGAATTTCGTAACTTAATCGACAGAGGCAACAAGACAACCCATTGCCCATGCACCGGGAAAGGCACGACCTCCGAAACTGGCAGGCCACCTATGGATCACCCGGTTCCACAACCAATAACTATTGAACTAAATCAGCCGGAACAGCAACAACCGGATCTCCGCCAAGTTGGGCATGCCGGTCCTTCATCCCCTGATTCTCTATCTCAATTCGCACCAGACGATCCATCAAATCACGTCGAATGGCTGTCAGCCGAAACAAATCTGTGCGAGCTTCCTCAAGTTCATGTCGCAGTCTCAGAACATCGGTTCTGCGTGCCGCTGTTTCTTCACGCGTTTCGCGAGACTTCACTGACAACGCCTGAAGCTCTTCGGAGCGAGTCTGCAGCAAAGTTGCGAGCTGATCGGCCGCGACCTTCAACTGCGCGGCTCGCTCTTTCATCGCAGTAACGTCCTGAGCCTGGCTGGCTTCGAACAAAGTGGCCTCTGAATCAGCGGTCGCTTTTTGAGCTGCCATTGCAGAAGACTGCTGCGAAAGATAATTCTTCAGGTCGCCATGAGCTTTGATCAACGCTTCGTAGGGAGAGCTGAAAGATCCTACATTTCCACGCTCGGCCGGATCCGCAGGGTTATTGCTGAAGCGACGGGTCACAGTCCACTTCGGAACCTCGCCCGGTACTTCTTCGAATGAGTAATTCATCATTGCCGGCGTGTTCATTTCCGCCCGCGCGTCCGGATGAACAAAGAACGTCGCCAATGCAGCACCCATCATGGACACAGCCACAACGGTGATGAAGACCGCAAAGACTTTGAAGATTGCTTGCTTCATAGGGAACTCAAACCCCTCTCGGGACGACACAAACGACGGCGACAAATCCAGCCAGACTAGCCAATTCGCCCAAACGGGATATAAGAAGCTCTGGAAAAAACAGAGTCAAACAGAAATCCCCTCAGGTCGACCAATTCGCCAAAGACACTTGTCTGCGCGCGAACAATCGGTCCTCGCGCAGAGCTTTCTGGTCTGTCATATCGGTCCAAACCTGGTGCCATCCTGTCCATGGTCTGGGATTCCGGACCTCAATAGGCAACCCCGAATCCCTGTGGATCTGCATATTCGCTACATTCCGAACAGGCAAAGTGGCGAGAAAGCAATTAATTGTTCATTTGTACACACTTAATTCCGAAGAGTGTGACGGTAAAGATCTACGACGGGGTTCGATAAGAACTTCTTGACAGATTGCGACAGCGATATGGAACCAAGAGTCTGGCCGGGTAAGCCGAATCCACTGGGCGCGACATGGGACGGGGGCGGTGTCAATTTTGCTCTGTTTTCGGAACACGCCTCCAAGGTTGAGCTGTGCCTCTTCTCATCCGTCACAGATCGGACGGAGACTCACACCGTCAACCTGAAGGAGCAAACGGATCGAGTCTGGCATGGATATCTTCCGGATATTCGCCCGGGGCAGCTTTATGGCTATCGAGTGCATGGTCCGTACGACCCTGCTGCGGGGCATCGTTTCAATGCTCACAAAGTTGTCCTCGATCCCTATGCCAGAGCGATCGGGCGAGGCATCGGCTGGTCTGACGCGATGTTTGGATTTCGGATCGGCGATTCTGCCGAAGATCTTAGCTTCGACGACAGGGACAACGCATGGTGTGCACCGCTGGCCGTTGTCGTGGATCCTCAGTTTCGCTGGGGCAATGATCGACCACCGCGGACGCCGTGGCACCAAACGATCATCTATGAAACTCACGTGAAGGGTCAGACAAAGCGACACCCGGAAATCGCCCCTCAACTGCGTGGAACTTATTCTGGCCTGGCCTCAAGAGCATCGATTGATCACCTGAAGAAACTGGGGATCACGGCCGTCGAACTGCTGCCGGTTCACTACCACGTGGACGACCGCCATCTCGTCTCACATGGGCTCTGCAATTACTGGGGCTACAACACCCTCTCGTTCTTTGCGCCGGATACTCGATATTCGGCGGCCAGCCAGCCAGATGAAGTCATCCATGAATTCAAAAGCATGGTCAAGCGACTGCACGAGGAAGGAATCGAAGTGATCCTCGATGTGGTCTATAATCATACCGGCGAGGGAAATGAAAGAGGACCAACACTGTCGATGCGCGGCATCGACAATGCATCGTACTATCGCCTCATGCCCAACAACCGTCGTTATTATCAGGACTTCACGGGCTGCGGTAATACGCTGAACATGCAGACGCCTCGTGTTCTGCAGTTAATCATGGACAGCCTCCGATATTGGGTGCTGGAGATGCACGTCGATGGATTTCGCTTCGATCTGGCCAGCGCGCTGGCCAGAGAACTGCATGACGTCGACAAACTCAGCGCTTTCTTCGACATCATCCTTCAGGATCCGATTCTATCACAGGTTAAGCTCATTGCAGAGCCCTGGGATTTGGGAAGCGGGGGTTACCAGGTCGGCAACTTCCCGCATCTGTGGTCCGAATGGAACGGCCGCTATCGCGACACGATTCGTCGATTCTGGGCTGGCGATGGCGGCCTCATCAGCGAAGTTGCCACGCGGCTGACGGGAAGCAGCGATCTCTATCAGCACAACGGCCGAAAGCCATATGCGAGTATCAACTTCATTACCTCTCACGATGGGTTCACACTGAGAGATCTGGTGACCTACCAGGAAAAACGCAACCACGCCAATCTTGAAGACAATCGAGATGGCGACAGCCACAATAACAACTGGAATTGCGGCGTCGAGGGCGAAACGGCAGATCCGGATATTAAAGCTTTGCGACTTCGACAGCGAAGAAACCTGATGGCGACACTATTATTGTCGCAGGGCGTGCCCATGATTCGCGGCGGCGATGAGATCGGCCAGACACAAGGCGGAAACAACAATCCTTACTGTCAGGACAATGAGCTAAGCTGGTTGAACTGGGATCTGGACGCGGAGCAAACCGAGTTCCTGCATTTTTGCGAACGAATGACGGAACTTTGTCGGTCTCAGTCAGTTCTGAGTCGCCGCAATTTCTTTCTGGGCCGACGAATTCGCGGAGCGGGCGTGAAAGATATTTCGTGGCTGACACAGGATGGCAACGAGATCGCTGATTCTGCGTGGCAATCCGGCCTTAGAGCCCTCGGGATGCGACTTAATGGTGAATCGATCGACGAAGTCGACGAACGTGGCAAACCAATTGTCGGAGATACTCTGCTTGCGTTATTCAATTCTCAACGTGAGCCCGTCCAGTTCCAGCTTCCTCGACACAAGCCTTCTGAACGCTGGGTTACCTGGACAGATACCAGCCTTTCCACTTCAGAGACACCGGCCTACTCACATGATGATCGGTATCTGCTCAATGGACAAAGCGTGGTCGTGTTTGTCCTGAAAACCGGATGGCCCTCGGTCAAAACCGCTGTGCACTCGTCGCATCCGATCCCTCGGTCTGAACTACATCTTCCCGGCAGCCTTTTTAACGAGCAGCCTCGGTAAGCAGAACAGCAGACGCTCACTCACGGACAGCTTATTCTTTGCACGGCAGGAGTTGAGGTCGAGTGTTCGCGGGACGAATCATTGACAGCGTTGCTTCAATCGTGACCTTGCGCAGAATAGTCCCGCGAAACAAAAAAGCCGGACGTCTTGTCGCGGCGGAGTTCAAGTGACGTCCTCAACGTCACGAAAGACAGACTCGCGTGGCAGAATAGCCCATGAGTCTTCGGTGCCGATTTTCGGCACGCAGCATGTCTTTAACGAGTTCAAGAGAGACGGTTCTCAGGTCCACATTGGCCTGAATGAGAGCGTCATAAACGGCTTGTCCGGCATCGGATTCCAGCAGTTGACGTTCGAGCTGAAGATTGCTGATCGACATGATCAAGTCCTTTCGTGGCAGTTCAGCAGGGAGGAAACAAAGAAGGGATTGAGGTTCGGTTGTTTCTCAGAAACAACTCGGAAAACGATTGATCTCCAACAGCATTCAGGGGGGGCCTCCTCCAGGAAGCCGAGTTCCCGGAGGATCATGAATTAAGCCTTGTGTCGCCGAATAACCGTCAGAACAACTTTACGTCTTTCCCTTCTGGCATCCTCTGTGCCGAATCATCGACAATGTCTGCCGAAATCTTCGGTATCGTCGTAAGTCCTTGCCAGAACTGATTTCTGTGCATGGCATGCATCGGCACTACCAGCCGTATATTCCTTTTGGAAGATCAATCTGCGCCCGCGTTCTGATACCTCATGACATCAGGATGACGACTAGAACGAAAATCCTGGAACAGTCTGCCGATCGTTGTCAGCCACTGCCTGGGTCAACCAGTCGCAGATGATTGAAGATTGTGCAATCTCACTTAATCAACCGGCATTGCCCAGACTCAACTCTTTTGAGATCAGAACTCGCCAACAACCTCGCCGCCCTGGATTGTCGACAGGGACTGGTACACCCCGTGGTCGATGTTTTCTGAGATAAATCGCACGGATCCGTCGGCCAGGCAAAACTGAGCACCGCCGGTGTGACTGCTGCTGAAATCGTCAAAGTGATGATTAGGATCGTTCGGAACATGATCCGCAGATCCACAGACCCGCTGAAATGCCTCTTCTCCCTCGGCGATCATACCGGGCCAGGAAGTATACCAATCCATATCGACTCTGGTTTTTCGCTCTCCAATCATAAACGTACCAGACGTGCCATCGGTGATTGACGCCATTTTGACGCTGCTGTTGTGGTGAAACATACCGCTTCCTTTGCAGGTTCCGTCAGGCAGGACAGGTGCGTTTCCCGCAGGCAATTCGCAGTCATCCAGACTCTCCGGGCCAAAGACCGCGATATAGTTGGCGATCGGCAAGCGGGCCAATACCGGACCACCACCTTCTTCGTGCAAGTCGAACTGGATGGGCTGTGGATCAGACGGACACTTGTACGCATTGACCTGTGATCGCAGAAACGCAGCGTTAGCCGGATCAGTCAGCGGCAGGCTGGGATTGAACAGGCGATAGATGGCGTCCTGTTCAATGTAAGGCAGGATCGAAGTTCCCCAACCGACACCGCTGGTGCCTTCGTGAGCACTGGGCATACGGAATTCATCAACCGCAATCCAACCCGACGGGAACACACGATGGCTATCGTGATAGTTGTGCAGGGCCAGGCCGATCTGCTTGAGATTATTCTTGCACTGAGTTCTTCTGGCGGCTTCTCGAGCCTGTTGTACCGCAGGAAGCAGCAACGCGATCAGAACAGCGATAATTGCGATCACGACCAACAGTTCAATTAATGTAAATCCGCGGAGGGATCTTGATTTGGCAAACAACATGATGTGTGGCTCCGGAATGCCGCTGGTTGCGGACGAGTATGCACTGAGCGAGACAGACCCGGCGCACGTTCGTGCGGCACGAGGGAGAGGTCTGTTCGACAAATCAGAAAGGAGGACGAAGTGAAAACCTCATCACTCATTGCAGGGCATAGTGCTGTCAAAACTGCCTGCGCTGAGCAGGGAGCCTGATACCATCAGTGCCTGACCCGCGCGCACAGCAATTTCAGAGAAGCAACGTCAGGCAAGGCGGGGTGGGCCACGGGCGACTGCAGATTGCGGAGCAGACGCATCCACACTTTCACTATCAATTGCGTCGCGAATCTCGCACGCATTCGGTCTCAACGAAACGGCACAATAGTCCGTTGATGTTGCAGACACACAAAGGGCCTGACAGACAGAACAGTCGTGGGAATGGTGAGAATGCCCAGGAATGTCATGACCGGACCCGTGCTGCTCGGGCAGAGATTTCGAGCGATGCTCTGAAGAGGAAAAATCTGCTGGATGCAGACGGTCTTTACACGTCTGACCACATCCGGTTGTCCTCGATTTGACCTCAGGAGCATCTGAATGAACATGATGGCTGCAGTGGCCGGCGTCAACCAGATGCTGCAATTCGTGCAGCGGCTTGCCTAGCAACGAACACGCAAGAAATGCCACGCAAGCGGCAATCCTGATAGCGTTTTCATGGATCAGGCGATGAAAAAGCACTTCAATGGTCCAACGAACAAAGGCTCAAAAACAGCGAACAGGAAAAGTATGGTCGTCGCACAGTCACATCTCAAGCCTCCATTATCCGGTACGCTGGAAAAACCGGATTGTCAGAAAAACTTGCGGAGAAAACTCCGCTTTAGGGCAAAAGACCCCATTGGAGGAAACCTACTGACCACGACGACCGCCACAACCGGACTCGTCATAATGCTCACACTCAGCATACTCCGTTCCCATTCCATAATTGGCCCAGGACAGTGAATTGACTTTTGCGAAACCGGGAGGCTCGATCAGTTTTCGGGCTATGTTTCTAAAATGAAACATGTTGTCGAATCGCGTCGGGAAGTTTTCCGTGCGACGCAAACTGCCGCACCGACGCGCAAAGTGAGACACTTGAACCATGCAAATCCTGGTCATTACCGATGAAGCGGAATTTTTTCAAAACGTTCACCGACTGAGTCGTCAAGTCATAGGTGGGGCGAGGGTCACGCATATCAGCAGGGACACATGGAGTCGATCACCTGCCGTCTCCTTCGGCAGGAATGATCTCTGCATCGTTCAGCCAGAATACCCCAGGATGGATGAAGTCGAACAAAATTCGCAAAATGCGTTTGCAGTGATCGGCCGAGTTTGTCAAAACAACGGAATGCCGGATTCCTGGCTTCCTGTCTCGCGCAATGATTTGATCCTCCGTCTGAGGGAACTCCCAGTCATGACAACTGAAGCGACCATTGTCGAGGAGGTTGTTGTTCAGTCGGCGCATGTCCGGCACGCTCAGTTCCGCGTTCCCACCCGCTGCCACCTGATACCGAAACTTCGTGACCGCCTGATGCGTGGCATTCAGGATTATCACGTGGTCGAAGGCACGAAAGAGAATCATTTCTGTATGGCGCTGGAGGAGGCACTCAACAATGCCTTCTATCATGGGAATCTGGAAATTAGCTCCGAACTCAAGGAAGACGGTTCTTCTCGCTTCGTTGATTTGGCTGCAGAACGCGAATTACTATCCCCCTGGTGTCATCGCAGTGTGTCTGTGACGGAACTCGTCAGCCCGTTCGGGCTATGGGTTACGATCCGGGATGAGGGAAACGGTTTCAATGTTCAGGCGGCTCTTGATCGCTGCAACGACCCGGAAGCATTGCTGGCGAGTGGGCGTGGCCTGCTGTTGATGCGAGGTTTCTCAGACGAACTGTTCTTCAATCCCTCCGGTAATGAAGTCACACTGGTACTCTATGGCGAAAGCCAGGACCGCGAACTCCCACTGGGAACAAACAACTCGGTTGGCACCGAACGTCGACTGGTGGTTGCCTGAAAAATCAGCTTTCCCTATTCCAGTAAAGTGAGCGTGACTCTGCGAACGTCCATCACGGATTTCCCAGGCAACTCTAAAGCTCTCAGGGTCATTGGCCCCTGACCAGACGGCAAGTTGATTTCGCCAAGTTTCAATGTGTGAAATTCCTTCATCTGACTTTCTCCATCCGGTCGAGGCAGAGTGTCCTGATTTGTGTGCAAAGGCGGATCCCACCCCGGCTCAACTCGCCCGGTAAGCCGCGAATTCTGATACGCCAGTTCCACCAGAGAACCTGCATCAGCAACCTTGCAGGTGTAATCAATAGTGACTTCGTAATTTCCGGCTGCATTCACGTCCAGCAGCCAGACCATGCTGTCTTCAACGCTGGTCCAATTGACGAAGTACGAGCAGTTAGGTGCCGCACTGCTGCGTTTGATCCCACCACGAGGTTCACCATCGCGTGCCGGAAGCATTGTGATCGGGAACTCTCGGTAGCCAACGGAAATTGGCCGCGGATCGATGGAATTGCCTCCGCCGGGCTTCGTTTTTCCTCCGGCCGACTTTCCCTTCGATCGAGCATCAGCAAAGCCGAACATCTCTTCACGCCATTGACTGACGGCCTCTTTCAACTGAGCCACCAGTTCCGGCTCTTTCTCGTTAACAGGCTTAGTCTGGCCCGGATCGGCCACCATATCAAACAACAGGCCGGCATTATCCAGCCGATGGGTCTGTGTGCGTACACTGATGTGACCGGCCCATGTCGAAAAGATCATTCGTTCCGGCCCGGCCAATGACTGCTTCAGCAGCAATGGACTCAGATCACGTCCATCAAGCGGTTTGTCTCCAACTCGTTGAATCCCCGCCAGCGATGTCAGAGTCGGCAGCAGATCAATCGCACCAGCAATCTGTGTGACCGTATTTCCGGCGGGAAGTTTTTCGGGCCACTTGATATAACAGACGGAACGCACACCACCTTCATCTGTTGTCGCCTTCCGCCCCTTCATGCCGCCTGTCCAGCGCATGGTGTTGGGCCCGTTGTCGGAGAAGTACAGAACAATCGTGTTGTCGGCGAGACCATGCTCTTCAAGTCGCCGCAGAATGCGACCGACGTTGCAATCCTGATTCTCGACCATCGCCAGAGCACATCGCGTCTCATCGAGAACCTCTTTCGACGCATCTGTCGCTCGTTGAACAATGGGACGATCTTTAAATCGCTGCCAGTCTTCCGGAGGCGCGGCCCATGGCGAATGCGGCGTGGTGAACGGGACAAAACAAAAGAACGGTTTCTCTTTGTTTCGATCAATAAAGGAGATCGCTCGATCAGTACAGACATCCACGATGTAGCCCCTGGTGCGGATCATGCGGCCATTATCCTCCAACGGCGCATCGAAGTATTCGCCCCAATGACCAGACGAGTGCCCAAAGTACTCATCAAAACCTCGGGCCATCGGATGATACGGCCACTGACTTCCGTTATGCCATTTGCCGAACGCACCGGTCGCGTATCCCGCTGCCTTGAAGGCATCTGCAATGGTCTTCTCTTCAAGATTCAGCCGTTCCTGTCCAGTCGACACACCTCGAACACCTCCACGCGGATAATATCGGCCAGTCAGAAATTCCCCTCGTGTCGGTGCACAAACCGGGCACACGTAAAAACGGTCAAGTGACACGCCACCTTGAGCAATCGAATCAATATTGGGTGTACTGACCTGTTGATTGCCCGATAGGCTGTAATCTCCCCAGCCCGCATCATCGGCCAGAAAAACGACCACGTTTGGTGGCAAGGCCGCGGACAGTTCGGGCATCATAAAGAACACAAGCAAGGCGACCGCTGAAACTATCAATCTTCTGAACATGTGGCGGACTTTTTTCGGAAAAAGCATAAGGAGAGGGCTCAGCCGAACACTTCGCGGATCTGTTTTCCGAACAGCGTATTCCACGAAAACACCGAAACGCCGTGGCTGTGAGACACTACGAAGAGACAGGTATAATCCTACGGAAAGGTCTGTACCAGCGTTGAAGGGTCCTTCTGTCCGGTCGTCATGAATGCCGCCATTCCCTGATCCCGTCGCTTGTAGCCTGAGGAAGCCTTCCCGATAATAGTCTGTTCGTCGAGGACAGGTCCTGCTGCCCTTCGACTCGTAGCGGTCAGAGTCCTGGGCGGAACGATCCCGAACCGTTTTTCTCGTCGTCAGAGGCGAGCGAGATGAAGCACATCATCGGGATAAGACCGAAAAGCCAATTGGCTCGGAGGTGCTATCCTCCGTTGGAGTTTTTACCGCAGACATGTCCCACCATTCTCAAGGCGAGAATCCATGAAACTGAAGTTGGCGATTTTTGGAGCATTCCTGATGACATCTGTTGTGTCCGGCGCTGAACCGGTCTCGGAACCTTTCGGCAAGACCAAAGACGGACAGGCCGTTGAACTGTATACGCTGAAAAACAATACGGGCCTTGTGGCAAAAGTGATGACTCGCGGTGCCACTCTGGTTCAGTTGCATGTCCCCGACAAGGACGGGAAAGCTGCCGACGTAATCCTGGGCTTTGATGACGTCACCGGCTATGAGTCCGAAGATAACCAGTACTTTGGATGTACGACTGGTCGCGTCTGTAATCGTATCGCCAAAGGGAAGTTTACCCTTGAAGGCAAAGAGTATACTCTGGCAATCAACAACGAGCCGAACCATCTGCACGGTGGCCTGGACAAGAGCCTGGATAAGCTTGTGTGGAAAGCCAATCCTTACTCCAATGAAAAAGGGCAGGGCGTGAAGTTCACGGTGACCAGCCCTGACGGCGACGAAGGTTACCCGGGAAATCTCGAAATCACTGTCAGCTATTTCATGCCGAACGACACAAATTCAATCTCGATTTCTTACGCCGCGACCACCGACAAAGCGACACCGGTTAACCTGACAAATCATGCCTACTTCAATCTCGCGGGTGAAGGCAGCGAGACTGTGCTGAACCACAGCCTGCGAATCAACGCCGATAACTACACAGTATCCGATGAAACGATGATTCCGACCGGAGAAATTGCCCCTGTCGAAGGTACAGATCTCGACTTCCGCAAACGAACAGTGATCGGAAAACGTATCGAATCAATCGGCAAAACAGCCGCGATCGGCTATGACCACAACTTCGTGTTGAATCCACACGAAGAGGGCAAAACCATGACTTTGGCCGCGATCGTTGTTGAACGAGAGTCAGGTCGCCGCATGCGTGTCATGACGACCGAACCGGGCATTCAGTTCTACTCCGGAAACTTCCTGAAGGATCAGAAGGGCAAAGGCGGAAAGACCTATGCTCACCGCAGTGCTTTGTGCCTCGAAACACAGCACTATCCGGACTCCGTGAATCACGAGAATTTCCCGACGACAATTCTGAAACCGGGCGAGAAGTACGAATCAAAAACGACCTACACTTTTGAAATCGAGAAGCCAGAACCTGCAAAGAACTGAGACTCTGCGGATTTGGTTCGAAATGATATCTTTGCATGGTGTGCCTGCGTATTCGCTTGTTACACCCTACAAATTCCAATGTTTTTCTGTGGGGTGTGACAAGTAAGCGTCAGCGAACGCAAACACACCGGTTGTATCTTCTCCTGAGCCGGAAGTTGTTTCGGGACTGTTCCTGACTCGTTTGGTCTCTCGGCTTGATATCGAACGAATCGCTCACGTTGTTGGCAATCTGCAACTCGTGAACGACGTGAGCATCAACAAAAAAGAATTAGTCGACAGAAGTGTCATTCAGCAGCAGGCTGCGGAGAACAGGTTTTTCCCGGCCCGCCGGAGAGATTTATGTGGCCGGAAGGTGAACAGACTCAGGAACTTCTCAAGGGGGTCACCGATGGTGATTCGCAGGCTGTCAATCGCCTGATGGATCGACATCGGGAGGCTGTTCGGCGCATGATCCAGATGCGGCTCGATCAGGCCGTGGCTCGTCGAGTTGACGCCAGCGATGTCGTGCAGGACGTCCTGATGGAGGCGTCTCAGCGTCTGAAGGACTATCTGGCGAATCCGGTGATGCCGTTCCATCTTTGGCTGCGACAACTGGCCAAAGATCGCATCATTGACATGCACCGACGCCATCGAGCGGCGCAGCGCCGCTCGGTGGACCGGGAGCAAAACATGAGCGGCCTCGGCAACGATGAACAATCTGCCGCGGACCTGGCAGCTCTGCTGAAAGATGCAGAACTCACACCCGCGGCAGCCGCACTTCGCAGAGAAATGGAGCAACGTTTTCTCGTCGCTCTGGATCAACTGGAAGAGAACGACCGCGAAATAGTCGTCATGCGTCACTTTGAACATCTCGGCAACAGCGAAGTGGCAGAAGCTCTGGGATTATCTCCACCAGCCGCCGGAATGCGTTATCTCCGCGCCATTCGTCGCCTCCGCGAACTACTCGGCAGCGATGATGCGTCAATGAGTTCCTGACTCGGCGAGCGGCAGGGCGTCAGCCCTCCGAGTTCTCTGCGCCACGACCGCGAGAAGTCTCGCTTGGCCATAGAAAGAGCAGGGCGACCAGCGCGACGACTGGGGCGATGCCGGCGACGGCAAGCCCGGCATCATAAGAGTGAGTCCGGTCCACGATCTTTCCGAACACCGACTGCATCGGTGAAGAAACCAGCCACGCTAATGCTCCCAGCAGGCCGGCCGTTTTCCCCATGTGGCGCTCGCTGGTTTCCTGTGACATGGAATAATAACAGGGAAATAAGCCAAGTGAGCCCGCAGCGATAATCAGCAACACAACATAAAGTCCAGGCCCGAGCGGCAGAACGGAAGCGACCGTCGTTAACGCCGTCAGTGCCGCGCAGAAGCCAAAGACCAGCATGCGTGATCGATGAGGACTCATTCCATTCTTTGCCATCCAGAGAGTCATCGCACCTGCCGCAATACACCCAGCATCGGCCGCAATGTAGTAAGCCGAATTAAACAGCAGTGCGGTCTTCTCTGTGGCGCCACGTCCTTCCTGCAGAAACGCGGGCAACCACGCTCGAATCAACTGCCATGTCAGATTGATACAGATCACAACTGGTACCAAAGTCCAGAACTTCCTGTTGGTCAGGCATTCCCACAAGAAGCCGGAGTCCTTCGGCATGTCACGGGCTTCTTCAACTTTTGGCGCCGGCAAATCATCTGCTCGAGTTGAGAACAGCCACGCCAGAGCCCAGACAACTCCAAGTGATCCAATAATAATGAAAGGTGATCGCCAGGCACCTGGCGCTTCGTTGTTGCCCACGATCATCAGGATCACTGGTGGTGTGAGAATGGCGCCAATCGCACCGCCGCTTTGCAGGATGCTGTTTCCCATCGTGCGCTTGCTGCTGTCGAGCACGATCTTTGTGGTCCGCAGCGCACAGGGCCAATGGCCGGCTTCGAAAAAGCCCAGCAGAATTCGGCAGACCAGCATCGATTTATAGTCACTGCAGAATCCCGTAAGCACTCCGATTGTCGACCATGCCAGCAGCACAGCCGGATAGAGAAAGCGAACAGAAATACGATCGGAGAGAAATCCAAAGAACAAAGATCCGACAGCAAACGACCAGCCGAAACCCCATTCGAGATTCCCGTAAAGTTCATTGCTGAGCGACAGTTCTCGTGTGATGCGGACTTTCAGATTCGCCAGAGTCTGACGATCCATATAGTTGATCATCGTCGCCAGCAGCAACAATCCGCTGATCCACCAAACCCACGTCGACGACCGCGGGGCGGGAGACTGATCCTGCGACGGCACTTCGGGAGACTCAAAGGGATTATGAGCAGTCGACATGCGGCACTTTCTGAGATCTCAGAGGAGGCAGGAAACATCGGCGGGGTGCGCATGATGGTCGTTTCAAGGCGCCGCTTCAATTCGCTGTCACTCGAGAATCAGTCGTTTCGAAACGAAAAATAACTGAAACTCGCCAAAGCGATTCAACCGGCCCATACGAATCCCAAACAATACTCGAGAATTCAAGTTCACGAATGCTGAACGCCAAACCCACAACGCTGTGAGCATTGTGCTTGTGCCAAATCACCGATTCGCCGAGAGTTGGAAATTGCGGTGGACAGCTTAGACTGGCCGTTTTAGATTCTCTGCTTCCATTACTTCGCGAGGCTCTTGCTGTGCTGCATTCCACTTTCCAAAAGGCGTTTGCCGGGTTGTCATCTCTTGGTGCACTTTTGATGTGCGGCTCGCTGGTGCTGTCCAATGAACCTTCGAACATCGCCGGAGCAGCAGCTGAAGTAGAGCCGATTCAGACGGCTCCAACCGACTGGCCGTGGTGGCGAGGACTAGAGCATGATGGTATCGCCAGCGCGGATCAGAATCCTCCGGTGAAGTGGAGCGACTCTGAAAACATCGTCTGGAACGTACCCGTTCCTGGTCGTAGCCATGGATCACCCATCGTTGTGGGCGATCAGGTAGTGCTGACAGCGGCTGATCATGATCGCAAGTTGCAGTCCGTGCTCTGCTTCGATCGCAAGACCGGCAAGCAGTTGTGGGAGACCGTCGTGCACGAAGGCGGACTCGACATAAAGAACAATGAAAAGTCGTCGATGGCTTCTGCTTCCGCCGCCTGTGATGGCAAACGCATCTTTGTCAACTTCCTCAACGGTGACTCCGTCTTTATGACGGCTCTCGATCGGAACGGCAAGAAGATCTGGCAGACGAAGCTGACCAACTACATCAATCACCAGGGGTTCGGATCTTCTCCACTTCTGTACAAGGACCTCGTGATTGGTGTCTCCGACAACAAAGGTGGCGGAGCCGTCGTGGCGATGAATCGAGCAACCGGTGAAATCGTGTGGAAGCGGGACCGCCCGGCAAAACCAAATTACTCTTCACCGGTCATTTTCAACGTAGCCGGTAAGGAGCAAATGTTCCTGATTGGCTGCGACCTTGTGACCAGCTTCAATCCGCTGACCGGGGAAACTCTTTGGGAAGTTGAGGGGGCCACAACCGAATGTGTGACAACAACCGTCACTGACGGAAAACACATCTACACCACCGGAGGCTATCCGAAGAATCACGTTTCAGCGGTGGCCGCAGATGGTTCCGGCAAGCTTGTTTGGGAAAATCCAACTCGATCCTACGTTCCTTCGCTGCTGACTCGCAACGGCTATCTGTACGCGGTGATGGATGCCGGAATTGCCATGTGCTGGAAGAGTGATACCGGTGAGGAAGTCTGGAAGGGCCGACTCAACGGGACCTTCAGCAGTTCGCCGGTGATGGTCGGAGACCTGATCTACGCGAGCAACGAAGAGGGGCAGACGTTTGTTTTCAAGGCCTCAACAGAGAAACTGGAGATTGTCAGCACCAATCAACTGGGCACGAGCGTCTTCTCGACGCCAGTCTTCTGCGACAATCGCATGTACCAACGCATCGCCGTCGACAAAGACGGGAAGCGTCAGGAGATGTTGTACTGCATCGGGCAATAGGCACGAGTAGCGAACGGCTTATCGACCAGAGTCACACATTTGTGAAGTCTGAGTGTTTTGCAGGGTGTGACAAGCGAAGCGCCGGCACACCATTTTGCGGCCATCTGGTGTGCCTACGGCTTGTCCCGTTTGAACAAATGCACCTTCGTGGCTTATTGACTGGCCATGCGTCGATCGTTCCAAGTCGACGGACGATTTGTATCAATCCCATGCAGTGGAGATGGTGTCCCCTTGCGAGACACCAGCCTCAGCAGGATTCCTGTCTGAACATCCTCCAGGATTCGATCGTTCCACGACTCAAACCCGTAGTCCGGTGAAGGATCAAAGACTTCCAGAGTTTTGGACTTTTGACTAGTCCCGAGACACACCACAGTGTGACCCACCTCTGTTCCAAATCCCGACTCCATCGAGTTCTCGGCGGCTTCCGGCTTGAACGTCAGAGCCAGAACTCCCGGAAGATTCTCGCTGCATGTCAATTGATTCGGAGTCACTTCTTCGACAATGACATCCCATTCTGTTCCGGCCGTTTTGATCTTCAGACCTCGAAAAACCCCCAGCCAGTGCGTGCCACTACGAGTTAAACAAAGAGCTGCCAGTTCTTCCTCTGTGGCGTCGATACCATGGAGTCTCAATAATCCGGCAGCACAAGCCGCGGAACAGGTTTGCTTCGTTGTTTGGAACTCAAAAATACGACCGGATTGGTCAAGGATCCCGCATTCCGGGGCATCGCCGAGCAGCGGACTAATCAGGGAAAAGCCACAGAGGCAACCAAGAGCAGTGGCAAAAAACACTCGTCGAAGATAGGCAATCGTTTCCGTCTTCAGGCAAACACCGATAAAGAAAGCCGCCGCAACGGGGAGCCAATTGCCGAGGATGATCGCGTTTGAGAACGGAAGAATTCTTGCAAGGATAGGACGATCCCAGATCCACAGCATGTAGGCCGCCCCACCGCTGGTTACTACTGCGAGGGCAAGAAACGTGAGAGTTCCACCACCGCGTTTCTGCAACGACGCTCCTGCCATGCAGAACGCGAAACACAGGATCAACATCCCGAACGCGCTTAGGACCAGGTCGAGCATCAGGCTGTTCTCCGAATAAGACTTCGAGAACGAAAAGGCCGGGCCGACATCGTGCCGAGCCAACCAGTCAGAATGCCATTTGTGAATTCTGTATGAAGATTGTGCGAGTTTTATGCGAAGATGACAATATCTTTCATCGTCCTCTGAACAAGAATTAATAGTTAAAAGTCAAAAAAGTGGGGCTTTCAACCATAGTCCGCCATTTCGCAGCGGGTCGCAAACTCGCGAATCGCTCCCCATGACCCTGGACGACGACCTTGTTCGCTCACACAATGCCAGTCGCTGATCTCGCTTTGCTTCGCTGATAAATGCTGATCACAGCCGGATCTGAGGGGCATGTCTTGTGCAGTCGGCCTTGCGACAATTCCGTGTCAGTTCTCGCGATCACTCTCCTTCTTCAGAGATCCCCTGTGCAGACCATTCGCGTCGTTGATTCTCATACTGGTGGTGAACCTACCCGAATCATCGTTGACGGTGGCCCCGAACTTGGAGGCGGACCACTGGCAGAGCGATTGAATCTCTTTCGCGATCGCTTCGATGACATCCGCTCCGCTGTGATCAACGAGCCTCGTGGGTCCGATGTCCTCGTCGGTGGCTTGTTGTGTGAGCCCTCGGACCCAACCTGCGCGGCGGGAATCATTTTCTTTAACAACACGGGCTACCTGAACATGTGTGGCCATGGGACGATCGGGCTCATGGTAACGCTGGCGTGGATGAAAAAATTGGGCCCCGGTTCGCATCGCATTGAAACTCCCGTCGGTGTGGTGACTGCGACTCTCAAAGACGAATGCCGCGTCGCTGTCCGGAATGTCCCCTCATGGCGATATCGCAAAGCTGTTCCCGTGAATGTTCCCGGCCATGGCACAATCACCGGCGACATCGCATGGGGAGGAAACTGGTTCTTTCTGGTCAGTGACCACGGACAGGATCTCAGTCTTTCTCGCTGGAAAGAGCTGTCTGATTTTACGCTCCAGATCCGAGCCGCTCTTGAGCGAGATGGTATCACGGGGGTCAATGGTGGACTGATTGACCATATCGAACTCTTCGGGCCTCCCTCAACTTCGGAATCCAGCAGCCAGAACTTCGTCATGTGCCCGGGCGGCGCCTATGATCGTTCGCCATGCGGTACCGGAACGAGCGCAAAACTGGCTTGCCTGGCGGCCGATGGAAAACTTCTGGCGGGTGCCACCTGGTTCCAGGAAAGCATTGTCGGCAGCATTTTCGAGGGGAGCTGGCAACCGGACGATTCAACAGTTCCGACCGGAGCCGACCCCGTTATTATTCCCACCATTACCGGCTCCGCCTGGGTGACCGGCGAATGCAATCTGATTCTTCAACCAACGGACCCGTTTCGAGCGGGAATTCGAATATGACTTCTCAAAAACATACGGTGATCATTGGCGGAGGTATCATCGGAGGATTCGCGGCCTGGTATCTGGCTCAGACGGGTCGAAAGGTTACGCTGATCGAACAGGCTCAGTTTGGCAAAGCCGCTTCTCATGGGAACTGCGGATATGTCAGCCCCAGTCATGTGATTCCACTGGCTCGACCAGGACAGCTCACCAAAGCCATCAAAGGAATGCTCAGCCGTCAAACTGCGCTTCGTATTGAACCGACGAAACTGTTCAGTCTGGCCCCATGGCTGCTGAAGTTTGCCCTCCGCTGCAATTCGAAGAACATGATGGAAGCTGGGCAGGCTTGCCACCCGCTGCTGCAGTCTTCCGCAACTTTGTATCGTGAAGTTTTCGAACAGCAGAACATGCAGGTCGAATGGAAGACAGACGGGCTGCTGTTTGTCTTTCGTGATCAGCATGAATTTGACGAGTATGCCGCAATCGATGCGTGGCTGAAACAACATTTCGATATGGGCGCTGAGCCGCTTGCGGGGAAAGCTCTGACCGAACTTGAACCGGCTTTGAAACCCGGGCTCGCTGGTGCATGGCTTTATCGCTGTGATGCTCATTTGCGTCCGAGCAGACTCATGAGCGAAGTCCGTCGCATCATTACAGGGCAGGGCGTGACAGTTCGCGAGAACACAGCAATGAAGGGTTTCGCCTCCACCGGTGATCGTGCGACGGCGGTGACGACGAACGGTGAGACGATCTCGGCAGATGAATTTGTCGTGGCGACTGGTGCGTGGACACCGCTGTTGAACGAAGCCGTCGGTATCAAGTTGCCGATTCAGCCAGGCAAGGGCTATTCGATTACAATGGCACGACCAAAACTCTGCCCGAAGTATCCAATGATTCTCGAAGAGTGCCACGTGGCGATTACTCCATTCGATACCGGTTATCGCGTCGGCAGCACGATGGAGTTTACCGGCTACGATTCCTCGCTGAACCGACATCGTCTGAACTACCTGCGATCCGGAGCTGCTCAATATCTGCACGAACCGACTGCAGAACCTGTTGAGGAAGAATGGTGCGGCTGGCGACCAATGACGGCGGACGGGATTCCGTTCATCGATCGGTCGCCTCGATTCAACAACGTCTGGATTGCCGCCGGTCACAGCATGCTGGGAATCTCAATGGGCACCGGCACTGGTAAGCTGATTGCCGAAATGGTCAGCGGCCAGAAGCCTCACCTGGATGTGACACCGTATCGAGTGAACCGCTAGATGAAATGGTCGGCCAGCGTTCTCGATGCTGGCTGTTCCCACCCTGCGAAACCAATGAATTCTCAGACTATCCTCGCGTCAACTCGGGGATTGGCTTGCCGGAGTTCAGAATCGGGACTGGTCGACCCGTGAAGTTTTCAATCGCGACGTTGGCATAATCAATCTGCAGATGTTTGTAGATCGTCGCCAGAAAATCGCCCGGCTCGACGCGTCGATCGATCGGATCTTCGCCTCGGACATCTGTCGCTCCAATCACCTGACCGGTTGGAATACCGCCCCCAGCGAAGATCATGGAGTTCGCTCGCGGCCAGTGATCACGGCCAGGTTGAACAACGCCCGCCGCTGCACTGGCCACACCGCCACCGCTGCTGGCGACGTAACTGATTCGCGGCGTACGGCCGAATTCTCCTGCGACAACAACCAGAACTCGCCGATCCAATCCACGTGCGTAAACATCTTCAATCAACGCGGAAACCGCCTGATCAAAGAACGGCGCACGGAACTTGTTCGCATCGAACACATGATGGTTCACCGCATGATCGTCCCAGTTGGCGACTCGACCACAGAGCGGGCCATCAAACTCGGTGGTAATGATCTCAACACCGGCCTCAACGAGTCGCCGGGCCATCAGGCATTGCTGGCCCCAGGCATTCATACCGTATCGCTCACGAACCTCCATCGGTTCCTGCTTCAGGTCAAACGCGGCACCAGCCTCGGGACTTGTGAGCAGGCTCAGGGCCTGTCCTTCGAAGCGGCCGATGGCGTCTAATGTCCCGGAAACATCCAGCCCACTGCGCAGTCGATCGAATCCACTCTTCAACGACATGCGACGTTGCAGGCGGTCAAGGTTCTCGACCGGCATACCGATGTTTGGCACCTCGAACTTAGGATTACTGAGATCGCCAACCACTGAAAAAGGTCGATACGCTGCTCCAAGATAAGTCGGACCAGCGATAGTAAAGTTGTCATAGTTGTCGACAGGATTCACGGCAATGTAATTGGGCAGACCCCGAACCGAGTCACGGCGCAGATAACTGGCAATCGACATCCAGTCCGGCAGCACCGGAACAAGCTTATCCTGAGGATCCGGATCACCGGCCAGAACCTGCAGTGAACCAGCCGGATGTCCGCCACCCGTATGAGCAATCGAACGCAGGATGGAGTACCTATCTGCAATCGTGGAAAGTCGCGGCAGAAGTTCGCAGATCTGAATTCCGGGGACGTTGGTGTCGATCGGAGAATACGGGCCACGGAACTCCAGAGTAGCCTGAGGCTTCGGGTCAAATGTCTCCAGGTGACTGGCACCACCGCGCAACCAGACCAGAATCACGGCCGTTCGTTCGCTCGCAGCAGTTCGACTTTCACTGGCCTGCGATTGATTTTGCAGCCGAAGCACATCAGCCAGACTCAGCGATGCAAATCCGCCGAGCCCCGCTTTCAGGATTGTGCGGCGAGGTTGTGATCCAGGTATCATGGTTGACTCGATTCCGGCGAAGAATATCAGAGCAATGCATCGTTTTCGATCTGGTTCGATTGAGGACCGCGATCGGCGACAAGGCCTGACATGATACCGCCATGATAATCAGACACGCAAGACGCTGGTGTTTCCTGAGCAGGAACACGTGAACCGTCGAACAGGTGAGTCGGATATTCGAAACAATCCAATCTGGTTCAGAACTGAGATTGTCCCTGCAGCTGAATATTCTGCCGATTCAATAGTTCCTGAGCCACACTCATTTGTTGTTCGAAGCACTGCTGCCAAGTGTCACGCCACTCCTGAGGTATCTCGTCCGGTAACAACTTCTGCATGTAATAGTGAATCCCATCGATCTGAACTCCCTGCAACTCCGGGTCATCAGCGGTAGCAATACTCTGACGAATTCCCCACGGAGTTATTGGAACACCAATCCGAAACGCGTCCAACTTGTCCTTCAACAAATTGGGCTGAACCGAAAACTGAGCCTATCCAACGGATCCCCCTGTTTGCCCAGGAATGTAGACCGCAAATCGAGAGTAGTAGTCGCTCCTGTCCGTAGGCGGATTCCTGATTTGTTGGTGTCATGTGGCCCAGCCCCCTCAGGATTTCTTTCTCAGTCATGTGGACAAAATGATGGTTACAAAATGATGAAGAGCAACGAATGACGGCACGTCTGACTGTGTTTTATCATTTTGTCTTTGATCATTTTGTCCCTGAAGAACTGTGATTGGCACGGGTCCGGGAGTGTGACGCAGAGTTGACTGGCCAGGACCACCTCAGGTCTTCACCGAGGCAAACACAGTCGCGTCACCGACGCAGGATTCAGCCGAGGATCAGCCGCAATGCCATACTCTCCATAATCACGCCCGGCCTCCGGAACTCCCACTTGATCGCTGATGTCTTCGAATTCTGAAAGAATATGGGAGCTGAGAATGATGGCTTTACCCGGCGAAGCCAGTGTCCTGATAATCTCTCGCAACTCGTTGCGGGCTCAAGGATCCAGGCCACTGGTCGGTTCGTCAAGGACCAGAACCGACGGATCATGCAACAACGTTTTGGCCAGCAGTAATCTCTGGCGATTGCCGGTCGATAGTCTTTTGACCATCACACTCTCGCAGCCCATCAGATCGGTCAGTTCGCATACGTCCCAAATGCGACCTGCTCGCTCTGAAGCCGTCAACATGAATCTAATGACGCTGCAGAATCCGAAGTCACGTTCGATCCAGGCTTGATTTGTCGAATCGCCCACGTGACATTCCCAAACTGTTGATTGAGTCGTTGCATCAGCCTTTGGGCGTTAGTCTCCAGTTGTTGTGACTCGGTTTCTGCTGCCAGAACTGGACGCTCGTGCGTTCCGGCTGATTAAATCAACCGTCTGATTCGCGCGGTGTCTCGAGATCAATGAAAACACTTCCCCCGCGAGCCCCAAATGCATTGCCCCGGTTTGAAGTTCCTGATCAATAACCTCGCGACACTTATCGCCTTTTTGATGACAGGCTTAGTGAGCGTCGCAGCGGATCTGCCGAACGTCCTGATCATTCTCGTGGACGATCTCAAGCCCACGCTCGGTTGCTACGGCGATGAGATTGCGAAAACACCCAACATCGACCGGCTCTTCTCACGAGGCCTGAGGTTTGATCGAGCATACTGCAACCAGGCGGTCTGTGCCCCTTCCCGATTCACCCTGATGCTCGGATCTCATTCAACATCAAGCGGCCTTTATAGTCTTGGCAGCCGCCTCCGAGATCGGCATCTGAACGCCGTCACGTTGCCTCAGCAATTTGCCGCACATGGATATCGTACGGAATCTCTTGGCAAGGTCTTTCACATTGGACACGGCAATGAAGGCGATCCATTGTCGTTCAGCGTCCCGCATTTTAAGGAGAAAGTGATCGAGTACCTTGATCCGGCCAGCACACAAGGCGGCCAGCTCACTCGCGAGGAAGCTCTGTTTACAAATCAGAAGCTGGATGCCATTCGCTCACTTCCGCGCGGCGCTGCATTCGAAGCACCGATTGCCAACGACGATGACTATGCCGATGGACGAGTTGCCGCAGAAACGATCGTTCGACTTCAATCCGCAAAGCAGCGCCGCGAAACTGAGGGTACGCCGTTCTTCATTGTGGCCGGTTTTGTGCGCCCCCATCTGCCTTTCTCCGCGCCAAAGAAGTACTGGGATTTATACGATCCAAACCAGCTTCCGCTCCCAGCCTTCGAGCAAGCTCCGGAGAACGCCCCCGCTGTGGCTGGAAAACGTGGCGGAGAGATCACCGCCTACGATCCTGTGCCGGCAGACCGCGCGGCAGCGTTTTCGACATCACTGAAGCAACAACTGATTCATGGCTACTACGCGAGCACCAGCTACATGGATGCTCAAGTCGGACGAGTGATCGATGAACTTGATCGCCTGAAGTTGCAGGGCGACACGATTATCGTGTTCTGGAGCGATCATGGCTATCACCTCGGTGATCACGGAATCTGGACCAAGCATACAAACTATGAGCAGGCTACGCGGATTCCTCTGCTGATTGTCGCGCCGGGTGTGACTCAACCCAACACCGTGACAAGTCAGTTGACCGAATCGGTGGACCTCTACCCAACACTGGCCGAACTCGCAGGCTTACCAAAGCCAGGCGGACCACAACCCATCGATGGTCTCAGCCTCGCTCCAGTGCTCCGTGATCCAAAGGCTCGCATCAGAGATCATGTCTTCCACGCCTATCCGAACGCAAAACTCGGCCGTGCGATTCGTACGGATCGATATCGCCTGGTCGAATGGAAAACGCCCGGAGCCAATCCGGAATCAGCAGATCTGGAACTCTACGATTACGAAACTGATCCGCAGGAAACACGGAACGTGGTCCAGGATCAGTCGTCTGTCACGGAGTCGCTTCGAAAAATCCTGTACACTTATCCGGAAGCTGCTCCGCTTAATGGTCGACCAAATGCATCAAACACAGAAAGGTTACGACCGAAACATTTGACGACCGAAAAATGAAACGAAGAACACAGAGGTTTACTTTGCCATTAATTTTTCGGTCACAGAATCTTTCGGTCCGATGCGTTACAGCCTTGCTTTGTCGTCGTTTGACATAGCGCGACGCATCCTCTGAACTACGCGCGGCCGGGATCACAGAGAGGATTCCCTGCACGGTGTGGGTGGAGGCTGGGTGTTTGCTGAATACGTAAAAGAGATCGCCTCAATCATGGCCGAGCACGGAATCACCGGCCTGTCACTTCGCTACCTCGCAATCTTCCTGAAGGCTCCCGACACTTGTCCGAACTGCTTCCACAAAACCCTCTCGCACCACATGATTACTGGATGAAGAAAGCCCTCGATCAGGCCATTATCGCTTTTGATGAAGGTGAAGTGCCGGTCGGAGCTGTGATTGTATATCAGGAGCGAGTCATCGCCGAAGGTCGCAATCAGCGCGAAACATTGAATGATCCGACAGCTCACGCGGAGATGATTGCCATTACTCAGGCGGCAGAAGTTCTGCAATCATGGCGACTTCTGGACTGCACTCTGTATGTCACTCTGGAACCATGCCCGATGTGCGCTGGGGCCATCGTTCAGGCTCGAATCCCGCGAGTCATCTATGGAACGACGGACCCAAAGGCCGGTGCCTGTCACACGCTCTTCAGCCTGACATCTGATATCCGCCTGAATCATCAGTCAGCCGTGATGGGCGGCGTCATGGCCGAAGACTGCAAAGCCATTCTGCAGGAATTCTTCCGCCAGCAACGAGCCCTCGGGAAGAAGTAAGTCTGCCTTTTTTACCCGGGATACGTGGATTTGAAATTGTAAGTCTCAGATCTCAAATCCACTCTTTCTGACCATTTCAGCCGCAGTCTGTGCTGACAACGACGAAGCCCGGGACAGAACCAGCAAAAATTGCCGAAGCCATCTCACAGCGGCAAAACCTGCTGTCGTTCGAGTCAAAAATGAATGCAATAGCAATTGACGATAAAAGAGCTGGGGAGAATCGTGATCAAAACTTTAACCGCTATTGACCCAAATTTTCCGTTGGGATAAATCTCGGCCCGCACGCAGAGTGTTCCTCGGCAGATTCGGCCAAACACCTGCGACTCCTTTCCTCTTTCTGCTGTTTTCCACCGGCTGGTTTAAGTCACTGCAGGATGCAGTGGTGAAACTTGCCACCTGTCTCACCTTGATGGTTCCTTGTCACTGTTTCATACAACTCAGCCGCACTGAGAAACATGAACGGGGACTTTGAATCTGATCTCCTCTTCGCTGGCTTGCATATGTTTCCTGGTGGAATCAGTGCGCGCTGGTGAGCATTTTCTTCAGGGAAGAAGCACATGCTGTCCAGAAGACTCACTTTTGGTGCCGCGCTGGGAGCGCTGGTTCTTTCATTGCAAAGCACTGCCCAGGCTCAGTACTACGATGGCTGTGGAAGTTGTGGTCCCGTGGTCGCTCAACCACTCGCCCAGTGCACGCCGATTCAGCCGGTTCAGCAAACCTGCTACCAGACCGTGCCCATCACCACTTATACCCGCGAAAAACAAACCGTTCAGGTGCCAACCTATGAGACGGCTTATGAAGATCGCGAATACACTGAATACCGTCCCGTGACTCGAAGTCGCGAAGTTGAAGTCCCGACCGTCTCCTACCAGACTGTGTCGGAAGTCCGTACGGTCAATCGAGACATGGGCCGCTGGACGACAAACTACCACCCAGTCGCAAAATGTGCTCCTTGCCAGGTTGACCCTCGACCCGGTCTCATTGGTTGGATGAATCGCACGGGCTATTCGATGCGAACGGCTTTCACGCCGAACTACACAACTTCTCGCCAGTATGTGCCCAATGTCGTGACGTGCAGCGTTCCTTACACTCGTCAGGTCGCTGTCCATGGAACTCGCCGTGTCACCGTGCAGGAAACCGAAATGGTGGCCGAACGGAAGACTCAGAAGGTTCAGGTTCAGAAGATGGTCATGAAGTCTCAGGAAGTCACCGTGATGAGGCCTCAAACAGCTTATCGAACCGTACCGATTGGAACCGCCATGGCCTATGGTTCGCCGTACATCGGCGGCTCACAGATGGCTTACGGCTATCCAATCATCGAGAACTCCAGCCCCCGAGCAGCACTTGCTCCGGCACCCGATCCGATCAGTGCTGAACGATCAACATTCAAAGAAGACAGCGCTGATCCGGACAAGTCCTTCAAGCGTGCCGCCGGTGACGATGGCAACACTGATGGAGCAGGGCTGGAAACACCGCTTCGCAGCGATGATGACGTGCCAGCCTTCGGTGCTCCACAAACACGACGTTCTCCGAAAAAATCTGATGATCTCGTGATTCCCGCCGTTTTCCGCAAAGAGGCCGCACCAGAAACGGCAGCGGCAAAACCAGTCGCCGCTAAGGCTGCTGGATGGCGCGCCACTCGAAAGTCGAGTGAACGCAGTGTCTCTTCGAGCAGCCTCGACAGACCGTCGATCTCTATGGCTGACTCCACACGAGAAAAGTAGTTCTTTCCTGAACTGCACTATTGAAACACGCAGCGTTCAATCGCGAACGCTGCCGCTGAATCCTATCCCCCTCTCTCCTCTCTCTCCCTTCCTTTCTGTCCTAAGAGTTGATGCGTCCCCTCGCGGCACCGGTATCATACCGGTGCCCATTTTCGTTTATGCTCTTCGCTATTTCGGCCGATGCTTTAATCGTCCTTTGTGACAGCAACGATTCAGGGTTGTATCCGTTCATCCCAACCCGAAGCGTGAGTTTTGAAGTTGCAAGTTTCGGCGCTGAGGTTGTTCACTTGCGGAGAAACACTGGGATTTATCACAACCCGAAGCGTCAGCGAGGGATTCCCGGAAACACTGCCTAAAACGCTAAAACACAATCCCTCGCTCACGCAGCGGGTTGGGATACACGCAAATGCGCAACTTCAAAAAGCGTCAGCGAGGGATCGAAGGATTTCTGCAAAATCCCTCACTGACGTCTCGGGTTGGGATTTCAGCACATCGAAAAATCGGGAAGTTGATTTGGGACGGTTCCTGAATCGACAACTCGTTAACGAAATTCTGACTGATTGACCACACCGCCCAATCAAATCGCTGCGAAGGATCTCCGCCATTTCCGAAAACGAACCTTCCCTGACTCAGTCACAATTCCTGACCAGCGCAGGAATCTTCGAAGGTGCGATTCTGGTTGTCGCATTCATCGGCGGATGGCTCACCGGTTGTGCGCCTCTGGCGACTCTGTCCTGGTCTGTTCAGGATTTCGGATTCGGAATTCTTGCCACCGGGCCAATGCTGATTCTTCTGACCATCTGCATGGTCTCACGCTCCAAAGGACTCGTGCAGATCCGCGAGTTCGTCCGAGACTCCATCGGTCCTTATCTGAGCGAGTGCCGTTGGTTCGACATTGTTCTGCTGGCGATTCTGGCCGGCGTCTGCGAAGAAGCCTTCTTTCGCGGCTTCCTGTATCTCTGGATTCAGGACTGGAATCCATTTCTGGCCGTGCTGATCAGCAATCTCCTCTTCGGCCTCGCCCACGCCGTCACACCCGTCTACGCCATGCTGGCCGCTTTTCTCGGGCTCTACCTTACCGCCCTCATCGCCGCCGACCGCACACCCAATCTGCTGATCCCGATGACAGCCCACACACTCTACGATCTCATCGCGTTCATCATCGTGATTCGAGATTTCCGGAAGCATGAGTCCGAAGAGCAGCAAACTCAGAATGAAGCCTGAACGTCAATCCAGCCCCAGTGATGTGAGCACGGTGCTGGACACCTTGGATGACTTCGCAGCATCTTTTAGCTTGGATACAACAAAGAACTTGTGATTGGCGACGGCTTGTTCCGTGATGTTCAGCCGCAGGGCTACATCTTTGTTGGCCCAGCCGAGCACAAAAATCAGCTCGACACATTGCAGGCGTTCCCACGCGCCGCTCGCTTTGAAATCCTGGATCAGTTCCTTCAGGCAACTCTCCACAACGCCGGACTCCGCTCGAGCCTGCTCGCTGCTGCGCATCATGCTGGAGGCGGCTCGACCGGGACCTGTCAGATCGCGTGCGGCTCCGTCTTTGGATTCGGATGTCAGAAGCGGCAGCACCGGACGACGCCCGGATCGTCTCATAAAGTCGATCAGCTTGTGTGCAGCAATGGAGAACAACCAGGACTCCAGTGGCGTTCGATCGTCATAATTCGGCAGTGCTTTCAGGAAGCCCAGAAAGGTTTCCTGCACAATGTCTTCCGCCGCCGAACGATCCTGCAATCGAGTTCTCGCGAAGGCCAACAGGCGACCTTCATACATGTCAATACACTGCTGCCATGCATCGGCTTCACCCGCGCGAATACGGAGTACAAGCTGTCGATCGGCTTCACTGGCGGCCATGGGTCTCTTTATCGCGACAACGAACACAGAAATGATTTAAGTGAGCGACAATGTTCGCAGTATAGAGCGAGCATCCCGCGACGTTGAACTGGTAAAGCATTGCCTTTGCAAATAAGCAGCGTTTTGGGGACGAGATCATTCTATCGGCGAGCGGCAGGGCGTCAGCCCTCTGAGCTCGAACTCCGGTTGTTCCTCATGAAGCATGAAAAAGCTCCTGGACATACATTGCAATAGAAGAATCCAGAACAGCTGCACTCGGAGGGCTGACGCCCTGCCGCTCGCCAGAACGCATTACTCATCATCCGCCTGACGCAGATTCCACGCGGTGGCTGCGATGCGCAGGTGAGCGTACGAGATTTCGCTTTTCAGATGTTCGAACAGCGGCTTCAGACGCTCAGAGCCAATCTGCCCAATGGCTTCGTTGATTCGCTTTTCCATTGCCGGTGGAACCCAGGGACTGATCTCTGTGATGCGATGAGCTTCAACATACATGCCCAGATACTTGCTGACCGTGTCCATGGAACGACCCAATTGATGAGCCGCGTCTTCCATCGAAAGGCCTTGCTCGAACAGATCGAAATACTCCTGAGCCTTTCCTTCGCTCGGAGCCTTCGTCGCCTGTCGCAACGCAGGACGAGTCTTAACGGCTTCGTCCAGCCCGACGTTTGTTTCGACGTTGTTGGCTTCGCACCATTGCTGAATCGTAAACAGTACGACCGCTCCGAATTCTTTCTGTTTCTGAGCACCGATGCCGCTGATCTTCGTCAACATGCCACCCTTTGTCGGTCGGTGACGCGCGAGATCTCGCAGAGTCGCATCGCCAAAGATAATGTATGGCGGCACATGCTTTTGAATGGCCAGACGAGTTCTCATGGCTCGCAGCTCTTCAAAGAGATCCCGATCCACGCCAGACCAGGGATCTTCAAATGGCTGTGCGGAATCGGCCACGCGAGTTCTCAGCAGAGTCGGCGTCTGTTGTCCCTTGAGCAATAATCGTCCCGATGGTGTGACTTCCAGGCAGTTGAACTCACCGGCCTGTCGCAGAAATCCCTGAGACAACAACTGATCAATCCAGTTTCGCAGTTGTGGCTCAGACTCATCTTTCATCAGACCGTGGGTGGTCAACTTATCGTGGCCATTTTCCACGATGCGTTTAGCCCTGGAGCCTCGCAGCACCTGAGCCGTATAGGCCGCCCCAAACCGTTCGCCTTGTCGTACGACACTCGACAGGATCTTTTGCCCAACGATCAGTGGATCGGAAACTGGTTCCATCTCCTTCAGACAAAAGTCACACGCTCCACAGTTGCTGGCTTCCAGAATCTGCCCGAAGTGTTCGACCAACTGTGCATGGCGACAGCGAGTGCTCACGCAATACTGCTTCATCGCCTGCAGAGATTCACGGCCAGCGTCCAGCACCGCAGGATCTTCGGTATCCTGCATCAGGAATTCCCACGTGTCGACGTCATTGGCTGCGTAAAGCAAAACACAGTCGGCCTCCAGACCATCGCGGCCTGCTCGCCCACTTTCCTGCTGATAATTTTCCAGTGACCGTGGCATCTCGGCATGAATCACAAAACGAACATTGCTTTTGTCGATGCCCATTCCGAAAGCGACGGTTGCCACGATGATGTTGACATCTTCGTCGATGAAGGCCTCCTGATTCTTCCGGCGATCTTCATCGGGCATCCCGGCATGATAGGGCAACGTGCAAAAGCCCAGCCGATTCAACGCCTCACTGGTCGCATCCACATGCTTGCGACTGATGCAATAAATGACTCCGGATTCCCCTTTGTGTCGATTCAGGATTCTCTGAATCTGCCCGATTGCATCCGTCCGCCGTTCAACTCGATATTGCAGATTTGGTCGATCAAACGATCCCACCAGAATATCACAGTTTGTCAGACCCAACTGCTCCACAATGTCTGCGCGGACCTGCTCGGTGGCGGTGGCCGTGTAACCGTGAACAGAGATGCCCGGAAAGATCGTCTTCAAATTCCGCAGCTGTCGATACTCGGGACGAAAATCGTGTCCCCACTGACTGATACAGTGCGCTTCGTCAATCGCCACAAAGGAAACACCTGCGCTCTGCAGGAACTGCACTGTCTTGGTTTGCACCAGTCGTTCCGGAGCGATGTAAAGCAGCTTCAGTTCTCGTCGACGAATCTTGTCGGCGACTTCGATCTTCTCACGATTCGTCTGCATACTGTTGATGCAGGCCGCCGAGATCCCAACGCTCTGCAGTGAATCGACCTGATCCTTCATCAGCGAAATCAGGGGCGAAACGATCAAAGCCAGCCCGTCACGAGAAATCGCCGGAACCTGATAACACAACGACTTTCCGCCGCCCGTGGGCAGCACAACGAGCGAATCCTGATCACTCATGACCAGCGACATCGCTTCTCTCTGCAATGCGCGGAAACCTGGATAGCCCCAATACTGCTTCAGATTGGACAACAATGGCTTTGCGAAATGCGAAGTGTCCGCTCGATCATCGCTCGCCGAATCGTCTTCTGAAGCAGAAATCTGAGAACCTCGTTTAGTCATGAAGCATTGTCATTCGGCGATTGAAAGCGATACTTGAGATCAGCGTTGACGTTCAGATGAATACGCAAACGCGTCGATCAATAAATCGACGGCGGCGCATCCTGACTGCCATCCGCATGCAGAAACCGAAAGTCACAGCCTTCGTGAGCCTGAGTGGTCTCATCAAAGTACAACTTGCCGTAACCTCGACTGAACTTCGGGTCTGGTGAGACCCACTTCGCACGGCGTGAATTCAGCTCTTCTTCGGAAACTTCCAGTTGAAGCTCTCGACCGGCCACGTCCAAACAGACGATGTCGCCATCCTGAACCAATGCCAATGGTCCGCCAATGTAGGACTCCGGAGAAACATGCAGCACGCAGGCTCCGTAACTGGTACCACTCATTCGCGCGTCACTGATGCGAACCATGTCGCGAACTCCCTCCTGCAAAAGGTATTTTGGAATTGGCAACATGCCCCATTCCGGAATCCCCGGAGCTCCCAGCGGACCAGCATTCTGCAGCACAATGACATGATCCTTCGTCAGCCCCAGTGCGGGATCATCGATGCGAGCTTTCAGGTCTGGATAATCTTTGAAGACTGCAGCCGGACCACGATGCTGCAGCAAATGAGCTTCCGCGGCGGCCGGTTTAATCACGCATCCATCCGGAGCCAGGTTGCCTCGCAGAACCGCCAGGCTTCCTGTCGTACAGATCGCATTGTTTCGCCGACGAATAACATCGTCGTTCCAGATTTCCGCTTCGCCGATGGCATCTTTAAGCGTCTTACCTTCAACTGTCACCGCATCCAGATGCAACAGATCCGAAATCTGCGCGAGCAAGGCATTCAGCCCACCCGCGTCGAAGAAATCACCCATTACATATTTGCCGGTCGGACGAAGATTGGCCAACACCGGCGTTCGCTGTGAGATTCGATCAAAGTCTTCCAGAGTCACGGTGACATCGGTTCGTCCGGCCATCGCCATCAGATGCACAATCGCATTCGTGGATCCACCGATCGCCATCAGTGTCGTGATCGCATTCTCGAACGACTCGCGATTCATCAGCTCGGTTGGTTTCACATGATACCAGGCCAACTCAACGGCCTGACGACCTGTCTGTGCAGCCATGCGGGCATGGCCCGAATGAGTGGCCGGTACAGAACTGGCTCCGGCCAGAGTCATCCCCATCACTTCAGCCAGTGCGGTCATTGTGGAGGCTGTGCCCATCGTCATGCAGTGGCCGGGAGACGCGGCGATATGGTCTTCGAGTTCACACCAGGCTTCGCACGACATTCGTCCCGCGCCGCGTTCGGCCCAGAATCGCCAGACATCTGTGCCGCTGGCCAGTTGCTCGCCATGCCAGGACGTTCGATTCATCGGACCGCCTGGCATCACAATCGAAGGCACATCCGCGCTGAGCGCTCCCATCAGAAGAGCTGGCGTGGTTTTGTCGCAACCGCTCATCAGCACAGCCGCATCGATGGGATAAGTCCGCAGTACTTCTTCAGCTTCCATCGCGAGGAAGTTGCGATAGTACATCGACGTCGGTTTCATGAACGTCTCGCTTAGCCCCATCACGGGAATCTCAACGGGAAAGCCACCGGCCTGCCAGACTCCGCGTTTGATCTCTTCCACGCGCTGTCGAAAATGAGCGTGACAGGAAATGAGATCGTTCCAGGTGTTCAGAATGCCGATAACCGGCTTCCCGGAAAAATCTTCGGTCGTGAAGCCCGCTTGTTTCTGGCGAGAACGATGGCCAAACGATCGCAGATCATCAGGTCCCAGATAACGATGACTCCGAAGTTGCTGAGCGGTAAGTCGTGTGCGAGATAACATAGGACTCGTGGGTTCCGTGAGTGTTTTCAGGTTTCAGATGTCCGAAAACCGTATCAATCGGCATCAAAGCGCGGTGTACATCATTTCTCATCGCGATGGAATTGTCGAATGAAGGCAGAGGGCACGCTCCTTTACACCAGAATCTTGTGCAGCACTTCGCCAGCGACGTCGGTCAGTCGATACTCGCGGCCGTTATGCAGGAATGTGAGGCGTTTGTGATCCATTCCCAGCAAATGCATCATGGTGGCGTGCAGATCGTGGACGGTGACCGGATCGACAACCGCCTTGTACCCGATCTCATCGGTCTCGCCGAAGCTTGTTCCCCCCTTGATGCCCGCACCGGCCATCCAGGCCATAAAGCCCTGAGGATTATGGTCTCGTCCGTCTTTGCCCTGTGAAACCGGCATGCGCCCGAACTCGCCGCCCCAGATCACGAGCGTTGAATCCATCAGTCCGCGTTCTTTCAGATCAGCCAGCAAGCCCGCGATGGGGATATCTGTCGCTCGACAATGCCCGGTGTGATTCTCCGTCAGATTGCTGTGTGCATCCCATTCTCCGTCGCTATAAACCTGCACGAATCGAACGCCGCTTTCGACAAGCCGTCGAGCCAGCAGACACTTTGATCCGTACGACTTCGTCTCCTTCTGATCGACGCCGTACATGTCTCGCGTGGCCTGAGTCTCCGTGGAGAAATCGATCATCCGGGCGGCATCGGACTGCATGCGATACGCGAGTTCAAACGACTGAATGCGTGCGAGCAACTCCGCTTCACTGGGCCGCGATTCGAGATGTTTGGCGTTTAGCTTCGCCATCAGATCGAGCTGCCGCCGCTGGTCTTCGCGAGTCACATCGGCCGGGCGATTCAGGTTCAGAATTGGATTGCCCTCAGATCGAAACAACGTACCCTGATGTGCGGCCGGAAGAAATCCCGAGTGCCAGTTTAACGGGCCACCTTTGATGCCCTGATTGTTACCAAGCACCACGAAGCCGGGAAGATTCTGATTCTCACTGCCGAGTCCATACGTGAACCAGGCTCCAGCCGCCGGAAACCCGGGCCGCGCGATGCCGGTATTGATCTGATACAGCGCGGGTACGTGATCATTGGAATCACTGTGCAATGATTTGATGAACGCAAAATCATCGACATGCTTTGCGACGTTCGTATACCGATCGCAAACCCACGCGCCGCTTTCGCCGTACTGTTTGAACGAAAACGGTGACTTCATCAACGGACCCGGACTTCCGTTGAACACATCAATCGCAATCTTCTGGCCATCGCGTTTGGTGAGTTCCGGTTTTGGATCAAACATGTCGACCGAACTGGGGGCCCCTTCCATGAACAGCCAGATGATCGACTTCGCTTTGGCCGGAAAATGCGACGCTTTGGGAGCCAGCGGATTGATGTCGTCTGATGCTTTCACGCCCCGGCTTGCCATCATCTGAGCCAGAGCCAGTCCGCCGAATCCTCCGCCAGCCCGCTGCAGCAATTGCCGTCGGTTGATGATGGGTTCAAAGCGATGGCAGTGAGATGATAGAAAGCGGGCCATGATGTTTCCCCGGACGTTGGTGAGAACTCTACGCCGTGGAGTCTATCCGGTTCCCGGATTCACCTCCACCTGGACGAGCCCCAGGGAGAAGACTCACCTTTCACGGCTCTGAGTCCTTACGCTTCCTTCGATAGAACAGCGGCATCATCAGGAGCGATGGAGCTATCGAACCGATCAGGACAACAGCAAGGAACAGGCTATTGTTAGCGACCTGCCAGTTCATTGCTCGCACAAGCCAATGAGCTTCCATCAACTGACGCAGCTCCGGAGTATTCGCGAGCGGCGCATATGCGCCGCCGCCGACGGCCGCTTTATTCGCCCACGCTCCTCCGCCATACGCCCAATTATGCGCCACTGCGCCGCCACCGCAGGCGAAATCCCAGGCCAAAGCAAATCCGCCCAAAGCCTGATAGCCGACTGCCAGCCCGCCAAATGCGATTCCGCCAAGACTTCCCCCGCCGCATGCTGCAAGCCCGATGGCCAAACCACCCAGTGAAAGCAATCCCAGCGACAAACCGCCAATGCTGATCACTCCGATCGCCATTCCACCAATCGCGACAATCCCTCTTGCGCTGCCACCGATGGCCAGCAGAATGCCATGAGCTTTGTCGCCAATCGCAATCCAGCCACGAGCAATCTTCGGGGTGAGTCGAGATTGGGCGTCGATGTTCCGTTCGGTGGGGAGGTCGCTCACGTTGATATCAACCAATGGTCGCCCCAAAAGCATCGTCCTGCTCTGCCAGACACGACCTTCAAATCTGGACATTTTCGACCGAAACTGTCGCCCCACAGGCGACGGATTCGGATCTGTCTCTGCGCTGGCTTCTGCTCGAATCTGTCGGATCACGCGTCGAAGCTTCAGACTTTCAACCGTGGCCCAGATCTGAAAGCCGACCATAAAAATCAATGGCGAACCGAGCTGCCAACCCGCTGGAGCTTGCCAGTACTCCAGCCCGAAAGTGATTGCAAAAAAGATCAGCATCATAACCGCAGCAATCGCAAGCATTCGCTTGCCATGTTTCAGCAGGTACACACGCTCTCGATTCGTGGGAGCCAATTGAGCAGGAATCCACGTGCCCAGCCAGCCTCCGCCAAGACCTCCTGCGGCTCCGGCCAGTCCGCCGACAACGCCGCCAACCGCACCAGCCGTTGCTGACTTCGCGATCATAGACCCGGCAATGCCAGCGCCGGTGGAAGTCAAGGCGGCCTTGGCCGTTCCCGACATGACCGCCACCGCCGCCATGACAGAGGCGGTGAAAGCTGCTGACGGTTTTGTCTTCACCAGTGCGACTTCGATCATCGCGGCCACTTGATGTCGCAACAATTCACGACCCCGAGACAAACGCTGCCGCGCGGTGTCTTCGGTGATGTCCAGTGTCTGAGCAATCAATGCGATGGACTGATCTTCGCGGTAGTACAATATCAGTGACTCACGATAGTTCGCCGGGATTTCTTCCAAAGACTTCCAGACAACGGATTCTTCTTCTGCACGAACGATCGAATCTGCGATGTCCGGCAAGTCACTCGTCGGTTCATGATCAGAGTGAAGCGTCTGTAGTGACACGAGATGTCGGCGAGTCCGCCTGATCTCACCATTGGCCAGATTCCTCGCGATGCCACAAACCCAGGCTCGCGACTTCTGTGGTTCTTGCAGATCTTCACTCGTCTGCCATGCCGCAAGAAAAGCTTCCTGGGCGATATCCTCGCTCAGCGTCACATCGCCACAGATGCTATAAGCCACACTCGCAACCGCCGCCTGATGACGCCGCACAAACTCCTCAAACGCCATGAGAGAACGCTCGCTCACAAGTCTACAGAGCTGTTCATCACTCAGGTCTTCGAGATTCGCTGGGGACATAAGGGGCTTCCTGTTCCGGAGGATGGTTTTAGCATCGTCGACTCAGAACAGAGTGGTTGTTGGCAGAAAAACGTGACAGAGATTCTTGAGGGATTTCTTCGATTCTCGTCATCCACCCGGTGTGGATGGAAGCCACGTCTGGAAGCCAGACGCGTTAATCCACGTACAAAAATTCATTCAGTGCGAAGATTGTCTGGCAAAAGTCGGTCATCGATTTTCGCTGGTTCGACTGATCCACGACAAACGCTTCCGCTGCGAAAAGTTCATCGTCCTCGGGCTCTCGTGATAACGCGAGCCGATAAGCCAATCGAAGCTGCGACTTCAAATTATCCGGATGCTGTTTCATCAATCGATCCGCAAACTCCGAGGACACCGTGCGCACGAACGGATCATTCAGTAATGCCAGAGCCTGCGGTGCCACGGTCGTATGATCGCGGCGACTGCATGTTTGCTGAGCATCAGGCTTGTCAAAGGCCTGAAGCAGGGGATACGGGACGACTCGTTTATGGAAGAGATAGATTGAACGGCGGCGAATCTCCGGAGAGTCCTCAATCTTGTCAGGGTAACCATCCTTCAAATTGCGAGCCACAATCGCTTCGCCGGCAATGGGCGGTTTGACGGCTGGACCGTACGACTTTGTATTCAACGTTCCGCTGACAGCCAGCATCGAGTCGCGAAGGATTTCGCCTTCAATACGTTGCAGCGGGAACTTCCAGAGCAGCCGGTTGTCGGCATCGGGATGCGGCGATGTCGCGGTGGTTACGTCCGCGACATGGCTGCTTTGCTGATAAACAGCACTCTGCAGAATCAGGCGGTGCAGGCGTTTGATCTGCCAGCCATGCTGCACAAAATCATGAGTCAGCCATTCGAGCAATTCCGGATGTGATGGAGCCTCCGAACGCACACCAAAATCACCCGGAGTTCTCACGATGCCGTGTCCAAAATGATGTTGCCAGATGCGATTCACAATGACTCGCGCCAACAACGCACCGGCGCCGTGTTCGGTGTCCGTCATCCAGTCCGCCATCGCTCGACGCTGGTTGGTGGTTTGTTTGGAAGGACTTAATTCCCGAGCCGTCAGAAGATAGTTGCTCGGGGATTTGCCACTTGTCAGTATCGAAACGAAACCCAGCGACACAGGTTGATCACGATCGTAATAGTTGCCTCGCTGAAAGAGCCATGTCGGGCCGGGGTCCGGGCCGAGATCGCGATACGCGAGGACCTTTTCGTTTGTATTCCCCAGGGGCACTTCGGTTCGTACGCCACCATGAAACGCGCTCATCAGGCTGTAGTAATCTCGAGCGGGGATCGCATCGTATTTGTGATCGTGGCATCGCACACAGCCCAGAGTCAGTCCAAGAAAACCGGTGCCGATTGTCGACAACATATCGTCGAGTTCGTTGTAGCGATTCCGCAGTCGTTCATCTTCCATCAATCGATCGGGTAACGCCGCGAATGGACCGGCAGCAAGAAATCCGGTTGCGGCAACGGCTTCGGAATTGGCCGGCTCGTATTCATCGCCAGCCAATTGCCAGCGGATGAACTGGTCGTAAGGCATGTCGTTGTTCAGCGATCGAATGACGAAGTCACGGTAGTGATAGGCCGTGGGTCGATCGCGATCACTCTCCTGCCCGTCGCTGTCAGCATAGCGAGCCACATCCAGCCAATGCCGTCCCCAGCGTTCGCCGTAGTGAGGACTCGCGAGCAATCGATCGACCAGCTCAGTGATCGCAGCCGTTTGATCTTTCTCTGCCGCAATACAAAAAGCGTCGACTTCTTCCGGAGTCGGCGGCAGGCCGATGAGATTGAAGTTGATACGCCGAATCAGTTCTCTTGCAGTAGCCGGTTGTTGAGGAGTAAGCGACGCTTCTTCCAGTTTGGCGGCAATAAAGTGATCGACGGGTGTCTGTGGCCAACTCGTTCCGTTCACCGCTGGCACCGCGACTTCCTGCAGACGTTTGAACGCCCAATGAGTCTTCGCCTTCTCTTCACGCGGATCAGCCACATCGGTTCCGTTTGGCCAGACAGCTCCCTGATCAATCCACGCTCGTAACAGGCCGATCTCCTGTTTGCTTAGGCCACCTGTTTCCGGCGGCATGATCGACTTTGAATCTACGGCCGCCACCAGATGAATCAATCGACTATGCACACTGCTGCCGACTTCGAAGATCGGGCCATCATGGCCGCCCTGAAGGGCGCGATCACGTATGCCAAGATTCACACCGCCGTCTTCGTGATCAGCCGAATGGCAGTCATAGCAGTGTTGTCGAAAGATTGGCTGAATGTCGCGAACGAAGTCGACCGGTCCCTCATGCGCAGGCGGCAGAAGCTTGGCGAAGTCTGTCCCCAACGGAACGCCTGCGGAGTAGTTTTGAGTCACGTCCGCATCGCTTAACGCACGGCTGTAAACCGCTACGAGATGCAGATCCCCTAGCCATGGTCGATCGCCGGTAATTTCATTCGCAATGGACAGACGAAACTCGTTGCTCCAGTTGGCAAAATCTCCGGCAACCTTGCCGCTGACGATTTTCATACCGTCCTGATACAGCCCGACTTCACCACCTGCAGATCGAGTAAAAACGACATGGGTCAACTTTGTCGCGAGTGAGTTCTCCGGCCCGGCGGTCGATGGTTGGCCGTTGTTGTCAGTCGATGACGATCGCAATCGGACGTCCAGCCGACCTTTGTCCTGGCCGAGTGTAAAATTACGCTGCGAGGGATCGATCGAAAGGCTCACGATACGAGCTGGTCCACTCTGCTTCAGGTCGGACGGAGTCAGCCAGACTTCGATTGAGAGTTCTCTGGTCTCCCGAATTGCATCGACCAACTTTGTCGCTGGTCCGTCGGATGCAATCGTGATCGGAGTCGTAATCTGCATCCTCCCGGAACGAAACTGCACGTTCTGCGGTTTATCGATCCGAAGATTCAGAGGCTCCCCCGCACCAGACTTGTCCGGGATTAATCCATTTTCAGCCTGCTCAAAAGAGTAAAGAGCGTGAAGTCCCTGAGTGACTCGATGCGCAGTTTCGCCTGCCTGTGTCGGGCTCGCCGTCATCAGAAGCATGAGCACCGTGATGCAAGACGCTGTGCGATGAGTACACCATTCTGAAGTCCACAATGAAGTCATCGCAATTCCTCGCTGGCACAAGTGGCCCGACTATGAACTTCAAACATCGCTGGCCATCCGTCGGGCATGGTATTGATTTCACCGTTTACCGCCCAGCCGGAGGCGCCGGCCAGCAAGAACGCCGGCGCCTCCGGCTGGGCGGTAAACAAATGCGCGCAGGGTGCGACGAAATCAACATGCCGCTCGCGAGGATGGAAGCAACGTCTGGAAACCAGAAGAATAGCAACACCGACCAGTCTTTTTTGCTGATTGCCACGTCGTTTGCTGCGAAAGATGGTTACTCTGTGCCATTCTTTGCCAGTCCGGGTGGCTCGCACGTTTTGCTGCGTCTCTCGTTTTGTTCGCGCCGCTCTATCAATCAAACGAAATTTCAATGCCACACGACTCACATTGTCCCGCCGATTCTGAGATCAAGCCACAGATTATGATGGATTCTGAAAGTCCCGCGTCAAAAGTGCATTTCGCCTGGCTGCAGCTTCGGATGGGTTGGCCGACGGTTGGGAAGATTCGGCTCGACCAGGAAAAGAAAGACTCGATCGCCGCAATCATTTCGCACTACCATCAAACCGGGGTGCCGGACCGTGCTCGGGCAGAATTTGATCAGGTGCTTCAGCGACTGGAAGAAGAGCACGCCATGCGGCTAAAAGAGCTTCTGAAAGAGCAGCGACGAGCCGCAAAACAGCAGAATAATCCCATCCAGATTATTCAGGAAACGAATGCGTCCAAGGTCCGACAACGAATCGAATTGACCGAGGAAACTCCGCCACTGATCGATGAATGGAAACAGCTGATCGTTCGTCTGTTCTGACATCGCGTTTTGGATTCCAAAGTGTCCGTCGATGATGGACACATTAAGGGAGTTAACTCGATCCTTCGCCCGGATCGGCCGACCTGATAGCTCCGTCTTTCGGCTTGCCTCCAGACAGACACAGCCGAAACGTCTTGACCACGAAGATACCGCCTTCCTTGATCCCCCGGGCGGCACGCTTTGCTGAAATCGCACGCAGCTTTGATGCAATGCCGCGCAGAGCCGAGCCGAAGATCAGCCGGAGATGAGCCCCCTCCGGGATTACTCATGACCAACCATCGGGAAATAGGCGACAAAGAACACAAGTTGATCGACATCGCCCTGTATTCGCGGCAAATTGGCCGTTGGTCATTTTCGACAAGGATGTTTTCAACCCGTCGGGAACATGCGGCCAACCGGGTGACAAGCTCTTTGAACCGCGATAAACTCCGGCCCTACGAGTTTCCCGCGTCGTAAACAACACTTTGAGACGACTCATATGATTTCTCCGAAGCGCGAGTTTCTGCAACGCACCGGCCATGTTGCAATGCTGCTGGCATGCCTCTCTTTGACGATCTCTGGTTGCCAGAACGGCGGCAGTAGTGGCGGCAGTGATAGTGATGAGATCCTGATTGGCCATTACGGTTCTCTGACTGGTTCTCAGGCGACGTTCGGGATTTCGACCGACAACGGAATCAAAATGGCGATTGAGGAATTGAATGCTGCGGGAGGCATCAATGGTCGCAAAGTGAAGCTGGTCACGTACGACGACAAAGGCGAGGCTCGGGAAGCCAGCACCGCCGTGACTCGTTTGGTCACGAAAGACGGTGTCGTCGCTGTAATTGGAGAGGTGGCATCCGGACTTTCTCTGGCTGCAGCTCCGATCTGCCAGGATGGTGGCGTGCCGATGATCAGTCCGTCATCGACAAATCCCAAGGTGACCAAAGTCGGTGACATGATTTTTCGAGTCTGCTTTATCGATCCGTTCCAGGGCAAAGTGTGTGCGAAGTTTGCTCGTGAGCACGAAAGTCTGAAGGCTTCCAAAGCCGCCATCGTCACCGATCAGGGCTCACCGTATTCTGTCGGTCTGGAAGAAGAATTCGAAAAATCGTTCGTGGCCCTCGGTGGCACAGTCGTCAGCAAGCAGACGTATCAGGCGGGTGATCAGGACTATTCTGCCCAGTTGACATCGATTCGTGCAGCGGAACCAGATGTCATCTTTGTGCCGGGTTACTATACCGAAGTCGCCAGCATGATCCTGCAGGCGCGAAAGCTCGGGATGACTCAACCGTTTGTTGGAGCTGACGGATGGGATTCAGCAAAGCTTGGTGAGATTGCCGGTGATGCCATCAACGGCTGCTTCTATTCCAATCATTATTCGCAGGAAGACCCCAGCCCGAAAATCCAGGACTTCATCGCCAGGTACAAAGCGAAACATAACGAGATCCCGGATGCGCTGGCCGCACTGGGACACGATTCGGCAATGATCCTGTTCGATGCGATGAAGAAAGCAGGGTCATTGGAAGGTGCTGCCATTGCTGCGGAATTAGCGAAGACAAAAGACTTCGATGGTATTACCGGAAAGATCTCCATCGACGCAGAACGGAACGCCGTGAAACCCGCCGTGATGCTGGAAATGAAAAACGGTGCACCAAAGTACGTGGCCACGATTCAGCCGGGTGAGTAACAGTCCGTGCCGTGTCGTTAATGTGGCGTTTCGATAATTCTCTGGTGCTTCCTGATTCATGTCTGACTTTGCTCAAACGCTGATCACAGCCATTGCCATCGGCAGTCTGTATGCGCTGATCGCGTTGGGCTACACGATGGTGTACGGGATTCTGAAGTTCATCAACTTCGCCCACAGCGACATCGTCGTACTGGGAGCCTGGGGCAGTTACTCGTTGTCTGTCCGAGTTCTTCCTGCACTCGGATATGGCCTGAAAGAAGTCCCGCCGGTCTGGGTCGCGCTGATGATCCTGCTGTTGGCGATGATCTTCTGCGGAGCGATCGGCTTCACCATCGAACGTCTGGCCTATCGTCCGCTGCGGCGCGCGCCGCGGCTGAACGTGCTGATCACCGCGATTGGCGTGTCGCTGTTGCTGCAGAACGTGGGACAGTTGAGCTTTGTGTTTGGCGCCAGTCCCCAGGATATGCCTCCACTGCTTTCTGACCGAGCCCTCGCGACATTTTCGTTTGGTGAAGGTGAATCCGCGCGGCAGTTGGTGATCGGTATGGTCGACGTCGTGATCTTTACCACGGCCACGTCACTGATGCTGATCATGCAGTATCTGGTCTTTCGCACGAAGCTCGGCGTGGCCATGCGAGCGGTCTCGTTCAACACCGACACGGCCGCGTTGATGGGCATCCCGGTTGATCGCGTCGTATCGTTTACATTTGTGCTGGGATCGATGCTGGCCGCTGCAGCCGGGTTTCTGATCGTGATGAAGTACCCTAGTATTAGTCAGCCGGCTCATACGATCTGGGTGCTGCTGGGACTGAAAGCGTTTGTCGCCGCAGTCATCGGTGGCATCGGAAATGTTCGCGGAGCCGTGCTGGGCGGATTCGTCATCGCCTTTGTTGAGCAGTTTGGCGCGTTCTATGTTTCGTCCAACTACCGCGACGTCTATGTCTTCACGCTGCTGATTCTGATTCTGCTCGTGAAGCCCAGTGGTTTACTGGGTTCCACGTTGAGAGAGAAGGTGTAGCGATGATGCGCGGAACATCTTCTGTCGGTTCTGATGCAGCGGCGGTTGCAAAATCTGAGGCCGCGGAGGTTGCTGTGAAAGGCAACGGCTGGACCGGTCTGATCCCAATCGCGATCGGCATTCTGATCGCTTTGGTGCTGCATTTTTCTCTGCCGGCGCCACAGCGAAGTTATAACACTCAGATTCTGCAGATCATCGGGATCGTGATCGTGCTGGCTGTGTCGCTGAACATCGTGAATGGCATGACCGGGCAATTCTCGATCGGTCATGCCGGCTTCATGGCCGTCGGCGGTTACACGGCCGCATCAATCACGTATTACGGTTCGATGCTGCTTTGGGGTTCCACGGTGAAGCACGGAGGATTCCTGGGCAGCGGTGACTGGTTGTTTCTGGGTTCGTGTCTGGCAGGCGGACTGGTTGCGGCGATTGCTGGTTATGTGGTCGGGCTGCCGTCACTGCGGCTGCGAGGCGATTATCTGGCTATTGTGACACTGGGCTTCGGCGAGATCATTCGTGTCGTGCTGCAACAGACGGGACCTCTGATCGAAGACATCGAAGCGCTTCAGAGTGTCGGGCTGAAGCAACTGGTTCCGCCTCCGCTGGGCGGGTCGCTCGGCTTTAGCGGAATCCCGAAGTACACGAATCTGTTCTGGGTCTATTCGATCCTGGCAATCACTCTGGTTGTGGCTTATCGACTGAAGAGTTCCAGCGCGGGTCGCTCGATGATTTCAGTGCGAGAAGATGAAATTGCCGCGCAGGCAATGGGAGTCAACATCGCGAGGCAGAAGGTGACGGCCTTTGTTGTTGCCGCTTTCTTTGCCGGTGTCGCGGGAGGACTCTTCGCGCATTCGACCGGTACAGTCAGCCCGAAGGATGCTGGTTTCCAGCAGTCGTTTGACTACGTCATCATGACCGTATTGGGCGGGCGAGGATCGATTTCCGGTGTAACGCTGGCGGCTGTTTTCCTGACGGTGCTTCCCGAACTCCTGCGGGATTTCGAACAGTATCGACTGATCGTCTACGCACTGCTGCTGATCATCATGATGCTCGTGCGACCTCAGGGCTTGCTGGGAATTCATGAAGTCTGGGAGATGTTCAATCGTCGCCGCAGGAAAGCTGAAACGTCGGGTTCGGATGTTTCGCCAGCGGAGGTCGGCTCATGAAATCATCGACAGAGGGTTTGGCAGCGAAGAGCGGTTTGATCGCAGGTGGAGCGGCCAGCGGTCCAGAGGCTCTGCTGGATGTGCGTGAGATTGGGATTTCGTTCGGCGGCTTGAAAGCTGTCCAGAAGTTTTCGCTCCGACTGCCTCGCGCAGGTTTGTACGGGCTGATCGGTCCGAACGGAGCGGGCAAGACGACTGTCTTCAATCTTCTGACCGGCGTCTATCAGCCGGACTCCGGTGAGATTCAACTGGGTTCGCAGCGACTGGGCCAGGGCAAGCCGCATGAGATTACCGCAGCAGGCATCGCCCGGACGTTTCAGAACATCCGCCTGTTCCCAAGTCTCAGCGTGCTGGACAACGTGCGACTGGCAGGGCAACTGCACAATCGACATGGATTGCTTTCCACTGTGATTCGATCGCGCGGCTATCGGCGTGAGGAAGAACTGCTGCGTCAGAGATCACTTGAGCTTCTGCAGATCTTCGAACTCCAGGACCGAGCCGATGAACTGGCCAGCAATCTGAGTTATGGCCATCAACGCAAACTGGAAATCATCCGTGCTCTGGCGACCAATCCAAAAGTGCTGTTGCTGGATGAACCGGCCGCCGGACTGAATCCGCAGGAGAAGTTCGCACTGGCGGAGTCGATCCGACAGATTCGTGATCGCTTTCAGGTGGCCGTGCTCCTGATCGAACACGACATGCCGCTGGTGATGAAGATCTGCGAACGGATCACGGTGCTGGAGTACGGAATCACGATCAGCGAAGGGACTCCGGCGAACGTTCAGAATGATCCTCGAGTCATCGCCGCCTACCTGGGCGCCGGACTGGAGGATGCGTAATGTCACTTCTGACTGTCAACAATCTTTCTGTCTCTTACGGTGCGATCGAGGCGATTCGCAACTGTTCGCTGCGAGTCGAACAGGGCGAGATCGTAACCCTGATCGGAGGCAATGGAGCCGGCAAGTCGACAATGCTGCGAACGATCTCCGGACTGCTGACACCTAAGCAGGGGACGATCCAGTTCGAACGAAAAGAGATCCAGGGACAGCCGCCGCATCGCATTGCGCAAAGCGGGCTGGTTCATGTTCCGGAAGGTCGGGGAATCTTTGCCAATTTAACCGTCGAAGAGAATCTTCAGCTGGGTGCGTATTCGCGCAACGATCACGCAGAAATTCGCAAAGATCGCGAACGAGCCCTGGAGCTTTTCCCAAGAGTCCGTGAACGTCTGAAACAGGCTGCCGGGACACTCTCCGGTGGTGAACAGCAGATGGTCGCGATTGCGCGAGCGATGCTGTCCAGACCGCGACTGTTGATGCTGGATGAGCCGTCTCTGGGACTGGCTCCACAGATTGTGCAGACGATCTTTCAGGTGATCCGAGAAATCAACAACTCCGGTACGACCATTTTGCTGGTTGAACAAAACGCCGCCATGGCGCTGAAGGTCGCACATCGCGCTTACGTGATCGAAGTTGGCTCAATTGAGATGGATGGTCCAGCCGCAGAGTTGGCGTCGAGTGACGAGGTGCGAAAAGCGTATCTCGGGGCTCACTGAACTCTGAGTGAACTGTTACAGCTCTCAAAGCGTCGTTCGAAAATCCCGATTGGCCCACAGACTTTTGCCGACGAGCCACAGAAAAGGCCGAACCCGAAAAGCAGCAATCGCTTCCGTCGAAACCGTTGAGGACGTCTTACAAAACAAAAACGAGATTCACCGCGACTTTCGGATCAGTCCATAGGAAGGCTCAACAGTAGTTGTCGAACCTGTCCAAAAACAGCGACGGAGGAGTCAACGACTGGACCAGGAAGCATTCCACTCTGAGACAACGATTTCAATGGCGTTTCAACACGAATCAGCGAATCCGCACACGCCTGAAACAATGCGACGGTACACTGTTCAACGGACGAGATGCGAGCGTCCGTCTGTTCCAGCAGAACAGACAACTCCTGCAGAGCATCAATCGCAACTTCGCCGACAGCGGACGTCAACTCGGTGATCAAGCCGCGCCGAGAGTCCATTCGATCAAGGCGGCTCAAAAGATCAACGCACACCTGTCGGGAGTTTCTCAGTGCTGCCGAAAGATTCTCCGGTACGGCCACAGCAACATCTGCCAGACTCGATTCTCCGAATGCAGCCAAGGTCGTGCTGCTGGCAGAAAGTAATGCCAAAGCCTGAAGAACGTGTCGTCGATTCATAGCCGGGATTCCTTTTTCAACTCGTTCATCAAAGAACATCACACACCACAATAGCCTTCCAGCTCACAGTTGATCACGTCGATCATCTGCCGCAGTCTGCCAACGGCCTTACGATCAAAATTCAGACTCAGCCGCGGCAATTCAGCCAGGTGAGCATCATCCGACTCCAGCCGATGTACTGCTACTTTCTCAATCTTACCACTGACAACGATGTCCGCAAACTCATCATTCAGCCGTTCGAGCAGTAGTTCGGTCGGTTCCACATGAAGTCGCAACACGAGGCGATCACGGATGAACCTCATGCTGTTGTAGACGCTGTAAAATCCAAGCACTTCTTCAATGGCCTCCTCAACGTTGTCAGTCACCTTGAAGAGCGACAAGTCTCCGGGAGAAATCAGACCATTGTCCAGCAATTCATTGCGGATATAGTTCAAAAAGTGAGACCAATAGGTGCCGCCCGGTTCATCCAGCATCACCATCGGCATCAAATCGCGTTTACCGGTCTGAACCAGCGTCAGGCTTTCGAATGCCTCATCCAGCGTGCCGAATCCGCCCGGGCAACTAACAATTGCGTGGACCTCTTTCACGAACATCAGCTTACGAGTGAAGAAGTACTTCAAGCTGACAAGTTTGGGATCTCCAGCAATAACCGGATTCGCTTCCTGCTCAAATGGCAGAAGAATATTGAGCCCCATGGCCATCTCGCGACCGGAGCCACGGTGAGCCGCCTCCATGATTCCGCCACCGGCGCCTGTCACGACCATCCAGCCTTCTTCGGCCATTCTTCGACCAAATGTCTCAGCGGTGGTGTAGCAGGGATTTTCGCGCTTCGTACGAGCAGAACCAAAGACGGTAACCTTGCGGTTCATCCTATAGGGTGAAAATACCTTGAAGGCATATCGCAGCTCCTTCAAGGCACGGCTCAGGATCTTCAGATCTCCGCGAGTCGCCTTATCCTCGGCCAGCTTGTCTGCTGTCTGCTTGATCTCAGCTATTAACTCTTCGTGATGCTTCAATTCCGAGACGTGTTCAATCACGTCCATTTCAGACTGATGCGGATGCTTCAGCGGATGTCGTTTTTTCAAAGCAACCTGCCTCCATGCAAGGGTTTGTTTGTGTTACTCAGAGAGAGCCTGCATCGCCTCATCGCGAGTTTTATAGATCGCCCAGATCGTGTCGAGCGCCGTAATTCGCAGCAGTTCGAGCGCCATGTCACTGGCGCCGCAGAGAACCAGCTCCCCGCCTTTTTTCTTCACGAACTTATGGCAGCGAAGCAGTAATGCCAGAAAGACCGAGCCAAAATAGCCGACGCGGCTCAGGTCCACCACGACCATTGGTGCTTCCTGGTCATTGAGCGGTTCCATGACGAGGTCAGCAGCCTGCTCCACCAAATCCCAGTTGAGTGACTCAACGCTGGAAGCTGGAGTGACCACGACAGTATTTCCATGCCACTCGATTTGAAAACTGTCGAGAACTTCTGACACAACAACACCTCACCTGCTCTGGTTTCTCGGCCCCTGACCTGAAAAACGCAGACTACAGAAATTGAGTTCTTCCGCAAAGTCCTGGAGCCAACATATTGTCTGACGATCCCTCAACCATCGATTTCACGGGAACTTTGCGTGAACGTCTCGTGAAGATTGGTTTTCCCAATTGTCCAAGGCACCCAAGAGGGGGCGCTCACACTTCAGAAGTCTTTTGACACAGAAGACGCGCCAGTACCCTCGTTGATTGCAGGCCATCGTAGGATCGACCAGACTTCCGGGGCTCAATTCAACCCGATCGGGCCTTCGGCCTGATCAATCCTCGCCAACCAGACATTTGCCGGGTGACCCCATGAAGAAACGTCGGATTCACTTCGAAGACATCTACCCGTCAGGGCCTCACTACGCCCGTGGAGTGCGCGCGGGAAACATGCTGTTTCTGTCCGGCTGCACCGCAAATGGCTCGTCGGCCCAAAACGGCAGCCCCATGGAACAACTGCGAGTCATCCTGGACCGACTGACTCGCATGGTCAAAGCCGAAGGTGGACAGCCATCGGATATCTGCAAGCTGACCATGTACGTTGCGGATCCCTATAAGTGGCATCCGTTCGAAGGCGAGCAGATCGAAATCTACCACGAGTTCTTTGGTGACGATTATCCGGTGAACACACTGATCGGAGTGACCTTCCCGATGGAGAGCATTCACATCGAGATCGATGCGATTGCCGTTCTCGAATGAGGTCGTGTTCTCAGATGATTGGCTGGAACGATTTGCTGAATTAATAGTGCTATCAGCCGTTGGTCGCTAACGGGATGGTACTTTAATCGCCCCCGACCCCGCGTCGGGGGTTTAACCGCTTTTGCACCAGCATAGAAACCAGGACTTTCAGTGGTGCGAAAGCCCGCAGGCCCCTGAGGCAGGCTCAGGGGGGATTAAATCGACAGTCCGCTAACGCACTTCGGCTGATGAGGCTTTGACACATTTATCGCACTAAAACGCCGAGCGTTCCTCGATCACAAGCTCCTCTGTTGTTTTGCGGCTTCTGATTCCCGTATCAATCAGCAACCACAGCGCAGCTCCGAGCACGCTCGTGCAACACGCAACTCCAATGGCTGCAGGCCAGCCATAATTTACGCCGATCCATGGCGTGCAGATCGGTGCCAGACTTCCTCCGGCATTGCCAATCGTGTTCAGGAATGCGCCGGCCAGGCCGCCTTTGGTAGGTTCCAGAGCCGGAGCTGACGTCCAGAAAATCCCCTCGCACATTCCGAGGGCTGCGAGGGCCAGTGAAAAAAGCAGAATCACTTCGTTCGGATCTTTGGCGGCAACTCCGAACCATGCAAAGCCAGCACTTAACAACATGCCCGCCATGGCAATGCTGCGACAGCTCCAGCGTACGCCAATGTGTCGACTCAACCGATCAGTCAGCATTCCTCCGAACGCCATTCCGATCGCCATGGCCATCATGACAATGAATGTGGCTCGACGACTTTCACCGTCTGGCAACTGCAACTCTTTGCCGAAGTAAAAATCGATCCAGTAAAAGAACAGATACTGAAAGTAGCTGTAGGCCGCATAGCTGGAAGCCAGAATCATCAACTGGCTGTTCTTGAACAACGCCAGAAAGTCTGCGGCGGACGCTTTGGTACCGGCGGCCGGCACATGACTCATCGCCACCAGCTGCTTTTCCGCGTTGTTGGCTCGAGGATGGCCGTTGACATCATCCGTCGATAATGCCAGCCAGAGAATTGAGAATGCCATCAAGGCTGCACCCGAGATCATGAACGCGATCGACCAGTCGAATCGATCCATCAGCCATCCAAAGCCCGGCGCGGTCACAGAGATACCAATCAGCGCTCCGGCCGTTACGAGTCCGTTCGCGGTTGAACGACTCGTCAAAGGAAACCACAGCGACACACTCCGGGCTGCTCCCGGATGCAAGGGGGTACTGCAAAAACCCGCAACGCTGCGCACTGCAATCAACGGGATTAACAACGAAGCGATCGGCCAGCCCAGTTGTCCCAATGCGCCGGTCATGACGACGCAGAAGCCCAGTCCCAATCCCATCCCGGTGAGTGCTCGTCGCGGACCAACGAGGTCAATAATCCATCCGCCGGGCAACATGGTCAACGTGTAGACCCAGAGGAAGGCGGAGTAAACCTGCCCCATCTGCACTTCAGACAACAATCCCGGCCCAATGAATTTCTCTTTGGCCGCAACCGTAATCCCGACACGATTAAAGTGCCCCAGAAAGGCAAACCCCATCAGCATCGCGACGATCAGCCAGCGAACTTTTGTCGCCTGGTTCTGAGAGCTGCTTAGGCTTTGTGAATCATCTGTTTTCGTTGGCAACACGTAAGGATTCTGCGGCTGTGTCATTCCTGTCACTCGCTCCTCGCCTGTAGACGAATCATCGGCTGCATTTGGCCTGAGGTTGGGGCAGGACACAAATCGCAAGCGGAAGAGGATGACAGTGAACCGCGTGAAACGCAACTCAAAGCAGGCTTGCTGATAAAACCAGACGCGTGGCGTTATCACAGTAGAACAATTGTCCCATTTGTTCGTGAGCAGTTGAGACGACTGCTCTACTATCGACCGGTAATTCCCTTTTCTGCCGCTCGCGTTAACAGCGTATAACCAAGCGCAATCAATTTGCGGCGAGCGGAATGCGTCAGCTTTCCGGTCTATCCAGATTCTCAGACAACATCAATCCGGTGACTTCGCCTCCGCCAACGCTTGCCGATGAATGCGATCGACGCAAATCCAAGGACGGCAAAGGTCGAAGGCTCCGGAACTGCGGCGGACGTGATTGTGATCGTGCCGCTGCCGGAATAGGACAGAGGATCAATCGTCAGGTTGTTCAGTAAGTCGTCCTTGAACTGAGTCGAATCGTCCGTGAAGTCCCCGGGCGTTCCGTTGTCGTTGTTAATCAGTTTGACGGTGAACGTATCTCCCACTGCCGCCAGAGGCGTCCCCGTGATATGCTCGACCTGCAGTCTCGCCAGCAAAGTTTGCGTGGTGGTCAGAGAAATACCGGTACCGGACAGGGTATTATCCCCGCCGATAATCTGTGTCACCGTGGGATCCTGGCGTGTTGCAAAGAAGTTGCCAGGATCCGTGTCGCCTGCAAAAACGTATGGCACCGGAGCAACGACAGACTGCTGAACATTCGTCTGAAAGGCGCTGGGGCGAAATTGAACGCTTCCATTCGCCACAGAACCGGTGATCTCAAAATGATACGCCGATTGAAACAGATTGTCCGTCACGTCCGAGCTGATCAGTACGTCGATAAACCCGGTCCCGCCTGCAGAAATCGAAGCATCCTGGACATCCACGATGATGTCACCGAAACAGGATGTGGAGGCGGACAGAACGACAATCAGGCACGGTAAAAACAGACGCATGGTCTCATACTCAAGCAAGGGTTTGAAAACTCGTTATCCGTACTCACCAGCGGTTGCCCGCTGTGCGATCGTCGATGCCACAGTTCGTGCCTCAGCAAGTCGCGACTCCAATGGCCGGCCCCTCCGTGCTCTGGCCTGATTCGGAAATGTTTGACGGTCATTTCTCAGATTGAGCAAGCCGCCGCATGAGACCTCAGTCATCCAGCCAACCCAGCAGCGGTTCCAGCAGTTTTTTTCCGCGTTGCTGCGTTGTGTAGAGACGGTCGGTGGAATTGACTGCACCGTTGCCATCCAGATCACCGTCCAGGTTGGCACCAGTGCGACCGATCTGGCTGGTGACCAGATTCGTGTCAGCGATGTCCACGATGCCGTTCCCATCTGCATCACCAAATAGTCGATGAAATTCGAACGCCGCGTCACCGGTATCGGCATAGGAGCCGTTTCCATCCAGATCCAGCAGGACTCGATAAAACCCGTTCCCCGCCTGACGAAGTCCGCCCAGTCCGCTCGCCCCAAAATCCAGTCGCAGGCGATTTCCATTTTGAGACAACAAAGCTCCTGGCACGTCGACTCCGGTTCCTGGCACAACCGATGTGGCGTCAATTCCAAATCGCTCGATCTTCACGCGTCCTGCATTCAGCATCGCATTGAGGCCCGACGAGCCGCTAAACAGCACATCCAGATATCGTACGAATGAACGCTGGTTGACGCCGTTCTGCACGTCAATCGCCGTCGCCATCAGACCGGCTGCGGCAAACGAATGAGTGACGGAGACGTCGCCACTGGCCGGAGCCGCTTCCACATTCCCGGCCCCATCACGTCCACGACTGTAGAAGCGGTAGGTGTGACTGGTTCCGTCCAGTGCTCCCTGAAAAAGAATCTCGCCCGAGTAATTCCCGGAGCCCAGAGCCACACCATTGGCCGAGCCAATCTGCACCGCCGGACTGCTGTCGATAACGACATAGACATCAAACTGCGTCAGCGGAGTCCCGCTGGTTTTGGTCCCTGTCATTTGAATCGCAAACAGACCACTCGAATTCGGTACCGCCGACGTCACTTGTGTCGCCGGTGCAACGATATCGCCAAGACGAGTATAGGTGTCCGCAGTCGTTTTGGTTTCGACATTCCCCGCGTTGTCGCGAGCCAGACTGCGGAACCAATACGTCGTATTCGTGGACCCCGTAAACGTCGTCGACGGCGAGCCCGCAGGCACCGTGGCAAACTTGATAAACGAACCACCCGTTGAGTAATACAGATCGTATTCCTTCACACCGCTCGTGATTGCTCCCGGATCGCTGCCCGTCACGCTGATGGGAATCGAAAGACTGTTCGAAGCCGCTGCCAGAGCCGAGATCAAACTCACTGGAGCGAGGTCATCGACGTCGGTAACGGTGATCGTGAACACCTTCTCGAACGACAATCCGCCCTGATCCGTGGACTGAACCCGAATCGAGTAAGTCGATTGCGCCTCAAAATCCAACGGGAGCACTGTTCGAACCTCGTCCCCAACAACCGCGAAACTCGCGTTGTCGGTATCCCCCGTCCCCGTCACCAGCGAATAAGAAAACGTGTTCGACGCATCCGGATCCGAAGTCGTCAATGTGCCCACCAGCGTGGCACCTTCCTGATTCTCCGCGATCGACGTCGAAGAAACAGCAACGTTCGTCGGCGTTTCGTTCACGTCCGAAATCGTAATCGTGAATTGATGATCAAAAGTGAGTCCGCCCGAATCAGAAACGCGGACCGTCACGGTATAAGTGGAATCCGCTTCAAAGTCGAAAGACGCATTGGCCTTTAATTGAGTGCTGTCGATGTAGAAATGCTGATTGTCGCCAACTCCCAAAGGCAACGAAAACGTCAACACATTTGTCCCATCCGGATCATCACCGGACAACAGCCCAATCGTCGCATCCGCGCCCGAATCTTCAGCAAGGCTGTTTCCTGACAAACTAATCCCCGTCGGCGCTTCGTTGACATTGGTGATGGTCAACGAAAAGTTGATTGTGTCATCTGGAGTATTGCCAATGCTTGCATCATCCAGATTCAGTACCACTTGAAAGAAGTTCCAGTCTTCATGGTCGAGGGGCGTCCCGGCTTTCAGGTACAGCGAATTGCCATCGACTTCAAAGTGCTGCCTGGCGGTGCCGGTCAACGTGACGGATTCCGTACCCAGAGCATCGTCGGCAATCGCAAACTCCCCAAGCTTGATACGCGACGTGGTCACGGTATTTTCGGCAACAGTGGTGATCTCTCCAACAAGTCTTGAACCGGTGTAACGCTGGCCATAAATCGTTTCGCCGTTACCCTGTCCCTCACTGTCCCAGACAACGAGGTAATCGCCGTCCGCGTCGACGGCTATGGCCGCTCTTCTTTGGGAGTTGTTTGTGAATGTGTTGACTCGAAACTCACCACCACGAGGGCTGCCGTTTGCCGAATACACCTGTGCATAAATGCCGCGATCACTGCCGTCTTGATGCCAGCTTGACCAGGCGGCGATCAAGTTTCCCTGAGAATCAGCGGCAAGGCTGACCTCATCCTGACTATTTAAGGTAGTCGTGTTGATTCGGAACTCGGAGCCCACCGTTGTTCCATTGGCAGCGTAGCGTTGTGCGTAGATACCATCGCCACTTCCATCCTGTCCCGCGCTTCTCCAGGCGATTGTGAAATCTCCGTCCGATTCAACCGCAAGTGCCGGATTGAGCTGATAACCCGCAGTGAAGGTGTTAACACGGAATTCTGAGCCCAGCGGGTTCGCGCTGGCGTCGAACCGTTGAGCATAGATTCCCCAACTGCTGCCGTCCTGACCGTCACTGTGCCATGCGACAACAAAACTTCCGTCGCTGGCGACGCCAACCCGTGAGCCATCCTGGGTGCCACTGGTAAAGCTGTTGATAAGGAACTCGGAGCCAATTGCAGCACCATTAGTTCCATATCTTTGTCCATAGATTCCCACCCCGGAGCCGTCTTGATCAACGCTTGACCAGGTCACGACAAAACTGCCGCTGCTATGCATTGCCACAGACGGGTGGCCCTGAAAGCTGTCGGTCGTTTGATTTACCTGAAATTCTGCGCCAATTGGAGTTCCGTTCGCTGCATACCGTTGGCCATAGACCCCATAACTGCTGCCATCCTGTTCATTGCTCGCCCAGACGACAACGAAATTCCCATTGGCGTCCATGGCTACAGTCGGCGATTCCTGGTGGGACACCGTGTATGTATTGACAAGAATCTCACTTCCGACGGCAACGCCAGAGGCGCTGTATCGCTGAGCAAAGATATTCGCCCCGCTGCCATCATTCAGGTGCCCACTCCAGACCACGACACTGTTGCCTGAGGGATCCATCGCCACTGCAGCTCTTGTCTGGCTGGAACTCGTCGTTGAGCTGGCTCGAAATTCGTTCCCTTGCCGCGTGGTTCCCGGTCTTTGCACCTGGAAACTCGGTGCTTCGTTGACGTCCGAAACCGTGATTGAGAACACTTTCACCTGAGACAGGCCACCCTGATCCATATACCGAACACGAATCGAGTGGCTCTCCTTCGACTCGTAGTCGAACCCAACAGCGGTCTTCAATACTTCTCCATCGATCGTGAAGCTTGCGTTGTCCGAGTCACCGCTCCCGGTTGCGAATGAGTACGTGAATGTATTGGCAGCGTCTGGATCCGTCGTTGAAAATGTCCCCACTGCCGTCCCGCTCGCTTGGTTCTCAGAAACTGTCGTTGAGGAGAGCAAGAGGTCGGTCGGCGCTTCGTTGACGTCTGCAACGGCCACTACCAACGGCTTGTCGAATGTCAATCCACCGGAGTCAGTCACACGCACCGTGATAGAGTAGCTGGAAGCAGCTTCGTAGTCGAAAGAGTTGTTCGCACGAAGTGTTGCACCGCTGATATTGAACAAGCTGTTACTGTTGAGTCCGGCTGGCAAACTGAACGTAAAAAAGTCACCAGGACTGCGCCAAAGCTCGCTGCCTTTCACGCCATCGTTTGCATTGAAAAAGAGCGTGCCGTTAACGTTCGTGAGCCCAATGGGATTTGAGCTGCCAATCCCCGACACGATGTCGTTCACGAGTATGGTTCCAGAAGCTGTTCCGTTGCTTCTCCAAAGCTCAAGGCCACCTATGCCATCGTCGGCATTGAAGTAGAGCGTCCCGTTCACGTTTGTCAGCGAACCTGGAGACGAATCACTGATGCCTGCGCGAATATTCGAGACAAGCGTTGTACCGCCTGGCGATCCGTCGCTTTTCCAGAGTTCAACGCCATTGACGCCGTCGTTGGCAGTGAAGTACAGCGTTGTGCCAACCTGGGTCAATAAACCAGGTGACGAACCACTGCCTCCAGCTCGAACGTCTTTCACTAAGACGGCCCCTGAGATAATGTCGCCTTTCCAGAGTTCCTGACCACTCGATCCGTCGTCAGCCGTAAAGAACAGAGTTCCGTTCATGTTCAGCAAGTTTGTTGGATTCGACGAAGTGGCTCCCGTCCGAACGTCTTTGACGATCGCTGTTCCACCGACATCACTTTTCCAGAGCTCACGTCCACTCGTACCATTGTCGGCAGTGAAATAGAGTACGCTGTTGACGTTCGTCAGCGAGCCTGGACTTGAGGACAATGAGCCGCTGCGAATGTCGCTAACCATTACCGCTCCGGGTCCTGACATCGTTTTCCACAATTCCACGCCGTTACTGCCATTATCCGCCGTGAAGTACAACGTCCCGTTGACATTGGTTAGTGAACCCGGATTCGAGGAAGCAGATCCACCTCTGATGTCGCTGACTTGTGAAACGGCACCATTCGATTCTGCTTTCCAGAGCTCACGTCCATTCGGGCCATTGTCTGCAGTGAAGTAGAGTGTCCCGCCGACGTTCGTCAGATTCTGCGGATTCGATGCAAAGCCTCCAGTTCGTATGTCTACCACTCGCACTGTTCCACCCGCGGTTCCGTCACTCTTCCACAATTCGCGTCCAGCCTGCCCGTCATCTGCCGTGAAATAGAGCGTCCCGTTGACATTGGTCAGTTCCATCGGCACGGACGAGGATCCTCCGCTCCAAATGTCTTTCAATAAGAACGCCCCGGCAAACAAATCGCTCCTCCAGAGTTCCGTTCCGTTGGCACCGTCATTTGCCGTGAAATACAGGGTGCCGTTCACGTTAGTCAGAAAACTGGGAGTTGCACCGGCAGCACCGACGGAAATGTCTTTCACGAGAGCAGGGGCTTCGGTATCCGTCACAGACAGGGTTCCAATCGCCGCATTCGTGCCGGCGTTTTCCGACAACAAAGTCGCGGACAGCGAAATGTTTGTGGGAACCTCATTCACGTTTGTCACAATGATCGCAAACGACCTGTCGAGACTTAGTCCGGCGGGATCAGTGGCGCGAACTGTAACAACGTGGTAAGGATCGGACTCAAAATCAAATGATGAATTCGCCCGAAACGATGTTCCGCTGATGTTAAACAGGTTGTTGTCGAACACACCCGGCGGAAGTGAGAAGCTCAATGAGCCAACGGACGATTCAGGATCCGATGCTGAAAGCGCTCCGATGACTGCATTGCTGCCGGCATTCTCAGCGACTGTTGTAGCGGAGAGCGTAATGTTGGTTGGCGCCTCATTGACATTCCCGACGGAGATCGTGAACACTTTGTCGAACGTCAAACCCGCTTCATCGGTAGTTCGGACTGTAACCGAACGAGTCGCACCGCTTTCATAATCCAGCCTAGTGGCTGTGCGCAGTTGATTGCCCACAATTTGAAACTGCGAGGTTCCAGAGACCAAGCTGTAAACAAAAGAGTTACTTCCTCCGGAGTCTGTTGTGGATAACGAGCCAACAATCGTTCCGCTTGAAGCGTTTTCATCAACAGTGCTGTTCGAAAGGCTTATGTTCGTCGGAGCTACTTTGTTATCTGTGATCGTCAGGTCGCTGATAGCGTGCTCATCGTACGCAGCCCCGGTTCTGGCACCGATGCCGAATTCCCAATTCGATTGAACCGCGGCGCTCCAACCGGACAACTGAGCACTGCGAGTCCCGATGGCAGGATGTGTGTACTGAAAATAGCCGCCCTCAGTGACACTCCACGTGAGGACGTGGTATCCCCGCCCAGCGATTCCAGTTGAGGTATGCGCGTTGCCGTTAAAGAATTGAGATTGATCGACAACCGCACCGTTGTAAATAATCGACACTTGCCCGCTGTACTGATCATTCACGTGGGTATCAATGGAAATCCAGACGCCTGACGGATTCCCCCCTTCACCAAACGAGCTCCCCGACAACGCGCCATAACCGATACTCATCCCATCGCCACCACCGCCGTCATTGCCAAGATAGATTCGAGCCGATCCGGAGTGGGCGACGGCCCTAGCACCATACTGCACGAAGATCGATCCTTGTTGTCCAGTGGTATTTGCCGTTAGCACAACCTCGCCGTATTGCGAATAAAGAAGCGCATGGCCGGCGCCAAACACATTGCTGGGCAATGAATCAAAGGAAGTATTAACGATAGTTGTGAGCAAACTGCGTGGCTCAAGCGATTCCAGCCGCGAGTGCTTTTGACGCAATCGACCGGATTGTTGCTGCGAAAGTGATCGAACGGCGTCATTAAGAATTGACTCTATGCTCTTCAGAAAGCTCTTCATCGTATCTTCCGCAGGAGAGAGTGACCGCAATGCCGGGCCTTTGTGATCTGGCATGAATGGCAACGATCAGAGAATCGAAGTGACTACTGAAAGCAATCCCCTCTTCTCAAACCCGCCGTTCATGCGTTTCTGTGATCAGCAATAGGCCCTGCCATTCAGGACGTCATCGCGAAAACGAACCGAACGAGGCCGACGAGGGTTTTTTGGATTCTGTGGATTTCGGAGTCCTGCCGAAGTGATCCGAAGAACTCAGTGAGGGTGGTCGAGTTGTGCGCGAAATGGGGGAATGCCCGCAATGAGATCTTGAGGCGGTGGTGGCTGCAGGGGCTGAAAATTGGAGAGATGAAAGCGGTCGAGAGGAATGCGGGCGGCGGTGGGTATGTTAAAAAAAAGGAAAGAAGGAAAATGAAAGAAAGCGGACGGGACGTCCGCGCTCCGGGAGCGCGGGCGTCTCGCCCGCTGAGCATTCGTTAAGAGCAATGGGGTCAAACAAAGATACCTGGCTTCCCGTTCATGAGCGGCGTTGAATGCTTGACTCGACCGTCGACTCGGCGACAAACTGTCGACTTGTCGAGAATCTTCGTTCGCCAGGAGCCGGTGATGTCGTCCTATGAGAATGAGCTTTTGACTTCGCATGAAGCGGAAGCGACGAATGATCATGAGATGGTTCTGGCGTTCCGTCAGAATCCGGAAGAGATCGCGACCAGGTATCGTCCGTATCTGAAGACACTTGCTGCGGTCGAGTTTCCGGAGTTTCTTCAGTCTCGTGTGGATGACTCGGATCTGGTTCAGGATTCTTTGTTGAAGGCCTGTCGAGAACTGTCGACCTTTCGTGGGACTACGGAGGCAGAACTCAAAACATGGCTTGTTCAGATCATGCGCAATCAGTTGACGGATCTGGTTCGACACCACGGACGTCAGCAACGTGATGTTCTGGCAGAGACGATGACCGGGCTGTCCGGCTTTCAGTCCCGTGACGAATCACCCAGCGATCAGCTGAAGCGAAGGGAAACCCATGAGCTGTTCTGGAAAATTGTGGAATCGCTGCCGATCGATTATCGAACGGTCATTTTCCTTCGACAGCAACAGGATTTGAGCTTTGTCGAAATCGCCGATCGTATGCAGCGCACTCCGGATGCCGCCAGAATGCTGTGGGGACGTGCCGTCGTTGCACTGGGGGAAAGGCTTGAGGAATCAGAAGCCGCCGCGAAGTTATGAACTGCTGCAGGAGCAAAATAACGCGTGATGGCCCCTTCGTCCGAAGTTTCTCTGCTGAATTCGTTGCTGCATTACGAGGAGTCATTGCGCGCGGGGCGAGTTCCTGATACGCTGGTTCTGGAAACAGATCCCGATCTGCTGAAAAAGGTCACGGTTGGTCAGAAGGCTTTACAGATTCTGGAAGCGGTGGTGCCGCGTCGAGTCAAAGCCATCCCATCGTGGGCTCCGGATCGCATAGGACGCTTTGAGATTCTGTCGGTCCTGGGGTCAGGAGGCTTTGCCGTTGTCTATCTGGCACGGGACCCTGACCTGAATCGACAGATTGCTCTGAAAGTTCCTCGACCGCATTCATTGATGAATAGTGAACTGCGGCGACGGTTCGTTACAGAAGCAAAAGCGGTTGCAAGTCTGGATCACCCCAACATCATCAGTGTCTTCGAGACCGGGGAAGACGGAGACTTGCCGTATCTGGCCTGTGCCTGGTGTGATGGACCGACACTTTCGGAATGGCTGACTTCACGAAAGACCTCCGTGTCTCCTCGACTGGCAGCTGAGATCGTCAGAACTCTGACACTTGCGGTTCATTACAGCCATTCGCGCGGCATTCTGCACCGCGACATTAAGCCGGGCAATGTCTTTCTCTTCCCTGATCAATCTCAGCCCGGAGCTGACTTTCCCTTCGTGCCGAGACTGGGAGACTTTGGCCTTGCCAAATTGCTGGAGGCAGAGACTGCGGAGACGATGACAAGTCAGTTGATCGGAACTCCTCGGTACCTTGCCCCGGAGATTATTCAGTCGTCGAGTGGATCGGCCAGCGAAGCGTCTGACATTTACTCTCTGGGAGCAACGCTGTACACGCTTTTGGTCGGAAGACCTCCATTTGACTCATCATCGACTCCGGAAACGCTGCGGCTGATCGTTGAGTCCGATCCAATTGCCCCCCACATGATTGATCCAGGGATTGATCAGGACCTCAGCCTTATCTGTCTCAAATGTCTGGAAAAGCAGCCGTCCCAGCGTTATGACTCGGCCGGAGCGTTGGCGGAAGATCTGACACGTTTCCTTTCCGGCCATCCTGTCAAAGCGCGTCGTCCATCGATGTGGCGAGCCCTGGTGAAGTGGAGCCAGCGCAGGCCGTTGATCGCCTCGCTGATTCTGGTTTCCGGCTTTCTCGTGTGCTGCATGCTGGTACTCGCGGTCAGCTATACACGATCGCTGAATAAGCTTCAGGGCGATCTCATTACGTCGAATCAGCACCTGCGTCTCAACGTGGCTAAGCTCGATAAGACGGTCCAGCAGTCTGAATCTCTTCGCACACTTGCAGATCAGAACTATGAGAGTGCTCAGGATCTTCTGCTGGCTGCAGATATTCAGATTGCTTCTTTGGCATGGAAAAGCGGTGATGCTCAGGGAGCATTTCGAATTCTTGGCAAACATAAACTGCTCGGCTCGGCCGGACAGGGCGTCTCACATTTTGCATGGAGATACCTAAACAGCCGCGTCACTTTCCCAAACGAGACGATTCTTAACGGAGGACAATCCATCTGGTGGTTGCAGGAGTCGCCGCTGAATGGCGAAATTCTGTCGGCGGACAGCCACGGCGCTATTCGAGCCGTTTCGAAGAACGGCTCTGCGAATGACGTCCTGTTCTTACAGGCAACGAAGGGCGAGCTCAGCAGCTTTCACTGGTCTGACGATCGGACAATTCTGGTAACGACCGGAGACAACGGGCATATTGCAATCTGGGATGCCGCGACTCATCACCTTCTGCATCTGATCAACGTTGATCCGCAGATGGATGTCTCCACGGTTGCTTTCCTGCCCGGGACGCATCAGTTCGTGTCATGTGAAGACCGTTCGGAGTTGGGGCTTTGGGATGCCGATGCCGGAAAGTTGTTACGCAGGATCCCAACTCCGCATGAGGGAGCCATCGAACACATGACAATGTCTCCAGACCGAAGTTCTATCCTCACGACGGGGAGCGACGGAAATGTTTTCCTTTTCAGGCTGGAAGACTTTGAACCGGTTATTCGAATTGGTTTTGACAGCGTTCTGACGATGTCTCATTTTACACCGGACGGCAAAAGAGTCGTCGTCGCCGGTCGAGATGGAGGCTTGCGGCTTTGTGATCTTGCCAGCGGGCAAATCCTGACTGAGTTCAAGGGGCTTGATGCAATTCATGCCGTCGCATGTTCTCGCGATGGGGTTATTGCGGCAGGAGACCGAGGAGGCGCCGTTACCTTGTTTGACGCTGACGCGGTCAGCTCGGAAAACGCTCCGGAGTCATGGGCTCCACTTCGACGACTGGGGGGACATCAAAAGCCGATTTCTTATGTAATGTGGCAGTCGAAGACCGCAGAAGATGACCAGGGAGCGGAGACTCTGTTGACTGCGGATCGAGCTGGTGTCATTCGACGCTGGAGAATATCACCCCGCAACACGGTTCTTGAGTTGTGCCGAGGTTCCGAGGATAAGGCATTTGGGCCGAACTGGTTGGCCCCTGCGCCTCGAGAATCCGCCATCGTCATCCCCGCAGATCACGATCCTGGATCCGCGATTCTCGACGTGAATTCCGGAAATGGCTTTGCTCCTCAAGCGGCCGATGGCCAAATCACCGCGATCACGATGGCTGCCAATTCGGAAAGTCTGATTGCCGGTGATCGTCAGGGGCGACTGATCATGATGCCTCGTGAGTCTTCTGACAGCCCAAGGGTGATTCCGGTTTTCGAATCGTCGAGCGTTTACCGGCTTGCCGTGGATTCTTTGGGAAGAACGGCCGTTGCTCAGAGTTATGATGATGAACTTGCGGTCGTCAATACGGAAGACGGTGGGATTCTTTTGCGGTTGTCGAATCAGTCTGCATCAACGATCTCGCCGGATGGTCAATGGATCATCACTGCCAGCCATGGCTTGAATACTCTTCAGGTTCGTGAGATTCAGAATCTGAACGCAACGCCTTATGCGGAACTGAGTGCTCATCATACGACAGTCTCGGCCATTCTGATCAGTTCAGATGGTCGTCATCTAGTTTCCGTCTCTCACGATCGGACGTTATGCCTCTGGGATGGGGAGTCTCTCAAGTTGCGTCACCGGTTGACGGGTCACATTGGCAAAATCAGGGCAACAGCGATCTCTACGGATGATCGCGTTATTGCAACTGGCGACGACCAAGGCGTGGTCAAGCTGTGGGATGTTGTCGTAGGACGAGAACTCCTTCAGCTCGAGCCACTGCCAATTGAGTCTGTCGCCGGGATGAAGTTTACGATGGACGGCAATACTCTTGTTGTGTGGGACCAAACCGGGCATACCATCGCGATTCCCGGCAGCCTAGAACCATAGAGCGGCGACCCGATTCTTAAGAGAGCTTGTCCGTCTGCTGGAGTTTCGTCAACTGGCGAATGCCGGACTTTGCAAGGTCCAGCATCGCATTCAGAGCATCCTGATCGAACGGTGCACCTTCCGCTGTGCCCTGAACTTCGATGAACTTTCCGGCACCCGTCATGATGACGTTCATGTCCACTTCTGCTGTGCTGTCTTCCTTGTAATCGAGATCCAGAACCGGAGTGCCGTCCACAACGCCGACGCTGATCGCGGCCACTGAATCGCGCAGAATGGGGCGAGATGAATTGATCTGCTTCACAGCTTCTGCGAGGGCAATATATCCTCCGGTGATGCTGGCCGTTCGAGTTCCTCCGTCGGCCTGCAGGACATCGCAGTCAATCGTAATCGTGTGCTCGCCCAGAGCTTCGAAATCCACGACGGCCCGCAAACTTCGTCCGATCAGACGCTGGATCTCGGTGGTGCGACCATCCACTTTGGAGCGATCTCGTTGTTTTCGGGGTGACGTGCTGCCGGGCAACATGTTGTACTCCGCCGTAACCCAGCCCAGCACCGGTGCTCCTTCGACGCGAGATTTTCGCCATGGAGGAATCGATTTTTCCAGGCTCGCTGTACACAAAACCATCGTGGATCCGGCCTGAAACAGCACACTGGCGATTGACGTCTTTGTGAATCCTTTTTGAATGCAAATCGGGCGTAGCTGATCCGGCGAGCGATCGTCGTGGCGGGGCATGGTTATTTCCTGGTTGTGTTTTGGAGGGTCAGGGAAGCTGGGGTCGTGATTCAAGTGCAGATTACGGCCCTCAATGCCGACTGAAGTCGGCACTACGGTTCAAATCGACGGCCTGCAAGCGGCCGGGAGAATACCCGTAAAGACTTCAACTGACCAGGAGACAGCCTTTTTGATGCTCGATATCCGTTCGCTAACCCGCAGAATTGCCCCAGGGTCGGTCGATTCCGAGCCGAAACGTCGTTTACTCTTGCTTCCGGAACGTTGGGTTTGCGACACTTCCGGAGCCGGGATTCCTGTTTCCGGCTGAATTCCGCATCTCTTCGAGCATTTTTGCTCGGCAGACGTGCGTTCAGATACATCGTGTCCCCACGACTCGAAAGACATCCGCTGAGGCTCTGATTTATGGCTCGCCTGAATCTTCTGGCTATCGCTTTCTCTGTCTGCGCGACATTGGCTTTCAGCGGGACTTCTGTGTCCGCTCAGGGATTGATCTTCAATCTTCCGGAAGACGGCAAGTCCGTCGAATATGAAGGCACGCTGACTCAGTCGACCGGTCCCGATGACCAGGCACCCCTGCAATGGACGTGCGAACTGAGCATCAAGTCAGTGGGCAAGGAAGAAGCCGAGTTTGAAGGCAAGGTTCAGCCCTGTCGCTGGCTGGAAATCAAAACTCTGACTGGCAAAGCCGGAGCCGCCGGGATTGATCCAGGGCCCGTTGGAGCACGCATCTACAAGGTGTTGGTCCCTGAAAGCAAGATTATCGCCGAAGCCAAAGATGCTGACGGCATTCCGAATGAGATGTTGCCGATCGTTAAAGGATTCCGACGACTGGGTGAAGAAGCAGTGACTCCTATTACGACCCCAGCTCTGCGTTTCTATCCGACGATTTCGTTGTTGACCAGTTATGCGGAACCGGAAGAAGTGGCTTCGGCTGATCAGCCGGAAACATTGGTCCAGGGCCAAACATATTCAGCTGCTCGAATGAAGGGCAAGCTGGTCATGGAGACCCAGAAGACTCGGTCAACAAACGAAGGTGAATACTGGGTTTCCAAGGAAATCCCGTTTGGCCTGGCTCGCTGGATCGTGACGGTGACAACAGACGCTAAAGACTCAGCGGCTCCGGTTTCTGAGTTCAAGCCGGTCACGATCAAGAAGGTGGACATGAAGCTCCGCCGAATTCGTGATAACGTCGAGAGCGAACTTGTGACGGAGTAGTTCAGATATCCGGGAGCATCTGCCAGATGGGGTCATTTCTCAAGCTTTTCTGGCCTCCGGTTGTCGTCGCGTTATGTGCGTCGGTGGCATTTTCTGGTTACATGATCATTGGTGTTCCTGTCAGAGATTTCGTCTTCGGTCTCTGGAACACCCTGTATTGGGTCACAGTGATCATGTGGATCGCGGCAGACGCTCGGCAGCGGCGCAAAACCCCGTGTTACGATTTCAGCTTCCTCGTCTGGGTCACCCTCTACCTTTCAATTCCATGGTATGTGATCAGTAGCCGAGGGTTCCTAAGAGGAATCCCGCTTTTGTTTCTGATTCTGTTCCTCGGCATACTGCCGCAAATCGCAGCCGCACTAATGTGGGCTGTCCGTTAACGTTGATGCGAAGGTAACAACACTTCACGCCATCTGCTCAGCCATCTCACCGGCGTGATAACTGCTTCGCACGAATGGGCCGCTGGCGACCATGCCAAAGCCGAGCTTGCGAGCCATCTCGCCGATCTCATCAAACTCTTCTGGAGGAAGATATCGTTCGACCGGCAGATGCTCGGGAGTTGGTTGCAGATACTGTCCCAGCGTCAGCATGTCGCAATTGACAGCTCGCAAGTCGGCAAATACATCCATCAGCTCATCGCGATTTTCCCCGAGTCCCAGCATCAGGCCGCTCTTCGTTGGCATATCAGGTGCTTCGTCCTTCACCTGCTTCAGTAGATCCAAAGTTCGCTGGTAGTCGGCATTGCGGCGGACGCGGTGATATAGACGAGGAACGGTTTCCGTATTGTGATTGAACACATCCGGACGCGATTCGATAACGCGACTGATCGCGGCTCGGTTACCCAGGAAGTCCGGCACAAGGACTTCGACCTGAGCACCCGTCTTTTCACGGACAGCGATGACGGTACGATACCAATGCTCGGCACCACCGTCTTTCAGATCGTCACGAGTCACCGACGTAATCACGACATACTGCAGCCCGAGACGAGCTGCTGCTTCGGCAACTCGTTCTGGTTCGTCCAGCTCCAGTCTCTCCGTCTTGCCTTTCGGCACGGAACAAAAACCGCAGGGGCGAGTACAAACGTTACCGCCGATCATGAACGTGGCGGTCTTCTGAGACCAGCACTCCGTGCGATTCGGACACTTCGCGCTTTCGCAGACAGTTTCCAGTTTAAGATCGGAAATCACGTCGCTGGTGTAGGCCATTCCGGGCTGAGGTAACGGACGCTTCAGCCAGCGAGGTAACCGGCGCACGGGTCCGCCGGCGATGATATTCACACCCGAAAGTGCAGACTCATCAACAGGCGTTTCATTCGTCGGCTGATTGAGGATTGGCAAACTTGTCATGGATCAGGGTCCGAGTTCGTTTCAAAAAAGGATGACCAGTGTGCAAATGATAGTCAGGATAACCCAGTTCTTCACACAAGTGCTGAATTAAAGCAGATCGCACCTGCGGCATTTGAGTCGGGCGGACTCGCTCTGCGTTCAATGACGAGACTTTCTGTCCCAGCATTCCGCGACCGATTTCACGTGCTTCATCCAGACGAGGGCTTACATTCAGAAAGATCCCGAAGCTGGTGACACCATTGTCAACGTGAATTCCAATTTCCGCAACAACACCATGGCGACCAAAAACGGCTGTGGGATCAGACGGCTGAATTGATGCAACCACCTGAACTTCTTCACAGGTTTTTACAACCGCTCGCTGCAGGCAGCCGCGATATTCGTCGACGCTCATGCTGCATTCCGGCAGCGACACAACGATATAAGCGGCAAGTTGTCCTGGCTGATGGAGAATAGCGTGGCCGTCGCGATGCAGTTTATGGACCGCGATCAGTCGAGACTCCAGCTCCCTGGGAGACGCAGGAAGTTCGAGCAGTGTCGCTCCTTCACCTACAGTCAACGTTGGAGGATGTTCGCAGATCAGAACCGCGGCATTGGTCCGGCTCTGAAGTCGGACCTCGTGGACCATCAACTTCTGCAACGCAAGCACAGACGGAACATCCACCATCCCCAGCAGCCGCACTTCGGCAGTTGTCAGTGTGTGATTGGTAAATGCTTCCCAGTCGATGGTCATGAAATCAGTCAGTAAACCGGTGACGATACCGAAGTAACCAGAGGGGGAATGTCGAACGAAATTTCGCGCACTCAATATGAGCTCGACACCATCTCGTTCCTGTCACCCGTGACGTTTTGTGCGGCGAGACTGGCCGAGGCCAACACCTGCGTCGCCGCAATATTGTAGGCAGACGGTCGAACGCGCTCCAAGATTCGATCCCTAAATCAAGAAACTGTGCGGCAATTGTAGTGTTCGAGACAGGCCGTCTTTTGCCATCGCTATGGGGTAAGCCGCCCAAAAGTCTGAATTTCTGAGCAAACCTGTCGAACGATCGAAGACCTTTTCCATTCCAGCAGTGCTCGCGGAAATTCAAGATTGCCGACGACTGGTGGACCTCAAGATGTTCAAGGGAGCATTCGTGGATGCGACTCTCAGGACAGTCGGCCCTTGTGCCTCGAATAAGGGCACGCCACCAGAAACGATGCAGCAGCGGTCCGCAAAATCACCAAATTCGACACAATGGAAACAATCAGCACAATCGAACATCTCGAGTGGTGCTATCAGGGTCGCAAAAGATTTAACCTTGCGTTGTCCCTGGACACCATCCCACGATCCCAAACGATTAGGAATGTCCACGCGCCCGGGTTTTCGGACGGCTGGACGTCGTATCGAGATGGACTGTTGCGTGGGAGTTTATCTAAATGTTCCGTCGTTTGCTGCTGGTGCTGTGCTGCGCGTTGGTTCTGATCGCCCCGGATCGAGGTTTTGCTCAATCGCTGCCGCCCTACAATGCATCCGCCGATATTATCCTGGTCTGGAATCAGGTGATGCTCGATATGAACGTCGGCGACAGTCGCCTTTTGATTCAGGATCAGGGCGGCCCGACTCGAACATCACGAGCATTCGCGATCATATCCGTGGCGATGTTTGATGCCTGGAATTCGATCCACCGCAAATACAGTCCATACCTTGTCGAGTTGAGCGGCTATAACTCAGCAAACACAACAGCGGCGGTCTCTGCAGCTGCACAGGACACGTTGTTGTCACTGTATCCTCAGCAGGCGACAAGGATCCGTACAGCCTACGCCAACGCGATGAGCAGTGTTGCTGCAGGAACGCCACGCACAACAGGGATTGATCTGGGGAAGAAAGTGGCCCTCGCGATTCTGAATGATCGCAGGAACGACAACTCGAACCTGAATCTTCCCTATAACGTCAGCACTTTGCCTGGTTACCATCGGCCGGATCCATTGCATCCCAATCAGGGATTTAACACACCACACTGGGGTTATGTTGATCCGTTTGTGATTTCCAATATCCATTCACATCTGTCACCACCTCCTCCCGCGCTCAATTCTTTTGAATACGCCGTTGCCTATCAGACACTGCTCAACTGGGGAGGAGCTGCTGGCCAGTATCCGACTCTGCGAAGCCCGAGGGATACTATCACGGGAATCTTCTGGGCGTATGATGGAGTACCCGGCCTTGGAACACCTCCACGTCTTTACAATCAGGTTGTTCGGACAATTGCGATCCAAAGACGCAACACCACAGAACAGAATGCACGCCTTTTCGCTCTGGTGAACCTCGCAATGGCAGACGCAGGAATTCAGTGTTGGTACACAAAGTACTATTACGAACTCTGGCGACCGGTCATCGGAATTCGTCAGGGCAACAATGACACGAACATCTACACCATTGGCGATCCAGCCTGGCGTCCGCTGGGAGCACCAGCTACAAACGGAGCCGGCGATGGCGTCGACTTCACACCACCATTTCCTGCTTACTCCTCCGGCCATTCCGCTTTCGGTACGGCGGCCTTAAATATGACGGCCCGATTCTACGGCACTGCCGGAATTCAGTTCTCATTTACTTCCGATGAATACAACGGAGTAAACAGAGGCAGCGACGGCAGGCCACGACCGATTGTGACTCGCACCTATCGCAATCTCGAAGAAGCCATCATGGAGAACTCATGGAGCCGGATTTATCTTGGCATTCATTGGCCGTTTGATGCATCCGATGGCATTGTTGCGGGCAAGCTTATCGCGGGAGAAATCTTCTCGTCGACCCTGCGACCAAAGCCGCCGGTTCGATAGTCTGCCGAAGTTCAGACGTTCCTTGTGAACCAGGCCGGCGCTGTCGCCGCGAGTTGCTCATAGATCATCTATGATCAGGGACGACGTTCTGTCCCGCACAACGTGCGCGACGTTATTCTCAATCATCGCCTCGAAAAATCGTGCCATCGGGCAGGGATCTAAAGCACTTCAAAGAGCGTTTGGATGCGAAGCACAGCCCCATTGTCCGGAAACGAATGGAACGAGTGGATTACAAGGCCTTCCGGCAAAAGATCGCTCATCAGGTAACTTAGACAATCAGGACTACTGACACTGGAACCTGGCAACGCCGCGGTCAGAATCGCCTTGCGGGCATCTGCTTCCATCTCTCGATGAACCTGCAGATAAACCTCCGCAGGCACCGTATCCAACTGATAGCTGCAGTGATACTTCAGGCCCGGACATTCAAAGGTGTGCGTTCGATAGCCGATCAATCGACGGTCCACCATACGCCCCTGGAGCGGCAGCGGTGAGAACTTGCTTGTTGCGACTTCGGTGATAACTTTCTCCGGGGTCCTGAATTCGATGGCGTGGCCAAAGTTGCTGATCCGCAAAGTGGCCTGATTGCGTCCGACAGGAATTGTTATCTGACACAAGGTCTCAAATAACTCCGGATGCACCGAGCGATCCAACACTCTCAGCACCATATCAGCGACATCCGGACGTAGATAACCAACGGTCATGGAGCAGGCTCTCCCGAAAAATTTCATTCAACCTTTGTTGTGGCACTCGGAAAACGGACAGAATCACCGTGAATTGTAGGCAGATCGTCTGAAGCCACAAAAGCAGAGATTCATTCTTTTGCTGTCCTCAACCAGTCATGAGTTCCTGCAATCGCCCAACAAGGTGCGGCCTGACTGCTTCAACGAACATCTTCAACCACAACCACCGGCTCTGGCACCAGGACATTCCGAAACATCAGAGTAGCTTATTCACCCAGGCGGGTAATAACCCAGTGAATTCCGGAGCCATCTACTTGCTGACTCGGGTTTTCCACCAGAAAACAACTCGTCACCGGGGAGGACATTCCAGCACTTGTTAAGTTGATGTTGAATATCGGAGACATTTGACGACAGACGTGATCAACGTGTCCTAGCGTTGCCTTGTGCCCCAAAAGGGTGGGCGACTGCACGTTTGATCCGGTTTCTCTTCAAATCAAAGTTGTTCCGAGCGTCCCTGATGTCCATTCGACTTCAAATAGCACTGTTGCTGATCGCGTTGTCGACGGTTTTCCTCGGCACAACGTGGATGATGCACGCGCTGGTGATGGCTCCTGCCTTTACGAAACTGGAACAGGATGCCGCTATTCAAAATCTCGACCGCTGTCAGGAGGCAGTCGATGGAGTAGCCGAATCTGTCTCAACGCTCGCCTTCGACTATGGAGCGTGGGACGACACTTGCCAGTTCCTGGAGGATCGAAATCAGGCTTATCGCGATTCCAATCTTTCCCCTGCTTTTCACGAAACCACCGGCAACGATCTTGTTGCGATCCTGACAAGCTCTTCGGAACTGGTTGCATACAGTTGCGTAGATCCTGATTCTCAGGAGAGGGTTGACCTTCCGGAACTGGTTCAGGATCTCCGGAAACCAGACAGCGTTTTCGCGGATTTTTCGGGCACAGAGGATGCCAATGAAGGTCTGGTCCGCACATCTCACGGCCTCATGATCATTGCGTCAAGACCGGTTGTGTCGTCCAGACGCGAAGGTCCGATTCGCGGGGCCATGATCATGGGACGGTTTCTCAATGACGATCGAATAGCCGAGATGCGCGACAGAACGCACTGTCAGATCAGCATTAAGGATCTGGAGAAAGCCGCTCGGTCAGGCTCACAGAACTCACAGAGCTCGCCGCAAAGCTCCATCGTGGAGATTGATGAAGACACGCTGCAAAGCTCACGAACACTGGATGATATCCATGGTTCTCCCGTTGCGATGCTGACACTGATAAGTGCTCGCCCCATTGTGCATCAGGGAAAATTCACCACGAATGCAGCGATGTTTTGCAGCCTCATTGGTGTGCTGTCGATGCTTTTGGGAACCGGACTAGCACTTCGACTGCGTGGTGTTGAACCTTTACAAACGATGGCCTCACACGCCGCACGTGTTGGAATCGAAGATAACCCGGCAGCCAGACTGAACCTGAACCGGGCCGATGAAATCGGGATTCTGGCCCGAAGTTTTGATCTGATGGTGGCTCATCTGGCTGAAGCCCGAAGAGAGACCGAAGAGTCGGCTCACAGCGCAGGCATGGCGGAAATTGCTTCTGAAGTTCTGCACAACGTAGGCAACGCTGTCAACACAGCGAATTGCTGCGCCGAAGTGATTGGCGATCGTTTGAATAACTCACGGCTGTCCGGGCTGGAAAAGGCCACGTCACTGTTGTCCGAACAGGCCTCGAATGCAGTCCATTTCTTCAGCGAAGATCCACGTGGACCTAAACTCATTAATTATCTTGTGACAGTCGCCGGCACACTACAGAAAGAGCAGGCAGAAAATCTGAGTGAACTCCAGCGTCTGCAGGAAACAATCCATCATATTCGCGATGCGATTGCTTCTCAGCAGAGCCATGCTCGCAAATCTGATTTTCGCCAGCGGGTCGACCTGCGAGCTTTGCTGAACGAGACGTTACTCGTCAATGAAGCCCTGCAGAAGCAATGTGGCATAACAGCTATAGTCAACATGCCGGAACTACCTCTGATGGAACTGAACCGAAGTCGCGTCGCGCAGGTCCTTGTGAACCTTGAGAAGAATGCTCTGCTGTCGATGCAGTCTGTTCCGGAACGCAACCATGTACTAACGATAAACGTGGCTGTTCTGGAAACAGACCTCCTGCAGATTGAAGTCCGTGATACCGGAACCGGATTCACTCCGGAGGTTCACGAACGGCTTTTCGGACAGGGATTCACAACCCGCAAAGAAGGTTCGGGGCCGGGGCTGCACTATTGCGTCAATGTCATCCGTGAAATGGGTGGCGACATCACAGCGTACAGCGATGGCCCGGGTACAGGAGCCACGTTTCAGATCACGATACCGCGGGCGGTCCCGGAGACAATAAAGAGTTCCGCCGCCAATACAGAGACATCTGCTTCAGAGGTGGTCGACAAGACCGCTTCTTCATTCAGTTCGTCATACAATGAGCCCGTGATCCCGGGAAAGTTCGAGGAGCAGTACGCATGAGTGCATACGTCAGCCCGTTGGCTCCATCACAAAAGAATCGCATCCTGCTCGTCGATGACAATGCAGCGATTCATATGGACTTTCGCAAGCTGCTTTCCTCCAACGATGAAGGCGATTTGACTCAGGCCGAGCTGGATCTCTTTGGGGAAACGTCCGCCGCGTTGCCGGGCTCAACTGCCGCGACGCAATATCAGATTGACTCCGCCTATCGGGGCCAGGAAGCGCTGGCTTTGGTGGAGAAGTCGATGGAAGAGGGCTGCCCTTATCGCATGGCATTTGTTGACATTCGTATGCCTCCCGGATGGGACGGTATCGATACCATCGAACGACTTTGGAAAGTCGATCCCCAATTGGAAGTCGTGATCTGTTCGGCCTACTCTGATTACTCATGGCGACAGATTGTGAGCCGTCTGGGAAGAACCGATCAGTTCCTGATCCTCCGCAAGCCATTTGACGCGATTGAAGTCCGACAACTGGCATTGTCTCTGACCGCAAAAAGCGCGTTGCGAGATGTCCAGTTACGGCACATGGAAAAGCTGGCCCGAGTTATTAACGAGAAAACGCGCGCTATGTCCGAGGCCGAAAGTGCCAGCCGCGCGAAGAGTAACTTCCTGGCCAATATGAGTCATGAAATTCGCACGCCACTGAATGGTGTGACCGGGATGCTGGAACTGTTGTCGTCAACGACGCTGGATGAGCAGCAGAAGCGATATGCCCGCGGGGCTCAGTCGTCTGCAGATTGTCTGATGAGTCTGATCAACGGCATTCTGGATTTTTCCAAAATCGAACATGGCATGCTGGAACTGGATCCTGTCGACTTCAATTTGCATCAATTGATTCACGACGTGGCCGAGATCATGACTCCCGCGGCTCACAAGAGCGGGCTTGAGATAACCTGTGAGTTGTCGCCGGATCTCCCCAGGTGGGTGTCGGCAGATAACGCTCGCCTGCGTCAGATTCTGCTGAATCTCATCAGCAATGCCGTGAAGTTCACTGAGAAAGGAGGCGTCTCAATCGAGGCTCAGAAACAGTACACCGATACCGGTGATCTGATGGTTCGAATCGCTGTCTCTGATACAGGGATTGGCATACCAGTCGACCGTCGTCATCGCTTGTTTAAGCTGTTTTCTCAGGTCGATGGCAGTACCACTCGCCGCTTTGGAGGGACAGGCCTCGGACTGGCTCTGTGCAAGAAACTGGTTGAGTTGTTCGGGGGTGAGATCGGCGTTGAGAGTGAATCTGGGAAGGGCTCCACATTCTGGTTCACAATTTGTCTGCAGCCACCATCGGAAGAACATCCGGTGGAAAAAGCAGAAGCAAACAATACATCAGATTTGATGCGAACAGTGCCATTGGCAGAACAGTCGTCTCGTGACTTCCGTGTTCTGGTCGCTGAAGATTACGAAATCAATCAGGTTGTTGTCCGCGAATTTCTCCGCAGGTTCGGTCTCGAGTGCGAAATTGTCGGAGACGGCCTGGTCGCTGTTGATCAGGCCAAATCCGGCGAGTTCGACATGATCCTGATGGATTGCCAGATGCCTCTGATGGATGGACTTCAGGCGGCCCGAATAATCCGGGATGCAGAAACTCCAGACCATGGGCTTTCTCGTAACGGGAAGCGAATTCCAATCATCGCACTTACTGCGAATGCTGTCGCTGGCGACCGTGAGGAATGCCTTGAAGCGGGTATGGACGACTACCTGACAAAACCAATCACCTGTCAGGCTCTGACGAATATGCTGCTTCGCTGGATGCCCACACCTCAGTCTAAAGGGCTGGAACCAATTCCGAATGAAACGGCACCACGCGTCTGCGTAGGAAGTGCCTCCGTCGCAGAAGCTTTCGATGCTGAACAATTGCTGTCTCAGTGCTTTGGAGATTCCGAGCTGGCTATCGAACTGCTGAATATGTTTGAACTTCGCGGACGACAAAGCCTGCGTGATCTGGAAGGCGCCATTGCCAACAATAATCGACTGGCTGTTCAGCATCTGAGTCATGGCGTCAAAGGGGTTGCCGCCAATCTATGTGCTTTGCGACTTCGCGCATCTGCGGGAGTACTCGAGCGTCGCTGCATGGACGAAGCTATTGAATTGAAATCACTGCTGGATGAAATCAACGACTTTCGAACAGATCTGATCCTGTGTTTGGAATCTGTACAGCTCACCAGCCAGTCACTTCATCCGGAACTCTGTGAGTCCACCTCTACCATGTAATTCAAACCGGTCCATTCAAACATTCAGAGCAGCGGCAATTGTCGGGCTGACAGCCGCATTCGCCCGAACTCTGAAGCGAGACTCCCCAACGAAGCCTTTTTTAAAGACAGTTCAAACAACTCCTGAATTGCCTTCAGATTATTAATCATGACAACCAGAATGCTGACTGCTCACGAACACAATCTGATTGAAAAAACGCTCGGGATTGAAATCCCGGATCGCGTCCTTCCCGCCAGTGCAGCTTCACTCCAGAATCTGCCTGCTGTGGCCGGTCCTTTTGCGTCCACGATGGTGGCCAGTGACGAATTTCAGAATCGTAAAATCCTCGTGATCGATGATGAAGCGATCAATGTTCGATTGATCCAGAAGTGCCTGCAGATCGCTGGATATCGCAACGTTGAAACGCACACAGAACCGGAATCTGCTCTGGAACGTATCATTACGCAGCAGCCTGACCTCGTGATTTGCGATGTCGTAATGAGCGTCTCCGGCCTGCTGATTCTGCAACAGGTCGCGTCCAGCCCGGATCTTCGCAATATTCCGATGATCATGATCACAGCTTCGGAAGACGAACGAGTGCGCACGGATGCACTTGAACTGGGGGCTGCCGAACTTCTGACAAAGCCTCTGCGAGCGACGTCGTTGCTGCCTCGTGTTCGTAACGCACTTCTGCTGCGGTCACAATTTGATCAGATGCTGAATCATCGTCGGGAACTGGAATCCCAGATTCAAGCTCGTACCGCAGAGCTGATGTTATCACGACTCGAACTGATTCACTGTCTTGCGAAGCTGGCTGCGTTTCGAGATAACGAGACCGGTCATCACGTCGTGCGAGTCGGTCGCTACGCCGGAATTCTGGCTCGGCAGATGGGACTTGATCGCGCCACGTGTGAGCTGATCGAGCATGCTGCTCCCCTGCATGATATCGGTAAGATCGGAATCGGCGATGACATTCTGCGGAAACCCGGAAAGTTAACGCCGGAAGAATTCGAAACCATGCAGCGCCACGTGGGCCTTGGTAAGCGTGTCTTTCAGCCGTTAAGCCATAGCGAATCACTGCAACTGCGAGCCCATACTCGGCTCGGTGAAATGATGATCGGGGTTGGTTCTTCGCCTCTGCTCCGCATGGCTTCCGAAATAGCGCTTACTCATCACGAACGCTGGGACGGCAACGGCTATCCCATTGGCCTGAAGGGAACCGATATTCCGCTCAGCGGCCGTATCGTGGCAGTGGCCGACGTCTTCGACGCGCTCAGCAGCAAACGAGTTTACAAACCAGCTTTCCCGATTGATAAGTGTTTTGAAATTCTTCAGGAAGAAAGTGGTACGCACTTCGACCCGGATGTTGTCAATGCCTTCATGAAGATTCGCGACGAAATCGTACGAATCCGCATAGATCTGACCGACGTTGATTAGTGTTGCCAGCAACCTTTTTATTGCCATAGGCCCCATCAGCCGGAACGTGTCAGCGGGGCGTTGATTTAGTCGCGTATTGAGCGTTCTCGTTTAACGTCGAACCGCAGGCGGAGGCGAAATCGGGTAACGACGCCTGCGGCCTGCCGTCAAACAACACTATCAGCAGCCCATGAGTGTCTGGTTCAAGGACTCACCAATGAAATCATTTATGCCTCACGATTTAGCTTCACTTCCGGGGAAGCCGGGTTAGCGGAAACAGCTTCCACCCGCCGTTCACCATCGCTCCCGGTTACACCTTCGCACGTCCACGCTCCAATCGCGACAGCGACGTACCCAAACATGCGGGTCCACTGGAAATCCGAGCGACGGCGATGAAACAAATTGCAATCTTTCCTGCGGCTTGCCATACTCCAAGGCCACAAGCACGTCGCTGCTTCCCGCCACACTCCTGCTCGCCATAACCCAAATTCGGAGACTGATGTTGACGACATCTGCTCTCAGAACAATCTGCTTGCTGACTCTGATCGTATTCTCATCCGAGAATGCCGTGCGAGCCGACGATCAAACCACCTCATGGGTCTCGCTTCGGATTTCTCCGGACCTGCTGGAGATCGCGTCCCCGGAAACCTCAGATCAGTTTCTCGTGACAGCAATCGATTCCACTGGTCGACGCATTGATGTCACTCGATCTGCCACCTTGTCGCTGTCCAGCCCTGATGTCGCGGCGATTAACGCGGCTGGCCGAATCGATCCACTTTCGGATGGGGAAGCCACGCTCACGGCTCAAATCAACGAAATGTCCGCAACGGCCATGATCCGAGTTCGCGGCATCTCACATCCCACGCCCGTTTCATTTCGTAACGATGTGATTCCTTTGCTGTCAAAATCAGGGTGTAACTCCGGCGGCTGCCACGGCAAAGCCGAAGGCCAGAATGGTTTTCGCCTCAGCGTTTTCGGATTTGATCCTGCCCGCGATTTTGATGCGATCGTTCGCGACAGCCACGCTCGTCGAGTCTTCCCCGCGGCTCCTGAAAAGAGCCTGCTCATTCAGAAAGCAGTGGCCAGCGTTCCTCACGGTGGTGGCCGTCGAATCGAACCCGGCTCACGCTGGCACAGAATTCTGCTCCGCTGGGTGTCTGAAGGGATGTCTCTCGACGACGAGTCTCAGGACCCGATTGTCTCGATCAAAGCCGAACCGGCCGAAATCATTCTAGCCGGTCGAGAAACCCAGCAATTACGTGTCGTCGCAATTACCCGGTCGGGTGGGATTCGAGGCATCACGTCCGAGGCAAATTTCCAATCCAATAATGATGTCGTCGCCGCTGTCAGCGTCGAAGGTTTGATTCAGGCGACGAACGTTCCCGGTGAAGCCGCAGTTCTGGTGCGATACATGGGACATGTGGCGGTCACCCGCATCACTCTGCCAGGGCCAAACATAAATTTTACACGTCCTGATGAACTGAGTTTTGTTGATGGTCTCGTCTGGGACAAGTTGCAAAAACTACAGATCCAGCCCAGCCCGGTGGCGAGTGACTCCATGTTCCTGCGTCGAGTCTTCCTGGACACGATTGGAACACTCCCGACTTCAGCCGAAGTGCGATCTTTTCTTGCCGATACCGATCCCGACAAGCGACGCAAGGTGATTGATGCACTGCTGGAACGCTCCGAATACGCCGACTACTGGGCTCAGCGCTGGGCTGATCTGCTGCAGGCTGATAAGGACATTATCACGCCGCAGGGCACCGTCGCAATGACGCGCTGGACCCATCAACAGATCACGGCGAATACACCGTGGGATCGCCTGGTCTATGATGTTCTCACCGCACAAGGATCAACCGTCGGAAATTCTCCGGCAGGTTTCTTTCAGGTTCAGGCCGACCCGGAAAAGTCGGCTCGCGCTGTGAGCCAGTTGTTCCTTGGTGTTCGTATCGAGTGTGCTCAGTGTCATCATCATCCGTTCGAACGCTGGGACCAGAAAGACTACTTTGCTCTGGCCGGTTTCTTCACCGGAGTCGATCGAAAATCTCTGCCGGGTGGTGCTCTTAAGATCATCGACAAACCCGGCGAGGATCTTAAACATCCTCGAACCAGTGAGCCTGTGCCGGCGGCTGGACTTGGGGCCGCTCCGGCGATGTTTCCTGATCCCAAAGATCGTCGCCGAGTTCTCGCGCAGTGGCTGACGGCGAAGGAGAATTCTCTGTTCGTGCGATGTATCGTGAATCGACTGGTGGGACACTACTGGGGCCGTGGTCTGGTCGAACCGGTTGACGATCTGCGAGCGACGAACCCAGCTTCAAACGAACCGCTGATGCAGGCTTTGGCCGATCATCTGATTGAAGTGAACTTTGATCTGAAGGCGTTCACTCGGACGTTGTTGAATTCGCGAGTTTACCAGCTTGATTCCGCCGTCACGGATTCGAACCTTCTGGATGATCAGAACTATTCGCGGGCCGCAATTAAGCCAATGCCTGCTGAAGTTTTGCTGGATGCGATGTCTCAGGCGACCGGCATCCCGGAACGATTCAACGGCTGGCCGGAAGGTTATCGAGCGATTCAGGTTTGGGATAACAAACTGCCATCCCTGTTTCTGGAGACTTTCGGCCGACCAGTTCGTCAGTCGGTGTGTGCTTGTGAACGCGGCGTTGAACCGAGCATGGCTCAAGCCCTGCATCTGATGAACTCCGAAACGACAACGGTAAAGCTTGAAGACCGACGCGGCCGCGCGGCTATGTTGGCGGCGTCTGATCTTCCGCCAAATGCGATCATCGAAGAACTTTATCTGGCTACTGTCTCAAGGTTCCCGACCGCCCAGGAGCGGGAGCTCATGCAACGATCACTGACCGAAACAGACGATCGCCGCAAAGCCGTTGAGGATATTTTGTGGACGCTGCTGAATACTCGCGAGTTTGTGTTTAATCGTTAGAGGAAGTCCCGTCGGCGGAGCGACGGGCGTACCGTACACCCGTCGCTCCGCCGACGGGATCTGTTCCTGCCGAGTAGCCGTCTCATGAGATCCTCGTCACTAATCACGTTGTCAGCACTGCTTGGATTCCTCTGCGGTGAATCTTCTTCGCTGCCAGCTCAGCAACCGACGGCCGGAGAAATCTCTCCGCAGAAGTACGAAGTCATCTCAGAGCTAAACCAGAATGCCAGCATGCGCGACGGCGTCGAGCTCAAGGTCGACATCTTTCGGCCGAAAAGCGACGAGCGATTCCCGGCGGTCGTTTATCTCACGCCGTACAACAAGACAGGCAATACGGCTCGAGCTCAGTTGTTTGCGTCGCGAGGCTATGTCGTCATTAATGCGGATACTCGTGGACGGTTCGAATCCGGCGGCGAATGGGATCCGTTTTCTCCGCTGCACAAGCAGGACGGGTATGACCTCGTCGAATGGGCTGCAAAACAATCATGGTCAACCGGCAAGGTCGGAATGTTTGGCCTGTCTTATATGGGCTGGACTCAGTGGTGGACCGCCACTCAGGCGCCGCCTTCATTGAAGTGCATCGTTCCGGAAGTTGCCCCGCCCGATAATTTCTACAACTGCCCTTACCAGAACGGCATCTTTGTCTGCTGGATGATGGACTGGGCTGGCATGGTCAGCGGTCGAAATCCTCACAGTTCCGGCCCGGGACCTTATGGCGGATTTGCCGTCAATCGTGAAGCGGCTTACCGCAATCTGCCGTACATCGACTTCGAGAAAACACGCCATCATCTTCCGACAGAATGGTGGAGCAAGTGGATTCTGCAAAATACGGCCGAAGGTGAATACTGGAAGGCCATCGCGTATCAGAAGCCTGAAGAATACAGTCGAGTCACAGTGCCCTCACTTGGTGCCACCGGCTGGTTCGATGCCAATTTCACGGGAACACCCGGCAACTATCTGGCCATGAAAAAGTATGGTGCCACCCCTGAATCCAAAAACCCTCGGATGGTGATCGGTCCGTGGGAACACATCATTAATACTCATCGAATCGCCGCCGATGTGGATTTCGGACCACAAGCCATTATCGACTGGAACGGTTATGTGTGTCGATGGTTTGACTATCACCTGAAAGGAATCGAAAACGGAATTCTGCAGGATCCTCCGATTCATCTGTTTGTACTCGGACGCAATGAATGGCGAACCGCGCAGGAGTGGCCTCTGCCTGAAACACAATGGACGAAGTACTACCTCCACAGTGGAGGCAAAGCGAATTCTTCCGCCGGCGATGGCAGCTTGTCGACATCTCCTCCGGCTAAGGAATCACCCGATCATTACACTTACGATCCTGAAGATCCGACGCCGTCGGCAGCGTTTCAGAACGGCCATATCGATGGGCCAAGAGATGTCTCTTTGTCAGCCAAACGGAACGATGTTCTGGTCTACACGACGCCGGTTCTGGAAAAAGATGTTGAGATCATCGGACCAATCACGGCAACGCTCTACGCCGCCACCAGTGCAAAGGATACAGACTGGATGGTGCGATTGTGTGATGTCAGTCCGGATGGTCGATCTTCGTTTCTGGCGGAAGGCGTGATGAGGGCTCGCCATCGCGATCCGGAAAACGGAGGAGCTTTCAATGCGGCTCGACTGAGCATTCTTGAACCGAATAAAGCCTATCCGTACGTCATCGAATTCTGGCGTCCCACCGGCAATCGTTTTCTGGCTGGGCATCAAATCCGCGTCGAGATCTCCAGCAGCTACTATCCGTACTATTTAAGGAATCTCAATACGGGCGAAGACAACATCGGGCTGGCTACCAAACCTGTTGTTGCTCAGCAGACAATTTTCCATGATGCCGATCATGCGTCGCATCTTGTGTTGCCAGTGATTCCGATTCCTTGATGCTTGCGAAGCGAACACGCGAGCAGAGGCCCGGCCAATTTCCGCGGTAGGCCTACGTTTATGTGACAAAACCTGACTCGACTGAGAAACTCAGGCCGCTTTGTTTTCTGCTTTATCTTTGTCCGGCGGGTTGGATTGCTGAACAACCAATGCTTCCCACCATCTGCTGAAATTCAGCAGCGATTGAATGTTGATTTTCGGTGACGACGTGCGCTGTCCTTGTGTACTCATTGGCGGTCTCCTCCTTGAGATACCCGGAATCGTAGCCCATTAACTCGATTCAAATCAATCCGAATGCACAGCATAAGGAGTTTGATTACGTCTGGAAAATTGTCTAAACGCGACTTCCAGTAATGACCGGGCTTCGCGGATCGCGAACTGATTCCTGTGGCTTGCAAGGTCCATTGACGATTGTCTGACAGCAATAAAGAGAATCGCCTGCCGCGAAACTGACGGCTGCACCACATCAAGCTGAACTTGAGTGATGCCAAGCCACTTGAGGTGACTATAGAATTCATCACTCAGATGTCGTTTATTTACGGAGAATGGCCCAGTTCCAAACGAATCTGCCGATTCAGTGACAATCTCAATTGTAGCTCCCGCGCCGAGTTCGCGCAGGACGGGTAACCCAGTCCCGGTCACCCATTCGAGCAATCCGTCAGTGCGCAACCGCAGCAGTTCGAGACAGAGTTCAGACGGATCCACTGAACCACTCAATTCCAAAGACGTTGCTCTAAGGATCTCCCGTAATGTTTTTTCCGGAGAGTCCTCCGCATGGTGACTGGCTCGAAGAATCTGCACCCCGTTCGATGACATTGTTCGGTGCGGTTCCGTGCTCACAATAAGGTCTCTAACGCTGGTGCGCCAACGTTCAGAAATCCAGACCTCTCCATCATAGGGCAATATCCGCTCGCAAATAAATGCAGCCTCGCTAAGGAGTTCCATGATTTGATCCCCTGCTGACATGTTGGTTGTGTGGACGATCACAGGGGTGACAGCAGGCTGGCTGCGAATCCAGCGAGCGACTTCGATTCCATCGCCGGGATTGACCAGGCAACCGTCCTTCTCGATCAATTCCAGATCGTTGTCCAGAGAGATCAACGAAACGTCATATAGCCCTGTCACCGACAAATGATCGATCATCGGTTGGGCAGCAACAAAAAATTCCAGAATATGCCCGGAGAATCGATCCACAATGACCTGCCGCATAGCGAGTTGTCGGTCAATGTTATCTTCGAGGATCACTATTCTCATTGTTACCTTCCCGAGATCCTATCGAAGGATTTGTGCTCGTTGACCAGATGAGTATGAAAAAAGTCGAACAGCGCCGGGTTGGATTGTCAGTCCGATTTCCTCAAATGCCTTGGCAACTGCAAGCAGATCCGTTGCATCTTCAAACTGAAATGTACCGGACAAGTTTGTGAGATCTGTAACAAACTGGCCCCGTTTCGAAAAATCTCCAGCATAGACTGCGGGCTTACCAGATCCAAGCACTTTCGGATGCTGGTGCGGCCCGTCGGGCAGGACATAAATCGTGCCATCCACGTCACGAACGAAAACGTAAGCACCATCCGGCAACTGTGAGGTAATTGCCTTACTGCGAATGTCGCGACCATAGTTCTCATCATCGAGCGGATACTTCATCTCAATGCTCATGCCCCTTGAACAACGCGTTCTCCTTGTCGCCGCCGCCCAGCACATAGGCCAGCAAGTCAAAAATCTCTTCGCGGGTCAGTTTGTTTAGCACGCCTTTCGGCATAATGCTGACTTCGCTCGGGGTGCGTTCTTCGATGTCGGTTTTGAGCACCACGGTGATCTTGTCCGGGGCGGAGGGGTTGTCGATGAGTCTCAAAGAGTCGCCGGTTTCTTCGACGATGAGGCCGGTGAGGACTTTGCCAGACGTCAGCGAAATCACATTCGACTGGTACTTCTTGTCGACCTTCTTCGATGGGTTCAAAATGTGTTCGAGCACATCGACTTTTGAATACTCCGGCGGCAGCTTGGTCAGATCGGGGCCGACGTTGTTGCCCTGGCCGTTGAGCTTGTGACAGCCAACGCAGGCGGCGGCTTTGAAGAGTTGCTGGCCGACGGCGAAGTTGTTGGCTCGATGAGACAGGTGCATCACATCGCCCTTCAGATCATCCAACTGCCAGTCGGTGTTGCGGCCGAGATACTTCAGGAGATCGTCTTTCATCTCCAGCTTGTTCGCAGCGAGGTACGCCGCGGGATCGGCTTCGTAGGCTTTCAGATCCGCGACGACGTAGAGTGCTCCGTACATGCGACGCCAATGACCGGGATACGTGCAAACGTACGGATAGATTCCAGGTTCTTTTGGCACTTCAAAGAAGATGGAATCGGTTTGTTCCGGCTGAACCAGTTTGCTGGCGACCAGAATCTTTTCACTCCTGGGTATGAACTGACGAGCGGCTGCATCGGCGTCTCGCCCCGTGGCTTCAGCAAGCTCGCCGACTTCGGCCATGGTGCCGGGAAGCACCACAGCAAAGTTGTGAGGCATGTTGTCGGTGTTGGTCAGTCGGAACTCAACCGGACGTCCGGCCTGAACAGCGACAGTTTCGCGATCATAAATCATGCGTTCGCGAACGGTGCCCAACGCGATCAGCGGCACGACGACTTCGGACAGTCGCTTCTCAAAACGAACTCGGCCGGCATCATCCAGCCGAGTGCGGACGCCTTCCGCGATCTTCAGTGCGAGCTGAGCCTGATCCGAATTGCGGTCTTTGGGCTCGCGGCTTGCAAGAAATGAAACGGCAGCTTCGGCGAGATTGCCCAGTTGTTCTTTCGGCCATGCTTCGACTGGGATCGTGGACAGTGATTGCAGGCTTGAATTGACGGAGGCTCGCTCCTTCAACAGGCTGGCCAGCAATGTGGTCTTGCCGGCCTCGTTGCCGGGGATATCCATGATGGCTGCGATCCCAAGGTCCTGCACAGTCTGTTCGGCGGCCGACACCAGCACGTTGGCCGGAATCTCCTGCTTCTCCAGGCCGGGGCCACTCCAGGACATATTGAGACCATCGCCGCCACCATTATCAAAGTACGTGGCCACAATCGGATGCAGGCCGGCAGTGAGCTGCACCGTGCCGCTCTTTTCGACCATGCCATGCAGGCCATCGTTATCGATCAACTGTTCACCGTCGATGTAGAAGCGAGAACCGTCGTCGGAGGCGATAAAGAACGTATACTTTCCTGGCTTGTCGATCACGATATGACCGGTAAACATCAGAGCGAATGCATCACGAGTTTTCAGCACCGGCTGATCCATCACGATTGTTGTCGCCACGCCGGTGTTGGCCGGTATCATGGCCTGCAGTGTTTCACGAGCCACGTTGCTGGGGCTTGGAGCATAGAAGTCGACTCGCAATCCCGGCTGAGTGAGCGGTGTTGAGCCTTTCGAGCCTGCCAACGTCGGGACAAGCTTCGCCAGTCGATCGAATAGTGAACTCTTCGCTTCGGCCGATGACACCAGCGAGACAGCTCGCAGGGCATCTTCCAGCTTGAGCTGTTCCTTTTCGACGGCAGCAAAGACCGCATCGCCGTTGTTGTCGGCACTAATCCACGCGGCCATGGCGACTCGCCGCGTTTCCCCGGACTTCGCGGTGGTCGCGAGTGTTGCAATGCGATCACGAACCTTCGCCAGTTGATCGGTCGGCTGACTGGCCAGCAACTGACTGAGACTATTGAGCACATTCACACTGGCTTTGGCGTTCAGCTCTTCGATCAGCGTGAACAGCTCTTCGATTTCGGCAACCTTGCGAAGTTTTGCAAGGCCGGTCAGTGCCGTCTGCAGCGTTTCGACGGGGACATTCTCACGAGTCAGGATGGCTCGATAAACGCCCTCGGTCTTTTCCATCTTGAGCAGATCTTCGACGCTGGCGTTGGAGAGTGCATACGCTTCGGCATTGCGTGAAAGCTTCTCACCGCGTGCCAGTGTGTCACGAATTGCGGCATCCAGATTGATGATGCCGCGAGCTTCGTTGATGACGTAAGTGAGCTGCGGGTCCTGCTCGGTTTGCATGGCGGCGAAGATGATCTCGGCGGCGAGTGGGCCGCGCGTATGTGTCGCGGCGACAACAGTTTCAGCACGGACCTGAGGCGATGAATCCGATGAAAGCTGCAACAATACTCGCTCTGCAGACTCGGTATTCCGTAGATCATCCTCGTCAAAGTAACCGCCCTTCGGCTGCAGAATACTTGAAGGCTGTTCTTTCTTTGACTCACCGCGACGGAACTCCGGCTCGGGAGTGCGTGCGAACGACTGTTCGGTATGCATATTGCGAATGACGCGCACTGCTGCAGCTTTAGCGTCTACATTTTTCGAACTGATTGCCACTTTAATGAGGTGAAACAGTTCAGGGACGCCTGCAACTCGACATCTTTCAAAAGTCCAAAGCGCCTCAATCACATTCCGGCTGTTCTCTGGATCCGAGATTTCCTGCCGCTTCACCCATTCATTCACAGCTGCAATCACTTCATCCGGATTCCGCGACGTCAATTCCAGCCTTGCTCGATAACGTTCCGCCAGCGTCTCTGATCCCAGCGCCGCGACGACGTCTGCAGTGCTGGCCTTGTCCAGCTTCAGCACTGGTTGAGTATCTCGACCTTCGGCGGTGACTCGGTAAATGCGGCCGTGCAAATGGTCGCGGCTGGGGTCGCGGAGGTTGTGCTGCATGTGGCCGATGATCGGGTTCTGCCAGTCGAGCACATACAGTGCTCCGTCGCCGCCGATCTCCATATCGCTCGGGCGGAAGTTCTGATCGGATGAGTAGAGGATCGGCTCGACTTCCTTCGCAAAGAAGCCGGCACCACGTTTCTCGAACTTGTACTGAGTCACTCCCTGGAAGCCGATCACGTTGGCGATCAAGAGGTTGCCGCGGTTCTCTTCGAGGAAGTGCTGGCTATCCAGAATCTGAATCGCCGGAACCGGGCGAACTCGCTTTTCATACAACTGCGTCGGAGCACCATGGCCTGGCATGCCGATGTAGTTGCCCGTGCCGCCAGTGCCGTCGGTTGCGAACTGATTGCCCCACTGGTCGAACACATCGCCGTGAGGATTCGGGCCGATCGGGAAATGGAAGTTAATATCAAACGTGACCGGATCCCATTCGTAAACACCGGTGCCGCCGGTTCCAAATCGCTTGGTGGGGCCCCACGGAGTTTCGAAATTCTCCGCGTGGAAAATGCCGCGTGAGAAGTAGAACTTGCCGCCAGGGCTCATCACGAACGCGTTGGCCGTGTGATGAGTATCCGCAGAATCAAGTCCATGGAAGATGCGTTCCTTCACGTCGGCTCGATCATCACCGTCGGTGTCTTTCAGGAAGAAGATATCCGGAGCCATCGCGACCAGAACGCCGCCATTCCAGAACTCAAAGCCCGTCGGATTATGCAAACCGTCGGCGAACGTGATGCAGCCATCCGCCACGCCGTCGTTGTTATCGTCCGGGAAGATCAGCAGCTTGTCGTTCATGGCCTCCAGCGGATTCCAGTGCGGATAGGTCGGCCACGCAGCGACCCACAGACGTCCATCGGGATCAACGGCACTCTGCACGGGATTGACGAGGTCCGAGAACATTTCTTCGGAAGCAAAGACGTTGACCTTCATCCCCTGATGGATCGTCATCTTGTCGATGGCTTCAGCCGCACCGAGAAACTTGTGGCGTCCATCTTCAAGTTCCCCCGGTTTGTTGGTTTTGACTTCGAGAGGTTTAGGAAGATTGCTGTCGTCTGGCTTAATGTCTTTTCCCTGAGCAGCGGCCCAGATCACGGCATCGCGGTTGGCCGTCATGACTTCCAGTATCTCAAGCTCTCGCTTCATCACATCGAAGTTAGTTTGTCCGTCGACAAATTGCAGGCCAGATCGCCCGCCGAAAACGCTGTAGCCATCGGTGGCTCGATACACGTTGTGCCAGATATGGTTCTTGGCGAGGACGGCGTTGCGAATGGCTTCGAACCTGGCGATTTCTGGCTGCGGGGCGTCTTTATCAACCAGTACCTGACGGTCGAATGCAATCGCGATGCCCTGGCTGCCGGTCTCGGTGATATGAACTCCGTTAATGGTCAAAGGAAAGAACGCAATCGTGCCGTCCGTCAGCTTGTCAGGGTAGTCGAATCCGAATCGGTCGCGTTTCTGCCCTTCGAGATTGCGAAGCGGACTGCCATCAATGCCGACCAGCTTCATCATTTCCTGTGAGTGGTGAAATAGATCTACGAACAGTACAGCTTTCTCGCTGGCGACCTTCCCCATTTCTGCCGTGTAAAGTTCAATGTTCTTGTTCTGCACCTTCCCATCCGGTAAATGCGGCCACTTCAGATCTTCAAAAGCAATCGGTGAACACAGCACCAGCCGCGGAGCTGATTCACCGTTGTACTTCTGAGCCAAAGTGTGATCGATAAAAGCTTCGAGATCTTTTCGAAACTGCGGCAGGCCAGCTTCACCGGCGTACGATTCGTTGTAGCCGAAAAACGCGATGATCACGTCGGCTTGGACCTTGTTCAGCCATTCATCCGGCGAACCAAAGTTGTCCGAACGAGGCCGCTCGGTCAGCGTATCGCCGCTGAACCCCAGATCGCGCACGACGAGATTGTGTTCCGGGAAGCGATAGTGCAGAGTCGCCTCCAGATGACCGTAGTGCTGCAGGCGATCGGCCAGAGTATTGCCGATGATGGCGATGTGGTCGCCTTTCTCCAGCTTCAATAAATCCTGCTGAGCCTCCACAGGCTGAATCAGCATCAATAGCAAACCAGAAGCCACAACAAGGGCGCAACGAGCGGATGACAGCAGCATGAGCTACTCTCCGAAGGCGGGTGGTAAGGAAGAGTGCACGGGGGAAACTTTGGACAGCTTCGCAAGTTCTGGCAGGTGGTCAAGCGAACCCTCGGACCACTGTTTGATCGAATTCCCGTAATCGATGTCCGGTACGACTTCATTTGAGGCATTCAGTATCCGTTTTTGAGTCTCCGGATGCCTCGGACAAATGCCTTTCAACAGGCGTTATGGAAGATTCAAGGGGGCAAACTGTCACGGACAACATGATTTCGCAACGGTACCCTTTACCCATACCCCAAACGGCCTTCCGCTTCCGTCGTCTAAGGTGCTTCATTAGCATCTCCCGGTCGAAGGGACACACTTTCCGTGAGATTCAGTCCAATCATTGACCTGGCTCGCAACAGTGACAACAGTCAAAGTTGATCGGATCAGCAGGCCGCCTTGAGGTTCGCCTCCGGTTCCCCAAAATTAAGCTTCCATTAAAGGCGTCTGGGATGCAATCGTATTGATATGTCGACCATTGGCCCGTTGCTCGTGATCTGGATGCTGTTGCTTGCAGCGGTTCAGATTTACATGCTGGCCCTTTACATCAAGACGCTATCGAACGTAGACGCGACACCGTCAGACGCAGGCAACTATTCGCCAATGCTGGTGGTGTTGTCTCTGCGCGGAGCTGATCCTTATTTGCGTGACAGTCTGACCAGGTTACTGACTTCAGACTACCCGGATGTCCGCTTCAGAATTGTTATTGATTCGGCCGACGATCCATCTCTGACGATCGTCGATGCATTTTTGCAGGAACGAGACGATGCCCGCGTCGAACGAATCATACTGAAAAATCGACTGCCGCATTGCAGTGGAAAGGTCAGTGGCCTTTTGGAGGCGACGGAATCCCTGCCGGAAAACTGCCAACTCGTGGCGTGGATCGACGGTGATTCGTTGCTGCATCGCACGGCATTAAGAGAGCTGGCTGATGGACTGCGTGACCTGAAAGTCGGGGCGGTTTCCGGAAATCGCTGGTACCTTCCACCGGAAGCCAGTCTTTCCGGGATCACTCGCATGTTCTGGAATGCGTTTGCTGTTCCAACAATGAACATGGTGGGGATTTTATGGGGCGGTTGCATGGCCATGCGAGCGGCCGATTTTCGGAATCCCGAACTGCGAAGTCTCCTTACCAACTCCTTCATCGAAGATTCAACGATTTGCAACTATGTGAGATCAAGCGGCCGTACGACCGCGATGATCGCCGCCGCTTTTCTATTGAATCGCGAAACGATTTCTCTTCGCGACCATTATCGTTTCGCGACCCGACAATTATTCACCGTCCGCATCGATAACTCACGCTGGTGGCTGGTCGCGACGCATATGCTGGCGTTGAATTTGACAATCCTGTTGATGCTTATCCCCATGTCAATGCCCTGGTTGCCATGGTGGAAAGAAATCTGTGTCGTCTATCTGCTTCTTACAGGACTGTCTCTTACTGCCATCCCTTTCGGACATCTCAGAGTCTGCAGAACTTTGCGAGATCGTGGTGAAAGTGTTCCTCGAATTTCGCTGTCACAATGGGCGTTGTTTCCTCTGGCTGTCTTTATGCCAAATCAATTGAATCTGATTTCGACTCTGAATGCCTTCTTCATCCGTCGGATCACCTGGCGAGGTATCACGTACGAATTCGGCGGTCGTCAAAAGTGCCGAATTGTCAACGTGCAACCAATGGGCAGCTCTGCACCAGCAGGCCGATCCGTCGTATAGTCAGGTCGCGCTGCAGAAAAACTGTGACCGCAACCAGCACCGCATTAAGCATCAGGACATGGTCGAACAGGATTGGTCGACTTCGATGCTGAGTACCAAACTGACCAGACCAATTCAAATCCGGTGTTCAACAGAAGGCACCTCATCAATCGTTCCTTCAGCCTCAGCACTCAACGTTCCGTTATCGTCATCAATGATCCAGATGACATGGATAACCGTACAAATCAAATACCCATTTCAGACGTGAGTGAACTCGCCGCATGGTGTCCTTATCCATACGAAACGCATTCTTCTTATAGGCCTTCAGAGCTGGTAACTGAGCCTGAATCTTTGGTTCCACCAAATTCCAGCCGGGAAGACTGATTGCTTGATAGATCTGACGAATCTGCCCCAGTGGGTCCTGCTCCAGATCTTCAAAACGGATTTCATGCAGCCGACCTTTCGGAATCAACCCCTTTGTCTCTTCGTAGGTTCGAATACATTTTTCGTAGAAATACAGTGTATCTTCTTCGTTGGCTGAGAAGTCCGGTGGTCCGAGGGAGTTTTCTGTAAACATCGTCCTGCGGAGATGGAGTGTCGACTGGTAGACTGCATACGGATCGCGATTGATGTAAACAAAACGCGCATCCGGGAACATTTCCAGCAACGTGCTGATTCGAAACGTATGAGCCGGCGTTTTGGTCACAATCGAACTATTTTTGCGATACGTGAGCTTTTTGAGCAGCCTCAGAAAGGACTGCTTCCAGATCGATCGTTCTGACTCCGTCATATCGCGAGGATCAAAGAAACGTTCATATATGTCTCGACGATCGGAGAATGCTGTCATCAGGTAAGGTGAAATCTGACAGTCAAGGGCGAGGGCGATATCCTCTTCCTGAGGCTCTTCCCAGCCAGCCGCGACGTTGTCCATCGGGCGGGTTTCAGGGAGAAAACGCTTCGTCAGGGGAGCCAGAATCCGCTCGGTCAGAAGAAAGTGGCCTGGATTCACGCACTGGTAGAGGTTTGGAAATGTCACCTGCGGATCGAGGGACATCAGATTGTGCAGCATCGTGGTGCCACTTCTCCAGTGCCCCAGAATGAACAAAGGGGGGTGGAGAATCTCGGTTCGGGCAACCTGCCTCCCGAAGAACAACTTTTCCAGTACGCCGTACAGCGAGTTGAGGCCACTGGCGAACGCGATCGTGATCCATCTTGGAAGATAGGCCCACGATATTCTGGGCTTCATCCGGAGCAAATTCCACAGCCCGGAGACTGTAAGACCATGCCACATGCAGATCAACCCCTGCCGCGAAGCTTTAACGGCAGGCTTGGAGGGCTCAGATGAAGAACGCTGTTGGGGAATTGTTGCACTCATTGATCAATTGAGGAGGTCAGCTACGGGAATGCTGAAGCAAAACGGCGACGACAACGACGTGACAACAACGATAACAGGGCGTCCACTGAGATATCCTCAGCAACTTGATGCTTCTGACAATCGACGCCGCAGAAACGATCGTCTGTGAATTCATCCACAGCCGTCGACAGCAACGCAAATTATGCCACCGCCACGGAAACATCAGTTCTCTGCCCTGATAGTGTCTACTTTTGATGCCGCATGGCCAACCGTCGAACGATTCTTGTGCAGGAATTTGTAAGAATTCATCCGTTGACCAGGTCCGCTTTAGCCGTACACTCCTCGCATGGCGAGAAACGAGATTAGTCCGGAGTTTGAAAAAATCCTTCGTACCGCAGCAAAGCTGGCGGAGGAGGTTCATGCTGCGGCGCTGATTCTGCTGGCCGAACAGCCCGTTGACTTCGCGATGCTGAAGAAAAACGCCACCGCTTTCCGGCTTATTATCGCGTCAGACCGCAAAGAAATTCAGGACGCGGCGCGGCAGGATGACGTCGACGTCGTCGAAATTCAGCAGGAACCACAAACTCGACATTTCCAGGTGTCTCAGGTCCTGCTTGAAGCGATCGCCGATGAACTTTTGCAGACCGGCGACGTCGTGGTCGTGGTTTACTCAGCGTACGAAAAAGAAGGTTGCGATACGATCAGCGTCGTTCGGCTGGCGGAGCAACTGGCCAAATTGACCTCGCGAGATCTCCAGCGATTGGAAACCAAGGTTCCTCTGGAAACGCTACGAATCGTAGTTGACCTCGCCTGCGACATCGGACGTGAAGGCCGCGAAGGAAAGCCCGTGGGAACGCTGTTTGTCGTGGGCAACCATCGCAAAGTCATGGAACTGTCTCAGGAACAGGTTCACGACCCATTTCGTGGCTACCCCAAGACTGAACGATCCATACGTAATCCTCGCGTCCGCGAAAGCATCAAGGAACTGGCTCAGATCGACGGTGCCTTTGTGATCTCCTCCGATGGGCTCGCCATTGCCGCTGGACGACATCTGCGAGCTTCCGCAGAAGGGCTGACGCTCTCCAAGGGTCTGGGATCTCGACATTGGGCGGCCGCCGAAATCTCCAAAGCCACCGGTGCAATCGCAATCGCTGTTTCGGAATCCACTGGAACCGTGCGAGTCTTTCAGGATGGAATCATCGTGCTTCGAATTGAGCCGATGCGAAACGCCATGAAATGGCACGACGTTAACGCTGACGGCCTTGTCGACTGAGGCATCTGATTGCAGGTCGTCAAAGCGTCCCGCATTCCTCGCAACATCAATCTGCACGCCGTTCATCAGCGATCACAGCCAGGTCTTCTCTTCGCCTGAGTTTAGGTTTCGCACCCGCAAATCAGTCACATTTACCTCCCGTGGCGATCCGATGGCTTGCATGTTCCGTTCCCGTAATCAATCATACCATGGGTACTCAACACAAATACACTCAGTGTGAGTAATATCCGGACCTCGGTATGCCAGATAAACAGGACATAATCCCCAAAACCTTGACGACCCAATCCGCCGACTCGCTGTCACCACCATCGCCGAATCGAAGCCCTGACGCAGATGATCAGCCCGGCCTCCTGGCAACACTTCCTGACTTTCGCACGCATCACCGCAGCCTGTTAAGAATCTGTATGGGGATCTTGCTGGTCATTCTGTCTGTGGAATGGATCAGCGTCGCTATGGAACGTCCGGAACCGCTGAGAATCCAGAGGGGCGAAACATTTCGACAGCAATTTCGCGTCGAAGTCAATTCAGCGACATGGGTCGAATGGATTCAGTTGGAGGGTATCGGGATCTCCATGGCTCATCGAATTGTTGCTGATCGGACATTAAACGGTCCCTTTCAGACCGTCGACGATCTTACGCGGGTTCCCGGAATCGGCGATGCAACACTCGACCAAATCCGCCCCTGGCTTACAATAGGTCATGACATCGACAAAGCACAATCACTCAAATCCCCGCAGATCTTCGCCAACGAACAGTGACCCTTCCGCAGGAAGTCGTCATGGATCCATCGCGCAGAATTCGTCAAAAGACAAACAGGAAGACAACGTCACCAACAACTCGGGAACTGCTGCAGAAACTACGCCTGTCCGCGCCAGCAGCAGCCGGCAGCGATTCGAACAGTATCGAAAAAAAGTTCGCGACAAACTGCTGCCCAAAGGCGGCGTCCATTCGACCGGCGAAGCCCGCTCCGCAAAAGACCGCGTGCGAACGTCGTGGCAACTAATTCGCGAGTTCTTTCGCCTGCTGCATCCTTATCGCTGGCAGATTAGCCTTACGTTGCTGTCAGTGACCTTATCGACCGGACTCGGTCTCCTGCCACCCGCCGGAACCAAGTTTATTGTCGACTATGTTTTGGGCGGATTACCCCTGCCAACCTGGTTCAGTCGGGCATTTCCTTCGCTCAACACTCCGATGCGATTGTTGTCGGGCGTGGTCGGCGTGGTGGTTGTAATTTCTCTGCTGAAAATTTTGATACATATCTGGGGCCGATGGGATGCGACCAGAATCTCTAAACAGATTCAACTGGCTGTGCGGCGACATGTCTTCGAGCATGCGGTCCGTCTTCCACTTCACAGGATTCATGAACTGAGGTCCGGTGGGGTTGCTTCAGTGCTTCGTGAAGATGGTGGCAGCGTCGGCGAACTGGTCTTCGGAATGCTTTACAACCCCTGGCGCGCTGTCATTCAACTCGTCGGCAGTTTTGTGATACTTGCCTGGGTCGACTGGACATTGTTGGCCGGAGCCCTCGTGTTGTTGCCGACGGTGTTCATCACGCACCGTGCCTGGATCAACAGTATCCGCCCTCAGTTCCGGGCGATTCGCAAACAGCGTGAATCGATCGATGCGGGAGCTGCCGAGTCATTTGCCGGCATGCGAATCGTGCGTGCATTCAGTCGCCAAAAACGTGAATCAGCACGGTTTTCTGAAGAAAACAATATGATGGTTCGCCAGGAACTTTACGCATGGTGGTGGATGCGTGGTGTGGAAATGGTCTGGGAAGCTCTGATTCCGATCGCCAGCGCCGGGCTGCTGTTTTACGGGGGCTGGCGAGTTATCGATGGTCATATGTCGGTCGGTTCCCTGATGATGTTCCTGGTTTATCTCCTGATGCTGCTGGAACCCCTGGCCACTCTGGCCACCAGTGCGACTCAGTTTCAGAATAGTCTTAGCGGACTGGATCGTATTCTCGATCTGCTGGCCGAACCGCGTGAAATGGAATCGACTCCGGAAAGCCTGAGAGCAGACCGAACTCAGATTCGCGGACAGATGACGTTTGAAGATGTGACATTTCTGTATCCCGGAACCCAAACCCCGGCGTTGTCCGATATTCAGTTGAATGTACAAGCTGGCCAAACGGTCGCCCTCGTCGGGCCGAGTGGTGCCGGGAAAACAACGATCTGTAATTTAGTCGCTCGCTTCTACGATCCGACTTCAGGCAGCGTAACGCTCGACGGTCGTGACCTGCGTGATTACGACGTGGAATCGTTTCGAGCACTCCTGGGAGTTGTCGAGCAGGATGTCTTTCTGTTTGACGGCACGATTGGTCAGAACATTGCGTATTCTCGAAAGCATGCCAAACCGGATGAGATTCGTGCGGCAGCCGACGCGGCGAATGCTTCCGAGTTTATCGATCGACTGCCTGCCGGCATGAATACACTCATCGGAGAACGTGGCGTGCGACTAAGCGGCGGACAGCGACAGCGTCTGGCGATTGCACGTGCGGTTCTGGCCGACCCTAGAATCCTGATTCTTGATGAAGCGACCAGCAATCTGGACACCGAAAGTGAACAGCTGATCCAGCAGAGTCTTGGCACGCTGATGCGAGGCCGCACCAGTTTTGTGATCGCTCACCGGCTAAGCACCATTGCCGGGGCTGATCTGATCGTTGTTGTGGAAGGCGGCCGAATTCTGCAAACTGGCACGCACGCCGAACTGATGTTACTGGGCGGAAAATATCGCGCGATGGTCGAACAGCAGGTGAAGATGACTTTAGGCAGCATGGAACCAGGATAAACCTGTCTGTTGTCAACGATTAAGCCACCCCCCAGGGATCAACCTCCAACAGAATCCTTGTTTTCTCATAACCAGGTACTGGTATTGCCCGCAGTTGGGAATTAGAGTTGCGTCACAGCCGTTAGAGGCAGATTGCCTCTTTCGGACCCTGTCACTATCTCACATCTGGCGTTCAAAACCTTGCCTGAGGGTTCACGAATGACTGTGCGTGGCCGAATCGTATGCGCCCCTGCGCTGACTTTGCTTGTCGCTTTGGCTCTGTTGCTTGTTGTTGACATTCAACCTGTTTTTGCTTGGCAGGCCACTCCGCCAGCAAAAGTTGAGCCTCCAAAGGATCCGAAAACGATTCAGCTCGAAGGGATCGTGACTCAGGCGAAGCAGCTTATCCGCGAAGGCAAGTACGACGCTGGCATCCAGGAGGCTGACAAGGCTTTGGCAATTGATGCTAAGTTCGCAGCCGCTCAGGTCGCTCGCGGGATGGCCTTCAACGGCAAGGGTGAGTACGACACCGCAATGAAGGAATTTGATCTGGTCACTGCCATCACCGGCCGTGAGCCGGAGAAACTGCAGAATCGAGCAGACGCCTATGCTCATCGATCGCACTCGCTCTATCAGAAGGGGCAATACCTTGATGCGATCGATAACGCTTACTTCGCCACTCTGGAGAAGTTTGATCATCCGCTGGCTCATATCAATCGTGCTGTCGCTTATGTGGCTCGACAGGATTTTGATCGAGCGATTAACAGTGCGAATCGAGCGATTAACATTGATGAGAACTCGGCAGAAGCTTACAGCATCCGAAGTCTTGCCTACGCTGGCAAAAAGAATGCTGATCAGGCGATTAAGGATGCAGACAAGGCCATTGCACTCAATTCGAAACTTGCGGAATCATTCCAGCGCCGCGCGGTGGCATTTGTGGTCAAGGGAGATGCGGCCAAAGCAAAACAAGATCTCGATCAGGCGCTTGTTCTCAAACCCAATCATGCGGATGCATTGTGTGATCGAGCCTTGTTGTATGGCATGGCGGGTGATCTGCCCAAAGCAATGATCGATCTGGATGCAGCTTTAAAGGCAAATCCACATTCCGGACGAGTTCATTACGTTCGCGGACTTGCGGAGCTGGAGCAAAGTAACTTCGACAAGGCAGTCGCCTCCTTCGACGAAGCGATCCGGTTGCAGGAAAAGAACGCCCTGGCGTATAGCTCTCGCGGCTATGCTCGCAACGGCCGGAAGGAATACGACAAAGCCCGCGAAGATTTCACAAAGGCGATCGAACTGGATTCGAAACTGGCATCAGCCTATTCCGGACGCAATACGGCTCTGAAGAATCTGGGACTAACCAAGGAAGCATCGGCCGACAACGCAAAGTATAAAGAGCTGACGGCTCCTCCAAAGAAGGCCGAAAAGAAAGACAATAAGAAGGAAGAAGAAGCTCCTGCATTTGTCGTGAAATCGAAAGCCGTTGCTCCTGAAAAGCGAGCGACCATGTTGAAGTCGGCGAAGGAGATTGATCGACTGATTGCCGCGAACTATGAAAAAGTAGCGGTCAAACCCAATGCAAGAACCACCGATGAGCAGTTCCTGCGTCGAATTTATCTGGATGTCACTGGAACCATCCCAACGTATAACCAGACTCGTAAGTTCCTGACATCCAGCGACCCGAACAAGCGAACGCTGTTGATTGATGAACTGCTCAGCAGTGACGGTTATGCCAGCCACAGCTTTAACTACTGGGCCGACATTCTTCGCTACACCGACAACCTCAACGGAACTGTTCGTGGCGAACCTTATCGTCAGTGGATCAAGCAGTCTCTGGCAGAAAGCAAGCCGTGGGACAAGATGGTGCACGAGATGATGACGGCGGAAGGACTGATCTGGAAGAATCCTGCCACCGGTTACATGCAGCGCGATGCCAGCATGCCTCTGGACAACATGAACAATACCGTTCGCATCTTCCTGGGAACGCGCATCGGTTGTGCTCAATGTCATGACCATCCATTCGACCGGTGGACTCAAAAGGAGTTCTATCAGATGGCGGCGTTCACTTACGGAACGTTGACCAGCACCAATGGCGGTGACAAGCGATACTGGGAAAGCAATCCCGACGATCGTCTGCAAACCGAATATGCAATGATCGAGCAGGAAGAAGAAGATCGCCGCAATAACAACTATCGCTTCGATCGACTGATCAGCATCAATATGATGATGGTCAACGATCAGGTCGATAGAAAGATCACTCTGCCGAAGGACTACCAGTACGATAATGCCAAAGCCGGTGATGTCGTTGAGCCAAAATCGCTGTTTGGGGCTTCTGCAGAAATCAAGAAGGGCGAAACTCCTCGACAGGCTTTCGCTCGCTGGCTGACCGCCAAAGAGAATCCTCGGTTTGCTCTCACAATCGCCAACAGACTGTGGAAGCAGGCTTTCGGAATTGGTCAGATCGAGCCGGTCGACGACATGATGGACACGACTGTTGCCGAGAACCCGGAACTGATGGTGTTCCTTGAAGCGGAAATGAAGCGGCTGAACTTCGATATGAAGGAGTATCTCCGCGTCATTTACAACACAGAAACCTATCAGCGTCAGGTCAGCGTCGAAGAGGTCAATCCAGGGGAAACCTATCACTTCTCCGGCCCCGTTCTGCGTCGAATGACGGCCGAGCAGGTTTGGGACTCATTCCTGACTCTGGCGGTCCCTGATGATTACCGCGAAATGCCGGCAACGCTTAGAACAGATGTCATCGGTGTTGACCTGACATCGGTGAAAGCTCCGGATCTTTTAGCCGCCGATTCGATGGGCAATCAGGTTGATGGCAGTGTTGGCAAGTGGCAGCAGAAACACATTTATAAAGGTGTACTGCTGGCTCGGGCTTCTGAGCTTCCTTCGCCGGTTCCAGCCAGTCACTTCCTGCGAATGTTTGGACAGTCTGATCGAGAACTGATTTCAGCCTCTTCGACGATGGGGTCGGTTCCTCAGGTTCTGTTTATGTTCAACGGCCCGATCTCGCACATGCTGCTGGAAAGCAATTCGACGATTTACAATACGGTCATGAAGAAGAAGTCGATCAACGACGGCATTCGATCAATCTTCCTGACTATTCTGAATCGTGAACCTGACACCGAAGAACTGGCTCTCGCAGTGAAGGAAGTCAATGACAACGGAGCGCCAGGTTACGGCAACGTCATCTGGTCACTGGTGAACACTCGCGAGTTTCTGTTCATTCAGTAGCCCTTTCTGAACTTCGGCCGGTCATAATTTGACAGCGGCTGCTCCCTCCACGGCGTTTGCCCACGAATCTTTCTGATCTTCACCCCTGCAAGAAGAACCGATCGAAATGAGAGACCTGCTTCCCAAACTTGATGGTCTGAGCCGTCGTCGATTTGTTGAATACGCGGCCAAGTCTGCCCTGGGTGTCAGCCTGTTACCCAATCTTGATCGTGCTGTGGGCGCTGCTCAAGTCGCAAATAGTGCAGGGGGAAAGGCAAAGCGGCTGATCTACCTGTTCATGAATGGTGGCATGACGCACCTTGATACTTTTGACCTTAAGCCAGGTCACGAGAATCAGGGTGAAACCAAAGGTATTGCCACCAATGTCGCGGGTCTGCAGATCAGCCAGTTTCTGCCCACATTGGCGACTCAGTTCGATAAGATTGCAGCGATTCGTTCGATGTACACACTCACCGGCGACCACGAAGACGGTGAGTATCTGATGCGAACGAGTTACGAAGAAATTGCAACCGAGCGACACCCATCGATCGGGCCATGGATTCAGCATTTCAAAGGACGACAAAGCAAATCTCTTCCGGACACCGTTCTGATCAGCGCGCCGGCTCGTCATCCTGGTGCAGGGTTCTTTGATCCAACCTTCAGCCCGTTGCCGATTGGTGATCCGAATCGAGGCCTCGAAAATACAACGACACCGGCCTATCTGACCGCCGAGTCTTTCGGTAAGCGTGTTGAACTGATCGACGCCTTCGACAAGAAATTCCGTGATCGCTTCAAGCAACGTCGAGTTCAGACCTATACCGACTTCTACACCGAAGCTACCACACTGCTGTCCAGCGGTGAACTGAAGGCCTTCGATCTGAAAGAAGAGAAAGATGCCGACCGCGATCGATATGGTCGAGATCCTTTCGGCCAGGGTTGTCTGCTGGCTCGCCGCCTGATTGAGAACAATGTCCGCTGCGTCGAAGTGACCTGCGGTGGCTGGGACATGCACGCCAATATTTACAATGGCGGAACTCTTCCTGCACGAGCCGGAATCCTCGACAAGGCTGTCGGAAATCTCCTGAAAGACCTCGACGAAAAAGGTCTGCTTGATGAAACTCTGGTCGTTCTGACGACGGAATTCGGACGATCACCCGTTATCAACTACAACGCGGGCCGTGACCATCATCCGGCAGTCTTCTCATCAATGCTGGCCGGCGGCGGCATCAAGGGCGGACAGTTCTACGGCACGTCCGATGCCGCAGGACATGCGGTCGATCAGGACGGCGTCGCTCCAGCCAACTTCAATGCCACGATTGCAACGGCACTGGGATTGCCATTGGCCGAAATCGTTCACTCACCAACCGGTCGACCGTTCAAAGTGGCTCATGATGGAACTCCGATCAGCAAGCTGCTGTAGGACTTCAGAATCGCTCGCAGGAATATCGAGCGTTTCGCTGCTATAATCAAAACGCCCCCGAGCAAAACTCGGGGGCGTTTTCCGTATCAGACTTTCTGCTTCTCTGCTTTTGCTTCTCCTGCGAAGAATACTCATGCGAATCGCCTGGTTTGAATGCGCAACCGGTCTCAGTGGAGACATGACTCTTGCGGCCCTGATTGATGCGGGTGCTGATGCCGATAAAGTCCGCGCGGCTGTCGCTTCGCTGAATCTTCCGGATGTGGTGGTTCGTATCGAGACCGTGATCAAGGGCGGCTTTCGATCGCTGCATGTGCTGGTCGATCATCCGGAACAGCATGCTCACCGCCATTACACCGACATTCGGCGGATTGTGGAGCAGGCATCCGCGCTGACGCCTCGCCAGCGACAACTCGCTCTGCAGATGTTCCTGGCGGTTGCTGAAGCGGAAGCTCGCGTTCATGGTTCCACGGTCGAACAAATTCATTTCCATGAAGTCGGTGCGATCGATTCGATTGTTGATATCGTGGGTGTGGCCGTTGCGTTTGATCTGCTGGGTATTGATCGAGTGATCTGTAATGCGATTCCGCCCGGCCGCGGTTTCGTCAAAATCGACCATGGAATTTGCCCGATCCCTGCTCCGGGAACCGCCGAGATTCTGAAGGGCATTCCTCTGGCCGACGTGCCAATCGAGTCCGAACTGACGACTCCCACCGGCGCGGCCATCGCGAAGACTCTGGCTTCCAGCTTCGGCCCCATGCCGGCGATGACGATCGAAGCAATCGGCTGCGGCTGTGGAACAAAGACCTTCCCCGAGCGAGCTAATGTGCTCCGCATTTTTGTGGGAACAGCGATCGTTCCGGAACATACGGAACAGGTGATTTTGCTGGAGACCAATCTCGATGATGTCTCCGGAGAGATCATTGGCCATGTTCGCGAACGGCTGAACTCCGTCGGTGCTTTGGATGTTTATGTCACACCCGTACAAATGAAGAAGGATCGCCCGGGCGTGATTCTGAGCGTACTTTGCCGGCCTGAAAAGGCAGCTCGGTGCGAAGACATCATGTTCACGGAGACGGGGACATTGGGCATTCGCTGTCTGCAGATTCAGCGAAGCGTTCAGCAACGCGATTTCGTGGAGGTCACAACGCCGTGGGGCAAAGTCAGCGGCAAGCGAGCGTGGCGAACGGGAATGCAACCAACGTTTTCCCCGGAGTTTGAAGACTGCGCTCGGATTGCTCGTGAGAAAAGCGTTCCTCTTTCCGATATCTATCGCGCCGCAGAGTCCGCTTACGCATCGCAGCCGACTCGTGTAATGCAACAACGGCCGGGCGATCAGAAACATGACCACGACCACATGCATGATCACGATCACATGCATGACCACGATCACATGCATGATCACGATCACATGCATGATCACGATCACATGCATGATCACGATCACATGCATGATCACGATCACATGCATGACCACGATCACATGCATGACCACGATCACATGCATGACCACGATCACATGCATGATCACGACCACATGCATGATCGTCGGCATTAGTGACGCGATTGCCTTTGGGACTGCTGCCCGCTCTAAACGCTTGTTTTCTTCATGCAATCCATTGTGCAGGGCAAGCCGTACAAACCGGACTCTTCGCGTTCCAAACGCACTCTACTTCGAAATTGCGATGCGCAGTCCGTCGTATGCCGGAGCGACGTTGGGGGGCAGTTCCTTAAGCAGTTCGTCGTAGTCCAGTTCGTGGGACATATGAGTCAGATAAGCCTGGCGGGGCTGTAACTGGCGAATAAGATTCAGCGCCGCATCCAGATGCAGATGGGTCGGGTGAGGCTTGTGACGCAGAGTATTGAGCACCAGCACATCCAGATTTCTCAATTGCTCGCGACTGTCGGCCGGGATTGTGGAAACGTCGGTACAAAAAGCGACGTTGCCAATGCGAAACCCCAGGATCGGCAGTTCTCCATGCTTCAGGCGAATCGTACGGATATCCAGTCCCAACAAAGAAAAATCCTGCCCCTCAGTAATTCGCTCGAACCTCAGCCGAGGTGCCGCGTACTTGTGCGCATGTGTTGACGGATCGGAGAACGCATACGAAAAGGTCTGCCGAATTTGTTCTTCAACACCTTCTTCACAGTACAACGGAACAGAATCATCCAGTTGAAAACCAAAAATCCTCAGATCGTCAATGCCCATGATGTGATCGGCATGGCTATGCGTAAAGATGGCCGCTCGAATCAGAGTCGCTCGTTCTCGAACCAACTGCATGCGCAGCTCCGGCCCGGCATCGATAATCATTTCTCCCTGCGGTGTTCTGATCAGCACACCAGATCGCATGCGACGATTTCGGGGATTGTCTGAAAGGCAAACTGAACACCGGCAACCAACGACCGGAACTCCGATACTTGTCCCGGTCCCCATAATGACCATTTCAGCCAGTACTTCTGGCGTCACAGTATCTTCGCAATTCTGGGTCATGGAATGTCGCGCTAACTCGTTGAGTTCCTGATTGGGCAATTCCCGGAGGAAACCAGGCAAGCGGAATTCCTCGCCAGAGCCGGTCCGACCTTTACGGTCCAACAGCCATCAGGAGAAGAACTGGCTCACGATTTCTTCCGTGGCAAGCTGCGAATCTCAGAATCACTGACGCGTGATCGGTTCAACGCGAGCACGACGACACCGAACGAATCGAGTAATTCCAGGCTCCGGCAGAATGTGAAAATTGGCTGGTCGTCAATCTGCACCCCCGCAGCACGGAGTTTCGCAGTTTCGAATCGGAATTGAAGTGTTCCGTCGAACTCAGAAGCAAATCTCCGCGAACGATGCCCCCGGACGGACAACGTTGACGAACGATTCGGCATCCCTCGGTTCGACTCATTCACAACCGGGGGAATCTGAACCGTTCAAAGATCAACCGAAACGCCAAGGCTCACAGTGACCAGAGCCTTTTTCATCACAAATAGGCAGAGGCAATCTTCCAGTGGTCTGAGAGAACAAATCGAGCTTTGTTATTCGCCAGCAGAGCTTAGCACAATCTGGTGGCATGCTGTTCCCTGTCAGACCTGGCCTCGCTCAGGGGCCGACTCAACTGACCTTTTTAAGCTCATTCCAGCGGGCCAGTTTATTGCGGAGAGTTCTTGCGGTGACACCCAGTTCGGCGGCCGCTTCTGTCTTGTTCCCGCGACATCGTTCGATGCGGGACAGAATTACAAATCGTTCAATGTCTTCCAACGGCATATTCTGATATCCGCCTGGCAACTCCGCCGTCGCAATGCCGGAAAGGCTGGTCTGCGGAGCGATCCGAAGCTCTGAGCCGACTCCAAAATCCAGTCGGCAAATTGTATTGGTCTCGGACTCGACACACGCACGATGAATCACATTGCGAAGCTGTCGGACATTTCCCGGCCATTCGAAATTCATCAGCGAAGGCATCAACACATCACTCACGGCAGTCACAGGAGTCTCATTTTCCTGACCGAACAACTTCAGAAAATGATTGACGAGCACCGGAATATCTTCGGTTCGTTCTCGAAGCGGTGCCAATCGCAGCGAGAGGACATCAAGGCGATGAAACAGATCTTCACGAAACCGCCCGGCTGCGACTTCTTTTCTGAGATCCCGGTTTGTCGCTGCGATGATCCGAGCATTCATCCGCTGAACTTCAGTACTGCCGACTCGCAGATACTCCTGAGCCTCCAGGACTCGTAGTAACTTAGCCTGTGTTGGCAGGGGCAGTTCTCCGATTTCGTCGAGAAACAAAGTACCATCACCGGCAGCGTGCAGGAATCCGTCATGCCTGCGAGACGCACCCGTGAACGCTCCCTGTTCGTGACCAAACAATTCACTCTCTGCCAGCCCATCATGAAAGGCAGCGCAATTGACACGGACGCAGGCACGCGACGCGCGCGGGCTGTTGTCATGCAGGTATTGAGCCAGCAATTCCTTCCCGGTTCCGCTTTCCCCGGAGATCAGCACTGTCCCGGACGAACGTGCAAAACGGCGGGCTCGTGCCAGTGTGTCATGCATCGAAGATGATTCAAAAATCAGCATGAGTATTTTGCATCAGATGGTGAAGAGTGAGAGGATCAGACGGCAATTGTGAGGAGAAAAGGCGAGTCAGAGAGATCTCATGGACTTCTGATACGCCACCTGCATATTTCGCTGGCGGGATTCTGCATCGATTTGAGGGATCAGTTCAGACCGAACGTCTTCAAACGTGTGCTGCAGTTGATCGATTCGACTGATAAGAGCTTTCAACAAAGCTTCATGACGTCCCAGCGTTGTCCGAAGGTCCGTGGTCAAAGTCCCTTTCCCCTGAGTGAATCGTGAGTAAGCCGCAGACACCCGTTCCTGGGCGGCCACAACCAGTTCCAGCGATTTCTGAAGCTGACCGACGGCGTCCGGATTGCCCAGATTTCGCTGAACTGCCGCAGTTTCGAGCCGCTCAATCACACCTACGGCCGCTTCAAAGACGACGCTCTGTTCCTTAACACAAGCCTGCAGTTCTCGTTCGGGCTCAGTCATGTTGCCAGAAGTATTCAGTCGAGAGTTCTGATTGTCTCTAATGTTCACCATGCTTTGGCTCCTTTACCGCAGGTGCAAAATGCGTGATGCGTTCCTCAGCAGGCTTCCCTGTGCGGGAAGATGTCTGGCTTGAAGACGAAGTCGCGGATGGTCCATGCGCGTCGTCATTGTTGCTTCCGGATGGCTGGGATCCTTTTCCGGACTTCGTTGAGCCGGATTTGGTTGAACCTGAACCAGATTTTTTCGAGCCGGATTGGCCAGTGACATTGCCCGATGAATCGCTGTCGCGTTGAACACCCGCAAACGGACTTTGAAGGTTCTCCTCGGAATTCCCGGCATCCTCTTCGAGCGAACTTTGAAGCTGGCGAATCTGCTCCAGCACATCGACCCACCAGCGAGACTGTTCACTCAGCCATCCTGCTTCCGGCTGATCTGCGATTCGTCGATAGCGATTTGACGCCTCCGCGTTTCGTCCCATTCGACGAAGACAGTTCGCCATCTGGTAGTCCGTCCAGATCTGCTGCTGCGCGGTCAACTCTGCCATCTCTGTCTGTTCATACATTTTCATCGCCAATTGGTATTCCCCAACCGCGTACAAGTTATTGGCCAGTCCCAATCGATCGATTGGACCATGGACTACAGCGTGTTCCGATGCAGCATGACGAGCATTCTCAGTCGCTGAATGTCCATTAGCTCCGGATTCAATATGCGAGTTCTTCGTCTGATGGCCGTCTTCGCTGGCCGACGGCTCACCCGCGTTGAGATCGGACTCATGTCCTCCATTCTCAGGATCATGGTCATGCGGTGCTGCCGGATGTCCCGTTACAGCATCTGCCGAATCACTTTGTCCAGAGGCATCATGGGGCGCTGGACCATGATCACCATGATCCGTCGCATGGCCTTCCGTTTCAGGGTGGCTGGTTTCGGGAGACTCCTGCCCATCAACTGGTGGCAGTAGTTCTTCAGAATGCCCATCCAGTCCCGACTCTTTATCCGGAGCAGCGTGGCTTTCCTGAGGATCGCTGTGTAGCTTATCGGCCGAAGGGGGCTGCGATTCAGATGGATCGGTCGCCACTGGTTGTTCAAGTTGTGACTTCAACTGCATAAGCTGCTGTTTGAGTCGGATGAATCTGCGGGCTTTTTCATCCTGCAGCCTCATTTCGGGATCGTCAATCGGGATTTCTGAAGGTTCCCGAAGATCATCCTGAGACGGCAACTGTTCCGGCGGCATATCTTCAACGGGAGCCATATCAACAGCCCCGCCGTCCAATGATGGAAGCACGGGCGTCTCTTCCTTGGCCGCAGCTTGCTCGGCAAGCACTCGTCGCCGCTCTTCTTCCAGAGCGAGTTTGAATCGCTCAGTCGCGGAGAGGACTGGTCGATCAGAAGTATCTTGACTCGATGCGGGCGCCTGTGCAACGGGAGGGGGCGTTACAGTGGCAGCAGGTTGCTGCCCGGGGATTACGTCTGCAGCCGACGGCTCCGGTGCGGGCAGTTCGGTAAGTGATGGTTCAGACGCAGACTTTTCCGGAGTAGCCGGAGTAGAAGGTGGCTCGACTGGAGCCAGTTCGACAGCTTCCAGATCTTCCGGCCCGGCATTCTCCCTGACGGGTTCCGGCACTGGAGGTATGACTGGCCGACCGGCAGAGACCATAAACACGGGACCTGGGGTCGGCACCGTCGCAGGTTTCGACCTGCGACTTCTGGCAACGGGCGCACCACGTCTGGCATCCGCAGATTGCAGACTCACAACACCGTCAGCTCGCGATGCCAACTTTCCATTAGCTGCCTTCCAGCCACGTTGGGTCTCCCCCAATGATCGAGCTTCACTCATCGAGTTCTGTAAAACCGCATTCGTCACTCGCTTGTCGTCGTGGACGGAAGTCGCTGTCGAAAAGCTTGAACCCGTCACCGGACTCTCCTGCGCTGAGACAGAATCAGAGTCTGATCCTGCAATCCCGGCGAGGATTCCGCTCAACAGGACCGCAGAGACTGGGAACGAGCGTAAACTTCGATCGAAGGCACTCATCACTCGTGCCCTCCTGTCGTTTCTAAATTGTTTAGGTCCGGATCCGCTTCAAGCGGTGATTCTGAATCAGGCAACATTCCGGAGAAACAATAGATCGCAGCCTGATGATCCTCTTTCAGTTCGTAGGCCTGTCCCATGATACGAAGCGAGGCCCGTTGTGTTTTTGACGTTTTGTCTGACTCCATAAGCAGTCGACAGACTGAAATGGCCTCATCCGGTCTTCGCTGCTCTAGTGCCAACTCAGCAGAACGCAGTCGAGCCTGCACTGCCAACTGATCGGTCTCGGATGAAGACAGCGTTGCCAGCAGAACTCTCGCCTTTTCAAGCTGGTTGTCTGCCTGATAATGCGACGCCAGCTTCAACACCGTCTGATTTCGAAGCTGTGATTGAGGCAATTTGCGAAGAGCCAGTGAATAGGCTTCCGCAGATTCCTGTGACAGTCCCAACTCTTCGCAGGCAGACGCGACCAGCACCGGCCAATGACCACCACAGTATTTCGCAGCGTCAAATTCAGTCAGTGCTGAGACGACTGCAGCTCCTTCGCGTTCTCGGCGATCTGCCAGCACGGCCGCTCGGAAACGTGACAGTGCTGAGAGAAATGCGGCCCCTTCACGTCCGGGGCCATCTACCAGACTTTCGCGCCGCTCCATCAATACAGAGTTGCAACCCTGAGCATTACCCAGTGAGAGATAGAGACTGGCCAGATGAATTGCGGCCAGCGGCTCGAGAGACGATCCTTCACTCATCGAAAGACCACGCATCATTGATTGAATCGCCCGTTTGCCGTGATTGTCTTCCAGCAGCATTCGGCTGTGAAAAATGTAGGCCGCAATTCGAACATCCGCGAGGCCGCCGGATGAGTCGATACTGCGAAGGAACGCCTCAATCGCCTCATCCCGCTGATTGAGAAGCATAAGACACTTACCCAAATTGAAGGCGGCCTCCGTTTCCACGATTGATCGAGGCGATGATTCCATTTGCACCTGAAGAAACTGCACCGCATCGGTGGCCCGTTTTTGTTCAAACAGCAGAGTACTTAAAGCAAGGCGACTATGTCCGGCTTGAAGAGATCCGGGGATCTCCATAACCGCCGCGCGGAGAATTCGTTCTGCTGCTGCCAGGCGACTCCGCCGCAATTCATCCGGGGACATCTCTTCAGGGTGCAGGATGCTGATCATGGCCCCGTTTCGAGTCCATGCCACACCCGCAGAAATCGTAATCCCATCCAGCAGCATCGCCAGATTCTGTTCTGTGACATGCACCTGCTGTGTTCGTCCGCTCAGAGCCTGAGCAGCCTGTTCTGATATTTCAACTTCGTATTTGCAGCATCGAATCAGGTTGCGCAGCAAAAGCTCGCAACGGGTTGTGCCGCAATTGAGCCGCACAATTGTCTCTTCGGGAGATTCGGCTTTCAGATTCATTACGCGGAACTCAGTCGGACCGGCTTTCACCGGCGTTTCATGAATCAAAAGCGGCAGCTCATCCAGCAGTCGACCGGGGTCCGCAGACCATTCCGGTACGACCAGAGTTTGATCGTCCAGAAGGTCCGTAATGGCGACTTTCGACTGTTCCCTCCAAAGATCTCGTCCGATGAGATGCAGCACTTCCCCTCGCACTGTGGGAAGAAACTCGGTTTCATCCAGAATGGCTCGTCGCAGCAAATCAGCCTGCAAACCCTGATGCTTCTTCAGAGCGGAAAGACAACGAGCTTCTCCGTAACGAGCGACACCAGCCCAGGCGGGATCTGACTGCGTTCCGGATATTCGGCGATACGCTTCGATCGCGGCCGCATGACGACCAGAAGCCTCCGCACACAGTGCGAGGCGGAACAGAATTGCCACTCCTGGAACACCATCTGACTTTTGGCGCAACGTCTGGTAGTGTTGCATTGCCTGCACATAATCGCCGCTGGCCAGCTCTTCGTCAGCAACCGCCATCATATTGACCGCCTGCTTGGTCACTCGTTCATGCTGTGAAGGCGATAGGTGGGCGTTGGCTTCGGAGGCTGCAAACGGATCCGCAGAATCCCCGTGATCAGCCGCAATCCGCTTCTCCTTTGTGGACGCAGTCTTGTGAAGATCCGGATCGCTCAGCTCATCTCTGTGCAGTTCCGCCTCATGCTGATCGTCGTGTGCGACAGCGTCTTCTGGTCCGTGCTCGGATGCTGCTCCGTGCAAAGAGTCACCCGCATGATCATCGCGCGGGCGAGTATTTCCTGCGGGCTTGAAGTTACGTCCGTATTCAGAGGAAGCTGGGCTCGACAACGTTTCCGATCCCCCTGCGACGTGATGCTCTTCTCCATGGTTCGATGGGCTCAGGCTATCGTTGGCAGGATGCAATTTCTCTCCGGAGGATTCGTCGCGGAAGGAATCTTCCACAGGGCCAAACCCGAGGTTCTCAACACTGAAGGGATCGTCTTCAGAATGACCATTGGCCCGATCAGCATGAGCTGCGATTTCCGCGTCATTATCGGGGGAGTGATGGGGATCTCTGTTCGTTTTCGTTGAGACAAACTCATCGAAGGGGCTGGCGACGTTAGCTCCGGATTCGTGCTGATCGGCATCAGGAACTGACGATGTCCTGCGACTTCTTGTTCGAAGAACTGAAGTTTCTGCGTCAGATGTCTTCGCTGCAGATGAATCATCTGAATGATCGTGCGACGTCAACGATTGTTCGTCGTGACCGTCTGAGGTCGGCTCGGGTGGATCGAGTTCCGAATGGGACTCATCCCCATTTTTGGCATGAGAACTTTTCGACTCCTCATGCGAGCCAGCCCCCGCGTTTGAGTGTTTTTCTTCGTCTGCGGGAGTTTTATCGGACTGCAGGTAGATGGCGACAGACGCCCCCAACGCAGAGGTTCCCGCGACAAGGGACAGCATAATCATTTGCCGCAGTATGGCGGGAATTCCTTTATTTTTTTGCTGATCAGACACGATAGCAACCTCTTGCGCGAACCCCGGTGTCGGCATAATCGATACAACTGTTCCAACCTCATCGTCTGAGCCTCAGGGCAGGTTGAGAGAAAATTTCTTCGCAAGTTTCTGCTGGACGCTTCGATAAGTGAGTCTGAATCAGGTTTCTCACCGGGAGACAAGGCCATGCAAGTACAACGATTCGACAATGTCAGCAGTGCAGGGGCGCCACGTCCGAACTGGATTGCAGGCGGCAGTGTGAAGAGTGGTTCGCAGGGTTCTGTGTCTCGGGAAAACGATGCCGAGGGGGTTGTTGGCAGCGACGAGCTGGAATCACTGACACGTCAGCTTGACGGAATCAGTGATGTCCGAGCCGACGTTGTTGAGACGGCGAAAGTGAGAATGCAACGAGGCGATTACCTGACTCGTACTGCGGCTGAGAAAACAGCAGCAGCAATTCTGGGCAAGGATGCTTAGAGAAGCTTTCTGTCTTGAAGTGACACAGGGGGACTATGTGTTGCTTCGGTCTTCCGGGCCTCTTCAGGCCAGGCTGCATGTGGCTCTTCTTGCTGAAAGCACAGCTGGTTTCTTACATCCTTGATGCGAGTCTTCATCACCGCTGAGCGGGATAGGGCTTGCAGAACTTTCGAAGAAGGAATTGAAAATGGGTCTGTCAGTCGCAAACAACGTCACTTCGATCACTGCTCAGCACAATCTGAACAAAGCGTCGATGGGCGTCGCAAAGTCTGTGGAGAAGTTATCTTCCGGACTGAAAATCAATCGTGGTGCCGATGGCCCGGCAGCGCTCGTCATTTCAGAAAAACATCGCGCTCAGATTGCTGGTCTGAATCAGGCCATCGACAACACGGAAAAGGCAACCTCAGTTGTGCAAACGGCTGAAGGTGCTCTGAACGAAATCAACTCACTGCTTGTGAAAGTGCGAACTCTTGCGATCGACAGTGCGAATAGCGGTGTAAATGACGATGACGCTCTGGCAGCCAACCAGGCGGAAATCACCAATGCCCTCGATACAATCAACCGAATCGCCAACAACACGCAGTTCGGCGAAAAGAAACTGCTTGACGGATCGGCCGGGATCACCGGAACCGCAACAGACGCCGATGTCACCTTCCTGAAGGCGACATCAACGACAACCGCTGGCACGTATTCCGTCGAAGTGACGACTGTTGGCGAACGAGCCCTGGTGGATTCTGCGACATCCGGTACAGCTCAGACGACGGCTTTGGCAGCTGACGAGATCCTGACGATCAATGACGTCAGTATTTCTCTTACAGCGGGCATGTCTCAGGCACAGGTCGTCAATCGTATCAATGAATTCACCGCTCAGACCGGCGTCATTGCTGACGTGGACAGTGGTGCAACACGTCTTTATTCGGAAGCGTTTGGATCAGCTCAGTCAATGACTGTCGTTTCCAACGTGGCTGCTGCTGGTGACAGCAGTGGATTCGGCACAACAGAAGTAACAGACACAGGTATCGACGTCATTGGAGAAATCGACGGAACCAGCTTCACAGGAGTTGGTAGCGTCCTGACAGCGAATTCAGGGGTAGCAAAGGGTCTGTCAGTGTCGTTCGCAGCAGGCACGGGTGCAAACGCCTTCGAGACCGTCACTGGTGCTCAGGGCAACCTGACCGTCACTGACAACTCTCTGGTCTTCCAGATTGGTGCCAATAAGGACCAGACCGCCAATATCGCGATTCAGAAAGTGAATCCAAATGGCCTCGGACTGGGCGTTGTTGGAAATCAGTTCTCCAACCTGAATGAAATTGAAGTTACATCTGCGACCAAGGCTCAGGACGCGCTTGAAGTGATTGATGCCGCGATCGATGATGTGACAAATCTGCGAGGTGCACTAGGTGCCTTCCAGAGCAACACTCTGGAATCAACCGCGAACAACCTGCGAGCAACTCTCGAGAATACTGTTAACGCCGAGTCCGTCATTCGTGACACCGACTTCGCGTCTGAAATTGCAGCCTTCACGAAGGGTCAGGTTCTCGTTCAGGCTGGCACTTCAATGTTGAGCAACGCGAACCAGATTCCACAGTCAGTGTTGTCACTGCTGCGATAATCTGATCCGCCGTAACGTAAGAAAATCTGAACGGTCCGCCTGGAACTGGAGTGCCAGTACCCAGTCGGACCGTTTCTTGATTAACTCAAGTTCGTTCAGATCCGGAATCCGTATAACATTGAAACCTCGATAGAGGTTTACTTGAAGGCGTTGAGCCTGCTCCCGTTAACTGATTCTTTCTGATTCCGTCTGGCCGATTCTCTGTTTCTCCGAACCAGTTCCTCGGGGGGCATCTGGCATGGCAATCAATATTAATGGCGTTGTATCGGGTATCGACACCGACAACATTGTGTCCGGCCTGTTGAAGATTCAGCAGCAGCAGTTGGACCGGATGGCTCTGCGCAAGAACGGCATTCAACAGCGTCAGGCTGCATTCAAGACTGTCGAATCTCGGCTCCTGAGTCTGCGTGCAGACGCGGGCGCCCTGAGCCGAAATACCAATAATCCTCTAACACGCCTTTCTGTAACGCCAAGTGACGATAAAGCGATTACCGCAACGGCTTCGGCCGCCGCCGTTCCTGGTGTTTATCAGATGACCATCGATGCAACCGCTCAGGCCCATCAGGTCGCCTCCCAGGGATTTGCCGACACCGATTCAGAGATCACGCAGGGAACATTTGAAATTCGGCTGGGCTCCGGCGATCCCAAAACCATCACAATTGACGGTAACAATAACAACCTTTCCGATCTTTCCGCAGCGATTAATTCCTCGGGCACCGGTATCAGCGCGACCGTTGTTAAAGACTCAGCAGGCGGCACAACTCCTTATCGACTTCTACTGAGCAGCAGCAAAACCGGAGCCAGCAACCAGATCACGGTCACAAACAACCTGGCAGCGGACAGTGGTACCTCAGTTAAGCCGGTGATTAATTTCGGAACTCCGGTACAGGCCGCCAGCGATGCTCGGGTAACACTTGGCAGCGGGGCTGGAGCAATCTCCGTAACGAGCAGCACGAACCAGTTCAAAGACGCGATTGGCGGAGTCGGCTTCGATCTGCTGCAACCTACCCTCGGCGAAACCGTTTCGCTGACAGTCGCGAAGGACAATTCCGCCGCGGTCGCCGCTGTTCAGAGCTTTGTGGACTCCTTCAACGGTGTTCTGAACTACATCAGCGAAAATTCCAAATACAACGAGGCTTCGGAAGAGGGCGGACTGTTCCTCGGCAATCAAAGCGCCGCCAAAATTCAACAGACTCTCAGGACGACGGTTCAAAATGTCGTGCCGGGCGCGAATCCTCTGGCTAATCGACTTTCCACGGTGGGAATCAGATTCAATGATTCCGGCACACTCGTCCTCGACAAGGCCAAACTGGAAAACGCGCTGAATGGAAACATCGATGGAGTTACCGCAGACGATGTGAAGCGACTATTTTCCTTCGGTGGGCAGTCGACAAACTCAGGAATGTCGTTTGTGCTTGGCAGCACGCGAACACAGGCTTCCACTTCAGGATATCAAATCGACATCAGTCAGGCGGCTGAACAGGCGACAATCACTGGAGCAGCCGTTGCCGGTTCAACCGTCATCACTTCTGCAAACCGAAGTCTGGAACTCAAACTCGATGGCAAGACGGCGACGGTGCAGTTGAATGAAGGTACTTACACGGCACAACAGCTTGCTGATCACATAGAAAAAATCATCAACGAATCCGAGGAATTTCCCGCTCGAGAAATCAATGTCTCCCTTGCGAGTGGAGCATTGCACCTGACATCAGCAAAGTACGGCCTGACCTCTGACCTGGAGATCATCAGCGGAACTGCCATCGCTGACCTTGGCCTCGCAGCCGGCCTTAAAGACAACGGACGCGACGTTGTCGGATCGTTTATCGTTAATGGTAAAACCGAAGCAGCGGTTGGACGGGGTCGACTCCTGACCGGAGACCCGGACAATGAGAATACGGCTGACCTTCAGGTTCAGATTACTCTGTCTTCGTCGGAAGTCATTGCCGGTGCCGAAGGGACAATTACGGTCTCGCGAGGTCTGGCCTCATCGCTTGATCAGGTCCTCGGGAAACTTCTGAATAATGAGGATGGTCTGCTGACGTCGGTTGATGATGGCTTTGACGGACAACTGAAGAGTCTTCAGACATCTATCGATCGTCAGACAAAACTGTTCGACCTTCAGGAACAGAGTATTCGAAAACAGTTTCAGGCGCTCGAAACAGCCATCAGCCAACTTAACGCAACCAGCTCCTATCTGGGCGGACAACTGGCCAACCTTCCTCAAATCAGTAGTCAGTAATTACGGCATGCGTCAAACCTCAGGCCGTAACGGGTAACAGTTATGAATCCCCATTTAAAATACAAAACCGTTCAGAGCTACTCGTGGACACGGGTCGATATGCTGATCGTGGTTTACGATCAGGCCGTTGCGGCACTCAGTGATGGAGCCCGTCTTCTTGAGCAGAACCGCAGTGCAGAGTTGCCGGCTGTCAAACTACGTGCGATGAAAACCCTGCTGGCGATCGCCGAAGGCCTGAATCTGCAGCGCGGTGAACTCCCGATTCAGGTTCTTCGCCTTGTTGTCTTCGCCCTGGATCAGGTCCGAATCGAATCTGCTGAAGCCTGGCGCACTGCGGAATCCGTCATCAGTACTCTGCGAGCGGGTTTTCTGGAGATTCAGGATGAAGCCCGTAACGACGAGTATGAGGGACGAATCCCGGCCCTTGATGCCGTACACTGATATCTCTGCGGCCAGAATGTTCGGAGTCGTCGTTAACTCATTTTCCCTCTGAAGGGGCCGCTTTCTTTGGTCGGCTCCGATGATTAGACTCCCGGAGAATGCGGCCTCGCGTCCGACCATTGGGTTTGGAACCGATCAGAAAGAGCCGCTGGTGTTTCTCTCAGTCTGAACATGCACGACTCTGAATCCGCCTCCGGCACTGCGATTTCTTCCGCGATCGTCGATTACCCCGCACGTGACATGACGATCACTGTCGGTGCAGGGATGTCTTTGGGCACACTGCAGACAATCCTCCGGGAAGAAAACCAGCAACTGCCGATCGACGTGGCCGACGAACAAACTCCGCTTGGGGAACTGGTCGACTATGACATCTGCGGTCCTCGACAGTTTGGCTACGGTTCACTGCGTGATTACGTCATTGGCGTGGAAGCTGTCGATGGCACGGGACGAGTCTTTCATGCCGGTGGACGAGTCGTCAAGAATGTCGCAGGATACGACCTGTGCCGGTTACTGGTTGGCTCGCGAAATCAGTTGGGAACAATCACGCAACTGACCTTCAAACTGAAACCGCTTCCCGCGCAGCAATCAATCATGGTCGCAGGATTTCGGTCTCTGCGTGATCTGGAAGCGGCCCTCGAACGACTCAATCTGACCGCGACGACGCCTGTCATTCTCGACGTGCTGGGTCGTTCGGCGACATCAGGACTGCTGGCAACATCAATGCCGGAACTTGCTGAATCAACTCACGGCAAAGATGCCGCGGCGTTGCTGGTCCTTGGTTTTGAAGGTCCACTCGCCGCATGTCAGTGGCAGAATAAGACGTTGCAGGAAGAACTTGCCGGCACGGCCGTCTGGTGCCATCTTGCCAGTGGTGACAACGTGTTTCCGCTCTATTGTCGAACAGCCCAATGTGCTGCAACCGGAGACAATGATTATCCGTGGCTGGCACGGCTTATCACTTTGCCATCTCGAGTCGTCTCTTGTCTGAGCGTTCTTCAGGAGGCTGGTTGTGAAGTCTTCGGCCGCGCGGGAAATGGCATTCTCTTCGTTCGTCAGGCAACACAACTCTCTGCTCCGCAGGCACCCGATGAAGCTCAGGCCGCTATGATCTTAAGCTCACTGGTCGCGGACGGAATCGGTTCCTTCGAAATGCTTCGCTCAACGACCGCACGGTCTACGATTTCTGCCGCCCCGGTTCGAGCAATCTCGAAACAATTGAGCGAACTGCTGGGCGGACAAAAACCGGCCTGAGCAGCGCACCGGGACAGGCTGTTCTGAAATAAGGTCAATCGCTGGCTCAGCAATCGGAAAAAGCGTTCCTCGTCCCGGGCCGAGCTGACAAAATCTCGTTCGCAGGAACTTTTGCCGCTGGCTCAGTACGGTTTGGCGGCATCAATGGCCTTTCGGGAAACGAGCAAACCGGCCAAATCTCCAGGAATTCCGGACTTCCGAGCCGTCGATGGGTGTCACCGATGGAGAACGCTCGCCTCGGACGGTATCGTGAGTGAACTCTTTTGGCTTCGGCGGTCGACACTCCTGTGCGTCAGGGTGGATTTTTCAAAGCCGAATTGACGCTCATGGCGTCTTGCTGGCTGTTGTCGCCCTTCGATTTTGTAGTCTGGATGTGGTTGTTTTCTTATGGCTGAACTGACTGGACCCGATTTTTCGAAGAATGAACTGATCCCGGCAATTGCACAGGATTCCGCAACAGGCGACGTCCTGATGATGGCCTGGATGAATAAAGAATCCTACGAGGAAACTTTGCGAACGGGTCGTGTCTGTTACTACAGCCGCAGCCGCAAAAAACTCTGGCGAAAGGGTGAGGAAAGTGGCAACGTTCAGGAACTACATGCCATCTATTTTGACTGCGATGGAGACACGCTGCTGGTCAAAGTGAATCAGATTGGTGGCGCGGCCTGTCACGAAGGATTCCGCAGTTGTTTCTTCCGCAAAATCGACCCCACAACTCAGCAGTTTGCGGTTGAGGGAGACCGTGTATTCGATCCTCATGCGGTTTACAAAAAGTAAGAGATCTTCTCGCGAGCCCCTGCCGAACAATTCTTCTGCACTGATCCGGGTTCCGCGTTTCTCGAATTCATTTGATGACGAAAGTTTAGACGAATGTCTGGTCGAGTACTAAAGTTGGGCATACCCGCAGGCAGCCTGCAGGAATCAACTGCCGCACTGTTCAGCCGCGCGGGTTACAACATCAAGTTTGCCTCGCGATCTTATTTTCCGACGGTCGATGATCCGGAGATTGAGTGCATGCTGATCCGCGCTCAGGAAATGGCGCGATACGTTGAGAACGGAATTCTTGACGCAGGTATCACGGGATATGACTGGATTCTCGAAACCAACGCCGACGTTCATCAGGTTTGCGAACTCGTATTTTCGAAAGTCAGTCGTCGGCCAGTTCGCTGGGTTCTGTGTGTACCGGAAGATTCACCGATCAAGACGGTGAAAGATCTGGAAGGCAAGCGGATTGCTACCGAGGCCGTTGGTCTGACAACTCGATTCCTCGAACGTCACCATGTGAAAGCTCACGTTGAGTTTTCGTGGGGAGCCACGGAAGTAAAACCTCCAAAGCTGGCCGATGCGATTGTGGAAGTGACTGAAACAGGCAGCTCTCTCCGTGCCAACAATCTGCGAATCATGGACGAAGTTCTGCAGAGTACAACTCGCTTCATCGCTAATCGGACGTCCTATGCGGACTCATGGATAAAGGCCAAGGTCGATAACATTGCCCTGATGCTGCATTCGTGCCTTGAGGCCGAAGGCAAGGTCGGGCTGATGATGAATGTTCATCGCCGGAACCTTGATGCGGTTCTGAAAATGCTGCCCGCTCTGCAGACACCGACTGTCTCGCATCTGTCCGATCCGGATTGGGTCGCCCTCAACACAATCGTTGACGAAAGCCTGGTCCGAACAATTATCCCGCAGCTTAAGCAGTCAGGAGCCAAAGGCATCGTTGAATATCCAATCAGCAAGATCATTGACTGATCAGAGCGAATCACGAATTCTCAGCCAACCAGAACGGTCAGACGCCTCTCTCGATGATGGCTCTGACCGTTTTTCTTTGCTCGCAGTGATACTGCGGTTGATCCTGAGCGCCCGCTGGAATCGCGGCACAAAAAGAAGATTGCCTTTTATTTTTTCGACGCTTCTTTTTTCGACGCTTCCCGGAGTCGTTCCTGATAGGCAGCGATCGTGCCGGCGGGATCGGCATCAAATGCCTGCTGACATCCCTCACAGCAAACGAAGTAAGTCTTTCCCTCGTGGCTGACTTTGATCGTGCCCAGCCCGCCGGTCACTATGCATTGTCGCTCGCCCGTATTGCCACTTGCCAGCCTCGCGCCCGCGCGAGTCAGCCCGATTTCTGAAAGCCGACGATAAGAAGCCTGAACTGTTTGCTTCTCTTCGAATAACATTGCGACACGAATATCACTGATGACACGAACTGTGCAGCGAGTTTGAGGCAATGCGTCTGGAGATGACTCAAACACCCATGCGACATCTTTTGCAGGCTTGGCGGAAGTCCTGCCAGAAGCAGACTCATCATTTCGCTTCAGCTGAATCGCCCGGCCCTCGGCTACCATCAGAAATAATTCTGGTGTCACGGCATCTTCCGCCACCGAAAACACAACTGACTTATAGTGCTGGCCGGGATCAAAGCTCAGAAGCAATCCTGATTGGTTTTCATCAAACTTCCAGGCAGCATGAGCTTTCTCGGACCAGGCTCCCACATTTGAACCTCGTCGCGGTTGACCAACACCTTTCCATTCGCCAACGAGAACTCCGAGCGGTTTTAAGACCTTTACACACGTCTCTCGATGTTGCGGATCAGCAGGGGCCCCGGTGGATTTCTTCTCGGCAATAGGTTGTTCGTCAGAGTTCGTAACGGCAGCGCTCAACGCCAAAGAAAACCTCAGCACAGCACATACTGTGAGGGCAGAAAACAGCGATGGATTTGTCATGAATTGTGCTCGAACAGAAGTACAGGATCTGGAAGAACAGCGTAACATCGCAAATCGATACTGGACCTTTTTTAAAAACACTGCGACCTGTCGGTAGGAGTCGTCCCAAGTTTCCATTTAGAGTAACGCTGTTGGTCTCGTAATGCATCTGTCGAGAAACTGTCCATGGCTTACCCTCGTGTTTCCACATTCAAAACCGCAGCACAGTTCCGGGAACGCCTGCAGGAATTGAACCTCAACCTGCCGTTTGACGAGACCGTCCAAAGTGGCCCCGAAAGCATACTTGAGCAGCCGCTGAACTCTGTCTGTGGTCCCATCGGAAATCGCTGGTGCATTCTGCCGATGGAAGGTTGGGATGGCACTACGGACGGACGTCCAACAGATTTGACGCGACGAAGGTGGAAGAATTTTGGTCTCAGCGGGGCCAAATTGATTTGGGGAGGAGAAGCGGTTGCAGTTCGACCAGATGGTCGAGCAAATCCAAACCAATTGATCATCAACGCTCAGACACTTCCCGATTTGATTGAACTGCGAGAAATCCTTGAGAATGCTCATCGAGAGAACATCGGCTCGACGGACGATTTACTGATCGGATTGCAGCTCACTCATTCAGGCCGGTTTGCTCGTCCTCTCGATAAAAAGAAACTCGAACCGCAAATCGCCTATCGGCACCCGATTCTGGATGCAAAATTTGGAATCAATGATGACGGGCCCATGATGAGCGATGACGATCTGCGTCGCCTGATTGACGATTTCATCGCCGCCGCCAAACTGTCTGCACAGGCCGGATATCGCTGGGTCGACATCAAGCACTGTCACGGATATCTCGGACATGAGCTGCTGTCGGGGTTCGACAGAGCAGGGGACTTCGGAGGCAGCTTCGAAAATCGAACTCGCTTCCTCCGGGAAATAACAACAGGCATTCGGGCCGAAGTACCCGGACTGGGAATTGGTGTCAGGTTGAGTGTGTTCGATTTCGTGCCGTTTCAGCCCGGCACCACTGAAGAACGTACTGGCATACCGACAACGACCGATTTGTATCGGTATGCATTCGGCGGCGATGGAACAGGGCAGGGCATTGATCTGAATGAGCCCGTTCGATTCCTTGAACTTCTCAAATCTTTGTCCATTGACCTCGTTTGTTCGACATGCGGCAGCCCCTACTACAATCCCCACATCCAACGACCAGCCTTGTTTCCGCCCAGCGATGGCTATCAGCCGCCGGAAGATCCTCTGGTCGGGGTCTGCAGACAGATCGTGGCCACAGCTGAATTAAAGAAAAAGGTCCCGGAACTGATCGTCGTGGGATCCGGTTATTCGTATCTTCAGGAATGGCTGCCGAATGTGGGCCAGGCCGTGATTCGCACCGGAATGGCCGACTCCATCGGGCTTGGAAGAATGGTTCTGTCCTATCCGGATCTTCCGGCGGACGTTTCAGCAGGTCGCGAACCGGGCCGAAAAAAAATCTGCCGCACGTTCAGCGACTGCACGACCGCGCCTCGCAACGGACTTGTCTCAGGCTGTTATCCTCTGGATCCGCACTACAAAGCGATGCCGGAACGAGCCACATTGCTCGCATTAAAACAGGCAAATGAATAGTCGCCCCGCACTATTCTGCTGAGAAGATTTGCACTACCTTTCCGGTTGTCTGTGATCCCCATTCGGAACCTCGACAAACTGTCAGGCATTGTGGATCTGACGGACAATGCCGAAAAGGTTCTGCATGGCCACAGTCCTCGAGATCTGCAGCTATCTGGAAAAGCTTGCCCCGACCAGCCTCGCGGAGTCATGGGACAACGTCGGATTATTGCTCGGCCGCAGAACGCGACCCGTTCAACGAATGATGACTTGCCTGACGTTGACTGCACCGGTGGCCGCTGAAGCCGTCCAGCGACGAGTTCAAATGATCGTCACTCATCATCCGATACTGTTCCGCGCTGCGAAGAAAATCACTGACTCAAACGAAGAAGGTCGCATCCTGCTGGCACTCGCTGAAGCAGGCATTGCCGTTTACAGCCCGCATACCGCATTCGACAGTGCAGCCCGCGGGATTAATCAACAGTTGGCCGAGAGCCTGGGACTGCAACAGATTCAGCCACTGCGAAAAATTGGCGAAACAATGGACTCCGGAGCTGGTCGCTTTGGATCTCTTGAACGACCCATGGATCGTGACGAGTTCCTGAAGAAAGTCGCGAACGCCGTTCGGGCTCGGTCGCTTGAGTACACATGGCCCAACAATCAACCGGCGAAGCACGTTGCCGTGGCTTGCGGATCAGCCGCGGAGTTCCTTGAAGATGCCATTCGAGTTGGCTGCGATACGTTTGTCACTGGAGAGGCAAGATTTCATTCTGTCCTTGAGGCACAATCACGAGGAATCAATCTGATTCTGACAGGGCATTTCGCCAGTGAACGACCGGGCGTTGAGCAGTTAGCAAACGAGTTGGCCCAGCAGTTCCCGGACGTCGAATGCTTCCCCAGCGACAACGATCGCGATCCCCTCGCACTCTTTACTCCGGAAGGAGATCCCACAGCTTTCTGATCGCAGAGAAACAAGGTCCCGGAATTCCGACGTCAAATAAAGAAGAAGCGATCGACTGGCGAGGAGTCGCATTCGACTGGTTCAATATGTGGATACTTTTTTTTGAAACAATCGAATACCTCCAACAAGGTCTCGAAAAATAATGGACCAGGATCCCCGCCCCATCATGATTGCTCCGCCGGACTCCGTCGGACAAGCCTTCTCCAGAGCGACATCTCTCAAATGCCCGATGTGCGGAAAGGGGAAACTGTTTTCCGGGCTGCTGCTTATGGAGAAATCCTGCGACCAGTGCGGGTTTCGCTTTGAGCGAGATCCAGGATATTTTCTCGGGTCAACCTACATCAACTACGGATTGACCACCCTTCTCACAACGTGGACCTACATCGTCCTGCACTTTGTCCTTGAAGTCGGCCGCGGATGGCTTATTCCAGGATTGGCGACATTTTGTGTCATTTTCCCTGTTGTTTTCTTCCGCTATGCCCGATCACTGTGGCTGTCCTTCGACTGTTATTTTGACCGAACAGGGGCACTGGAGCAGAGGTCAGAATCGGGAAATGAACAAGATCCAAAAAGCTCAAAAGAAAATTGAGACAGAAGGATTGACAGTTCTTTAAACCCCGATACACTTCCCCCTCCGCTGACCGACACCACTGGCAACTGAAAAGAAGTCAACTGGTGAAGGAGCCAAAAGCTCCTCGTTTAGCAGTGATCTTTGACAACATGATTGAGTATGTGAGCCTTTGAGTTTTGGCTAACGAATTGTTTGTTCGCCGTCCTGGACCGGGACGGCAAACAGAGATCTTACCTTTTTGCTATCAGCCAAGGGAAACCTTGGTCAAGCATATTTTTGAAGGGTTTGATCCTGGCTCAGAATGAACGTTGGCGGCGTGGATTAGGCATGCAAGTCGAGCGCTCATAGCAATATGGGAGCGGCGAACGGCGTAGGAATTCATAGGAACGTACCCTCAGGCCGGGGATAGCTACGGGAAACTGTAGGTAATACCCGATGATCTCCGCGGAGCAAAGGTGTGATTCCGCCTGAGGAGCGGCTTATGTGATATTAGCTAGTTGGTGGGGTAATGGCCTACCAAGGCGAAGATGTCTAGGGGGTGTGAGAGCATGGCCCCCACGACCGGAACTGAGATACTGTCCGGACACCTACGGGTGGCTGCAGTCGAGAATCTTCCGCAATGGACGAAAGTCTGACGGAGCGACGCCGCGTGCGGGATGAAGGCCCTTGGGTTGTAAACCGCTTTCGGAGGGGATGAAATCCTCGAGGGTACTCCCTCGAGGTTGACAGAGCCTCAAAAGAAGCACGGGCTAAGTACGTGCCAGCAGCCGCGGTAACACGTACTGTGCGAACGTTATTCGGAATCACTGGGCTTAAAGGGTGCGTAGGCGGCGATTCAAGTCAGATGTGAAATGCCTGAGCTCAACTGAGGCATTGCGTTTGAAACTGAATTGCTAGAGTATTTCAGGGGTGTGCGGAACTGCCAGTGGAGCGGTGAAATGTGTTGATATTGGCAGGAACACCGGAGGCGAAAGCGGCACACTGGGGAATAACTGACGCTGAGGCACGAAAGCCAGGGGAGCGAACGGGATTAGATACCCCGGTAGTCCTGGCTGTAAACGATGAGCACTGGGCGGGAGGGGGTTTCCCCTTTCTGCCGTAGCGAAAGCGTTAAGTGCTCCGCCTGGGGAGTATGGTCGCAAGGCTGAAACTCAAAGGAATTGACGGGGGCTCACACAAGCGGTGGATGATGTGGCTTAATTCGAGGCAACGCGAAGAACCTTATCCTGGACTTGACATGCATGGATTAACCCAGTGAAAGCTGGGCCACGCCTTCGGGTGGAACATGCACAGGTGCTGCATGGCTGTCGTCAGCTCGTGTCGTGAGACGTCGCGTTAAGTCGCTTAACGTGCGCAACCCTTGTCCTTAGATGCCCGCATGCAGTTGGGGCCTCTAAGGAGACCGCCGGTGTCAAACCGGAGGAAGGTGGGGACGACGTCAAGTCATCATGGCCTTTATGTCCAGGGCTGCACACGTCATACAATGCGGCATACAAAGGGCAGCAAACTCGCGAGGGGGAGCTAATCTCAAAAAGTGTCGCTCAGTTCGGATTGCAGGCTGCAACTCGCCTGCATGAAGCTGGAATCGCTAGTAATCGCAGATCAGCTATGCTGCGGTGAATATGTTCCTGAGCCTTGTACACACCGCCCGTCAAGCCACGAAAGCGGGGGGTGCCTGAAGTCGCTGTGCTAACCGTAAGGAGGCAGGTGCCTAGGGCAAACTTCGTGATTGGGACTAAGTCGTAACAAGGTAGCCGTAGGGGAACCTGCGGCTGGATCACCTCCTTTCTAAGGATATCCATCACAGTTCTAACGAATTGTGATCATCAATTTAAAACGATTCGCGTCAAAACTCAGCTCACTACTCAATCTGTTTATACTAAGGCGGCCGTCGAGCAATCGACAGCCGCCTTTTTTTTTGCGCGCTTTGGTCGCCGTCCATGCTTTTCACCTCATTCGACTGCAAGGTCATTCATTTGAATTTGGGTGATCGTTTGTTAATCTGTTTCGCGCCCATGACTTTGGTATCCTCACCCACCATTTTCTGCGGATCAACGCGATGAGATTTGTCAGCGTAGCCGTATTTGTCTGGATCGGCGCACTGTCCGGGAGTGCATTTTCTCTTTCAGAGATTCCCGAAGAAGTACAATCTCTGATCAGGACCCACGACGACCGAATCTCCAGGCTGACGAGAGATTCGCAGACTGAATTAGAAGGTCTGCAGGAAAAGCTGCTTGAGGATTGCAAGAAGCTTCAGACAAATCTCACGAAGCGCGCTTTGCTCGATGAAGCTGTTGCTATCCGGGGCATGCTCAAGCTCGTTTTCGATGAAAATGGAGTCGATGCCCGTCGAGCCGTTCTTGAAAGGAGCAGCATTCTTCTTCACAAGGAAGCTGTTGAACTGGTCGATGCCTATCTGCTTGCCTTCTGCGTCAGTCAGCGATAAGAATTTAAAAGCACTTGCTGAGGCACGGAAAGAAAAGCAGGAAGCGCTGCAACCGCTCTTTGAAAAGTATACTCAGGCTGGCGATCTGGATGCTTCCATTGTGATTCGCGATTCCATGCGATCCGATCCATCATCTTCGTCGCCCCACAAAATCCAATCAAAAGAATTTGATTACTCCGCGGACCCAAATGTTGCTCGACGGCAGCATGAAGAGCAGCTCAGGAACGTTTCGACAAAACAGTCGATGCAATTCTCGGAGATGATTCAGCAATTGATCCCGAAATTGCAGGTGGCGCTTGAGAAGGAAGCCAAAGCGACACGACTTGACGAAGCCATTTTTGTCAGGAATCTGATTCAGGGATTGAAGGATGGTAAGAACCCTGTGGAGCAGAAAGAGCGGTTAACCACTGCTGAAGCCTCAGCTCCGGATTCTGCGCGATCTGTAATCAAGCAATCGCTCAAGAAGCTCAATGAAATCGAAACCCAACTTGGGCAGGAGCGAGCATCTCTGAATCTGTCGTTTTCAAGGATCATGGCCCCCGAGGTCGGTCAGACTTTGTTAGAAGGAGACTTGCGGCAATCGGAGCAAGCTCTAAGGCAGTATTATTTTCTCAAGGGTGAAACCGAAGCGATTCTTGCTTTGCATCGTCCTGAAGAGACGACTCTGAAAGATGAATCGGCTCGGAATCTCATATCAGCATTCTCTGAAGAGACCAGAAAACGCTTGAATGCCGGAATTGATCAGGAACAGGAGCTCCGCAACAACCTGATCGCGAGAATTGAGGAGCTGTTGCTCAACTCTGAAGTGACTGACGTTCAGAAGACGGAGCTCAGTAGTATTCTTGATTTTGCAAAGGCCGATCACAGCAAGGGCCTAATGGCAATGCGGTTGATGCGACTCCAGAAAAACCTGCCTGAATCGGGAATTGCTTTGCTGGCGGATTACAGATCCGAGCTGAAATCCATCGTGAATAAACTGCAAATAGCTCAGCAGAATGCGTGGCAGGAGCTGCAGGTTCAGTTGAAGCCGGTCATTCGAGAACAGGTGGCCGGAGGAGACTTCATTCAGGCTTACTTGATTCAGGCCAAACTTCCCCACCTGCAGACGATTCGATTCGAACTGCCGGTCAAGGTGGCTCGGCAAGCCTACTCAAGCCATTTATGGGATGCACATCTGATTGAAGTCCGAGGCGACAACTGCTTTCTGATTAGCTACGGAAGAGATTCAACCGAGTGGTTGCCCCGCAATCGAATCAGATATAACGAAGACGACCCAATCGTGGTGGCCGATATGAGAAAACATGAGACACCTCAAGGTCCGGGAATCAAGGTCGCACCAGAAACCGAATTAAAGCCCGGTCAGAAGGCCTTCAAGTTCTGGGGTTCTACATGGTACCTCGTCACAATCGACGAGATTACTCCGACTGAGGTTCGCATTACCTGGGACGGCTGGGGGCACCGCAAAGAATCCTGCCAGCGATCAGATCTCTCACTGTTGGAACTAGAGTAGGCGCGATCACCGAGCCAATGTTGGCTGTTGCTCGCCCAATGCACTTCGCGACGTATTCTCCTGACTTTGCGGCACGAAAGAGTTCTGCGATCGCTGGATCTGTGATTCCCGGAACTGCCGCTCTTCCTCTTCTCGTTTTTCTTCGAGTTGCCAGGATTTCCAACGCCCGATTGCGTGGCCGCCGAGGGCGCCGAAGACAACTCCGAATGGCCCCAATGCTTTTATTTCGGCTCCGACGTATGTCCCGTAGGCCGGATACAGAATCTCGTAGGCCTCCTGTTGGGCACTGACATTTTCATTCGCCTCCAGATAACCCAACGCGTCACTGGTGGCGATTCCTTCCTGGATCAGCGGAACGATGGGAAGAATTCTCAATGCGGCATAGGTGCCCTTCCATTTGCGGCGTGCAAAATCCTTCGCATGCCCGGCTTCGTGCAGAGCAATTGCAGGGGCATTCGAATAGAGATGAATCGTATTCGTAAATGGGTTGTAGTGGTCACCGCCAAACAATCGCCCGGGGAAAATCGCTTCGAAGGCAACGGAGACCGCACCCACCGTATATCGCCAGCCAGCTCCAACAGATTTGTTCGCGACCAATCGATGCCAGTCATCTCGCGGATGGTACTGATTGAGTCGAACCTTTACGGTTGAGAGTTCATTTTGACTCAAATACGCCCCCAGTTGAGCTTCCGTGTGGGCATCAATCCGATGATTCTCTACCCGACGATCCCACAACAGGATCTTTGACGGAATTCCCCAGACCCAGCCAAACGTATCGATCGCTTTCTGCGGGCGACCTCGTTCCATCTGCACTTCGGTACAAGCAGCCAGTTCGGGCGAAGAACGGTATCGAGCAGCTGAGCCATATGAGTAGGGCGTCGATGCACAGCCAGACAATGCGACGGCAAAGAAAACGAGAATGGCCGCTGCCAACCGCAGTCTGAAATGCCAATTCAAAAAACGCGATAGCTCAATTGTCGTGGTGGAATCCATGGGTGCAACGCTCATAGAAGATCACAGCGATGTTTCCGGGCAATCACTCGGTGCAAGTGGCTTGATGATTTGCTCGTTTAACGGCAAGCCGGAGGCGACTTCGACCGATTCGCCGACGCCTGCGGCTAGCCGTTAAACGAAATCGCTTGATACTCGATTGGACCAACCGCCTGCAGAAGACCGGGCGGAAGTTTGACGATCTGCAAAAATTCCGGACAGAGCAATTTTCACCCGCACAACGGCAGAAATTGCCGATTCAAGCCCCAGCTGTGCAGGCCGGACCGAGTGCCAGCGAGTTCCGGCAACTTCGCACCCCGAGAACAAGCCGGAACTCGCTCCGCTCGGTCCGGCCTACATCCATCAGACAGTCGCTGACAGAGCACTGGCCATCTTCAACGCTCCTCGCGCTGCAGCTTCCACCAGCACTGCGGAACTAACACGGACGCCTCGAGAAGCAATCGCATCGAGAACCATCGTGCGGAACTTCGCCTGCTGCAACAGCACACTTCCCGTCAGTGATAAAGCCACGCCGTCAACAAGCTCCAGTCTTCGAGCCACCGAGACGACCATCGCCGCGAGCTCAACAGCAGCACCATTCAGGATATCGCAGGAGACGATGTCCATTCGGTCGGCCGCATCAAACACCAGCGGCGCGAGCCCGGCGATCACCGCGCGAGGAATCTCGTTGGAATAAACCGCTGTGATGATCTCCGCAGCCGATTCAATCTTCAGGGCCTGAGTCACCTCATTCAGCAGACAGGTGTCCGGGCCGCGACCGTCATAACTCCATGTCACTGCCTGCAGAATAGATCGCCCCAAAGCATACGCGCTGCCCTCATCACCAAACAGATAACCCCATCCTCCGCTGCGCGCGATTTGATTTTGAGCATTACAGCCCCAGGCCAAAGATCCGGTGCCGGCGATCAGAGCAATCCCATAGCCGGGAGCATTGCCCGCATGCAACAACGGGATGGCGTCGTTGACCACCTGAACTTTAAACGCCAGGCGAGTTCCCTGGGACCAGTCTTCGACCACACTGCGATCTGATTGTCGATCAGCACCGGCGAGCCCCAGACAGGCAGCTTCGACAGTCTGTCGTTCCAGACCTGCCGCATCAAACGCGGCCTGCACTGCCAGATCCAGATGATTCATCGCCATGCGAGGCCCGACAGCCCGCTGATTCGATGGCCCACTGATTCCCTCTCCGAGGATGACATCGGGAGTGTTTCGTTTTGCGAGCAACGCGACGGTCCTGGTACCACCACCATCGATACCAAGAATTAAGCCCTCGTCTTCCGGAACCAAAGCTGGCATTGTCGTCCTGTCATAAAAGTTCATCAATTCGTACGGCGAGCGGCAGAAATGAAGTGACCGGTCGCTAGTAACCTGAGCCTGAGGTGCTGGCCGGTTCATCCTGTCGATTTGGCTAACGCCTCAGACTCAACGTTTTTTTCTATCTGCCGTTAACCTCAATGATCGCGAATCAGACTCGCATAAGGAAGCCCGGGGCAGGGCTGGCCAGAACACATTCGTATCTCGGGAACGCCGTATCGCTTGTGGCGGGGTGTAAACCCCGAGCTGACCGAGCGATGGGCACCTGGATCATCAAAACAACCTCCACACACGCATTCGCTTGACAAGCACTATATATAGGGTAGTTTTACCACCCGTCCCCACTCCGTGCCATGGACTTGGGCATGGGTATAGATCAACGGAATGAGCTGTACTAAACGTCCATTAGTGAGGTTTATGCTGTGTCACGCTCAAGCAAAGCTGTTTTGGCTCAACTGCGCAGCCTTTTTGAATTCGGGCTGGCTGGACGAACCTCTCGAAGCCGCCTACGTCGCCAGCTCAACCAAATTGCAACTCCAGGCGAAGTGCTCGAAGCACGTCAGCTACTGGTGATGTCGCCCGGACTACCCATCGTAAACGTAAGCCAAACCCCGATCACGATTCAGTGGGCTCATCCGGCTCAGGACACAGATCCTGCCGTGAGTTTCGATGTCGTAATCAACCGCACCGGTCTTGTATCTGGTGGTCTACAAACAGTGATCAGCGAGCTTGGTCGACTCAGCACCGTTCCGGTGGGTCAGGTCGAAACTTATCGAGTAACGGAGCCACTTGCACCTGGGACATATTCCGTCTTCATAGCCTCACGTAACGCTGGCAACATCGTCTCGCCCTCAGTGACAACATCTTTTAGCATTGAGCCACAGGCGCCTGAGATCCTGACGATCTCCGGACAACAACTCTCTTCCGTAACATCGACTCGGCCTGTGACAGAACGTTCGATGAGTCTCTCGTGGACTCCGATCCCTGGCACCAACGACTACTACGTATGGATCGATCAGAAGTCAGCGACAGGATGGTCACAGATCTCGGATACGATTCCGCGAGCAGTCAGAGGAAACGTACTTGAACACGATCTGCCAGCAGGCGAGTACAGGGTTCGCGTGAGAAGCCTCAATCAACCGACAACATGGTCACAGGCATTAGAGTTTGTAGTCACAGGCAACGAGACGAGTTCTCCTGAAATCACCAGTTCATCCTCTGCCGTCAGTAGTGGCGGCGCCCTGATGTGGACTCGTGAAAAGAATGCGGTCCGCTATGAAGTGGAGATTGTGCAGGCTGGATCCACGACAGTCACCAGAGCCACGGTTCATGAGTCTGAGTATAGAGGCGCATTTCTTCCGAACGGAGATTTTTCTGCGCGAGTTCGATCATTCAACGCCGCTGGTATTGCGTCGGATTGGAGTACTGCACGTGCCTTCAAGGTCTCCAGTACGACTTATAAGCCTGTTATCAGTTCCGGTCCTGTCGGTATTCAGGTCAATGGAATTAAAGATCTCGAATGGTCTCCCATCAGATGGGCCAGCAGTTACGAGGTCACGGTAACACGCATTGATGGCACGACCGCCGCTGTCCGGCTAAGGGCGCGACTGACAGAACCTCGTTTCTCTTTCCCCAAAATGTTGGCGGGCACCTACACCGCCACTGTGAAAGCCTTCGACCAATCAAATGCGTCGGGACCTGATCAGGCCTCCAATTCAGAGAGCTTTGTTGTCACAGCAACCACTTATCAACCAGTTGCGCCGGTCCTGATTCAGACTAACACTGGTCATCAACTGATGTGGGATCGAGTGGCCAGTGCGACCCGATATGACGTGGTTGTTGAGAATGTCAGAGCAGATCTGTCAGCCGTCAATTCCACGATTGTCGCACAGACCAGCCAAAGTGAGTTCTTCTCTCTGGATCATCGGTTCTGGGAAGGCAATACCTACCGCGCTCGGGTTCGACCCGTTTGGGCCAACGGAGAAGTCGGCACATATTCTCAGGATCTGACTTTTTCATTGTCAGCCTTTTCACAAATCCTGGTTCGCCTGACACCAAACAGCGACAGCCATCGGCCCCGCATCGAATGGATGGACCACCCTGCAGCAATTTCCTATCGACTGAAGGTCTTTAATGTCAATTCTCCGACCATTTCTGAGATTGACCAACAGGGACTTAATGTTCCGTACTTTCAGCCAGACAAGTCGCTTACGCCTGGATCTTACGTAGCCACTGTGGAAGCAATCTTGCGCGGCTCTGTCTCGACAATGTCGTCGGGAAACTTTGTCATTCCTCCGTTGCCTCCGACGTCAACCGTTTCTGATATTCGTATCTCCACCGAGGACCACCGGACCGTGATCCGCTGGGTTAACGCTGCCAGCGGGTTCTACGACATCAGATTCGTAAACATCGAGCAGCCAGATCGCGACGTGGTTCGCGAACAAACATTCTTTGCCGCCAACTCTGCTACGAACAGAACCTACGCTCTTCGCAGCGATTACAGTCCCGGACTCTACCGCGTGGATGTTGGGCAACGCACTTCTCCAACGAGCACCTTTGCCTGGAAGCAGGGGCCTGTCTTTTACTTCAACGGGAGCAGCGTCAATCCTCTGCAGGCCAACGGGGTTCGATCAGCAGTAACCCCAGCCAACCTAACCGGGCCGTTTCGAGGAGACTTTAACGGCGACAACAGAACGGACCTGCTGGTACGAAGTAGCTTGAACGGCCAAATACAGGTTTACGCCAATGAATCGACAGATCTTGAAACGGCGGCGTGGGACGCATTCTCTACTCAGCCAACAAACTTCGTCAGCGCCGGAGTGTTGTCATCGATCCTTGTCGGCGATTTTAACGGAGATGGCCGCGATGATCTTCTTCAACCGGACATGGATTCGAGCATGTGGGCCGTCATGCGTTCAACAACACAGAACGCCTTCGAGAGAGTACTAACGCCCGTCAACGGCTTGCTGAATCCTGATCTGCCGGCATTCTCATGGAATGCGCAAACTCGAGTTCTCTCCTGGAAACCCGTTTCTTCAGTCGTCAGTCTCAATCGCCGTTACGAATTGAAAGTTGTACGAAATGGTTTAGGCAATACACCATCCACGGTAGTACAGGATCTCAATCTCACAGCGGACGACAATTCGACATCAACGCTGACAACAAGCCTCACTTCTCTCGCGACGGGCCAGTATACCATCTTCGCTCGCACTCACGTGGAGGGTCGCATTTCACAGTGGTCAGAGGGATTCTCGATCTCCGTGCCAGCGGTGAATTCACCAGTGGGCACTTCGGATTGGTCCGGCTGTTTCGTCGGAGATTTTGATGGCGACCGCCGAGATGATATCGTCGCATTTAACTCTTTACGACAACAGTGGGTTGTCTCACTTTCAAAGGGAACATTTTTCGAGCGAAGCGTATGGAGTTCATCAGAGATTATTGGCGGCAACTCGGCACCAACGGCGATCGCAGATATTAACGGTGATGGGCGCAAAGATCTTGTGTACCGCAACGGGAACAGCACCGAATGGACAGTTGGAATATCGACCGGAACTTCGTTCCTGATGCAGTCGTGGAATGTTCCGGCATTTCTGAACAACGCAAATGCCGCGACAACCATTCAGGTAGCCGACATGAACGCCGACGGCCGAGACGATCTGATTGCTCCCGTCTCTGGCGGCTTTCAGGCAGCAATTACCGGTTCAGGGAAGTTCGAATCAGCACCTGCAGCAACCGCATGGCAGGCCGTATTAATGCCGGCCAACAGCGTAGCCGTGGATGTTAATAATGATCGTCGAGCGGACCTGGTCGGTTTTGACAGCTCAGACAATTCGATAGTAGCTCTGTCCACCGCCAACGGATTCACGGTTCCAACAGTTTGGCAGGTTGACTCTCTTCGTCCATGGTTCAAGAGACTATCGCAGTCAGGTGTCGCAGTCGTCGACTATCAATATCGAACAAGAGAGGTCGAGGATGCGTTCAGATCAATCACAAACAACATCGACTACGAGGGGTATCGCGGTCTCAAGAAGGGTGCTGACGGAACATTGGCGTCGAGGTCCGGAAATGCCTGGGACCAGGCCAATCTGCTGGGAACTCAGATCACTGAAGGGCTCTGGACGAACGTTCGATACGTTACTGGACGGATGCAGCTTACGCCGGCACAAGTGAATGCCTGGCTCACCACAACGTCGGCGTCTCCGTCATATTTTATCCAAGCCGGGCTGAACGGGGCTGATGTCAGCGGCAACATCGCGTTCGATCACGCCTGGTTACAGGCGTGGTTGCCTACGGCCACTGGACTCAATTGGGTAGACCTGAACCCGTCATTCAAAGCATCCTTGTCAGCGGCTCCAGAGAATGTCTCCGCACCATTCTCGACAGATGATCTGAAAGCCTATTTTTCTCCGATCACACGTTCATTCTCTGCGGACTTAGATCCGGGTGGTGCAGTAACCGGCCATGATACAGCGAACCTTCCGACACAATTACTTTTCAATTCGGGCAGTGGGCGCGTCGTTACGGAGAACACCTGGCCGAAACTTGCGACGGCCAATGGTCTGGTCGACGACTATAAGCTTGTAACAGACCACGCATCACCAACGAATATTCTCGTCGGACAATCTGCCGTTAATGGTACATTTTCTGCCAATATCGCGGCTCAGGAAGTCGCTGCCGGAACAGTGCAGGACTTTCGCGTCTTCGCCCGATCAACGGAAGACTATGAGATCGGGTTTATCTGGCCGCAGGGGGAACCAAACACACCGTACACGCAAAGACTTTATGAGCGCATTGGGGACACGGTTATTTTCCTGACTGCAACGACGGACACCACGGCGGCCGGAGCTCCTGCATTCAAACGGATGGTCCCGCTTGCAGCCGACGCCAGCCGTACAGCGGCAGGTCTGATGCAATGCCAGGTAGACCTCACCATCCAGAATAGTACTCTGACGGCGTTTGTTCAGTGGGAAAATGGCGACGTGGTTTCCAGATTAAAGCTGACTTCCACATCGGCATTACGCGTAAACAGCGGAAGATTTGGAATCTATACCGCGGGATCAGGACATCACTATGTTGACAATATCAAAGTAGATGGCCGGGACACTCCGACTTCAAGTCCAATCGAGTGGACCATCAATCGAAGGTTGGGGAGTACGAGTCAGACAATTTCCGAAAGTGTTGTCGGGATTGGTCACACGCGGACCATTGTTGAATCAGCCCGGAACCTGACTCCCGTTTCACTGACTCCCGTCGGGCTGCCCATGGCAGCGTGGAGCGCCAGTAACTTCCAGACGATCGCGTTTTCGTTTCTGCGTCCTGACGGCAGTATTGCTGCCCACGAAGTTCTCTCTGGAATCCTACCAATTCTGCCAAAAGAGCTAAGTGAGTTGGTTCGCGAAAAGATCGTGGTGCGAACTGCTCCCGACGGTAGATCCGCCAGCCTCCTGTTAAATGACGTCATCTACATCAAGACCATTCCGTTCACAGGCAGTGGCGTTTTGAGGCTTCGAGTCGAACTTCGCTCATCGCCATCGGCACCCGCCGAAACTCAGATTCTGCCTCTGCAGCCTGACAGTTATTCGCAGGTTTTGTTGAGGGCCGGACAGTACTCAGCGACCGACGTAGCCAATGCGGCAAGCGGATTGGCGGAAGCCTACGACGACATCCCGCTGACGGCGATCAATAGTCAGGGTGCAGTCAACACTGCGACCTACAACCCACAACAAATCCTGGAGAGTGTGCTCTCATATTCTGCGATCCGCCTCCTGAGCCGAAGCGAACAATCGGAAGATGACATCGCTCGAATGACGCAGGCCATCCTGTTGCGTCCCGCTGTAACAGCGGGATTGATTACAGGGAGATCCAATACAGTACAGCCTGACTCGGTATTCTTTGTTCGACCAAAGAGTATTGCTGTCGACTTTCCAGTTGGAAAGCTCCTCTACGTGGCACGAATAGCTGGCGTCGCGAACCAGACAGATCCGCTGCAACAGTCTCGGGCCCAGCTGACCCTTGTAGAGTTATCAGCACGTGAACAGGATCTCCTGTCAGAGATCTCTGACAACTCAGCCCTCTCTGCATTGAAGGTCTTGTCACTGGCCAGTACGAGTGGTCTTGTTTTACGAAGACTCAGGAGGAACGCCGACGGAACATATAGTGATACGTGGAACACTTCAGTCCCTGCATCAACCTCGCTCTCATCGTTTCTGAGTTTTGGTACGTCGCCCAATCAGGTCTCTGCCTTGAGTCAGATTCAACAGCAACTGAATGCTGGCGGCATAGTGACAGTGACATCGACGATGCAGTCTTTCAATGGATGGACGGGGTTCGCCTGGCTACACGAGCGATACTCTACGAACACTGCCGGAACCGTCTCACTACAATACCCGATCATTGAATCACTCATGCTGTCCAATGTGGACGGTCTACTCCTGAATGGAGGCGTTGTTTCAAATAGTGGGATGACGGATTCGTCGGATTTCTCACAGCTACGCGATACCAAAGCTACCCCTGACCTGTACCAGGGCATCATGAGGCGATCCGATACGGATTTCTCAATCGGAATTCCCGGGATGACGGTGCCATTTAGCCGTACCTGGACCTCGTCAAGAAGCGATGCTTCCACGACGACACGTATCATGGACGGAACAGATATCAGTGGCTTCGGAGTCGGCTGGACGCATCCATTTGCTCAGCAGTTGAATGTCACGACAATGACTCCAACCACGGTCTATTATGTCAAGAAAGGAAACTGGTTAACGGGTCACTATAATGTGGCCATTCAAAACAACACGGATCGTGTGGGCGAACCTGCATCAATCGTATGGCGTCGTGAGGATGGATCAACCGGGGTCTTTTCACCGAACGGCAAGGGCGGCACAACGACCGTCAACGCAACACAGGTGAAGACTGCCGAATATGAAAACCCTTTCAATATGCCCGGTATTGTGGTTCGTCGAATCGATGGACCGACGACTGGCGTCTACGGAGACTTCTACGAAATCATCCATGCGGATGGAGCGACATACCGATTCCAGGATTTCAACAGCACTGCAGTCCGACAGACAGGTAAGACCACAGCTTACCTCGTCTCAATCACGGATCGATTTGGAAACAGCATCTCAATCAATCGTAGTATGGCAGATCGATCGAGGATTACCTCGATCACAAATGCAGCAACTCAGCGAATTCTCGCCAGCTTTACATACACGAACTCCCGCATCTCCCGGATCGTGGTACCCGCAGCATTAACTGGAAACTCCCCTGCCGCTGGTGTTACGGGAATGCGTGTTTGGGACTATCTCTACGACGCAGGGAACCGACTAAATCGGGTCAAAGTATCCGAAGCCTCTGGTAACGATCCGGCCTTGCATGCAACAAACACGATCGCGAGATTCGCGTATTCATGGTTCGACAAGATTGTTTCGAGCACTGGGGCAAGGCGAGGCGATCGACTGGAAGGCCTGATGAAATCCGCAACTGGCTACTCTGGTACAACCAATGAGACCGGTGACTCTTCGAAAACACTTTACGAATACTATGGCAATGGACGACTGCGTTCCGTTCGCGATGCAGAGGACCGAGAAACCACATTCCTTTACCACTCCCACGAGAATTTTACGTCTACGGTCGACGCCAGTGGGGCCTTGACGACCACACAGTTCTCAGATCTTGGCGACATGGTGATGTCGACACTGCCGTCGGGAGAAAGGATTCTCTACGAAATGGCATCCAACGTCCGGCAGACGTCCCGGACAATGTCAACGAACGGTCGCTCCGAATCATGGGCGTACGACGGTAAGGGCCATGTCATCGTACACCGGGACGCGGCCGGCATCACGCAACTGCTGACATATCATTCGATGTACAACCAGGTTGTCTCGATCAGGGAAAAATCGACAGACGGTGTCGAACGACAAATTGTCTCCAACCAGTACTTCGACACAACGAGTGCAGCCCTGAAAGCTGTCCGAGGTGCTCTCTCCAGATCGACAGATGCCTCAGGCAGGGCCACACAGTATCGATACACGCCGCAGGGGTTAGTTGCTGAATTGATTTCCCCCAGAGGACACAAAACTGTCTTTGACGCAGCAGGCTATGATGTGTTTGGAAATCCTTTACGTGTCGATTATCAAACATTGGCGAACGGAATCTACACCACAGGAGATTCCTCGGAGTCCGTCTTCGACAATACTGGCCGACTCGACATGGTCCGGGAATACTCCAATACCGGAGTGCGAAATCGAGTTACAGATTACATGTGGGACGCTCTCGGCCGGCTCATCGAGACCTCGACACCGGATCCTTACGTCACGAGCAGAAGACTGCGAACTCAGTATTTCTATAATTCGCTGGGCCTGCTGGATCGACGAATTGATCCTGATGGCTCCGTGTGGCAGAAAGAATACGACAATACCGGACGTCTCCTGCGAGAAATCCGCCCGGAAGGCACCTTCTCCGAGATCCAATACAACATTGACGGCACCGTTGCAGCCAGCATTGATCCAAACGGCAATGCAACGCGTTTCGTTTATGATGTTTTGAATCGACCGATTCAGACAATCTTCCCCGATGGCACATCGACCACGCGAATCTACGATGCTCGAAGTGACCTGGAGCAGGAGATTGACCAGCGCGGCTCCATCACGTGCCACGAATACGATTCTGCCGGACGTCTCCTGAAGACCATTGATGCACAGAATCTGGAGACGGCCTATGGATACGATTCGTTCGGGAATCAGGTGTCGATCTCTACCGACAGGGGAGTCATCACAAATCTGTTCAATGCGAATCGACAGATCATCCAGACATTGTACGAGTCCAGGCAGACCATTGCCGGCGCAATGGCTCTCCGGAAAGAGCGAGTTGACCGATTCTTTTATGACACGAATGGCAATCAGGTGCTTGCCGAGAGTATTGACCTCCGTCCTGACGCGACGCTGATGCCGGCCAGCCTGATTGCGACTCTCACCGACGATACCGTAACCATAGCAGAAACCAACGGAGTCGATCAAAGTCGGAAACGCATTACATCGACCTCATTCGATTTTCGTGACCGAGCGATCAGCAGCAAAAATTCAGTTCATACGATCTCATCGAAAGTCTTTTCTTTCGGACAGGAGGTCGCATCTTCAAGGGACGCTCGAGGTGCACAAACGTCGTTCTTCTACGACATGGCCGGCCAACTTCAGTTTGAAGCCTTGCCCACTGCCAACTCCGGAGATTCCTCAGGGCTTGCCCGCGTTTACCGTCGCGATAGTCTGGGACGAGCGGTGGAGACTCGTGAAACCTCATACACGAAGGATAGCACAACTAATCTTGTCCAGCGAAATAGTAACGGCGAACCAGTCGTAGCGGCAGGCTCAGATGCTGCCAGGGTGACTCGAACCTCCTACGACACTCTTGGGCGAGTCATCGCAACTCAGGATGCGATGGGCTTCATGACGCGAGTCACCTATGACCCGGCGGGCAACATCATTGAAACTATCGACGCCTCACGACGCAGCAGATTCAAAGTTCTGGACAAGATGAATCGAGTCGTTCGCGATCTGTTGCCGCCCGTACTTGTCGCTGCTCCGTCTGCGGCATTGGATTCAACGCTAACAGTCGTAACTCCGACAACTTTTACTTCCTATGATGCCTCCGGAAATATTATCGCCGTGACGGACGCCTCAGGCCAAACGACCACATTTTTGTACGATAGTTTAAATCGACGAATTCAAAAAACTGCCCCAGGCATCATGCGAGATGTTAATGGCGTTCAGCTGGCGGCCATCCCAGTCTGGAAATGGACCTATGATGCCCTTGGCAATGTGATCTCCGAAATCGATCCGGCGACACGAGCCACGACTTATACCTATGACATGTTCGGGCGAGTCCTCAGCAAGACGCTGCCCGATCCCGATGGCTCAGGGATTCTCACCGCGGCAGTGACCGAGTTTACCTATGATGCTTTTGGGAATCTCCTCACACAACTCGAGAAAGGAAGCCTCTCTGTCGAGGGCGATGAACGACTGACGACGCATGAATACAACGTACTCAATCTGAGAACCCGGACCACTTTGCCTGATCCGGATGGCACTTCCGGGCCTGCCAATTCGCCGATCCTCTCATGGTCTTATGATGCCAATGGAAATCTCCTTGCGGAAACGAACCCGCTCGGCAGGGTGACGAGGTACACCTGGAACCTAAAGAATCAGTTGACCAGGACAGAACTGCCTGCCGTTTCGAGCCTTCCGGCAACGACCGTTGGTTCGTCATCATCCACGACTTACGATCTGTTCGGAGATATCACATCCACGACGGACGCACTGGGCCGAACAACCAGATTCGATCACGATGCGATGGGACGAGTCATCCTGACCATTACGCCGCATCCGGATGGTGTGGTTTGGTCTGGTATTCGATCCTTCTCCACAACGACCGACTACAATGCCAATGGTAACGTGATTCGTGTCACCGATCACATGGCTCGAGTGTCTACTTCTGCTTATGACAGTCTCAATCGCCTTGTGCGGTCAACGAAACCTGATCCCTATTCGGACGACACGGAAACAGCCCCGCTGGAGACGATCAGTTATGACATTAACGGCAATGTCGCTCGAAAAACAGATGCCCTTGGACGAGTCAATCGATTTGAATACGACGCCTTAAATCGACCGGTCCTGACCGCAGTGCAGGATGGTGCAGCATGGGCTGAAACGGAAACTCGTTACGACCTGGCAGGCAACCCGACACGAATCATCGACCCGTTGGACCGCGTTACTGTTTACACCTTCAACAACTGGAACCTGCAGACTCGAGTATGGCTGCCTTCACCGGCGTCTGCCCCAAATACCGGACCAGCCACATCGACGGCTTACGATCAGTGGGGAAATGTACTCACGGTGACCAGTCCACGCAGTGGCGTCACTCAAAATGAATATGACCGCCTGAATCGGTTGACTCGACAACTTCTGCCTTTACCCGGTGCGAATATGACTCGCCCGGAAACGACCTTCGAATACGACGCTGCCGGAAACGTTGTGTTGCAAAGCGTGTTGATAAATCGCATTGGCACATCCGAAGTCTGGACCGAAACGGAAACCACTTACGACGAACTGAATCGCGTGATCCGTACCGCGATACGTGCGTCACAGGTCCCTGCGAGTTTGACGGCCTCACCGGAAACGATCACGTCTACAACCTATGACAAAGTGGGCAACGTTCTGTCGATCACTCGCCATGGCGAAACCACGGCCCAGAATCGCACAACGTGGTTTCAATACGATCGACTCAATCGCAAAGTCACGGAAATCGCTCCGCCTCCCTCGGCGACAAGTGGCTCACCTGTCACTCGGTACCGTTACGATCTCGCCGGAAATCTCGAAGCGACAATCGATCCACTCGGTCGAATCAAATCAAACATCTACGACGCGCTGGGGCGACTTTGGACAACGACGTCTCCGGATCCGGACGGATTGCAGGGACCGTTGTCCGCTCCAATGAGCACATTCCGCTACGACGTCGTTGGGAACTTGTTGTCAACGACGGATCAGCTCGGCCGAACAACGACTTCAACGTATGACTCGCGAAATCGAGTCCTCTCCGTCACTCAGCCGGATGCAGATCTCTCTGACTATTTCTCGGCCCCCGTCACACGGTACAAGTATGACCTCGTCGGGAACAAGATTCAGGAAACGGATGCTCTCGGGAACACAACCGATTATGTGTACGACAATCTGAATCGGCTGACCACCACGATTCTGCCGGACGCTCTCGTCAACGATCGTCTTGCTCGGCCGGTGATGACCTTTACTTACGATCTTTCCGGAAATCTGACGTCAACCACCGACGCTGCGGGAAGAATGTCGCTTGCTTTCTACGACCAGCTCAATCGAAAGTTTCAGGAGCGTACAACGGACCCTGATGGCTCTGCCGTTGGGAATTTCCCGCTGATCATGATCTACACCTTTGATGCGGTCGGAAATCTGCTGACATCAAACAGCTACCGGTCGGCGACGGTCGGTCGAATCACTCGGAACGAATACGACTATTTGAACCGCCTGATCAAGACGACGACACCGCCTCCGGCCAGCTCCGAAGCACAGTCGGTTACGCTTTACGGCTACGACATCTTCGGCAATCAGACCAGCGTTACGCAAACCTCCACTGCTGTTGACGCAGTCCAGAAAACGACCGTCTACGTCTACGACAATCTCAACAGATTGACAGAGACAAAGTCGCCAAACCCTGTCACCGGTCTTATTGCCAATGGGCCGGTCTCAACAACGACCTATGATCTCGCAGGCCGAGTTCTCACGCAAAGAGATCCGCTTGGTCGAGTCACCACGTTTTACTACGACGATCTTGACCGCAGCATTCGAGCCGTGGGGCAGGATCCGGATGCTTCAAGTGACGCCACGGCCGACACGCTGGCTGCAGAAACACTCTATGCTTACGACAATGCTGGCAATCTTCTTTCCACCAGTGTGCGTCGAAATGTGGATGCCATTTCCACCACGGCGTCGTCAGCTGATGTGTTTACCACCACAACCAATCTCTACGATCGCCTGAATCGCCTGACGACCGTCATCGACGCGAACAGTGATGCAACTCAATACCGCTACGATAACGCGGGGCAGCGAATTCAATTGACGGATGCGTCGTGGAATACCAGCCGCTGGCAATACGACAGCCTGGGGAACGTGATCGCCGAAACCGATGCGAACGGTTTCAGCACGGTCTTTGAATACGATCTGTTGAGTAAGGTGACGGCGGTCACCGATCGCCGAGGATTCCGGACAAACTATGTTCGCGACAATTTCGATCGCATAACCAGCGAGCAATGGCTCAGATCAGACTCCACCGGAACAGCGTTCATTACCGAGTTCCGCAACAGGTTCGACCACAATGGCAGGCCATCAGTCGCCGAACAATGGAACATGGCGACCACAACTCCCACACTGGTCAGCATCAGTAGTCGGATTTACGACGATCTCGATCGCCTGCAGATATTGAATAACAGCTCCACGCCCGGCCAGAACTTCTCAAAGTTCACGTACAAGTATGACGCCTTTGGTAATCTCACATCGCGAGATCAACAGACCAGCGGTGGGACGTCACTCATCACCGTCACGACGAGTTATTCAGCTTATGATTATCTTAATCGGCTGACTCAATTGAATCAGACAACCACAGGCCCCTTCGCCAACTGGCAGAATAAGTCCGTTCGTCTTGGCTACTGGGATGACGGATCAACGCAGTCGATCACTCGCTATTCGGATGCGACCTGGACCAACATCGTCGTGAACACGGCCTTCGGGCTGGATGCCTCCGGACGATTGATCTCTCAGGTTCACACTCGCCCCAACGGCACCGGCACAACAAATCTCGTGTCCTATCAGTACAAGTACCTCGCCGACGGCAAGCTGATGAACGAAGTCTCAGCGGTCCCTTCGCTGAACTTCAACAACATCGTCAACAACTTCGGCTACGACGCGACAGGGCAATTGACAACTGCCAATCGAGGGCAGGGGGCTGATGAATCGTTTGCCTATGACAGCACAGGCAATCGCATCGTGGGCAATTCGATCGTCGGTAAAGGCAATCGAATTCAGAACGATGGCAACTTCATCTACACGTATGACGCCGAAGGCAACATCACGCGTCGACAGCGAGTCATCACGGCTCAGGGAGCCGACACGCTTCAGGAATACACCAACTACACATGGGATCATCGCAATCGCCTGACAAAGGTTGAGTTCTTTACTGCGGCGGGCGTGCTGCTGAAACGAGTAGAACATTCTTACGACAGTGACGACAATCGCATCTCCAAAAAGGTGACGACGTTTGGCACAACAACCACGATCATTACGGAGAACTATGTTTACGACGGTGCTCAACTTGTGGCCACGTTGAACGCATTGGGAACCATTCAGCACCAGTACTTCGACGGCACTTCTCTGGACCAGATCTTTGCGGACCAGAATTCCGTCAGTGGGATTCTCTGGCCGCTGGAAGATCGAACCGGGACTGCTCGCGACATTATCAATACCGCCGGAACCGTTCTGGATCATCGAGTTCTCGACAGCTTTGGGACCGTGAACTCTCAGTCCGGACCGGATGTGAATTATGAGCAGTTCTTCAGCGGACTCCTGTGGGATGCTGATAGCCAGTTGTACTACGTTCGAGCACGCTGGTACGAACCCGTCTCCGGAAGATTCCTGTCCGAGGATCCGCTGGGCTTTGACGCGGGTGATAACAACATCAGCCGGTACTCGGGGAACGATCCGATCAACTATGTGGACCGGAATGGTCTATTTTCGATCGGGCATGCATGGAACAAGTTGACCGACGCCGTTGGCGACGCCTTTGAAGATGTCGGCGATTTCTTCGAAGACCAGTGGGACAACGGAAACATCCAGAAAGGCCTGTTGGCTGCAGGAACTTTGGCCTCGGGCGGCATGCTGGGATTTGGACTGGCATCAGGCTCGTTGATGGGAACACAAATTTTGGCCGGAGGCCTCGGCTTTGCGTCTGGCCTCAGCAGTTCGTTCGAGGTCTTCTCGGGCAATCGTATTGGCGACGGATCTTTCACTCGTTATCTGGGGGCAGCCGCAGCCGTCACCGGCGGATTCTTTGCCGCCGGCGTTCGCTCGTTTGGCACCGTAGGTCGCACGCTCAGTGGAGCCAGTGGACTGATCTCCGGCTATGAGATTGCCAGCGGCGACGCGATTGGAGACGGCACGCTATCGAGCTTATTCCATGTCTCAAATCTTGGCGTCAACCAGGGCGGCACAATGTTCAGCCCAACGTCAACAAACGCCCAGCGATTCGGCGTCGGCCTCAACCTCGCCGTCGGCACCGCCTCTGTCATCACCACCGGCGACCGCAGCCTGCAACAATCACTGAGAGCACTGAGCATTGCGAGCGGGGTGTGGAATACCGGTGGCTCACTTGTCGCAGCCAAACAGTCCTTCAGCGCAACGGCACGAACCCTAAACGCCGCGAAGGCACCACGACGGGCTGTCCCTCAAAAGCTGAAGCAGACTCCAACAAAAGAATCTGCAGGGCAGAAAGTCCGCCAGACCTCAAGTATGAATGAAGCTGACGGCGTAACGAACGCTCTTTACGAAATCGTCGAGGATTCATCTCCTCTTGGAGCAAGGGAGAGCAGAAAAAGCCGAGTCTACCTTGATGCTGTGATCGGGAACGGAGGATACGGTTTCTCGGAATCGCTCCTCGATCCTCGCCTAAACACATTACAGGAAACGCTCGCCCCGATTGACATCAACTACGATGGCGTTTCGGGTTACAGGATGACTCCCTTCACCTACGAAATGTCGGCAGGTGCCTACGCCGAGAAAGCTAGAGTTCTTCAAGCAACTGTGGACACATATCGGACATCGATGCTTGGAGCCCAAGATGATTATCGCAATGCCTCAAAAGACTACGCAGCGGAAGCAAAAGCATTTGCCCAACTTTCAACGGCGAGGGATCGATATCACCGCGCTCAAGATGTCTACGCAGAACATACTGGACAATACATCATCGGGGATGCAGCAGGGTATCGACGTCAGTTGCAGGCAGAGTTCCAGGAAGCCGCAGAAGGAATTCGGTTAGGAGTAAATCGAGGATCTGGAAATTGGGTCGATGCAATTGTTAACTACGGCGCATCAACAACCCTTGGCTACGGTGATGCGTGGAGCCTCGGATATGCAAGTGAATGGTCAACGCACTTGCATGGCATCGGACTTACCCAGTCAAACCAAGATAGCTATTTCTACGCGGGTGGAAACATCGCGGGGACAGCAACGTTCGGGTATGTGACGGGAGCTGCCTTTGCTCGGGCAAATGCAGCTCTTGGAGGCTTTACTGGGTACGGTGCTTTAGCTGCTCAAACTGGATTGCTCGGATACGGTGCAATCACGCTTGGCTATCAAGCGAACGACACGTACTCCAGTTGGGACAATCTCTCCGGTTCTCAGCGGATAACCGCCATTGGGGCACCAATCGCGGGTTTGGTAGGTGGATCTGTTGGCTACAAGACTGTTCCACAAGAATCACTCCGCAGTTGGTCAAATGCCGGCGCTGCTTCAAGAGCACAAGCCAATCAATTCGCGAGCGCTGCGTGGGAGCACTTGGCAAGTTTTCGAATTGAACTAGTTCCCTATAACCCCAACGTCCTTTATTCGAATCCCATCCCTGTTAAGATCAGAAGGGTACCAGAGCCGGCCAAAAATGGCCCATTTGAAGCTTCACCTGCATTAGCAGGTTCTAACTACCACTGGAAGGCTGTTGAACAGAGACAGGCTCAGTGGAGGCAGCACTTTGGACCACAGGCCAACCGAATGAATCATGATATTTATCGCGGCCTCGCCCCTCGGACTGTTGATCGAGTCGATACGCCAAAATTTCCCAACGAGCAGCTACATGTACATCTTGAGGGAGAGCACGCATTAAACATCGATGGTACTTGGAAACATGGCGGAAGATCTCTCACAAACAGCGAAACAGAATGGCTCCATTCCCACAACTGGCCACTATAGCGGAGATTTAAGAATGTTGATGGCAGATCGAATCATCAACTGGGTGCATTCGAATATCAATTCACAGTCTTACACTAAGCATCAGGATCTCCATGTCGATGCCATATCGGCTACATACAAAGCTCGTCAATCATGGGTCACCGCCTTTGAAGAGATTTCAAAGATACTGCGAGATCGTCGAGCAGATATCCCTCTAGGCTTCTGCGTGCCAATTTCTATCTCGCTCACATCCGAACATAATTACTTGGGAGTGAAAGCGCAGAATATAGAAGAGCTTGAGGCAGAATTCTCAGTTTCTCCGCCATCACTTTATGTGTTTCGGGAAACAGAATCGCCTTGGCATCTATATCCTGACAGTGCTCGACTTCTGCCCTCTGCTTTTCTTCCTTGGAATAGTGATGACACTATTAAGTCAATACACTTCGAGTACCGAGAGCCGCATGAGTTAATGCATCGAAGATCACTTTGGGTGGTCACTTAGCCTTCAACGGCGGGTATGGAACTGCGCTCATGTTTGCACGGGGCGGTGGTGAGCTTCTACTCATCGCAGCGCCAACTGGAGTGGCCAGTCTGGCAGCTCACGGTGGTCGTATGGGCAAAGCTACAGTCTATACAGGCTATGGTCTTCGCGGTGTTGACGCGGTCAGCAACTGGCATGATGCAGAGGAGCATGGGGCCAGCCATCTCTCATCGACCTCGTTTCGTCGTATCGATACCTTGGGTCAAGGCTGACGCAGGTTTTGAGGGCATTCAGGGCTTAAAGATCAAGAGGAGGCTTGTTGATGGCTCGGGCGAATCGGCGAGATGTGTTGGCGGATGGGGAGATTCAGGTCGTGCATTGCATCAATCGGTGCGTGCG
>JAPLOA010000034.1 GCA_026400835.1 Planctomycetales bacterium | reverse complement strand
GTTGGCGACAAACCTTGAATCATTCTGTTCAATCCAACAAAGCTACAGCTCGATTCGTCTGATTCCCCCCGTCTTGAAATTCTTGACCGCTGAAACTCATTCAGATTGCCCCAGACGGTATTTCTTCACGGCCTCGGAGGGTCGACACAAGGCCGGATGTGTCGGCCCTTCAGGCCTGAGTCGCAGTGTTTTTTACCGTCCGGTGGCTCACGCCACGGGCAGAGGATGTGCCGGGCTTCCAGCCCTAACAAAAATACGCAACTTCAAAACGCGTCAGCGAGGGATCAGGTGCTCAATCCCTCACTGACGAATCGGGTTGGGATTTCAGTGCATGGAAGTTATTCCGGGACGGTTCCTAAGCTTCTCAGTCCTGCATCTCACGGAGTCATTACATGGACGACACAACGTTGCTTGCCGAATTCGAACCAAAGCCCACGAAGCAGGTCATCGAATACGAACGACAGCTCTTTCAGGCTCGGTTCAGCCCGTGCGGAAAGTTCCTGATTGCCGGCGGATATGATGCAACCATCCAGCGTTGGGATGTGAGCGGCGATGAAGTCAAGCGGCTGAATCCGTGTCTTGGCCATCACGCCTGGGTGCAGTGTCTGGCCTTCATTCCGACTACCGAACGCATTGTTTCGGCTGACTCGTGGGGGCAGATCGCTGTCTGGCAATACACCGATGAAACTCCTGCACCGGTCTGGAAAAACGAAGCCTCTCATGATGGCTGGGTTCGAGCCATCGCAGTCAGTCCTGATGGACAACGCATCGCCTCGGGTGGCAATGATCGAGTTTTGCGCCTCTGGTCGGCCTCAGACGGAACACTGCTGAAGGAATGGCCTCACCCCGAAAAGATCTTCAGCCTGTGTTTTCATCCGTCGGGAAATTCGCTGGTTTCCGGCGACCTGAAAGGTGTGATTCGTGACTGGGACGTTGAATCCGCGACAGCTCGCCGCGAATTAGACGCTCGTGTTCTGTACCAATTTGACAGAATTCAGGAATGCGGTGGAGTTCGTCACCTGAGCTTCAACAGCGACGGCAAGCAACTGGCCTGTGCGGGTCAGAAGACACCCAGCGGCGGATTCGCAACCGGTTTTCCGTGTGTGCTGGTCTTTGACTGGGACACCGGTCAACTCCTGAGAGAAATGCAGATGGGCAAAAACGACGACGGCTTCGCGTACGACGCCCTCTTCCATCCGGCCGGTTTTGTGATGGCAACAAGCTGTGCGTTTCCGGGTAAAGGCTTTGTCTGGTGCTGGACGCCACAAAACGAGAAACCATTCTACGAAAGCAATTCCATTCCCAACGGCCGCAGCCTGAGTCTCCACCCCGACAGCCGCCGCATCGCTCTGCTGGTCTCCCAATCAGCCAACGCCAACGGACGACAACTTGTCGATGGAGTCTACCAGGGCGGCTCCGCCAAAATCCATCTGCTTGAGTTTTCCGGAGCCAAGCCGGCCGCTGCGGAGAAGCCGTCGTAGTCGCTGATGTGCATTCCCGTCGGCGGAGCGCGGGTGTACGGTACGGACGGCCGCGTTCCGGACCTGAAGACAGGTCGGGCTAAAGAAAGAATCTGTGGTCGCGCTGACCATCGGCGACCTGCTTGAACCGCTTCGCGGTGAACCGCAGCAATATTTCCCGGGACCGGACAACTGCGATTAGAACTTTCGGTGCTGAGTCGCGCGCTCAGTTTCGCGTTGAGCCAATAAAAGAACCCAGCAGCCTTTTAAGGTTGCTGGGTTCTCGGGAATTCAGCGATTAACCAAACGCGAAGTCACTACGCTGGAGTCGAAGTTGCTTCGGCTTCAGCAACTGGTGCTTCATCGACGCCACCGTTGAACTCGAGCTGTTTCTGATCTCCAACTTCCTTGACGCTGACGTGGATCGCGTTCTGGCCATCAAAGGTGCCTCGCAGAAGTTCTTCTGAGAGTGGGTCTTCAATGAATCGCTCGACACTGCGACGCAGTGGGCGAGCACCATAGTCCAGACCATCGTCCTGTTCACCCTTGTCGATGATAAAGCCGCGAGCTTCATCGCTGAGCACCAGACGCTTGCCGCGTTCTTTGAGGCGATCATAAACCTTGGCCAGTTCGATGTCGACAATTTTCATCAGCTCGTTGCGAGTCAGCTTGCGGAAGACCACGACTTCGTCGAGACGACCGAGGAATTCCGGCTTGAACTGACGCTGCAGCTCGTGCATCAGGTTGGTCTTCATGTCGTCGTAAGACTTCTCCTGATCACGATCACGGAGCGTATGCAGCCCCATGTTGCCGCCGTGCGCCATCTTGCTGGCACCGGCGTTCGTGGTCAGAATCAGAATCACGTTCTTGAAGTCAACTCGACGACCAAAGCTGTCGGTCAGATGGCCTTCTTCCATAATCTGCAACAACATGTTGAAGACGTCCGGATGAGCCTTTTCGATTTCGTCCAGCAGTACAACCGCGTAAGGACGTCTGCGAATCTTCTCGGTCAGCTGACCGCCTTCTTCGAATCCCACATATCCCGGAGGAGCACCGATCAGACGGCTGACGTTGTGCTTTTCCATGTACTCGGACATGTCGATCTGAATCAAAGCATCCTGGTCACCGAACATGAATTCGGCCAGAGTCTTGGCCAACAAAGTCTTACCCACACCGGTTGGACCGGAGAACAGGAAAACGCCGGTAGGACGCTTTGGATCCTTCAAGCCACTGCGACTGCGGCGAACCGCTTTGCAGACCTGTGTAATTGCCTGATCCTGACTGATCACACGCTTGTGCAGTTCAGCTTCCATCTGCAGCAGACGAACAGCATCTTCACTGGACAAGCGGGTCAGTGGGATGCCTGTCATTTTGGCGACAACTTCTGCCACGACTTCGGCATCAACGACACCGTCGGTCTGACGAGATTTCTCACGCCATTCCTCTGTGAGCTGATCCTTTTTCTTGCGAAGCTTGTCAGCCTGATCTCGGAATGAAGCCGCCTTTTCGAACTTCTGTTCGGCAACAGCTTCTTCTTTGGCCGTGTTCAAACGCTGAATTTCTTCTTCCAGTTCCTTCAAGTCCGGTGGACGAACCATGGACTTGAGGCGAACGCGAGCACCCGCTTCGTCGATCACGTCGATGGCCTTGTCTGGCAGGCAACGTGCGGTGATGTAGCGGTTGGACATTTCGACCGCGGTTTCCAGAGCATCGTCGGTGATCTGAACACGGTGGTGTTCTTCGTAGCGATCCCGCAGACCTCTCAGGATCTCGACGGCCTGCTTTGCAGACGGTGGCTCAACCATCACGGTCTGGAAGCGTCGCTCCAAAGCGGCGTCTTTCTCGATGTACTTGCGATATTCGTCGAGCGTTGTCGCCCCGATACACTGAATTTCGCCACGGCTCAGAGCTGGCTTCAGAACGTTTGACGCATCAATCGCACCTTCGGCACCGCCTGCACCAACCAGAGTATGCAACTCGTCGATAAACAGAATCGTGTTCTTGGCGCGACGAACTTCGTTCATCACGGCCTTGATTCGTTCTTCGAACTGCCCGCGATACTTCGTGCCAGCGACCATCATCGCGAGGTCAAGCACAATGATTCGACGATCTGCCAGAATGTCTGGCACGGCATTGTCGACAACCATCTGAGCAAAGCCTTCGACGATCGCTGTCTTACCAACACCGGCTTCTCCGAGAAGAACCGGGTTGTTCTTCTGGCGTCGACACAGGATCTGGATGACTCGTTCAATTTCGCGTTCTCGACCGATCACCGGATCGAGCTTTTTCTGCTTGGCCAGCTCAGTCAGGTCGCGACCGAAACTGTCCAGAGCTGGAGTCTTGCTGCGGCTTGCGCCCTTGGCTGCAGCTCCGGTTCCGGCCGCTGCTCCGCCACCACCTCGTTCTTCTGAACCCGGCTCGGCGGATTCCATGCCATGGCCCAGCAGGTTCAGAACTTCGTCGCGAACATCTTCCAGCTTCATGCCAAGATTCATCAGAACCTGAGCAGCGACGCCTTCCTGTTCGCGAAGCAGACCAAGCAACAGATGCTCGGTGCCGACGTAATTATGGTTGAGGTTTCGAGCCTCATCCATGGCGTATTCAATGACCTTCTTCGCACGAGGTGTCTGAGGCAGTTTGCCCATCGTGACCATATCAGGTCCCGTCTGCACAATCTTCTCGACTTCAATGCGGATCTTTCGAAGATCAACGTCAAGATTCTTCAGCACGTTGGCTGCAACGCCTGAACCTTCCTTGACGAGACCAAGCAGGATGTGTTCCGTGCCGATATATTCGTGATTGAATCGCTGAGCTTCCTGATTAGCCAGCTGCATTACTTTACGAGCACGATCTGTGAAGCGTTCGTACATTCGACTTCCTCGTTTTCGAATCTTTCCGAAGTCCCAAAAGCAGTTCGCTTTCAGGAACCAATTGTTCCGTGACTCACCGAGTCAGCAACATATCCGTTTAATTTCAGGGATGCGGCCGAGTGGGACTCACACCCTCGATTCTGGTTGGCTGAAGGCCTCCAGTGAACCGGAGACCACCTCCCTGAACTCTAGCGCCGAAACGAACGCATTTGACGAATTTCTGCAGAAGTTTGGTGATTGCAAAGTCTGACGTGTCGGAAAAGTCTGAGCGTTCCAGCGTTCTGGCCAACACTCGCCCCTGAAAACCCGAACTACTTTGACAGTCAGAATCGTGGCAATTGCCTCAACCGCAAAACCCCTTACAACCTACGCCGCCACATTGACATTCGTTTGTTCAGAACCGACAGCATCAAATGGCAGAGCGAATTACATACCGGATTCTAGGGGGCATTGTTCTACGGGACAAGACAAGGGATCTGCCGATTCGAAACATCGAGATGTTCGGAGTACGTTTTTTCCAACTCTCAAAGGCGTGTTGATTCAATCCTGAACCGTTGGGTCAGTTCTGAAGTGGGGATGTTTAAGACCGCCGGGGATCAAAGGGGCGAAAACAAGGGAAAGTATCACAACCCGACGCGTCAGCGAGGGATTGACCGGCGACACGGGTGCAGACGCGTATTCCGGTAGGTCCTGTCTGCCGGGCAGGACTTCGCGGATTGCCGCGACACCTGTGCATGCGATGATATGATGCCGTCTGCAATCCTCACCGAATTGCAGACTGAGTTCGCTCTGCGGCGAAAGTCCTTTCGGGCAGAGAGGACCTGCATTGACAACCATCCGCGACTGCATCCGGCGACCTGAGCGTGCGACTGGCTTCAGCTGGAATTCGATTCGAAAGCTGACCGGGATTTCTCACGGAAGTCGGCTCTCAGAACGAGATTTCTTCTTCCGGACAAGACTATCCGGATCACTTCCGACTATCATACAAGCTTGCGCAGCGACATTCTTGTGCCCCGCCATTTTCAAAATAAACGCCGTTGAGAGGAACGCCTTCGTGATTATTACAGGAATTGACGTGTGTCCGTTGACGGGGGCAACAGTTGATGGTGGCTGGCCGCAGGGGCATGAGCCGCAGGAGAATCTGCATACACTGGTTATTGTTCACACAGATTCAAAACACATCGGTTTTGGCAGTTGCTTCACGTCTGGAAAACTGATCGTCGGAGCTGTCGAACTGCTGTGGCCGCTGCTGAAGGGCGAACTGGCGATTGAACCAGAACGCGTGTCCGAGAAACTACACCAGTCGACTTTCTGGCAGGGGCGAGGCGGCTCGGTGACGCATGCCATCAGCGGCATCGATATCGCCTTGTGGGACTTAATGGGAAAGGCCTGTGGCCAACCGGTTTCTCGTTTGATGGGTGGCAATTATCGTGATCGCATCAAGCCCTATGGTTCCATTCTTTTTGATGAACCAGAGGCACTTGCGAAGACTCTGGAGAGCGTTGTCGCTCGCGGTTTCAAAGCCATCAAAATGGGCTGGCGTCCGTTCGGGCGACGCGATCGAGCTTTCGATGAACTCCTTGTTCAAACCGCTCGGGATACCGTTGGGGATAATGTTGAGCTGATGGTCGACGCCGGCGGCAGCGAGCAATTCTGGCCGCATGGAACGAACTGGGCCCGCAATACGGCGATGATGCTGGCGGATTACGACATCACCTGGTTTGAGGAAGCTCTGCCGCCAGACGATATCAACGGCTTTGTCGAGTTGACTCGAGTGTCGCCGGTACCAATTTCTGGTGGCGAAGTACTGACTCGACGCCAATCGTTCCAGCCATGGCTGGAGCGTCATGCTTTCGACATTATTCAGCCGGACGTAACCAAGAACGGCGGCCTCAGTGAATTCCGCCGCATCGCTCAGTTGGCTCAGGATCATAATGTCCAGGTAGTTCCTCACGGCTGGAACACGGCCGTTGGCCTTGCGGCCGACCTGCAGATTTCCGCGTTTCTACCAGTCGCTCGTTACGTCGAGTACCTGACCCCGTGTGCTTACATTGACGAGCTTCCCGCCGATCCTTTTGTGATCGACAGCGAAGGATTCCTGCAGATCCCGACTCGACCGGGGTTAGGCATCGACATCGATCCTGCTCGATTGAAGCGGTTCTGTCCGGACAGGATTGAGTTTCGTTAAGGACACGCACGTCGGAACCGAGAACGTTCCTCGGAATCCGCGTAGCGTCGTTCTCATTCTGAATTCGGCGAGCGGAGGGTGTGAGCCCTCCGAGCTTCTTGCAATGGACTTTATCGTTGTGTTGAGTCGCAGGGAGTCAGGGAGTCGCACTCGGTGGGCTGACGCCACACCGCTCGCCTTTTTGAATTCGGCGAGCGGGGGGTGTGAACCCTCCGAGTTTCTTGTTTTGGACTTCATCTTCGCGTTGAATCGCAGGGAGTCGCACTCGGCGGGCTGACTAACGCCATGTTCTCGTGACGGGATTGATCCAAATGACCAAGGGGTGCTCCTGACGCTCTATGTAGTCGATTGCACCGAGAATCGCAGGCAGGTCGCTCTTCTTTCGTTTCGAACCCGACTCGGTCCACCACGTTCCTGAAGCAGGCTTGGTATAAGTTTTGTTTAGCCGCCGACTTCCCCAAGCCTTGAGATCACGCAGCAGGTCTTCTGGATCCGGGTCGCCAGGTACACCGATCAGCGAGTGAATATGGTTGGCCATAATCGCTGTCGCCACCAGTAACCATTTCCGATGTTCACAGGTTTCGTGAAACTGCAGCAATAAGTCATTTCCTTGAGGCTCTTTAAGCAGAACTGGCGGGCCGACCAAGGCCTTTCTGGCGGCTTCCGTCAAACCTCGAATTTGCGGAGTGCGCGGAGTGCCCAATTGATCTTCTTCAGTGCGATGATCGTGATTGGGCAGACGGATGCGTGTTACAGAGCCTCGTTCGTCGCCGGGCAACCATTGGCCGTAGGTTGTCCATGTTAGATGCCAGTATCGGTCTATTCCTTTCATTGATTGTCTTCCGTGTTAAGGCGAGCGGAGGGTGTGAACCCAATCACGTTCGGCACGGGGTTTGTGTGTGGAGTGGAGAATAGTCGTCGGGGCCACGAGGAGTCGAGCGGGGGGCGGGGTGAAAGCATGGGTGGTGTTGGCGGTTGGTTTTCGAGAGAAATTCGCGCAGCGTGAAGCGGCTCGGACGATCGGCCGATCGTGAGCCCAGAGGTCTCGTCAGTGGCTTTTTCGAGGCGACTGCGATGCCTGAATCCGAGCCAGGCCTTCGGCCAGTTCGTCGGCATCAGCCCAGCCCTGCAGGAACAGGCACACCAGATTGAACGCCCGACGCCCCACGTTCATTCCGGTGATCTGAGCCAGCAGCAGGCTGGCGATCAGAGCGCAGTAGATGCGGATCGTCACGCCTTCAGACTTCTCGCTGAGAAGATGACGGCAGCCCAGCAGGTGTTTCAGCCAGCGGAAGAACAGTTCGATCGTCCAGCGCAGAGAGTACATCGCGGCGATCACTTCTGCGGGCACATCTGTCAGGCTGGTCAACAGGATGATTTGATCCTTTGTCGAGTTGCCCGGATGCAGTCGGCCCTGAGCGCGAGAGTCTATGACAATGCGTCGCACCGGATGATCTACGGCACCGACATCGCCGCGAGACTTGCCCAGTCGAACGATCTGATCCGAACTGACTCGAGCCTCGCGGGCCGCTTTCGAAACAGCGCGTTCCTCAATCACTTCGACCGGCCGGTTCTGGCAGCGGATCACATAGTGCGACCCCTTGCGAACAATCAGCGCCAGCAGCGAGTATCGTTCGTAGCCGCCATCTCCCAGGTAGATGAAATCGGGGTCAATGTGGTTCGCCAAAACGCTGCGTTCGTCGTCATCTCCGCCGGTCTCGTCGGGCGTGACAATGGCCTTGTCGGCGATTCCCTTCAGCACCTGGAACTGCAGATGCAGTTTCCATTTGCCATTGTCACGTGCTCCGATCGCATGCACGATCTGAGGCAACGCGCGAAACGAACATCCATCAGCGGCGATGAGCTTCTGCGCCAGTTCGTGAGGAATACTGTCCGGGATGTTTCGCCGAGGTCCGGCACCGCCATGCTGTTGTGGCAAATCGGCCAGCAGACCTTCAATGATGGGCTCGAGCGATTGCGGATCAAATACACGGACCGATTCCGACAGCGACCCAATCGACACCCGCCCTCCGCCAATCAGCTTCCGCACTTTCTTCAATGCCGAGGCATCCGACAGACCTCGGACACACTGCATCGCCGGATTGAACATGCTGAGCAGAATCAGACTGGCGTACTGACTGTAATGCAGCTTCCGATTCTTCGCTGTGTCCCGCTCCGTCGCTGCCGACTTCAGCTTCTCAAACGCCGCAAAGACTTTCTTCAGATGTCCAAGCCCCTGAATACTCTCGTCGGTAATGACTCCGCTCATCTCAACACCACCGCTGCTCAATCCGCATTCACCAACTGCCTCCCTGGCAGTTTAAATCGTGTACGAATTGCCACCGGCGCAAATATCGTGCCGAACGTGAGTGGGTGTGAGCCCTCCGAGTTTCCAGCTTTGGACTTTATCGTCGTGTTAAATCGCAGGGAACCGAACTCGGTGGGCTGACGCCGCACCGCTCGCCTGTCTGCGTTGGGCGAGCGGAGGGTGTGAACCCTCCGAGCTTCTTGTTTTGGACTTCATCGTCGCGTTGAATCGCAGGGCATCGTACTCGGTGGGCTGACGCCACACCGCTCGCCTGCCTGCGTTCGGCGAGCACCGTCCCCAGAATTTTTGCAAATCCACATGTGCAGACGCCCCTGTGTTTTGTTGGACGATGCGGTACCATACAAACTCACTGAAACATAAGCGGCACTTCAAACGCGCCGCTCTTCAATCTGGAACGAATTGAAAAACACATGGCAGGTGATCATTCAACCGACGGACACGCCGGCACAGAAGCTCCTTTGGGAAAGGCGATAGCCACTGGCGTCTGTCTTGTTTTTGGCTTGGCGGGATATTTGTTGAGCTTTTACGGCACAACTCAGGCGGCTACCTGGTCGATTGTGGCGTGCGTTGTTGCCTATATTTCGGGTGGTAGCGGGCCTGCCATCAGTGCTATAGCATCTCTGAAGAATCGTCAGCCTACGGTCGATCTGCTGATGATCCTGGCGGCTCTTGGAGCGGCTGCGATCGGTGAGTGGCTGGAAGGCGTCGTGCTGCTGTTCCTGTTTTCGCTCAGCGGTACTCTGGAAGAGTTTGCGATGTACCGCACAACTCGGTCGATTGAATCACTGATTCAGCTTCGCCCGCGTGAAGCATGGCTTGTGAAAGAGGGAGTTGTTTCAGAGAAGCCGATTCCAGTCGAAGAACTCAAGGTCGGCGACCATGTTCGCGTTCGGCCGGGGGAACGATTCCCTGTTGATGGTGATGTTCTTGAAGGTGAAACCTGGGCCGACGAATCAACGCTGACGGGTGAGAGCGAGCAGATTCGAAAGGCTATGGGGGCGAAAGTCTTCTCCGGCACGATCAACGGTTCCGGCAACGTCCTCGTGAAGATGACAAAAGCCGTGGCCGACACAACGATCGCTCGCATTGTGCATATGGTGCAGGAAGCTCAGGCTCAAAAAACACCGACTCAGCGTTTTGTCGAATCCTGGCAGACCCCGTATGTGCTGGGTGTGATCTTTACGTCCGTCTGCGTCTTTTTCGCTTCGCGCCTGCTTGATACCAGCGGCTGGCATGATGCCTTTTATCATGCCATGGTTTTGCTGGTTGCTGCATCGCCGTGTGCTGTTGTTGTCGGAGCACCGGCCGTGTTGTTGTCCGCGATTGCTAGGGCTGGTCGCCAGGGAATTTTGTTCAAGGGTGGTGTGCATCTGGAGTCGCTGGGACAGGTCAGCATCATTGCGTTCGACAAGACGGGAACTGTGACGCTGGGCAAACCGGCTGTTGCGGAAGTTTGGACGCCGGAAGGGACAGATCAATCACGATTACTGAGTCTTGCGGCCACGGTCGAACAGCGCAGTGAGCATCCTCTGGCCATCCCTGTGATTATGGAAGTTCGCAGTCGACAGTTAAAACTCAGTGATGCACCATTGACGGATTTTCACAGTCACACAGGACTCGGGGTTCATTCGCGGATTGACGGCGTCTGGGTCGGCGTTGGTCGCGAAACGCTGTTCGATTCGCATGACATAAAAATATTGCCAGAGCTGATTGAACAGGCTCGCCGTATGCGGGAAGCGGGGCAGACGGCGTTGTTGGTCGCGACCGATGTGGCCGGGCTGATGGGTGTGATTGGCGTTGCAGATCAGATGCGGCCAGAAGCACCGGAGACGATGCGGTCTCTGAAGCAGATGGGAATTCGTCAAACCGTGATTCTGACCGGTGACCACGAACGAGTGGCTCGGAACATCGCCGCAAAACTCGGGGCCGACGACGTCCGCGCCGGATTGATGCCGGACCAGAAAGTCGTGGAGCTGAGTCGTCTTGCGGCTGGTGGCGATGTTGTTGCGATGGTAGGCGATGGCGTTAACGACGCGCCCGCTCTGGCAACGGCTCAGATCGGCATAGCGATGGGCGGTGCGGGGACGGACGTGGCTCTGGAAGTCGCCGATGTGGTGCTGATGAGCGACGATCTGCGAAGCTTGCCGGTGGCGATCTGGATCAGTCAGACGGCGCGCCGTCGAGTCCGGCAGAATATGACGTTTGCATTTTCGATGATTGCGTTACTCGTGTTAGCAACGTTCTTCGATCTGCCGTTGTGGCTGGGAGTGCTCGGCCACGAAGGCAGCACGGTGCTGGTGGTGCTCAACGGCCTGCGAATTCTGTGGGAAAAGGTCCCGACATTTCATGCAGGGGCGTAGTGCGAAGAGAGCGTTCTGCTCGCTGGAGCACGGTACGTTGGGCATCCTTGTCCGACCTTTCCTTTTTGATGAAAAGATCTGTGGTATGAAGAACCTGCTCAATAACATCCATGCAATCACCGTCGTGGCCGGAATCCTCGTCGGCTTTGCGAATTCGGCTGCAGCCGATGAACTGCCTGAACAAAGCCTCGCCACAACGGTCAGCGAACTCGATGGCGAGAAGCAGCCAGTCCTGTATTGGGCTCCGGAATCCGCTTCGCAGCAACCCACGCCACTGTTTGTTTTTCTGCACTCGTGGAGCGCGGATTATACCCAGGATAACAGCAAGTGGATGGTTGAGTGCGTGCGTCGCAACTGGATCTGGATTCATCCGAATTTTCGAGGCATCAATCAGACTCCCAAAGCCTGCGGTTCAAAATTCGCGCGGCAGGATATTCTGGATGCGATCCGGTTCGCTCGTAAAAAATGGCAAGTTGATAACACGCGAGTTTACATCGCCGGGGTTTCGGGCGGCGGGCATATGTCGCTGCTGATGGCCGGGCATCATCCCAATGAATTCAGCGGGGTGTCGGCCTGGGTCGGTCCGATGGATCTGATCGAGTGGCACCGGTTTCACATGGTAGACGGCAAGCCGGACAAGTATGCTCAGATGATTGAACTTTCTCTCGGCGGTCCACCGGGAACATCGCCCGAGATTGATGCGGATTATCGAGATCGCTCACCGGTGTTTAATCTGTCGCGCACCGGCGATCTGCCGATCAGCATTCTGGCGGGAGTGCAGGACGGACACACGGGCTCGGTGCCGGTGTCGCATTCGTTGATTGCCTTTAATGAGATCGCGAAAGCTCATGGTTCAGCCACGATCTCCGAGGCCGACATTCGGTCGCTGGTAAAGGATCGCAAGCTTCTGCATCCACAGCCGTCAGACATTGTGGAGGACCCGATTCTTGGGCGTCTCATTCGTCTGCAGCGAACATCACGCAGTAGTATTGTGACGATCTTCGAAGGCGGACATGAGAGCATCCCTGAGTCGGCCTTCTCCTGGCTGGAGAAGCAGCAACGAGCCACAGCAGCAAGGCAGAAGTAAAACGCCTGACGGCAAGCCGCAGGCGACTGCGTTTGGTGTGCTGGTCGCGTGTGACTTGCCGCTAAGTATCAGTCAAAAGATAAGTTCCCGAAATCCCACCCCGACGCCCTCCGGCAGGCTGAAGGTTCTCAGATCAAGAACCTTCGCAGCCGCTTTGACCGCGGCGGCTTTTCTGGTGACCGCCTCCCGCGCGAACGGCACACTGTCCGTCAGTGTGCAGCCGGATTCAGCAGCAGTCAGTAAAAGTGCGATGGCAAATTTTTCGATGCTGGTTTCTCGGAATGTTCCACGCTTTGTTGTCCCGAAATTCTATGCAATTCTGCTCGAAGAAATCTGCCACACACACGAGGAGAACGAGAACACGGCCCAAATCGCGCACGGAATGCCTGATAATGCGGCGAGTGCGGTGTAAACAACCAAACGAGGAGTAGCCCGCGGGGTGATCGAGGAGGGGCGTTCCGCCCGAGAAATGGGTCTGCCTCGAACACGCTTCCGACGATTTTGTAGCGGACATCGACGTGATCGTGTTTTTTTATCACAATACGGCGTGTTGTAAGGTTTCAGGCGAGCGGCGGAAAGAGAATGTTCATCGTACAGCGACTGGACCCGGCGATCATGATGCCAATCGATCCTCAGAAATTGAGCTGTCTGCTCTATGATGGGCAGGTGAGCTATCTCCTGCCTGCCGCCTGATTGCAAATTGTTTCCGCGAGCTTTTTCGGTCAACCTGCTTTCCTATGAGTACCTCACCACTTGTCAGCGATACTGGCTTTGAATTTTCTGTTGACGATTTTTGTCAGGTTGCCGCGAAAGAGCTGAGTCTTTCGACGACTCAGGTTGAGGGAACCGTGCGGCTGCTTGAAGAAGGCAACACGATTCCGTTCATCGCGCGGTATCGTAAAGAAGTTACGAAGGGGCTCGATGAACGACAACTTCGAGCCATTGAGGATCTGCTTGCCAAAGCAAAAGAGCTGGCCGCTCGCAAGAATACGATCCTGAAGACGATCGCCGAGCAGGGAAAGCTCACCGAAGCGCTGCGAGAGCAAATCGTGACCTGCATGGATCCTCGCGTGCTGGAGGATCTGTACCTGCCGTATAAGCCAAAAAAGCGAACTCGCGCGGCGATTGCTCGTGAGCGAGGTCTGCAGCCTCTGGCCGATCTGCTCTTCAGTCAACAGCGGCTGTCCGGATCTCGGGCCGACATCATTCGCAAGTTCATCAGTACCGACAAAGATGTGCCTGATGAAAAGGTCGCCATTCAGGGCGCTTGTGACATTGTGGCGGAACAATGGGCGGAGAACGTAGCCACTCGACAATGGGTCCTTGAGCAGGCTCAACGTGGAGAACTGGTTTCCGTCGTCAAAAAGGGCAAGGCCGAAGAAGGCAGCAAGTTTGAGAACTACTTTGACTGCCGTGAAAAAGTGTCTCGGATGCCAGCCCATCGATTCCTGGCCATGCAGCGAGGGGAAGCCGAGGGCGTGCTGCGAATCAGCCTCGGGATGGATGATGAAGCGAATCAGAGACACCTGAAGTCTCGACTCGTGACCAATCCAACCTTCGAATTCAAGGCGGAGCTCGAAGCGACAGCGGTCGACTGTTATGACCGACTGTTGCGGCCTTCGGCGGAGAATGCTTTGCTGCAAACCCTGAAGGAGAAAGCCGATCGAGAAGCCGTCGAAGTGTTCGCGAAGAATTTTCGCGACCTCCTGATGGCATCTCCGGCCGGGCCTCAGGTGACCATCGGAATTGACCCCGGATTTCGAACGGGTTGCAAAGTTGTCGTTGTGGATGAAACCGGACGTTTCCTTTGCAATGAAACGATCTATCCGACTCCGCCACGTTCGGACGTAGATGGAGCGGGAAACACGCTGCTCAAACTGATCAGAAAACACAACGCCACACTGATCGCGATTGGCAATGGGACCGCGTCGCGCGAAACCGACAAGTTTGTTTCAGACGTGATGAAACAACACAGCTTGAAGGTCACGAAGGTCATGGTGAATGAGTCCGGAGCGTCGATCTATTCGGCCAGTGAAGCGGCGATTGCTGAGTACCCCGATCTGGATGTGACCGTTCGAGGTGCCATCAGCATTGCTCACCGACTACAGGATCCGCTGTCAGAACTGGTCAAGATTGATGCACAGTCGATTGGCGTTGGTCAGTATCAGCACGATGTTGATCAGACGATGCTGAAGAAGGCCCTTGATCGCGAAGTCGAAAGCTGCGTGAACTCAGTCGGCGTCGATGCGAACACTGCCAGTCCGGCGTTATTGTCTTATGTCGCGGGAATCGGAGCGGTGCTGGCCAAAAGGATCGTCTCTTTCCGCGACGAACACGGAGCGTTCAAGTCGCGCGACGAACTCCTGAAGGTTCCTCGTCTGGGGCAGAAGGCCTATCAACAGGCAGCAGGGTTCCTGCGAATTCGAGGTGGCTCTCAGCCGCTGGACAATTCTGCCGTGCATCCGGAACAGTACCCGCTGGTCCGCAAGATGGCTCAGAAACTGGGAACGGACGCGAAAGCTCTGGTGGGCAATGCAACGCTTGTCGCACAGATCAGGACGGCTGAGTTTGTTTCTGCGGAGGCGGGTGAATTTACTGTCCGCGATGTTGTGGCCGAGTTAGCTCGCCCGGGGCGAGATCCTCGCAGCGAATTCAAGGCCGCTCAGTTTTCTGAGGCGGTTAGTGAAATCGGGGATCTGGCCGTTGGGATGGTGCTGGAAGGTGTGGTGACGAATGTGACGAAGTTCGGAGCATTCGTAGACATTGGTGTTCATCAGGATGGTCTGATTCACATTTCTCAACTGGCCAATCATTTTGTTCGAGATCCATCGGAGGTTGTGTCGGTTGGTGATATTGTGAAAGTCAAAGTTGTTCAGGTCGAAGCTGATCGCAAACGCATAGCTTTGACGCGACGATTGGATCAGTAATGGCGAGTGATATTCCGACTGAGTTTGGTCCTCTTCGTTTAGCTGCAAGCTGCAGGCGACTGCGATTTCCTGAACTGCATGCTGCCAGGCGAGGAGAGAACGAACACCGACGCCTGCGGCTTGCCGTGAAATAAGCATGGCTTAAACCAGAATCGCCAATGAGTCCCGAATGATAACCTTCGCGAAGAGTTCCTATGTTCTCCACTGACATTGACGTAATGCAGCGAGCGATCCGGATTGCGCGGACAGGTCTCGGCCGTGTGGAGCCCAATCCCATGGTCGGTGCTGTGATCGTCGATGCCGAAAGAAACCTGATCGCTGAAGGTTACCATCAAAAGTTCGGGGAAGCTCATGCGGAGATCAACGCCATTCGTCTGGCTGGCAAGGCGACTCGTGGCGCAGACCTGTTCGTGACGCTGGAACCCTGCAGTCATTTTGGCAAAACGCCGCCGTGTGCTGATGCGGTCATCGCGGCCGGATTTCGGCGAGTCGTCGTGGGGTGTCATGATCCGGCTCCGCATGTCGCTGGCCAGGGAATTCAAAGGATTAGAGAGGTCGGGATTCCCGTCGAAGTGGGAGTCTGCGAGGTCGAAGCTCAGCGACTCATCGCGCCGTTTGAGATGCTGATGCTTAGGCAACGTCCCTGGGTTCATGCGAAATGGGCGATGACCCTGGACGGGCGCATTGCCACAAGCACCGGGCATTCTCAGTGGATCTCCTGTGAACAGTCGCGAGCCTGGGTTCATCAACTTCGAGGCCGCGTTGACGCAGTCATTACCGGAGCCGGAACAGTCCGAGCGGATGATCCGTTGCTGACTGCTCGCCCCGCAGGGCTGAGAACTGCTCTGCGAGTCGTCATTGATTCGACAGGGGAAAGCGTAACGGCGGATCGCAAGCTGGTGAAAACAATCAGCGAGGCACCCGTGCTGGTCTGCGTGTCCCGAAGCTGTAACGACGCCGGAAAAAGTCGGCTGCGTGATCTGGGTGTCGAGGTTTTCGAAACGAGTGGCGAAGGTTCGGTGGATCCGGGAGAAGTCCTTTATGAACTTGGCCGCCGTCGATGTACCAACGTCATGCTCGAAGCCGGACCGAGGCTGTTGGGAGCATTCTTTGACGGTGAATCGATCGATGAAGTCCACGCTTTTGTAGCTCCGAAACTGATTGGCGGCGCGACAGCTTTGTCGCCTGTGGGTGGCGTGGGGTTGTCAGTCATTCCCGGGACAGCAAATCTGACTGCTTTCCGAGTTCAGGCATTCGGCGACGATTTTTTGCTTGAGGCGGACGTTTGCAGAAGCCTGTCATAGGCCGAAACACGGATCCCGGAGCCGCGTGCAACCCGAGCACGAAATGCGGTGTCGACGGTTAGGATTGTGCATTCTGCAGGCTTTGCCGCGTTCAGGTTTCGGAAAACCGGCTCTCTGAGGACTTGCAAGAGATGCAAGATTGTTCGACCATCCGAGGCGACCCGTTTGAAATGGGTTTTTTGACGAAATGGAACCTCTGCAAGGTGAGCATCTGTGCCGGAGATGGATTGGACGATTTTGAAGAAAGTGATTGATGAGAATGATTCATTCCTGATCACGAGTCATGTTCGCCCTGATGCTGATGCGTTGGGTTCTGAATTGGGGCTGCGAGCAATCCTGCTGGCCCTGGGAAAGAAGGTTTCGATCATTAATGCGTCAGCTCCGCCTGCGAACCTGAGTTTCATGAATCCGCCCGGCGTGATTTTGAAACTGAACGATACGGTCACCAAAGCTAACGTCCCAAAGACAGACGTGGTCGTCATTGTCGACACGAGTGCCTGGCAGCAGTTGGGCAACATGGCCGAAGTGATTCAGGCGTCGGCTGCCAAACGAGTCGTCATCGACCACCACGTCAGCTCCGACGAAATGGGGGCGATTGACCTGAAGGATGTGACAGCGGCGGCGACTGGCGAATTGATTTGTGAAGCGGCTGAAGCGTTCGGAATCGAATTCGATGAAGACACGGCGAACTGGCTCTATGCGGCGATCGCTACGGACACCGGTTGGTTCCGATTTCCTTCCACGACCTCCCGGACGATGCGCATCAGTGCGGCCCTGATTGATCGGGGTGCATCGCCTCATTATGTGTTCAATCTGGTTCATGAGCAGTCGTCGCTGTCCAGAGTTCGGCTGGGTGGGCGAGTTCTCGGGAGAACTCAATCTGAGGCCGAGGGACGCCTCGTCTGGGTTCAGGTCGACGCGAAGGACATGTCAGAGACGGGGGCGGTTCCTTCTGACACAGAAGGTCTGGTCAATCAGTGCCTCACTGTGGCCGGCTCAGAAGCTGCGTTCATTGCCGTCGAACTGCAGACCTCGCAAATCAAGTTCAGCCTCCGTTGCCGGTATCCCCACGACGTCGCCGCGCTGGCCCAGCAGTTTTCGGGCGGCGGACACAAGCTTGCCTCTGGAGCAACTCTGTCCGGTCCATTGAACGTTGCTGTTGAACGCATGCGGACCGCGTTTTTGGAAATGCTGAAGAAGAACGACACCGTCGTTGAGACGACTGGCTAAGCTGACTGCCTGCGGTGGATGACGCTGGCTGAGTCAGGCACCCGGAATCTGAATGCCTGACCTCCTTCGGTTGGGATTCCGGTGTTGTTGTCTCGGGACGTTAAACCGGGTTTTCATCCTGCGAGGATTATCCCGTCGAAGGCGATCAGAGCCATGAAAAGTCGGCAAGTCTTATTGCTGGACTGGTCAATAACGCCCAGAGGACTTAGAACACGCCCCAGCTTTGTTTTCCCTTAATGACGCGCTTGAAAGCTGTTCTTCATGGAATATACGTACGAACAAATTTCCCGGATGATTGATCATTCATTGCTCAAGCCATCCCTGACCTTTGCTGACTTCGAAGCGGGCTGTCGTATGGCGGTGGTCTACCAGGCGGGCAGTGTTTGTATTCAGCCGCATTATCTGAAACGCTGTGCGGAGATTCTGAAAGGCTCCGGCGTAAAAGCCAGCACGGTGATCGGATTTCCTCACGGTGGCCACTGCACGTCAACCAAGGTTGCGGAAGCAAAACAGGCTTTGGCGGATGGTGGTGAGGAACTGGATCTTGTTTGCAATATCAGTCGAGTTCTCAGTGGCGACTGGGATTATGTCAAAGTCGATCTGAAGGCTGTGATTGAGCTGACTCATGCCGCCGGCCAGAAGGTTAAGGTGATTTTTGAGAACTGCTACCTTGATGATGTCCAGAAGATCCGGCTTTGCGAGATCTGCACAGAACTGAATGCTGATTGGGTCAAAACGTCAACCGGCTATGGCACCGGCGGAGCCACGATGGAAGACCTGCGGCTCATGAGAAAGCATTCGGGGCCCGCGGTACAAGTTAAAGCGGCTGGCGGTGTGCGAGACATGGATGCCTTGCTGCAGTGTCGAGAAATCGGTGTGACCAGAATCGGAGCCAGTGTGACTCAGGCCATGCTTGACGAATGTCGATTGCGATTGAAACTGCCGGCGATTCACTTCGATGCTGATGCCGTTACCGACGGCTACTGATCGCAGGTGTTCAATGTCCATCGGAACGCGAGGAGTGTTTCCGTGCTGGTGAGGATTTGAAGGATCAGTTGAGGTTCATCTACCTAACCCGGCCTGACGCATGGCAATTCGTAGGGTGTGACAAGTTCGCCCCAGCGAACGCAGGCACACCTTCCATGCGCATTATTTCGAACCGGGTCAACAAAAAGGTTCTGCGCGAAATGAAGTGCGCAGATCGAAAAGTTGTTTAGGCCGCTAATGAACACTCATGACCGCTAATGGTTTCTGAGGTCCGGCGGTTGCTGGCCCCGAAGAGCTTGTCGAGCAATGACAGCCTTCGTGTCCAATACGGATGATGCCATTGTTTCTCCACCTTTTTTTGCATTTATCAGCGTTCATTGGCGTTCATCAGCGGTGGAAACTCAGGTCTTTTCGCCGTTCTCTGTTTCGCTGACGCTCAGGTCCGGCCATGGAGATGTCTCGCTGTTTCATTGGCTTCGTCCAGGGGCGCGCACTTCATGTCCCGCAGAGCCAACAAAAAAAGCCTTCGAACAATTCACAAAGAACTGTTCGAAGGCTGAGTCATTGCTGGCCGATGATTGTCGGTCGGATCAGTAAACGCCCACGGTCGTCGTTTTCGCAAACACGTGATACGGCCGCACACTGCTGACGCCATCCCATGTGTACTTGTCGCAAGGCTTCTCGCGCTCGCCTTCGTCTCGTTCCAGGAAGCCTGGTACGAACAGTTCTTTCGTCATCGTGTAAAGTTTGACTCGACCTGTCGCACCGTAATCGACCACTTTGTTGTGATCATCAAAATCAACGACTTCAATGACAGCCCGTGGCTGTGGAGCGAAGTACGTGATCTTGTAGTTGTCTGCCGGATCGTGTGGCTTCCCGCAGGCCAAACCCATCAGTGTGTTACCGTAGGTCGGCGTGATGTACACATTTGGTCCCAGCAGCTCTTCGCGAGCAAATCGGTACCACTGCTGAGTAAACTCGGTGCCGCCACAGAAGATGCCCTTGATCCCGGCCTCTTCGACACTGCTGCCCTTGTCCATCAACCGCAGTGCCAGAGCTTCCAGCAACTTGGGAGTTGTGAACATGCACTGAATATCGTTGTTGGCCGACATAATTGTCATGGCCTGATCGATACAGTGAGCACTGTACGCCTTCGCGCCTTCGACATCGCCCTTCTTCAGGAGCTTCACGACCCAGCGCGGGTCAAGGTCGACGCAGAAGCAGATGCCCCCGCGAAACTGAGCAAGATGTTCAATAGCCAGTCGCAGCCGACGCGGGCCGGAAGGGCCCAGCATCAGCCAGTTTGCTCCCTTCGGGAAGGACTCATCCGGCAAAGTCGCACTGAAGAGTTCATAATCAATCCAATGGTCTTCCACGACCACGCGGCTCTTGGGAACTCCCGTCGTGCCGCCGGTTTCAAACACGTAGATCGGTTTATTCTGCAGTGGCTGTGGCACCCAGCGTCGCATCGGGCCACCGCGAAGCCATTCGTCTTCGAAGAGAGGAAACTTCTTCAGATCGTCGAAGCAATTAACGTCCTTGAGAGGATCGAAGTTGAAGGTTTTCTTCTTCTCCAACCAGAACTCGCAGCCGGTGTCATCACCGAAATGCCACTGAACCATCTCGCGAGTATGTTGATCCAGCAGCTCTCTCTGCTGCTGACAATTTGCATCAAGTGATGTCACTTCAGGCCCTCATCAATTGTGACTCGGAAAACGCGAAAAATCATTTCGCCCCATAAACAGACTGTTCTGCCCTGAACGCATCGTAGAAAGCCGGGATTCGTTTTCAAATCTGACAGACGTTATGTCCCGGCATACGGAAAAATTCAAGTGATGGAACCGGCAGGGAATGTCACAAAATACGGGGATTCCCAGGCAAGATGCGCTGTTGAGATCATCTGATCCGTGGCGCGATACATGTTTACAGGCCGAGCAGAACCGGGTTGGTCAGTCAGCCGTTGAAGTGGAAGTCATGCATTTTTCCAGTTGTCCGGGGGCCGGTACTGGTTCTGTCCGGAGATGACCGTTCCCATAGCTCCTCCTGCAGGAGGGTGTAGTCGCGGATGATTGTTGTAGTCGCGGATGATTGTTAAGCTGGGAGGGCGAGGCTCCTGCCGAGCCACTGCACTACGGAAACGCACGGCTCGGCAGGAGCCTCGCCCTCCCGGAATTGCACTTCGTTGCGAGCTACCGAAATCCGCGACTGCACCCCTGCAGGCTGCAGGAGCAATGGGTGCGGACTGTTGCATTTCCGAGGCATCCTGACAGACTGAGGATTCTCGGGAGACCGCTATACGTGCGGTCAGCCGTCGCTACTGCAGGGAGCCCAGCTTCGAGTCTGAATTGCTCATTTTTGTTGCTCAATGAAAGGACGCCCACGATGCTGAGACAAGTCAAATCGTATCTGTTGATTCTCGCACTACTCCTGGGAGTGTTGGCCGGGCCAGTGATGGCACAGCAGAAGTCAACAACACAGAAGTCGGCGGCCAGGAAGGCCGCACCGAAAAAGACTCCGGCATCGAAACAGTTGAAGGGGGCAGTGCGAGGCGCAGAAGTGCCCCCGATGGAGGGAAAATCCGCCCTTCTGCAGTACATTCCGGATGATTCTATGATCATCGTTGCGGCTCAACCCGCGCGAGTCATCAATGCCAAAGGTTTCCAGGGGCTGCTTGAAGCCGCTGGTGGCCAGGAGGTTCTGAAGGCGCTCCTCGGGGAATTTGAAAAAAATGTGGGTGCGAGGATCGAGCAGATCGAAGAAGTCGGCTTCGTGATGGATGCGGCCGGTCTGGAAGACATGTCGACCCGCGCGAAGGAGCAGGCCGAGCGAGTTCAGGCGCTGAATGGGGTGAGACAAATCGGCCTCGCGATGCATAACTTCCATGACTCAAACAACACGTTTCCCGCCAGCGATGGCTATGGCGAAAACAAAGGAAACCTGAGCTGGCGAGTACACTTGCTGCCCTATCTGGAACAGACTGAACTCTACAATGAGTTTAATCTGGATGAGCCATGGGACAGCGAACACAACAAGCCGCTGATTGAAAAGATGCCGGAGTTCTTCAAAACAGCGGGCGTGGAAGACGCAGGGATGACTTCTTATCACGTCTTCACGGGTGAAGGGGCACCTTTTGGAGGTGAAGAGGCCCCGGGGATCAGCAGCTTCACGGACGGCACAAGCAACACGATCATGGTCGTCGTTGCCGGGGCCGACGAGGCAGGCGTCTGGACAAGACCGGGTGGACTCGAAATTGACGGAGAAGATCCAGCTGCATCACTTGGCGAAATCGGTGACCGCTTTGTTACGGTGTTTGCAGATGGCTCCGCAAAATTCCTTCCTTCAGAAATCGAAGCCAGCGAACTGCTGCATTTGATTCAGCATCAGGATGGCAACGTTGTTGGCGACTACTATCAGGCTCCGCCGTCGTCCGAGCCTATGCCGGGCGTCATTGTTTGTGCAAACAGTGATTTTGATCGGAAAGCACTGCTGGCGAAGCTGCCTGTGAGAAACGAAGACGAGACGATGACGATCCAGTCGAAAGCGGCCTATGCTCTTCCCGACGGAATGTTTTTGACTTTCGTTGACTCCAAAACAATGCTGCTGGGCCCCGAAAACACTTTGAAAGCGATGCTTTCCCCGCGAGTCAGGAGCGGAGAAACGAAGGCCGAATTTGAAGGACTCTATCCCGCGAACGATATCGTGGCTGTCGTGGACCTCGAGCCCGTGGAAGAACTGGTCGAGCAAATATCACAGCAAATGCCGATGGCTCCCCTCGTCCAAAACATCGTTGGCCTGGTGGCAACAATCGATATGACTGGGGCGAGTGAATCGCACCTGAATCTGAATGTCGACATGAGCGATAACGCGAGTGCTCAGCAGTTGAGCGCGATTGCGATGGGGGGCTTCCAGATGATCAAGGTTCGGGCTCTTGGTCAGCTTTCCGGCGACAGTTCTCCGGTGAGCGAAGAGTTGGTGACAGCTTTGTCTGAACTGCTCGAGTCTGTCACGATCGAAGCCGTTGAAGAATCCGTGGAACTGGATATCCCCAGGATTTCGGATCCTGAAAAGTTCTTCAAGGACGTCACTCCGGCGTTTAAGGAACTCGTGAAGGGATTTGCGGAAAGTCAGAAAGCTGCTTCTCGCCGCGCGCTGACGATGCCGCTTCGACAAATCGGGCTCGCGTTTCACAACTACCATGATACGTTCAATGGTCTCCCTTCCTACTGCGCTGCCAAAAACGATGATGGTGTGAATAAAGGGCTGAGCTGGCGTGTGTATTTGCTGCCGTATATCGAGGAAGCTGTGCTATATCAGGAGTTTCATCTCGACGAACCCTGGGATAGCGATCACAACAAGACACTCATTGAACGCATGCCGAAGATCTTTGAATGCGAAGGCGTGGAGAAACCAGGTCATACCAGTCTGCATGTGTTCACAGGTGAGAGAACTCCATTGGGCGGCGACGAGCCAACGACGTTTGGCAACATCACAGACGGAATGTCCAATACACTCATGGTGGTTGAGGCCGGTCCCGACAAAGCTGACATCTGGACTAAACCGTCGGGAATTGAGTTTAATCCTGAGGACCCCAAAGCCGCTCTGGGAAAACTCGCGGAGACGTTTCGAATTCTGTTCTTTGATGGGTCTGTGAGAGAGATCAGCAGTGAAATCGACGATGCAACTTTGAATCGCCTGATTCAGCATGCGGATGGAGAAGTGGTCGGCGACTTCTAATCACGTTGACGCCAACCTGTTCCAATTTGAACTTTTGAAGAGTCACGTTTCGGCGTGGCTCTTTTTTTGTTTCTGCGTTGAAAAGAACCGTCTGCAAACGCCATTCTCGCGATCCCGCGGCAACGCTAGAATCCTGCACAAGGTGAGGTTCAGTCAGCAGAGAGAGTGATAAGGATGGATTCATGTCGCAGGTCTGGACGACGGTTGGATTGCTGATACTGAGCAACATTTTCATGACCTTCGCCTGGTACGGTCATTTGCAGGGGCTCAAAGAAAAGCCCTGGCTGGTTGCGGCGCTGATCAGTTGGGGGATCGCTCTGTTCGAGTATTTAATTCAGGTGCCAGCCAATCGGATTGGTAACCGGGTGATGAATGTCGGACAGTTGAAGATTCTGCAGGAAATCATCACGCTGACAGTCTTTGTGCCATTTGCATGGATCTATTTGAAAGAGAAGCCCTCACTGGACTATCTGTGGGCCGGACTCTGCCTGCTGGGAGCCGCCTTTTTTGTGTTCCGCAAAAAAATCATGGGCATGTGATCAGCCCGATTCTTGTGCCGGTGCAAGCCTGGACTAATCACCCAATCCTGGCCGGCGACGATTCTGTTTCCGATCTGCCTGAACGTGCTTTTCATTCAGCCGCCGTTGCTTCGCGCCCCTGGATGGCTTTGACGGTTTGCGTATCACCGGTGGCGTGGCAATGGCACGGATCAATTCGGCCAGCTTGGTTCGGCAGTCTTCAACATTTCGTCCCTGATCCCGATAACGCTGGCTGGTAATCTGCAGGAATCCCTCTTTGGTGATTCGCCGACCATAGCGAGCCATGAAACGCTCTTTGACGTCGGCCGGGAGCGATGCGGTGTTGGTAATGTCCCACGTCATAATCGCTTTCGAGCTGACTTTATTGACGTTCTGTCCTCCTGGTCCTCCACTCCGCGCGTAGGCAAGCTGGAATTCTGTGTCGGGGATCTGAATGCGAGGATTGACTTGAAGCATGAATGAGCACAGCCCGGAAAAGGAATGTGGCTGTCAGGGAAATCGGAAAGCTGAATGAGCGATCCCGCAAAGAGTCAGTGAAAACTGATTTACAGAATCGAAGCCGCACTTTGGCGAGTTGCCACCGCTTGTTCAATCCCGAATTGAAGCTCGGCAATCACTTCAGCGGAGAAACTCGAACATCCACGCCCTCTGAGTACGCCGCATGATCAGGCGGAGTTATCAGGGACGGGCAGCCTTCCGCCGATGAGAGTGACTGCGAAACGCGACAAGACACAATTGGTTGAAGCAGATAAGGTGCATGATGAACCTGACCGCTCATCAGTTCTCCATTGCGTTTCTGAGCAAACAGGATGTAACGTTCGACAAGAAAATGCTCGAGCGTGTCCGCGGCCGCTGGTGTCACTGGTGCTTGCAGATCGACTGACAGCGATACGTCGTACTCGGCTGGCGGCTGCTCAGTTCGCGTTCCCCTGTAATGAAACAGAGTCAGTCCGTCCGGGGATTTTCCGACAGTCATCGTCATCTGTGCCATGCGATAGGGGAGGTGCCAGAAGGTTCGTGCCACGGTGACGGCCAGTTGTTTATTCGCATCCAGACTGAAGAACCAAACACCACGAACGCCGTTCCTGTCGACTACGTAGGTACGGATATTCGTTTCCAGAAACCACGAAATCCCTGGCACTGCAGGAAACCACCATGGCCGGATTCGTTCCATGGAGAACGGCACCAGCCCCAGCCACGCACTGCCGTCGAACTCTTCGATCGTGAGTTCATTCGGAATCAAAGGCTGCAAGGTGGAGGCAGGCACTTTCCAATGCAAAAATGCCAGCTTCTGCCAACGCTGATAACCGGCTGTTTGTGTATTTGACTGACTCATAATCCCCTCGGCCGCCAATCTACTCACAACTCAGGGCCAGATTGAACGCTGCAGCGTGTCAGGGTTCAACGCGTCGATGTCCGCGATCGGCTTGATCCTGCCGTGAAACAATCCCGCCTGCTCAGATCTTCGACGACACCACGCGACTTACAGAAGGAACCAACATCAACATTGGGTTTGCGGCGACAGAATGAGTCGCCCCGTCAGCAAACCGAGTTTTGAAGGATCAATTAACGAGTCGCGAGCACTTCCCGTTTAATGAACGACACGATCAGTGCGAAGACCACCCTGCGGAACGCCCGGGCGAACATACTCCGGCCCAACCGGCAGCCCTTGAAACATGCGTTGTTCAGCGGCCTTGCGAGATTCACTGCGGGGGCGATCGTATCCGCGAGGAGTCGAATCCATCGACGGGCCAATGTCAGGATCGGGAAACGGATCAGTTCGCTCAAACGCTTCATTCTCGGCTGTGGGGGACCATGTGTACAACGAAGGGAACCGCGTGTTCTGAGCATTCATGCAACCACACATCACAATCATTGCCGCGCCAGCGCCGAGCAGAGAAAGCTGGCGTCGAAGCCGTAATTGGCCTGATCCTGAACGGCGTTGATTTGGCAGATTTGTGGTGATCATCCGATGAAATCACTTCCCGCCGCACAGCTCCTGAATTTATCCGAGCCATATCCAATGCTCGTTCTTTCGTGCGGCAATGGAGAGTAGCAGCAAAATCGGCCGAACCGCAACATCAGTTCTGGCGATGGGGGCAGAATCCAACTTCAGGACTGTGTCTAAGCATTGCGGTAGGAGTGAATCCGATGCCCGGTTACAGCGCGCCAGATGCCGATCAGAAACGCCACATTGGCCAGGAGAAAACTGTACGCAGCCCCGGTGCCGGGAACTTGCAGGTGACGTCGTGCGGAAATCCAGCCAATCCCGGCCAAAGCAAACAGCCCGCCGAAAGGCGCAAAAATCAGGGCCGACGCCAGCGACGGGGCCACAATAAATTGGGCCATTGAACAGCAGCTCGCCGTGGCCAGAAACAAGGGTGAAAGCCAACGCAAAAGTTTGTGCGACCATAACGCAAAAGCGTAACCAGGATGACGCAGCGGGTTCAGCAGGTGACTGCGAGTCCACGTTCCCTGCCAATTGCGGAGAGTCATGCGGATTCGCCGTCGCAGCGTGATGGAGCTGTCTTCTTCGGAATCAAAACGACTGATCGCCAGCGGCTCATGAACGACCCGAAATCCTTGTGTCACAATGTCCAGGGGGACGATGCAATCTTCTCCGATCGCCGGGTCCATGGTGACGAACAGATTTCGTCGGATCGCAAAACACGCACCGGCCACAACGGCCAGAATTCCCAGTTGCGACTCAAGAAGCCGCAGTTTTAACTCATAGGTCCAATAAAACCCCTGGCTCGCCTGGAGAGCATCCGAAGTTGGGGCTTCATACAAGGCGCGACCGTCCACTGCACCCACTTGTGGATTCTGAAAGCGCCGAGCTATCTGTTTGCACCAATCCGCGTCAAAGAGAATGTCGGCATCAGTAAACGCGATCAGGTCTGATTCAATCGAGCGAATGGCTGCATTCTGCGTCCCGGTCTTGCCCAGCCCGGGGCTCTCAAACAAACGCACCCCCCGATCGAAGCATGATCGCACGATATCGTTTGTTGAGTCCGTTGATCCATCGGAGGCGATCAGTACAGTCAGGCAACCCGCAGGATAATCACACTGCAGAATATTCTCGATCCGCCGGCGAATGATCGTCTCTTCATTGTGGACTGTCAGCAGGACGGTCATCGTCGGCCAGCGATCTTCGTTCTTAATTTCTACGCCTTTGGGTACTGATGCTGTGATCGACTGGCATTCGTCACGCTTCAGGAGCACCATGATTTGCAGGAACCGGCCGTAGCCGTCATAGATCCAATACAAAATCAGCGTGGCCAGAATCGTGATCATCAGGATCATGGGTGCAGTCCTTTGCACAGGCAAGTTGTGAAAACAGGCATTCCGAAATGTGCATCGATTTCACGCTGCGGTAGTGTATCCTCACGGTAAATTTAGTCCTAGTGCTTTGTCAGCCATGGAGTGAGGGATCTCATTTCGCAGGCCGGACCGAGCGCCAGCGAGTTCCGGCAATTCCCTGCTTCAGGTAAGAACAAGCCGGAACTCGCTCCGCTCGGTCCGGCCTGCACCCATCATTCCATGGCTGACGATGCACTATCGCGCTGTCAAGGCCCGGCAAAGCCGGCAGGAATCGATGATCCTGCGAAACATCGCCTGAATGAACCGACAAATTGAGCATGCGTCGATGCTGCTCATAAGGAAATACAAATGGCGATCCTGCACGCACTTGTCGTCGTTATCAATGTCTACAAGGTGGCTCGTGTGTCGCTCGTACTGAGGCAGATGTTTGCGGATGAGTTGCAATTGATGACTCTCACCGAGGCTCAGGCGACTCATGCCGCGATTCTTGACTCCTTTCGAAGTTAGCTGATTGCCCCCGCGAAGATCTGAGCACAATCCGGACGCCCGTCGCCCGAGCCCGCATTTCTGTTTCATTTCAACGGCCATGGTTCATTGAACCGCGATGTCACGCAAACAAAACTGAGCGGCTTTGACGAGACCATCTTCCCCTGCGACAGTCGTCAGGCTGAAACTTGAGCACGCCGCTCCTGTGAGCAGTCGTTGTTCCTGCATCAGCGGACCTGCCTCAGTCGCCGTGGGTTCCAGAATCCTGCCAGTTATAAGTCTTGACAATTCATCTGAGTCTGTGGTTTCTGACCAGCAGCAAGCGGTCGTGTAGATTCGCAACACAGAACCAATTTGTTCTGAGTTGCAGGATCACACTACAGACCAAACGAGTCAAGCCGCCGGTTTCGGCGCGACCAGTTTCTGGCAGGCCCACAACTGCGGCAGCCTGCTGCCGCTTTGGTGCAGGCAGCCTGCTGCAAAACCACAAGCTGGAGAGAGCTGTTTGAAATCGCGGTCCACAGCAGGCTGTGGACGGGAAAGCTGCAGCAGGCTGCAGCAGTCCAAAGGGGCACAAATGCAAACGCCTCCGAGGTTAACTCGGAGGCGTTCGCGATCATTGTTAAGTCCTATAAATGCGATGCGTCAGAGAGATCATGCCTCCTTAGGATCGCATTCCTCGACCGCCTGGCTTGCGAGCCGGACGGTTCGGGCGGAATGGTCGATCAGGGCGTCGGCCAGATGATGGTCCGCCTGAAGACGATCCACCAGAGCGTGCTGCGTCTGCTTTTGCGATCTTCAACTGACGACCAGAAACCCAGACCTTCTGCAGAGCAAAGAAGACTTCCTGCGGCATGCCCTGAGGCAAATCCACGGTGCTGAAGTCTTCAAAGATTTCAATGCGTCCAATCTGAGCACTATCGATCCCGGCTTCATTCGCAATGGCGCCGACGATATTGCCAGGCTTCACCTGATGCATATGGCCGACTTCGATGCGGAAGGTTTCCATATTCTCGTCGCCCTGGCGAGGAGCCCGAGGTCCACGATCTTCACGCGGCCCACGATCTTCCCGAGGTCCTCGGTCGTCACGAAAGCTGCGTTCCGGGCGAGAGAAGTTATCGCCTGGCCCCTGATCGTTTCGGAATCCACGATCACCCGGAGCACGTTCATAGCGTGGACCGTTGCTCGAAAAACTATCTCGGCGTTGACCACGGAACCCATCATCTCGCGGTCCGCGAGAATCACGTGATCCGCGTTCGTCACGGCGACGAGGTTCAAAGAAAGTTTCCTGCTTCAGTTCTTCCTTCAGCAACAGCGGGTTACCACTGTTGGCCATGATGGCCAGAGCGCCGATGATCTTCTCGACCGGCATCTCGGGATTCTCACGGCGAAACTGATCGACGATAGAACCCATCGCATCCGCGAGAGGATGAGACATGTTCTCGACAATCTGGCCATGGAATCGTGAGACACGATTCTTGTTGATCTGACGATTGGTCGGCAGATCCATTGGTTCGATCTTCTGTCGAGTCGCATACTCAAGGCTTTTCAGCATCCGCTGAGCCTTTGGGTGAATGAACAGAATCGCTTCACCGCTGCGACCAGCTCGGCCTGTTCGACCGATGCGATGCACATAAGCTTCGCTGTCACCCGGCAGATCGTAGTTGATCACGTGGCTGATACGTTGTACGTCCAGGCCTCGAGCCGCCACGTCCGTGGCGACCACGATATCCAGCTTGCCAGCCTTGAAGTGTTCAATAATTCGTTCGCGCTGGGCCTGAGCGATGTCGCCGTTCAGGGCGGCTGCTCGGTAACCGCGAGAACTCAGGAACTCACACAGTGGTTCCGTTGTTGACTTCAGTTTGACAAAAATGATCACGCCATCGATCGGTTCTGCTTCGAGAACTCGGCCCAGAGCGGCTTCCTTCTGATACTGACCGACGACAACAAAACGCTGACGAATCGTGTCGGCGGTTGCGGTCTTCTGACGAATCGTGACCTCAGCAGGATTCTTCAGATGCTGCTGAGCAATCCGTCGAATTGGTTCCGGCATTGTCGCGGAGAACAGCGCGATCTGGCGTTTTTCCGGAAGCTGAGTCAGCACCCATTCCACGCTTTCCGCAAAACCCATGCGGAGCATTTCATCGGCTTCGTCCAGAACCAGACACTTCAGGTGACCGAGGTTCAGCGAGCCGCGATTCATGTGATCCATGACTCGCCCCGGAGTTCCCACGACAACATGCACGCCACGCTTCAGTTGTGAAAGTTGAGGCTGATAGGCGGCACCACCGTAGATCGCGACGACTCGCAACTGACTCATCTTTGCCGCGTACTTTTCGAACGCAGCCGCGACCTGAATCGCAAGTTCTCGCGTCGGTACGAGCACAAGCACCTGAGGCTGCTTCAGTTCAAGTTCAATCCGCTGCAGCATCGGCAACGCGAAGGCTCCGGTTTTCCCGGAACCAGTCTGAGCCTGTCCGACCATATCACGACCTTCCAGCAGCAGCTTAATCGTCTGCTCCTGAATCGGCGTGGGATTGGTGTAACCGGACGCTTCGATCGCGGCCATCAATGGTGCGCACAGACCCAGCTTGCGAAACCCATTCTCGGGCTCCGGCTGGACCATCACTTCTACTTCTTCAATGATCGTTTCTTCTGCTTCAGCCATGTCTTCACATTCAACCAAAGTTTCGATTTCAAGTTCTTCAGAGTTCATGTTTTCTGAGATTTCACTGACGGACATAAGAACAAATTTCCAATTTTGGATGAGAGAAATCCCCGGCGAACGGCTTTCACCGGGGCATTGCAGATGCTGGGAAGAAAACTACTGATTCGTGCGAGCCGCAGGTCGCTGACGGCGTTCCGGCCGACGCTCACCGCGTGCTGACGACTGTCGTTCTTCCACATCAACCCCATCACCAAAACTGAGGCCATCGTTTCGCGAATCATTGCCACTCGGACGGCGAGCTGCCGGAGCTCGACCGGCAAGTGGTCCAGCTTGCCCCGGACGTCCCTGAGGTGGACGACCAGATTGCTGAGGCCTTCCTGAACCCTGTGGTCGACTGCCCTGCGAAGAGCGGTCTGACTGTTGAGGTCGACCTGTCTCCTGAGACCGTGATTCCTGTGGACTTGACGTCTGACGACGCAGACCAGAATTGGCCACTGGAGTATCCTGACGGCGAGGATCCGGACGTCGCTGACGCTCGGCTTCACGCCCCAGATCTTTTCGAGGTGGCTCGGTCCGATCACCCGCTCGCGGACTGCGAGGACGATCGTCTCTGGCCGGAGCAGGATTGCGAGGTCGATCATCGCGATCGCCTTGTGACGGGCGTTCGCCACGAGCTGCCTGCAGTGGATGCAGACGACCTGAATGCTGTGCCGGACGCTGACCACCACGTTGCGGCCTGTCGCCGCGACCCTGTCCGCGACGTGAGTCACCGGATTCCCGCGGAGCGTCTTCAACATGCTGATTCATATCGAAGCCCGGAACTTCCAGAACATCGATCTTCATACCGATCAGCTTCTCGATGCTCTTCAGCATGCGACGCTCTTCGGAATCACAAAGCGAAACCGCAACGCCCGTCGCACCAGCTCGACCAGATCGGCCGATACGATGCACGTAGGTTTCTTCTTCGGTTGGCATGTCGTGAAGATAAACGTGAGACACAAGATCCACATCGATCCCGCGAGCAGCGATGTCTGTCGCCACAAGAATCGGAGGACGCTGCCCCTTAAACTCTTCCAGAATTCGCTGTCGCTTGTTCTGGCTCTTGTTCGCGTGAATCGCTTCCGACTTAAATCCGGCCGCGACCAGGTTGCGTACGATTCGGTCAGCCCCGTGCTTGGTTCGGCTGAAGACGATCGCTCGTGATGGATTGTGCTGGACCAGCAGCTCGATCAACAGGCGAGTCTTCTGTTTCTGCGGCACAAAGCAAACACTCTGCTCAACCAGCTCCGTCGTCTTCTGTTTTGGAACGATCGAAATGCTGACTGGGTTGTGCAGGATGGAGTTCGCGAGATCTCGAATCTCAGGCTTCATCGTCGCAGAAAACATCAGTGTCTGACGCTTGCGAGGCACATGCTCGAGGATCCGACGAATGGCCGGAAAGAAGCCCATGTCCAGCATGCGGTCCGCTTCGTCAAGGACGAGCGTGTTCAGGCCTTCCAGATGAACATAGCCCTGTTTAATCAGGTCCAGCAAACGTCCGGGTGTGGCCACAACCACATCGACGCCTTTGCGCAGAGCACTCACCTGAGGCTGTTGTCCAACTCCGCCATAGATCGTGGCAACTCGAACGGAGGCAAAGGCTCCGTAGTTCGTAAAGCTTTCGTGAATCTGAACAGCCAGTTCGCGAGTACTCGCGAGAACCAGCACGCGAATTTGGCGCGGAGCACCTTTCGCGGCCGGAGCGGAATCCAATAAACGATTAAGGATCGGCAATGCGAAAGCTGCTGTTTTCCCTGTTCCGGTCTGAGCGATCCCGATCACATCGTGCCCTTCAAGCACTGTGGGGATGGCCTGGGCCTGAATTGGAGTGGCAACTGTGTAACCTTCCTGCAATACCGCGCGCAACAGGGGCTCGGCGAGCCCGAAGTCTCTGAAATTCATTCTTTATCCTGGGGTAAAATGAAACATTCCCAGGACCGAATGCGAGAGACGCGACTTGCATGGTGTCGAGAAAGTGGACTCTCGATGGAACCAAAAGGGCGTACTCAAGAACTATTGGAACTGGCAGTCGTCCATTGAAAAGCGAGTTCAAAACCGGAGTCTTGAGAGGCTCAGCAGCCTATGGAATCGAAACTGAATGCTTCCCTGATCAAGTCAACACCGGCGTGAAGACATCACGTCATTAAAGTGGACTCGAAAATCAGTTGTGTCAGCAGTATACCAGCAATCGTCCAAATAGACAGGTAAATTCTGGTCTTCTCTCAGATTCTCGACTGTTCTTTGGCAATGCCCCTGAACAAAGTTCCTGTTTCCGGCAGAGAACCGCTTCAGAACGGTGCGGGGGCTGCGGAATCGCGGGGCAAAACAACAAACCATGCAGGATTCGCTTCTACGGCGTTCTCGCGCAGGCTTTCGGGAAGCACAGAGATTGGTCGATTGCTCGCCGGAGACTTCGCTCTGTTTGCGACCTCAGTCATGGCCATCCAAAGATTGCCCCGCTTTACTCCCCGCAACGGATCCGGCAAGCTTCCGGCGAACCTCAGTCTCTGACGTCCGTCAAGAAAAGTGTTCAATGTCCTGCCGAGTAGCTGCCAGCACTGCATGAGACCACACAGACTCAAAAAAACTGCAACGTGCATACCTTTCGGGCAGTGCGATCCCAGGCTAAACCAACGCCAATTGTCATCCTGAGACCGCAATGTCGGGCGGCAGGAACACGTGATCGATCCTGTTTCGATCCGCCTGCCTCGAATAACAACTCGCGAATCTCCGCATAAAAGCGACAACTCTCGAGAACGGAACGCCACTTGCTCTCATACGGGAAGGAAGACCATGGCAGGCTTACTTTTTTGCGTTTCACTCTTGGAACTTTGTTTGAGGCTTTTGCCCGGGAGGAATCAGGATGAGTGTACGAAGACGGGGTTTTACATTGATCGAGTTGCTGGTTGTGATTGCCATCATCGCGATTCTGATCGCGCTGTTGTTACCAGCCGTGCAGCAGGCTCGCGAAGCGGCTCGCCGAACTCAATGTAAGAACAACATGAAGCAGCTTGGGTTGGCCATTTACAACTACGAGAGCACGTATAACCGCTTTCCTGCTGGCCGCATGAGTCAGGGAATCTGCACTGCCGGAGCGACGGCCCCAAGTCGGCCGGATCCCCAAACAAAGAACGCGCAAGGTCTGGCACTACTCCTGCCTTTCATGGAGCAGGCGGCCCTGTACAGCAGAATCAACTTCTCAGGTGCTCAGGGTAATCTGGTTCGGCCCGGTTCGAACCCCGTTCCTGCAGGACTTGATGCTGTCGCAACTGGACATGCGGCTCTTGCATCGCAGGTGATTCCCGCCTTCGTATGCCCCAGCGATTCCGGACGCGTTATTCTTGAGGGTGGCGGCTCGTTCTATAGTCCTGACGCAGGGACTCCGGGGATGGCCTATGCCAAAGTGTCCTATGACTTTGTCATGCCTAATCTCTCCCTAAGAGACTGCAATCATCATCGTTCCCTCTCGGTCGATGCTCGATTTCTATTCGGAGAAAACAGCTATATCCGGATCGCAGACTGCACCGACGGCTTGAGCAACACGATCGCAATGGCCGAGAAAACGCTGGAGACATACAACGGCCGAACAGGTGGCTGGCTCCACTCTGGCTGGGTTGATGTGGGAATTGACCCGGTTGGACGATGGAACCTCACTTATCCAGCGACCGGTATCAACGTATGGAACTATAACAATGTCGCCAACAGACCAGGCCAGAGGGCCAGTTGGTACACCTGTGCCAGCCTGCATACGGGCGGTGCTCAGTTCCTGCTTGGCGACGGTAGTGTCCGATATATCTCCGAGAACATCAACGTAAACACGCTGACGTTCCTTTGCCGCGCTGCCGATGGTCAGGTACTCGGCGAATTCTGACACACCATTTTCAACGGTCTTGACCGACTAAACATGACAACCTCAGGATTGTCGGAACTGCTTGTTTGGGAAGTTTTTGGGCGTGGGCAGTCAAGGACTCGCACGCCCGTCCTCTGTTCTGAATTGACGACCTGTCATTGAGAAGCGTTGTGAAAGCCCTTTTTCAAAGGTCAGATTGATGCTCCGAGCGATCTCTTTATTTGTGTCGTTGAGTTCCATAGTGATCGTGGGGTGTGGGGGCGACGGCATTGAGCGCGCTCCGATAACGGGACTTCTTAAGGTTGAGGGAGTGCCTTTGTCGAACGCCCTGGTTCAGTTCCTGCCGGAACCTGGAACGCCCGGCGAAGGAGCATTGGGCTCGTCAGATGAAGAAGGCAAGTTTGAAGTGATCAGCTCACGGAAGAGTGATGACGGCATACCACCGGGGCAGTACACCGTTCGAATTAGTCGACTCATCAACTCCGACGGATCACCGGTGCCCGTCGATGCGCCCGAAGCCGATTATCCCGACGCAAGTGAGTCGATTCCGCAGCCCTATTCGACGATACTTTCGCCCCTGAAAATTACGATCGCTCCGGAGGGCGGAGAAGTCGTGGTTGAAATTCCGGTCGCGTTGCTGGACCCAAAAAGGATCTCGAAATGATGCGGCCGTCGCTTGGTCTTCTGTTCGTGAATGTGCTTGCCATTGCTGGATGCTCCCAACCGGAGTCTGATTCTGCGAGAAGTGCAGGGCCGACGATTACCAAAACAACTGACGCCGGGCCAATTGCCCCCGGTGTCGTGGAACTGAACAGTGCCTCGGCAACTCGGGACGAAAACAATGTGATTCGTTTCGAGGTCAGTTATCTGTTTAAGTCCGGATCCCCCGTAAAGACCTATCTTTGCAATGTAATCTTTCCAGGAACGGAACAGGTCGGAATCAGGCCTCTTGAATCCTTTGAACTGAAGCCGGAAGGAACCTTCAAGATGGGGATCGAAGTCGGAGACAACAAGGTCGATGCGTTTGAGCTTACCTTCTCCGAAGCGGACTCGCCTGACCGCGGTTACACTGTGATTTCCAATACTCTGGTTGGCCAGGTCGCGGAAAAGTCGACATCTCCCTAGGAACAGTGGCGAAATAAGTTCCGTCTATCCCATCCCGACGCGTGGGTTTTGAAGTGGCGAGTTTCTGCGGCCATCACAACCCGAAGCGTCAGCGAGGGATTTCCGGCAACCCTGCGTAAACCGCGAAACGCAATGCCTCGCTTACGGAGCGGCTTGGGATAGACACAAATGCGCAACTTCAAAACCCACGCGTCGGGTTGGGATCGTTCCACGTGTTTTCATCGCGTTGATTCCCGGCAGTCTTCAGCGGCGCTAATTCAGAACGCATCAGCGGCTTAGGCTTAAATCAACCCGCTGCTAACCGGGGACACCCGTGGCCGAACATGTCGCAGCGGCCATCACTGTTCCACCAATAATTGGAAGCAGGCTGCGACTGCCGTTCGTTTGAGTATCCAACTGGACAAACACGCCTGGATTCTCTTCCAGCGGAGTTGGCGGCAGATCTTTCGCGAGCACCGTCTCAATAAAGAAATGCAGCAGATCGCGAACCTGGTCGTTTTCGATGTCCGCGACGAGCGACTCCGCTTTCTCCCGCGATCGCTCAACCAGCATCTCTGCCTTTTCGAAGACGTCGCATGCCTTAAAGATATCTCGCAACCGATCAACTCGCTTGTGATTCGTCGATCGACCTGGAGTCTCGGACAGGATCTCCTTCAATTCGGCTTGCTGCTGTTCGTTAGCATCTTTCAACGCCAGTGCCAGCAGAACGGTTGGTCGCAATGCGAGTGCATCCTGACCGGCAACCAGCTTATTGTCGGTATCGCCCTGCCAGTCTTTCAGGTCATTCAACACCTGAAACGCGACGCCCACGTGACGGCAGAACTGAGGAACCAAATCCGTTGATGCCAGCGGATGATCGGCCATTCGCAGCCCGGCATACAAAGCCGCCTCAAAGGCGGGAGAGGTCTTCAATGAATAGATCTGAAGTGCATCCAGCGGAGTCAGATTCCAGTCCGGAGACTTCTGAAACGCCATCTCCGCACCCTGCCCGTCGCACAGCCGAATATGAGCGGTCGACATGCTGTTCAACACGTCGATCGCAATTTCAGGGCCGAGTTCACGAGCCGAATGAATAAAGCGGTATCCCAACCCGATCAGATGATCGCCGATGTTAATGGCCTGACCTGCTCCGTGCTGGCGATGCAGAGTTTCACGACCATAGCGATACTGATCATCGTCCTGAATGTCGTCATGGACGAGCGATGCTTTATGGAAGGCTTCAATCGCCATCGCCACACGAGCCACCGCATCCGGAATCGCGGGTGTCTCAGCTCCGGTCGTCAATCCACCGGTCCCCAATGCGGCGTGCCACGCGGCGACCGTAATAAACGGGCGAAAACGTTTTCCGCCTTTCGACAGCCATTCGTAGGAGATATTTTCAGTGAAGGCAATCGGTGAGTTTCGGCGCGACTCATCCTTCGTGCGTACTCTTGGCGAAAGTCGCTCGAAATCGTCTTCAAAGATCTTTGCCGTTGCTCGCATTAGCGGCACATAACTTGTCGTGGGCTTTTCCGGCAGCGGTTCATACTTATCCAGAACGTCCCAGACCCACGCCTCATCCAGAGTTGTGTTCAGGCAGTCGCCGGAATGCAGGGGTACCGCGTAGGATGGAACCCCGGCGATCAGAATTTTATCAATCGCCTTCTCCAACACGTTCAGGCAGGCCACACCAAGAATTCCGTCGATATATCCGGAGACAATAATCTTCAGAACAACCGGGGAACCTTCCGCAACCAGAACTTTGTAGCCCAGTTGCTCCGCACGAACTTTGTAGTCTGCAATGGAACAGGCACCGCAACGTTCGCAGTCGAGACCAAACTGAGTGTACTCGGCCGGACAACCTTCGGCATGTTTCAAACAGTGAGGCAGCAACAGCATGCGTCGATTAAACGGAATCGCAAGGAACTGCTGCTTCCAGAAAAAGTTGCCGACCATCACCATCGAAAAGCCCAGATACTTCTCGGGCAACTGCATCTGGTCGAGCAATGTTCGCCCGTGATGTTCCAGTTCATTGCGAGTAAACGCACGACTGCGATCCAGTGACCGAGCATACTCTTCGGCTGCGACTTTGACTTTCTCTCGCAGTTCCAGAGTATCCGGAACGGCTTTCAGGTGAGTCGTACTGCGACGCTTGCCCTTTTTCTTTACCGGGGCCGGATCATCTTCGTCGTCCACGAGTCGGTGATCTTCCGGAAAGGAAGGACGCATTGGTTCGTCATCGTCTGCGATGGAGTTGTCGACATGGGCGATTGACACAGGGAAACTCTCCGGGTGGAGCTATAGATGATTTCGGTGGTGGGCTAGTTTACCAGGCGAGCGGCAGGGCGTCAGCCCTGAGAGCAATTCAAGACGCGGATCAGACACAATTCTTTTTTGGTGGCTAACAGACCTTCACGTCCTTAGTCCAGGTCGTCCAATGTCTTCTGGGCGTGTTGATTTAATCCTAACCCGCTGCGTGAGCGAGGGATTGTTGTTGAAAACGCGGCAACGTTTATCCCTCGCTGACGCTTCGGGTTGTGATCAGCGCCCGATCATTACGCCTTAACTTAATCGCCTGTTCCGCCAACGGTTCAACCCCGTTGCCGCAAATATGATCGGGTAAAGATCCTCAAAATACCAGAGTCGAGCAAAATAGAATCCGATCGGACTGGGCCGATCCACTGTGCCTTCATTCACCCGGGCTGCCAGCCACTGAGCGGCCTTGTCATTTGCCAGTCGAGCTGCCGGAAAGTCGACAAGACTGTCTAATGCCAGTCCGGTTTCTTCCACGGAACTTTCCAGACCGCGACGAGCTGACCAGCCCCCGTCGTCGTTCTGATTTTCCAGCAACCAGCGAACAGCCCTTTGGCAGCAGTCCGATGAATTTCGGCCTATCGTACCCAGCGCGCGGACGACTCGCGATGTCCCGTACAGAGGATTTTCGTCGTCTTCATTGAATTGATGGCCAAACCAGAGCGGCAGCCAGGTTCCGTCGGCTCGCTGAACGTTTTCCAGATACCGGATTCCTCGTTGCATCGACTTTTCAGTTCGAATCCGCAGCTTCTGGTCGATCCCAGGAATTCGATGCAGCCACAAGTAAAATGCTCGCAATGTATGAGCCGTCAAATCGCAGGAACTTCGGTCAAACGGCAGAGTGCCCCAGCCTCGACAAAACGTGGGCCAGCCCCCATCACGGTTCTGCAGGTCGAGCAACCAAATTGTCGCCGCGCGAAGGGAGGAAATTTCTTCCGAAGAAAACGATTCTTCTGGTGAGCGAAGATTCATCACCGCCAACATTGCGCCCGGAGTATCGTCTGCGTCGGGCACTCCGCCGGGAAGATTCGTCCACGACCAGCCACCGGGTGCTGCATGTGTATAGGGATGAACGACTCGGTACTGTTGGCCAAGCAGCCAGTTGCGAATTGTTTCGGGTTGCCAAACACCGTTTGCGGCAGAGTCGGGTGATGGAATGCTCGCAGGGCTGACGCCCTGCCGCTCGCCGAGGTTACTCACCCCGAGTGCATTCACGCTGAGCGTTGTGACCCATGTGGTCAGATTCGTATCGATTGGCCAACTGCCGTCTTCGCGAACGGACGCCTCGATAAACTTCAGGCATCGCTGCGTCACCACGTGGTCAAGCAGGCCGCATCCGAGAAGACTCATGCAGACGAAACTCGTCAGCGGAGTCGCTTCCAGAAATCCACCGTTCGTTGGCTGAATCGACTCCAGCACATTCAATGATGGCTTTATCGCCGCGTGACGAATCATACGCACGATGGGATTCCAGTGCCCCCGATGCTTGAAGATGACCTGGCCAATCGCAATCAACGCTGGTAAAGCGTAGCTGACAACCGGCATTCTCACGGCGGCGTAAAGCTGATGTGGCACGCACGACAATTCAAACGGCAGCGGAATCACGTCTTTCCACTTCACGATTCCCGCCAACGCACAGTGAGTGAGAATGGGAACCGAAAACGTATGGTCCTTTCCATATCTTCGAATGACCGCCGGCACACCACCCACCTGAGCAATATGCTGGCCGGAAGATTCCGTGACTTGCTGCCACCTCGCGATCGTCTCATCCGGCAGTGTTTGTTGTTGCACGACCTCCGCGGTGGCTCGAAAAACAGCGTGACACAACATGCTTGTCGAAATGTTGCTGATACTAAGAACCGTATCACCCCAGCCGCCGTCTGAGTTCTGATGATCAGCCAGCCACTGCAGACCGCCCTTCATCAGGGACCTCCAGCGAAGTCGCTGAACTTCATCATCGGTGGCTTCGGCCGCCTTATGCAGAGCCATTACGGCGGTCGCGGTGGATAATGCAGATGTCGACAATCGCCCGGTCCACCAACCCTGCTCGTTGCGTTGCGAAAGGAGAAGGCGATTCACCGCGTTTACGGCATCGTTCACTAACGCCGGAGTAGAGTTCCGAATAGACATGGGAGTCGAATGCGTCCTCGTGAATTGCCTGCTCGACTGCTCCCTCAATTCTCCCGAGAACATTGCTCAGTGATCAGGCCAGTGCATGACTGTGGCGATATATGATGATCTGACGATCGGTCAGAATCTACCAGATGAACTCACGAATGTCAGGCAGCCGATTGCTGGGTTTTTCTCAAGGGTGCAGTCGCCGATTTCGGGACGTCCTCCTTGCCGCGAATCCAGCCCGGCAGGCAAGACCTGAAGAATTCCGCGGATACACTGACGTAAAAAGATCTGGAAATGGAAGCCTGTGCGAGAAGCCGGGTTGCCGCTAAACTCCGCCACTTGTGTTTTCGCAGCCCTTCCAATCCTCCCAATTTCAGTAAGGATTGCGAAGTTACGCAAAGAAAACAGCTTTGGAAATGCTCTGTACTGAAACGGTCCGCGGTGGTTGAAGCGTCAGATTCGCGAGTTTCGGGGCGATTGAGTTGGTAAAATTGACATCTGCAGGAAGCAAACGATGGCATCCGTGACCAAATCCAATTCCAGCTACACAGGCGAAGATATTGAAGTCCTTGAGGGGCTTGAACCCGTTCGCCGTCGTCCGTCAATGTACATCGGCGGCGTGGATTCACGCGGCTTGCATCACCTGTTGTGGGAAATCGTTGACAATTCGGTCGACGAATTTCTGGCCGGTGAATGTGATCGCATCACGGTCACTCTGCACAAAGATGGCAGTTCATGCTCCGTGCAGGATAATGGCCGCGGGATTCCGGTTGATAAACATCCGAAGATGAAAAAATCGACGCTGGAAGTCATTCTGACGACTCTGCATGCTGGCGGAAAATTCAGCGACAAGAACTACGCGCGTAGCGGCGGATTGCACGGAGTCGGCTCGTCCGTGGTCAACGCCTTGTCATCAGAAATGATCGCAACCGTTCATCGTGACGGTTTTGAATGGTGCCAGACGTTTCGACGGGGAAAGCCCAAAGCACCGGTCGAGAAAGTGAAACCGTTTCGTGGCCGCGGCACGACAATCTTTTTTCGCCCCGATGAAGAGATCTTCCGTCGAACCATCTTCAATGCGGAAACCATTCGTCAGCATCTTGAGGATATCTCGTTCATCCACGGTGGCTTGACACTGGTCTTTCATGATGAGCAGAGGAAAGAAACCATCGAGCTGCATCATCCGGACGGCATTGTGGCTTATATCGAAAAGGTCACAAAAGATACCGGCAAGAAGCCTGCGCATGAACAACTCTTTGCCGTGATGAAGGACGACAAAGATGCCAAAGTCGAAGTCGTTCTGCGCTGGACGGATTCCACGGAAGAGAATATCCGCAGTTATGTGAACGGCATCAGAACTCACGCCGGGGGAACGCACGAGAATGGCTTCAAGGCAGGAGTGGTCAAAGCTGTCCGCAACTACATGGACGTGCACGACTATAAGCCTCGCGGTGTCACGATCACGTCGGACGATATTCGTGAAGGGATTGTGTGCATCCTGAGCGTCTTCATTGGCGATCCGATGTTTCAGGGGCAGACCAAGGAGCGATTGAATAATCCGGAAACGGCCGCGGCTGTCGATGGAGTTGTCCGGCCTGCTCTGGAAAACTGGCTGAATAACAATCCCTCTCTGGCAGACGTGATTCTGGGACGCATGGTGCTGGCTGCTCGCGCACGGCAGGCCAGTCGCGAAGCCGTCTCGGAAGTTCGGCGGAAAACGGTCGGCGGACGAAAGACCAATCTTCCCGGGAAGCTGGTTGATTGTCAGGCGAAAGATGCCCTGCATTCGGAACTGTTTATCGTCGAAGGAGATTCGGCCGGTGGCACAGCGGTGATGGGACGCAAGGCGGCGACTCAGGCTGTATTGCCTCTGCGCGGAAAAATTCTGAACACCGAAGCGTTGTCGATGTCCAAAATCATGGATAGCAACGAAATTCGGGACATCGTGGAAACTCTGGGTGCCGGGGTTGGCAACAGTTTTGATGTTAATCAGTTGCGATATGCCCGGATTATCCTGCTTATGGATGCCGACAGCGACGGATACCACATTTCCACGTTGTTGCTGACGTTCTTCTTCCGGCATATGCCGGAGCTGATTCGTCAGGGAAAACTGTTTATTGCTCAGCCGCCGTTGTACCGCATCGAGGTGGGCAAAGAAGTCCACTATGCTCGGCATGACGCGGAGAAGGAAGAGTTGTTGGCGTCACTGCCAGCGAATCGTACGGCGACAGTGCTCCGCTTCAAAGGTCTCGGAGAAATGAACGCGGCTCAGTTGCGTGACACGACTTTGGATCCACGGGCAAGGGTATTGCTGCGAGTCAATATTGAGAGTCAGTTGGAAGCTGACGCGACTTTTCATCAACTGCTCGGCAAGGACGCCAGTGAGCGATATCGGATCATCATGGAAGACGCGAGTTTCGCGGACGACCTTGACCTGTGATCACGGGATATTGATTTCATGACTTCTCAAAATGTCGTCGTTGCCATCACCGGAGCCAGCGGATCGATCTATGCGGTCCGACTGATCTCGGTGTTGCTGGCGGCAAACAGGACCGTTCATCTCGTCACCAGCGGTGCCGCCGGGCAGGTGATGCGACGTGAACTGGAGTGCGATTTTCCCGCTGTCAGTGCGGGAGAGTCTGCGTGGCGTGCTGCTTTGCAAAAGATTCAGCAGAGCCCGATTGCACTCAAATGGGGCTTTGATACGAAACAGGCTTCAACCCCGTTTGATCCCAATGCGGGAATATTGAAAGTGCATGGTATCGGCGATTACTCGGCCGGTATTGCCAGCGGATCATTTTTAACGGCCGGAATGGTGATCTGCCCTTGCTCAATGGGAACACTGTCCGCAATTGCGACCGGTGGTTCGACGAATCTGATTCATCGAGCCGCCGATGTTCATCTCAAAGAACGACGACCGCTTGTGCTGATGCCGCGGGAGACTCCACTGAGTGTCATCCAGTTGGAGAACATGACACGCGTGAGCCAGGCCGGTGCGACCGTGCTGCCATCAATGCCAGGCTTTTATCATCAGCCTCAATCGGTAGCCGATCTGGTCGATTTTGTTGTCGCGAGAATCTGCGATCATCTGCACGTGCCTCATACCTTGATGCAGAGATGGGGCGAAGCTTAGGATTTGGTTCGAAATAGGATCCGTGAATGGTGTGGCCGCGTTCGCTGGACGACCTTGTCACACGCTTCTAAGCCAGCTTTTTTCTGTAGGGTGTGACAAGTGAGCCTCAGCGAACGCAGGCACACCGATCGAGCCTGCACATGCTTCAAGCCGGGATTTCTTTGCGGGACTCTGGCTGAGCGGGTGAAGTAAATCGGTTCACATCATCAATCTCTGAAACAAAAACGGGGAAACAGTCTGTCTGACTCTTTCCCCGTTTCTCATCTTCAGCCGAGAACAGAAAAGTTAAGGTTGCGACTTCTGTACCGGCATCGGCTTTACGGCCTCTTTACCAAGCATGACGTCAGAGAAACCTTTCAGGTCTGTCCAGAGGGTGCCTTCACCAGCGTAGAACAGATTGAGTTCGACATCTTCTGGCAACCCGGAAGCAAAGACCCACTGATTGTAAGCACTGCCGCTGCCGAAGGCTCCGACCGCAAGGCCGAAGAGTTCTGACTTGGCTTCGGCTTCAAGCTGCTTGCTGGAGGCTGTTGCTTTACCCAGGGCAACGCTGGCCTGAGCATCCAGTTCCGCTGTTTTTCGATCAATCGAGGCGACTTTTTTCAACGTTTCTGCTTTGGTCTCCTCGGCTTCTTTATTTCCTTCCGCAATCGCCTGAGCCACCATCTTCATGGTCTCGGCGGTGACCCGTTCTTTCTCCAGGTCCACCTTCTTTTCGGCTTCGCGAAGCGTGGCTTCTGTGCGAGCTGTCAGCAGTTCCTGTTCTCGAGTCAGCTTTAGTTCGTCGGCGATAAACTTTTCCTGAATCGGTTTGCGAACTTCTTGTGGAATGTGAATGTTACGCACAAAGCCGTGCAGCAGCGTCAGATCCTTCTCCTCCAGGATCTTGTGAAACGCGGCGGAAACTTCTTCCTGAAACTTCTGTCGAGTCTCCCCAACCAGCAAGTCCACGGCTCCCACGGAAGAACCTTTGTTGCGGCCGATACTTTCGATCTGGGGAATAACGACTTTTGTTTCGACGGCCTCAAGGTTTCCAAAAGTCGCGATTACATTGGCGGCCTGATCAGGCATGATGCCCCAGACTGCAGTGAAGTCCATATGGATCTTGAACCCGTCATTGGATGGGAATGCAATGCCACTCTCGTCATCCGCGACGGAAGGTTCGCCGCTTTCATCAAGCACCGGGATGCCGTCTCGACTTAAGAGATTTGACTTGATGGATTTTTCTGAGTAGCCCACGCCGATGATGTCAATTTCCTGCTCACGGGGATTGACCGGATACAGTCCAGGCTGCAGAACTTTGTCCTGAATCACGGACCGGGCAACATTTGACTCACCTTTGCTCAGATTTGTAACGACGCCCACATAGCCCGTGGGGATTGAGACCCAGCCGGAATGCTTGATCTGAGTGCCTTGCGGAATGGCCTGCTCGGTAATCACTGCGACAGCGTAGGCATAATCATTGATTCGGTAATTGCCGGGGGCGAGCACTTGCCGGAGAATGCCCTTCTCTTTGGTTTCGTTCACGTGACCTTCGACAAGGAACTTTCCGTCCGTCAAGTCAGTCCCCATTTTGCAGGTCACGACCGCGACTTCACCCGGTTTCACAACGACGTCAGGGATGAGACGAGTTTCCCACCAGCCGATCCAGCGAAAGTGACGCCCGGGCCCAAGCATGTCCTTAAGAATTCCGATCTCCAATGGCCGTCCATTCTCGTCCACTTGTGCAAACTGTCCCGGTGCAGCTGGCGGACGATTACCAGGCAGGAACGGCAATGGCGGACCTTTGTACCGCATGACAAGGCTGTAGCCTTCCGGTACGTAGACTCGATTAAATGTCCATTCAAACATCTCGTACCCAAGCACCAGCAGCAGAAACGCCGGCATAGCCAGTGCTGCTCGAGAAAGGGCTTTACTTCCTGAAGTAGTTTCACTCATGTCAGTATGACCTTTAATAATTGATTGAGCTGGTCATCGCGACAGCCTGATAGAGACTGCTGCGGAATGTTGTTGGTCGTTGGACGTGTTGAAAACGCCATCTCAGAGGAGCATTCGATGGGTTGCCTCGGATTCATGGGACTCGCGGGTGTTGCGAATCCATGCCCCTCTTTATTCTTCCTCACCGCTCGCGGCTGTAGTCGGTGTTGGAGTCGATGACGGCTTGAGATTCGCGGCTTTCGCAGCGTCTGCGGATTCCGCAAATGATTCGAAGATCTTCATGATCGGGCTGTCTGCCGTGTTCACCATAATCCTGCGATAAGAAGCCGACAACTTCTGATACATCACATACTGAGCATAAGCCTGGCCATCGCCCTGGAAGGCTTCTACGGCCTTCGTCCATCCGGCCGCTTCTGCTTCGTTGTTGAACCGAACCACGTCAGCCGCAGCTTTGCCTTTCGCTTCGATCGCAGCGGCTTCGTCAATGGTCGCGTCTAATTTCAATTGAGCGACGGCGGCCTTTTCGTTGGCCTTGGTGATCGCAACTTCCTGATCCTGCTTAGCCTGAGTCGTGATCTTTACGATGTCCTGGTCGGCCTTCACCAATGCCTGCTTTTGTTCAACCAGAGCTTTCTCTACTGCGAGTTTCTGTTCCGACTCCTGTTGCAACGCCTGCTGCTGATACTGCAACTCCTGTTGCTTGGCAATTTCTCGCTGACGAACTGGATCTGCGATCTGCTGCGGAGGACGAATCTTGGTCACAAGAGCCTGAATGACTTCAATTCCCAGCGGCTGACATGCTTCCTTCATGGATTTCTCGAACGACTCCTGAAAGGCTGTGCGAGTTGTCCCCTGAATAAAATCACGTCCGGACGAATTCGATCCCTGCAGACGGCAGAAACTGCGAGCATTCGGCATGACGATCGTTTCCACGATCTCTTTGTCGATCTCCGGGCCATTATCACTGCGGTTAAACAGCACATAGACTTCCGCCGCCTTCTCCGGGACGACTCGGAATTCAATCACGCCATCGAGACTGACCCAGAAACCGTCTTTGGTAGGAAACCCCATGTCGCCTTCCTCGCCAAGGTTGAAACGCTGACTGCGACAGTCAACCTGATCAACGCGAGTCACATACGGATTCAGATAATGAGTTCCGGCTTCCAGTGTTGCCTCCTGAACGCCTCGCTCTCCCGGCTTCACAAGTAACTTGTTTGGGTCTTCAGCCAGTGGAGCTGCCAGATTGGTGACGACACCTTTGAAGCCAGCAGGGATTGTGACTGGCTTCTGAATCTCAACCGCATAGAGGTAAGGATTGACCGGGTAACGTCCCGGATTGAGAACGCCTGGCATGATTCCCTTTGTGGTTGCTTCGCCCTTTTCATTGACCTTGGCGAGGAAGTCGCCATAGCCCAGATCATCGCCAGTCAGGCTGATCTTGATTCCCATATCCCCGGGAGCGATTTCAATCTGCTTGTCGACCTGCCATGACCAGGTGTAGGGATTATAAAAGTGTCGACCTTCGGCAAGTACTTCTCGCTGGATGCCTTTGTGGTCTGGTGTTGGAGCGATCTCATCACCGTTCGTGATGTCGAGCCCTGTCTTGCGAATCAGAACGGCCATTTCGCCACTGCCGACATCAATTCGAAAGCTGGTGTACACAGTCCAGATCACCGACAACCCGACGATTGCCAGCAGCAGCACCGCCGCCAGCGATGGCCCTGAGAATCGAACCTGTCGACGACCGGAATAGGACAAATTGCCAGAAGACATAAAGGGGAACTCCGAGAGATCAGACAACCAGATGGCAGGGAAACTTGCCTGCATCAACGTGAAACTTGTGCTGTTTCCTGTCGAAACGGTGTAACGCCCCGCATGGATCAAAAAATCTAGGTTGTGTTCGCGTCGGCCCCCGTTTTATTCGGGATTCTCTGCAGATTCGGGCCAGACTGGTCGTCCGGTCTCAAGCAACTGAGCAATTGCATCGGTTGTGTGAGCAGCATTTGCTGCCAGAGTGTCGTCTCGCGGCTCATCTGTGGCTGCCAAATCGGATACAATTAAGTGCCCGCCGCGGCTTGCTTTCGCAATCCTCTGAGACGACACCTTTGCGGGCAAGAGATCGGGAGCGGTTCCAGAGCACATCGCTCGAGAGAGATCGTGATTCCGAGCTTCATCACCAGGAATGCGTGGAAGTGTGAGCATGAATGAACTTGCCGGACTCTGGATTCCCATCGTCGTTTCATCGCTCGCTGTTCCGGGAGCCAGTTGCGTCGTCCATGTTTTTATCGCGCAACGTCTGCGGAACTGGAAGACGCTGCCAGAAGAAGATGCAACTGTCGAGCAACTGCAGAAGTCAGGGACAGGCCCGGGCTTCTATGTCTTCCCGGGGGCGCACAGCAGAGCCTCAGACGCGTCTGAGGAGTCACGTGTTCAGCGTATGGAATCCGGACCATGGGGCACCGTAAACATTCGGGCCAGACAGCCGAGCATCGGGAAAGCTCTTGTTCAGTCATTGACCTTTTGTCTTGTGACCAGCGTTTTCGTGGCCTATCTCGGAACACTGGCTCTGAGTCCTGGCGATGATTTTTCCAGAGTGTTTCAGGTCATCGGAACCGCTGGAATTCTTGCCTACGCTTTTGGCGGCATTCCCAACGCCATTTGGTTTGGACTGGATTTTCGATCTGCTGCGCTGGACGTCGTTGATGGCATCTTTTACGGTCTCATCACTGGAGCTGTGTTCGGGATACTGTGGCCGAATTAGCTGCGCAGGGAGTGTTGAGGAAAGCTCAGTTCTCTCGATTTTTTGTGCGGGCGTTCTCCAGTGAATGCATCGGCCGGCAGAAGCTCTTCGGCCTTTCCCGCGGGGACAGAATTCAGTTCAGTCTTCGGCCCAATAGGCCACAAGCCTGACTTAGAGCCAGCATTCTTTCAGTAACTCTTCGACGCGGCAAAATATTCGTACCTCAACGCTGAACCCCGATGCAGCCAGCGGAGCATAAGAGCCGCCCGAGTTGCAGGATCGCCGGGATCATGATCATCATCAAATCGACGAGGTACGATGAAGTCATAGGTTGGCAATGTGTTGCTTGTCGCATCGATCCGAGTCAACTCCCCAAAGCCCAGCTCATCACAGAGTGAAGACATGGATCCGTGATGACACCACGGATCCGGCCAGGGGCCGTAGCCGTCGTTCAGAATTGCAGCCACTGCGAAACGCGGAAAGCTCTCGGTGTGTGGCACATCCAACAGAACAATATCGGATGCCACAAAGCGTCCTCCGGGCTTCAGAACTCGCAACACTTCAGCCAAAAACCTGCGTCTGGATGGAAAGTGAAACATCGCCTCCACACAGAACACGCGGTCAAAAATCTGATCCTCAAATGGCAACTGGCAGGCATCACCTTCCTGCCATCGCAAGGAGTTTCCGGATTGAGGTCGAATGCGGTGGCAGATATCGAGTTGCTCGGGATCGACATTCAATCCCGTTAGCTCCATTCCCGACCAATGTTCATTCATACTCTCAATCAGACCTCCCAGACCGCAACCGACATCCAGCACGGACTGACCATGATTGAGCCGAGCCAGGCGAATCATCTGTTCGTCCAGGCGCTGCTGAGCCGCTTGAAATTCGCTGGCAGAGATTAATGGCGGCGACGCTGTTTCAGTTGACCCGGAGTGGGTGATCTCTTCCGCAACCGAATCCCAATGCCCAAGATGAGCGCATCGGTTTCTCTTTCCGTCGTGATACGACGCAACGATGCGTTCAAAGTAGGCTGGCACACTTGCGGACATGAGCTAACCAAACAACGCGGCAATCGGTTGCCCCATATCAGTGATGGGAACAGGACGATCGCCGTCGTAGAGGTTCTTCGAGTAATCGATTCCAAGGGCCGCATGAATTGTGGCGAAGAAGTCCGGCACTCCAACAGGGTTTGTCACAATCTTCTTGCCCAACTCGTCCGTCTCACCATACGCTCCGCAATGCTTGAGACCACCGCCAGCCAGCACGCACGTGAATGCCGTTCCCTGATGACCTCGACCACCGCCGCTGTCAAACTCCGGCGGGCGTCCAAACTCCGTGGTGACCACGATCAGAGTTTTCTCGAGCATTTGCCTGGATTCAAGATCTTTGATCAGACCCGCGATGGCAGTGTCCAGTTCCTGAATCAACGCATGTTGACGCACGATTCCCTCGTTGTGAACATCCCAACCTGCACCGTTAAGGAAATTGAGGTTGTGTGAGACTTCGATAAACCTCACGCCACGTTCAATCAATCGGCGAGCCAACAAACAGCGCTGACCAAACTCACCACCATAAGAAGCGCGAAGGTCGGCTGGCTCGTTGTCCAGTTGAAAGCTTTGCATAAAGTCCGGACCGCTCAGGCGAAGACTCTGTTCGATCGCCGCATCATAGTCCTGCAGTTGTTGATCACTGACTTCGACCTGACTCTTCCGCAGCTCCTCCAGAAATCCCTGGCGACGTGATTGACGCGAAACGGAGATTCCATCAGGCCTCGATAAGCCCGCCGGACCTCGGCTGGTATCAGTCAGATACAGATAACTGTCACGAGTTCCCAGGAAGCCTGGTCCGCGAGTAATATTAGGATAGCCGATCACAACATACGGCGGCGCTCCGTCAACGGCAGCACCACGTTCATGAGCCACTAAAGAACCCAGCGAAGGGTAAACGACGGTCCCACTGACTGCTCGGCCAGTATGCATGCGATTCGTCGCAGCGGCATGCTCATCGATCACATTGTGATTAACGGTTCGGACGGCCGTCACGCAATCCATCAGGACCGCAACCTGCTTCAGGTGTTCACAGACTTTCACGCCAGCCACTGCGGTTTCAATGCTGTCGTAATAGGAGCCCGCTTGTTTCTTTGCAGGATCACCTTTCGCCTTCGGATCAAATGTGTCACCAGCTCCCATACCGCCGCCAAGCCAAATCGAAATCACATGTTCGGCTTTGCCACGGATAATGTCGGAGGCAATCCCCGGACGACTCATTGATGCCGCCAGTGTACTCGCACCGCCAGCGGCCAAAACCTGTCGACGCGTGAAACTGGGGAAGGATTCGTGATGGTTCATACAGGCCCCGCGAAGATCATCGGTTCGAGATCAGAAGAGTTCTCTGACGTGGGTTCGAACGCGACTGTGGGAAGTCAGGTGAGACGCTGAGTTATCAATAACTGCAGAACAATCTCCCTCCTGATTGTCTCATGCGGACAACTTTCTCGCAATGGCTCAGATCTGCTGCCGCGAATTGTTTGGCCCGGATTTTTCAACATCAGAGAACTCAAACACCACAAGCGTCACGGCCGGAACCGCCGTTGCGGAGATCCTGGCTGACTTTGCGGCTGATCCTTCCGAGTCGACGGCTGAGCTTTCGACAGGCCACGGACTCGTCGCATTCGCACGACCGGTCGCAGCAACCTGTGGGTTGGCCGCAACAGTCTGTTCATCACCGTTCATCAATGGCGACAATGGGAGCACGACAAAGACCTTTCCATGATGCAATTCTGATCGCGTCGGGTGCTTCAGGGATTCGCGAGCCGCAGCGATAAACATCGCTTCCTGAGAATCCGCCGGCGGCGTTTCTGTCACGTAGCCATTCGATGCTCCAACACTCTCCATGGCATTGACAACATCCTCCCGTCCCACAACGTTGGATGTCAGCACAACTCCCAGCCATCGCGATTCATCAGGCCCCGCGGAACCTTTCAACTGCAAGCCCGCCTTTTGCACGATCGACTGAATCTGGTCCATCGCCTGATCTCGATCCTTGCCGTCGATCCTCACCACCACCACATTCCAGTCATCGGACTGAATCAATGGTTGCACTTCCAACGCAGAGGAAGCTTCAGTATTCGTGTCACCGGCAGCCTCAGTATTCGCGATCGCCGCTGCACCCAGCAACGCGTTGGGCGGAACATCTGCGGCCATTGGCATGGACATCGCATCAGACATTATGCGGCCCTGTTCCATCATCGATCCGCTGTCCATGGGAGAGCCACTCCCTCCGCGAGCTTCCATTGTCCCGTGCAGCCTGTCTGCTTTGGCCAGCATTGGTGCACCAGCGTCGTCCGGTGTTTGATTCAAAGCCAGTAATAACCCCGCACACAGCAATGACGTCACCGCCCCAACGACAACTCGCTGAGCACCACTTCGTCTCGGAAGAATTGCCGGGTCTGGTCCGGAGGTCGCGCGGGGAGTCGTGGTCACCGGCGTCTCGAAGAGCAATGCTTGTACTGAGCAGACCGGGATTCCCTTGAGCAGACAACTGACCATACCGGCCTGACGACGGAAGTTTTCTGATGCTTCCCGGTGAGCGGACTCAAGAGTCGCAAGACGCTCAGATTCTGCCGCCCCCAGATCCCCGTCATAATGCCGAGACAGAAGCTCAAAAAGCGCTTGCTGGTCAGGAGATTCTGGCGTTTGAGGAGTAAATTCTGGCATGGAAAGCATTCGGCGGGACAAGTTCGGGAGGGAAACACACTGACTGATATCGCGGAGTGCGCGCAGTGATTTTTCTGTCAGACGTCCTTTTCGAGCGGTAGTTCCACGGATTCGTCAAGAATTCCATTCTCGGCAGGAATAAATAAATGAACGCACGATCACTCCCGAGTCGGTGCCTGGTCGGCTGTCTCTCGCAGGGTTACAACGGCCGTAGCGAAGCTCCAGCGAGAGGAGCCGTCTCCGCCATCGAGACAGAAACGGAAAATTGCAAATCCGGGGGACGTTACCGAGGGAGTCTTCGATACTGCGAAAAAGTCCTGTCGGGTGCAGGGGACGCTGCAGAACTCAGCTCGCCGAAAAGGGGCCCGATCGAACTCAATACCAGTCCGGAGTTCCACGTCGATTTGTCAGCGCTTGCTCGGATGACGTGCGGCACGCTACGCTTCTGTCGCTCCACCTGTCTTCCGAGACGCCACGCTGTGAAAAAACGTCCCTGGTTTCCTGCCGCTGACTGCACTGACAATCATGACCAACGAAAAGATCGTTTCGCTTTATCGCACGATGCAGATTATTCGCCAGACCGAAGAAGAGCTGGCGCGATGTCATCAGCGGGGGCTGATCCATGGAGCCTGTCATACATATGTCGGACAGGAAGCCATCGCCACGGCGGTCTGTGCTCACCTCAACGCAAACGATTCTGTCTTCAGCACTCATCGAGGCCACGGGCATGCTTTGGCTAAAGGTATGCCACCCAGAGAATTGATGGCGGAGCTCTTTGGTCGCTCAACCGGCTGCTCGCGTGGTCGAGGCGGTTCCATGCATCTCTTCTCGCCGGAGATCGGCATGATGGGAACCAGCGGCATTGTAGGCCCATGCATGCTGCAGGCCTGCGGTGGTGGGTATAGCTCAAAGATCCTGAAGAACAGTACGGTCGCGGCCGCGTTCTTCGGTGACGGAGCGGCCAACAATGGCGCGTTCCACGAAGCGCTGAACATGGCGAGTATCTGGAAGCTGCCAACGCTGTTCATTTGCGAAAACAATCAGTACGCGACCGAGGTTCCTTTTTCCTACTCCAGCGGTTCACCATCTGTCGCGGCCCATGCCGCTGGCTATGGAGTTGCCGGATATGAACTCGACGGCAACGATGTCCTGGAGATTCATCGAGTCGCCGGAGAAGCCGTGGAAAGGGCTCGCGCTGGCGAGGGACCGACGCTGATCGAATGTCGCACGTATCGAACTCGAGCCCACGCGGAAGGCATGGGCGACTTCACCTATCGCACGCGGGAAGAAGTCGAAGCATGGAAGTTAAAGTGCCCGATCGCTCGGTTACGCGCAAATGCTCCGAAATCCCTGTTGCCCGAGTTTGATAAGATCGACGCCGAGATTCTGGAGCTCGTCCGTGCGGCGAAAGAATTCGCTGAACAGAGTCCCGTTCCGGATGGCAGCACCGCGACGAATCATGTTTACGCCGCATCATCGGTAGTAAAGTCGGCCCCGGAATTTCGCAAGGCTGTGGCCGCGGTTAGTCAACCACGGGAGATCACGTTTACACAGGCCACTGTCGAAGCTTTGGCCGGTGAGATGTCTCGCAATCCTGGCATTTTTGTGATGGGCGAGGGCATCGGAAAGCGTGGCGGGAACTTCCGCACAACTCCTGGACTTTACGATCTGCACGGGCCGGATCGATTGTGTGATACGCCGATTTGCGAACGAGGATTCGTCGGGCTGGCTGGCGGTGCGGCGATGACGGGGACTCGGCCCGTGATTGACTTTATGTTTGCTGACTTTATTCTGGACTCCGTGGGCGAGATCATCAATCAGATCGCTAAAATGCAATACATGTCCAGCGGGCGACTGAAGATGCCGGTGCTGATGCGCGGCTGTATCGGGATTGGTCACTCGGCGGCAACGCATCATTCCGGAAGTTATCACGCGTTGTACGGCCAGGTCCCGGGATTGCGAGTTGTCGTACCGTCGAATGCCTATGATGCCAAAGGCTTGATGCTGCGAGCTCTGCGTTGCGATGATCCCGTGATGTTTCTTGAGCATCGTGAGATTCTGACTATGAAGTGCCATGTGCCCGAGCATGACTATGAGATTGAATTTGGTAAGGCAGCTGTGGTTCGGGAAGGCAAAGACATCACCATTGTTGCGCTAGCTCGCATGGTGCCGATGACGTTGTCGCTCTGTGAGAGTCTGCACCAGTCGGGGATTTCGGTGGAGTTGATTGATCCTCGAACCGTTTCACCGCTTGATACAGAGACGATTTGCCGGTCCGTAGCGAAAACCGGTCGATTGCTGATCGTGGAAGAGACACCGGCTGCGTTCGGCTTCGGAGCAGAAGTCGCCGCGCAAGTGAGTGATCTGGCGTTCAATGATCTGGACGCCCCAATCAAACGGCTCAATGGAGCGTTTGCACCAACGCCTTACAGTCCGTCACTGGAAGCGGCAGTGGTTCCTTCAGTGCATGATATCGAGGCTGCGATCCGCAAGTTGATGAGTGAGTGATCAAGCCGTAGGCCACTAGCGGGACACTCTATGCCTGCAGCATGCGAACTCGCGCACTGCAGGCATGGTTGCGTCATCTCTTGTCGACTCGTAATCAGGATCAGAACGCGACTACGCCGCGCATCCCCAGCAGCACTGAAGAGTCCACAGATTCACGAGCCGGTGTAATGAACTGAGCGTCGGCGGTCAGACGGAACCACTCCGTGACCGCAATGTTGTAGTACAACTCCGTGCCGTACCCGTCACCGACTCCACCCAGTGCCAGTGCCAACAGTGGCTCAAGTTCTGAACTGGTCCCGGCGTAATAATAGCCAGCTCCGAATGTGTCATTGCTGCGACCCGGAATCATACTGTTCCCGCCAACCCCTGCACTCAGGAACCAGCCAATCGGATTGGTGGCCTGATCAGCCAGTCCAGCGCGTCCAAACAATCCCCAGCCCTTCGTTGGATCAGAAGAATCGACAAACAAATGCTGATCGAAGTTGTAATACAGAGACCAGGAATCGGAACTGCGGGCGATTGGAATGTTCGGTAGAACAATACGGGGGTCCTGGTCCAGACTGACATAATTGCGACTGCTCCACGTGCCTCCGAACAACTGATGTCCGGGCAGCCCAAAGAACTCCGTCGGCAAACGCAGTTCCGGTGCGAGCGTAGCGCCGTCGTTGAAAAGCTCGTTGAAGCCCGAACTCTTAATTGTTTCACGAGAGTTAATTACCGTGAATGTAAAGATCGGCTGAAGGTCCTGCAGAATGACGAACCCCGTTCCCAATGTGGAATACGGAATCGTTCGCAGGCCGATTGGCGTCCCAACGAACGCCATGTTGGAGAACTGAGTCATCCCACGACCACTGGCGAAGGCGTTGGCATCACCATCCAGTGTGTCCAGCTTTCCTGCAAACACTCCGAATGTTTCTGAAAACATCTGAGTAAACAAAACGTTCGTCAGATAGATCTGCTCGCTCTCTGGATATGGCAGATCGGAAGCCACGGCCGATGGCAGAAGAGCCCCCGTGACGCCACCCAGCGATTGCCCAAAGCGATGTTCGGCCCGCAACTTGATAAACATGCCCTTCATGCCTAAGGCTTTGTCGCCGTCGATGTTCATGACGTAGTCGCCATGGCCGGCGTATCGTGCGCTGTTATCCAATCCGCCACTCACGGCTCCCATGTAGAACTGAGCCACATTGGCGTCGACCGTAACTCCCGATTCCTGCAGATGAGGCCGAAGTCCAAGCCAGTCGCCGCTGGCTTTGCTGCAGCTCTGAGGCTCAATGCACCCGAATAATGTTTCCCCGCAGGAATCTTCTCCACAGGGTTCCTCAGTTCCGCACTGCGTCGAAACGTCGCCACAGCTCAAGGCACTGCAGCTTGCCCCGCTGCAACGCATAAACTCCGGTTGGTCGGCGAGCACTGCAGGCGACAAAATGCTCAGCCCCAGCCCAAGAAACGCAGTACGAAATAAGGCTCTCGTGGTAACAGGCATGGGAACGCTCCAGGCAATCGCAGACGCTACGGGTAAAACACAGGTGTTCTTTTGATCGACCTGCGAAACGTCCGGATTGCGACCGCTGCTCAATTTGATTTGAAGCGAGTAATAGCGCTCTCAACCAAAACGCATAAGTGATTCCAGCGGAAAATCTCATCGCAGGAACACCGGCAGAAATTGCCGATCCGATCCCCTGCGAATGATCGATCGAACGCCTGCCCCCCCCCTCAGCAGAGACGCTTCACCGACAGCATGCTTCCAGGTTCCGAGGACCATCCATCATACCCCGGCTACACGTCGCCTAATCACAGACCGAACCCTATTTCTTCGATGGCACCGCGTAGATCTTCCAATACCGGCCTTCCCAAAGTGGATCCGTTTCGAACGGCCCCAGAATCCGTGTCAGGATATAATCGCAATCCGTTCTGGCTCGCAGAATCATCAGATCTCGCTGATCGTAGATCGCATCCGATGAACTCTGCAGCGTCCAGTCGTGCAGCAGCCACAGGCGTTTGTTCCACGTCAGAATTCCGGCGGCATCCTGAGGGCAATCCTTGTAGCAGACATACTCGGCACGTTCCGCGAACCATTTGAAGGCCGAGGATTCTCTGGGCGTCAGGATCAGGGCGTCCTTCGGAGTATTCTCCCGCAACCAGTCGCAGGCCTGTCGCCAGTCGGTGAACTGATCTATCGTGTACCCCGCCGGAGCTGCTTCTCGGCTGCGCCAGGACAGCCACAACGGCAGCAGCAGCATTCCATAGAGAGCAATCTGCCGGACGCGCGGAGTACTCAACGATCCTCCAGCGAACGATCCACCAGCGAACGATCTGGAAGCCATCGAATTTCGAGGTTCCAAATGCTGTGCGAAGGCCTGCACCAGGCGTCCAAATACCAGAGCGGTCGTGATCGGAAGCAGTGCGTCGAAACAACGAAACGGATAAAACTTCAGCAACGACGCACGCCATTCCCAACCGTCTAACTCCTGAGCTCGCACAGTGTGCCAGCCGATAATTACACCCGCCAATGCGATCAGTGCCGACATGGCGAAAAAGACCAGCATCCATCGCAGACCATCCGGCCTTGATGTTTCACGGTTGCAGCGTTTCAGGCCTGCCACCCCAGCCAGCAGTCCACTGCCCACGAGCAATAAATAGAGCCATTGAGAACCAGGAATCTCAGTCGGGTCCAGATGATGCTTTAATCGCCAGAAGACCTGATAAAAGGACGCCAGCTCACGATCTTTTTGAGGAAGACTCTTGTCCATGACAAGCGTCAACGCAGGAATCAGCCCGGGCAACGCGAACAGGATTGTCTGAGTCGAAAAGGCGATCAGACCAGACAAGGATGATCGCTGGTTCTCATCGCTGCTTGGCGAACGTTTCCAAATCAAATCGGCCACCAGAAAAAACACGGAGGCCAGGCAGACACAGGCGGCAACCCAGCCACCGACCACGGGGTGAAGCGAGCATCCCAGACCGCAGATGATTCCCGCGAGCAGCATGCTTCGAACTGAGCCGCGGCCGCTGATCCAGAGACTCACGGCGATCAGGCACAGCCCCCAGGCAGGCACTTTGGATTCGAATCCCCCCAGTAGCCACTCCCCCGAGAAACTCCCGAGCAGGCTCAGCGAGGCAAACATCGCGGCACTCAGGACGCTGAAGGTTGCCTGCAAATGCACCGCGCGAGCAAGAAGTGTCCAGCCGATCGCCAGCAACAGGGCCGAGAAGATTCTGCCGGCGACTGCGATCTGTTCAAACGACAGCCATTGAGTCATCTGGCCCACGAGCCAGAAAAAACAATAATGCGCATTAGCCGAAGTCAGAAAGAAATCGCGTGAACACCAGGCTGGACCCACGAACGCGCGGGCCTTGGCCAGATAATGAGGTTCGTTGACCCCCGGAACAGCACTGCTGAGAACTGAAACAGCAGAAAACAGCCCGGCAATAAACAAAGTCGACCACAGGCCAATGCGAGAATGCTCGGCCTGTGGTCGCGATGTTGATTCTTCTGCAGAATTCAACTGACTCACTTTTTCTTCTTCGCTGCAGCCTTCTTACCGGCCTTCTTGGCAGCTTTCTTCGCTGCGACAACCGGCTTCTTGTCTGCGCCAGTGGCCTTCTTCTTTGCACTACCTTCAGTTTTCTTCCCGCCGAACGCCTGCTCCCAGTTTTTCCAGAATGCAGGTGTCGTCCCGGTCCGAACAATCGGTCCGCTCATTTGGTCAGCCTTGTCTTCAATTGGTAAACGTATCAAACCTCGCAGAGAAAAAAAATTCCCTGCTCCACGGTGCATCACATCGCTGCGGATCTTGATGCCATCGCGTCACTGCGTCAAGGCGGTTCATGTTGTCGGAAAATGCCAGACGGGCTCAATGCCATCGACAGCAGAAACCAGCCGGAGAAATCAGCCTCGATCCGCAGTGTGTCGAGTCGCCTACGCCGCTGCAGTCCGGCGCTTGCGGCGAGCATCCGGCGAAGTCTTCCAGCGACGGTGAACCCAGAAGTACTGCTCCGGAGCTTTTCGAATCAGGGCCTCCAGCGCGGAGGTGAATCTCTGAGTCAGCTCGTTGATTCCATTCGCCCCCTGATAGTCGCCCGGATCAATAATGTCCTGCGTGGTCAGGCAAAAACGAACCCAGTGAGAAGTTCGGCTGGCTTGATCAGGCAACCTCCAGGCTCCACCCACAACGATCAACGCATTGTATTGCAAAGCCAGCAGGGCAATCGATTTAAAGGTGGATGCAGGTCGGCCGAAAAAATCCACGAACAAGCCTGAAACGCCGGCGTCCTGATCACACAGCAACGAAGCCATGCCTTTCTTTTCCATGATCTCAGAAAGCTCAGAGCCAGCTCCCTGCTTGGAGATCAAGGAGTTCCCTGTCGATTCACGAAACGCCTTGAACCATTCATGAAGATAGGGATTGTCCAATGGTCGCGCGACAACTCCCATGGGAAAGCCGAAGTGTCCAAACGTATTAACGGAGATCTCCCAGTTACCAAAATGCCCTCCCAGAAACAGCACGGGGCGACCAGAACACAACGCCTTAACACAGTCATCGCGGCGTTCAAAATCCAGCACATCGGCGCAGGATCTCAGGCGAAAGCGGCGAGGTAACTGGATCATTTCGCAGACCATACGAAACAAGTGCCGCCACATTCCGAGAATAATTCGGTCGGCTTCATCATCGCTGAGCGATTCCCCGAACGCGATCGCAAGGTTCTCTCGCGCGACGTGATAGCGAGTCAGCTTTTTCGGCAATACACAGTGAATGAACCAGGCCAGGCCATTGGCCATCGCCACAGTTGCGCGGACGGGCAGACATCGCACGACAAAGAGCAGCGTCAGAAAGACGGCGTACTCAAGCAGATGTCTGATCCGGCGAAGTTTCATGGGACAATCAGTGTCAGGGAATGGTGATCCGTCACAATCTGCAAGGGTAGTTCCGGGCCTGGGTCGCCGTCGCACTGTGACGTGCGAGGCGCCGTTAAGTCAAGACATTCAATGCTCACGGCCGAAGCCGAGAAGCGAGTAAACTCCTGTTGGCCAATTGGCAGCCCAAGACGCAGTTTGACCGCATGACAAAAAACGTGCCAGCGAGTTGTCCCATGAAACACGCGAACGTCCAGGACTCCGTCGTCCGGACGAGCCTCGGGGGCAAATGGGATGTCGAAACCGTACCGTGGAACATTCGTTACGATGATGTGACTGCCGGAAACATGGTGAGATCCGTCGGAGGCAACAACTCTGTAGGTTGTCGGCTGATTCTTCAGCAGTGCTCGCAGCACCGGGCGGACGTAACTCAGGCGATGGATATTCCCGGAACGAACCTTGTGCACGGCTTCCACGATTTCTGCGTCAATTCCAACGCTTACCATCAGGAGTGTTCGCCGGCCATTAACGATGGCGGAGTCGAAGACTTTGACCTGGCCTCGCTGGATGATTTGAGCCAGCTGACGACCACAACGGCGGAGCCCCAGATATTTCGCCAGCAGGTTTTCGGTCCCCAGCGGAAGCACGGCAATAGGAACACCGGGATGGCGATTGACCAGATCGGCCACAGTTCCGTCACCGCCAGCCGCGACGATACAGCGAACGATGCGTTGAGCAGGCTTTTTTGCCAGATAGCGATCCAGCTTAGGACGACCGGAAAACATTCGCACGCGAAATCCCGCCTCGCGCAGATGGCGTGAGAGAACTCGTAGCTGGTTGCGACCAGCGCCGGAACCGGAATGAGGATTCCTCTGGATAATGACGAGTTCATCGTTGATGGAGTCGAGGGCGATGTGCAATTCCCTTTGCGCAAAAAAACACACCCCGGAAATCTACTTCCGGGGTGTGTCAATTTTATGAGCAAACCTTTCAACGGACAAGCCGAGGAAAGTGTTCGTCAATTAGTGGCAAGAACCACAAGCTGGAGCTGCTGGAGCGCAACCGCCGCAAGCTGTTGCCGGAGCACTGCTGCAAGCTGGAGCTGCTGGGTGGTAAACCTTGTGGGTTACAACCTGCTCAACCATCTTGCAAACCTGAACCTGGACTTCCTTTTCCTGTGGCTGGCACACGGTTGTCGTGTACTTGTACTCTTCTGGAACTGTAACGTTCTTAGCAACCTTTACAGTTCGCTCTTTTTCAACGGCCTTGCAGACAGTTGTCGTGTACTTGTACTCTTCTGGAACTGTAACGTTCTTAGCAACCTTTACAGTTCGCTCTTTTTCAACGGCCTTGCAGACAGTTGTTGTGTACTTGTACTCTTCTGGAACGGTGATCTGCTTGCAGACCTTCACTGTGCGTTCCTGCTCAACGGCCTTGCAGACAGTTGTTGTGTACTTGTACTCTTCTGGAACAGTTACGTGCTTAGCGACCTTTACAGTACGTTCCTTTTCAACTGGCTTGCAGACAGTTGTTGTGTATGTGTAAGGCTCTTCAACCTTCTGCTGTTCGTAGCAGGTATACGCAACTTCTGTTTCAACCATGTTAGCAACCCAGACCTTCACGGTCTGTGTGCCACCGTTGCAGCTTGCAGCAACAGCACCGCAAGCGCTGGCTACACCGCAACCGCCACAGGCAGAAGCAACTGCACCGCAGCAGCTTGAAGCCTGAGCACAACCACCGCAAGCTGGAGCTGAAGCGCAACCGCCGCAACCTGAAGCTGAACCACAGCCATTACCGGGCGATTCAACAACTCGCTCTTCCCAGTGACCCTGGTCCTGGCAAACCTTGCGAGTCTTCTGGACTGGGACGGTCTTGCAGACGGTACGAGTGCCAGAGTGCTGAACGGTTTCAGGCACCAGAACAGTGTACTTCTGAACTTCTTCAGCCCACTCTGTCTTGCAGACATTGCGAGTTGCTGTGTGTTCAACAGTTTCCGGAACCATGACTGTGTACTTCTGAACCTGGTCAACCCACTCTGTCTTGCAGACGTGGCGAGTGCCAGTGTGTTCAACAGTTTCCGGAACCATGACTGTGTACTTCTGAACTTCGTCAGCCCACTCTGTCTTACAGACGTGGCGAGTGCCAGTGTGCTCAACAGTTTCCGGAACCATGACTGTGTACTTCTGAACTTCGTCAGCCCACTCTGTCTTGACGACATTGCGAGTGCCAACGTGTTCCTGAGTTACAGGAACCATTACAGTAACCTTGCGGGTTTCAGTAACAGTGGTTGGAACCAGAACAGTCTTCTGAACCTCTTCCCATGTTCCGCACGCTGCTGGAGCGCCGCCACCTGAATCACCGCAGCTTGAACCACAAGAGCTGGCACCACATGGGCTGCAGCTGGTAGCACAAGGTGCTGAACAACAACGGCTGGACTTCTTACCGAAGCAACCACCCGCCTGAGCAGATGCTGTCATAGTAACAGCAAGTGCCAATGAAAGAATCAAACGCATGCTCTGTAACTCCTCCCAAAGTTCTGAAACGATAACACCAATTTAAAGCACCTGGACACCCAGCCAGATTCTTATAATGCTTGGATTCGGATGAGGGCAAACCCTCATTAGGCGGGTACTGTTTAATGCCAGCAATTCCTACCCATTCAACCGAATCACCCTATTCTGCGCTCAACTTAGCATAGCGCGTTCAGATTCGGAAACGAAAACTGTAAAAAATAAACAGTTTGAGAACAGCGGGCACTTTGTGACGCATGTCGCGAATGGGTTATTTCTGGCGATTGATAGCGTTCAAGAGGATGGAACCCAAAACGAACCTTACGATTCAGCAATTTGAGTTAAGTTTTCCTCGTGGGTAATCCTGATGGTTGCAGTGGAAGATTCCAGTCCGGCAGGCTGTGAGAGCCTGATCTTCCTGGTTATTCTCGGAGTTGCTTTTTCCCCAAATCTTCCATCCCGCGTGACCTGGGTTTTGGAAGAGTCGCTCTCATTCCTTAGACTGCGCACGGTTGTAGTGGCTCCGGAAGTGAGCCGACTGCCGAGTTCCCAAGAAATCACTGAGCACCCGTCCGATGAAGTTCTGCCTTGTTGACCGCATCAACTCCCTCGTTCCCGGAGAGAGTATTCAGACCATTAAGAACGTGTCGCTGGCGGAAGAATATCTTCAGGACCATTTCCCCGGGTTTTCAGTGCTCCCGGGTGTGATGATGGTGGAGTGCCTCGTGCAGTCCTGTGCATGGCTTTCACGCGTCACGGATAACTTTCAGTACAGTACACTTCTGCTGAAACAGGCCCGGGCTGTAAAGTTCAACAACTTCCTGAAACCCGGGCAAACGCTGGAGGTCACAGCGACGCTACGGTCCACCGACGTCGGAACTGCAGAGTTCATGGCTTCGGGAACCGTCAACGGTCAGTCGGCCGTCAGTGCTCGCCTGCTTCTCACGCGTCAGAACCTCGCGGATCTCAATCCCGCTCTCGCGGAGAACGATGCTCGATTGATAGCATCGATGAAGGATCTCTATCAGCAGATGTATTCTGCTCAGCCGTGATCTCCGAATCGCGGCGTTTCCATTGATTCACTTTGTGATTATTTGATTCCCTGTCTGTAGTTTCGTTCGTAAAGGTAGTTCCCATGACCGTTAAGGATCGCGTGGCTTTGGTGACCGGAGGAAGCCGCGGCATTGGCCGGGCCATCGTCGAAGCACTGGCTCGCAATGGCGCTAAGGTTGCATTCGTTTACAATTCCAATTCGGCCGCTGCTGAGGAAGTCGTGTCAGCTCTGGCTGCTGAAGGTCACGAAGCGTGGGCGATTCAGGCGGATGTGCGATCGAAGCCTGCGGCCGATCAGGTCGTTGCTGACGTCGTTGCCAAGTGGGGCAAGCTGGAGATCCTCGTCAACAATGCCGGGATCATTCGTGACACTCTGTTGGCGAAGATGGATTCGACGCAGTGGCAGGATGTGATCGATACCAACCTGACCAGCGTGTTTAATTTCTGTCAGGCTGCGACAATGCAGATGATGTCTCAGCGTTATGGTCGCATTATCAATATGTCCAGTGTCGCAGCGGACGTTTCCAATCCGGGGCAGGCTAACTACGCGGCCAGCAAGGGCGGAGTTGAAGGCTTCACACGCTGCGTCGCGACTGAGCTGGCTCGCCGTGGCGTGACGGCGAATGCCGTGGCTCCGGGCTTTATCGAGACCGATATGACGGTCGCTGTTGTGAACCTTGCGGGCGACGAAATCAAGAAAAAGATCCCCGTAAGGCGACTTGGTCGCCCCGATGATATCTCAAATGCGGTACTTTTCTTCGCTGCTGACGAGTCTTCTTACGTTACGGGTCAGATCCTTAAAGTGGACGGTGGATTGACTTTAGGAGGACTGTAGCCGTTGTAACGTGGTTTTTTTGAGGGTCTGGGGCTTTCAAAAGAACGACGTCTGGAACTTCTGCGATGTTCTCGCAACAATACGCAGTTCCTGAATCGAATGAGCCAACGGCCGGGACGTCGTCTGGCTCAGGATTTCGGACTGATTGTTTCCGTGAAAACTGGGTTTGCGGGAACGATGTTTATACTGTGTTAAAAATGGGTGTTGCTTTGGGACAGATCACCAGTCCGAAGCATCCTGCTGGGATTCTGGTGATCGCCGTTTTGGCTGCCATGCTGGTGGTCGAATCAGGAGAAATTCTTCAATGCCGTCTGCTGATGAGATTTACGAAAAAGTCCGTGATACGCTGGTTGATGCTTTGGGTGTAGATGATGACGAAGTTACTCCGAAGGCCACTTTGATTGGCGACCTTGGTGCAGAGTCAATCGACTTCCTCGACATCGTGTTTCGTCTCGAGAAGAACTTTGATATCAAGATCCCTCGCGGCGAACTGTTCCCGGAAAATCTCGCCACTGCGGATTCCGGCTTCGTCGCTGACGGTAAAGTCACGACCGACGGGATTGCTCAACTTCGCACGAAAATGCCTCATGCGGACATCGACAGCTTTGCGAAAGATCCGGTCGTCTCCAGGATCTCCGATCTGTTTACTGTCGACATGATCTGTAAGTTTATTGCAGCTCGCTTGAAGTAATCTGTTTCCGAATCCCTTTCGGAAAATCAGGCTAACTGAACAGGGGCTCGCGTTTCGCGGCCCCTGACAGTCGTTCTGAGTATTGTTGCAGTGAACTGGCGCCGTGGTAGTTCCTGTTTGGATGTCTGGCGTGTCTGCTTGTTTTGTTGGCTTTGATCTTAACGTATTCCAGGTGTTTCATGCGCTGGTACTGGATCGACAAATTTATAGAGTTTGAATCCGGCAAGCGCGCGAAGTCTGTGAAGAACGTGTCATTGGCCGAAGAACATCTGCACGATCACTTCCCGGGGTTTCCGGTGATGCCTGGGTCGTTGATGATTGAAGGAATGGCTCAGACCGGCGGAATTCTGCTGGGTGAACATTTCAAGTTTGAATACAACGTGATCCTGGCGAAGGTGCCGAAAGTGACCTTCCATAGTTGGGCGTGTCCCGGTGATCAGTTGATCTATACTGCCGATCTTCAGGATGCCAAGCCCGAAGGTGGCAGCGTGACGGTCACGGCCACGGTGGGTGACAGACTTGTGGCAGACGCGGAAATTGTGTTTGTCCATCTGAACTCCAGCGATCCGCAGTTAAGCCGGATCGATCAGAAGAATTTTGTCTTCCGCATGAATCTGCTCGATATCCTGACTGTGGGTAAGGCCGGTTCCGGAGAACAGCCAGCTGCGTCCTGAAGGCCGCGCTCTGAAAGGTGGCGCTGCCGCGTCGGCTTTCGTCAAGAAAAGCAGGAGTCAACTGATGAAGCGTCGAGTAGTTGTGACGGGGATTGGTAGTCTGACGCCGATTGGCAATGACGCAGAGGCAATGTGGAAGGCGCAACAGGAAGCTCGCAACGGCGTGGGCACGATTACGCATTTTGATGCGACGCACTTCCCGACGAAGTTTGCAGCGGAAGTTCGTAATTTCGATTTCGATTCCTGCGTGGAAGATCCATCTCGCTTCTCCGACGCCGGGCGCAATATTCGTTACGCAATCGGCGCGGCGACTCAGGCGGTCAAGGATTCCGGGATTCATGACGACCAGCGGTTTGATCCGGCTCGGTTCGGGGTTTATCTCGGTGCTGGTGAAGGCCAACAGGACTTCATGCAGTTTATGAATCTGGTGGCTGGCTCGTTTAAAGATGGTGAAGCCGACCTGCAGAAGTTCACAAACGAATTCATCAGGAGCATGAATCCGCGGTTCGAGCTGGAGCTTGAACCCAACATGCCGGCCGCTCATCTTTCCAGCATCTTCAATGCTCAGGGACCAAATCTGAACTGCCTCACAGCCTGTGCGGCTTCCAGCCAGGCGATTGGAGAAGCCTCGGAGATCATCCGTCGTGGTGATGCGGATCTGATGCTGTCCGGCGGTGCTCACAGCATGATTCACCCGTTCGGTGTGACGGGCTTCAATCTTTTGACAGCCTTGTCCGAACGAAACAGTTCTCCTCAGACAGCTTCGCGTCCATTCGATCTCAACCGTGACGGATTCGTACTCGGCGAAGGCGCCGGTATGCTGATGCTGGAAGAACTGGAGCATGCTCGAAAACGCGGTGCAAAAATCTACGGTGAAATTCGTGGCTACGGCTCCACAGCTGACGCGTTTCGAATTACGGACATTCATCCGGAAGGTCGCGGGGCGATCAGTTGTATCAAGATGGCTCTGCGTGACGCGGAAATGAATCCGGAAGAAATTGGTTACGTGAATGCTCACGGCACCAGCACCAAGGTGAATGATCAGGTAGAAACTGCCGCCATCAAAGGCGGGCTGGGCGAACATGCCTGGAAGACTCCTGTTTCCAGCATTAAGAGCATGATGGGGCATCTGATTGCAGCGGCCGGGGCGGTTGAAGCGATCACATGCCTTCTGGCGATCCGCGATGGAGTGTTGCCGCCGACGATCAATTACGAAACGCCTGACCCCGACTGCGATCTGGACTGTATTCCCAATCAGGCACGTCAGACCCGCATCAAAGCCGCGCTTTCCAATAGCTTCGGTTTTGGCGGCCAGAACGTCGCTTTGATCATTTCCGAGTTCAAGGGCTGATCATCGGCCAAAAGTATGAGCGATCCCTCGTTGTCCGGCCTATGCTGTCAGTGTAGTCGGGCGTCTCACGCGAATGCGGAGTTAAAGCGGTGGTGGTGATTGTCGTGTTGGTTGCGATCCTTGCCGTTATGCTTCTTACGGAGCGTGGCTTTCGCAGGTTCGTTTCTCCAAAGATCCGAGATATTTTCGAGAACGTTCCGCCGTTTAACGTGATTCCTGAGCCGGAAAACCCGAACGCTCAGCGCATTGAATTCAGAACGTCCGATGGGATCCTGCTGCGAGGCAGCCTGCTGAACGCTGATGTCCCCAATCCTCCGGCTCTGGTCTTGTTCCTGCCGGAATTGCATGGTAGCCATTGGACGGCTCGCCGATACTGTGATGCCCTTCTGAAGCAGCGTTACATGGTTCTGTCATTCGACTTTCGCAATCAGGGTGAAAGCGAATCGATGGATGGCTATTTGCCCATCCACTGGATGACCGAATATGAAATGACGGACGTCGCAGCAGCTCTGGAGTTTGTCGAGTCGAATCAGAAGCTTGACAGCCTGCCGCTGGTAATCTTTGGGGTTAGCCGTGGTGGAGTTGCCGCGCTGCTGACCGGGTGCAGGTATCCTCGCATTCAAGCGGTTATCGCGGACAGCGCTTTCGGCACGATGGCGATGATTCGTTTCTTCGTGGACCGTTTTGTGAAACACGTGATCCCCGAATGGCTGTTTGCTCTGCTCCCGAACTGGCACATAAAAATCACGCTGAAGCAGGCCGTTCATCTCAGTGAAGCCGGGCGAAGTTGCCGGTACGCTCACCTGGAAGATGAAGTCAAAGGACTCGAATCAGCCAACGTGCTGCTGATCTCGGGCGCTCGCGATTCTTATGTGACACCGGTGATCGCCGGCAAACTTCACGAAGTGGTCGGGAAACAGGCGGAACTGTGGCTGGTTCCCGGCGCGAAACACAATATGTCTCGCGCGGTCCAGACCGAAGAATACGACCGCCGCATCGTGGCTCATTTTGAGCGTTGCCTGAAGCCCGCATCCGTCACAGCAGCAGCGAGCGAACAACGATCGGCCATGCATCGCCAGATCACGGCTGTGGTGGTTTCCGAAGCCACCTGATCATTCCAGAGGCCACTGCCCGTCCTTGAATTCCCCGAGCACGAGGTCTGCTGGCTTCACGACCACATGGGTCAGCCGCTGACGCTTCCATGTGTAAGTAATGTGCACGTGGCCGTCACTCTTCTGAATCACTGCCGGATAAGAGAACTCCGCCTTCGCTTCATTGTCCAGCAACAGTACTGGCTTCCAGTTGAACCCATCAGCGCTGATCGCGACGTTCATCATGGCCCGAGCACGCGGCGAACCGGATCCGCGATGAGTGTGGTTATAGACCAGAAGGTGTCGACCATCGGCCAGCGTAACGCCGTCAATGCCGCTGTTCGGATTCGGAAGATCAATCGGTGTCAGTTCTGACCATGTTTTTCCATCATCTTTGCTGACAGTCGAGAGGATATTACCTTCGCCATTCTTATTGCGGCAGAGGGCCTGAATGGCGCCGTCCGAATGTCGCAGCAACGTTGGCTGAATCGCACCGACAGTTTTGCCGTCATGAATGGCCGGAGTTCGCTGCCAGGTCTTGCCCTGATCAGACGTCAGCTCGAAGTGAACTCGCCAGCCATCAAATTCAGTGCTGCTTCCGCAAAGCAGAACGCCGCTCTTCAGCAGAATGGGCTTATTGCGGACGGGACCATCAATGTGTTCCGGCAATCGCTCGGCCGTTGACCATGTTTTCCCGTCATCCAGAGATTGAGCCTTCATGCCCCACCATGTGTCCGGAGTTGGGCCGCACTTCCAGAACAACATCAACGGGCCGTTTGCATACTGGAACAGAACTGGATTCCACGTGGGATGGCGGTGAGGTTTCCCATCCACACCCAGATATTGAACGCCATCAGCCACCTCGACAGGGGTTGTCCATTTGCCGTTCTCCTGTCTTGAGACCCAGATGCCCACATCGGGATGCTTCTCCTCGGTTCCGCCAAACCATGCCGCCACGAGACCGCCCGGTGTTTCCTCAATTGTTGAAGCATGACACTCTGGAAATGGCGCTTCTTTGTAGATGAATTCTCGCAACACGATCCCGGGCTGTTCGGCCGCTGCAAGAAAACTGGTTTGCAACAGAAGGGCCAGAACGGCGATTCGAACTGGCACGAAAAACGGACTTAAGCGACGGCCGGACATGTGTCGTTCCCCGGTGAGTAGTGCGACTGAAATGATCAGGAGCGTCTCAGTATACGATACGCCCACAAAAAGTGCAGGTCTCGGAGACGTGTCAGAAGAACGCGACAGGACTCTTCACCTCGGGGGCTTCAAAGGCGGTATCGCGAAGTGCAAAGTGATCCGCCCCGACTTCGCTCACCGCGCGTCGATTGGGTTCGTGGTGCCGACTTCAGTCGGTATTGTTTCAAGTTTCCAATCGAACGCTGGCTGAAGCCAGCACTTCAGGCTCAATATGCGTCTGCAACCGGGATCAATCGGTCCGGCGGCTACATCGAAAACTCTTTGATCATCTGCTCGTCGATCGTGATTCCAAGGCCCGGCCCGGTCGGCACGGAAACCATTCCATCCCGCAGCGGGAACGCGCCCTTCGCAAGGCCGTCGCGCCACGGGTTTTCGGACTGGTCCAGTTCCAGCAGAGGCGTGTCGGTCGGAAATCCCCAGTGAGGATCCGGGAGGATCGACAGCAATTGCACCGTAGCCGCGATCAGGATATCCGCGCCCCAGCAATGAGGAATACAGCGAATACCAGATAAAGCAGCCATCTCCGAGATGAATAAGGCTTCGGCGAATCCACCGCACAGACTGACATCAGGCTGAATGATATCCATCGCACGCCGATCAATCAGTTCTTTCGCAGAAGCTCGCCCATCAACAGTTTCGCCCGCTGCCAACGACAACGGCAACTTGTTTCGCAATTCTTCATACGCCGCGTACTTCGGAGACTGCGGCAACGGCTCCTCGAAACATTCGAAGTTCAGATCATTCAGAACATGACCCATGCGGACAGCCGACTCCATTGTATAGGCTGCATTGCCATCGGCCATCAGCAGCACGTCGGGGCCAACCACTTCACGAACGGCCGCCGCCAGCCTGGCTTCGCGAGCCACAGGATATCTTCCCAGACGCATCTTCAGAGCACGGAAGCCCTGCTTCGCAAGAGTGGCGGCTTCCAGTGGAAAATGAGTTTCCGGTTCGACTCCTTCGAGATAACTCATGGCGGACGCATAAGCGGGCACTTTGTCTCGCAGCCGCCCGCCGAACAATTCGGCCACGGAGAGATTCAGAACCTTGCCTCGCAAGTCGTTCAAAGCCATGTCGAGCCCGGCGACAGCCAGCGCGTTGCCGAAGTTGGCTCCCCAGAGCGATCTCCATAGCCGCCGATACTGCAATGGATTCTGCCCGATGAGTGTAAGGCCCAGCTCATCGATCGCTGCCCGAGTGCCCGGCAGAGGAGCCGTTTCGCCCCAGCCGACATGGCCTTCATTCGATTCGATCCGGATCAGAAGAGTTTCGCGAGTTTTATCAAGAGGTACAGAAACCGATACGCCGAACGGTTGCTGCAACTCATGTCGCAACAGGAAGGTTTGCACCAACCTGATCGTGCACCTGCGAGCTTGATCCGTGTTCTCGGCAACTTGTCCTGCTGCGGGACCTGCCTGCACAGTTCCGGCAGTCAGTATTGCGGCGGTTCGAAGTAATCCCCGTCGATCGAAACGTGAACTCATGGTGATCTCACTGGCAGAGTAGAAAGCCGTGAAGAACTACCACCGGATTATTTGCGAATCAAGTACTCACCGCAAACGATCAGAGTTCGAGTAAGCATGAACTCGCCCCGGATTGAACCTTCAGAAATCTCTCGTCTCCGATAGAAGCACAGCAGATCAAAGAATGCAAACCCCTTCCGACCTGCAGAAACCGGCCGTCGAATAACCAGCCGTCCTTCGGCAAAAGGACGTCCGCCGGACTCTTCATCATGAATCCAGGGCGATTCATCAAGTGTAGAAAGATCATCGTCGAGCGTACTTAGTGATCAGCACCGTCCAGTCAATATCGTGGACCGTTCTGCATCGCGCTGTCGTGGATGAGCAGGCGATCGCGGCCTGCAGGAACAGGGATATCCATTGTTTGTCCACAGATGTACGCGGATGCACGCAGATGCACGCAGATTAATCGCATAGGCTGGTAGCGGTGTGGCGTGAGCCCACCGAGGGACTTGCCTGGAGACTGACTCGCAGATTGATCTGAATTGATCTAAGGGGAGTCTTTGTTTCGTCAATGAAACAGGCCGGAGGAAGCGTTGCTTGATGACAACGCGGCGACTCTATTCTCTGGCTTCAGGAAATGGATTGTGCAGTCCCTGGGAAATAGGAATCGAAAAAAACGAAAAAAAAGGGTTCGAACCTGTCCATTGATGCATGAAAAAGATTTCAGTGCCACCAACTGTTGAAAGTATGCAACAGTCACCGACCAAACTTTGTCAGCAGGATGAGTCATGTAAAAAAAATTCCCGCAGCCTTCTATCAATCTTTGACGATGGCGCAAGGGTCCATTTTTGACACCGGAGTACTCAATGGAACGGGAAATGCTGCGTTGACAGTATGTCCAGCGCGATGAGGGAGGTCTCTGACTCCGCAGACGCGTTGTTGCTCTTCGACCCCTTTGCAGTAAACCGGAAATAAAATGAACCAACGGCTCATTGATGCGCCGCACACGACGCTGTCGCCACTTGTGGACAGACCGAAACAGTCACTGCGTCGGTCGCCGTTTCCGCGTGATCGTGAGCTCCCGCGAAAAGAACAACAAGGTTCATCTGCCGCCGTTACAACTTCAGCTTCGGGAGCTGTTACGAAAGTCCAGCATATTCCTGTGCTGGATGCATGGCGCGGAGCAGCGCTTGTGTTATTGTTCATCGGACATTTCTTTCCGATTTATCGATGGGACTGTGGAGCTTTGGGGGTTGAGCTCTTCTTTGTTCTGAGCGGTTTCCTGATGGGTCAAATCCTGTTTGTCAGGAAGACTCCACTGAAGACATTCTACCAGCGGCGCATCTCCCGAATTCTGCCGGCCGCGTATGTCTTTCTGTTTGCGATGCTGGGCTGGCAGTTGCTTGTCACGCGAGATCTGGCAACTCCGCTGTCGTCGATCTCCGCCTGCTTTCTTTTTTATGTCAACTACCTTGTGGCCTTGAACCCGCAGCTTGAGCTGGGACTGCCTGTCGGCCATTTCTGGTCATTGTGTGTGGAAGAACACTGCTACATCTATCTTTCACTGCTCAGCGTTTTCCATCGAAAACTTGGCATTCGACCTCTCTGGCTGATCGGCGGTTCTATCCTGTTATGCTTTATGTCTGCTACTTTGGTTGGCCGTGAAACGAACTGGGATTACTTTCAGGTTTATTGGCGGAGTGATTGTCGATCCGCCTCAATTCTGATGGGGGCCGCAGCGGCCTGTCTGGCGTCTCTTCAAGTCGGTGGCCGAAAGTCGTACATGGGAGTTCCCACAATCGGATGGGGCTTGCTGGCAATCTGCTGGGCCGTTTATTTCCGACTGCAATCCATGCCGGAGTTCACAAAATACTCTGCCGGGTCCGCTTTGCTTGCTGCAGGGTTGTTGTTGATTGTTCAGCATGCCAAAGGGAAACTCTGGTCCTTCCCGCCGCTGATCTGGATAGGTACCGCTTCGTTCTCGCTCTATCTGTGGCAGCAACCATTCTACATTGCTGTACACAAGGGCCAGATGAATGCTGCCTATGCCGTCGTTGGCTCAATCATTGCCGGACTGGCTTCCTATTTCCTGATCGAAAAGCCCACGCGGAAATGGATCAATCAGCGGTGGCAGTGAGAGACCCTGTCGTGGCAGGCAATCTTCCATCGAGCGGCGCGATGATCAAGCCGCTGGATTAAAGTTCTTCGCCGCCAGAGACATTAATGATTTCTCCGGTGATGAAATTCGCATCCAGCAGGAAGTTGATCGAATTGACCAATTCCTGAGGCGACCCGGTTCGGCGGAGAGGAATCGAAGAGATGGCTCGCTGTTCGTGCCAGTTGCGGCGATCTTCGGGAGGCAGGATGGCTCCTGGAGCAATCCCGTTGACCTGAATCAATGGGGCAAGCTGCAATGCGAGCGACCTGGTGACACTGCTTAACGCAGCTTTGGTTGCCGTGTAAACAAAGTGATCAGCTCCGGGGCGTTGCGCACGCCAGTCGAGAATATTGATAATGTGCCCGCGCTGACCTTCGCCGAGCTGACGAATAAACTGTTGAGCCAGAAAAATTGGCGCCAGCAGGTTCACCGACAAATGGACATTGCAGTGATAAAGATCGACCCACGGGAGGGCTCGATCCTGAAACACCGCTGCGCTGTTGATAAGAGTTGTCACTTCGCCCAGTTCTGCGGCCGCTTCAAAGATCGTTGCCGCGGCCGCTCGTGGGTCTCGCAGGTCAGCACCGACGGCAACGGCTGTGCCGCCCGCGGCTTTGATGCGGTTCATGAGAACTTTCGCTTCAACGGCGGAGGTCCCATGATGAATTACAACAGCGAGACCTCGTGCGGCCATCGCCAGTGCAATCTCCCGGCCGACTCGTCGAGCTGCTCCGGTTACTACGGCGACCGGTTGATCCGAAGGCTTACGAACTCTTACAGCCGGCCGAGCAGTTTCTGCAGGAGGCAATTCCGTGGAGGGATCCTGATGACTCGGCAGGGCATCACCAGATTCGGTCGACGATTCCTCCGAAGCCTGCAGAAGATCATCTTCAGAAGGCTCGTGGTCTGTGGACTCTGGATCGTGAGGCGTCGTCATCGAATTGGCTGCAGTCCTGACGTCTGCTGTCTTCGCGAGGGGAACAGTTCAGAAATATTCTGTGCGCGGCAACGATTGAGGTGTTCCTTGTTTAAGGTATCCCGCGAACACCGGGCCTCAATTTACGCCGCGCGCAAAACAACACAACCCGGCTGGGTCGCAGCCGGGCGTGTGAGTCCTGTGATGATCACCGGAATTCAGCAGGGAGCCTGGCAGCTTAGTTTTCGCCGCTAAGGCTTCGATAGAGTCTGCGAAGAGCTTCACTTTCAATCTGACGAACTCGTTCCCGAGTCAGTCCGAGTGATTCGCCGATTTCCTTCAGCGTCTGAGGCTCACTGTCATCCAGACCAAATCGCATCCGCAGAATCGTCGCTTCGCGGGGGTCCATTTCATCCAGCAGGCGGGAGACATGAGTCAGGTTGTCCGAGTTGATCAGTTCGTCCTCGGGGCCTCGCATCCGTTCATCCGGGACGATATCTCCCAGAGTCATGCCGCTGTCTTCCTGTTCCGCCTGCGGAGTGGCGTTGTACAGGGTGATGGCCTTCTTGACAATTCGCAGCTTCTTTTTCGGGATCCCCAGTTCTTTGGCAATATCCTCGGCCGTCGGGGTCGCATTCAGTTCTTCGGCCAGTTTCGCGGACGCTCGACGCCATTTCGACAGCAATTCGACCATGTAAGCCGGGATACGAATCGTCTTGGCGGAATTCACCAGGGCACGCTTGATTGACTGTTTAATCCAGTAGCTGGCATAGGTACTGAATCGGGTATTCATATTCGGGTCGAAGCCTTCGACGGCGCGCAGCAGTCCCAGATTGCCTTCTTCAATCAGGTCCTGCAGAGGAAGCCCTTTGCCGCTGTAGCCGCGGGCAATATTCACAACGAGCCGCAGATTGGCTCGCACCATACGATCGCGAGCGGCACCATCTCCGTTGGAGATTCGGTTTGACAACTCTTTTTCATCATTCGCGGTCAGCAGAGCGGTTTCGTTGATTTCGCGGAGATAAGTTTCCAGCGGCGTCTGCAATCGTGAAGAAGTGATACGCTTCTTGCGAGTCGTCTGAGTCATTTGTGTCAGCCTGAGAAGGGAGCTGCCTGAGTTCAATGTAGCACTCCCTTTATCGTCGGCGGTTGTCGCTGCATTCAGGCAGAGACGCGCAGAATCGGCCGGTCGTCACTGTTGGTTTCCCCGTGACTGTCAAAGCGCAAAGGTCCGCCTGATTGTTGAATTCCAATGGCCAGGCACGACAGTCAAAATCCGAACACTGTCTCAGTCAAGATTTCTGATGGACGATTTTCTGCGTGTCAGGTGGCAAGCTCAGGAATGTTGTCCACACAGGCACGGAGCTGAGTTAACGGAGCTGAGTTAATTAAAAAGGGTGGCGCCGCAGGGAAGTCTTTTGGTGTACCCCGGCGAGTTGTTGATTTTGTTGTCGTGACGCTTGTAATGGTGGCTGCCGGCCAGCTTTCCCGTGTGACTGTCAGCAATGATGCCCGCGAGGCGATCACTGTGTTTCCGTGCAACGGAGAGCTGCAGGCGGAGGACCGCGGGAGAATCGTCACCGGGAGTCGGGAGCTGTTTTGGTCTTCGCACGACGCCGAAAAAGCCTCCGATTTAATCGCTTTTCCCAACCCGACATGTCAGTGAAGGATAAGGGTCGCCGCGTTTTCAAAAACATCCGTCACTGACGCAGAGGGTGAGAATTAAATCAGGAGGCTGCTGAGTTGAGCTCGGTCGCATCGTGTTGCAGACCGAAGCAGAATCGAACGCAAAGCCGCGGAGGAAGCTTCTGAAAAAGGTGTCTGGAACTCGACAGCGACTAATGAGTTGCGGGTTTCGGAGTGGCCTCAAAAGGTTCGTAGACTTTTTACAATGCTTCAGTCGAAAGCATACGTGGGGTGGTTCTTTGTTTGGCCTTAACTCTGGCGTCTGACTATAGGCCCCTCATAGAAGGGCTAATCCCTGGTCATGCGTGCCGATCGGGAAGCCAGGGGGTCTGCGATGACGAATGCACCGGCTGGACATTGATCCAAAGACAGAAGTCTGTGGTTGAAGTCTCAACCGGTGGTTTTCCTGAAGTCTGAGCGGAATTGTCGTCGAATCGGGTTTAGAGACAATTAGAGGTTGAGGCTCAAAGCTGCGGCCAGAGCCAGGATACTGCAAACTCAAAAAAGGAGGAACTGAGGGGAGCCACAGGACGGTGCGATCAAACTCCGTCCGATAATTTCTGGGCACTATTGGGCGCGTGTTGAGGTTTCCGGAGAGCGATTCTGCTCAGTTCGGGAGACGATAGTCGTCGACTCGGGGCGATTTTCCGGACTTTGTCAGAGACGCAGATTGCAACGTCCAACCGTCAATTCTGAAAAATTCATGTGTTGCCCGCATAACCTTCCTAACTCGTTGACAGTTCTCAACAAAGAACTTGCATCAACAACACGGGGTTTTAGAATTTGACTGTTGGGACAAACTGCGCAGGATATTGTAGTCAGGTCAGGAAGACCGTAGACAAGAGCGGTCTGGTACTGTTGTTTCGGAACAGTTGTTATCGTGTTCCGAAGTCGATCCTGAGACAATCCCCCACCGGGAAAGATGCGAGAAATGGCGAAGAAATACCTAAGTCTTGAAGAAGCAGCCATCCAACTCGGAATGAGCGCGGATCAGTTGAAGCGTTTCCGTGAACAGGGCGATATCCGTGGCTTTGCCGATCGCGGAAGCTGGAAGTTTCGCGAACAGGACATCGAAGAGTTCCTGCGAACACGGCAAACGGATTCATCGCCTGACTTTCCAATTATTACGGGGGAGTCATCGTCTTCGGTGCTGCAAGAACCGGATTTCGAGGATTTGTCATCTTCAGACAGCGATGTACGGCTGTTCTTTGACGAGTCGATGTTTGAGGATGACAGTGACGCCAAAGAGCTGGCGAATTCTGGAAGTGATGTGCGACTGTCCGGGGATTCCGGTCCTCGATTAGAATCTGGTCCCGAAGAGGTCCTTGAATTCAGTGGCTGGGACGGGGATGCGAAGATCTCTGATTCCGACAGCGACGTGAAACTGGTTGGAGCAGGGACTGAGGCGGAGATCGATCTCTCCAGTACCGCCAGCCTTAATGATTCAGACGGTGATGTTTTGTTGGCTGATGAGTCGGAACTGAACTTTTCAGATTCAGACAGCGATGTGCGTTTGTCCGAGGAAGTCGTCGACAACACCGGCGAAATGACGTTTACCGGGTCCGACTCTGACAGCGACGTGAAGCTGATGGGTGGCGATGATCTTCTGGTTGAAGACAGTGACAGTGACGTAAAGCTTTCCGCCGGTCTCGATCGGACTGACAGTGATATCCGCCTTGCGGATTCGCCCGGCAGCACCAATAACAGGACCATCCTTCTTCCGCCGATTCCTGATGATAGTGACCTGAAGTTGATTCCCAGCGGATCCGGAATTCGAACTCAGGGTATCGGCAGCGGAATTGGTCTCGACGCTGACGAGAGCGGCATTTCACTGGAGATGGACAGTGGCATCAGTCTGGAAGCGGATGACAGTGGCATCAGCCTTGAGAGCTTTGACAGCGGTGCGAAGCTCGGCGACGACAGCGGAATTAGTCTGGAAAGCTTCGACAGTGGAGTCGATCTGAGCGACGACAGCGGTATTTCGCTGGACGCCGGCGACAGTGGAATTTCGCTGGAATACGACGATGACAGCGGCATTTCGATGCAGCCCGACGATATGGGTCGCACGATGCCAATGCAGGCGATTCCGGGCTCGAAAGCCGCTCTGTCGGATTCGAATGCGATGACAACGCAGTTCGACATGCCTGCCCAGAACTATGGCAAGGACAGCGAATTTGAACTCGCTGGTCTCGATGATGATGATGACGATGTCGGCACGAACACCAGTGTGCTCACGTTCGAAGACGATGAGGACGATGCCTCAAAGACAGTGGTTGTGCCAACGCCGACAGCGAAGACAGCAGCCCCGGTAAAATCTGGTGCGACAGCGAAGCCCGCGGCAAAGAAGAGTGCTCCGGTCAAAGACGAAATTGAAGACGATCTGGAAGACAGCTTCGACGACGACGGCGGGCTGGATGACGACTACAGCGACGATGAAAATGAGGGAGTGCATGACGCCGAAGACTTTGACGACGAAGATTTCGAAGAAGGTCAAAGTCAGGCAGGTGGATTCCAGGCTCCTGCTCGTGCTGGCGCCCGGGCTGATGTGGACTGGGGTGTTGGACTCAAATCACTGATTGGCTTTACGACGCTGCTATCAGTGTTCTGCGCAGTTATCGGCATTGAATTGATCAGAACGATGTGGTTGTGGACACAGCCGGGTTCGACGGCGACTCCATCTGCTGTCCTGCAGACGATAGGCGGTTTGTTCTGATCGCTCCGGGATAATCCTCATAACCGCACATGATTTCCGCTCGGGAGCATTCCGGACATTCGCGAGTGACGACGTGGTCCGATTTTTCGAGGATTGTCGGGCTCGAGTTCGCAAAGTCTGTGTGGTTTTTTGTTGTGAAGTGGGGCAAATCAGCGATAAACTGCTTGAGGCCCTGCCGAATTTTTCGTTTCACGTCGGGATTGTGGTGGTCGATGACCGTCGGTTCGGTTGTTGGTGACTTGAATGCGCCGCAAAGTATTGGAGTTTTCCTATGATTTTTAGCCGATCCCTGGTCTTCCAGGCATTACTTGCCACGGGAATTCTTGGCTTCTTCCTGACCGTATCGGCGGAGAGCTTCGCCGGATCAAAACGCACTGAAACTCGCAAACCAGTCCTGACCAACCCTAAGTTTGATCCGACGGCAGAACGAGTCGGATTGTTTGAGGGAATGGAAGACGGTCGCGTCCAGACGAAAGTCATCGCAAAAGATGCGACTGGCGGTTTCGTGATTGTTTCCAATAACTCTGATCAGCCATTGACTGTCGAGTTACCTGACTCATTCGTCGCAGTGCCAGTTCTCAAACAGCTGGGCGGCATGGGTGGCATGGGAGGTATGGGCGGCATGGGTGGCGGTATGGGTGGTATGGGCGGGCAGCAGGGCGGTGGTCAGAACCAAGCTCAAGGAGGAGGATTCGGCGGTGGTGGCCAGCAAGGTGGCATGGGCGGTATGGGCGGCGGTATGGGCGGTATGGGCGGAGGAGGAGGTGGTTTCTTCTCGGTGCCACCTGAAAAGTCCGTCAAGGTTCCCTATGTCGGTGCGTGCCTCAATCATGGCAAAGCGGATCCAAGTCCCCGAGTTGAATACAAGTTGGTGCGGGTTGCTGATTACACACAGGATCCCGTGCTGGCAGAATTGATTCGTATGGTAGGGTCAGGTCGAGTTGAGCAGCATTCTGCTCAGGCAGCGATCTGGACTCGGACCGACAACATGAGCTGGCAGGATTTGGCGAACGAGAGTACTCGCTCCATTGGTGGCGGACGCGACTATTTCTTTAAGCCCGCGAACATCATGATGGCCCAGAACATCTTCGTCGCGGCGGAAGCTCGCGTTCGTGAAACTGGTGAAAAGGGCAAAACATCTGAGGCGGCTGAGGTTTTAAGTCCTCGAGTTCGCTAATTCGAATCTTCACTCAGATGAAGTTTCTCTGAAGGGTGTGCTGTTCGTTCAGCACACCCTTTTTTCGTCGACGCATTTGATTGAGCATTAACCGGAGTCGGCCGCGAGAAGATTGGACCAGATTGATCATCTACGCAACGGATTGTTTCGGCCGATCGCCCTGCTGAAAGACCAGATCAATCGCCCGAAAGTCGGCCTCGGCCAATCTGGATTCGGGGTTCCGATGGATTTCTCTTCTGTGAACGTGTCTGCCATGAAATCCTCGCGGAAACTGCAGCACTCGTCACGAAGTAGTGATTGACGGCGAGGTTAGTGTCGCGAGCCTGTGGAATCCGCAACTTCGCCGGGAACACCGCCCCCGGTGATGTGTGATTCGAAAAATGGCGGGAAGTGGCTACAATACACAGACGCGGGGAGATCGTGTGCAGGTGGAAATACACGCGGGAGCCGTCCTGCTACCAGGGCGAAACCGATTACAGTAAGGAATTGTGCGTGTGGCAAAGTGGAGCCGACGCCGTGTTCACTTTTTGCAAACGGCGTCTGAAACTTCGGGGGCGGCGCTGAGATACGGCAAAAATGAGGCGCCGGAGACTACAGCTGGAGAGTGCCAGGCAGTTTTTTAAGCGGTCTTTACGGGGCAGTGAACTGTCCTTTGTTGAGCTCTTCGGCGAACCAAAAATAAACGTACTTTGATAAAGATAAGGAGTTCCAATGTCGGATCAGGAAAAGCGATCGTCAATCATTCAGGAGTTGGGTGTTGCATACTGGATGGAGATCGAAACGGTGATGAACTTCATCTCCAACTCGATCAATCTGGACGGTGTTCGCGCTGAAGAGATCAAGGCGTCTCTGCAGGCGGACGTACAGGCCGAATTGCTGCATGCTCAGACTTTGGCCAAACGTATCAAGACGCTGGGTGGCACCGTGCCGGGCAGTGCTTCTTTCGTGTCACGTCAAAGCAGTCTCCAGCCGCCAAAGAAGAATACTGACGTTGTGAGTGTCATCAAAGGCGTGATTCAGGCTGAAGACTCCGCGATCGCTCAGTACAACAAGCTCATCAAGCTGTGTGACGGATTCGACTATGTGACTCAGGACATTTGCATCACAGCGCTTGGTGATGAAGAAGAGCACCGCCGCGAGTTTATGGGCTTCCTCTCCGAGTACGAAGAATAAGTCGGCTCCACATGATTGTGCCTCCGTCTTTTCTCTTTCAATACTCGATGGCTGTTCCTCGTGTGGAAGCGATCCCTCACAAAATAGGGTCGCTTCTGCAACTGGACGATGGCTGCAGTTTGTTCGTGCCCGGCAGCATGAACGATACCGACAATGCGTTCGGTCTCAGGATGGCATGGAATCAGGAAGGCCTCGGTATCGAGCTTGATATGCCGGGCAAGAAACTTCCGCCGGCTGGTCGCCATAAAGATCTGAAGAATTCAGATTACATCAGTCTGTTTGTGGATACTCGCCACACCGCGAACGTACATCGAGCCACCGAGTATTGCCTCTCGCTTGTCGTGCTGCCCTGTGATGAAGACGCTGACGAGAAGCCTTCAGCGGCGTTCGTCGAGATTGCTCAGCAAAGAGCCTCCAGGCGTGATCGCGATGGACGTAAGTGCCCTGTTCAGGTTCATGTTCGACCAGACGGGTATCGACTGGAGATCTGGATTCCAACGTCGCAAATGTTCGGTTTCGATGAAGCTCCGGAAATCGGGCGTATCGGTTTTTCCTGTCTTATTCATGACACGGAACTGGGTGAGATTCCGCTGAACGTGGGTGGCGATTTCCCTGTGGCATTTGATCCTTCAACGTGGCTTCAACTGGAGTTAAAATCGTGAAGGATCTGTTCAGCGGTTGTTTGTTTGCAGCAGCATGGATGATGGGTTCAGCCGCGGCCGACGCTCAGGTTTCTGACGCCGCACTGAATGACGCACCGGCAGGAGTTTCACGCATGGATCAGGCAAGTTCAGCTCCGATTGTGATTGGGCATCGAGGAGCCAGCGGATATTTGCCTGAGCATTCCACCGAATCCGCCGTGATGGCTCACATGATGGAGTGTGATTACATCGAGCAGGACTGTGTGATCAGTCGTGATGGCGTCCCGATCGTAATGCACGATATTACGCTCGACGATTTGACCGACGTTGCCAAAGTATTCCCGGATCGAAAACAGTCCGATGGCCACTGGTACGTTTACGACTTTACCGTTGAGGAGCTTCGTCGGCTGCGTCTCACGGAGCGACGGTCTCCGGGGAGAGCATGGAAGGATAAGGGAACTCGATTTCCCCTTGAACTGGGCTCATTTCGTATATCAACGCTGGCCGAGCATCTGCAGTTGATCCAGGGGCTGAATCAATCACGAGGCAGAACGGCCGGAGTTTATGTTGAAGTCAAAGAGCCGAAGAAGCATCGCGCCGCGGGCCTTGATGCGTCGACGCAGATCCTGAAAGTACTTACTGAATACGGTTACGATGCCGCCGATGATGCGATCTTTCTGCAGTGCTTTGATAAAGAAGAAGTGATTCGTATTCGTAACGAGATGAAGTGTCCGCTGCCGCTGATCTATCTGCTCGGCAAAGCTCCGACGGCTGATGACATCAAGGATGCGGCCGGCTTCTGCGATGGACTCGGAGTGTTGTTGACGCTGGTCGTCTCCGGAGCCGATGGCGAAACACCAACGATCACAGAACTGGTCGAGACGGCTCATCAGCACGGCCTTCAGGTTCATGTCTGGACATTTCGCACCGACGCATTGCCGACGTTTGCGAAATCCGGCGAGCAACTTCTGGAATGGCTGGCTGTCGGTGCTGGTGTTGATGGGATTTTTGCTGACCAGCCAGATGTCGTTGTCAAATGGCGGGCGGAACGAATGTCGCAGGTGACTCAGGGGAACCCATTCCGACTGCTGAATAATCGTCCTCAACAGTAAAAAGGGCTGCTGGCCAGCACCGTGACACGCATTGGTTCAGAATGCGTTACAATAGTTTGTTCATCGGCTCGCTTCTCTCTGCCCCGGAGTCGATGGACAATCGAAATGTAGACTCACTGAACACGAAAGTCTGTGCTCGCTGACTGTACGGGAACTCTGGGCGAGAGTCTGTTCTGGTTCTCTTTGCATCCCGGCAAAGCTTTGTGGCCTCGTGCCTGCGGCTGATTTTACGGATTCCGCTTCAGCAGAGTCTTTCGTATTTCCGCCTTCACTTGCTCTGCAAGGGGATCGCCTCCGGCTGGCGGACTTGAATCTCGCGGCACTACCTTCGCATCGCGTGAGTTTTCTTCCCGCTGCAATTTTTTCAGAGCTGGATCTATCGGAGAAGATTCGCGAATTGATCGGCGACGGAACTCCTGTACTTTATCCGGCTCATTCAATTCCGCGTAGAGTTCTATCAATGCTCGGGACGCTGGCTGGTCCAGGTTCAGTTTCACCGGAGGCACAGCGTTCAGACTTGTTTCCAGCAGTTTGACAGCCGCTCTCTTCATTCGCTCCCCGCGTTGTCGCAGAAGTTGTGTCAGGTTATCGGCAACAGCTTCCGGAATGGCACGATTTGAGTCGTCACACATCTTGTTGACGAACGTCTCAATACGATCCATGTCCAAAGATTTCTCGGGTACGCTCAGCGCACAGACAATGAGGATCACCGGACCGGCTGGCCAGTCCGGTATTTTCACCATCGCGTCTTTCGTGGATTGTTCCAGTTCTATTCGTCGCTCGTCACTGAACTTCAGAGCATCCCAAAGACGTTTTAAATTGCCACCGCTGTTGATCGCCGCCTGATCGTAGCCCAGTTGAACTCTGCGATACTCATACTCAAGCGGCCATGCAAGCAAGGGGCGTTTAAGCTGCTCGACATTTGAAGGCACATACATCCGCGTCAAAAGTGCAAACAACTCGTCCGACGACGACCAAAGCGGCAACTGTTCGACAAGTTGCAGGAACATCACGGTATTGGCCGGATACATTTCCGCGTACCGCTGAATCATTTCAGCCGCCTTTCCGTGCGTTTTGGGATCTCTCAGAAGTAACTTGATCAATTCCTCCAGCGTCTCCGTGGGCGCACAACTTTCGAATCGGCCACGGTCCGCCAGGAGAACGGTATCGGCCAGTTCCGTCAGCCGATTTGTTTCCGCAAACACGCCCAAAAACTGCTCATTTGTGGCTTCAAGCCAGAACTCAGCCGGATGTTTGTGGATCACTGTCAGCAATTTGTCGCAGGCCAATTGGGGCTGTTTTGCGGCAATTAGTTCTTCAGCCTGAGTGATCAAGACCTCTGCTGACAATCCCGGCTCGTTTCTCTGCCGACTGGCACGAAGCTCATCGGCTTCAGTGATTCTTCCGGCAGCTTCGAGATAGTCCAGCAAGGTCTTCTGGAGACGCCCGGAATGGGGCGATTTCGCCAACTGAGCTTTCTGGCGTTCAATCATCTTTTCGAGTTCACCAGTCTCTTTCAACACCTTGTAAGCTCGCGCATAAATCTGTTTGGGCGTCGGCCGAGTTGTATTCCGCCACGGCGTGGGATTCTTATGCGAGCGTCTCAACAACTGTTGAGCCACTTGAACAGCCGCTGCAGGATTGCCCTGTTGCTCATAATGATCCAACAGAGCCAGCGGTGACGCTTCGATCGTTTCGGCCTTCACCTTAGTCCGCCGTGATTCAAGCTCTGCACGCAGATCTTCCAGGCCGAACCGACCAAGTTCCCGGGAAACGTAGTCACGTTCGGATTCGCTGAGGTCCATGCCAGTCAGCCGAGTCAAGGACACTTTTGCAACTTCAGATAGCTGGAGTGTGTTTGCGAGGTCCAGCGACTTAAACTCGCGACATTTGAGTAGCACCGTATCGGTGTCGGGGAGTTGACCGATCAGCTCAATCGCTTCGGCCCTCATGTTCCACTCTTCCAGCCGCAGGGCCACGACAAGCTTCAGGAGATTGTCATCCGGTGATTGCTCGATGGCTCGTACTAAGTGCAACAGGACTCGCTCATGATGTCCTTGAATATTCCAGAACACAACCTGCATGAGTTCCAGGTCAGCCAGACGGGCCTTTTCAGAAGACTCAGCCTTCGTCTTAAACCACTCAGTCAGTTGCAGCGACGATTTCTCCTGCAGAAACAGCACAAACATCTGCGTCAGAAATTCACATTCCTGATCTGAAAAACGGTTTCGTACGCCGAGCTTTGCAGCGACGTTCGAGTCTTTCCGAAGAACAGCGGAGTTTAACTCGAAGTCAGCACTCCTGTTCTTGAATACGACGCCGTCAATCATTTCTCTTGCCGCCTGGTGCTCGAAGCCTGGACCTCGTCTTAACCCAAATTCACCGCGGGACTCACGGCGCCACTCGAGCCACCAGTCCAGCACTTTCAAACCAGGATGCACTTCATTCGGAGTTGGCCTGATGCGTGCGGTCTTCAGCAGTCCCGGGGAGAATGATTCGAAGTCAGCCTCGTCGCCGGAATTCATCTCAACAGCACCTGCGGAGTTTACTGTTCCCAGTGCACTCTTCTTTCGACTCATCGCTTCGAGCGCCGATTGGGGCGTGAGCGATTGCCTCAATAAGCCGAGATCAATCCCCATTGATAACTGCGGACCGGCCTCTTCTCGCAGTAATAGCGTAGCGATCAACTTGTCGAGCTTGTCAAGTTGCTGTTGATGTCGACAGATGCAGAACAGTCTCGGGGCATCGAATGTCTCCAGCCACTCTGGCTTCTGATGCAGAACATTGTCGAAACTGTTCATCAACAACGAAAACTGCGATTCAGACAGAAATTGCGTGGGGAGATCATCGATGGTTGACTCAACGTCGTCATTGATCTCCCAAACATTGATTCGCCGTGCAAGCAGTTCCAGCCACATCGCCTGAGCTTCAATATCTCCGGCTTCAGCCGAGAGCATAAACTTCTGGAAGTCAGAATCCGTAAACAACTTGTCAGTGGTGCGATCCAGGATAAATATTTCCAGACCCATCTGATCAAGGGTTGCCTGCAGTTTACCGCTGGCGGCATCCTCGGATAGTTGCTCAGGAATTGCGGATTCCGAACTGCTCGGCCGAGCAGCAAGATAGCGTCCGATGATCGCGACAATCCGGGCCGCCCCGTAGTCACGCGGCAACTCTGGTTCTACTTTCTGCCCGAACCACCACGATGGCATTGATTCCTGAAACGACGACGCCAGTTCCGGAACCATTTCCAGTCTCGCCAAGGCCGGCAGCCGCTGAGTCTTAAGTTGCTCGCCGGGATCCGCTTGTTCCAATGCGGTCTTCAAAGTCGCAGACGGAGTGTTCGAATCGAGGTTCAGATCCAGAACTCTCTGAAAGAAAGGATTCGCCATTTCTCGCTGGCCGTAACGCCATTCCAGAATCCCGCGCCGAATCAGGACTTCCCAGTGGCCGGGATTTTGCTGGAGTGCGCGGTCACAGATTTCTCGAGCGGGTTCGACACTCTCCAGAGCAATGAGTTGATCGATCGCCTCAATGACGTCTGCAGGTGCAGCGGTGTTGCTGCCGATTCGCGTCCAAAGTGCTTCGGCCTCACTGAGATCTCCCAGACGGACCAACAGATTGGCCAGCCGGGTTTCGCCTTCATCAGACGCCACAACCGAGTTGGCTCGCCGCTGATAATCGGCGGCGGCCTCGAGGTCACCATCTTCTTCCGCGAGCCGCGACAATTGAAGGAAGAGTTGCGAGTCCCGGTGATCGACCACCAAAAATGTTTCCAACGCTTCCCGAGCCGAACGCAAATCCCCGGCCACTCGATACGCAGTCGCCAGGCATTGCGACGCATCCTGCTCCTGACCGGAGACACGGCCGTGCTCTTCCAGTTTCTCGACGAGCTGGTCGAAGCGATTCACACGCAACGCGAATTCCGCCAGCATCATTACAGCGCTGGATTTGTCATCGAGGCTTGCCGATTTTTCAAACGCCGTCCAGCAGAGTGATGTCGCTTCGTCGATCTCATTCTGATTCGCCAGCGTTCGCGCCAGCGCGAGAATCAACGTGCCATCAGCCGAACTGGAACGTACCGAGCGCCGCAGAGTCTTCAAGGCTTCCTGTCGTTCGCCGAAATGAAAGCAGAGGTCGGCGTAGAACTTTACGAACTCGGGGTTGTCCGGACCGGCGGCCAGTAACTCCTTGCCGGCCGTCAGCGCTTCAGCTCGGCGACCGAGTCGTTGCTCGAGACTCGCAATTTTCTGCAAACATTCACTACCTGCACGCAGATCCAGAGACATCAGCTTTTGATAAGCGTCCACTGCATCAGCGAGGCGGCCCGATTGTTCATACAACCGGGCCGCCAGCGTCCATGAGGCAACATCATCCGGTGCCAGCGCCGTTGAATTTTTCACGGCTTCCATAGCATCCGGAAGTTTTTTTGCGGCTTCGAAGTATGTCGCCAGCCTGGTCCATTCCGCAGCGTTCTTCTGCAATTCCTCGGCATCGTCGACAGGTTTTCCTGCCTCTTCAGTCTTCTGCAACCTGAGCTTCAGATCAACAATCGCCTGATCCAGTTGATCGGCCGCAAGCAGGCTGAGAATTCGCTCTGTCAGAAGTATTCGACGTTCTTCATCCGTCTCCGCCAGAGTCTCTGCGATGTCGAGCTGTTTGAGTGAATCCGCGGCCCTGGGATAATTGCCCGCCAATTCATACTCACGCAGCCAGCGAGCAAGTTTGAGATGGTCATTGATGTCCGGAGTCAATTCACAAGCGGCCTGCATCGTTGAGATGGCCTTGTCCTGCAGCCCGGCCGCGCGGAAGATTTCGGCGACGCGAATCAGATTGGCAGTGTTTCGCTGGTCGCCTTCCGCAATTGTGTTCCAGACCTGAATAGCCTCTTCGGTTCGTTCCAGAGTCTTTAAATAATCCCCAAGATACTCGCGATACTGAGTGTCCTGCGGCGCGAGCTCAATGGCTCGTCGATACAACGACAATGCGTCATCGGAAAGTTCTGCACGGCGCATCAGTTCCGCGACCTGAACGAGGATTCCGGGATCATCAGGCCGAACCGACAGCATGCGTTTCCAGATCGTCGTCGCATTGGCTCGGCGTTCCCTAAGTGGCACATCATCGCGATACAGAGCCAACATCCCCCATTCCTGGAGATGTTCAATATTACCCGGATCGATCTCGAGCAGTTTCTGATACTGTGTCATCGCCTCATCGAACAACCTGGCCCGCACCAATTGTTCCAACAGCGATTTTCGCAACGGGATACTTGCAGGAGCTTTCTCAAGGGCTTTGCGGTACCAAGCCTGAGCATCCATTCCTCGCCCCTGTAGCGTTAAAGCACGTCCGAGGCTCGAGATGACTTCCAGGTCGTCCGGATGATTCTGCAACCATGTTTCGTAGTAACTTACTAATGCGGCCTGGTTATTGTTTCGCAGGAAAACCTTGTCGATGCGGTGGCGAATATCGCGGGCGAGCCAGCTTTCGGGATCCAGTGTCTGCAATTGTTCTTCAAGATCACGCAGAGCTTCCTCTTGTCGTCCCAGCTGCAGTTTCAGGTCGGCCGCTGTGATTGCATTCTGAGTCTTTTGATAGGGATCCCGATGCAGTGTTGACAGTTCTGCGAATCGAACAACAGCAGCCTCGAGATCGCCCTCATCGAACAGCGTGGTTGCGATTTGTTCCTTCAGACGCAGATCATTCGGAAACTGCGACTCCATTTGCTGCCAGACAGCGTTCGCCTTCTCTGTCTGCCGCGAACGCCGGTAGGCTCGACCAAGATCCTGAAAGATGAGCAGCAGATCGGCCTTCTGCGGCGAGCGTTCCATAGCTCGCTCCAGAGCTGTCGCTGCGTCTTCAGCCCGTTGCAGTTCAAGCAAGCTTTGCCCGAGCAGCCAACTGGCGCTGGCATCCTGTGGTCGACGTTCTTCAGCGAGCTGAAACGCCGCTTCGGCTTCACGATGATTTCCCCGTTTCGTTTCGAACAGTCCCACCAGCAAACAGGCGACACCGGTATCATCACCAGGAGTCATCAATGCTCGTTGTTCGGAAAGGAACTGTTCGATCGATCCTCGTTCCAGATGAAACGCATAAACTCGATCAAGCGCCGTGCCTGGTTTCGGCTGCTTCTTGAGTAGTGTCAGAAAACGGTCGTTGGCCGCGAGAGCCTTCCGCTCTTCATCAGACTCAATTTCGTTCCGAGTGTTCTCTGAGTTTCCGGTCGTCTCTTTGGCCGTTGCGTCCTGAGGTTCTGATGATTCGTCGGCAGTGCTGTGGATTTGTGTCGCCCCACAGGCGTGACAGAACGTTGCGAAAAGAATCGCAGCCGGAAGTGACAAAATTAGTCGGATCGTGAAACTACCCACGCAGACTTCAAACCTCTTTGACGCACCAAGTTACAGCAGGAACCTTCAGGGAATCAAAGCGTAGTGTAGTGTTTTCGAATCGTGTTGCATTCTGATTTTGCAGGGTTTCGCGCGTAGCTGACCTCATGAAGACACAAGATGCTGACGAATCCAGCATCGACGATTGAACAAACGCTCCACGCATGGCCGCACGCGGAACTGCGCTGCGAGAAATCGGTGACTGTTCTCGGGGGAAAAAAACTGCCGTTTCCGGATTTCGTGGGCCGATCGGACTGTTTTCCTGCGTGAAGACGTCGGGAATCTTCGCTATACTCATGACCCCGCCTCGAGCGTTTTTTTATCGGGCTCTGACAACAAGCAGCAATGGAATCGTTCTGAATTTGAAACTCCGCATTCTTCGGAATGCTTGGTCAAACTTGCGGATCTTGTCAGGCGGCCTTACTCTCGAACTGTCAGCTCTTTATGGTGCCCTATGAGATTGCTCGTTCTCGCTGCAGTCATTTCTGTGCAGGTGTTGTCCGCCAGCCTTGTGGTTGGTCAACAGATCGACTTCAATCGAGACATTCGACCGATCCTTTCCAATCGTTGTCTTGCGTGTCACGGACCGGATGATGCTCGTCGGGAATCGGGCCTGCGTCTTGATGACGCCGCGATTGCCACGAAATCGCTGGAGTCGGGGCATGCGGCCATCGTTCCGGGAAATCCGGAAGAAAGCGAAATGCTGGTTCGTGTTCTCAGTAGCGACGAATCAACTCGGATGCCACCCTCGCATTTCGGGAAACCTCTGTCTGAGATTGAGATTTCAAAGATTCGTCAATGGATTTCACAGGGAGCCAACTTTGCTCGCCATTGGTCTTACGTGAAACCGGAACGTGCAGAAGTCCCTGCAGCGACAGGTGACTTTGCGAAGTGGCCAAAGAACGCCATCGACAACTTCACGCTGCACAAAATGATCGAACTGAAACTTCAGCCATCACCGGAAGCTGATGGTCTGTCGCTGGTTCGTCGCGTCTATCTGGACCTGATTGGACTTCCGCCGACTCCCGAAGAAGGCGATGAATGGAACAGGAAGCTCACGGCGGAGAATGGTTTAATCAACGATCAGGTTTATAGCGAACTGGTCGACAGCCTTCTGGCGCGACCAGAGTTTGGTGAACACTGGGCTCGCAAGTGGCTGGATCTGGCTCGCTATGCTGATTCCTCTGGATATGCGGACGACCCGGCTCGGACGATTTGGCCATGGCGTGACTGGACCATCCGCGCGATTAACAACAATATGCCGTTTGATCAGTTTACCATTGAACAAATGGCCGGGGATCTGCTGCCCAATCCAACGGAAGATCAGTTGATTGCGACCGCGTTTCATCGAAACACGATGACGAATAATGAGGGCGGAACTCAGGATGAAGAGTTCCGAAATGTGGCGGTTGTCGATCGTGTCAACACCACAATGGCTGTCTGGATGGGCACCACGATTGCATGTGCTCAGTGCCATACTCACAAGTATGATCCCCTTTCGCAGGACGAATACTTCCAGATCTTTGCGATTCTGAACAACACGGAAGATGCGGATCGGGGCGATGATTCTCCGCGTCTGCAGCTCTATACCGCCGAGCAGAAACAGCGTCGGTCTGTCATCGAAGCTCGGCTCTCGGAACTCGATCAGGTCATGGCAACGCCGACTGAGGCTGTTGCCGGATCGCAGCAGCAATGGGAAACTCGTCTTCAGAAATCTGCCTCGTGGAATCTTCGTAAGCCCGCACGGATCACTCGATCAGGTGGTGGTGAGGCAGAGATACTGGACGATGGGACCATCAGAGTTCCAACGGCAACCGAGAAAGATGTATACACTATCGAGATTCCGCTCGAGCCCGGTTCTGACTCAAAGCCGATTGCAGCACTGCAGATTCAGACTGTTCTTTCTGCTGATCTTCCCGGACAGGGTAGCGGTCATGGAGGTGGTAACTTTGTCATCACGGAACTGAAAGCTCAGCTTGTTCCGCAGGACAGCCAGGCACCTGTCGCCCGGTTTGTGCGCGTCGATATTCCTGGACAGCAGAAGATGCTGTCATTGGCCGAAGTTCAGGTCTTTTCAGCTGGGCAGAATATCGCAACGTCCGGCAGGGCGACTCAAAGCTCAACGGATTATGCCGGACCGCCGGAATACGCGATTGATGGGAACACGGACGGCCAGTACGAGAAGATGTCGGTGACTCATACGGCGGTTTCTGACAATCCTTGGTGGGAGCTTGATCTGACCAAAGATTCTGCGATCGATCGAATTGTGATCTGGAACCGCGCCGGTGAGAGTTTGTATAAGCGACTTGAAGGTTTTCGCCTGTCGATGCTGGATGCGAATCGGAACGTCCTTTGGAGTCAGAATGTTGCCGAACCTCCAAATCTGTCGGCCGAGTACTCTCCGAGCAACACCCGCGATATCAGCTTTGTCGCCGGGCTGGCCGACTTCCAGCAGGACGGCTTTGCTCCGGAAGAAGTCTTTGACGGAAAGACTGAGCCTGAGAATGGCTGGGCTATCGGCGGCAGCGTGGGACAAAGTCACCGCTTGACTCTTGTTCCTTCAGCCGCGATTGAAGTCAAAGAGAACACCATCCTTCGACTGATTGTTGAGCAGAATTCTCCGTACGCCAATCATCTGCTGGGACGGTTTCAGGTCAATACGACCGATGATGCAGCGGTCATCGAACGAGCCGGATTACCTCAGAATATCGTTGCGATCATCGATAAAGCTGCAGACCAGCGCAGCGTGGAGGAACAGAAGCAACTTGCCGCCTGGTATCGCGACAAGCTGGCTCCGGAGTTAGCCGCGGAACGCAAAGAACGCGATACAATGCGTGCCGAGTACAACACGATGAAGCCAGACACCTCCGTGCCTGTTCTGCGTGAACTGGCCAGTGAGCAACGTCGCAAGACGCTGTTTCAGTTTCGAGGCAATTATTTGGACAAAGGGCATGAAGTTCACGCAGGTGTACCGGCCGTGTTTCCGCCGATTCCCGCCGGTGAACCTGTCAATCGGCTGACGTTTGCAAAGTGGCTGGTCAATGAAGAAAACCCATTGACTGCGCGAGTCGTCGTGAATCGCTACTGGGAAAACTTGTTTGGTCGCGGGATTGTGTCAACCAGCGAAGAGTTTGGTTCACAAGGTGACCTGCCGACTCATCCGGAGCTGCTGGATTGGCTGTCACGAGAGCTGATGGAATCGCAGTGGAACACGAAGGCGCTGCTGCGTATGGTTGTGACGTCGGCGACATATCGTCAGTCGGCCAAAGTCAGTCCGGATACCGCCGCTTCCGATCCGGATAATCGCTGGATGGCTCGCGGACCACGTGTTCGTCTTAGTGCTGAAATGGTGCGAGATCAGGCCTTGTTGGCCTCTGGATTGTTGAGCCGAAAAATGTACGGGGCCCCTGTGAAGCCACCGCAACCAAGCTCCGGTTTGTCGGCAGCATTCGGAAGTTCAACTGACTGGCAGACCAGCATGGGCGAAGACAGATATCGGCGAGCTGTGTACACAACATGGCGGCGTAGTAATCCGTATCCGTCCATGGCGACATTCGATGCACCAAACCGCGAAGTCTGTACTCTCAAACGCAATCGAACCAACACGCCGCTGCAGGCGTTGGTGACGATGAACGATCCCGTTTACGTGGAAGCGGCGCAGGCTCTGGGCCGCCTGATGCTGGCTCAGGGTGGAACTCTGCAGGAACAGATTCATTTTGGATTCCGACGCTGTGTTCTGCGGGCACCGACCAGCGATGAATTGTCGGCGCTGACGACTCTGTATGAGGATACTCAGAAGGAGCTTGCTGCCAATCCCGAGAGCGCCATGAAGCTTGCGACAGATCCGTTGGGACCGCTGCCGCAGAATGTGGATGCCGTGCAGGCCGCCACAATGACGGTTGTCAGCAACGTGCTGCTGAACCTTGATGAGATGTTCCTGAAACGATGATCTTCCTTCCCCTCGTTATGGCGTCACCGCCCCACCGCGGGGCGTCATGCGAGGCAAAGGAGACATGGTTATGCTTTGCTCTGGAGATCACGGAGTCCAGGAGCGATTCCTTGCAAAGGGATCCGGCCGAGGTCGGCTTCACGCCAGTGCTGCCATGGTTTGGGAACTATAGGCATCTCAACCCCAACGGGGTTTTACAACAAAGCCTGGGGTCGCCGTGACAACGGTGCACCCCAGGCTTTGTTGTAAGACCCCGTACCGGGTTGAATCGCAGTATTCCTCGCGTTGGATTCTTCGATGTCTCAACCACACTGGACTGGTTCCTCAGCGGGAAATGTGGGTAGAGATGTGCCCGGCAGGCGGACCTACAGAAATATGCGACGACAACCGTGGTGACGAAGTCGTCTGCGTGGTTGGAAAAATCATCGCCTGTGCGACAGAATGCAGCCATGTCGGCGTGCCGCCAACTTTGGGCATCGTGCCCTCTGTTTTGTTCCTGTCAGCGATTTGCTGCACTTTGGGAAACGATATGAGATCTCTTGTTCCATCTGGCTTGTTGAGCGTAGTTCTGGCGTTGTCATCACTGTCGTTGTTCGCTGCGGATCGGCATTCCGGAATTGATCCGGACGGTTTTGATAACGCGGTTCGACCGCAGGACGATTTGTTTTTGCATGTGAATGGTCGCTGGCTGCTGTCGACTGAGATTCCGGCCGACAAATCCAACTATGGGTCATTCACGGCTCTCGACGATGCTGCTCGAGAGAATATTCGAGCGATCATTGAAGAGGCGGCGAAGAACCCGAACGATCCGATCGCCAAAAAGGTCGGCGATTTTTATCGCAGCTATATGAATGAAGAGTTGATCGAGAAGAATGGTCTGGATCCTCTGAAGGCTCAGTTTGCGGCGATTGATCAGATCAAAACCTCCGAAGACGTGATTCGATACTTTGGTGAGGCTGGAATTATCGGCATCGGCGGGCCGATTGGATTCTTCATCAGTACCGACGATAAAGATTCGTCCCGGTATCTCGCCGGGGTTGCTCAGAGCGGCACGACACTTCCGGATCGAGACTACTATCTGAAGGACGATGAGAACTACGCGAAGGCGCGGACGGCTCTGCAAGCCTACATCACCACGCTGTTTGAACTCGCGAAGATTCCTCATGGTGATCAGGCCGCGAAGGATCTGCTGGCACTGGAAACAGCCCTCGCAAAGATTCAGTGGTCTCGGACCGAGCTGCGAGATGCCGAGAAACGCTACAACCTGTACGAGGTTAAGAAGCTCAGCGAACTGGCAGCGACGTTGCCATGGGCCACATTCTTCAAGGCGTCCGGAGTCTCTGATCTCACAGAAGTGAATGTCGTGACCCCCAGCTATTTCGAGGGGTTGGAGACGATTATTGAGCAGACCCCGGTTACGACCTGGCAGCAGTATGCTCGCTTTCAGGTGCTGGATTCGGCGGCGGAATATCTGCCCAGGGCCTTTGCGGTTGCTCATTTCGAACTGCATGCGCGTACGATTGCCGGAGTCCCCGAACAGAAGCCGCGCTGGAAGCGAGCTGTGGATGCGACCTCCGGTGCCGGGGCGGGTGATTTCGGTGTCCTTGGCGAAGCACTTGGCCAGCTATACGTAAAGAAACATTTTCCGGCGGAGTCACGTCGCCACATGGAAAAGTTGGTTGGCAACCTGATGAAGACGTTTGAACAGAGCATTCATGGCCTGAAGTGGATGACGGATGCGACCAAGGTGAAGGCTCTGGAGAAACTCAGCAGGATCACGACCAAGATTGGTTATCCGGACGAATGGCGAGATTATTCCAGGCTCGAAATTTCGGAGAGCGATCTGCTGGGCAACATGATGCGGTCCGCACGTGCAGAGCATTTTCGGCAGATCGATCGACTGCATAAACCAGTCGATCGCAAAGAGTGGGGCATGACTCCGCAAACTGTGAATGCTTACTACAACCCCAGCATGAACGAGATTGTTTTTCCCGCTGCCATTCTGCAGCCTCCATTCTTTGATGCCGAGGCGGATGATGCGGCCAACTACGGTGGCATCGGCGCTGTGATCGGCCACGAGATCAGCCATGGTTTTGACGATGAGGGCAGCAAGTATGATGGGGATGGAAATCTCACAAACTGGTGGACTGAGGAAGACCGCAAGGCGTTCGATGAACTCACAGGCCGCCTCGTCGCTCAGTATGAATCTTATGAACCACTTCCGGGGCGCAAGCTGAACGGCAAGCTGACACTCGGAGAGAACATCGCCGACCTCAGCGGCATGGCGATCGCTTACAAGGCTTACAAGCTTTCGCTGGGAAATTCGGAAGGTCCGGTCATTGACGGGAAGACCGCCAGCCAGCGATTCTTCCTGGGCTGGGGGCAGATCTGGCGTCGCAAGTATCGAGACGATGAACTTGTACGTCGCCTGGTCATCGATCCTCATTCTCCCTCAACATACCGAGCGAATGGTCCGGTCAGTAATCTGGACGAATTCTATGAAGCATTCGATGTGAAGCCGGGTGACAAACTCTTTAAACCAAAGGCTGAGCGAATTCAGATCTGGTAGAGACGTCCGTACGGCAGTTGCCGAAGGGATATTCTTCGAGCCGCATGAATTCAGGCCGAGTGCTCGCCGGATGTCTTATTATCTTGCTGGTGGCCGCGTACAGAACAGCATTCAGGCTCAGGTGACACGAATTGTCGACGACAGTCGGCCAGACGTGTCATCTGAGCCTGATTCATTCAGGGTCTCGTCCGGCGGTAATACCTGAATTCGGCCACGCTGAAATCGTTCAATGTTTTGCAATGCTTAGATTGGCGCTATGTTGCGGAAAGTCACCACTGTAAAGATGTTGCATTCGTTTTCGACGCACAGTTCAGTCTGTAAGTCACCGTGTTGATCGTTGGTCGCCTGCTGCTTCTTTCAAAACGAGAAGGTAAGGTAGGGTGATGATTCATCAACAGACAGGAAACATCATGCGCCTCTTTGCCGGCTTGTTTGGTCGTTATTGTCGAAATCGACGTCGGTCTACTCCGTCAGCCACGGCTGGAATCGTTGACACGCTTGAGACGCGAGTCCTGCTGGCCGCGGTGAATCTTGCCGATGAAGAGCAATTGATTCTGGAATTGATTAATCGCGCTCGGGCCAATCCCGAAGCCGAAGCGACCCGACTGGGTATTTCACTGAACGCCAGTTTGCCAGCGGGGACGATCAGCGCGGTTCCCAAGCAGCCACTCGCCCCGAATCAGCAACTGCAGAACGCTTCCGTCGGGCATTCTGTGGACATGATTAATCGCGACTTCTTCGCTCATACGAATCCGAGCGGAGTAACTGCCAGCGCCAGAGCGACGGCAGCCGGGTATAACTGGTCGACCATTGCTGAGAACATCGCGTACATCGGATACTTCGGCAGTCCCGACATCAATGCGAACTCACGTCAGGCTCACGACCTGCTGTTCAAAAGTGCCGGCCATCGCACGAACATAATGATGCCTGAAGTGGAGGAGATCGGCGTCGGCATTCGTAGCGGAGCCTTCATACCATCGGGAGGAAACGCGACCCTCGTCACTGAAAACTTTGGACGACGCGACCTGAACCCGATCATTACCGGGGTCGTGTATTCAGACACGAATAATTCTGACTTCTACGATATTGGCGAAGCGGTTCGTGGCGGCACCATCACTGCACGTCGCGTCAGTGACGGCGCGACCTTTACGGAGACAATTGGCACATCGGGTGGGTATGGTCTGATTGTTCCTGCCGGAAGCTATGTGGTTACCGCCGCGTTCACGCGGAACGGTATTCCGGTTTCCATGTCCTCCAATGTGACCGTGTCCGCCGACAACGTGAAGGTTGATTTTGATGCCACGGCAGCTGTTACAGTAAGTCTTGCGCTGTCATCGCCAGCAGTCTCAATGACGGAGACCGGAACTTCAGCCACCATGCAGTTTACGGTCACTCGAGCCGGCAGCTTGACCGGGGCACTCACGGTTAATCTCAATTCCAACGACACTTCAGAACTCTCTGTTCCGGTCAGTGTTCTTATCCCTGACGGACAGAGTTCCGTAAACTTCACCGTCACGGCGGTCGATGACGGTCTCATCGACGGTACACAGACTGCTTCCGTGCAGGCCTCTGCTGTTGGTGCGGTCGCAGTCAATCGAAGTATCAGTGTGGCCGATACGACAGCGCCTACATTCACTGTTTTTGACGTTGTGACCACGACACTCAGGCCGACGTTCTCCTGGATTGGCATTTCCAATGCGGCCAGTTACGAGATTCTTGTCGTACAGATCACTACGGCATCTTCTGTTTTTCATCGACAGGCGGGGATTACATCCACGTCGTACACGATGCCCATCGACTTGCCAATGGGGACCTTTTATATCCGCCTTCGAGCAATCACCTCCGCGAGAGTATTCGGTCCGTGGGGGCCGATCCAGATGATTCGCTCGCGTCCTTTGACTACTGTGGAAGGACCCGGCCGTACTGAAACTTCCGGAACGTTCACGATCCGCTGGGCTTCAGTTCCTGGAGCCACCAGCTATGACATTGTGGTCGATCGGCTGACATCGCAAACTCGGGGGTTCTTAAGGAACGGGGCCGTCCCGACGAACTCGCTTGTCGTCAGTGAGTTTCCGATTGGCCTGTATCAAGTTCGTGTCAGAGCACTGGCACCTGGAATGGCGTCGGGCTGGAGCATTGCCGCCCTCTTGACCGTTAGTATTCAGCCTGCTGGCGTGCGATTTAACGCCGCTGATTTTCGCTCGGCCGCGACGCTGAATTGGGATGCTGTGAACGGGGCTGTACGGTATGACGTACAAGTCGACAATCAGACGACCGGGGTGAGTCAGGTCATTCGCAATGTCAATGTCGTTGGTACAAGCCTGGCGATGCCAACGTTGACACCTGGATCCTACACTGCCGTCGTCAGAGCGATCGACTCCGCGAACAGGACTTATGCAGCATCAGCACCTGCCGCGTTTGTGCTCAATAGTGCAACTCCCCTGACGTTGGCAGATATGACCCTCGCTGGCCGGCCATTATTCAGTTGGATCACTGTCGCCGGGGCTGTTCGCTACGAACTCGTCTTCGCCAATGCTTCTCTGGTCCCGCAGATTACCCTCAGCAACCTCACGGGGAATCAGTATCAGCCTGCAGTTCCACTGGCCGCAGGAGTGTGGCGAGCCTGGATTCGAGCGTTCGATAGTAGCGGCAATGCGACGGCAGTCAGCAATACTGTTGCGTTTACACTGGTTTAGCACGCACAACAAAACGGTACGCGTTCCCGTCTCTGGATCTGAGTGGCGACTACCGGATGAATGGATTGGCTCAGCATCTTGATGATCGTTTCAGGACGGCAGCGGTGAGCATTTAGGTTGGGCGTTGGATCTGAAGGCTTCGCCGTGATGAGTCGTCCCATTCTGCGTTTCAGCCTGTGCAGTTTATGAGGCTATTCACCAGTCTCTTCCTCTGCCAGATGAAAACGGTGCATCACGCGGTGAAAGACTGGAGTCAGTATCACCGCCGTAGCGCTGAGGAAGATGACACCGCTGAACAAGGCATAGAACGATGCAAACAATTTGCCTGCGGTTGTTGTCATCGGGTTGACCGGGCCCATTCCCGTCAGAATCATTGACGCGTTCAGCAGAGCGTCGATCCACTGTAATCCACCGAACCAGCGATAGCCAAGAATGCCGATTCCCAGGCTCGCCCCGATTATAACTGCGGATACAACTCCGTAGAGAGACAGCCGCAGCAAAAAATGGGCCCGCTCGGCCAACGGCTGTGATTTTTTTTCAAATCTCATCGTCTTTTGATCCAACTCAGCCACGTTCGTGGGGCGGCCTTCAATCCCGTTGAAAGAACGCTAAAATGCATGTTTCACGCCAGAGCAGTAGACCGCGCACTTTATTCTGATGTGACAGTTCTGTCATTGAGTGCCCGGACTTCTCCCACACTACGGCGTTTTGATCGCGAAGGCAGATAGAATGACCACGTATTTCCCGGAAGTTGACAAGATCCAGTTCGAAGGAACATCGTCCCGCAATCCTCTTGCCTTCCGGCACTATAACGCGTCCGAGATTGTCGAAGGCCGGACGATGAACGACTGGCTGCGCTTCGCCGTCTGTTACTGGCACACGTTCCGAGGAACCGGTTCTGATCCTTTCGGTGCTCCAACGCTGATGCGGCCATGGGACGACGGAACTGATTCTCTTGACAATGCACTGCGTCGCGTCGATGTCGCCTTCGAATTCATGACCAAACTGGGAGTTCCATACTACTGCTTTCATGATCGCGATGTGGCTCCTGAAGGGGCGACTTTGCGAGAAAGCAATGCTAACCTGGATGCGGTTGCTCGCAAGCTGAAGGAAGCTCAGCGTTCAACAGGTATCAAACTTCTGTGGGGTACGGCGAACCTGTTTTCACATCCGCGTTACATGCATGGAGCGGCAACAAGCCCGAATGCAGATGTGTTTGCTTACGCTGGTGCTCAGGTTAAGAAGGCTCTCGAAGTTACCTATGAACTGGGTGGCGAGAACTATGTATTCTGGGGCGGTCGCGAAGGCTACATGTGCTCATATAATACTGACATGAAGCGCGAGCTGGACCATCTGGCTCGCTTCATGCACATGGCTCACGAGCATGCGAAGTCGATCGGTTTTAAGGGGCAGTTCCTGTTTGAGCCAAAGCCAAAAGAGCCGACCAAGCACCAGTATGACTTCGACGCGGCCGCATGTCTCAACTTCCTGCGTCAGTACGGTCTGATGGATGTTGTGAAGCTGAACATCGAAACGAATCATGCGACGCTCGCTGGTCACTCGATGATGCATGAACTTGAGTACGCTTCAATCCAGGGAGTTCTGGGAAGTATTGACGCCAACACCGGCGACCTGCTTTTGGGTTGGGATACTGACCAGTTCCCAACGGATATCTACCTGACAACACAGATCATGCTGGTGCTGATGAAGCAGGGCGGATTGCATTCCGGTGGCACGAACTTCGACGCGAAGGTACGCCGCGAAAGCATCGACCCGATCGACCTCTTTCATGCTCATGTTGGCGGTATGGACGCGTTTGCTCGCGGTCTGAAAATCGCCGCTGCGATTCGTGCTGATGGCGTGCTGAACGATTTCGTTCGTCAGCGTTACAGCACTTACGACAACGGAATGGGGCGTCGCATCGAAGCGGGCTCGGTTTCTCTGAATGAACTGGACACCTACATTCAGGAAAGCACCAGCCTGACGGCCAATACCAGCGGTCGCCAGGAAATGCTCGAGAACCTCATCAACCGCTACATCTAACCAGAGCTGAGCCCTTGCCCCGGTTGGCCTGATGCCTGATCCCAGGGGAGACGCTGACGTTGTTCGCTGCGGGCAGAGTGTGTTCATGATGGATGCACTCTGCCGCGTGAAACACGGGTAGATTTCGCGGCACCGATTGTTGGCCTCTTCAGATCAAAGTCGTTTCTGTGGACACCTTGATCAAATCTCTGAGCAGGTTGACGGACAATGGCGTATTGTCCTGAGTGTAAAGGCGAAATGTCAGCAACAGAAATTGTGTGCCCGCATTGCGGATACGACTTCCCTGCGTCCGGCTACAACCGCAATACCAGGGGAGGTTTCGCCTCTTCCGCCATTGCTCAAGGGCAGTTTATGAACGGACTCCTTGTGTATCCAATCGCGTGTCTCCTGCAACTGGGGATGCTTGTTGTGTTCATTCGCGTTCAGCAGTAGTGCCCTTCTGTCTCGGGCACCGGAAGGCGAAGAATAGGTGTTGGCTCTGCGAATTCGGCGCTGATACCGTCGGTTCTGGAACAATCACCAGCAGGAACGCAACACAGGGGGCCGAAGTTCCGGAGGGGAACGCATCCGGAAGAGCTTTATCTCTTTCGTTTCCCTCTGTTCAATTGTTCGAATTTGTGTTCGACAGCGACTCTCCTGCTGGCTGCGACATGTCTGGTCCACGTTTTAGGCGAATGCAATTTCGTGGTTAACTCCAGTCTGTGAGTGATCCGTAACGGTGGTTTCCCGAAAATCAACCGGAATTCGTGAGTCTGGGCAAAGTGCACTGACTTTTCTGGCGGGAGCTGGACTTCGGAAAGGCACCGCTAAAATTCCTCCCGGTGGTCGTGGGTTGTTCTGCGGCCTTTTAAGTTTCAGGGAGGGTTAAGGATGATTCGGTTCTGGTTCCTTGCGTTGGTACTTGTTGGCCTGATGGTTGATGTTTCGGAAGCTCGCGGACGAAATCGTTCCTCGCGCAGTTCAGGTCGGACAATGCAAACGCACAATCCTGTGCGGTATTCACGTCCACTGTCGTATTCGACTCCGTCGAACATCGTAGTATCGCAAGCAGGGATGCAGTCGTCTCAGTCTCCAATTCAGCAGGTCAGCTATCAGAGCGCAACGGGATCCTCTGCGGTCCACGATGGTTCGATGCAGGCGTGGGCGGAAGACGAGGCGAGAATGATGGCTGAACGCGGCACATGCGGTCACATTCGTTCGGCTCCGGTCGGGCACTTTGTGGGCGTTGGTTGCGGGATGACATGCATGGGCAGCGGAACTCTGGTGGCTGAAGCTAATTACCAGGGCAAGATGGTACGCGTCTGGCGGCGTTAGAAGTGCTTGATGACTTCTAAAAGCAGTGGCCTGTCAGTGGCCGGAGCAATCTGCTGCGGCACTGGGTTGTTGAGATCAGTTTGCAGCCCCGTTCTTAAACGATTTTCGGTCTAAGCAGTCCGGGAATTCAGGTTGAGAACGGGGCTGCATTCGGGATTCTTCTCCGGTTATCGACGCAGGGAGCTGTTGCAAAGCTACTCCGAAGAGAACTGTATCTCGCCGGGAAGCACGATTGAGGCCGCAACGATCCTCATTGCTATGAGTCGATCCGGTGCTAATTCCTCCGTGTTCACGACGTCAATGAGAATGATCTCCGCGATTTCCTGACCATCCGACACACCTCAACCAAACTCTCCGCCGTAACTTAAATGAAAACGTTGTGGTGATTCTTCAACCGGATCACCAAAGCACATTCGGAGCAATGTTCGCTGTTGGGTCAGTCCAAACTCGCGAGCCACTTGCAGCAAAGATTCGCGATGCATGGGAATATCGGCGATCACTGGCTGACCGCAGGAGTTCGTCAGGGCATGCCTCAATAGATCCACGGCCGCGGCATCGGTGCCGGACATCGGGCCATATTGCGTCGAGAGTCGGCCTTGTCGTGATGCGAGAAATCCTTCGATCTGCTCAGTCGATGAGATGGCAATCAAGGGGCTCCATTCGCTGAAAAGCCGTCGCAAGAGCTTCTCTCGTTCGGTCCGTGTGCCGTCCTGATCCAGAGCGATGATCTCCTCGAACTGGGCTGCCGTTGCACTCAGAATCCGGTGAGTCGTCGAAGAGGACTCAGCCGAAGGCGAGACGGTTCCTCCCATCCTTGCGAGTTCAAATTGAGGAACAAATCCAAGTTTCGAATAAACCGCTTCTCCCAGGCGAGTCGCATCGAGTCGAACCGTTTTTACGCCTTGCTTTTGAGCATACTCCAGCCCGGTCCGAACGAGTTCTCGACCCAATCCGCAGCCTCGTTGATCTTCGCGGACGATCACCATGGCTAACCATGCCACTGGCCCGAATAGGCAACACAGTGTTGTGCCGACAACTTTGCCGTTCAGCTCCGCAACAAAACATCCGCGAGGTTCCAGCAGCAGCATTCGCTTCCAGTCGGCCGCGATCTGATTCCATCCCACTGATGTACTGAGCATCAATGCGACGGACAGATCTTTCTCAGTCATTGTACGAATGGCGGCAGTGCTCATAGACGCCAACATAACAATGTCTCGGCCTTGTTTGGAGTCGAGGACGGCTTATTTCAGCATTGTGCAAATGCTGCCAAATCGCACACAACAGCGGCGAGCGGCATTTTTGATTGCCGATTTTTTTGCCGATTTTTGATTGAACGCAACCTGCAATCCCCACATCGCCCTGCCGCTCGCCGAGTTCATTATTTCGCCGCGGGGAATGGGGCCGTTACAGGACGTCGATCAACTCTCCAGCGAACAGGTCGGCGATGACATCGTCGACTGCTCGGAAGAACCAGTCGGTGCCGGTTCCACCCGCCACCTTATCATCCTCACCGGCATCGTTTAATACGTTGATGGTGGTCTTCAGTGAAACCACCGGACTGCCGACGCCGGCTCGCAGATTGGTGACCCGAGCTGCATAAGCGTTGCCGGAAATCCACTGCGTGCGAAGCGTGTTGAGATTGCTCACACTGGTATCGCTCGTCGTACGTCCCGCGATCAGGATGTCATCGCCGGCGTCGCCCTTCAGAATATCCAGCCCCAAGCCGCCGATCAGGATATCCCGACCACTGCCGGCTTCCAGAATATCGCCACCCTCCATGCCGACCAGAATGTTATCCCCCAGGCCACCCGTCAGGCGGTTCTCGACAGCATTGCCCAACAGCGTATCGCTGCCCGTGCCACCCACCGCGTTTTCAAATGTGCTCAGAGAATTCAGCTTCAGCGTACGATTCGTATGCACCGACTGAATCGAAGTCGATCCGAGATTCAGAATGATGCTGGTCGTCAGATAAGCAAAGTTCAGTGTGTCAACGCCTTCGTTCGCATTCTCCGTCACCTGATCGGCTTCGGCGACATTGGTCGGAACAAACATGTAGGTGTCGTTGTTGGCACCACCGAGCAACGAGTCACTACCCGTAGCCCCAAGTAGTTTGTCGTCGCCGGCATTGCCAGTCAGAGTATTGTCCAGAGTATTTCCGAACAGAGTGTCTGCACCGCTACCACCGAGAGTGTTCTCAAAGACAACAGCGGAATTCAGCTTCAACGTGCGATTCGTATGCACAGTCTGAACCGACGTTGAGCCGAGATTCGCAATGACGTTGGTCGTCAGAAAGGCGAAGCTCAGCGTATCCGTGCCCTGGTTCAGATTCTCACTCACCGTATCGGCTTCGGCGACGGTGGCCGGAACAAATACGTAAGTGTCATTGTCAGCCCCGCCGAGCATCAAGTCGTTACCACCGGCTCCAATAAGTTGGTCGTCACCGGCACCAGCAGTCAGATTATTGTCCAGACTATTGCCAAACAGCTTGTCAGCACCGCTACCGCCGACGGTGTTTTCAAGCACCGTCCCGGAATTCAGCTTCAACGTGCGATTTGTATGCACCGGCTGAATCGACGTCGACGCGAGATTCACAACGACACTGGTCGTCAGAAAGGCGAAGTTCAGAGTGTCGATGCCCTCGTTGGCATTCTCCGTCACCTGGTCGGCTTCGAGCACAGTGGTCGGGAAGAAATCATAGCGGTCGTTGTCGGCGCCGCCGAGCAGTAAATCGCTGCCTCCTGCACCAATGAGCCTGTCGTCCCCGGCTCCGCCGGCCAGAGTATTACCCAGTCCGTTGCCGAACAGCGTGTCAGCACCCGCTCCACCGGTTGCATTTTCAATCGTAGCGGCGGAGCCAAGAATCAGACTCAAGTTGGTCGCATGGACTGGCTGAGTTCCAGGGGTTGCCAAATTCAACACCACGCCGACTGTGGTCGTCGGTGAAAAATCCACCGTGTCCGCTCCGCCACCCGATTCATCCAGCGTGAACAGGCCCAACACAGAATCAGCGTCGAACTTGTAGACGTCGCTTCCCGCCCCTCCAGCCAGAGTGCGGTTTTCGATACTCATCAGAATCAAACTCGCCCCGTTAACCGTCAGGCCCGTACTGCTGTTGACTGCTATCGTGTCAGCACCGGCGGTACCCACAACGCGAACCGAATCAGTTCCACCCAGACCATTAATCGTCATTGGAGCGTTCATGGCAAAGGTCCCGAACGCCGTCGCAGCTCCACCATTGGTGGAAATCGTGACGCTGACCGACGCGGTTGGAGCTGCCCCGGAATACGTCAGCACAAACGCATCACTACCCGCTGTCCCGATCGGAGCTGGCGTGATTGTAATGTTCGCCACGACGAGGCTGCCGCCCCGTCCGGAGTCGCTGTTACCTGTCGAGGCCTGAACGGAGAAATGCCCGGTCACCAGCGAGTTCTGTGCAGGAATAAACCTGAGACCGGCATTAGCCTGAGCCGCAGTGATGAAGGCACCGTTACTGATGGCCGTCGTGCCATTGTTCTGGAACAGCGTCCCGCCCGTGATGCTCGTGATCCTGAAGTGCGTCACTTCCGCTCCGTCAGCGGCGTTGCGTGAGATCACCAGACCTGACGTTGTCTGTGTGTTCGCAAGAGTCGCCGCATTGGTCACGCTCGGCGTGTCGGCCACTGCATTGACATTGACAGTCGCTGTGACAGGCAGGAGAGAATTGTCACCCATGTTATCCTGAGCGAGCACGCTGAACGCGGCAATGTCGTTGCCCCTGTTGTTCGCCGCTGGAGTCCAGTAGGCTTTCTTTGTTGCGTCAATTCTGTCATTCGAACCAACCGCGAACGCGATGGCACTGACTGCACTTGTGCCGATCTTCAGGGTTCCGCTCGTAACTGCCTTTACGATAAACGCATCGACCGTGCCATCCGCATCGGATTCATCACCCTGAGCCACCAATTCGGAAAACGTCAGTTCGACTTCCGTATCTTCAGGAGTGGTTTCTACAGCAGCCGCAAAAGCCGTCAACTGCGGCCGTGAATTCACGGGTATTGCATTCGAGGGTATTGACCACAACTCACGACCGTTCGTACCGTTGTCCGCGCTGAAGAACAGCGTCCCGTCCACGTCCGTCAGAGACCCCGGAGACGAACCAATGCTGCCGCTGCGGATATCTTTGACCAGTGTGGTCCCGGCGGACATGTCGTCACTTCGCCATAACTCATAACCGTTCACGCCGTCATTGGCGCTGAAGAACAGCGTTCCGTTCAGGTTCGTCAGATAATTCGGATACGAACTGCTGCTTCCTGTGACGAGATCCTTGACGAGTGTAGTTCCAGCGGACGTGCCGTCACTTTGCCACAACTCATCACCGGTTACGCCGTCGTTGGCGCGGAAGAACAGCTTCCCGTTCACGTTCGTCAGAGAACCCGGCGACGAACCGCTGCTGCCGCTGCGGATATCTTTGACGAGTGCGGTCCCCGCGGACATCCCGTCACTTTGCCACAACTCAAAACCGTTCGTATCATCAAAGGCGCGGAAGTACAGTGTGCCGTTCACGTTCGTCAGATAACTCAGATAAGAACCGCTGCTGCCGCTGCGGATATTTTTGACAATTTTGGTCCCCGCGGACGTGCCGTCACTTTGCCACAACTCAGAACCGTTCACGCCGTCATTGGCGCTGAAGAACAGCTTTCCGCTCACGTTCACGAAGTGAGACGAATTCGAACCGCCGCTGCCTGTGACGATATCTTTGACGAGTGTAGTTCCAGCGGACGTGCCGTCACTTTGCCACAACTCATCACCGTTCACGCCATCATTGGCACTGAAAAACATCGTCCCGTTCACATTCGTCAGAAAAAGCGGGTTCGAGCTGCCGCTTCCTGTGACGATATCTCTGACGAGTGTGGTTCCGGCGGAAGTACCGTCACTTTGCCATAACTCATCACCGTTCACGCCGTCATTGGCGCGGAAGAACAGTGTCCCGTTCACGTTCGTCAGATAACTCGGATTCGAACTGCCGCTTCCTGTGACGATATCTTTGACGAGTGTGGTTCCGGCAGACGTGCCGTCACTTCGCCACAACTCATCACCGCTCACGCCGTCATTGGCGCGGAAGAACAGCGTTCCGCTCACGTTGACGAACTGAGACGGATTCGATCCGCCTGCCCCGATCACAAGGTCCGCCACGAGAACCGGATCCACCGACAACAAAGTCCGGGGCTCCAGCGTCTCCACCATCGGAGAATTCAAGGATTCCTCCCGCATGAGCACGACTTGCCCTGACGATGTTCTTTTTTTTCGGCGTTCTCGGCTGGCAGATCGTCGTGAAGGATCCAAAGTCACCGTTTTCAACCAGTTTTGAATGGGCATCAAATAGATCGCGGGAAGAAAAAGCGGGCATGACGGTAACGGTACGGGTGTACGTCTACCGCTTTCGTCCCGCCTGATAGGAGACGGCGAAAGAAACACTCGCTGGGGATTCTCTGTAGAAGGCGTGTTGGAGGCAACAGCGAAACAATGGATTCTCGCTTAGTCGTTGATTGGTTGAGCCTTCCGATGAACTCATTTTCCTTTTTGTGGCGGCACACTTCGTACTATCTCTCGAAGACCGCTGTCATCTGAACGGGCTTGGCCTGCGGGACGGCAAGATTCGTTATGTCACAGCTCTGGGGCAAAGCGATGAAGCGGCCGGCTGGCGAAAACGAAAGAAGGATGGCGGCGTCGTTATGGATACGACCACGAATGAGATCCTCCTTGACGGTCTCGCGATGCCTCATTCGCCTCGCTGGTATGACGACAAACTATGGGTTCTGGAATCCGGGGCTGGCACGATTGGCCACGTGGATATTGCCAACCGAGCTTACACTCCGATCGCTGAAGTGCCCGGGTTTACTCGCGGCGTGGATTTCTGCGGGCCTGTTGCGTTCGTTGGATTGTCGCAGGTTCGTGAATCGGCCGTCTTCAGCGGGATCCCGATTACCGAGCGAAAACAGGAACGCACCTGCGGAGTCTGGGCGATCCATATCCAGACCGGACAGATCCTCGGCTTCGTCAAATTCGAAGATGCCGTGCAGGAAATTTTCGCCGTGCGAGTCGTCCCGGGAATCCGTTATCCGGGTCTCGTTAACCACGACACAAAACTGCTGGATGGTTCGTTGATCCTTCCCGACGCCGATCTACTGCGGGTCCCGGATGCTTATCGGAATTTTGCCTCCTGAGATCGATGGCGGCTTGATTGAAAGTCATACGAACCCGCAGCCGCAGTTGTGAAGTTGCGTGTTTGGTGACACGAACGGATCGAATCATGCAAAACTGCAGGAGTCCATCACAACCCGACGCGTGAGCGAGGGATTTTTGGGATGACTGTCCGAACGCGAAATCGCAATCCCTCACTGACGTTTCGGGTTGGGATGGTCGCAAACACGCAACTTCAAAACGCGGTAGAGAGAAATTCTGACGTTCCCGCTACTGCGTCGCCGTGGGCAGTCTGACAGCGCCATGCCAGATAGAGGCGACGTCGGCAATGTCGCGCAACACGTCGGCGATTAACGCGGTGCGACGGAGTGCTTCATCGAGTGGCTGAGCCCATGGTCCTCTGTTCGCGCGGTCCCATGCTTCGCGAGCAATCTCAATGGCCGGGTCGTCACCATCGCCGAGAGGGTCCGCGGGCAATTGATCGTAGTAGCGACGAAATACCGTCGTGGCGGCGTAGAAGGATCGCATGTTGTAGCGATCTGCAAACATTGCCTGCAGTCGCAGGCAGGCATGTTCACGAACCTTCTTGTAGGGATTGAAACTTTCCAATCCCCAGTCCGGCTTGAGCAGACTTTGCTCACCTTCGCAAAGTGAGTGACACGATTCGTGCAGGATCATCTGAGCCAGGCAGTCGTCCGGATCCAGCGTTTCCGGGGTGCCGATGGTAAGCACGCCCTGGCCGTCCCACGACGCATTCACTTCCGCACTGCGTTCAATTCGCATGCCCATCTGAGCAGCCGCATGCAGCCAGATCAGGTCGACAGGATCCGCGTACTTTCGACTAATCTTACGCACAGAGTTCTACTTCGTGCGCTGCGAAACCTTGGTTTCGGGTGAAGACAGCTTGGCGGCGATCTGCTTAAGAGCATCCAACTGCTGTGTTCGGAATTCGCTGGCCACTTTCAGTTGTCGACGAAGTTCATCGACCGCAAACTGAACCGCGTTTCGTTCTTCTTCCACATCAACCAGCGTCTGGACCAAACCAAGCTTATACTCAGGATGATCAGGGTTCTCAGCCGCAGCGGAGTCTCCCAGCAGTTCGTTTTTGCGAGCTTGCAGCGCTTCTTCTGCTGCAGTGGTGAGTCGTTTCTGTTCCTCTGTACGGAGCCCGGTCTGCGTGATCTGCGAGTACGTCAATTGAATCGTCTGATGCAGGTGTTCGACTGCTGATCGCTCTCCAGCCGGAGTTTGTGAACGCATTCGCACGGCGCCAGCAAAGTTCCATGTCTGCTGCTCTTCAGGTGAAGCGGCCCAAGTCGGGATCAGCACGCAAGTGGTTTCATTGAGTCCATTCGGGCTGATGTCGGCGGAAAATTCACCAATGTAACGTGAGCCACCCTGACCATTATCTGTGAAGACATGAACAACGGGAGCCAATTCGCGAGCCTGGCCGGTTGCGTCGGTAATCTGACGGCGAGCCAAGCCCCGGGCTGCACCAAAAGACGTGCCAAGTCCCGTAACTGCGAGTCGCCCCTGGACAACCTGAACAGAGCCTACATTTCCGCCAGCCGGGAAGTTCCATTCATAGCCCCAGCCAACTTTGACGGATTGAAGCTTTTGCTGCGAATCTCCCAGCTCCACTTTTGCTTTTGCAAGGGCGGTCGTGGCCGTTTCGCTATCGGCAATGGCCTTGCGCAGCTGATCTTCGACTTCGCCCCGACGCAGGCCAAGCTTAGCAGCAATGTACGATTCCGCGCCCAGTCCGAGGAGAACCAGAATCAGACAAACCAGCCCCAACCTGCTCATTGAAGACGCTCCGAGAACACTCACCTGAATCCGGTGGAGACCGCGCGGAGAATCCCCCGGCGAATCTGCTGAAATCTCATTTCTAAACTTCGGCCGAATTTCGACTCGACTTGGTACACGTCGCCCCGACGAATCAGGACCGTCCAGAATCCCCTCGATCATCCTGCCAGAATACGAACAGCTTACCTGACAAGTACACCCGTCGCATCTCTCCATTCCTGACCAGATATGCTAAAAGTGGAAATCTGGCGGCGTCAAGCAGAATCACGACCCTTACGACCGTTAAAGTCAGAACATCGCGGTCGATTCTCGATCGCAGGGCAGCCGGGTATACTCTGCCGGGAAATTGTTCCCTGAAATCACTCGTTCGGACGGATCGACGAAAATGGCTGACGCCCCTGCTGCCCCGACTCCGGCAGCCCCTGTCTCAACTCGCCCTTTTGCCCATCTGCATTGTCATACTCATTACAGCCTTCTGGACGGCGTCAACCGCATTCCGGAGCTCGTGAAGCATGTCAAAGCATCAGGCATGGACTCGATCGCCATTACGGACCATGGAAATCTCTACGGCGCGATTGAATTCTACAACGGGTGCAAAAAGGGCGGCGTCAAACCCATTCTTGGCTACGAAGCCTACGTCGCTCCCGGGCGACGGTCTGATCGAACTTCCAGCCGTCAGAAAGAAGCGTCCTCGCACCTGACATTGCTGGCGATGAATCGCAAGGGCTTCGATAACCTGATTCGTCTCTCCTCCACCGCGTATCTGGAAGGATTCTATTACAAGCCGCGTATCGATCGTGAGATCCTGGAAGAGTGCAACGAGGGAATCATCTGCCTCTCCGGCTGCGCGTCTTCGGAACTGTCTCGCCTCCTGCTGGCCGACGATCAGGATGAGGCGAAGAAGCTCGTGGAGTGGTACTCACGCGTCTTCGGCGATCGTTTCTATATGGAGATCCAGAACGCAGGCTTTCAGATCCAGAAAGACTGCATGGAGCTGACGGTGGACCTTGCCAATCGCGTGGGACTGCCGCTCGTCGCCACGAATGATGCTCATTATCTTCGCAAGGAGGACGCCAAGGTTCAGGACGTCATGTTGTGCGTGAATACGCGGACGACTCGCGACGATGAAAAACGCATGAAGATGGAGCACGATGGGCTGTACGTGTGTACTCCGGATGAAATGTATGCGTGCTTCCCAGGGCTGGATCATGCTGTGGCGCGATCGCAGGAAATCGCGAACAGAGTCAACATCGAGCTGGGTGATCGCAAGCTCTATCCTGTGTTTCGGCCACCAAATCAGCAGACCGACATTGATTACCTGCGAGATCTCTGTAAGCAGCGCATGCATGAACGCTATGGTGAAGAGCTGACTGAACGGCACTGGAAGCGTCTGGAATATGAACTGAGCGTTATCGAATCCAAGGGTTATGCGAGCTACTTCCTGATCGTATGGGACTTCGTCGAGTTTGCTCGCCGCAACGGCATTCCCTGCGGAGCGAGAGGTTCGGCGTGCGGAGCGATCGTGGCCTATCTGCTGCGACTGGGTGATGTTTGCCCGCTGAAATATGACCTGCTGTTCGAACGCTTTCTGGACCCCAGCCGAACAGAACCGCCCGATATCGATATCGACTTCTGCCGCGATCGTCGGCAGATGGTTATTGACTATACGAAGCAAAAATATGGGGCTCGCAACGTTGCTCAGATTGGTACGTATGGAACTCTGAAAGCCAAGAACGCGATCCGCGACGTCGGCCGCGCGCTGAATGTGCCGCTGGCTCGAGTCAACGAACTGGCAAAATTCGTCCCGGATACTCTCAACATCAAACTGAAAGACGCGCTGGCGGAAAGTGCGGACTTGAAAGCGGCGTATGATATCGATCCGCTGGCGAAAGAACTGCTCGACTATGCCATGGCGGTCGAAGGCTTGGCGCGCAGTGCGGGAACTCACGCGGCCGGCGTGGTGATTGCTGACGTTCCGCTGGACACTGTGTTGCCTTTGCAGACGATCACGGGCAAAGACGACATCATTACTCAGTGGGACGGACCGACCGTTGAAAAAGTCGGCCTGCTGAAGATGGACTTTCTGGGCCTGCGAAACCTGACGATTCTGGACAAGGCCGTTCAGAACGTAAAGCGATCGAACCCAGGCTTCGACCTTGAAGAGGTCAAGAATAATCTCACCGACGCCAAAACCTTTGCTCTGCTGCAGCGAGGTGAGACGAAGGGCGTATTTCAGCTCGAGTCCGGCGGGATGCGGGACCTGCTGACCAAGATGAGGCCGGACTGCTTCGCGGACATTATCGCGACGTCCGCTCTCTATCGCCCGGGTCCGCTGGAAGGCGGGATGGTGATGGAATACGTCGACGTGAAGAACGGACGCAAGCCGCCCCGCAAGGTTCATCCGGTGGTGGATGAAGTTCTGGCTGAGACCTACGGTGTGATGGTCTACCAGGAACAGGTCATGCGCATTCTGAATCGAGTGGGCAACATCGAACTGTCCAAGTCGTATAAGTGCATCAAAGCGATCAGCAAGAAGCTGGCCGACGTGATGAACAGCTTCCATGCGGAATACGTGGCTGGTGCTGTGTCGAATGGGATTGCGGAAAACATCGCCGAGGAACTCTGGAACCTGATCGTTGCGTTTGCGGGTTACGGCTTTAACAAATCGCACTCGACGGCTTACGGTTTGATTGCCTACGAAACGGCCTTTTTGAAGGCTCATTATCCCGTTGAGTTTATGGCGGCTCTGTTGAGCTGCGAAATGGAGAGCACCGAACGAATCAGTGAACACGTCGATGATGCTCGCCGTATGAAAATTGAAATCATGGGGCCGGACATTAATCGCTCCGAGGTCGACTTTGGATTTATCGACGGCCGCATCACATTCGGACTGGCTGCGTTGAAGGGTGTCGGAGAAAACGTGGTGCATGCGGTCGTGGCTGAACGACGCCTGAATGGCCCGTACAAAGATATCTTTAATCTGACGGAACGAGTTGACCCGAAGGTGCTGACGAAGGGAACTCTGGAAACGTTGATTAAGGCTGGCGTGTTCGACAGTATGCCGGGGACACGTCCGCAGCAAACCGCAGTCGTTGAAAGGGCTGTCCAGTCAGCGTTGTCGCGTCAGAAAGATAAAGCTCGCGGGCAGAAGAGTCTGTTCGGTGGCGATGACGACGAGGAGAATGATGCATCAGGTACGGCCGTTTCGATGTCGTTTCCGGATGTACCGGACTGGACGCATTCGCAGAAGCTTGCCTGGGAAAAGGAGACAATTGGCTTCTATCTGACATCGCATCCGCTGACGCAGCACTCGAGACGCATTGAACGCTATGCCGCCAATCGCAATGCGGAACTAGCCGAGATGGAAGACGGTGCGCAGGTCGTTGTTGGCGGGATGATTTCCGCGATCAAACTGGCCAATGCGAAAAAGCCAAGCCGCAACGGCAACACAAAGTACGCCAACTTCGACCTGGAAGACCCGTCCGGGATCATGCGGTGCATCGCGTGGCCGGAAGATTATGCTCGTTATGAAGAACTGATCAAAGCTGAAAGCGTCATCATTGTGGCGGGCAAAGTGGATCGCCGGGGACGTGAGCCAAACCTTGTGGTCAACCGCATTTATACGCTCGATCAGGCCGACAAAGAATTTACTTCGCAGGTCGCAATTAAGTTTGAAAAGGGGCTGCATTCGCACGAAGACGTGCAGCGAGTTCGCAATGTGATTTCGCGTTTCCCCGGATCGACCGATGTGATTCTGCTTGTGGATTCGTGGGCCGATCAGATCCGAAATCTTTATGCGAATGGCACGGCCGGTGGTAACGGGGCAAGAAACGACGCTGGCATTGGTCAGGACGATGGCTCGGCATCGAGCGACGAAAAGTCTGAGAACGATTCCGGAGCCGGTTCACGGCTGCGATATATTCTGACCACCAGCAACGAATGCAAAGTCAACATCGGCCCGGAACTGTTGACGGCGCTGGCGGAGATTGTTGGTGAAGACAATTACGATTTGAAAGCGACTAAGTCGCGAAAGCCATCCGGACAAAGTATGGGACGATAAAAGAAAGCCCGACTTTGTCGGAGCTTTCAGGACCTTGCGGCCTCAGTTGTTCAAGTTGACCCACGTGGCGTCATCTCAGGGCTCAGCCTCAATGGCGTGGACTTAAGCTCGACTTGCCACAATGTGGCTTGTCCTGAGGTGAGAAAACTTTGGTACTGCAACGAGATTTAGTGGGACAACTGTCGTTCTAATTTCGCCTCGTAGAGGTGGCAGCAGTTAGCCCCAGGCTTTAGCCTGGGGGAAGACGTTTGAAAATGAAGATTTAGCCGTGAAACGGAGACAGAAATGTGTTGATATCGTTAAAAAAACATCGCTGTCGCCGTTTCACGGCTGATGGATCGTGTTTTCGCATCCCACCCCAGGCTGAAGCCTGGGGCTAAATGCTGCCGCAGCTACGCTGCGAAACACAACCCGAAACGGAGCGCCTTGGCGCGATTCGTCTCAAATCGTAGCTGCCAGTTGTGTCCTCCCACGAGACAAGCTCGACGGAAGAACGCTGGACATCAATGAATTGCTTAAGTCCACGCCATTCGGGCTCAGCTTGATCGCACACAGATCATCATCACCTTTCATGGATTCGATTCTCATGCCAGGATCAGACAATAACACGACTCTGGGCGAACTGCTGTCGTCCCTGGCTCAGGATCAATCAGAATGGTCGCAAGCTACGTTCGGTACGGATCAGGAACGTGGTCCATTGGGAGCGTTGCGACATCTGGAGAAGGAAGCCGTGGAAACTCAGGCGGCTCCGGACGATATCGAGGAGTATGCAGACTGTTTTCTGCTGATTTTGGACGCCGCCCGACGCGCGGGAATTTCCCCGTTACAGTTGATCGAGGCGGCTCAGCGCAAGATGGTGGTCAATCGCCAGCGAACATGGCCGCGTCCGATTGATGATCAGCCCGTGGAGCATGTGCGATAAGAACCACGATGCCGTGTGAATCAGTTGCTCGTGGGCTTCGGATCGGTTGAATATCTCATTTAACCCGAGGACCGTTCAACGACGAATAGTAGTCGGGATATTCCATGTGCCGTCACCCTCTGAAAGCAAAGCCTCTTGAGCAATGAGCGGGCGGCACGCGGAGTGTGCCGGCTGCTTTCTGAACAGGATTGCTGTGAAGCAAGGATTGTTTTCCGAGACTATTTCTTTGCATGAAGATCGTCTCCTCATGAGGCTGTTGAAAACGTTATCCGGAACGCGCTGGCGGCTCAGGATTCGGTAGAGCGTTGAACCGCCTGTCGCGCGTCTTCGATGGTTCTCCATGTTTTCAGGTGAACTCCCGCCAGCATTGCGGCACCTGTTGCGGCCTCTTCTGAATGGCGAGCAACCTGGACAGGAACCCCGAAATGCTTTCGCACGGCATCGACCAGTAACGGGTTGTGCTTAACCGCGTTGCCCGCCATGGCGACTCGTTGCAGAGGACATGCGGAACTCTGCGGCGATGTCGACCAGACATCGGACATCGATTGAGCGATCCCGGTGAGCACACTGGCCAGCAGATGAGCGGGGCTCAGATTGTCGACGTTGATTCCTTTGATCACACCGCGACGATCAGGCTCATAGCGAGTTCCCCGGAAGAACGGTTCACAAATGAGTTCCGGAGAAGGCGTCTCCTGAGCCACCAATTGCTGCAGTCGGTCCCAAATCGCTTCTTCGCTGACGATCGTACCAAAATCCGAAAGCCAGCGGCGAATGGTGCGATTGACCCAGGCGATCGCATCGCCGCCACACAGGCCGGCGCCGACAATCATAAACTGCGGTGTGGCCTTCCCTGTCAGGGGATCCGGATTGCCAGGCAGGATGCGAGTATCGAGCGGCAGTTGCCGACTAAACTGCGGGATTCGCCAGACGATCTGTCCGCCCGTTCCAATGTTGATCAGCACTGAACCGTCCTGATCTGGTAAAGCGCTTAACACGGAAGCCTGATTGTCACCGATTGCGTTGATCACGGGCAGTGCCGCTGGCAAACCAAGTCCGGAAGCGACTGAAGAACTTAGCGTCCCCACAATGGCTCCGCTGTCGGCCACTTGCGGCAACCATTCGCGAGGAATCTCGGCGGCCTGCAATATCGCGTCGCTCCAGTCGTCGGCGACGAGATCAAACAAGCCGGATGATGCGGCATGGGATCTCTCTGTCACCGGCGCGTTCCCGGTCAGGCAGCTTCCAATCCAGTCGGCGACGAAAGAGACCGATCCGATGTTGTTCGGCAATTGCTTCAGTCGGCGGAGTGCGAAGAGCGTTGTGCCCAGATATCCGGGAGATAAACGACAACCCGTGCTGAGCATCGCCTGATCGGTCGCACGCTGTTGCAGTTCCGTCAGCAAGGATTTTTGTGCACCTTCAGAGACGGAGCGGCGATCCTGCCATGTGATGACGTTGCCTGATACTTTACCATTGTCGTCAATGATCACGGTGCTGTGCATTTGCCCGGTCAAAGCAATCGCCCGGAACTCAGAACCCCGGCAGAGTTCGCTGAGATTCTTCAACGCCGCGAACGCCGTCGCACGAATACGTTCCGGATTTTGTTCCGCGTAATCACTTGGCAGTCCGTCGATTGCTGCGTGATGAGTTTGAGTCACCGCGTGGATAACTCGACCAGATTCATGCAGAGCCACCGCCGAAATGCTGGTGGTGCCCATATCCAGTCCCAGAATCAGTTTACTCATGAGTGGCGATTTCCTGTGGGGGCTGTGCTCTTGAAGCGAAACGGCGCGAACCGCACGGTAAATAGTCTGTGAGCGTTGATGGCTCGATCGATCGCGATTGACGAGGCTCGAAATTCAGCGTCAAGCGAAGACGCTGACGCCTGCGGCTTGCCGTTAAATGAAAGCCAGACCTGGTGCTCTGTCAGGCCCGGAAACGTACGTTGGACATTCTTGTCCGACATGCTTGCGACGGGCAAGAGTGCCCATCCTGGCCAACAATGAAGACTTGACGAAGCACTAAAACTCCAGCGCATCCAGATCCGCGATCAACTGGTCCATTTCTTCGCGGACCTTCTGCTTGATGCCGACCGACATGCCGACGGCTTCGCGACCATCCAGAATGAGTTCGCGGTCGCGCTCTTTGATGGCCATTTCAACGGCCGATTCGCCACTGTCGCCACCGAACAGTTTGGTCAGGTCAATTTTGAGGCCGCTGACTTCGCCTTCCGCACCCGCAATCGCCGGTTGTTTGTGCTGTGGAAAGATGATGGCATTTTCCGGGCAAACTCGACTACAAGCCGGACAGCCTTTTTTACAGTTGTCCTGTTGTTCAACCAGAATGCGATCAAGAGCGTCGACGCCGTAAACGCCGAACAGGCAGAAGTCGATACACTCCATGCAATTTGTGCAGCGACTATAATCAATCACCGGATACCAGCGACGACCTGTGTCTTCCGGCAGAGTCGCCTTATCGACGTGTGTCGCTGAGCCACTATCAAACGCGCGGCGTGCTTCCAGAAGACGCTCGGGCTGCAGGTAACGTTGAAGCTGTTCAGGTTGAGGAGACCCGCCAATCCAGCTCATGAGATCGACGGTCTGCACCGAGTTCTCTTCTGAGATGCGACGAATCTCGCGGACAAACGCGTCAGCACTCACGGAGGCTCGCAGATCAATACAGTAAACGCGGCGATTTGGCACATTGACACTGCCGATTCCGTTGTACTGGCGAGTATCCTCTTCTTCTTCGTCGTCGTCCGATTCTTCATCAGCCGACTTCAGCAGAGTCATCCCGTCCTTGCCGCGAATGTTTGCTCGATCCAGAGTCCACCGGATCGCTCGTTCATACAGCCAGCCAAGAACCACCACGTTGCCCGGGACGGAACGCAGAAACAGCATGCCGGAGTGATCCTGCGACATGTCATAGAGATGAGGAACCAGCGAAACATCAATACCAGGTTCTGCGATGAGAGCGGTCGCAATATCCTCTTCAAGTTGACGCTTGATCGGATTGCGTCCCTGCGCCTGGCTGATAACGACGGTAACTTTGCTGCCTGCCATTTGATCCCTGCACTATAACGGCCTTTATGACTCGTTAACCTGCCCTTTGATTGTCTTCTGCGCATCATCCCAGGCGGAATTCAAAAACTCAATGTACCCGGCCGCGGAAAGCGGAGTCTGGTTCGTTTCGAACTCATACAGCCATCCGTTCCCGTAATTGTCCGCGTTTATCCCGGAAGGATCAATCAAAAGCCGCGGATTAAAAGCTACGACTTTACCGGCGAACGGAGGAAACATCGACGACACGGCCTTTGCGCTTTCGATTTCCCCGATCTCCTGTTTGTCGCGAACGATCGTCTCAGGGTCAATTGACCATTCAAGGAAATAAATATCCTGGAGCAGCCGAAGCGAATAAGCCGTGAAGCCGACTTGAAAACGTCCGGGCGTGATTTCCTTCAGCCACAGATGCCGCGGCGAATAAAAGCGATCCTGAGGAATTGGAGCCTTGAACTGGCCCATCATAAAATGCAGTGGTTCAGTCATGCCTTGTCCTGAGATTCGCTGTTTGAACGAGCAGGCGGGATTGTCAATTGGACGTTTTTCGGTGAGCCCGACTCCTCTTCGTATCGCGCATCATACTCGTCCATCAGCATCGAAGGGCAGACTTCATGCTTGTCGCACTGTTTGCAGACGATGCGGATCAGATCGGGTCCGGCAATTTTGAGCTGATGAGTTTCACATAGCTCAAATAGTTCTTTCAGGTGATCGCAGACCATATCAAAATTCTCCTGCAGGAAGTTCGTAATTGGTATAGTGACTAACCGATACTCCGCACAAACTTCCCTTGAATAGACAGGATTGTGCCCGTGTTATTGGGAAGAGTATCACATTTGCACGAAGTTATCCCGCAGAAAGCTGAACATGGAAATTCATCGTCGAGGTCCGGAACGTCGCCCCTATCCAGCTCCTCGAAAAAACGTGCTGATGCTTAGTTGCATGGACTTGCGGCTGATTGACGACCTTGGCCAGTTTATGGAGGGCGATAATCTTATCAATCGCTACGACCAACTCGTTTTTGCGGGAGCCGCCCTGGGTGTCATGCAGCCGACTCATGTCGCGTGGCGAGAGGTTTTTTTTCAGCATCTGGATATCGCGGTCCAGCTTCACGATATTCATGATGTTTATATCATGGAACACCGAAATTGCGGGGCTTATGCGCATTTTCTGGGACCACAGTTTGAGTTCTCGGATACGCAGGAAGGGCAGAACGCCGAGGAGGAAGCGCATCGGAAATATGCCGGATTGCTACGCGATGAGATTATCGAACACTGCGAACTTCGCAAAGCTCAGGGCGGAAAGCCGGAGCTTTGGGATCTGAACGTGCGTTGCTTTCTGGTTGACCTGCGTGGTTCGGTCAGAATGCTTATTACTGATGGGGAAAACTACGATTTCTGAGCCAGGCGAATTCCTGACAACGTTTCGGGAATCGCTTGTTGATGGCCGGCAGCATGTTATCCTCGGTTTCTGACCGAGAGATCCCTTTTTTGAAACGTCCACACCTCCTGACCGAGTTTTCTCGATGACCTTCCCACAAATCTGTCCACCTCAGCGAGTTCTCATGGGGCCCGGCCCCAGCGATATTCACCCGAGCGTTCTGGCGGCGATGGCCGCGCCAACTGTGGGACATCTTGATCCGTATTTCCTGAAAATTATGGACGAAGTACAGTCCATGCTGCGGGAGGTGTTCCAGACGACCAATCACATGACCATGGCCATCAGCGGCACAGGCAGTGCCGGGATGGAAACCTGCGTCGTGAATCTGATCGAACCCGGCGACCGTATGGTTGTTGGTGTGAACGGCGTATTTGGTGGTCGCATGGCGGAAGTCGCGGAACGCGTGGGGGCGGAAGTGACGAAGATCGAGCGGCCTTTCGGAGAAGTCTTTTCTCCGGAAGAATTCGCCGCCGCGATCAAAAAGTCGCAGCCCAAAGTCGTTGGCGTCGTTCATGCCGAAACCAGCACCGGAGCGAGGCAGCCTCTGGAGGAGATCGCCAAAATCGTTCATGACGCTGGAGCGCTGCTGCTGGTCGATTGTGTGACTTCGTTGGCGGGAATTCCGGTCGAGGTTGATCGTCTGCAGATCGATGCGGCCTATAGTGGTTCACAGAAGTGCCTCGGGTGTCCTCCGGGATTGTCACCGGTGACCTTCGGGCCGAAGGCTCTTGAGGCGATGGACAATCGCAAGAAGAAAGTGTCCAGTTGGTACCTGGACATTGGTCTGCTGAGAAATTACTGGGGTAACAACCGAGCCTACCATCATACTGCTCCGATCAACATGAATTACGCATTGCATCAGGCATTGCGATTGGTTTTGGCGGAAGGTCTGGAAACGCGTTACGCGCGTCATCATCTGCATCACTCGGCATTGAAGGCCGGCGTGAATGCCATGGGAATTCATTATTCCGTCGCTGCCGACGTGTCTCTTCCGATGCTGAATTCGGTGCTGATTCCGGACGGCGTTGATGATGCGGCGGTGCGGGGACAGTTGCTGAATGAATTCGGGATCGAAATCGGTGGCGGGCTTGGTCCGATGAAGGGCAAAACCTGGCGTATCGGTTTGATGGGTGAAGCTGCGAAGAAGTCGAATGTGTTGGTCTTCCTTGCGGCGTTGGAACAGTGTCTGAACAAGCAGGGTGTGAAGCCGTCTCCGGGTGCTGGTGTTGCCGCGGCGAACGGGGTTTATCTGGCTTAAGTGGCGGTTCTGGCCTGAAGAATTCATCCCGTCGGCGGAGCGACGGGTGTACGGTACACCCGTCGCTCCGCCGATGGGACTAGCCCGAAATGGGTTTCGAGCACATCGAATGAAAGTCGCGTTGTTCATCCCGTGTTATATCGACCAGTTCTATCCTAATGTTGGGATGGCAACGGTGGCGGTGCTGGAGCATTTCGGCGTCGAGGTGGAATTCCCCGAAGCGCAGACGTGTTGCGGGCAGCCGATGGCGAACAGCGGCTGCATGGATGAAGCTCGCCCGCTGGCCGAAAAATTCGTCAACACGTTTGATGGTTATGAATACGTCGTCGCACCGTCCGGCAGTTGCGTTTCGATGGTTCGCAATCATTATGACCATTTGTGTGATCATCACGATGAACGCTCAGCCACGGTACGCCGCAGAACTCTGGAGCTGAGTGAGTTTCTGACGACCGTGCTGAAGGTTGCCGATGTACCCGGCCGGTTTCCTCATCAGGTTGGGCTGCATCAAAGTTGCCATGGGCTGCGTGAGCTTCGGCTGGGGCCGTCTTCTGAAGTCATGAAGCCTCGCGACAGCATGATGGAATCGCTGCTGACGGGGCTTGAGGGGATTCGCTTCTCGAAGTTATCTCGTCGTGACGAATGCTGCGGATTCGGTGGAACATTTGCTGTCGCCGAAGAAGCGATCTCGTGCATGATGGGCGACGATCGCGTGAACGACCATGTCAGTTCCGGGACGGAAGTTCTGACAGCGGGCGACATGTCCTGCCTGATGCACCTCGAAGGCATTATTCGCCGGCGTAAGATCCCAATGCGAGTCATGCACTTCGCCGAGATCATGGCGGAGGCGATTGGCGTTACAAAAGTTGCGACCTGAAGATTGAATTCCCGTCGGCGGAGCGACGGGTGTACGGTACGCCCGTCGCTCCGTCGACGGGTTGCTGTTTCTGCCACGATCTTATTACTCACCGTTTCTGAACCATCACCATGGCACATCCCGCTCTAGCTCAGGCATTTGTCGACAACCGCGAACGTGCGCAGTGGCACGATAAGGCGCTGTGGTTTGTGCGTGAGAAACGCGACCGCATGGCGTCCAGCGTTCCGGAGTGGGAACTGCTTCGCGAAACAGCCTCAAACATCAAGCGTCATACCCAGTCGCGTATGGCCGAGTATCTGGAACAGTTCGAAGCGAATGCGACGAAGAATGGGATCGTGGTGCACTGGGCCGCGGATGCTCATGAACATAACGAGATTGTGCTCAGTATTCTGCGGCGTCACAGTGTTAAGCGACTGGTCAAAAGTAAGTCGATGCTGACCGAAGAGTGTCATCTGAATCCGTTTCTGGAAGAACACGGAATTGATGTGGTCGACTCAGACCTTGGTGAACGCATCGTGCAGCTTCGCAAGGAAACTCCCAGCCACATTGTGCTGCCTGCGATTCACATTCGCAAAGAAGAAGTCGGCGAATGTTTTCATGAGCATCTGGGAACAGAAAAGGGCGCCTCGGATCCGAACTATCTCACTGAAGCGGCTCGAAATCACCTGCGGGAACGTTTCTGCCGGGCGGATGCAGGACTGACCGGCGTCAACTTCGCCATTGCTGAAACTGGCGGCATCGTGATCTGCACCAACGAGGGCAACGCAGACCTTGGAGTTGGTCTGCCGAAGATTCATATCGCCTGCATGGGCATGGAAAAACTGCTTCCTCGAGCAAAAGACCTGAGCGTGTTCCTGAGGCTGCTGGCTCGTTCGGCCACCGGTCAGCCGGTGACCACGTACTCGTCGCATTTTCATGGTCCGCAGCCCGGCTGTGAGATGCATGTTGTGATCGTTGACAACGGTCGCAGTGAGATCCTGAAATCTCCCGAGTTTCGTCGCAGCCTCGACTGTATTCGCTGCGGAGCCTGCATGAATACGTGTCCGGTCTATCGTCGTAGCGGAGGCCATAGTTACGAAGCCACAGTGCCTGGTCCAATCGGATCGATTCTGACTCCGCTCCAAACTCCGGAAAAACACAATACGCTGCCGTTTGCCTGTACACTTTGTGGATCGTGCACTGACGTATGCCCGGTAAAAATCGATCTTCATCAGCAGTTGTTTACGTTGCGCGAGCTGCTTGACAACAAACGCCTGATCGGAACCTCCAAGAAGCTGTCCATGAAGGTTGTCTCGGGAGTCATGTCGCGGACATGGCTCTTCAATCTGCTCGGAGGGATCGCTCGAGCCTCGCTGCGTTTCATGCCGCGATTCCTGATCTATAACCCGCTCAATGCGTGGGGCAAGCAACGCGACCTTCCGGATGCTCCGAAGCAATCATTCCGGCAACAGTACGCCGAACGACAGAAACAGAAGGGCGGTGGAAAGTCATGATTGCAAAAGCCCCCAAATCTTCTCGTGAAACAATCCTCGCCAAAATCCGCGCTGCGCTGCCACAGTCTGCCCCATTGCCGGAGCTGGAAGCGACCGGGCCATGGCAGACATTTGAGGATCGAGAAGCTCGGTTTTCAGAAGTCCTGAAGTTCGTCGGCGGTCAGACGGTGCATGTGAAAACGGTCGCCGAAGCCGATGCTCATTTGCGAACTCTGGAGCCGTGGGCGAAGGGCAAGGTTCGCTGCACGATGGTTCCGGGACTTGGTGACACGACGTTCGATCTGAAAGCGATTAACGATCCTCATCAGTTGGAGAACGTCGATTACGCGGTTCTGCGAGGTCACTTCTGTGTGGCAGAGAATGGAGCGATCTGGGTGACGGACGATACCGTCCATCATCGAGTGCTCTACTTTATCCCACAGCACATTTCTCTGGTGGTTCCGGCCTCGCAGATCGTCAACAACATGCACGAAGCGTACGCTCGCATCAGGATCGGCGAGCATCGTTTCGCGGGATTCATCTCCGGCCCATCCAAGACCGCTGATATCGAGCAATCTCTGGTGATTGGTGCTCACGGGGCTCGGTCTTTGACGGTCTACCTGATTGACGAACTTTGAAGCTCAAGTTCGGAATCAATTCAACCAGGACCGTGCGATAAGTTGATACTGAGCCCTTAGAAACTGGCTCGAAACAACTTCCGTCTGTGGTGTGCCTGCGTCCGCCAGCGCGAACTTGTCGCAACGATTGAGTCGCCAATTGAGGCAAGCCGGAAGTTATTCCGGGACCGGCCCTTAATTCGGATCAACCCCGGTCAGTGAGGACAGCGCGATATTGGCCCAGATGCTCAGGCTTCGAGTGACGCTCTGACTGCAACCTTATCCGTGAAATCTCCGCTATCTGTGGTCAAAAACAGAGTCGCATTTTCACCACAGATAGCACAGAGAACACAGATGAATCACGAAGCTTACAAACCGGCTTACTCAGTGAAGAAGAACGATCGATGGTTTCGCGTTCTTGCCACATGCGGGACAGAAAACTCAATCTCTAACCTAGCGCTTTCAAGCTCAGAACCGCAACATCCCACCGGAACTCATTATTCAGGCGGAGCATTAGTTCCAGAATTTTTCGCCGTGCCAGTTGATCGGAGGATGAGTTTCAACCTCAACGTCACCAGACACGCGAGTCTGACAGGCCAGGCGAACTTCCTTCTCCGGGTTGCTGAAGATCTTCAGCCCAAGCAGAGGATTCAACCATTTCCAAAGCATCTCCAGAACGCCCTTCTTCGAGACGTTCTCTTTGCCCTTGGTGATGATCACGTTGCAACTGCAGCATGTTCCCATGCCCATGCAGTTCACAATCTTGTGCGGCCCTGAATAAAGCTGAACACCATTCTTACGGGCGACCGTCCGGAGGTCATCTCCCTGGTTTGCGTCAACCGTGACTTTCTCGTTGACAAACTTAACCTTTGGCATTGCAGCGGGCTCTCATGCTTCAGCGACACAGGACGTTGGCTAGACAGGGAGAAGATCGTAGTTCGGACGGGAAACTATTTCCAGAGGCGGCTCGCCCATCCCGACACTGAGAACACTGCGGCGGGAGTGATCACGATGGAAATTTCCTGCAATTTCGCGGTCAACGAGACCGTTCTTCGATTTGCATCACTTCAGAACCTGCGGCTGTCCCGCAAACTGCACTGTCGACATCACTCGGTGTAATGCGGTCGAATTGCGGACCGGGGCGAATACGTCAGGCGGGCAAGCCAGCCAGTCAGGAGTATCCAGCATCGGCATCTGAAGCGACGGGGCCTGTATGGGCTGGAAATTGACCTTTGGCAAAGCAAAATTCTGAACGGTGAACTTTGGCAGCGTCAATTTTGGTAGTTGCATCGGCTGCGAAGGTGAAGACTTCTTCGCCACGGCCGGGCCATGCTTCTGAGTCGCCCGGGGAATACCTGGCTGATTGCGTTTCGTTGTCGGAGAGCTTGTCCCGTTGGGGCTATGTTGCGCCGTTTTCTTCTCCGGCGAATGCATTGCATCTGACATCCATGCGACTCGCTTATGGATTCTTCGAAACGTTGTCGCAAACGGCAAGTTGCTCCCGGACTTCTGCGGCATCGCGCGCGGAGCCATCATCGGTGACGCGGATGAGACCATCGGCGACGGTGCTGAATTCATTTCCGAATGGATCTCATTGATTCGGTCCATTACGGGCTGTGGTTCATAGACCAAACTTTCCTGGGCCTTATTCCCCGCATGAGTGGACTTCTCTCCCGGCACCGGAACCGGAGCCAGTTCAGGAATTGGCGGCAGCGATGACGAACTGAGTTTCTCGGAGTCACTATTCTGTGCAATCTCAGTTGTTCCATCTTCATCCGGAATCATCAATGGAGAATCAGTGATCGTGTTGCCAATGTCAGAACTATCCAGTCCCGATTCGGCCAATGAATTGTCGATGACGGGCGGGACCAGTGCGGGCTCCATGATCGACGAACCGGGCAGTTCAGGCATCTCGCTGACTGCAATTTCAGGAATCGGCGGCACAGGTGTCGAAGGGGAAGAACCATACTTCTCATGGATCCGAGAGCGATACTTGAGCCAGCGTTCCGGCTTCTGATCTGCAAGCGGCATCGACGGTGTCGTCGGGCTACCAGGGTTCTCGCTCTGAGACAGCCCCGGGCTCGGGGCGGAGGGTTCACCAAACTCCAGCTCCACTGGAGATGCCGCGCTTGTTGCTCGAACCACCAAACGATCACCCGCCGATTCGATAAATGATATCGTCGGAGGAGTGGTCGTGGAGGCTTTCTCATCGTCGGGGGAGTCTGCAGTCGATGCCAAACCCGAACTCTCAGGAGTGACGGGTGGCATTGGCACTTCAGTAGAGGGCACTTCCGGCACCGGCGTTTGCGGAACAGGCTCAGCGGGGTCCATCGGCTTTACAAATGCCGTTTCTCGGTCACTGAACAAATCTTCTGGCGGTAGCCCTCGCACAGCCGCAAAAGTCTTTGAAAGCTCCTCGCGTGTTCGTGCGGATCTGATGGCCGAGAATTCTGTAGCCGAGAATTCTTTAGCCGATGATTCAGTGGTCGATGTTTCAGTGGTCGATGATTGTTCGGGATGGCCCGCCGCTGCTACGTTCTGCACAGAAGCCGGATTGGTATCAGCAGCAAAAAAGTCGGAGAGAGTCGGTTCGGCGGATGTCTCTTTTGAGTTGGTCGTTACCGCATCGCTTTTGCTGGCTTCGATGGCTATGGCTTTGCTCTCGATGCTCAGTACAGGAACATCGGAAGATTCCTCTGGCAACGACTGCTCAAAGTTCAGTTCCGGTAGTGAAGCCGGCGCCTCGGAGTCCGGCTCGACTTCATCCAGCGGAGGAAACTGCACGACGGTCTCTTCTGAAACAATGGCTGCCTGTCTTACTCGAGCCGATTCAGTGGCTCGCGTCGAATGTGTCCCGCGAGCCGATTCATCGACTCTCTCTTCGACGAAGTAGCTGATCGGTTCGATCACTGGCACTGTCGTGTCATCGTCCGCTTCCGCAGCAGGCATCTGAGGTGGAGCGATGGGTTCAAACGAGACATCTTCCTCGATGTTCGAATCAGGAGTTTTCGGAGTCGGTGAAGAGTTCCCTCCCGTCTTAACTTCAGCCTTTACGGATGGCGACGTTAATGGTTCTGGGACGCTACTTTCGGAACTTGTGGCACGGACTACTGATGACCCTGCGACGGCAGCACCAATGCCGGAACTTGTGACAGTATTCGATCCGCTCTTGTGCACTTGATAAGAGAAAACTCTCTGGTCATCTCGGAGTGCGGACTGCTGCACCTTCATTTCGGCCAGCTTTTCCCGAGTCTCAATCAGCGTCGCCATCAGATCGCCGTTATTGACGTTGACAGTCACCGGCACGGAAACCTGAGGCGTTCCGGCTGATGTTCCGGAAGTCCATGAAGTCAATACTTCAGCGCTCTCGTATTCAGATCTGTCGTCATCTGGTGTCGTCGTGACGACTTCGTTGAAGGTGCTGATCTGGGAAGCACTGTGGATAATTTTTTGAGCCGATTTGTTGCTCGACGTTGCGGCAAAGCCGGATTCAGCGACCGGAAGTCGGCGTTCAACAGGGTAGAATTCACCAAAGCGATTTCGGAGCTTCTGATCTGCAGAAGAGACCATCGCTTTATCATCGGTGAACGAGCGAAGTCGAAACTTCGAAAGGCCACTCAACAGAATCACGACACAGCCGACGATCGTTGCGACAGTCAGTACGGTGATTGATGTTCGGAACGAGTTGTTAGCGTTCATCCGTGTTTCGCCGGCAGGAGAGCGGTCTTCGATCCTGCAGAAAACTGATGGCGCAGGATCGCCTCTCGGTCGTCATCGGCAAACGTCAAAGTCGGACTTTACGGAAAAATCAGAAAAGTCAGTTCAGTTGACGTATTCTAACAATCGGGGGGATTTGCAGCTTGAAATCGGTTGGCGCGCAAAAAAATCAACAGCGCGGCAAGGTCCCCTCAAAGCTCCTAGCTTTCCTTACCGCGCTGTTAAGTCGAATGATATTTCTTTGCTGTCATTGTGGTCATCGCTTGCACTCCGTGAGTCGATTTCCGCGTCAGCCAGAGAAACATAGGTCGAGGATGCGGTGCGTCAAATAAATGTTGAGAAATTGCTTCGGCCTGCAAAACTCGCCCCATACCGGCTCATTCCGCCACGCCGTCCGAACTCTTATCCGGCGTCGACTTCATCTGGCGTCGCTAATGCATCTGGCGTCGCTGATGCTGAGATGGTCGCTAGATCCTGAAGACGGCAGACATACTCACAAAGAAACTCGTTCGCGTGCTGGGCGTCGATGGCGAGACTGTCTGCTCGCAGACTGATCGAAAGCTCACCTGCGTAATCGCCGATCGACATCGAGATTCGAGTATTTGGGCGTACGGGTGCGACACCGTGAATCTGTTCCACGATAATGTTACCAGCGACCCATTTGCCCCGCAGGAGGGGAAATCGACCGCTGAACCGCTTGCGAACATCCCCGACGTTGGCCAGCACCATCGTACTCAGCACCGTTTTGAAGCTCAGAAACGCTTTCATCGCTCCCGGAATTTTGCGCAGGATCCTGAACAGTTTGAGACAAACAATTCCCTCGCGGTTGTACAACACGTCGCTGGTTTGTTGATGGATTGATCGCAGCAGTGCAGCGGGATCGTCGCAATCTTTTTCCCGGCGGGTGACCAAAGCATAGCTCACCACATTCGCGGCTGGCATATTGTCATGCACATTGGTTCGCATGCTGAGCGGTATCGCAAGACGGATCCAGCGTCGGCCGAACGATACTCCGCCGCGTCGATTCCATTGACGAATCTGCAAAATCATTTCTCTGATAAACAGATCATTGATAGAAGCATCCTGCTGCGCCGCGACGGCCCGCAACGCACGGTATGTTGTCTTTGAGATCACTGCACTGTTGATAGCGCACAGCAATGATCCCGCGGAGCCAGCAACAGAGCTTATCGCATCATTTGATAAACCCGGCAAGGGTCTGCTGGCCAGATCTGCGGACCCGGCGAGGATCACTGGTGCTCGCAACAGGAGTCGTGAAACTTTCCCGATGATGCGTCCCAGAGATCGCTTTTGCCGTCGCGCGGCTGCGTCGCCCGTTTCGTAATTTTCCCGCTCCCGCAACTTGTGAACATCGACAGGTGGAAACTCGGGCTGCTTTGCGCCGGGTTCTGCCGTGTGTTGTCCGTAGCGAGCCATCAATTCGCCGACAAGCTGCAGCGCCGCAATGCCATCACAGCACGCATGATGCAACCAAAGGACAATGCGAGCAGCGGATTCCGCAGCTTTCACGTGCAAGTGAATTCCCGGCGACGAGTGGATATCCAGACTTCGAACCGCAGGCACAAATTCACGCACTGCATCCGCGGTGACATTCTCCCAGTTCAGAACAGAAGGCTGTGTCGAAAAGGGAACCCAGCACCAACCCGCTTGCGCACGCTTCTCAACTCGACAGTTCAGCAACGGATGCGACTGAATCAGCTGGCTCAATGATTCCCGTAAGGAAGCTTGACGCAACTCCCCGCTGACATCCAACACCATGACAAAGACCATCGGATGAGTCGGCCGATCATCCAGCAACATGTAATATTCAAAGTCAGACAACGGCAACGGAAACACGGAGTTCAGAGTTGGCGTTTTCGCGTGTCCGTCTGAAGCAGGCAAGAGATGTATCCCAACATCAAAGTGCGAATAAGCATCGAGTGCAGGGAAAAGTCGACCGTGATCTCCAATCCACTTCGCTTGCATACGTCCCGATCGTAACAGGCTTCAATGAATCTCGGCAAGGCTTGAGGGATCCGCATTTGATATTGATCAATCAACGATCCCTGACTGTCTCAGAACGATCATCGCGGCGTCACAGGGCGATTCACCGGACGCCCCCGTCTCGATTCGTTGATGAAAACGCTCCGTCGGCTCCGATGCTGGTTGCCAGCGTGAACTGACCAATTGATAGACCGACCAGTCTGCATCAGACGCATCGCCATGGCGTGCATCAATGCGTTGCCTGGTGATCTCCGCTGGTGCCGTACATTCAAGCCATATCGCGCGAGATCCACAATCGATCGCTAACTGGAGAAAAGTCTGACGATCCTGATCATGCTGGAATGTCGCGTCAATAATCACGCGTTTACCGGCTTGAAGCAATCGACGAGCCCTCTCGAGGCATTCGTCATAGATACGCTGCGTTCTGTCAGACGTATACAACGAACCAGTCTGCTCTGAAGTCCCGACCGTAAAGATTTCCTTACGAATCACATCGGACCGAATGACTTCGAAATGGGCCTGCTCCGCCAGCGAACGAGCCAGCGTTGACTTGCCTGTTCCCGGAAGTCCTGACACGAGGACCAGTGCAGGACGCATTCCCGGCGTTTCCAGTTCTGACAAACACCACAACCAATGAGATCGAGACCGTGCCAATCCTCGGCTGCGGTCAACCTCAGGGACTTCCGGCTCAGTCGCCAGGATCGCCGCAACTTTCGCTCGCACGGCAGATCGATAGGCGGCAAAGAGTGGCAGAACGTCTCGTCCAGTCGAGTCACCCGATGCCGTGAAGTAAGCGTCTGCAAATGCCTCGGCCAGATCGCGTCGCCCCACGAACGATAACTCCATCGTCATAAATGCGATGTCCGCTACCACGTCGATGAGTCGAAGTCCGGGGTCGAACTCAATCCCATCGAGAATCACAATATCTCCCGGCGGCGAAGTCTCAGGAAAATAGAAGACGTGTTCAAGACGCAGATCGCCATGCACGTCTCGAATCAAACCCTGCTTCGCACGTGTTTGCAAAAGATCGCCGGCACGGTCCAGCCACTTATCGGAGAGGCTTCGAATTCTTTCCATCACTTTACGATCAACAATGTCGCCTCGAAGTTGTTCCGCAAATTGCCAATTATCATTGAACTGAGAGCGAAACGTCGCGACCGCGTTTGTTGCGTCATTGCCGAACGCAGGAGTTGATGTTCGATGAATCTCGGCAATACGACGAGCAACCCTCTCGCAGTCGTGTTTGCTGAGATCGCCTCGATTCAGACGAGACCGCAGCGTCACGGATTCCGGCAGACGCCGCATCTTGACCGCCCAGTCTGCGACCGGCCCCTCGCCCTCGAATCGATAACCGTCAGCATCATTCGTGATCGGCACAACGCCCAGGTAAATCCCCGGAGCCCAGGGACTGTTGATGCGAACTTCTTCCTGGCAGAAGTGATGTCGCAGCTCCACGGTTGAGAAATCAAGGAACGGAAGTTTGACCGGCTTCTTGACTTTGTAGACGACGTTATCGCCGAGAAAAACTTCTGAGATATGCGTTTGCCGCACCTCAACGGAATCAACCGAGACGGGAAACGCCTGTTTCCGTGATAATGAACTGACGATGTGGGCATCTGCGGCGGAAAGATTCGAAGGTGTTGTGTTCTCATCGGGCTTCGTCATTTCTTGCTCCCTGCACAGATCAACGGAACACAAACCGAGAATGAATTGTCTCCCTTTTTACGAGGTGATGCCCCAAAAACAAACCGGCCGGATCACAATTCTCTCCGCGTCTCGACGGCAATTGTCATCCGAAATCCAAATCGACGTTGTGGCCCGTCTGCTCTGGCAGGCTTTAGTTTGACTGCGTTTTCACAACTCGAAACGTCAGTGAGGGATAATTGTTGCCGCGTTTTCAACAGCAATCCCTCGCTGACGGATTTTGAAGTTGCGGGCTTGCTTCCATCCCAACCCGAAACGTCAGTGAGGGATTGCGCTGTGCTGTTTTACACGTGTCTCCGTAAATCTCTCGCTGACGCGTCGGGTAATGATTATTCCCTTTTTTTTCGCACCGTTGATCTCCCCCAGTCTTGAAAGACGCAACTTCAAAACTGATGCAGCGAGGGTGACATGGCGCTGTCCAGCGAAGTTGATAGTCGCATCCAACTTGTCTCCAATAAACCTGCTTTGAAAGCGGTGAGTTGTTTTCCTTCAGGGCGGACGATCACGTCAATAATCTGGCCGATAATTACTGCTGTTTAATCAAGCTCATGCTTTGATCCGCGATCATTTTCTGTTGACGACATGGGCAGAACGGAGGACGGTTTCAGCGATGTTGTGTCGAAGTTCGTGGCTGGTTCCACACTGCCGCATCGCCTCCAGCCTTGTCCCTGTGATTCGACCCCGACAGGCCCTGGATCGGTCGAGCCAGGGTTGGGAAACCAGAACTCCCCTGTTACCCTAAGCAGGAAGATGCGTGACGATGAATCTCCGTGAGCCGGTGTTATGAATCCTGAAGTTGCTGCAAGACTTGATGCGGTTTGTGATACGTTCGAACAGGCGTGGAGGTCGGGGGCTGATCCGGATATTGGTTCATTCTATGCATCGCAGGTTGAAAATGATTTGCGACGGATGGCACTGCCTCATTTGCTGGCGGTTGATGCCGAGTATCGTCGGGCACGTGATGGGGCGGTGCCGAGTCTTGATGAGTATGCGGCATTGCTAAACGTCGACCCGAGCGAACTGCGGCAGATGTCAGAAGAAGTTACCTGGATGACGGCTGGCGTACAAACTCCGATAGTCGGTGATCACGATATCGCTGCAGCCAAAGAACATGACCGCGTTACGGTAAGGCTCGACGCCAGAATCGGAAAGCCGGAGATCGACGGTTACGAAATTCTGTCGGAACTCGGGCGAGGCGGTATGGGGATTGTTTATAAGGCTCGGCAGATTCGAGCCGGACGTCTTGTCGCGTTGAAAACACTTCACGCTCCTCATTTGGCCGGATCAGAACAAGTCAGACGCTTTCAGGGCGAGGCGGCTGCGGCCGCAAGACTCAATCATCACGGAATCGTGCCTGTCTACGACGTGGGAGAATGCAACGGACTGCACTATTTCTCGATGGGATTTGTCGATGGCCCGAATCTGGAAATGAAAGCTCGCGAGCAGATTCTTTCCTGTCGCGAGGCGGCGACCATTTGTCGGGATCTCGCGGAAGCTCTGGAGTATGCTCATCAAAATGGCGTCATTCATCGCGACGTCAAGCCGCACAATGTGCTGATCGGACCTGAAGGCAAACCGCGGCTCATGGATTTCGGACTTGCTAAGCTGATTGACGCGAATCAGGATCTGACCGGCACAGGGCAAGTTATGGGCACTGCGGCTTACATGGCCCCGGAGCAGGCTCGGGGACTTCGCGCCGTGGTCGAACCCACGATCGATGTGTATTCGCTGGGTGCGACACTGTATCGCTGCGTGACGGGCCGTCCTCCGTTTCAGGCGAGCACCACGATTGAAGTACTGCGGCAACTTAACGAAGACGAGCCTGTCTCACCGCGCAGATTGAATCAGGAAGTCGATGTTGAGATTGAAACGCTTTGCTTGAAGTGTCTCGATAAGGAACCATCTCGAAGATTTCAGACAGCGGGTGAGCTGGCTGCGGAACTCAATCGTTATCTCAATCGGGAGCCGATTCAGTCGCGTCCGATCAGTGCTGTTGGACGAGCATGGCGATGGTGTCTTCGCAGGCCGGCATCGGCCGCGTCTATTCTTATGGGGGTCATGCTGCTGACGGTGATAGCGGCGGCGATTCCACTGATCCTGCTGCAGCAGAAAAGGCTCCAATACGCAGAGCTGCAGCGGCAGCATGACCTTGATGCCAGGGGAAAGGCTGAGTCTGCCCGTCAGGCTGAAGTGCAGAATCGCAAACAGGCTGAAAAGTTGGCGGCCGCAAATGCAGCCCGAGCGGCAACGCAGGAGTACTTTGTTTCCATCATGAAAGTCCGTGAGATGCGGATGCAGCCGGAACCCAAAGCCGGCTGGACGTGGGAGGCTTTGGATCTGTTGGAGAAAGCGGCGGCCTCAGATGCTGATGGTAAAGATCCGGTCGGATTACGTTCACTGATCGCGGATACGCTTGTGACTCCGGATATGCGTGAAATCGGGCGAATTGATGGCGTGCCCAACACGCACGCAATTGCTGTTAGTCACGACGGAAAACTTCTGGCAGCCGGAGACTATGCCGGCAATCCAAGTCGGGTTCGCATCTATCGGATCCACACAACGCTTAATGACAGCAATCGTCCGTATGTTAATTTTGAACTGTTTCGTGAATGCTCGGTTGATACGACGCTGGACGGAATTCAGTCAGAACTGACCGATCATGGTCTTTGGTCCGGCTCGATTAACAGTGAAGGAATGTGGGCGCTGGATTTCTCTCCCGATGACAAACAGATCGCGGTCGGTACTCGCAACGGCAATATCACGATCTGGCAGATTGATTGCGACCCGCCTCGTATGTTTTTCGACCATCGCTTTCCGGAGAAGAATGTCAATCGCATTCGCTACAGTCCGGATGGACATCAACTCATTGTCGAGTATCGGATGCCTCCGGCTTTAAGAGTGTTCAATGTGGATGATCAAACTGATCGTGTGATTCACTACGATGGAAACGTCAATTTCGGCATGCTTCCGGATGGCAGAATTCTTACCAGTCACGAAGGACATATCTTCCGAGCAACAACCACGGATTCGATGGAGCCGATTCAACTCGTGGAGGCGGGCGGATCTCTCGACCTTCTGGGGACAGATCGCAGACTTTCATTGGCGATCGTGGGGACAGATCCGCCCGTGCTGATGGACTCAGGCACTGGCGGTAAGACGCTTGTTCTGCAACATTCGCCCTTAGCTCCGAACCGCCCGCGGGATCTCGCTTTCGCCGCCGATTCAACACTTGTGATAGCCGCCGTGGAGCCACAAAATATCAGGATGTGGGACGCTGTTTCGGGAAAGAAAGCAGTCGAAATCTCATATTCCGGTTACGAACCCCCATTGGTCTGTGTCGGAAATGAACGCGATCGCGTTTATGTCTACTCAACTGTGAGTATGCTTGCTTATCAGCTTCGTTGTGCTCAATCGATTTTGCATGTGAATGAATCGGCGACAAGTCTCGCGGGTGTTCCTTCACCGTTGGCAGCTGTTGTTCCCAGCGCACAAAGAATCGCCAGCTTTGCCTTAAGTGATGATGAGCAACATCTCGCCGTCGTGGAAACAGCGTCCGTGCAGGGACTGCAGACAATTCCAGAGGGTTATCGAGCCCAATTACGAAAGCTCAACACTCGCACTAGTACAGAAACGGACCGCTGGACATGTCTGTTGCTGCACTCAGGGGAGAATCGAAACATTCTATCGGAAGGCGACGCCGTCACGTTTATGGACGATGATCAAAAGATCGCCTTCACGACCCCAGCGGTGGGGAATATTGCTGTCGTTTCGGAGGCCGGATTTGAATTTCCTTCAGGCGTCGGCATTGATGTGACCAGACAAACAGCCACCCTTGAGTCGTCCAAATCCGTTCGGTGGGACGGTGGAGAGGTCGCAGTCGGTTCCGACGTCGCAGGATCTCGCGCGGCCATTGCATTGAAAATTCCCCGCGGTCTGTCTCAGGCGAACGAACGTCTGATTCTCCGGCTCATCATGGGTGAGACCACACTGCAATATGAACTCACCGATCGGCATCTGGTCTCGTCCGGATGGCACTTGATTATGCTCAACGAAATTGAGGGGAAATATGTTACGGGAAAGTGGCGAGTGGAAGCGACTCTCGAGCAATCAGCAATGAACTTTGCAATGAAGTCTGGTGACCGTGGATCTGCCGATGAGTTGTCGATCTTTCTCGGGGACTTGTATCTGATCCCGTGGAAGCGACTCAAGCGAGGGAAAACCGCTCCCGTTTTTCCCTTGCGGCTGGGGCCACTGTCATCTCGCGACGACGGAGGATTAGCGGCCGTTGTCGAGAGCTGGACACTGCATCAATGGAGTTCGGATTTATCAGCCGTCAATGGCGCCCCATGGCGTGACGCGGACAATGATGAGGAAGATATCCGGGGGCTTTCGAGGGCTCAGCCTGGTCACTTCGTGGGCACTGATTCCGGACTTGTCGCCATCGTCAATCCGGACGGCAGCCAGGATTTAATCGAGGGAGCCCATACGGAAAAGGGCAGCTATGATTCTCGCGACGGAGTTCTGGCGACGGCCCTTGCTGACAGCGTTGATCTCGCTGCTGTGGGAACGTTACGAGGTCAGATCAAGCTTTACGATCTGATGAAGAAGACCGGGGCTCCGACTTTCGTCACGGATGCTCATCCACGTGAGATTGTTGCCCTCGCGATCATGGACGACGGGCAGTTCCTCGCATCGGCCGATGCTGACGGAGCATTAAAATTCTGGAAGCGACATCCGGATCAGCTGGAATTACTGTTCGAGATGACTGCCAGTAAGTCACCGATTCAGAGCATGCAATTCTCGCAGGATGGCGACCTGTATCTCCTGCGTCAGGGACATCGCGGTGTGTTGAGGCTGGAGCTGGACGAATTGGCCGCTCACTTTCGAAACTCTGGGCTCGCATTCGGCGGTAGTCACTCTCCATCAGAGTAGGGAGTAAACTCCGGGTACCGCCCGCCACGAATGGCCGCTTCGGAACCTTCCCGATATAAGCCTGATTGTTATAGCCCGAAACGTCAGTGAGGGATTGCGATTTCGCATATGGGCAGTTCTTCCCGGATCATCCCTCTCTGACGTTTCGGGTTGGGATAGTCGCAAACGCGCAACTTCAAAACTTACGCTTCGAGGTCGTGATAAACGGGCCTTATTTCGGGACTGTTCCTTTGAGACCGCTAAGATCAAAGCAGGTTCGGGCCTGTCCTCGCCGAGCTGTGATCAAGAACAGTTCAGAGCCCAACAAAGATTCTGGCCACCATCGTGGCGAAACCTGCTTGAGAGGAGGGGCATCGGACAGCAGCGGAGTACCGACGTCCACGCGATTACGACAACATGCCACCCGAGATGCGGATTCTGCCGATGCGCGGGTGTTATTTGGGCTTCGGGCGTTGAGTGTTGACGCATCACGTCAGGATCTTGTCATTTCCGACGTGTTTCCGGATTGAGTGATTTTCCTGCGAGTCCATAGACTCAGTCGATCGTTTCGGAAGACTTCTCAGGACGACGTCATGCGCCATTCATTCTTGATTTGTACGATCTTTGTGTTCATCACAACCGGCTGCACAGCAACATCCACGTCGAACACAGCGCGAACTGCGAAGGAGCAGATGTTGCTGTCGAACTCTGTGGATCAGTCGCTGGATAAGGTCGACTTCACACCGCTCTACGGACAGAACGTCTTTATAGAAGAGAAGTATCTGGAGTGCGTGGACAAGCCGTACATCATTGGTTCGATCCGTCATCGAGTAATGAAAGCTGGTGGAAACATCTCAGCGGCCGCTGATGGAGCGGATGTTGTCATGGAAGTCCGCAGCGGCGGTGTGGGCACCGATACGAATGATTCCTTCGTTGGTATTCCCGAGATTACGTTGCCTGGAATGCTGACTCTTCCCGAAGTTCGGCTCACGCAACGCAAGTCCCAGTTTGCCTATGCGAAACTGGGCATGGTGCTCTACGACGCAAAGACGAAAGAAGTGCTGGGCGATGGTGGACTATCCATGGCCAGGTCTGATGACAATAACTGGTATGCGTTCGGAGTTAATGTTCACCAAAGCGGATCTTTGGAAAAGGATGTGGATACGGCGGCCCGAATTCCGCATGGGATGAGAACCAATCGCCTGCCGACGACCGTTGCATTCGACGCGCCTGCCCCGAAAGAACCGGGAGCCATTCGCTACGCCAGCGAAGCGGAAGAACAGAAGTCAGAAAAATAAACAGACTCACTGAGATGGAAGAGCCAACGCCCAGGGCATTTTCGTGGCGCGTCTTTCCACTATGCCAAAGAATTCCACCGCGAGCACTCAGCATACGCATGTTGCCATCCTGCCATCGATCGTCTGGTTCAGATCCCTCTGACGTTGCGGGAAGTGTGCGGCTTGATCACCATGATGGCGTCTGATGGATGTGACCACCAATCAAAATTCGACGGTTTTCGGCTGGCACGATCCGTAGCCAGCTAAGCAGAAGCGCAACCGGCATTCAATGCACTGGCGAACGAAGGCAGCATCATGATGCCGTTGGTCAGCTCATTCTGGTCACCTTGCTTTGGAATGCTGACCGACAAATTCAACGTCAGTTGGATGGTGATGGGGCCGGGACCAACTCCCGGACATTAATACGCTGATCAGTCGCTTCGGCCGCCAAATCACTCGGCCACGAAGAAGCAGTCCCGAAATAACATGCCGTTTTTACTGCGGCAAGAAATCACAACCCGAAACGTCAGTGGGGGATTTCTCTGCCAGGCACCGATCTCTCGCTGACGCGTTTTGAAGTTGCGAGTTTCGGCGTTGAGGTTGTTCGCTCGCGCAGAAACACTGGGATTTATCATAACCCTAAGCGTCAGCGAGGGATTCCCGGCAACCCTGCGTAAAACGCAAAAGCACAATCCCTCACTTACGTTTCGGGTTGGGATGACCAAAAATGCGCAACTTCAAAACTGACACGTCGGGTTGTGATTTCGGGAACGTATTTCGGGACTGGTCCTTAGTGACTCACGACTTGCCAAGGTCTGAGAAGCGTTCATAGGACTGGTTCAGCGGATGCGCGTCCTTGCGGCCTTCAATCATCGTTGCGGCCCATTCGGCAAGTCGGAGCCCCAGACGTCGACAGGCTTCCTGCTCCCGATCAGCCACCGGCGGACCAGCCATGATTGCCCCATAGTGGGCAGAGAATTTGACACCGGTATAATCGGTGAGACCGAAGACGAGAAACCCATAGTTCATCAGAATGGCCAGCAGAGTCATGCAGGTCCATTCCTGACCGCCGCCCCACGCTCCCGCCGAACTGAATACGCAGCCGATTTTACCGTCTCGCTTTCCCCAGTTCTCAATCGGCTGCTGATCCCACCAATGCTTCATCTGCCAGCTCACAGTGCCATAGTTGGTCGGCGAACCCAACGCAATGCCATCGCACCATTCCAGGTCGGTATGACTGGCCTCTGAGATATCCCGCAGCCTGACCTCGGTGCTGACAAGTTGCCTTGCGCCTTCCGCCACAAGCTCGGCCATGCGGCGAGTATTCCCGCTGTTGGAATGATAAAGCACAAGAATGTTGGCCACTGATGACACCTCGTCAGACAAATGAAAGAAACTCACTCCGGGCGTAGCTTAGCGGAATCCGGTCAGTGTTGAATCGCCCCCGGGTCGCCACACACGGCAATGCACTTATTGAATCTGAGTGTTTTGCAGAGTGTGACAAGCGGAGCGCGGGCACACCATTTTTGGTGCCAATTGGTGTGCCCGCGTGTTGCTGGTCTACAGGCTGTCCCATCTTGAGGCTGTCCTATCCTGAAACAATGCGCTGCCGTCGGCCGCCACATCGAAATCGCTCGAGACAGGATGCATATCGACTTCGACTACCTGGCAGATCCTTCGTTTGATTTCGCTTCACGATCCGGAATACTGTCTCACAGTATGCATAGCCTGATTCAGTCGAAGGAGGCGAGCGTCCGTTTTGAAATACAGCCTCATAACGGAATGCCGATTTATCGGCAGATCAGCAATCAGATCAGGTGTCTGATTGCGTCCGGGCAATTGAAGACGGAGCAGGAACGGCCCGTCGTCAGGACTCTGGCTGAGCAACTGACAGTCACACCAAACACGATTGTCAGGGCGTACCATGAGTTGGGGGTGGCTATCATGTATCGGCGGTTGTTCTATGGCTTGGCCGGTTGGCGTCCAGTTATCGGCTGACTGCTCAGATTTACGGGACGGTTTCGGTTCCATTCGAGTTTTCAGTGCTGGCGGTTGCCCCGCTTCCTGTCCCCTTGGTAACAGTCCCAAATTCACTTCTGGATGTTTCCATGCCTTGAAATCCCAACCCGAAGCGTCAGCGAGGGATTTTGCACATCAACACAATCCCTCGCTGACGCGTCTTGAAGTTGCGCGTGTCGGCGCTGAGGTTGTTCACTTGCGGAGAAACACTGGGATTTATCACAACCCGAAGCGTCAGCGAGGGATTTACGGCAACCCTGCGTAAACCGCGAAACGCAATCCCTCGCTTACGCAGCGGGTTGGGATAGAGACAAATGCGCAACTTAAAAAAAATGAAGCTTTGGGTTGTGAAAACGCATGAGATCAACAATCCGCCTGGGCCATTCCGCTCCCTCCGGAAATTCTTTCGGGACGGTTCCCAAACTGCTATTTCAGACAGGAACGCGGGCCTGCCTGGGAGGGGATGTGGTCAAAAAGCATCTTTTTCGAACGGCACAGGCTTCAAAAAGCCTAAAAATCGGTACAGGTCTTCCCGGAGTGCGCATTTCGCCACGACTGCCGCTTGAATCATGACGCGACGGGTGACAGAATCCATGACTTCCGGAAAACAGGACAGTAGAGTTCCGGAACAACCAAATTCAGGTTGTCTGAGCAGCATTCTGGTGCAACGACCGGATTTCATGCCAGACTGTAGTTCCAGGGAAGGTGTCCACAAGGTCAGTATCTTTCAATTCGCTTAGAGTCCGAGGGCAACGATGAAGTTTCTTGAGGGACATACAGTCGGCATCGATTTAGGAACCACGTACAGCGCGATCGCAATGCTGGACCACGATGGAAATCCAAAGGTCCTTCAGAATGCCGACGGTCGAGACATCACTCCATCAGTAGTACTGTTGGACGAGGACCGAGTTGTCGTGGGGCCATCATTTGAGCGAATTTCGGTCGCCAATCCGGATTCAATCGTTGAAGCCATCAAGCGTGAGATGGGCAACAAGAACTTCTACGTGGTCTATCAGAACAAGAAACTGACCCCGGAGTTCATCTCCGCCCTGATTCTGAAGAAGATGAAACAGGACGCCGAGAAAATCATCGGACCGATCGCCAATGCTGTGATCACTGTCCCTTATTACTTCAACGACGTGCGGCGCAAGGCGACTCAGGACGCTGGTCGTATCGCTGGCCTTAATGTCATTGACATTATCAACGAACCAACGGCTGCGACTCTGGCCTATGCCTGGAGCAAGGGCGAGCTGGGACGAGCTGATTTGAAGGCCGAAGAACGAACCATTCTGGTTTACGACCTTGGGGGCGGTACTTTCGACGTGACCGTCGTTCGATACACTCCAACCAGCTTCCGCGTTCTGGCGACAGACGGTGACGTGATGCTGGGAGGTCTTGACTGGAGTAAGCGACTGTCTGACCATCTGGTCGAGCAGTTCAAGCGTAAGTTTGGTGTTGATCCAAGCGAAGATCCGGAAACCATGCTGACCTTCCATCAGGAAGCGGAAGACGCCAAGCGCGACCTCAGCTCCAAGATGCAGGTTCCGATCAGCGTCTACTACAAGGGCAACACCTTGTCCGTATCGCTGACTCGAACTGAATACGAACGCATGACAGCCGACCTGCTGCAGCGAACAAAAGACACGACTGAACTCGTGTTGCAGCAGTCTGGTGTGGCTCCGGGAACTCTGGACGAACTGGTGCTTGTCGGAGGTTCGACCTACATGCCGGTCGTTGAGCAGATGCTTCGCGAGATCTGCCAGCGGGAACCTTCGCGTGCTCTGGCTCCTGAACGAGCCGTTGCTGAAGGTGCCGCGATTCACGCCGCCATTCTGCAGGCTCGAAATGGTGTCAACACTGGCGGCATCGTGGATGTGGTTCAGAAGCGTCTGAACTCCGTCAAGACGACCGACGTCAACTCGCACTCACTTGGTATCAAGATCAGCGATCCAAAGGACAAGACTCGCAAGATCAACCATATCATGATTCCGAAGAACTCCCCGATTCCTCACAACGTGAAGCAGCGATTCGGGACCAACACCGATGGTCAGCAACGAATTCACGTCGAAATTCTCGAAGGCGATGCCATCGATCCAGCAGCCTGCGAACTGATTGGTGACTTCCGTATCACCAATCTTCCGCAAAGCCTGCCAAAGGGATCACCGATCGAGATCACGTATTCTTATGACGCCTCCGGCCGAATCAGCGCTACAGCGAAGGAACTGACTGGTAACAATCAGGCCAGTGCCGAAATCGTTCGCGACAGCGGTTTGAATGAAGGCCAGATCACCGACGCTCTTTCAACTCTGCAGAACGAGTACGACGTGGAATAACCTTCCCCGCGTGCTGGCTCTGCGACGGTTAAACGTCGCGTGAAGTCTCTGAACTTAAAGAAGCCCGGTTCTTTATCGAACCGGGCTTCTTTCGTGTGTAGGGCCGGCTTTAGAAACAGTCCCGAAAGAATAACCTGCTTTTACTGCAACGAGAAATCACAACCCGAAACGTCAGTGAGGGATTCCCGGCAACCCTGCGTAAACCGCGAAACGCAATCCCTTGCTGACGCAGCGGGTTGGGATAGTCACAAATGCGAAACTTCAAAACTGACGCGTCGGTTTGTGATTTTGGGAACGTACTTCGGCACTGGTTCTTAGCCAGCATTCACTTGTGAAGGTGGACAAGAAAGCCGACAGAGGTGGGCGCTGCGAATTGAGTTTACATCCACAATCGTTCCGCCATCGTTCTGTATTCAGCACGTTGGTCCTTCAAGCTCTCTTGAACGTTTTGCGTTAATCAGCCTGGACACCAGCGGTTCGCAACGTGAGGTGGCCTAAGAGGTTGCCTCAAGTAGTTCAGGCATCAATGGTCCCTGATGGAGCCAGTCGCATGCGGCACGAAACGACGCTGGAAGAAAGTTCTCACTTTGGTGAGAGTATTGGCGGTTCGAGTGTTGGCGGGAACCCCTATGAGATTCCTGCCTCCTTTAGTCAGGTTGTTGAGACTCCGTCGAATACGGTACCGCGAGGAGTATTGATGCGAGCCGCGATGAGCTGTATTGCTGGCACAGCGGTCTCCGGCGCGATCTTCGGGACATTCCTCTTCCCAATCATCGGCACCGTGTTCGGATTTATTTTGGCCCTGCTAAGCTCAATCCCCGTTTCGGTGTTTGTGTTAAACGTCGTGAGATTGGCGCACGGACGAACCATCAGGAAATCGACGGTGGTGGGCCTCGCGGCGTTTTGCGGAGGCCTCTCAGGCTTCCTTTCAGTGGCGTTGCTCAGTGGATTTCGGGCCGACTCACTGTTGTTCGGGGCAATGGCCGCCTGCTTCGGAATGCCCGGAGGTGCTCTGGCGACATGGATGTACCTGCGAACGAAGACAGATACCGATACGATTCGCTATACTCCGCCCGACTGGGCTGATCTGGACTCCGCGACCGCATCGTCGGTAGATTCCAGATACTGATTCCGTCTGGCCAATCGTCGCATCAATCTGAGACTCTTCGTTTATGAAACCTGGTTTGAGCATTGGGGCCGTTGGCACATTGACATGGATCGTCGACGCTTCCATGGTGATCACGCTCGGAGGAGACTCGCGAGCAACCGTGTTCTCAACTCCCAATATGATTCTGCTCATGGAACGCGCGGGGCGAGAAGCTCTGCGGCCGTTTCTTGAGCCCGGTGAAGAGTCCGTTGGCACAGAAGTCAACATTCAGCACGTTGGCGGAGCTGGCATCGGGGCGGCTGTGATCGGGAAAGCGATCGTCACCCAAATCGACGGCCGCCGCATCAGTTTCGATATTGAAGCGTGGGCCGGAGATCGACTTCTTGGCCGCGGAACTCATACTCGTGCGTTGGTTCAGGTCAGCCGCATTATCGAAAATCTTCAGAAGACCACAGAAGATACAGGACGCGCGATGACGCTTCGGGCCAATACCGGTTCGCTGCCGGAATTCAAAACGTTGCTGGTCACTGTTGCGAATCGCATTGCCACTGTCACCCTGAACCGGCCTCGATCACTGAATGCTGTCAACGTGGAGATGACCAGTGAGCTTGAAATGCTCGTGGGATGGCTCCTGGGCCATCCGCAAGAGGTGCGCGTCGTGCTGTTGACCGGGGCTGGTGTTGCTTTCTGCGCAGGCGACGATGTGAAGGAGTTGAAGTCACTCTCAGTTGACACGGCAAGAACGTTAAGCCTCCGTCAGGCAGAAATGTATCTGGCTTTCGAGCGTTTGCCGCAGCCGGTGGTAGCCCTGATCAATGGCGATGCTTTTGGTGGAGGCTGTGTCGCAGCCTACTCCGCCGATCTTCGCATCGCGACGCACAGTGCTCGATTCGCAATGCCGGAGATTCGACTGGGCTGGCCACCGGGTTACGGGATCGCTCAACTCACCGCACTGGTCGGCAAATCGCGAGCATTAGAGCTCTGTCTGATGGGCGAACCAATCACATCGGCCCGAGCGTTCGAATGGGGGCTGGTCAACGAAGTAGTCTCTGGTGCGGCTCTGCTGAAACGGGGAATTCAGCTGGCCGAGAGATTGTTGCAAATGCCAGCCGCCGCATTGCGGGAAACAAAACGACTGGTGCATCTGGACGAAGGATCTCAGCCCAAAGTGGCATATCGAGCAGACACCGAAGCTTATCTTCGCTGTCTCGAACTTCCTGACGCTCAGGAAGGCCTCAATGCATTCTCCACCAAACGCGCACCTCGCTTCGAGGGACGTTAGTGAAGTCTTTTACCGTGCGGGGCGAATTTTTCGTATCCGTTCGAAGCAAAGATGAAAAATAGTGGCGACGCGGCACGGAACGGCCGTGAAGAGAGTGGATCATCGCAGCCCGCAGGACCATTGTGGCTGAGAAAGAATTCACCGAACAAAGTAAGTTGCCATAGGCTCGTCAGAACGCAGCCGTGGAAAGCACCGAAGACTCACGATTCCGCGAATGCAAAACCCCCGCAAAATACGAGAGTTCTGCGGGGGTCTGAGTATCAATCAGCAATTTTTTGCATCAACAGAATAACCCGGCCAGGACTCGAAGGAGTGCGAAAAACACGGGGAATACAGCATGTTTCGAGAAAGGCGACGCAGAATCCGACGTAAAGGGATTCCGGAACAGTCCGAAGTGGTCGGACATTCGGCAATTCATTCTGGCGTGCGAAGAGTTGTCCCCAGAGGTTCGGCAGTCACTGATTGCCTTGGGCGATTTGGAGGAATCGCTATAACGTATCGACTGAATGACCGAGGGCGAATGACTTTGGCACCGCTCTGCCGCAACGTGGAAAGCTTGCTGCAGATCAGATTCGTATCCAATGGAGGCAGCATTGTTGCGTTTACTTGCCTCCACGGTGGCGACAGGCGTGCTGCACTACATTGACGGATGGAGTGCGACGCAGCGGATAGAGAAGAATGCCAGCTTTGGATGCGATCGATACGTTTAGCATTTTGACAGATCTCGGAGAGTCGCCGAAAGCACGTTATGACAGTGTGTTCAGTCATCAACCGAAGTGGATCTATCCCGGACGATCAAGGCGAGGCGTTTCCTGAGGAAGTTGGGAAACGTTTCTTCGCAGACGTTTGAATGGTGTTTCCCAGAGGAACTGAGGAAGCGCTTCCTGGAATAGTTCCGAGGTGTTTCCTGGAGACGTGAGAGACTGTCTATCGAGGAATAGTCGTCGAACTCTTCTGCGAGTGGTCAAACATGGATCTTTCCGGCGTATTTCAGCGCTGAAATGGCGCAAAAACACGCCAGTAACTGCAGTTTAGGGGGCTTATTTGGCTTGTTCTTTGCGCAAAGGCGTGCGAGAAGCTGCTGTGGTCGCAGGTTGACGCTGAGATCACTCGGACTCTGGTGGCGAATTGGCTTGTAGGTATTCATCAGCAGTGGGTTTCTGCTTTTCATCCGATTTGGGGGGATGCGATGCTCCGAAGATCATCACTTGGCGGCCACCCTTCAGAATGTCTGGAACTAAGGTCCCGACCGCTCTGACCTTCCGTTGACTGCTTTTTTCTTGACTCATAACGCGAATTGTCCGTGGAAAAAGAGTTCACTTCTTGAAGATACATCCGGAGTCGTCTGACAGAAGACAGAGCGGATTCTCTGAGTCAGAACGCGAAGAATGGCTCACCGGATTGACGGTTTTGAGAACCAGGATCGTATTTGATTGCGCAAATCTCTGCTGAACAACGACAGCCGTGCTCTGGAAGGATGGTCAGTCACTGCGAGTGCGATGTTCATGATTTCCTCTCAATGTTTCTTGTTGCGTAGCATCGGGGAGCTGCAGAGGTACAATGTCGCCCCCAGGGAGGTGCTGTGATTGGCTGATGAACGCGCCGCAGCGCGTTAACATCCTGGATTCACGTCGGGAGTTCTGAGCCATCCACACTTGATGAAGTGAATGGCAGTGAAAAAAGTAGGGATAATGGCCAAAAAGCGATCTGCAAAATCAGCTTCCTCCAGCAGCGATAATCGCCAGAGAAGTGGCACGCAGCAGCAGCAGTTGGAGTTTCCATCAACGACAGATGGCCAGAAGATCTCCGAAGCATCAATCACGCTCTCGTCGCTGGAATCGCACCTCTGGGAGGCGGCCAATATTCTGCGAGGGCCGGTGGATGCTGCGGATTTCAAGACTTACGTGTTTCCATTGCTGTTCTTCAAGCGAATCTCAGACGTCCATGATGAGGAGTATCAAGCCGCACTGAGTGAATCAGACGGCGACGAAGAGTACGCTCTGTTTCCGCAGAACTATCGCTTTCAGATTCCCGAGGATTGCCACTGGGAAGACGTCCGCAAAGTTGCCACTAATGTCGGTCAGGCATTGCAGAAAGCGATGCGAGGCATTGAGAAAGCCAACCCGGAGACGCTGTATGGAATCTTCGGCGATGCAGCCTGGACGAACAAAGAGCGTTTGCCGGACAAGTTGCTCCGGGATTTGATCGAACACTTCTCGAAGATCAATCTCGGAAATCAGGCGGCTCAGGATGACATTCTGGGGCAGTCCTATGAATACTTGATCAAGAAGTTCGCCGACGCGACCAACAAGAAGGCCGGTGAGTTCTATACCCCGCGTTCCGTTGTCCAGTTGATGGTCAATATTCTTGATCCAAAGGAGGGCGAATCGATCTACGATCCGGCCTGCGGGACTGGGGGCATGCTGCTGGAAGCGATTCAGCACGTGAAAGAGAACCATGGCGACGACCGCACTCTCTGGGGCAAACTGTTCGCTCAGGAAAAGAACCTGACGACGTCGGCCATTGCTCGCATGAATCTGTTCCTGCACGGAGCATCTGACTTTCAGGTCGTGCGAGGTGACACGCTTCGCAGTCCCGCGTTCTTCTCAGGAGATGATCTGGCGACGTTCGACTGCGTGATTGCCAATCCCCCCTTCTCGCTGGAGAAATGGGGCGACGAAGTCTGGACCAGCGATCCGTGGGGCCGCAACTTTGCAGGAATGCCGCCAGGAAAGAGCGGCGACTATGCCTGGGTCCAGCACATGATCAAATCGATGGCTGCGAAGACTGGACGCATGGCCGTCGTGTTGCCTCACGGGGCCTTGTTCCGCATGGGCAAAGAAGGCGAGATCCGTGAGAAGATTCTCGGCATGGATCTGCTCGATGCCGTGATCGGGCTCGGACCAAATCTGTTCTATGGCACGGGCCTCGCGGCTTGCATCCTGGTCTTCCGACAGCGTAAGGCCAAAGACCGAAAGAAGAAGGTGCTCATTCTGGATGCTTCGAAGGAGTTCAAGACGGGACGAGCCCAGAACGAACTTCTGCCGGAACATGTCGACCGCATTTATCATTGGTATCGCGACTACAAAGATGTCGATGGCGTCGCACGGGTCGTGACGCTGGAGGACATCGCAGCGAATGACAACAACTTGAACATTCCGCGGTATGTTGAACCAATGGTCGAGCAGGAAGTTTTGACTGTGGACGAAGCGATGGACCGTCTGAAAGAAAGTGCGGCGGCAGCATTTGAGGCAGAGGATCGGTTGATTCAGATCCTGAAGCGAGAAGGGCTGCTTCAATGACACAACGCATCACTCAACAACAGCTCGAATCTTACCTCTGGGGCGCAGCCGTCCTGCTGCGTGGGACGATTGATGCGGGCGACTACAAGCAGTTCATTTTTCCGCTGTTGTTCTTCAAGCGTCTGTGCGATGTTTTCGATGAGGAAACAGCCACGGCTCTGACGGAATCTGGCGGCGATGAAGAGTTCGCGGCTTATCCGGAGAATCACCGGTTTCAGATTCCAGAAGCGGCGCACTGGAACAATGTTCGGGAAGCCGCAAAGAACGTTGGGGCAGCGCTGCAGTCGGCAATGCGTTCGATTGAAACGGCCAATCCGGACAAGCTGTACGGAATCTTCGGTGACGCTCAGTGGACGAACAAGGACCGACTTTCAGATGCTATGTTGAGAGACCTGGTCGAGCATTTCTCAACGCTGGAGTTGACCGTTGCCAATCTGCCGGAAGATGAACTGGGGCAGGGATACGAGTATCTGATCAAGAAGTTTGCTGACGATTCCGGACACACTGCAGCGGAGTTCTACACAAACCGAACTGTCGTACATCTGATGACGGAAATGCTGGACGTGCAGCCGGGTGAATCGGTTTACGATCCGACCTGTGGTTCAGGTGGAATGCTGCTGTCTTGTGTGACGCATTTGCGCAAGCAGAAAAAGGAATGGAGGAATGTGAAGCTGTTCGGTCAGGAGCGGAACCTGATGACATCTTCGATCGCTCGCATGAACTGCTTTCTGCATGGGATCGAAGATTTTCGAATCGAACGCGGTGACACTCTGGCTGAACCAAAGCTTGTCGCGGGAGATCAACTGCAGCAATTCGATGTGGTGCTGGCAAATCCGCCGTATTCGATCAAGCAGTGGGATCGCGATGCATTCGCTGCTGATCCCTGGGGCCGGAATCTTTACGGCACGCCGCCGCAGGGCCGAGCCGACTATGCATTCTGGCAGCACATCCAGTGCAGTCTGACGCCGAAGAACGGACGCTGTGCGATTCTGTTTCCGCATGGTGTTCTGTTTCGGCAGGAAGAAGCCGAGATGCGTCGCAAAATGATCGAAGCCGATGTCATCGAATGCGTGCTCGGCCTGGGACCGAATCTGTTCTACAACTCGCCGATGGAAGCCTGCGTCGTCGTTTGCCGAACGGGTAAACCCAAAGCTCGCAAGAACAAGGTTCTGTTGATCAATGCGGTCGGCGAAGTGACTCGCGAACGGGCTCAAAGCTTCCTGACAGACGACCACATCGAACGCATCGTGAAGGCTTACGAAAAGTTCAAGGATGTGGACGGCTTTGCAAAGGTCGTGACGAACAAAGCGATCCTGGAGAAAGACGGCAACCTCAGCATTCCGTTGTACGTTTCCGCCGAAACGACACAGACTAGCGATGACAATGCGGCTGCTCAGGCGACAGCACTTCCTGAAGCACTCACGGCATGGTTGAAGAGTTCTGCCGATGTCCGCACGGCTCTAAGCAAGCTCCTTGATGGAGCTTCCCAATGAGCTAAGCCACCAATAGCCAATTGTGGTCAGAACCCCCGAAGTTACCCCCTATGTCGACCCGAAGTGAGCTGCATCACGAATCTCCCGAGACCGCCCGCTTTCAACTGGATCTCGCATTGAGGATTGCTCATTTGCCCAAGTATTCCTGAATATTTCCTGAAAACGAAAGTTGCAACTTCGAATTAAGTTGCAACTTTAAAATTAAAGTTGCATCTTTGTTTCATGAGTGATTTTCTCTTCGAAATTGCCCTTACGAATGTCCCCGGCATCCGCTTTGACGCGATGCTCGGAGATATCTTCTTTCTTGTCCTTCGAGAACCAAGGGACGTCCGGCGATTGCGAGCTGCCTGTCTTGAGATTGCTCGATGTGCAGTTGGGAAAGATGTTCGCCACGTCGTGCTGATTCTTCAGGATCCCGCGATCAGCCAAGCCAAGCTTCAAACGGAATGGGATGGGCTGAAATCCATTCTGAAACCCGAAATCCTTGAACGTCTATCGGTCATAGTTAGCAAAGAGCACGAGTTGCAATCAACGTTGGGCGACGTCCCCGCTGCAGCAAAGAAGCATTTTCAGTACGTGGTTGAGCATGCATCCAATCGCTCAACTCGGCCCTCAGGACGAACATCTGATGCGATTACCGACGTACTGCGTGTTCTCCTGATTCATTGGTTTCGTAAGGCCTGCCCAACGAAGCTCAAAGAACTCGGCGAGCAAACGGGATTCAGTTATCCTTCAATTGCCGAGGCACTGGTCCAACTGCAACCATGGCTTTTTCGTTTTTCAGATCGCAGCGTTTCGCTGCGGTCGTTCCCTCAGGAAGAATGGTTCAAGCTGTTGGCTCGAAGTGGAGATGTACGTTCAACTCAGGGCTTTGCTGTCGCCAATGGTCACTCACGGCCCACTGAGTTGCTTATGGACAAGCTGCGTGATCTGCGTCCGCCCGGCGTTGCTGTCGGGGGAACCTTCGGGACACGACATTACTGTCCGGCATTTGATCTGATCGGGAATCCTCGCTTGGATCTCATTGTGGATGCTCGAATGCAAAAGAACGTCCCCGCGATCATTCGAAAGCTGGATCCGGGCCTCAAGCCGGTCCCTCGCCGGGAGCTTCCACAGGTAGCCGTCCATGTGCTCTTCCGCAAGGAAATGTTCTTCACCTCTAGCGACGTAGGGTTGTCGTGGGCGGATGAAGTCGAATGCCTGCTTGATCTTCACGAATCACGCATGGAATCGCAGGCCATGGAGTTCTTGGCATTCTTGAAACAGCGGACAAAAGTATGAGCAAACTCTCACCATTCCAGGTCCTGAAAGCCGTGGCCGAGGCCGTTCCACAGGACTGTCATCCCAATATTGTCATCATTGGCAGCCTTGCCGCCGGATTCCACTTCTTTGGCAAGGACTCCAGCAAAGCCGTTCGCACGAAGGACATTGACTGTGTGCTGGAACCGTTTCACGCGGCTGTAGGCACCGGCCAAAACCTTGCGGCTCAACTCTTAGAAGCAGGCTGGTCCCAGCAAGCCGGAGAGGCTGCGACCTCACCAGGAACGGCGGAAACTCCGGTCGACAAACTTCCAGTCGTTAGGCTGTATCCTCCGGGAGTCGAACAGACTGCCGCCGAGGCGTGGTTTCTCGAACTTCTCACGGTACCCAAATCCAGCGAGGTGAAGGGGAAAGAATGGACCCGACTGGAATTGCCTCAGGGACATTTTGGATTACCCACATTCCGCTTTCTTTCCGTCATCGCTCATCAACCGCTTCCAGTGGCTGATCTTGGAATTCGTTATGCTCAGCCCGTGAACATGGTTCTCGCAAACCTCCTGGAGCATCCGATCATCAAACCGGACTTGATGAGTTCCCTGTTTGCAGAGCGTGCGATCAAACGCAGCAACAAAGACCTCGGACGAGTTCTTGCGATTACGATTCTGGCGGACTTGAATGATTACAGCCCATGGGCCGATGCTTGGCAGGCGGCTCTTGCAGCGTGCTTTCCGCTGGAATGGAAAGCGATTGCGGCGAACGCCGGATCTGGCCTGCGAGCATTGTTGAGCAGTGACGAAGACTTGGAACAAGCCCTGCACACCTGTGCAAACGGCTTACTGGCTTCAAGGGCGCTAGCAAGCCTTTGGTGCTGCACGAAGACGCGGAACCGGGTTGGGGTGGATCACTCGGTGGAGATTTGGCCGAGGCGGCTTCGACGCCGGTGAAGTGGGATTATCATGCGGTCATCGAGGTGCCTCGGCAGCCGGGCGATGTGATGGTCGAAGCGTGGCTACGAGACGCTTTGATTCGTCTCAATCCCGAAATTGCAGCTCAGCCTGATCGAGCGGACGAAGTTATCTACGCTCTGCGAGCAATCCTGCTGTCAGTTCAGGGCGATGGGCTGGTTCGGGCCAATGAAAACTTCATGGCCTGGCTGCGGGGTGAGAAGACCATGCCGTTTGGTCCCAACGGCGAACATGTGACCGTGCGACTGATCGATTCTTCAAACCTGTCGCAGAATCGCTACGTGGTCACGAACCAGTGGACTTTTCGAGCCGGTTCGGTCGAGAAGCGGTTTGACGTCGTGTTCCTGGTCAACGGGCTGCCACTGATTATCGGTGAGGCCAAGACGCCGACTCGCAGTGCAGTGACGTGGTTCGATGCGGCGTATCAGGTGCATGAGATCTACGAGAAACAGGTTCCGGCGATGTTTGTGCCGAACGTGTTTTCGTTCGCGACTGAGGGCAAGTTGTTTCGCTACGGCTCCATTCGCATGCCAATCGACATCTGGGGACCATGGAGAACTCGCGAGAATGATCCTGAAGGTTCCATCGCCGATGTGCGTCGAACGATTGAAAGCATCCTGCGGCCCGGAGTTGTGCTGGACATCCTGCAGAACTTCACGGTCTTTGCGACCGACAAGAAGCATCGCCGCATCAAGATCATCTGCCGCTATCAGCAGTACTTCACGACGAATCAGCTGATCGATCGAGTTATCAAAGGTTATCCGAAGAAAGGCCTGATCTGGCATTTCCAGGGAAGCGGCAAATCGCTGCTGATGGTCTTCGCGGCTCAGAAGCTGCGACTGCATCCGAAGCTCGGCAATCCAACAGTGATCATAGTTGTGGATCGTATTGATCTTGATACGCAGATCACGGCCACGTTCAACGCTGCCGATGTACCCAACATGGTCGGCGTGGCGACTCGCACGGAACTGCAGACGTTGCTGGCTCAGGATGTTCGCAAAGTCCTGATCACCACGATTCACAAGTTCGGCGAAGCGGGCGGCAAGCTGAATGAACGTTCGAACGTCATTGTGCTGGTCGATGAAGCTCACAGAACTCAGGAAGGCGATCTCGGACGCAAGATGCGGGAAGCGTTGCCGAATGCGTTTCTGTTCGGTCTGACGGGCACGCCGATCAACCGAGCCGACAAGAACACATTCTGGGCCTTCGGTGCGGAGGAAGACGAGAAAGGCTATATGAGCCGCTACTCGTTCCAGGAATCGATTCGCGACAAAGCCACGCTGCCGCTTCACTTTGAAGCTCCTGAAGTGAAGCTGAAGATCGACAAGGCCGCGATGGACGAAGCCTATCGTCAGATCACCGGACGGCTGAACGAACAGGATCGCGATGACCTGGCCAAGCGAGCCGCCAAGATGGCCGTGCTGGTGAAGAACCCGGAACGAGTCCGTGCGGTAGTCAATCACATCGTCACGCACTTCCAGCAGAAGATTGAGCCGAATGGCTTTAAGGCTCAGGTCGTGGTCTTCGATCGCGAATGCTGTGTGCTCTACAAGGCAGTGATGGATGAACTGATCGGCCTGGATGCCAGTGCCATCGTGATGAGCAGTGCTCAGAACGATCCGCCGGAATGGAAAGACCACATCCGCGATAAAGATGCCGAAGAGAAGCTGCTGGACCGATTCCGCAATCCGGCTGATCCGCTGAAGTTCGTCATTGTCACCAGCAAACTGCTGACGGGCTTTGACGCACCGATCCTGCAGGTCATGTATCTCGACAAGCCGATGAAGGATCACAATCTCCTGCAGGCCATCTGCAGGACAAATCGCACGTTCGGTCAGGAGAAGACTCATGGCCTGATCGTCGACTACATCGGCATCTTCGACGATGTCGCTCAGGCCTTGGACTTTGACGAAAAGGCCGTGCAGCAGGTTGTCAGCAACATTGAAGAGCTGCGACAGGCTCTTCCGGTGCAGGTTCAGAAGTGTCTGGCCTTCTTTTCCGGCGTCGATCGCAGCGTGGGAGGCTACGAGGGCCTGATGGCGGCTCAGCAGTGCCTGCCGAACAACGAAGTCCGTGATAAGTTCGCTGGGGAATACAACGTGCTGGGGACGATCTGGGAGGCCTTGTCACCAGATTCGATCCTGAGTGCTTACGAAAAGGACTACAAGTGGCTGACGCAGGTTTACGAGTCCGTGAAGCCTCCGAGTGGCAACGGCAAGCTGCTGTGGCATGCTCTGGGGGCAAAAACGGTCGAATTGATCAATCAGAACGTGCATCTGGATTCCGTGCGGGACGACGTCGAGACGCTGGTTCTGGATGCCCAGGTGCTTGAGGAAATCCTGGGCGACAAAGATCCGGAGAAACGCGGCAGAGAGATCGAGATCAAGCTGATCGCTCGCTTGCGGAAGCACAAAGGGAATCCGAAGTTCAAGGCTCTTGGTGAACGACTTGAGAAGGTCAAAGAACGGCACGAACAGGGCTTCCTGAATAGCCTGCAGTTCCTGAAAGAGATTCTGGAGCTTGCCAAAGAGGTCGTGGCGGCTGAGAACGAATCCGATCCGGAAGAGGAACGCGACCGAGCAAAGGAAGCTCTGACGGAGTTGTTCCAGGATGCCAAGTCCACGGCGACTCACATCATCGTGGAACGTATCGTGAACGATATCGATGAGATCGTGAAGAAAGTCCGCTTCCCCGACTGGCAGCACACGACTGCCGGTGAGCGGCTGGTTCAGAAAGAACTCCGGCGAACGCTGCTACGTTACAAGCTGCACACGGATCAGGAATTGTTCGACAAGGCTTATGGGTACATTGTGCAGTACTATTGAACGGCGTTTTGCAGCTCATGTTTGGATTGAAGTGTTGAATTTGGAGTGAATCCATGGCGAAGCTGAAACACGAAGTGCGGGATGCAATCCATGGATTCGTCCATTTTGACATCCTGGAGAAGCGATTGATTGACAGTCGTCCGTTCCAGCGACTTCGCTGCATTCATCAATTGGCGATGTCCTACCAGGTTTATCCCGGGGCGGTACACAATCGCTTTGAACATTCCATGGGAGTGATGGAATTCGCTGGGAAAATCTTCGACAGCATTTTCGATTCACGCGTGACGGATGATGTTAACAATCGAATTGCCGAGCAGCTTGCAGAAAAGAAATACTGGCGGAAGGTCGTCCGAATTGCTGCGTTGTTACACGATATTGGGCACTTGCGAACCCCATCCGAAATGGTGCGACTGCGGTGGACCGATATTCTGTGGGATACAGACCGGATTGTGGTCCATTCTCCAAAGACTGAAGGATACGAGGGGAAGGAGACAAGAGTCGTCCCATTCTTCCCTGAGCTTCAGACCCTGCTCAATGAAGCTTGGGAAACGGCGGAGGAAAACTCCGAGTTCGTGATCACTCGATATCGAAGCGACAGCCAAAATCTTCGGACGACCCTAATGAAGATCATCGAAAGGGCTGGCCTGAAACCATGGCCGAAGTTGTTCCAGAACATGCGAGCCAGCAGGCAGACCGAGCTTGAGGAAACATTTCCGACGCACGTAGTCTGCAAATGGATGGGCAACAGCCCAAAGGTCGCACAGAAGCACTATCTCCACGTGACGGATTCGCACTTTGAAAAAGCGACGCAAAATCCGACGCAGCAGGCATCCGCAAACGACGGCACTGCGTCGCTTTCTACGTCGGATGACATCGAAGAAGCCCCTGAAAACGAGAAATCACAGCGTCTTCAAGTGGTAGAGAATAACCCGGCCAGGACTCGAAACAATTCAGAAAACACGGGGCAAACGGCAGTTTCTGAAGTACCAGGGGCACAGGCAGGGGCAATCGGTTTCGATTCTGATCTGCAGGGGCTGATTGAAGCCTGGCCGGCGCTTAGCGAAACCACGAAGCGCAAGATTCTTCGCGATGTTCAGCGAGCGCTGAAGTAACGTGAGGATATAGAAGCGGATAGACCGGCCAACCCCGGTGTTTGTATCCACCGGAAACAATTCCGCGAATCTCTTTAGTCCTCAAGGTGAATCTCAAGGTTCGGTCAGCACCACTCAGGAACTGTCCTGATGGAAGCCGACTTCCTGGAATTGCTCACGAGGATGAACAATGAACACTTCAACCACGATCGTTGACGTTATCAGGGCCGTCGTCAGTCGTAAGGGGATTGCCAGACGCATTGCTGATCAGGTTGGTGAACGAATTGAGACGCTGGCCGAGCTTTCGTACGAGGATCTGCAAGTCACCGGCATTACAGAATCCGAATACCAGCGATTGTCAGCGGCTCTTCAGCTTGGCTACCGGGTTGAAACCTCGTTCCGGCAATTCACCGAGGAAAGACT